>JANPRD010000002.1 GCA_024699715.1 Candidatus Methanophagales archaeon
TATTGACACGGGTCAAAGCCCTCACCCCTATCCAAGCATATTCGGCACGCACAACGGCACAATTATCCCTGCGAATGACATCACAGTGAGCAAAATTTTTATTTATCCATGCGTTGGAACAGGGGGACATGCTGAATATGTGCGAATATGGGGGAACGGTGTTGACGCTCATGCAACTTGGAATGGCTACGGTGGCGAAGACTGGAATATCTTGCACTTTAACAGAACTTTCACGCTTGAAGCGGGAAAAGAATACAATTTCACAATAAAGACAGGCTCTTACCCACAAATATTTCACGAGGAAGTGCTTGAGACTTTGGATGGGAGCATCGTGAGATGTGAAGAATTCGTGGATGCGAACGGGAAGAGGCATAAATGGATTCCCGCATTCAAAATATATGCATAATTTCATGGGGGCGGAAGGAGAGAGAAGAGAGAGCATTGAGCGTCGGTGTGGAATTCCGCCTGAGGAGCGACCGTTGAATGAGATTTTGCACTGCGGTTTTGTTGTGATTGACAAGCCTGCGGGACCGACATCGCATGAAGTCGTCTTGTGGGTGAAGGAGATTCTTGGCGTGAGAAAAGCATCGCACACAGGCACGCTTGACCCCAAAGTGACGGGCGTTCTTCCTGTTCTGCTCGGCTCTGCGACGAAATTGATGGATTTTTTCGTCGGAGGAGAGAAGGAGTATGTGTGCGTGATGCATATTCACGATGATTTTAGTGAGGAGGATTTGAAGCGGGTGTGTGAAGAGTTCACTGGGGAGATTTACCAGCGACCGCCGTTGAAGAGTGCGGTTCGCCGTCGCATTCGTGTGCGAAAAGTGCATTACATTCGTGTGAATGAGATTGAGGGGCGTGATGTTTTGCTCACGGTTGGATGCGAAGCAGGCACTTACATTCGTATGCTCTGCCACCACATCGGGCTTGCTCTCGGCGTCGGCGCTCACATGCTTCAACTACGCAGGACTAAAGCGTTTCCTTTCACAGAAGAGGACTGCGTCAGACTGCATGACTTGAAGGATGCTTTCGTTTTTTGGGAGGAGAACGGCGAAGCGTCTCTTTTGCGTGAATATGTGCGTCCCGTTGAGGATGCTTTGTTCCGCATGAATTTGCCTTTTGTTGTTGTGAAGGACACGGCAGTGGACGCAATTTGTCACGGTGCGAGCCTGTATGCACCTGGCGTTTTGAGAGTGAGCGAGGGCTTGGAGAAAGGCGCCCACAGCATTCTGCTCACGCAGCGTGGCGAAATTATCGCAGTAGGAACGGCGGAAATGAGCGGTGAAGAAATGCTGAACGCAAGCGAAGGCGTCTGTGTGCGTGTTCATAAGGTGCTACTCAAGCGAAAAACATATCCGAGCGTTTGGAAGAAGCGAAAACAGAAAAAGGAGGAGGCGGAAGGAAGCGGTAGTGGGGGTTAAGGAGGAGGAAGGCAAGAAAAGTTAAATGATTGCGTTGAAAGTTAATAAAGCGTGCCGAGGTGGCCGAGCGGACTAAGGCGCAGGCCTGGAGTGTGTCTCACAGAGAGCCTGTGTCCCGAAAGGGGCGCAAGGGTTCGAATCCCTTCCTCGGCGCTGCATAAGAGAGAAGGAAGATAGAGCAGTAATGTTTGCGAGCGAGTGTTCGTAAGGAATGAGGTGTAGGTGTGGGTGTTGAAATGCCTGATGCGGAAAGCGAAGGGAAAGCGGAAATTGCAGAGGCGGAGGAAGAGAAGACAGCAGGCGAAGGAGAAGGCGCTGAGCAGTTCAAATACATCGTCAGGCTTCTTGACACGGATTTGGACGGTCACAGGACGGTTGAGCATGCCCTCTGCGGAATAAAAGGCGTTGGAAGGAGGATTGCTCGTGCAGTCGCAACGATTGCGAGGGTTGACCCGGGGGCGAGAATAGGCTCACTTCCCGACGAGGCGATTGAGCGATTGCGAGTGGCGTTGGAGAATGTAGAGAAGAGGCTTCCAGATTGGATGCTGAATCGGCGTAAAGACCTGTTCACAGGCGAAAACTTGCACATTCTCGGCGCAGAACTGCCTCTTCGCATAAGAGAAGACATCAATTTCATGCGCAAGATTCGCTGCTACCGAGGCATCAGACACGAGCGTGGCTTGAAAGTCAGAGGTCAGCGGACAAGGTCAACAGGACGCAAGGGTCCCGTTGTGGGCGTCGTGAGAAGGAAAAGATAGTTTGCGTTGGTGTAGTGGTGTGTAGTGCATTAGCGGGTAAGTCAAGACGGTGGGAAAAGAAAGGGGATGAGAAATGGGGGACCCAAAGAGGAGTCGTAAGAAGTATGAGAAGCCGAGGAAGCCGTGGGAGGCAAAGCGCATTCAAGAGGAGCGTGAGATTGTTGAGAAATACGGGCTGAAGAACAAGCGGGAGCTTTGGAGGGCTCTCACTACGGTGAAAAAATACAGGCGAGAAGCAAGGAAAATACTTGCAGAGATTGCAACGGGAAAAGCCACCGAGCATACAAAACGGAAGGAAAAGGAAATGCTCTCCGCTCTCATTCGGCGAGGCATCCTGCGCAAATCCTTGGAGGAGGCGTCGTTGGATGATGTTCTCGGTTTGACCGTTGAGGACTTGCTTGAGCGACGCCTTCAGACGCTTGTTTTCAAGAAAGGACTGGCAAATTCGCCGAAGCATGCTCGCCAACTGATTGTGCATGGGCATATCTCCGTCGCAGGTCGCAAGGTAACCGTGCCTTCTTACATCGTCAGCGTTGATGAAGAGCAGAAAATCGGCTACTACGGTAAAATGGCTCTGGCTGAAGCCACTGCCGCTGAATCCGCATCTGCAACAACAGCGGAAAGAGCAGCAGAAGAAGGAGAGCATGCGGTAGGAGATTGAGGGTTAAATTTTGTGAATGGAAGTAAAAGGGAGGGGTAAAAATGGTGGAGAGGAGGGCTGTTGCTCATATTTACTCATCATTTAACAACACAATTATCACAGTTACGGACATTACAGGTGCGGAAACGCTTGCGAAAGGCTCAGGTGGCATGCTCGCAAAGGCGGATAGGGACGAAAGTTCTCCTTATATTGCGATGAAACTTGCACTCCAGATTGCAGAGAGGTTGAAAGAAATGGGCATCCGCATGATTGATATTAAGGTGAGGGCGCCGGGCGGACACCGCTCTCGCTCAACAGGACCGGGCGCTCAAGCAGCAATTCGTGCATTCGCAAGGGCAGGTCTCCGCATCGGAAGGATTGAGGATGTCACGCCCATTCCACACGACGGCACAAAACGCCCCGGAGGAAAGCGGGGCAGGCGTGTCTGAAAGGCGGAGTTGCGAGTAGTGAGGGAGCGTGAAGCGTGGAAATGGAGTTGGAGTTTCTTGAGCGTTCTCCGGAGCGAGTTCGTTTTGTGCTTTCAGGAGTTTCAGCGGGTTTTGCGAATTCGCTGCGTAGGGCGATGATTGCGGAAGTGCCGAAGCTTGCGATTGATGAGGTGGAGATTCACGAGAACTCTTCGCTGCTTTACGATGAGCAGTTGGCGCTTCGTCTCGCTCTGATTCCGCTCAAGGTCTCACCTTCAGACTTAAGAAATTTCGTGCCTGCGGAGGAGTGCGAGTGTGGCGGAGAAGGTTGTGAGAAGTGCGAGGCGAAGTTGCGTTTAGAAGCGGTAAGCCCTGAAACGGAAGGCTCAATCACGGTTTATTCTCGTGACTTGGAGTCGCTTGACAGCAGGGTGCGTGTCGCTTACGAGAACATTCCGATTGTGAAGCTGTTCTCAAAGGCTCGTGAGGTCGGAACATTCAGAGACATCGCAAGGCAGCGCATATCTTTAGTTGCGAAGGCTCGTCTCGGCACAGGAAAAAAACATGCGAAGTGGCAACCCGTGACCGCTTGCGGCTTCAAGAACATGCCGAAGATTGAGATTTCCGATGCGTGCAACGGCTGCGGTCTCTGCGTGGATGCATGCCCCCGTAACATCCTTTCGGTTGAGCGAGGCGTTGCAGTTGTGAGCGCTGCGGTGAATGAATGCTCCCTCTGCAGGCTCTGCGAGGATGCTTGCGAGGAGCAAAGGCGATTCGTGTCTCCGCCTCTGAAGACGCTTTCGTGTTTTTCGTTGAGAGCGACGGCTCTCTCCCCGTTGATGAAATCGTTGCGTCTGCTGCAAGAATAATGCAAAAGAAATGTGAAGATTTCATTGCTGAGATTGAAAGGATTGAGGAAGAGGGAGTTGATGTTGAGGAAAGTGAGGGTGAATAGGTGAATGAGTGAATGAGTGAGGATGTAAGGAAAGGCGAAAAATCAGGAAAGTGAGGGGTAATGATAGAGAAAGAGGATATTGAGCATTTGTGTTGGCTTGCGAGGATTGAATTGAGCGATGAGGAGAAGGAGAAGTTCGCAGAGCAGTTGAGCGAGATTCTTGAATTCTTTTCCATTTTGGATGAGGCTGAAACGGAGGGAGTTGAGCCGACTTTTCATGCTGTTGGTGTGAAAAATGTGATGCGAGCGGACGAGGTTGAGCCTTCGCTTCCGCAGGAAGAGGCGTTGAGGAATGCACCGAGGCGTGAGAACGGATATTTCAAAAGCCCACGAATTCTTTGAGAGAACGGGAGCCAGTGAAATGGCAGGAGCGGGCAACAAGCGAAAAGCAGGAAGAGCAGAAAGAGGAGCGGTAGGCAAGGGAATGGCGGAAGAAGAGGAGGAAATAGCGAGGGAAGAGGAGTTAAAGGAGAGTTTGTGAGGCGGTTTTGAGCAGAATAAAGCCATCTAAGGAGGAAATTCAGCGAGTTAAGGATGCAACAGAGCAGATTATCAGGCGGATAAACGAGAAGGCTCGTGAATATGGCATTCCTGCGAGGGCGATATGCGTGGGTTCTGTTGCGAGAAACACTTGGATTCGTGGCGAAGAGGATATTGACATATTTATTTTGTTCCCTGAAGAGTTCTCGGAGGAGGAGTTGCGTTCTGAAGGTTTGAGACTTGCGAAGAGCGTCGCATCTGAATACGAGGAGCGTTACGCATCGCATCCTTACATTCACGCTTTCTTTGAGTTTCCTGTTGGTAAGAATGAAGAGGAGAAGCGAGTGGAGGCGGATTTAGTGCCTTGCTTTGCGGTGCGAAGTGCGTCTGCGATAAAATCAGCGGTAGACCGCACACCTTTCCACAACGACTATTTGAAGGAGCGAATAAAGGGATTGGAGGACGATGTTCTGTTGTTGAAGCAGTTTTTGCGTGCCTTAGACATTTACGGCTCCGAACTGAAGACGATGGGCTTCTCAGGTTATCTATGTGAGCTGCTAATTTTACATTACGGCTCGTTTATTAATTTGTTAAAGGAAGCATCCCACTGGAAATTCGGCACACGCATAGACATTGAGAAGCATGGAACATACAAAAGCGAGGGAAAAGAGCCTCTAATTGTGATAGACCCTGTTGACCCGAAGAGGAATGTTGCCGCAGCGCTCTCAACATTCGCTTTCTGCAGGTTCATAGACGCAGCCCGCTCTTTCTTGCGGAAGCCTTCGCAAAGATTCTTCTTCACAGAGGCAGAGGAGGCGGAAATGAGCAAAGAGGCGTTTCTACGCAAGGTGAAAGAGCGAGGCACGGACTTCGTGATGCTCGTATTTGACGCTCCACCGGTCGTGGATGACATCCTTTTTCCGCAGTTGCGTAAAGCAGCAATTTCCGTTCGTAAGTTAATAGAGAGGAACGAGTTTGTTGTTTTTCGGCACGATTTCGGCGCAGAAGGGGGGAAAGCATTCCTGCTTTTTGAAGTATTTGGCGAGCTTCCTGCGATTCAGAGGCGAGAAGGTCCTCCTGTTACTGTTAAAGTGCATGCTGAACGCTTCAAAAGGAAGCATCTCGCACTCAATCACATCGTTAGGATTGACGAAAATGGTAGGCTTTTCGCAGAATTTGAGCGTAAATATCGTTCTGTCGTTGAATTACTTTCGGATAAGAGGAACTTGCTTGGCTGTTCTCTCGGAAAGCATGTCAGCGAAGCGATTGAAAGCGGCTACAAAGTCCTGAAGAATGAGGAAATTGAATTTTTTGAGGGCATCGGAAAGTTCTTCAAAAGATATTTCAGCTCAACAGTCTCAAATGATGTATGAACTCATAGCGACGACAGTCAGGGGTTTAGAAGAGATTGCGATAAATGAAGTGGAAGAATTAGTGGGTGTGAAAGCGGAGAGAGATACGCTTACAACTGTCGGAGGTCAAGGTAGAATAAAATTTAAAGCGGATGAAAAGGCGATTTTCACGCTGAACTACTGCTCAAATTCGCTTCATAGGGTCATCATACTGCTGAATTATGGAGAGTTTTCAACGCTTCACGAAATATACGAGGCAACAAAGGAAATAGACTTTGCGAAATTCATCAGTGAGGAGCAAACATTTGCGGTCGTCGCCTCAAGGTTCGCAACGCAAGGCTCACATGATTTCACATCTTTAGATGTCGCATCGCAAGTGGGTCAAGGGGTCATTGATTCATTTTCTGAAAGCACAGGAAAGCGTTTGAAGGTGAATTTGAAGCATCCTGATGTTGTTATTTCCGCAGGTGTCGTCGATAATAGGTTCTGGATAGGCATAGATACAACAGGTGAATCGTTACACAAGCGAAAATACCGTGTGTATCAGCATCCTGCACCGCTTAAAGCATCAATAGCATACGCAATGGTCAGAATTTCAGCGTGGAAATCGCATGAGAAATTCATAGACCCCTTCTGCGGCTCAGGCACAATTCCGATAGAGGCTGCGAGATACGCATGCAAAATGCCTAATTTCTTGCGAGATTTCCTCTTCTGGCGCTTGAAATTCCTACCTTTAGATGCATTTAGAGAGGAAAAGGAGCGTGTAGATGAGAGAATTGAGCATAAAAATTTGGAAATTTACGGCAGTGATGTCTCACCAAAGCATGTAGAAGGTGCGAGAATGAATGCGGATGCGGCGAGAGTGAGCGTAAAATTCTTTGAAGGGGATGCAACAAAGATAAAATTGGACTACGACAGGATTGTTGCGAACCTTCCATTCGGATTAAGGTTCGGAAGTCCGAAGAAAGTGGCAAAACTCTACAAAAATTTCATCCAAAATTTGAAAGAATACCATTGGAAGAGGGCTGTTCTGCTCACAGCATCACAAAAATTGCACGATTTAGCGGTAAATTACTTCAAAGTTCGCAAAATGGACATCATATATGGAAAACTCCCCTCTTTTATCATCATTTGTGAGCGTTAAGGGATATTTCCCCCCCTTTATGCATGATGCGGTGATGCGAGGCGTGCATATATTTGAGTGCATGACGAAAAAAATTCAGCAAATTTTAAATACTCATTGCACTTTCTATATAAGTAGAGAGGCGAATATGTATGTGGTGGTGCGGAGCTGAGGAAGCGGGGAGTGAGAGAAGCGGGAGTGAGAGAGTGGGGGTGGAGGTGCGTTTCATGAGGGCTTTGCGAGCTTTCTGTGTGTTCGGTGCGGTATTGGAGAAGTTTCTGCCTCGTGAGAGGAAGTTTTTTGACCTTCTTGAGGGGCTTGCTGCGAAGGCGGTGCGTGCTGCTGAGATGCTTGACTCGCTGGATTCTGCGTCGCTTGAGCGAGTGAGCAAGGATTTGCGCATGATTGAAGAGGAGGCGGATGAGATTGTGCATCAAATCATTCAGGGATTGCTATATGACCACACACGAGTTACGGAGGAGAAGGGCGACATCAGATACTTCGCTCACAACCTTGATAATGTCGTAGACGGCATTGAGAAGGCGGTATCTCGCCTCGCATTCGTGGAATTTCGTGAGATTCCCGAGCCTGTCAGGGATTTCTCGCCCATTATTTTGGAAGCGACGAGAGAGATTCAGCGAGGCGTTTTATGCCTTCGTTCGCTGAGAGAGGACTGTGAGACGCTTGAGACGTGCTGCGTTCGCATAAATGAGTTGGAGAACAAAGCGGACATTCTGAACCGGAAATGGCTCAAAGCACTGATGACCGCTCCTATCAGCGATGCGAATGAATTGCAGAGGCGTATTTTGCTGAAAGAGGTCGTGGACATCCTTGAGGACACGATGGACCAGTGCGAGGATGTCGCAAATATCCTTGAGACTTTCAGAGTGAAGGGCGGAATTTGACGCTTTTTCGTGCAACAGAGCGGAGAGCAAGCAGCAGAGCGGAACGGAGAATGTGGAGAAGGAGAGGAGGAGAAGCAGGGAGGCGTAGGAGAGGGCGTGAGAGGGCGTAGCAGGTGTGAAGAGAGCGTCGTGAGAGGAGTATGTTTTGGCTTATTATTCTGACGATTATTTTAGCGTTGTTTTACGATTTTCTGAACGGAGCGAACGATAGGGCGAATGCAATCGCAACAGTTACAGCGACGAAGGCACTGACACCGATGCAGGCGTTGCTTCTCGCCTCTGCATTCAACCTTGCGGGTGCATTCGCAACGACGGAAGTGGCGAAAACTATCGGAAAAGGCATCGTTTCCCCTGATTTTCTCACCGCAGAGCCTCAAACAGGTCTCACTGTCCTCGCAGCAGGCGTGTTCGGTGCTATCGCTTGGACTTTTCTATGCACACGCTTCGGCATTCCAATCAGCGTTACGCACTCGCTTGTCGGCGGTCTGCTCGGTGCAGGCATATCCGCAGGCGGTCTCGCAGTCATCCGCTGGCATGTTCTCACAGACAAAGTTTTCTTGGCGATTTTTCTCGGTCCCGCAGTCGGCTTTCTTGCAGGCTCGCTGCTCTTCGCTGCTGTGAGCTGGACGCTTTTCTTATTTTTTAAGGGGACGCCATCCGTGAAGGCTGAAGAGTTCTTCAAGAAGGGTCAGATTTTCTCCGCATCATTCATGGCTTTCAGTCACGGGATGAACGACACGCAGAACGCAATGGGCGTCATCACGATGGCTTTGTTCATTTCTGGCTTCCTTCCTGCATTCGTCGTGCCTGCTTGGGTCAAACTCGCATGCGGTTTCTGCATGGGCATCGGCACATTTCTCTTTGGATGGAGAGTCATGCACACACTCGGCTGGCGCCTCACGAAGCTTGAGCCGAAGCACGGATTCTCTGCGGAGACAGGTGCGGGAATCGCAGTCACAGCTGCATCTCTCGTGGGAATGCCTGTAAGCACAACACATGTCATAGGCTCTTCCGTGATTGGAGGCTCTTTCTTTCAGAGCATTGAGCGTGTTCGCTGGTCAGAAGTCGGGAAAATGGTCACCGCTTGGATTATTACAATACCGCTATCCGCAATCTTCGGCTTCGTCGCCTTCCTTCTGCTGTCAAGCTTTTAAAGGCGTGAGAGAAAATATGAAGAAGGCATGACGGGATAGGTGATATGAATGAAGATTGTGCATATTTCCGACATACATGTGGCGGAGCCGCATTTTCTTCCCGATTTGATGGAGCGAGTGATAGAGCGAGTGGAGGAATTGCAGCCTGAAATCGTTGTGCTGACGGGTGATTTGACGGAAAGTGGCTACTCTTTTGAGTTTGAGCGAGCGAAGAAGTATGTTGAGCGGTTGAAGTGCGAGAGGCTTGTTGTCGTTCCTGGGAATCACGATGCTCGCAATGTGGGATATTTGTGCTTTGAAGACTTTTTCGGTGCGAGGTTTAAGGTTCTTCGGCACGAGGGCGTGACCGTCGTTGCAGTTGATTCGACGCAGCCTGACCTTGACGAGGGGCATGTCGGCAGGGAGAAATACGAGTGGATTCAGAAGAGCTTTGAGGAGGCTGGCGAAGACTTGAAGATTTTTGCGTTGCACCACCATTTGTTGCCCGTGCCTTACACGGGTCGTGAGCGAAATGTGCTGACGGATGCCGGCGATGTCCTCAAGCTTCTCTGCGACTGCGGCGTTCAAATCGCACTCTGCGGACACAAGCATGTCTCTTGGGTGTGGTCGCTCAACGAAATGGTCGTTCTTAATGCCGGAACCGCATGCACTAATCGTGTGAAATACCGCATTCTGCCCTCTTTTAACCTTATTGAGCTTGAGGAAGCACATCCTTCCGCCTCTGAAAAATTCCCTCACAGGTTCAAGCGCATGCGAGTGAAGCGAATTTACTCAAAAGGCGGTGAAATCACAGTGCTTGAGAGGGAACTTTTCTGAACGGAGAGAGCGAAGAGGGCAAAGAAAATCTAATGCGAGCATGCAAGCAGGGAAAATTCGTGAAAAGAGAGATGAAGAGTAAATGAAAGGGAATATGGAGGAAAATAAAGAGCTAAAGAGAAGGAATGACCTATGCTGAAGGAAATAGAAGGGATATATTACCGAACCACACTTTTCCACAGACGGAAGGACGGTGAGCGTTCAGCAGTGAGAGGGGTAGGAGAGGCGAATCTGACTGCGAGGGAGAAGCTTGTTTTAAAGGCGTTGAGTGCTGCTGGAGAGGCGCTGACGCCGAAGGAAATCGCAGAGCGAACGGGGTTGAAAGAGGATGCTGCTTCACAGATTGCATTCATTCTTGCTGAGAAAGGCTATCGTGAAAGTGAAGGAGCGTGAGGAAGTCTTCTACCGACTCACCGAAGAGGGCATGGAATACGCAGAGCGAGGGCTTCCAGAGCGAAGGGCGTTAAATATGCTGAAAGAGCGTGCCTGCTCAATAGAGGATTTGAAAGCGTCTCTTGGCGAGAGAGAGGCGAAAATTGCGGTCAACTGGCTGCTGAAGAAGGGATGGGCGAGGATTGAACGAAAGCAAGGGAAAGAGCATGCTCGTTGCGAGCGTTCACGAGCAGAAAAAAGAGGAGGAAGCGGAGGAGGAGGTGTTGAGATTCCTACGAAAAGGCACTGTTTCAGAGGAAGCGGTGCTTGAACACCTCTCTTCACTTGGATTGAGCGAGGCATCTGCGAAAAGGCTATTGAAAGAGCTCGCAGCGAGGAAATTGCTTTCAGCAAAAACACGCAAAGAAAGGAAGTTCGCTCTCTGACAGAGGTCAAGATGAGCATCCCTGCGGAAGAAGAGGAAGGAGGAGTTGGAGGCGGAGGTCACACAAATAACACCTGAAATGATAAGGACAGGCTCTTGGAGGTCAGTGAAGCTCAAAGAATACGATGTTAAGTTGCCTGCGGAGGAAATATATCCTGCGAAAGTGCATCCATACCAGCGTTTAGTGGATGAGATGCGAAGAATATTCACAGAAATGGGCTTTGTTGAGATAAAAGGGGATGTGATTCAATCGGCATTTTGGAATTTTGATGCGTTGTTCGTGCCTCAAGACCATCCTGCGAGGGAAATGCAAGACACTTTCTATTTGGGTAAGCGATGCCCGCTGGACGCAGAGCCTGCGTTAGTTGAGCGAGTGAAGGAGGTTCATGAGCACGGAGGCTCGCTACGCTCAAGAGGCTGGGGAGGCGTGTGGAGCGCCGAGCGTGCTTCTGAAATGCTTTTAAGGACGCACACGACCGCAGTTACGCTCCGCTACCTCGCATCTCACAGAGAACCGCCTGTGAAGGTCTTTTGCATCGGTCGTGTTTACCGCAGGGAGACGCTTGACCCCACACACTTGCCAGAATTCGACCAACTTGAAGGCATCGTGATGGATGAAGGCGTTACTTTCAGGGATTTGCTCGGCATTTTGCAGACTTTTTACCGAAAAATGGGATTTCCGAGGGTGAGATTCCGCCCAGGGTATTTTCCATACACGGAACCTTCAGTGGAAGTGGAGGTCTTCACGAAGGAGCATGGGTGGATTGAACTCGGCGGTGCGGGTATTTTCCGTGAGGAAGTCACGAACCCAATTGGTGTTCGCTATCCTGTCTTGGCGTGGGGTCTCGGCATCGGCAGACTCGCAATGCTCAAGCTCCGCCTCAAAGACATACGACAGCTTTACCAGCCAGACATCGCTTGGCTCAGGCGTTCAAGCATCTGCGATTGAGCTGTTGAAGCATCAGAGGAGCAGCAGTGGGCGGTAGTGGGCAGTTGAGAGGGCGGTAGAGGAGCAAATGAAATATTTATAAACGACTTACTTTAAAATGTGCGGGCTAGCCTGGGGGGTTCGGCGTCCCCTGTGACCCGAAACCGTCGGCATGCGGGAGGCGAAGCTCGAGGGCGGCTCCTGAGTTGCGAGTGCAGCTCGTAGCCCGACGGTGAGGCATCGTCCTGCGGGGTCTCCGTTGGCGTTGCGCCTTCCGGAGGGAAGGTTGCTCGCCTTGACCACGGGAACCGGTCCAGGCCCGGAAGGGAGCAGACCCACCGTGGGCGGAAGACGCTCGCAGGGTTGCGGTGCTGAGGAAGGCTACGAGGGACTGGCTCGCAACAACGGAGCCCACCGAGAGCACGCCCGCACACTTTAATTGAGCGAAGTCTTTGCTCGCTTGAGGTATTTGGCTTTTAATCCTACCTTAGTCCGTGTTTAACGCTTCATCCACACTCTGCATCGCATAAAGACTGTCTTTCAATCCTACCTTAGTCCGTGTTTAACATCGCATTCATGCCGTGAGTACCTTCAAGGATTAGCTTTCAATCCTACCTTAGTCCGTGTTTAACATGAGCGTGACTAGATGCAGGAAATGATGATGCTCTTTCAATCCTACCTTAGTCCGTGTTTAACCTAAAGAGCTTCCTGAATCGTCTCGAAGATTTCTCTTTCAATCCTACCTTAGTCCGTGTTTAACTGCATCAACATGACTGACTTGCAATTTATGATGACTTTCAATCCTACCTTAGTCCGTGTTTAACTCGATCTCAGGATCTAAACTCTGTCCATATATAGCTTTCAATCCTACCTTAGTCCGTGTTTAACTGTCGCTCTTCCTCGATTTACATCGCATAGTAGACACTTTCAATCCTACCTTAGTCCGTGTTTAACCTATTTCCCTTCACTTCACGCACTTCAACGACATTCTTTCAATCCTACCTTAGTCCGTGTTTAACGCAGCAGTACAGTTTCAGACTATGCTCACAAGACTTACTTTCAATCCTACCTTAGTCCGTGTTTAACAATCAACCGTGAGTGAAATGTCAAAACATGGATTGCTTTCAATCCTACCTTAGTCCGTGTTTAACTGTGAAATTCCAGATGAATGAATTAAGCCTTTACCTTTCAATCCTACCTTAGTCCGTGTTTAACACATCCGTATGCCAAACTCTCGGCAAAAATCAGAAGCTTTCAATCCTACCTTAGTCCGTGTTTAACACACTATCGATACAATTACAGCACTTAGATACAATCCTTTCAATCCTACCTTAGTCCGTGTTTAACCTCTCCGCTATGCCTCCTGCCTTATCGCATCCTTTAGACACATCCTTTCAATCCTACCTTAGTCCGTGTTTAACCGAAGGTTAAGCGACCATATTACAGCGCAGTTCGTCTGGCATATGTCTTTCAATCCTACCTTAGTCCGTGTTTAACCGCGTGCCTCCTGAACCAGTCCAGATCTGCGCGCAGTACGCTTCCTTTCAATCCTACCTTAGGTCCGTGTTTAACCTTTTAGACCTGCCAGCTACCAGACTTACAGCGGAGCTCTAATTCGCCTTTCAATCCTACCTTAGTCCGTGTTTAACCCGTTTCAGAGTAAGAACATGGTATTGTGTTTTTCTTTCAATCCTACCTTAGTCCGTGTTTAACACTTCACGGTTTGTCAACGGGCTGTTGAAGATTATCTTTCAATCCTACCTTAGTCCGTGTTTAACCAAATGTGAGGGAGAGAAGAGCAGCATTGCTATTACTTTCAATCCTACCTTAGTCCGTGTTTAACATTGCATTTCCAAACACGCTTAGCGGGCTAGTTATCACTTTCAATCCTACCTTAGTCCGTGTTTAACCGTATAGCCGCCTTTCTTCGCTGCCACATATAAACTTTCAATCCTACCTTAGTCCGTGTTTAACCCGATACTAGCCGTATATGCGAGCGAACTACTGCGACAGGCTTCTTTCAATCCTACCTTAGTCCGTGTTTAACGAGCTTTCTGGCCAGATTCTAGGCAGCCGTTTAGCTTTCAATCCTACCTTAGTCCGTGTTTAACTTATGGTCGGGGCTAGGGGAAAAAAGGATGTCTCACTTTCAATCCTACCTTAGTCCGTGTTTAACCAAATTCGGTTCAAGGCATACTTAAGAGTCAGATTTGCTTTCAATCCTACCTTAGTCCGTGTTTAACGCTAGTCAGATCATATACGCAACTCAAATCGCACCTTTCAATCCTACCTTAGTCCGTGTTTAACCACTCAGCCCTACTCATAATATACGCTCTAAATATACCTTTCAATCCTACCTTAGTCCGTGTTTAACAGTTTTCCATACTCCTCTCAGAGATTCTCGCGTCTTTCAATCCTACCTTAGTCCGTGTTTAACCTTGTATATTGTTAAACATTATGGAATGTGTTTCGCTTTCAATCCTACCTTAGTCCGTGTTTAACCTAGAATACTTACGGAAAGGAAATCGAGAAGAAGTGCTTTCAATCCTACCTTAGTCCGTGTTTAACTACGTGTTCAAACTAGTATCTATGCAAGTCTTACAAGCTTTCAATCCTACCTTAGTCCGTGTTTAACAACTGCGACAGTTGCGAGAAATCGTAATCTATAGCTTTCAATCCTACCTTAGTCCGTGTTTAACAGCCCTTTAAAACATGTATTTTCAAGCCGCTCTCTTCTCTGCGCAGCCCCCTCCACACACACTCATCTGTATATTATCTCCACCTATATAAATATTCCCGACACTTAAGGGGGAGCCGAAGGCATGAGAGAATTAAGAAAGAGAGAAGGGATATTGAATTTGAACGCTGAGCGTTAAAGATACATTGAAGGGCGGAGGCCTGCTCCTCCTTCTGCTGCTCTTCCTGCTTGTCTTCGCATCATGCGTTGTTGATACTCTTTCATCCTTTGCTCAAACTTTTCAATGTCAGATTTCGCAATTTCCCGCACCTTATCCATGTCTATGTCAACGCCTGACATCTCTCTGAATGCCTCAAGCACGGTGATGCTCGCATTCAAGTCAAGGAAATGCCGCTCTTCAGCCATGAGCGTGTAAGATGCGATTCCAGATGCGGCTGCAAATCCCGGAAGAAGAGCGTCCTCACCCTCTATGAGAAATGCGTCAAATCCCTCCCTTTTTATACGCTTTGCCCCTCTCGGCAGTTCCTTCGCCTCACTCGCCTCCTCTGCCTCCTTAGCTTCCTCAGACGCTCCCTCTCCGCCCGCTTCAACGCCTACGCCCGCTCCAGCATCGTAGAATGCGACATGCACAACACCCCTCGGCTGAACGGGCATCACAGAACCCACCGTGTAAATCTCCTTCACGCCCAAATCCTTGAATATTTCAACTAATTGCCTCGCATATTTATATAGAAAGGCACTCACTTCAGGCGAAATACTTTGAATGCCTCTGTATCCTTGCAGTCTCTCAACGCCCTCCGCCCTGTAAATGTATAATTTTTTTGACCTGCTGAACCACAGTTCTTCATGAATTATGCTGAATTTGTCATCGCTGACCATTGAAATCGGCGGAAAATAGTGAGAATAAAGGCGGAAAGCCCTCTCAACATCACTCAAACTCTCCTTCAAATAGTATGTTGCTGCGTTTCCTGTTATTTTGAAGCCCGCAACTAATATCGGAATGCGGAGACGCTTTAATTCCTCCCTCTTTTTATCCCATAAAATCGTCAATTCTGAAACTTCAAATACACCGCTCATCCCTCCTCTCCCCCTCTCTTCCCCTTAACTTCCTTTTCCTCTCCTTCCCTTTTCTTCCTTTCCCTGCGCCTCTCCCTGCCATGCGTCTCTTTCACCCCTCCGTCCTTCCGCTTCTCCGCTTCGGCATGCTGGTGTTGGAAATGGAAAAAGCGAAAAAAAGAAGGAAGATGCCTCCGCAGGAAAAAGGAAGAGGAGTGAAATGCTCGTTGTAATGAAATTCGGCGGTGCTGCGGTGGCAGACGGGGCGAAAATCAGAAGAGTCGCATCACTCGTGAGAAGATTTCGCAGCGATTTTGATGTGGTCGTTGTGACATCCGCACTCTCAGGCGTGACTGACGCTCTGCTTGAGAATGCACAGCGAATAGCAACCGAATGCAGGAAGGAGCGTGTCTGCGAGTTCTTGAATGAAATTCGCAAGCGTCATTTCTCCGCCGCAGAAGAGGCAATCCTTTCAGCAGAAGGAGGTGGAGAAAAGGTCAAAGCAACAGAAGCGGCAGAAGGAGCTCGCACGAATGCGGAGGAGAGCATTCTTTCTGAAGTGAAGCGGGAGATTGAGGAGCGTCTCGCAGAATTGGAGAACGCTCTTTTGGGCATCTGCCTGCTCGGCGAGCTCACGAACCGCTCACTTGACTTCATCCTTTCATTCGGCGAAAGGCTCTCCGCTCCCATTCTCGCAGGAACGCTCCGCTCACTCGGTCTGAATGCCGTTCACTTGACAGGTGGCGAAGCGGGCATAATCACAGACGAGAACTTCGGAAAGGCACAGCCACTTGAGAATGCGGAAGCGGCAGTGAGAGAAAGAATAGAACCGCTTCTCGCAAGAGGCGTCACGCCTGTCATATGCGGTTTCATCGGGCAGTCAGAGCGGGGCTTCGTCACAACACTGGGCAGAGGCGGCTCTGACTACACCGCAACAATCGTCGGAGCGGCGTTGAACGCTGACGAAATATGGCTCTGGAAGGATACCGAAGGAATAATGAGTGCTGACCCGAAAATCGTGAAGAATGCGAAGAAGATTCCTTATTTGTCGTATGTTGAGGCGATGGAACTCTCATATTTCGGCGCAACTGTCCTTCATCCGAGAGCTATGGAGCCTGTTATGCGGAAAAAAATACCGATAAGGGTGAAGAATCTGCTCAATCCTGATGATGATGGCACACTCATCGGCGAGGAATCTGCTAAAACTGACAAAATTGCGAAGGCTGTCACGCTTATTGAGAACGCTTCTATTTTAAATGTCGCCGGAAGTGGAATCGCATCCATCTCTGAGGTCGCTTCTGAAGTCTTCGCTGCACTCGCAAGAGCGGGCATTGAAGTCGTGATGATTTCGCAAGGCTCTTCTGAACGCACAATTTCGCTCGTCATTAAGCGCTCTCAGTTGAGAGATGCGTTGGAAGCGATGCGCTCGCTGCAGAAGAAAGGTCTCATCCGAGAGTTCTCGTCAGACAGCGAGGTTTGCGCAGTAGGCGTCGTCGGCGCAGGCATGGTCGGAACGCCCGGCGTCGCAGGAAAGATTTTCTCCGCTCTCGGAAACGCTGGCATCAGCGTCAGAATGATTTCGCAAGGCTCTTCAGAGTTCAACATATCTTTCGTAGTGAACAAAAGCGATGCATACAAGGCTGTTCAGGCAGTCCACGACACTTTCGGCATGGGCAAGTGAATGCCTCGCTCTTCAAATGCTCCTGACATCCACTGCTGCAAGCACCGTGCAGGAGCGTGTGAGAGAGGAAAGGGAGGGAAGCAAAATTTAATGCATGCGAAAACAAATAAGAGAGAAATAAGCATGCAGACGGGAAAGGATTCTGTGGAATCCGCATCTGAAGGAGGAGAGGAAGGCTCTGAGGAGCGTGTGGAGGGAAGCGAGAGCGGTCGCATGGAGGAGGCGGGAGAGGCGGAAGAGAAAAGAGAGGAAAAGATTGAGTGTGATGACGACCTTCTCGCAGGTATAGAAGTTCAAACGACAGAGGAAGTGGAAGTGCCGAATTTGCTCGTTGACCAAGTAATCGGGCAGGAACATGCGGTAGAAGTCATAAAAAAGGCTGCGAAGCAGCGTAGGCATGTCCTCCTAATCGGAACGCCAGGCACAGGCAAGTCAATGCTTGCGAGGAGCATGGCAGAGCTTTTGCCGAAGGAGGAACTGCAAGACATTCTCGTCTACCCGAACTTTGAGGACAAGAACAACCCGAAAATAAGGGTCGTCCCCGCAGGAAAGGGCAAAGAAATCGTTGAAATGCAGAAAGAAGAAGCGAGAAGACGCATTCAGGCACGAAACTCTTTCATATTATTCTTCTGTTTCATATTGCTTGGCATCGGTTTCATATTTGCGATACAAGAGCGTAATCTATCATACTTCTTTTGGTCAATTATCGCAGCAGCAATCATATTTTTCCTGATGAAATGGTCTATGCCGAAGGAAGAAGCGCTTATTCCGAAGTTGCTCGTCTCAAACGCAGGGAAAGAGACCGCACCTTTCGTGGATGCGACGGGCGCACACTCAGGCGCACTGCTCGGCGATGTCCGTCACGACCCATACCAGTCAGGCGGTTTAGAGACGCCTGCTCACGAGAGGGTTGAAGCAGGAGCGATTCACAAGGCACACAAGGGCGTGCTTTTCATTGACGAGGTGAACATGCTACGCCCTGAGATGCAACAAGCACTCCTCACGGCGATGCAGGAGAAGGAATTTCCCATCACGGGTCAGTCAGAGCGTTCAGCAGGAGCGATGGTCAAGACCGACCCTGTGCCTTGCGATTTCATTTTAGTCGCAGCGGGCAACTTGGATGCCGTCGCTGGCATGCATCCCGCATTACGCTCCCGCATAAAAGGCTACGGCTACGAGGTTTACATGCGAGACTCAATGAAAGACACGCTTGAAAACCGAAGAAAACTCGTGAGGTTCATCGCTCAAGAGGTGCGCAAAGATGGAAAGATTCCTCATTTTGACCGCAGTGGCATCCGTGAAATTCTGCGTGAAGCGAGGAGAAGAGCGGGAAGGAAGGGGCATCTCACCCTCATTCTGCGTGATTTGGGCGGTTTAGTGCGTGTAGCAGGCGACATAGCGAGAGCGGAAGGCTCAAAATATACAACTGCGGAGCATGTTATTCGTGCGAAAGCGATCGCTCGCAGCATTGAACAGCAGGTCGCCGATGAATACTTGGAGCAGAAGAAGGAATACAAACTGTTCAAGACCGAAGGATATGAGATTGGTCGTGTGAATGGTCTCGCAGTCGTAGGAGATTCAGGCATTGTTCTGCCGATTATCGCAGAGGTTACGCCCGCACAGTCAAAGAACGAGGGTAAAGTGATTGCAACTGGAAGACTTCAGGAGATTGCGAGGGAAGCAGTTCAAAATGTCAGTGCGGTTTTCAAGAAACTTACGGGCAAAGACATATCAAACAAGGACATACACATTCAATTTGTCGGCACTTACGAGGGTATTGAGGGCGATTCAGCAAGCATTTCCGTCGCAACCGCTGTGATTTCCGCTTTAGAGAACATTCCTGTTGACCAGAGTGTTGCGATGACTGGCTCGCTCTCCGTCAGAGGCGATGTTTTACCCGTTGGAGGTGTGACGCAGAAAATAGAAGCTGCGGCGGAAGCGGGCATAAAAAAAGTGCTTATTCCGCAATCAAACTTGAAAGATGTGCTTATTGAGGACAGATATAAGGAGAAAATTGAGATTATTCCCGTCGCAACGATTGAAGATGTGCTTGAGAATGCGCTTGCAGGACGCATGAAAAAGAAGTTTTTGGAGAAAATAAGGAGCGCTACGAAAGATGTCGCTCAAATGATTGAAGGTGTTGTTGAAAAGCCCGCTGCTCGGCACGGAACTTAAGCGAGAACTTAAGCGAAGAATCTGAAGAGAAGACTGAAGAGAAGGTGAAAAGAAAAAGGGGAGAACGGACAGAAGAACAACAAAAGAGAGAAAAAAGAAGAAAAATAGGAAAAAGGGGAGGGGAGAGAGGGGTGCTGTTGCTGTTTTAGCCTTCTTCTGCCACTTCAACAGTAATTGCTCCCTTCTCACAGGCGTCAACGCATGTCTCGCAGTCCGTGCACTCCTCCTCATTCACCACCGCATACTTCCTGCCGCCCTCCTCAACGATTGTTATGCACTCCACTGGACACTCCTCCGCACAAGTCCCGCAACCATCACACTTCTCCAAATCCACCTTCGCAGGCATTCCCACATGCACCTCCTCTTTTTTCCACCCGCTTCTCCATCTTAAATTTAAAATTTGCGGTTTTTCTCCTGACAGAATCTCAGAAGATTCGCTGCCTTTTCGCTGCCTTCCCCGCTCCGCCTCTTCACTCTTCACGCATTACTTCAATCTGCAGAAGCACAGTTTTTTTGCCAATCCGCCACTCCTTTGAGAGACGCTCCCCGCCACGCTCTCCCGCTTACGCTCCGCTTCCTCTGCTTGCGACGCCTCGTAAATGCCCTCTGCAAGCGTCTCCTCGCAAATGTATTTTCTGAATGCCGAGATTGCCTCTCGCACCTCTGCGTCGCCTGCGAAGAAAACTCTTATTTTTGCAGTGTAAGGAAGGTCAAGTTGCTTCCGCATCTCTTGAATTCGCCTCACTATATCCTTAACGAGACCCTCCTGAACGAGCTCTTTGTCCAAAGAAATGTTCAGAAACAGCGAAATCTTCTCACCTTCGCACTCTAAATCAACTCTCTTAAATTTATCAGCGGGAAATTCCTTCTCCACATCAGCAGTGAGAGCGACAAAACGCATCTCCTTCACATTCAATTCATCGCAAATTACCGCAGAGAAGCGTTCTATTTTCTCTCTTGCCTTCTCTGTGCAAGCGACGACAAGCTCACGCAACGGCTGCCGCATTTTTATGCCTGCTTCCGACCTCGCCCTTCTTCCCGCCTCTGCGATTCTCATTGCGAAAAGCATCGCAACCTCCAAATCCTTGTCCACGAGTGCCTCGTTGCATGCTGGGTAGTCACAGAGATGCACGCTGAGCTCGTCGCTTTCAGCCCGCAAATTCTGGAAGATATGTTCCGTTAAGAAAGGAATGAACGGTGCGAGCAACTTGCATAGCGTAAGCAGAACCTCGTAGAGCGTCAAATACGCAGCGTCCTTATCCTTGCTCTCGCCTTCCACCCAAAATCTGCGTCTTGAGCGACGAATATACCAATTGCTCAACTCCTCAATCACAAATTCCTCTATTTTGCGAGTCGCAAGGTGGAACTCAAACGCTTCAAAATGCTTTCTCACATCAGAAATCAGCGAATTCAGCCTTGAAATTATCCATCTGTCAATTTCAGCACGCTCATTCACGGGAATTTCCTTCCTTTCAGGCACGAAATTATCAATTGTTGCGTAAGTAATGAAGAAGAAGTAGGAGTTCCAGAGTGTGTTGAGGAACTTTCGCTGTCTTTCTGCGATTGCCTTCTCTGAAAATCGCAAGTCCTCGTAGGGCGGACCTGCAGTGAAGAAATACCAACGCAGAGCATCCGCACCGTATTTTGAGAAAATCCGCTGAATGTCAACGACATTTCCCTTGCTCTTGCTCATTTTTTCACCTTTCTCGTCAAGAATATGACCAAGCGAGAGGACTGTTTTGTAAGGTGCGGCGTTGAAAACTGCGGTTGAGACGGCGAGAAGCGAGTAGAACCACCCACGAGTCTGGTCAATCGCCTCAGTAATGAAGTCAGCGGGGAAGTTTTCCCTGAATTTCTCCTCGTTTTCAAACGGGTAGTGCCACTGTGCGAATGGCGCCGAGCCAGAATCATACCAACAGTCAATCACATCAGGGACACGACGCATCTCTCCGCCACATTCGCACCTCAACACGACACCGTCAATGAACGGTCTGTGCAGGTCAAGCTCGCCAGTTGGCATTCTGACCGCTTTCTCCTTCAACTCTGAAATGCTGCCTATGCACTCCTCACGACCGCAGCGCTCGCAAATCCAGATGTTCAGGGGAGTTCCCCAAAAGCGCTCCCTGCTCAACGCCCAGTCTTCAACATTCTCAATGAAATTGCCGAACCTGCCGTGCTTCAAGTGAGCGGGCACCCAGCGGACACTCTCGTTGTTTCTGAGCAAATCTTCACGCAGCGCACGCATACGAATGAACCACGACGCCCTCGCATAGTAAATGAGCGGAGAGCCGCAACGCCAGCAGAAAGGGTATTTGTGCCTGTATTTTCCCGCCTTGAATAGCGAGCCTCGCTCACGCAGCATCTCAATAATCTCGCCGTCTGCGTCCTTCACGAACTTCCCTGCGAAAGGCTCTACTTCTGCGGTGAAGCAACCCCTCGCATCCACAGGCTGGCAGAAGCCGAGATGCTTCTCTCTTGCGACCTCGTAGTCTTCAGCACCGAAAGCGGGTGCAATATGCACGACGCCTGTCCCTTCGTCAAGCGTCACGAATTCAGCGGTAACGACCTTGAATGCGTCGCCCCCCTCAACCCTCGCATACTCAAACAAACGCTCGTATTCCTTTCCCTCTAATTCCGCACCCTTGAATCGCTCCAAAATCTCGTATTCGCACCCTACTGCATCTAACTCGCAAAGACGAGCCTCCGCCAAAATTAGTTCTTCTCCCTCTTTCACGAACACTCCGCTCTCCTCGTCTGCCTCACGAATTTCGCCACCGCTCTCCTCACTCGCCGCAGCACCACTGCCACTGCCGCTTTCCTCGCTGTTTCCGCCGCTTACGCCTCGTATTCGCACACGCACATAAGTGTGTTCAGGATGAACGGCGAGAGCGACATTTCCGAAGAGTGTCCAAGGCGTGGTCGTCCAAGCGAGCATCGCAGCATCCTCGCCACGCAGTTTGAACCTCACAAAAACAGAGGGGTCTTCAACATCCTTGTAGCCTTGAGCGACCTCATGACTGCTCAAAGGCGTCCCGCATCTCGGACAGTATGGCACGACCTTGTGACCTTTGTAGAGTAAGCCCTTCTTCCAGATTTCTTTGAGCGACCACCACACAGATTCTATGTAAGAGTTGTGGAAAGTCACATAAGGATGCTCCATGTCTATCCAGAATCCCACTCTTTCCGTTGCTTTGACCCACTCTCGCTCATATTTAAACACTGAAGATTTGCATTTTCGGTTGAAATTTTCTATTCCAAAGGCTTCAATCTCCCGCTTGCTGTTTATTCCGAGCTCTTTCTCAACCTCAATCTCAACAGGAAGACCGTGCGTGTCCCAGCCGGCTTTACGCTCAACAAGGAAACCTTGCATCGTCTTGAAGCGTAAAACGGCGTCCTTCACCGCCCTCGTGAATATATGCCCGGGATGCGGCAGTCCGTTCGCCGTCGGAGGTCCCTCAACGAAAACAAATCTCGGTCTTCGCTCACTACGCCTGCGCTCCACGCTACGCTCAAATATGCCCTCCTTCTTCCACCACTCAAGCACACGCTCCTCAATCTCTACGAAATCCACTCGCTGCTCCTCGCACCTGAATCGTTGTTGTTGCGGTGGCATCTCCCCCCTCTCCTTTCTTCCTTTCTTCAGCCTCTTATGCTTATGGGCTTACCACTCACATAATTATTCGCCTTCTCCCTCGCTCTTAAGTATTCTCGGCATATCCAGAAGGTTCTGATTCTATGTAGACATCGGCATTCCCTCCACTCTTGCTTCCTCCGCCTCCTCCGCCTCCACCGTGACATCTACTACATTGTCCTTGTCCATCTGGATGAACAGCAGCCTCGTGGCAGCCCATGCATATATCACCGTTGAAGGTTCTTGCATAATTTGATGCTACATAATCAACAAAACCCCCGTAACTACCGTTTACGCTGTGTCCTTCTCCTCCTTTCTCATCATCATCAATCACTTTTTTCGTCTTATTTTGCCCGTGGCATGTTGCGCATGTCAATGCTTCAGCACAATGAACCTTTGTGGAATTCGTATCGGCTGTTACGTTGGACAAATCGTATGTTGAAGCATCTGAAGGATGCTCTTCTGCATATTTCTTCACATTATGGCACTTCAAGCAGTATGAATTGTTCACCCATTGGGAGCGGTAAGAAGAAGGAATGTAATGGTATCTTGTATGATTCCATGCATTGTCAGTATCCCAATTATTACTACCTCCCCTCACATCAATTTCAATCGGTGCATGCGTTAAATAATTCTCATTTGAAGAATTGGAAGTGCCATTAACGAGTGCATCATATATGTTCTTGTGGCATTTCGTGCATTTTATCTCGCTTAAGCTCAAAAATTCGTGCTTTGCTCCAGACTTAGCCCACTGAACATCGTAATATCTCGTGCCGTTGTAAGAGAAGCTGCTGAAACTCCAGTTTTGCGAGTATGTAATTTATGTTGTAGAAGTATGAATATGAGATTTCGCATGAGTAGTTCGTGTGGCAAACCAAGCAAGCCTCGTTCTCTCCAACGCTCATGTCTGAATTCTTTGCCTTCAAAACGAGTTTTTTGTGAGCTGAGTAATGCTGCCGTATGGTTGATTCGTTGAATGCTGGGGCTGGGGGTGCAAATTTTTCTCCAATAGAAGTGCCACTTCCTCCGTGACAGTCAAGGCAGCGTGGCGTGTAAGCAGCATGCGCCTCCTTGCCGGGCGTTGCCGATGCGTTGTCTCCGCTTGCGAAAGTGATGCCTGTGCCTGTGAAGCGGTGGCAATCCTCACAGCTCAAATCATTGTGAAAGGCGGAATTGTTCAACTCATTCTGAATGCGGTGGTGACAATCAACGCAACTTATGTCGTTTCCAGCGAAAGAAATATTCACAAATGTGTGCTGTCTTGCGAACAGCGTGAAAACATCCGTGCTTGTGAAGAGAATAAGAGATGCAATTCCCACAAATATGAGTGCGAGTGCGATTGTCTGCCTCATTATTCTCCTTTCACCTCCTTATAAGTTGTGTAATTGCTTGGCGTTATCTCTTCCACATCCCAATATGAATACGATTGGTTGTAAGAGTTATTCACGGTAATTTTCGCTTCCGTCGTGACATTGAACCATATTTCCACGCTCATCTTAGTATGACATGCAATACATGCCTCATTTGCATCCTCCATCGTCTCATTTTCTATTGCACTCAGCACAAAACTGATGTGAGATGCATTCTTTCCTGTGTCTGATGCGTTCGTTGTGAGTCCAAAGCCTCCTGCCGGTGGAATGTAGATAGGCCGTGAGTTCTGCCATCACCAGTTTCGTGGCACTTTATGCATTCTCCCGGAACTTCTTGAGTTGCTGGCACCGGACAATTGGATCATTTGAGCATCCTGTAAAGAATCTGTCGCCGTGGTAGTAGTATTCCCGCCAGTCTCCAGTAGAACCCGTGTCAGCAGTTCCATGCAGCGCAGCTTTGCAGTAAATTGTATGATGATACGCCCCATTCAGCTCCACTATGGCAATACATGCATGGAACTGTTGAAGCTGCATGAGCTTCCTTGCCCGGCTGAACTCCGATGCTTTCATAGTTCACCTGTGCATATGTGTAAAAATACTGTTGCATATGTTTGATTTACATCATCTGCTTCCTCAAACCAGAAAGTTCTATGGCAGAATTCGCATTCCATCCTTCCGTATCCAGTCTCTCCAGTATGAGGTCCCTAAAAGTAGTGACATCTCTTCAGCGACATCCGCATGGCACTTCTCGCATGGCACATTTGCCCTCCCACATCGTTGCCAGAACTCAAATTATACCAAACATGTTGACCTGCGAAAATTGATGCAGTTTGAGCCATCATGAATGAAATTACGGATGCTATTGCGAGAATTAAAAGAAAATTCCTGACAGACATGCTAACCCGCCACCTCCCTTAATGTTAATATCACATATCCCACAACAGAAATAATGAAGAGAGCATATCCATACATCTTTATTGTTTGGAATAGTTTCAACATGAAAGCATATTCGTTCCCGTAGGGTCCTATTCTGACCTCACGAGCATCAAGAATGAAGTAACTGCCGAGATTTTCCAAAACAATCGGCTTACCCGCCCAGAGAACAGCCTTCGCCTCTATTTCATTCTTCGGAACGACCCAAGGGTCTTCAAATGCACGGGCGTCGCCTTTCGTTCTTACGCCGTTCTCCGAAACCGCAACGACCCTGTGAAGCACGGGAAGCATCAACTCGGGGCGACGAAACATCACAATATCGCCAACCGCAGGCTCCGTGTTTATGCTTTGCATGAGAACGAGGTCGCCTCGCTTGAATGTCGGGCGCATGCTGTCCGAGGTTACTGCCGTGAAGAACACTGCTTTCGTGAGGAAAAGCGAGACGATTACGAGGAAAAGGCAGAAAGAGAACGCAGAACTGAACAAATACCACTTCTTACGCATACCCGTCGCAATCTTGAACGCTTCAATCCTTTCTGCAACTTTTCTTTCATGAGCCTTCCGCCTCCTCCGCTCATAAAAACGCATTAAAAATTGCGATTTCCTTGAAAATGTCAAATAAAGTATGTAGAAAAGAAGCAAGATTACACCGCTAATCGCTAAATTCTCAAATATCCACAACATTAACGGCGTCATTTCCACCCGCCTCTCTCAATAAGTATGTCTTTCATATTTTTAAATCTTTCTATTTCTTCAAGGAAATCAGCAGCCAAAATGGAATAGAAGTGGAGAGCAGGACGCAGTTAGAGAGAGTGTGTTGCAGTGTATTCACTTCATTTTTTCTCTGAAGAATTGACTTCTGTCGTGATTTTGCCTGAAGGCGTGAAATTACCCACTTCATATTCCGCTTTTTCGCCTTCTTCATCGCCAAATCCGACATCAAAACTCATGTATTCGGACTTAATCCAAGTGATGCTCACATTTTCAGGCGTGTGGCACGCAATACATGCCTCATTCGCACCTTCCATGTCTGAAGAATTCATCGCAGCAAGCACAAACTCAAGATGAGATGCCATATTTCCGATGTCTTCAGGGGTGGCGTTCAGACCGAATCCGCCTGCTGATATGAAATCTGTGTAATTTCCAATATCATAATTGTAATGGCAGATAGTGCAGTTGTTTTGGTAGAGCGGATATGTCCAATGACCGCTAATATTCCCTGCACCGTGACAATCCATGCATTCTACACGAAAAGTGAAGTTACTGAATGGCGAATTAGTGGCAAAATCTGCAAGGAAAGTTATGATGCGGACCTATTGCTAATATTTTTGTCATCATTTCCTCCTCTGAAATGTTAATTCCTTCAGGCATCTTCTGGAAAGGTTGAGGCGGTGCGGTCGCAGGCGTCGCTGTGGGCGAGGGAGTTTCAGCGGGCATCTGAAAACCTTCAAGGAACATTGAAACCATGCTTGGCAGTGCGAAAATGCCGAGTGCAGCAACTCCAACGCTCAACATAGCCATTACTACTGCCGTCCTCATTTACATGAGTCATTTCCCGAACATAAAATAGATTTCCCCCACCTAAATCAGACTTCAAAACCGCAGAGCAGAGCGACGAAAATCGCAGCAGCAATCACATCTGCGGTGCTTCCCGGATTTATGCCTCTCTCAACCAGTTCGTCGTCAAACGCCTCCAATTCACGCCAAGCACGACGCTTCAGAATTGAATATGCTCGCTCACGCACATACTTGCTCGCTTCTTCTCCGCATTTCATCCGCACAAATGTGTCCTCTTCAGCGGCTAAGAGATGCAAATATGCATGAGAAATCGCATCGCAGACGGTATGTTGCGAGCGCATTTGCAGAAGCATATCAGCATATCTGAAAGTTCTCGGAAAACCCTCAACGATTTCTGCGGAAATCTTGTCGTAAGCGGCGGAAATTGAGAGTATGTCATGCAGAGTTAGCCCTCTCTTCCTTATTTCTTTGAGCGAAGCGGGGTCTCGCACATCCAAATATTCCGCTGGAGGCACTCGCACCTTCGCCTTCGGAAACGCCTCGTAAAGCAGAACGGCGTCCTCAACCGTGCTTCTTCGCACTATTTCCGTCGCCTTTCGCTGAATTTCCTCTGCTCTTTTCTTCTTCACCGCTTCCTCTACTGCATTAGCAATTCCTTGAACACGCTCAACGAAGCCAGCAGCCATCGCAAGCGGAACGAGCAGAAGAATGGAGCCGAAGTGCGTGTTTCCGCCGCTCTGCCATCGCATGCTCTCCTCAACGCCTCTTTTCACGAGCAGACCTATTTTTCCACTTGTTTCATCTCGCATGCCGAAGCGAGCGGCTTCGTAGAAAACGGGCGAAAGAGCGACCGCAGAAGCGAGGAAATGCTCGTATTTTGTGCCTGCGAAGTCATGCCTCCTGCTCACATTTCCAGGTTTCGGGTATGCGGAGACCTCTAAAAGCAGAGCGAGAACGGCACAGCGGGAAATGTCCCACTCGTCCATATTGCGGAATTTCATAATCGCCACCGCAAGGAGACCACCCATCTGAGATGGGTGGAGGAATTGCGATAACTTTAAATACCTTTTTGCTCAAATAATATTAAGCCTAGCTGGAAGGTTTCCAGCGATGAGGCTTTGAGGCTGGATGGCTCTGAGGCGAAGTCCTCAGGGCTATGGGCTGCGTAAACCAGCCCTTGCCTGAGCTCCAGCCACGATGAGGGCATAAAGCCACCCATTTTAATGGGTGGTAGTTTACGTGGGCGGAGTGCCGATGGCGCATGTGTTTAAATTTTATTTTTTCTCTTTGCCTTTGTGCTAATAATAGTGAGTAAAGTAAGGCTCTGCGGGAGGCGTGTCGTGGGGGGTGTTGCAGAAGGAGAAGCTTTGGTCTCTGCGTGCAAAATCTCATTTCTCGGCGGGATTGACCCCAAGACTGGCGTTGTAGTAGACCCTTCGCTTGACATTTTCGGAGAAAGCGTTGCGGGAAAAGTCCTCGTATTTGAGGGCGGAAAAGGCTCCACCGTCGGCTCTTATGTCATTTACCAGTTGAAGAAGCACCGAAAGAGTCCAGTGGCGTTTGTCGTTCGGCGAGCAGACACAATCGTTGCGGTGGGTGCGATAATTGCGGAGATTCCGACGGTTGAGTTGCCTCACGGCGAAATAAAGAGTGGGGAGGAGGTGCTTGTGAATGGAACGGAGGGTTTTGTTGAATTACGACGCTGAAACGATGAGAACGCTTGAGAAGCAGGGCTACCATTTCGTAGGAAAGCACAGACACAGTGCGGTGAAGTCATGCCTCTGGCTGAAGAAGGCGCTGCGGGGCGAAGGACGCTGCTACAAGGGAAAATTCTACGGGATTGCTTCGCACAGATGCGTTCAAATGACGCCTTCCATTTTTTGCAACCAGAGATGCGTTCATTGCTGGCGTCCAATTGAATTCTTCAATATTCACGAAAGAGCGGGTGAGAAATTGGAAGAAATTACGGCGGAAATAGCATGGGACAGCCCTTCAGAAGTGGCGAATGCATGCATAGAAGAGCAAAAACGCCTCGTCTCAGGATACAAAGGCTTCAAAAGGACAACTGAAAAAATGTTTGAAGAGGCGATGTCGCCGAAGCATGTCGCAATCTCGCTTGTCGGAGAGCCGACGCTCTACCCTTACTTGCGTGAGTTAATTGAGGAATTTCACCGCCTCCGCTGCACGACTTTTGTCGTGACGAACGGCACGCATCCTGAAGTTTTGCGCAGAATAAATCCAACGCAGTTGTATCTCTCGCTGAATGCTCCAAACGAGGAAATCTACAAGAAGATTTCGGGGGCAAATTTCTGGGAAAGAATACTTGAGTCGCTTGAAGTCTTGCGTGAGAAGGGGGGATTTGAGCGTGAGACTGCGGAAAAAATTGTGAGAAAGGAGGAGGAAGTGGGGGAAGATGCGAGAAGAACAAGAACAGTTGTGAGAATAACATGCATAAATGGATTGAATATGGTGCATCCGGAGAAATATGCGGAATTGATTGCGGAGGCGATGCCTGACTTTGTTGAAGTTAAGGCATATATGCATCTCGGATTCTCAAGGAAAAGACTGAAAAGGGATGCAATGCCCTCACATGCCCTCGTTAAGGCATTTGCAGAGAAAATTGTAGATGCTTTGAGGCAAAAAGAAGAGATAAAATACAAAATTGTGGATGAATCTGAAATAAGCAGGGTCGTCCTCATTTCTTCAGGCAAAGAAGAAAGATTTTTGCGAGGTGCGGAGCAGGGGGATTTGATAAATTCAACCTCAATAGAGCATCATAAATGATTTATTTTAACTCCACATGTTCAAGGTGAGCCTCTCCTCTTGGTGTAAGCATGTAGAACTTCTTCCCGTTTTCTTCAATACTTTCAACAAATAAGGCTTGCTCAAGCAAACCCAAGTGCATCTTCGCCTGCGTATCAGTGAGATTGAACCTCTCCTTTATCTCTTCAAAGCTTTTTTTGCTGCCAACTCCAATGAATTTTATAATCTCCCTTCTTATTCTATTTTGCAAGGCGATTAAACGCATTCTGTGGTCTTCAGTCGGCTCTCTCAACTTCCCCTCCTTCTTCATTTTTTCAAGCCACTCCTGCATTCTCATGTCTCCCTCCATCATTCTTTCCTCCCTCCTTTCCTCCTTTTTTCGTTTTTCGTTCTGTTTTTTCCTGCTTTAAATTCAAGTTATTGCCTTTTCCTAACAAGCAATGTCAAGCCTTCACGCCCGACAATCTCAACGCTCTCTCCTTCGCTCACTTTTTCTCCATTCACAGATTTAGCCTTCCAAATTTCGCCTCTCACCTTCACGAGACCGCCTTCCTCGTTTATTTCGGCAATGACCTTCGCAGTTCTTCCCATAAGCTCGCCGACCTTCGGTTTCTTTCTGCGTATGCGAATGATTTTTGCCGCTGCAAAGAGGAAGAATGCGGCGGATGCAACGCCAACGCCTACAACCGTCGTGAGAAATCCCTCAAATAATCCTTCGCTGAACATGAAAGGCTCCTTAGGCAAGAGCAAAGCGCCGAGAACGAGGCAGATTGCTCCTCCCGTTGTGAGAATGCCAAAAGTTGGCGTGAGCGCCTCTGCAATAAAAAGGATGACCGCAAGCACAATCAGAAGGATGCCGAATGCGCTGACGCTGAAGAAGCCCATTCCGTAGAGGGCGAGAACCACGCAGATTGCACCGACCATCTCAGGCACATAAGTCTCAGGCGACATGAAGCCGAAAATGAGACCGTAGATGCCGACGATTAAAAGGATGACCGCTATTTGCGGATTGCTCAACACTTCCAAAATGCGGGAACGCAAACTCTTCTCACGAAAATACAAAATCGCATCTTTTGTTTTCAAAGTGATGTTTTCTCCGCCGACTTTCACATTCATTCCGTCAATTTTACGCAAAAGTTCGCTCTCATCTGCCGCAACGATGTCAATTATGCCTCGCTTCAACGCCTCTTTCTCGCTCAAAACATCATTTTCCGTTACGAAACGCTCCGCTTGCGTCTCGTTGCGATTTCTTGCAGAAGCGACACTGCGGAAGTGAGCGGCGAAGAATTTTATTGTTTTTTCATCTGCCTTCTGAACGCCTTCCGCACCTATTACGACAGGCATCGCAGCTCCGACCGTTGTGCTTGGGGACATCGCCGCCAAATGCCCAGAAATCAAAATAAGAGAGCCTGCGGATGCACAGATTGCCCCTTCTGGTGCGACATAAGTCACGACTGGCACTTTTGCGTTCAAAATGCTCTCTGATGTCTTTAACATTGCATCCGCAAGACCCCCGGGCGTGTTTATTTCCACGAGAACCGCAGATGCTCCCTCCTTTTCAGCAGACTCAATGCCTTCCGAGATGTCAAGGTAAGTGCCTTCTGTTATTTCTCCCTCTATTTTCAGCACGAAAACGACAGGTCGCTCGCCCGCTGCTGATGCGGATGCTGATGCGCGATGCGATGCGACAGCGACGGCGGTGAATGCGGTGCTCCTACTGCTGCAATGTTGAGAGGCGTGAGAACAGAAGAAAGCAGAAAGAGGGCGAGAAGAAAAGGCAAAAAAGCAGGCACAGCAGCAGACACAACAGCGAGACCCCTCCTCATTTCAACCGCACAATATTTAATTTCCGTGAATAAAGTAAAGGGTGAAGTCCCGTGGTGTAGTGGTCAAGCATGCAGGCCTTTGGAGCCTGCGACGGCGGTTCGAATCCGCCCGGGACTACTCAGGGGAAAAATTTCCTGCAAGCTCTCTTTCTCCCTCAAAGTATAGCGTCGGCTCTCTTACGCATAATCTTCTTTTTCCCTAAACCCAAATTTTTTTAAAGGAGGGAACAAAATTGTCGGTGTGGAGACGACTGCAATAACGGAAGGTGTGCTTGCGCTCGTCTTTCGGGAGGTATCAGGAAAGGGAATTGGAAGTAGCTGAAAGTGAGAGAGTATTTTTCATCAGGGATCATGAAAAGAGACAATAATCTATTCCAGGGGGAAGAGGAATTTCAAAAGTTCTTGAAGAACTCCATTATACAATACATTAAACTGAAATTTCAGAACAAGAAGGGGTTAATTTCATTTATTGAAAACAAGTTAGATATAAAAATCCCAAAAACTGCAAACTATACCAAGATTACTGATATTCTAAAGGAAAAATCTAAAGATTTTTACACTGACGTGTTAAAAGTACATTCTCCTCTTGAAATTGCTCACCTTTATTCATTCTATAGGATGTTAATCAACATTTTTTGGGAAACTACTTGGATAAAAACTTTCTCACCATTTTATAAATTCCTATTCAATGAAGAACCCGAAATAAAGAATAGGTCTGACCAAAGGAAGTATGCTGCGAAAATAATAACAGAATTCGGACAGCAAGAACTCCAAGAAAAATGGATTGAGTATTCATCTGAGCCCTTTCCTTTCCTTTTCAGAGAAACAACAACCCCAGTCATTCATTACGAACATCTTACTATCGGACCTCTGGGTTTCTTATTTTCTTTACACTACAGAGGAAAAGAAATATTTGGAAGTTACGAGCCTGTGTTGTCAATTTTGGTTAATACTACACCTACGGGGGAGGATATATTCGATTGGGAAGAAACAGATGCGTTTAAAGTTTTCTCAGATATATTAAAGGAACTGAATAGGAAAATTAATGAAGTTACCTCAAGCTATCCTTCATATGCAAATTACTTGAAATCAATCGGATTTGAATTCTCTTATTCCGAATGGAAAAACCAACTTCGTGACTTCGTAAAAGACTTCGTAAAACTCTTTAAAAATCAGATTAAAGAGGATAGGATACCTCCAATGATGTTCCATCAAATGGTTCAACTCACTGCGATGTTCTTCACAGATGAAGAGATTATAGATTTGCTTAACAGACTATTAGCGGAAGAGAAGCTAATCGTCAAATCAGAAACGGAAATAGAAGATTTAAAGATAACGGAAGGAGGAATAATAAAAAGACCAAAAAGTTGGCTTGCAAGACCTGCATTTGAATTAGCGAGTGATATAGCATCAATTAAATCTAAAAAGGAATTTAGAGATCTATTAACCGATGTTCTAGAAAATGGAACTATAAAATATTTGGAGCAGGTATATGATAAAGACTTTGAAACTTTTAGACGCATTTGCATTAAAAAGAAGCTCCACAAGCTCGCATCGTTGGAAAAATGCCTATTCCGAAGGAGAAAGCGATAAGGTTAGTATTGGAGAGTTACGGTCTCAGAACACCTTCAACACTCGCCTTTAAAAATTAGAGAGGAAATTAATTCGTATATTCAAGAAGTTCAAAAATTTGAAGGAGAATATAGAACCAGAACTATGGGAGAGCGGGAACTAATAAGGAAAATTATTGATTTACTCAGAGATGGAAGAATGTATTTTGAGAGAATTCTAAAAGAATGGGTTTTTATTATAATTTCACTCATACTTCATTATGAGGATTCCATGGCAAGAGGGTTATCTGCCGACACTTTTATCCTTGATAGACCAATATTTTATATTTGGTATGATATAGAACGAGAATTGAATGAAATAAAGAAAAAATACAAAGAATTCTTGAGAAAAACTTACTTCGGAGTTTAACATCTCTGGCGATTTAAGAATTAAGATAGATAATTATATCAAAAAAGAGAGAATTGAATTTACTCTTGGTGATTGGCTCTCTCTTCTACAATTATCAGTGAGATATGCAGATGAAAATCTATCCAATAGATTTTGGAGTGCCTTACCCGCTCATTTTTATAAGAATGCACAGGAATCTATCTCAGAAATAGAAAGCTTCCTTAATGAAGGAGGAGCATTGAAATTGTTAAATTTAGCAAGCCATGAGAGGGCAATGAGAGAATTTCAAGAGAATATACGAAGCTAGGCAAGAAGCGTTAAACATGCTTCCAAAGGTAAGAGAAGAATATCCTCTCAGAATTACAAAGGCTACCAGAGTTGGTCATTATAACAAAAGAGGTTACTGACGGACAGACAGGATTAAAATACTATGAAGCCAGACTTACAACTAATAAAAGTATAAAGATTTATGGAACACAATTCGTTGGACTAAATTTTCCTTATTATCTTATTCCTAGATTTGAGAAGGAAGAAGACATAGCAACTTACCCTATAATTATTACTAATTTGACGGATAATGTGTTTTAAAGTCCTAAAGAGCTTTGAGTATGATTAAAGAAGTCCTCCGGAAAACTCTAGGTGCTTCCTACCTTGCCCATCAGGTCACTTAATAGGGTGATATGTGGCTCGCTATCTGCTAGAACCAAATTTGCTCCACTTACGCTCCGCAAACTTCAGATATCCGCCAGCATTATACACCATCTTTAGTGCTTTCAAGGCGAAAATATTTTTATGTTGGGTATAATAAAAAGGAGATTAACCACTATTCATCTAATTCCACTCCTTTAAACAACTCAACACTCACGCCGATGCAGCCTCTTCAAAGCGTTTCACGAGGAATTCCCTGCTCAATGATGCGAGTAGCCAACCTGCTCTGGGTCCTGAATCCTTGCCGAGCAGAGCGAGGTAAACTGCCTTGAAGACATCCTTCGCAGGAATGCCGACGGCTGAGGCGACATCGTAAATCTTGTTGTGGTATTCTTCCGCAGTTTGCACTTTTCCCGCTCTTATTTCAGATGCGAGCATTTTCAACGCATTCTTCTGCCCTTCAGTGAGCGAAACTGCGGGCAACGCATGCTGAACCTCAAACTTCGCCGTCTCGGGTGCAAACTTACGCAGCCAGTTGGATGCGTATTCCGCCTTGCGACGAATCTCCTCAATCTCCTCCTCTTCTCCAGTGAGGGCGTAGCCACTGCGTTTTATCACTTTTAGCAGTTCGTTGAAGTCGTTCCTTGCGACCTGAACAAGCGTTACGAAGTGTCTGAAAGGAATTTGAGCAGCGATTCCTTTTCCGATTGGAGCGACCTCTCGCTCATATTCATCCACGAGATTCACAAGGAGAGCGGGGTCAAACTCAATATGCCTCATCGGTCTCTTCCTCAACAAAAGAAACTTCAAAACCTCTGGCGGAACGACATCAAGCATCTCGCCCACTGGAATGTTCGTTCCTCTTGAGGATGACATTGCCTCCACTTTACCATCAACTCTAAGCAAAACATGCTCAAACGGTATGGGGAACGGCGCCTCGTATTCGTAAATCTCCTCAGAGATGCGCTTACCTGTGTCGTAAGAGCCACCTGCGGATGCATGGTCCTTTCCGAAAGGCTCAACCGTCACGCTTAAAATCTTCCAGCGGGCTGCCCAGTCCACTCGCCAAGTGAGCTTTCCGCCTCCCCTGAAATCTGCGAAACCCTCGCAACCGCACTCACATTTATACCGCACACGCTCCCCCTTTAAGTCGTATTTCAAGACGGTTGTGGTGTTCATGCGACCACATTCAGCACAAATGGCATTGAAAGGCGACCAATTCGGTGGAAGTTCTCTCCCCGTAACCTCCTTTATTATATTAATAATCCTTTTTCTGTGCGAGAGTGCCTGCTTTATCGCCTCAACATACATCCCTTTCTTATACATTTCATCCGCTTTGAACACTTTCATCTCAATTCCCAAGCGTTCAACCGCTTCAAGAAATGGAAGGAGAAAATGCTCCGCATAGGAGGCATGGCATCCCTCCGGGTCTGGAATCTCCGAAAGCGGCTTGCCGACATGCTCCTCAAATTCCTTCCGCAAGAAAGGGTAGAGCCTGCGCAAAGGGTCAAAAGTGTCCGCAACATAAATTAATTCCGCTTCCGCACCTCGCTCCCGCAGGGCATTGCACACCGCATCCGCAATCAAAGTCTCACGCAAGTTCCCGATGTGAATTGCTCCCGAAGGCGTTATTCCCGTTGCGACTACTTGCCTCTCCGCCCCACGCTTCCGTTTCAAAATTTCATCTGCGATTTCGTCCCACCACATTTCGCCTTCCCGCCCTTCCACTTCTTTTATTTCCGCTCTCACTCATGCCTTACGCTCCAGTTTGCAAAATATGCTCAATCTTCTCCCACACTGCTTTTATTGCGACTGACGCCTCGCTTTCGCTGCGAAACGAAACAACAGGCTCGCATGCAGAGACCGCTTCAAGAACAGTTTCATCGTAAGGGATGCATCCGAGCATTTTCACGCCCTCTTCTGCGCAGAAACGCTCAATCTCAGCTGTGAGCTCTGCGTTCAAATCGCTCTTGTTCACGCATACCACAGCATTCACGCCGAAGTGCCTCGCTACCGCAAGCACACGCTTCAGGTCATGCACTCCGCTCTTCGTCGGCTCAGCAACGAGAACTGCAAGGTCAACGCCAGTTAGCGACGCAATCACGGGGCATCCAACGCCCGGAGGTCCATCTATCAAAACAATCTCGCTTTTCTCCGCAAGTGCAATCTCAGACGCCCTCCGCCTCACCTCCGAGACGAGCTTTCCAGAGGCTTCTTCGCCTGCTTTCAGCGAGGCATGCACCATTTTCACCGTCTTCGCTCCTCCTCCGCCACATCTCACATCCGAAACAAATATTTCGCCTGAATCTTTTTCCGCAACGCTCAACGCATCCGCAGGACATACAAAAACGCAAACGCCACAACCCTCGCAGAAAATCTCCTGAATCTCGTATTCACACACCTTGCTCTCCTCTGGCTCACTACGCACCTCCTCTTCTCCTCCCTCCGCCTCCCATGCTCATGCCTCTGCGACTGCCTCTGCGACTTATCGCTCCGAACCTGCAGACTTCCTCGCAAGCACCGCAATTCACACACTTCTCAGCGTCAAGAACCGCAACCTTTGAGCCTTTAAAAACATTTCGCTCATTCAATCTCACGGGTTTGAGCAAAATATGCATGTTTGATGCCTCTACATCGCAGTCAGCAACAACTATTCTGTGCCTTTCTGACGCTAAAACCGCAAATGATGCTGCAATTGTCGTTTTTCCTGTCCCTCCTTTACCGCTCAACACAACTATTTGCTTCATTTTGAGCGAAGGTGGAAAGAGGAATGGGGAAATGAGGGGAAAGAAGTGAGAGTGTTGTTAAGAGTGGCGGAGTCGCTCGCAAATTTTCTCAAACATTTCGGTGAATTTCGGCTGCCACTCATTCATTTCAAGCACAAACGGTATTCCTTTCGCATAAAGCTCTGCAATTCGCCTCTCGTGAGGTATTTCAAGCAGGATTTCAATATCTTCCCGCTCGCAGTATTCGTGAATTTGTGATTTTTCAGTGCTTACGACACCTGAACGGTTCAAAACTACGCCGAATGGAATTTTCAAATCACGCAAGACATCCACCATTAGATTCAAGTCGTGGCGTCCGAAGGGCGTCGGCTCTGAAACGAGAATGCAGTAGTCGCTTCCAAAAACGGAATGAACAACCGGGCAGGAAGTCCCCGGAGGAGCGTCAATCACCACAATGGACGAGGATTTCAGTGCGTTCAATGCATCCTTCACCGCTCTCACGACAGGCACAGGTGAAGGCTCTCCCAACCGAAGCTCGCCGAAAACAATTTCAATATTTGCGTCGCTCACGCCTTCCGCCACTGGCACTGTTGCTCTACCCCGTTTCACGATGCCGACCTCACGATTTCGCTCTGAAATCGCATTCCTCGGGCAGACAAGCATGCAACCCCCGCAACCATGGCAGAGTTCATTGAAAATCAGCACTTTACCTCGCATCTTTTCGGAAGGTCGCACCACAAACATGGCGTTGAACGCACAGAACTTTGAGCATTCACCGCAGAAATCGCATTTTGACTCGTCAACTGCTGGAACTTTCACGAAAACTTTCCGCTCCTCCTCCACCGAAGGCTTCAGAAAAATGTGTGCATTCGGCTCTTCAACATCACAGTCCAAAAAAAGAACGGGATTTCCTGCGAGTGCGAGTGAGATTGCGAGGTTCACCGCAACCGTCGTCTTGCCTGTTCCTCCCTTTCCGCTTGCAACCGAGAGAATCATGCTTCATGCCGATGTCAACGCACTACACAGGCATCAGCAGGCATGCCCACTCGCTCACGCTGCTGCTACGCAGCACTACCACCGCATTCCTCCGCCGCTCCATCTGGGATGCCATCCAGCAGCAGCGTGCCGGGCGTCCCTGCAAGCGTCCTCGTAGGATGCTTCACGGAGCCTGCCAGCGGAGAAGTCACGCAGTGCGTCCCTCACCGTCCCTGAGGCGCCGACGAAGACTTTAATGCCGAGCTCGGAGAGCATCTGAATCGCACGAGGACCGAGATTTGAGCATATAACCGCAGAGACACCCTCAGCAGCAAGGATTTCAGGTGCATGGCGAGAGCCTCCGAAATGCTCCCCCGTGTTAGGCACGATTTTATACTCGTTTGTTGCGATGTCTACCACGGTAAATGTCGGTGCTCTGCCGAAATGCTCACACACCACATCGTCTAAACCTCCTTTGTATGTGGGAATCGCAACCCTCATACCCTCTCTCATTTCTACCTATCCATTCTACCACATCCACTCCTACTCATTCCTTAAATCACGCTCACTCCCCGCCACCTGCCGACGAGAGCGACGCCTTCGGAAGTTCTCAAGCGCAGCATTCAGCGTTCTCACCGCAAGAACGGGGCAGTGCAAGTTTTCAGGCGGCAGTCCGCCCAATACGCTCAAAATATCCTCAGGCTTTATTTTCGCAGCGTCCTCAAGCGTTTTTCCCTTTAACATCTCCGTCAAAACGCTTCCACATGCAATCGTCGCACCGCAGCCATCCGTAAGGAACTTGCAGTCCTCAATTTTACCGTCAATCACACGCATGTATATCTCCATCGTGTCCCCGCAAGGACCTGTAACCCTACCGAAACAGTCAGCATCCTCAATCCTACCAACATTTTTCGGATTGTATGCCTCCTCAAGTGCTTTCTTAGTGTAATATTCCTTCTCTTTACGCCTTATTTCCGCCTCAATCCGCTCTATCTCGTCAAAAACCTCGCCCTTCACTCCCACATACCACCTCGCTGCTGCTTCTGCGTTGGTGCTTTCAACTCGCTCAACTCTCCTCGCTTGAACTGCTCAACAGCCTCTCGCACCGTCGCCCCCGATGGCGAAGCAAAGACCTTTACGCCTGCTGCGAGCAGTGCCTGAAGCGCATTCGGACCTATATTTGAGGATATGAGTGCATCTACTCCTCGCTCTGCAACAAATTGCGCCGCTCTTATGCCAACACCGCCCATACCTTCCGCATATTCGTTCCTGAATGCCTCATATTCCATCGTTTCAACATCAACAACGACGAAATATCTGCATCTGCCGAACCTTGAATCCACATCCGCATCTAAATTTCCATCCGTTGCACTGACGCATACTTTCATTGCGACCTACCCCCATCTTTAGACAACGCAGCGAAAAAAAGAAAAAGAGAAAAGGGAAGGAAGAGGCACTCACTCTCGTTTAAGCTCAGCGAGGCGCTTCCGTATTTGTTGCAGTTGCTCCTCAAGGAACTTCGCCTCCGCCTCAAGCATGGAAATTTCCTGCTCTTTCGTAGGTGCTGCGGTTGTTGTCGGCGGTTGCTTCCACTGCTCCTTCATCCAAGAGATAAATTTTGGGAGCTGACCTGTCTGCATCAAATATGTTGCTGTCGGTGGCAGTCCCGTAGGACTCCTGCCGAGCCATCCCGGTGAGAAGCCGAAGCGAAGCCACCCTGGACGACCTGTGAGGTAGAACATCCAGCGGTAGCCTCTTCCTCCCCATCCACCTCCATACCAGCCAAACGCCATTTTCCTCTTCACCTCCTTACACCCTTACACGCTCACACATGCACATACCCATCACACACGCACACACGCTCACTCACCACTCAAGCACATGTCTCGCCCACGAACGAGACGACGCACACGCCTCACGCACTCACATCGCCCTTGTCATCCTCGTTCCGCACTTTGGGCATATCTCCTGTGCGCACGGAACGCCTCTGCGGTGAGGAATACGATGCCCGCAATTCGGGCAAACGCACTCACCGCCAGGTCCCAGACCGTATCCGCCCATTCTTCCCCCGCCTGCACCTCCTCCTCTGCCTGCACCTCTGCCTGCTCCTCCTCCGCCTCCTGCACCTGCGCCTCCTGCGCCGCCTCCTGCGCCTCTACCGCCTTTTCCAGCGCCACCGCCAGCAGCGCCACCACCACTTCTACCCTGCATTTTCACCACATCCACCACATCCATGGGCGTCCATAGTAGGCGTAGTAATGGTAGTAAAAGGGCAACGCTGCGAAATGTCTCCAGCCTCTCGGAAGCCACGGGAACGCCCAGCATCGCCACCACCAGAAACCCCTTCTTGGCATGTCGCCCTCACCTCCTCATGATTTCACGATTCGCCTTTCAGCTCCTTCAAACGCCGTTCAATCTCACGCAACCGAGCCTCAAGCACCGCCTTCTCGCTCTCAAGCATCCGAATTTCCTCTTCCCTCGTGAGCGTCGGCTCATACGGCGGAACTGCCCACCACGGCGGTCCCCACCACCACGGATGCCACCAGCACATTTCAACCACCTCCTCCTAAATGAATATATATTCACTAAATAAAGCACTTGCGACTGCGGTGAGGGAGCGAAATGAAAAGAATAAAATGAGAGGAGAGAGGAGGCGTAAGAGAGGAGGGGGTTTTAAATGCTGATTGTTGTGGCTGGGATGCCCGGTGCTGGCTCCTCAACAGTTATTCAGCATGCATTGAAACTGCTGCGTGAGAGCGGGGAAGGTTTTGCGTCTGCGTCTTCTCCTGCGTCTGCGTCGGCTTCTGCGGGAGCAGTGGGCTTCAAGCATTTGAACTATGGGGATGTGATGTTTGAGATAGCGTTGCAGGAAGGCATCGTGAAAAGCAGGGACGAGATAAGGAAGTTGCCGCAAACAACGCAGCAGGAAATCCAGCGGAAGGCTTGCGACAGGATTGCGGCTTTAAGCAAGAAGGAAAACATCATTTTGGACACGCATTGCACCGTCAAAACGCCTTTCGGCTACTTACCAGGGCTTCCTGCGGAATCCCTTCAGAAGCTCTCACCTCGTCTTTTTGTGCTTATTGAGGCTTTTCCGCATGAAATAGCGAGGCGTCGTTCAAGCGACCGCACCCGTGAGCGAGATGTTGAGGATGAGAAGAGCATAGAGGAGCATCAAGCAATGAACAGAGCAATCTCAATGGCTTACGCCTGCCTCACTGGTGCGCCTGTTAAAATTATTGAGAACCACGACGGGGCGTTGGAGAAAGCCACCACCGAGTTCGCAGAGCTCTTAACACGCATTTCGCAAAACTCAGTTTAAATTCCTTGACACTGCGAGAATTCCCGCAAGAAGCGAGAGAGTGAGCATTAATTTCCTCAAAGACGCTTTGCTCGTCCTCTTTTCCACAATTTTACCGCAAATATACGCAAATAAAACCGCAGGAATACAGAAAAATCCCAATTTTATGATGCTCCAGTGCAGTTTTCCTGAGAAGCAGAAGAGCATTAATGTGATAAAATCAATAACGATGAGGTAAGAAATAATGAAAATTCGTATAAATTTGCTGTCGTAGCCCTGATTTGCCAATCCCAAGACGATTTGCGGGCCGTTTATGCTTGTCAGAACGCCCATTGCTCCGCTGAAGGAACCGAGTGCAAAGAAGAAAAACCGCTCAAACTTCTTCGGCACTTCAATCCGAAAGCCGCAAAGGAGGAGAAGGGCGAAGGCAGCGACGAAAATGCCAATCAGCATGCGTAGTTCCTCCTGCGAAATCTTTTTAAATATGAAAATTCCGCAGAAAACACCAATAATTCCACCTATAAAAACCTCTTTCAGCGAGAAATTCAGTTTCTCCCTTATCAAATACACCACATTTACCTCATTTTCAAGCAGAATAATGAAGATAACCGCTTCCTTCGGCGGAATAATGGCACTCAAAATGGGAGAGAGGAGCATAGCAGAGCCGAAACCTGTGATTGTCCGCAGTGTGAAGGCGACGAAAACTGCAAATGCAACGAAAATTTCCCTCACGCCTCTTTCCCCTGTGCTTCTACTTCTTAATGCTCACTTCCACCCGCTTACGACGCCTCTTTCTCTCACATTCACGCCTTTTTCTCGCCATTTCCCCTTCTCTATCTATCATTTCACAATTTTGGATATATTAAGTTCAATAATGTCCTCTGCACCGAGCGATTTCAACTTTGGAATGAGCGTATTCACATCCTTCTTGCTCACAACAGCCTCAACTGCATAAAATCCAGGTTCGTAAAGCGGTGATATAGTGGGCTTTTTCATCGCAGGCAGAGCCGAAACGACATCCTTCAAGTGTTTCTCTGCGACATTCATGCTCAAAAGAACCTTTCCACGAGCCTCAATGACGCCTAAGAGTAGCGTTGCGATTTCCTCTATTTCTCGCCTCTTCTGCGGGTCATTCCAAGCATCCTTGTTTGCGATGAGTTTCGTTGATGATTCAAGGATGGTTTCAACAATCTTCCAGTTGTTTTTGCGGAGAGTTTCGCCAGTTTCAGTGAGCTCAACAATCGCATCCATCATATCTTTCGCCTCTGTTGCACCGTAAGAGAAGAAAATTTGGACGGGTATGCCGAGTTTTTTGAAGAATTTTCTTGTGATGTTTGGATATTCTGTGCTTATTCTGCTGTTAGGAGGCAAATCTTTTGCAGATTTTATGTTTCTGTCCGCTTGAACCGCAAGGACGATTTTCACAGTGCCTTCCTCCGCTGTCTTGCTGAATTTCAAGTCGCAGACCTCAACGACATCCGCTTCTCGCTCAAGAATCCAGTCGAGACCTGTGATGCCGATGTCAAAGTAGCCCTGCTCAACGAAAACAGGAATCTCTTGAGGTCGCAGGATTTTCACGCTGCGAATGCGTTCGTCGTCAATAGTGGCGTTGTATTCCCTATCCGCTCTTTTCACCTCAAGGTCAGCCTGCTTGAAAAGGCGAAGGGTCTGCTCCTCCAGACTACCTTTCGGAAGCGCTACGCTCAACATTTTTCCTCCAAACCTCCCACTTCTCCCCGCTTTCACCCTTTCGCACCGTCGCTTTCTCTTCGCTTCTCCAGTGGAAATGGTGCTGAAAGATTTTTCTTTCTTGCGGTGCTTTACGCAAAGATGGAAGAGCGGACGAGGAGATTCCTGCGTTGGAAGTTCGCCTCCTACTACAACACAGCGATTGAGCTTCCTGCGGACTTCTGGATGCGAGAGTTCGGCTTCATTTTCTTTGACCGCTCCGCTTTCATAAGGCATCTCGCTTTCAGCAGCGCCGCTCAAATTCACGATTTCCTGCGTAAGAATGCACCTGCGCATGCTTTCTACTCATCCGCAATCTACGAGAGACCCGCAGCGAAGGAGATGAGCAAGAAGGGTTGGCTCGGTGCGGACCTGATTTTTGATTTGGATGCTGACCACATCCTCGGCGAAGAAGGTCAGGAGACAGAAAGGGGCAGAAATTACGAAAACATGCTTCGCAGGGTCAAGCAAGAGACGAAAAAGTTGCTGGATTTTCTCATTTCTGACTTCGGTATTGAGTATAGTGATATAGAAGTTGTGTTTTCAGGCTCACGGGGCTACCATATTCATGTGAGCTGCGACTCAGTTCGCTCACTCGGAAGCAGAGAAAGGCGAGAGATTGTGGATTATTTGAGTGCCAGAGGCTTGGACTTGCGAGGTCTCCTTCGCAGCGTTGAGCGCATGTGTGCTGCGGAAAGCAATGTTACGGAGAGTGGCGGGTGGAGCAAGAGGCTTTTTCGTGGCTTGTTGAATTTCCTGCTCACAGTTAAGGAGAAAGTGGAGGAAGATGAGGACGCTGCGTTGAATGAATTGATGCGGATTAAAGGCATAGGTGAGAAGGGAGCGAGGAAAATAGTTGCATTAGTGAAAGACGAGGCGAAAATGGAGAAGATAGCGAGTGGCTCGCTCAATCAGATTCCGAGAATAATGCCGATTTGGAAGGTGATAATAGCGAATTTTGCGGTTGAACTCGGAGCGAAAGAGGATGAACCTGTTACTGTTGACATACATCGTCTTATTCGTATGCCTTTCTCCTTGCATGGTAAGACGGGTTTCATTGTGAAGCCAGTTCCTTTGGATGATTTTGATGATTTCGAGCCTTTGGAGGATGCGGTCGCCTTCTCTCAAGAAAGAGGCGAAAGAGATGGCGTGCGCGTGAAAGGACTGCGGAATGCTTCTGTGCGAATAAAAGGGCAGGAATACAGCGTTTCTGCGGGAGAAATCGTGGAACTGCCAGAACACGCCGCCATTTATTTTCTCTGCCGAGGTTTCGCCGAGATTTTCTGATTTTCCCCCTTGCTGCTGGAGAAGAGTGCGTGCGTGTGAGTGTGAGAGCGAGTGAGCGAGTGAGCGTGTGGAGTGTGTGAGTGTGTGAGTGCGTAAGTGCGTGAGGGTGCGAGAGTGAGTTCGTGAGAGTGAGGGAGAGAGTAGGGAGAGAGTGAGAGGGGAGGGGGGAGCGTGAGAGAGGGTGAAATGGACATAGAGCGACTTTGGGAGATTTTGGACAGAGAAAGGCGGACGAGGAGCCTGCAAGCTTTACCTGAGAATTTTTGTGAGGAAGTGCGTGCTTACTTGAGGCGTCTTGAGGAGGCGTTTTCAGCGGCGGAAGATGAAAGAAGGCGGGAGTTTCTGAGAGATGAGCGTAGGAATGCGAGGATGCGTGTTGAGGACATCGTCAGGCTAAGGGTGGGAAAGATTGTGAAGATTGCCTCTTCAGGCTCAAAAACCGTTCCGAAAGGGATGCTTCCTGCGGAGCGTGAGATTTACCTCGCCGTTCGCACTCAAGTTGAGGATTACATGCGAAAAATGCTCGCAGAGCTCTTTGGCGAGACCGCAGGCGAGGGAGCAGGCGAGGAGGAAGCAGGCGAAACCGCAAGCCATGCTCGCACACTCACAAAAAAGGAGGAGAAAGAGAACGAGAAGACCGCAGGCAAGTCCGCAAATAAAGGCACTGCTGCGATGGAAGAAAGAGATAGTGAGCGTGTGAGTGTGGTGGCGGAGCGACAGGAGGAGACGAAAAAGGGTGGAATGAAGTTGGGGCGGATTTTTGATTTCAATGAAGAGAATTCTGAAGATGATATTAACAAGAATCGGAACAAGAAGATAGAAAGTGGAAGTAAGGGCGAAAGAAAGAGCGAGGAAAAGGCGGGAGAAATGACGATGGAGGACAAAGAAATAGTCAGGATTTTGACGGAGATTCCTTCATTTTTGGGGACTGACGGTCGCATCTACCGCTTGCATCGTGAGGATGTGGTTGTGTTGCCTCGTGAGAATGCTGAGATTCTCTGCGGTAGAGGCGTCGCAGTTCGCATTAAACCGCGGCTGACGCAGCGCCATAAATGTTTTTAAGTTTGCGTTCGTTTTCTTTGTGAAATGAAGATGCCTGAGCAGGTTCGGACATACTGCCCCTTCTGCGGGAAGCACACATTGCACGAGGTTGAGCGGGTGCGTCGTGGCAGACCGTCTTCGCTGAAGTGGATTGTTCGGCAGAAGGCACGAAAACCGGGTAGAGGCAATAAAGGGAAATTCTCAAAAGTGCCAGGTGGAGACAAGCCCACGAAGAAGGTCTTTCTCCGCTACAAATGCCTTGAGTGCAAGAAGAAGCACCAGCGAGAAGGCTTCAGGGTCTCTAAACTTGAAATGGTCGGGCGTTAGAGTGTATCGGTGCGATGCGTTGGCTTCGTGCAGTCCTTCGCATTGTGTCTGCGTCCGTTCGTGTTGTGAGTGTGCTTGTTGTTGGGCTTGAGGCTAATTTAATTTTTCTTCTTGCAGATTTTGAGGTATGGAAATGAGAACGCCGAGGAGCAAGTTTCTGAAGGTGCGTTGCAGGGACTGCGGAAGCGTTCAAATCGTATTCAGCCACGCCTCCACGATGGTGCGGTGCTTCGTCTGCGGCAGCACGATTGCGATGCCTCGTGGTGGGAAAGCGAAAATAAACGGCGAAATCGTTGAGGTGCTTGGATAGCGGCTTGGATAGCGAGCATACGCAGCATCGTAGATTTGCGTCGGGGAGGCGTGAGGGAAGGAAGGAGGAGGGAGTGGTGTGAGAAATGGCGGTGGATGAGTGGCCGGAGCGGGACGAGTTAGTGATTTGCACGGTGAAGAAGGTGCAGAACTTCGGCGCTTTCGTCTCGCTTGACGAATATGAGGGTAAGGAAGGGCTGATTCACATTTCAGAAATCTCTCACGGCTGGGTCAGAAACATTCGTGAGTTCGTCCGTGAGGGTCAGAGACTCGTATGCAAGGTTCTCTCCGTGGACAGGCGAAGAGGGCATATTGACCTTTCGCTCAGGCGTGTCGGGGCGGAGCAGAGAAGGGCGAAAATAAGGGAGTGGAAGAACGAGGAATCTGCGAAGAAGTGGCTGGCTCTCGCAGCATCGCAAGCAAAAATCGGAGATGCCGAAAGAAAGCAAGTGGAGGAGAAGATGCGTTCAACATATGGCTCTTTGCATGATGCTTTTGAGGAGATTGTGAGGCGAGGCAAGGCGGTATTGCATGAGCTGAACATCCCAGCAGAGTTTGCAGATGCCATTTACAAGATTGCAGTCGCAAATGTTCATCTTCCAAAGGTGAAAATAAGCGGGTTTGTTGAGTTGAAGTGTCCTTTGCCGAATGGCGTTGAGGTTGTGAAGAATGCACTGCTTGAGGCGGAGAATGCGGTGAAGGCAAAATACGAAGGAAAAGGTGAGGAAGAGGAGGTAAAGGCGGAGTGCCTTTATGTCGGCGCACCGAGATATGAGATAAGAGTCACAGCCCCAGATTACAAGAAGGCGGAAGCAGCACTGCGAGAAGCAGCAAAAACCGCCATTGAAATCGTGAAAAAGAGCGGGGGCGAAGGTGAGTTCCACCGCTCCGCCTGAACCGTAATGCAGTCCTGAAACTTCTTCAAATTTCACTTAAATTAAAACTGCTCCAGAAGCTGAGCGAATCTTTTGACTGTTTTCCTTAGACTTCTGAAGCCTTCTTCGTCCTCCTTAACGCCCTCAAGCGTGTCTTTTGACCAGAATGATGCCCCGATGTTCGCCCCGAAGGAGCCACCGCTCACGGGAATCATGCCATTCAGGATGTAAAATGTGAGGATTTGCGAGAGTGCGAGTTCCTGACCGCCCGAGCGGTCTCCGCCGACAGCGATTGCCATGCCGATTTTTCCCCTGAAAAATTCGGGGTCTGCTGCGAGCAAAGCCCTGCATCTGTCCATCACCGCCTTTGTTTGAGCGCTTACTCCTCCGTTGTAGACGGGTGTTGCGAAGATTATTCCTTTTGCATCTTTCAGCAGAGGGTAAAGTGCTTGCATGTCGTCCTCAATCCTGCACCTTTTATTGCGAATGCAGAAATCACAGTGCTGGCAGAAGCCGATATTTTTGCCTCTGACCGTGAAGCATTCAGTTTCAAAACCCCGCTCCTCAAGCATGCTCAACGCTTCCCGCAACACAAACTCCGTTGCCTTCTTACGAGGGCTTCCGCAAATTCCGACAACAACAGCAGTCATCCCCCGCTACCGCCCTCTCCCGCCCCCTCCTGCCTCTCTCCCTCCCTCTCCTCTTCCCTCTCCCTTCTCCTACGCTCCCCCTCGCCCTCCCCTCTGCTTCTGCTTTGCTTCACGCAGTTAAAGGCAAAGCATGTCCCTTGCCACATAATACGCCTTTGAATGACCGCAGGATGGGCATTCCTCTGGCGGTTCAGTCCCGTAGTGAATGTAGCCACACTCAAGGCATACCCAAGCGACCTCCTCGCCACGCTTGAACATTTCACCGCTTTCTAATGCTTCGTAAATTTTCCTGAAACGCTCCTCGTGGTGCTCTTCCGCTTTTGCGATTGCTCTCAAACACTCCGCAATTTCCCTTAACCCCTCACGCTCCGCTTCTTCCGCAAATTCAGGATACATTTTCGTATGCTCGTGTCTCTCGCCTTCAATCGCAGATTTCAAGTTCTCTGCGGTGCTTCCGAGAACAAGCGACGCCCCCGCCTCCACAGAGACGGTTGGGCTTTTCCCCTTCAAATGCTGAATCAGCTTAAATAGCGTCTCCGCATGCTCCTTCTCGTTTTCAGCGGTCTCAAGGAAGACTTTTGAGATGAAAACGAAGCCCTCCTCTTTTGCGATACTTGCGTAGAAAGTGTAGCGATTCCTCGCCATGCTCTCACCAATAAAAGCACTTACCAAATTCTCAAGCGTCCCCATGTCTTTCACCTTACCCTTCCTTCTCCCTCCTTCCTTCTCTCTTTCTCCTCCAACTCCCCACGCTGCTCATGCTTTCAGGCTTTCAGGCTTTCCAAAGACCGTGAATGTTGCAGTATGCACGAGCGGTGATTTTATCCGCTTTCATGTTGAAATTTGCTTCAGGTGTGTCGCCAGGCTTCAAAAACTTGCGGAAAACTTCGCCGTCTGCGATGACCTCTATCCACTCAATGTAATGACGCTCTTCCATAGGATGTGCAACGCTTCCCACATTCACATTCACACCTTCCTTCGTCCGCTCAACCGAAGGCACATGCTTCTCCACCGCAGCATCAGTCGTGTTCGGCTCGCAGAGCCTCATCGGCTGCTCACAACACACAAGTGTTCCCGTGCCTGCGTGAAGCACCTCTACAACATTCCCACACACTTCACACCTGTAAATCTGCATACGCTCGGTCATCCCTCTCACTCGCTTCCCTCTCAAACCCTTCCCCTTTTAAAACTTTCCCTCCGCAAGTGGAGAAGCAAGGAAAAAGCTCGTGCAGGCAATGCATGCATCGTAAATATGACATAACATACGCCTTACTTAAACACTTCACCAACCTCTTTATACCACAAAACAAGGTCAAGATGGCTCATTCGCACTCCTATCTTGCTCGCAAAAATCCTCATTCGCCTCTCTATATCCAAATATCGCTTCTTTGAAAGCGAATGCGGAATCTCCTCAATTACGCCCAATAACATCAAATTTCTGAGAATATGCCTGTCCAAGATTGCGATATTCTCACCGAATCCTATGTTTCGGAGGAAATGGCTCGCCTCCTTGTAGCCGAAGCCGAGAATGTGCCGAGAAAGCCAATCCCTTGCGAAGTTGCGACCGCTTTCAGCCTCACAAGCAGCATTTTCAGCCTCTATTACTGATTTAAGAGCGGATTTTATGGATAATTGCCCATTATTTGAGAAAAAGTTCCTCGCCTCAACGATGTATTTCGCCTTTTTATGCCTGAACCTTACCCCTTCCAACGCCTCCGCAACCTGCTTCTCGTTTCCTTTCAGCAACAAATCCGCATCACGAAGTCGCAACACCGCATCCCAACAATTCCTCGCCCTCGTCTGCGGCGTGAGAATGCAAAATGCGAGCTCCGCAAATATATCTTCTTCGCTTCCTTCCGCCCACAGTCGCTTGAATTCGCTCAGTCGTGCCTCTATTTCATGTTTTATGTGCTTGTAAATGCGTAAAATTTCCTTTGCATATTCTTTCATTTGATTCATTTATCTGATTTTGACCTCAATTCTTTCATTCTTTGAATGCTTTTTTGTATGTGATGCGGTGAGGCGATGTCCCAGCGATTCCAAAGAGGCCCGTCAATACTGCGGATTGCGTCAAGCGATATTTTTCGTGCATCTTCAAGCGAATCCGCAATCCCAACCGCACAGACGGTTCTTGAGGAGAGAGCGTAAGTGTTGCCGTCCTCACGAAGCTCAAGCGAGCCCGGGTAGATGCGTAATGCGTCCCCATATTTCTCTCGCAGTTTGTAAGCTTCGCTCAAGTCCACTCGCTTGCTCCCACTGAACTTCTTTCGGTATCCTCCATAAGTCAGCGGAACGGCATAAGTCACAACAGTCGCCTTCTCATCGCATTCCAACCTTTTAAGCGTCCCTTCAAGCATCCTAAAGCAGACTTCAACGAAATCATCACGCAAAATAGGCATAATATTCTGAATTTCTGGGTCTCCAGGTCTGCTATTTATCTCCAAAATTTTCGCTCCATCCGCAGTATGCATGAAAGCAACATAAAAAGGCATTCCAATAAGTCCTTCATTCCTTCCATCCCCTTTCAATTTCTTGAAAATGCGTTCAACTATCCTTTCTTCTGCTTCTCTGTCGCTCTTTCGCATGAAAGGGAGAATCTCGCCTTTATCTTTGTAGGAGCCCATTCCGCCTGTGTTCTCGCCGAGGTCGCCGTCAAATGCCCGCTTGTAGTCCCTCGTTTCGGGAAGCGGAACAATGCGGGAGCCGTCGCAGAAAGCCTGAAATGAGGATTCCTCGCCGAGCAGTTTCTCCTCAACGACAACATCGCTACCTCCTTTGAAAATTGAGATGAAATGCTCCCAGAGTTCTTCCCTGCTGCTGAAGTGGTCGCCCCAGACGCCAACGCCCTTTCCCGCTGCGGGTCTGTCAGGCTTCACCGCAACTTCGTCGTTGAAATCGTCCAACGCAGCGAACAAATCCCTCTTTAAAGCGTCAAAATCCAGTCGCCCGCCAGAAGAGCGGTAGTCTTCCCTGCGAAAAACCCTGAATTCAGGATTTGCGTCCTTGCAAACTGCTTCAATAAGCATGCGTTGCCTGATTTTGCTCGCTTCAAGCGCATATTCCTTCGTCGGACATATCATTTTTATGCCCACTCTCGCCTCTATTTCATCTCTGATGCCTTCAATAATCGGCTTTTCAGGACAACATATGCCGAAATCTATATCATTACGATGCTTTTCCGCAAACTCGCATATCTTTTCAACGCTTAAATCTGGAATTACCGCATGCTTTTCTGCGATTTTCATATTGAATGGATTTCGTTGTCTGTCTGCGATGAAAAGATGCACATTGTATTCTTCGCTTCTCTTCAGCGCTTCCGCAATTGCACACGCCCTCGAGCCGTATGCGACCAAAAGAACGCCTACATCCTCCATGCCCAACACCTCTTTTCCTTCACTCCTCCAACTCCACCACTTACCATTCTTTTATTAAGGGAGGAGCAGAAATAAAGGAGGAGATGGGAGAGGAGATACCGCCGCAGTTGAGGAATCAGCTCGCACAGTTGCAGCAGTTGAGGATGCAGATAGAGGCGGTGAGCAGGCAGCGTCTTCAGGTAGAGGCGATGCTCAGAGACACTGAAAGCGCATTGGAGGAGTTGGAGAAGTTGGATGACGATGCCCTCATTTACAAAAGCGTCGGCGAAATCCTCGTGAGGACGAGCAAGGAGAAGGCGAAAGCCGAACTCTCGGAGAAGAAAGAAACTTTTGACCTCCGCTTGAAAACGCTTGAGCGTCAAGAAGAGCGTATGCAGAAACGATTTCAGCAGATTCAACAACAAATCAGGGAGGCTCTCGGCATGGCGGGATTTGAGCAGGCGCCACCCGCACCACCTACGGGAGGAGCTTAGCCGAGCCGTTTTAAGCCTGCTTCTCTTTGCCAGCATCTTTCAGTGTTCAGTGTCCAACCATGCGACGAGGCGAAAAGAGCAGGGAGCGAAAGGAAGTTGAGTGAGAGTCGTTTAAGTGAAGGGAGGAAGAGAGAGGAGAAGGAGAGGAAGTAGAGGAATGGAAGAAAGGAGGGAAGGAGGTGGCGTCGTAAGATGGCAGAGATTCCGTTTAAGAAGATAAGAGAGGGTGTGTGGGAGATTCCGCAGGATTACAAGCCATTTATGAGGGTGCCTGCGAGGGTTTACGCAACAAAGGAACTTCTTGATGCGATGAAAGGCGACCTGACGCTTCAACAGGTCGTGAATGTCGCATCGCTCCCTGGTATTGAGAAGTATTCGCTTGTGATGCCTGACGGTCATCAAGGCTACGGCTTCCCAATCGGAGGCGTCGCAGCAACAGATGCGGAGAACGGCGTGATTTCGCCCGGAGGCGTCGGCTACGACATAAACTGCGGTGTCCGCCTCATTCGCACAGACTTGACAGAGAAGGATGTGAGACCTCACCTGAAGGAGCTGCTTGACGGTCTTTTTGAGAACATTCCAGCGGGTCTCGGACTTTCAGGCAAAATAAGGCTCACGCAAAGTCAGCTTGAGGAAGTCCTTCAAGGAGGCTCTGAATGGTGCGTTGAGCAAGGCTACGGCTGGGAAGAAGACCTTGAGCGCACAGAAGACGGCGGTAGGATTGAATCTGCGAACCCTGAGAAGATTGACGAGAAATCAATGAAGAGGGGCGCACCGCAACTCGCAACGCTCGGCAGCGGAAACCATTTCCTTGAGGTTCAGGTCGTTGACGAGATTTACGACGAGCATCTTGCGAAATCCTTCGGGATTGAGCAGGAAGGTCAGGTCGCAATTTTAGTCCACACGGGCGGAAGAGGCTTCTCTCACGGCGTCTGCTCTTACTATTTGAGGGTATTTGAGCGAGAGATGCGTTCAGATAAGACGCTCTCTAAGATATTGCAGTTGGAGAGAGAGCTTGCTTGCGCTTACCTTTCGTCAAAAGTCGGCATGGACTACTTTGAGGCGATGTGCAGTTGTGCGAACTACGCATGGGCTAACCGACAACTCATCACTTACTTCGTCAGGAAAGTCTTCTCTGATGTCTTCAAGACGGATGCAGAAAAGCTTGGAATCCACCTTGTTTATGATGTTGCGCACAATATTGCGAAAATTGAGGAGCATGATGTCAACGGCACTCGCAAGAAGCTCTGCGTCCACAGGAAAGGAGCAACAAGGGCATTCCCAGCAGGAGACGAGCGACTTCCTCCCGCTTACAGAAGCGTCGGTCAGCCAGTTTTAATCCCGGGTTCAATGGGAACTCGCTCTTTCGTCGCCGTCGGCACTGAGATTGCTGCAAGAGAGACATTCGGCAGTTGCGCTCACGGCTCAGGCAGGCGTCTCAGCAGGACTGCTGCGATGCGGAAATTCAGGGGTGAAGAGGTGAAGCGTGAGCTTGAGCGTCGCAATATTCTTGTGAAGGCTCGTGAGCGCACTCGTTCAGATGTGAGAAGGAAGCGAGGCGTCCCATTCGACAGATTCGGCGAGCTCGCAGAGGAAGTCTCCGCCGCTTACAAGAATCCTGAAGAGGTCGTCGCAAGCTGCGAGCTCGCAGGCATCGCTAAAAAGGTCGCTGCTTTCAGAGCAATAGGCATCATAAAAGGCTGATTCCTTCGTCTCGCCATTGCCCCAGGCGTCCCTCCCTATAAATATTATAAACTGAACGAAAGGGAAGGGGATAAAAATGGTTAGCAATGGCTTCGGGGCGGAACGCTTCGTCGCTTCGCTCTTGCCCTCACTTCGCTCACCCAAACCACTCTTAAGGGTGGCTTCGCATATTCGCCAATCGTTAGGCAACATATCAGCAAAAAGGGGGAATGAACTATGATTACCGAAAAAATAAAAGCACATGAAATCACTTTGAAAGACTTGTTTGGAGACAAATATATATTTGAAATCCCCAATTTCCAAAGACCATTCGCTTGGGAAAAGGAAAATTTTGAACAGCTTTTTACTGATATAAAGGATGCTCTGGAGCTTAATAAGGAAAATTATGGTGATAAGATCGAGGACTATGAACCTTATTTTTTAGGTAGTGTAATCTTATGGACAAAAGACCTAAAAGATGATGGATCTGGTGTCTATGCTGTTATTGATGGCCAGCAAAGGCTTGTTTCTCTTGCAATATTGATGGCAGTAATGAGAGATCTTACGGATAGTGCTAAAGCAAAAAATACACTTCAAAGGAAGATATATCAGGAAACCTGATGAATTTTCAGGGACGCCGGAAAGTGTAAGAATTAGAATGAGGGAAAAAGAAGCAGAGTTTTTTAAGAAATACGTATTAACTGAAGGCGGGACAAACAGGATTAATAGCATCGATAAAAAATCTTTAACAGAACCTAAGCGACATATGCTTGAAGCTATTGAAGTCTTCAAAAATGGGTTTAAAATCGAAAATGGAAAGATGGACCAAGATTTTTTAAATAGGTATATTCGATATCTCCTTCAGAAAGTTGTGCTAGTGGTGATTAAAACTGGAGAATTGGCTTCTGCTTTTAGATTATTTAACATTATTAATGCCAGAGGGATACCTCTTACAAATGCTGATTTACTAAAGAGTGAAAATCTAAGTGTAATCCCAAAAGAGGAAGAGCCAAAGTATACAAAAATATGGGAAGATTTAGAGGAAGATTTTGGAAGTGAAAAGTTAGAAATGCTTATAAGTTTCATCAGAAGTATAAAATTAAAGGAAAAAGCACGAAAATCCATCTATGAAGAATTTGAGGATAAAGTTTTTAAAAAGGAACCAGAATTCAAAGGGGTAAAAGATTCATTGAATATTTGCAAAATATTGCCAATATATATAGGGGAAAAAATAGAAGAGGCGCGGATAACCACGGGAAATAGTGAAGAAGAGACTTACTATTACAATCTGATTTCCTTAATGAGGGACTTCTTGCCATTTAACGACTGGATGGTAGGAGTTATAAAATTCAAAGAGAAATTTAAAGAAGATTCACATCTTTTTCAATTTTTGAGAGTTTTTGAGAAAAAAAATCACTATTGATTGGATTACTGGCTTGAGCTTCACAGAAAGACTGACACAGATATATAAAATAGTAAAGTTAATTGAGGAGTCGAATGGTGCAGATGATGTGATAAATAATCCGATTTTTAATGTAGATCTAAAAGGAAAAGAAGAAGAATTTAGAAAAGCATTGGATGATTTAAATTTTTATGGAAAAGGAAGAAAACCCGAGTTCCCCAAATATGTTTTGCTAAGAATTGACATGGAAAGGAGTTATAACCATTATATAGAGGCGGTAAAGGGGGGGTGAATATGATGGGGAATCTGAGAAGGCAGAATGCTAATGATGCAACAGGGGCATTCAATCGTTCCAGGAATGTTGCTCCGATGTCTTGGCTTTGCACAAGGTTTAACAGTTGTAAAGGGGATGTGAGGTCTGGTTGGCATCGTTCAGAGAAAAATCATTAAATACTCCGCCGTGTTGGAGAGTGAAGAAGCATATCATAAAAAGGAAAAGGGAGGAAAAAGCGGCTATGGCAGAAAGAAGATTCCCGGTATGCTGCTATTGTGGAGCGTGTGCGGCGTTCATAGATTTCAAGAAGTATAAGGAGGAAGAAGTGGTGTTTGACAAGGGCTGCGGCGGTGGAACAGCATCAGAAGGCTTTTGTTTCAGTTTTTGTCCCCGCTCGTTCGCAGCTTGCCGTTTATGTGAGGGGGATTGCCCGAGGACGGAAGTATGTGATTTCAGCCCCCGTGCATCCAGTCCTGAGAAGCGAATTTTAGGACACTATAAAGAGATAATAAGTGCGAGAGCAAGAGAGGAAGGCGTGAGAGAAGCGGGGCAGGACGGCGGTGCTGTAACTGCAATGCTTTGTGAGGCGTTGGAAAGAGGATTTATAGATGCTGCGGTTGTCGCTGTGCGGACAGAAGACTGGAAAGCCGAACCTTTTGTCGCCACCACACCGGAAGAGGTTTTGCGCGGCGTGGGTTCAAAATACACTGCATGTCCTTCTGTTCTTGGCGTATGGGAGGCGATAGACCGCGGCTACGAAAATATCGCAATGGTCGGCACGGGCTGTAATATAGAGGCAGTGAGAAGACTTCAAGCGTTGCACGACCCTGCTTTAGAGCTTGACAGGGTGAAGGTCTTAATCGGACTTTTCTGCACTGAGGCTCTCTGGCACCGTGATTTTGTGGCGTTCCTCGCAGAACGGGGAATAAACATCAAAGATGTGGAGCGGTTTTGCGTTTCAAAGGGCAAATTCGTTGTGGTTACAAAGGACAAAGAGCTCAGTATTCCGACTAAAGAACTGGAACCTTGCGTGCGTGCGACATGCAAAATATGTGAGGATTTCACCGCACAGCTTGCGGATGTTTCAGCAGGCTCTTCTGGTTCGCCAGATGGATACACTTCATTAATAATCAGGACAAAAGCGGGAGAGGAGCTCGTAAGTGTGTCAAGAAGTGCAATAGAAACGAAGAAGATGGATGATGCGGGTATAAAAAAGATAGAAAGGCTCGCTTTTAATAAGAAGATGAGGAATTACGGCATGATACTGGACCAGATGGGGATTTGTTCAGCGTGTTTAACCAATCCGTATTTCTTTACGCTGCAAACAGGTGATTGAAATGGCAGATGTGTATGCGAATGCGAGGTCTACAACGGGGACATCCGTGAGAAGGAGAGATGTGAATGCGCTGAGTGGGATGTGTCCGATATGCGTGAAGGAGTGCACGGTGCTCTGCGAAATCGGGAAGAGTGCGTTCAGGGGACGAGAAGTATTGTATCCGGAGCCGGAGCAGTTTGGATGGAGCACTGCGGCGTCAAATAAGGATTACGGTCTCGATTGGTCTGACTTCAATATCCTTGCGCGGTTGCGAGGCGCAGAAGGCATCGAACCGAATCCTGATGTGGCGTTGTTCCATAATGTTGATATAACATCAAAGATAGGGGGCATTCCGTTGAAAATACCTGTGGCAATTGGCGCATTCGGGTCTACGGATGTTGCAAGAAACAACTGGGATGCTCTCGCTATCGGTGCTGCGCTCTCCGGAATAATAATAATTATCGGGGAGAATGTTTGCGGTGTTGACAAAGAATCAGTATTCACGAACGGAAAAGTGACGAAATCGCCCGAGATGGAACGAAGAGTGAGACTTTTCAAGGAATACTGGGACGGCAAATACGGAGATGTGGCGGTGCAAACAAATGTTGAAGACCAGAGGTTCGGTGTGGATGAGTATGTGGTGTCCAAGTTGGAAGTGAATATAATAGAGAGGAAATGGGGGCAGGGAGCAAAGGCAATAGGTGGCGAAATAAGAGTATCTTCGCTTGAAAGGGCGTTGGAACTGAAGAAGAGAGGATATATTGTGCTGCCAGACCCGGAAGACCCTGTTGTTCAAGAAGCGTTCAGAGATGGCTTGTTCAAGACTTTTGAACGGCACAGCAGAGTGGGATTCCCAGAGGAGCGAGATTTCGTTGAGGATGTTGAATGGCTGCGTGGCATAGGTGCGAAACATGTGACGATAAAGACAGGTGCTTATCGCCCTGTGGATGTTGCGTGGACGATGAAAGTGGCATCTGAAGCAAAAGTGGACTACATAACATTTGACGGCGCTGGTGGCGGAACAGGTATGAGTCCGGTGCCGATGATGAATGAGATGGGCACGCCCACCGTGTATTTGGAGGCGCAGGTTCTGAAGTGTGCTCAGATATTGCACCGAGAAGGAAAGTATGTGCCTGATATAAGCATGGCAGGCGGCTTCGTGAACGAGACGCAGATATTCAAGGCGATAGCAATGAGCAATTTCGGTAATGGCAAAGGACCTTTCGTGAAATCTATCACGATGGCGAGGTCGCCACTGACGGCAGCGATGAAATCCCTTTACTTCACGGAACTCGCAGAAAAGGGCAGATTACCGAGAGATTTCGCAAATAAATATGGCAACAGCCCCGAGACATTCTTTATCGTCGCTGATGAGCTGAAAAAGGAGTATGGGAGCAAGGTAGGTAATGAAATACCGTGGTCTGCGGTTGGTGTTTACACATATCTCAGCGAAAGAATAGGACTCGGCTTAAAGCAGTTGCTCGCAGGCACTCGCAAGTTCAGACTTGATTTGATAGATAGAAGCGATATTGCAGCACTTAGCAGGCTCGCTTCGGAGGTCACAGGCATACCAATGATGCATGAAATCGAGGCGGAGTTGTTTGAGGAGATATTGACCTCATGAGTATCTATTCACTTTTCCACGAGTGTGGAAGAAATCTTGCTACGAGGACTTGAGAAATAAATGGAAGCGAAAAATATAGGGGCAGTGGCTATGTCTGTCAGAAGATAAAAGTGGGATTGCAGCAATTAATGGCAGGTGGCAGAAACTTCAAAATTTCAACAATATCTCGCAGCGACCTAATGGCTTTAACCGAGGAGGCAGCGAATATTTCAGGAATTCCCTAATGGATGCCTATAGAGAAGAGGCAGAAGAGATTTTGCTCGCATGAATACACTCCGGGCTAACAGCGCATCACCGAACGCCGTTCAGCGCAAACTTCCTTCGGCAACTCCTTTAACCCGATGAAATTATACGCCATGCAAAACCCGGACGTATTGAACGAGTATAGGCAAGTTAAAGCTTAATCACAGGAAACGAAAAATGGGGAAGGTGGTAGAGAATGGTAAGAACTCGACAAGCTTGTTTGAACCGGAGAAGTCAGTGGAAATAGATGCGGAATTATTAGGTGCAGTGGGACAACGGATGAGAGTGATTGCCTCAGGAAGTGAAAGAAGAGCACGGTTAGAGGAAGCTAGGGGCGAGGAGAGTGAGAAATGCGAACACTCGGATTCAAATGAAACAGTCTGTTGTACAGAGCCTGTAATCCTCGACCTATACAGGGAGGGATGGAATATGCCGGATGTCTTGGGGGCCAGTAGAGGGCTCGGAACCTCTCGTTGGACAGAGATAGACTTAGAAGCATTCATGACCTAATAGTCGACCGCCATCACGAAAAGCAGGGACGGATACCCATACCCAAGGTCCCCAGCTATGCATGACAACACTCATGTCTAACAGCGCATAACAGCGACAGGCTTCGCTTCGCTACGCAAATTCTCCTTCGGAAACTTCGCATGTTCTCACCCGCAAATTATACGCCATGCAAAACCGAGAAGTATTTAAATATGCAAGTTAAAGATATAGAGGAAACGAAGATGGGGAAGGTGGTAGAGAAGGTAAAACTCACAAGCTCTGTTTGAACCGGAGAAGTCGGTGGAAGTAGAGGCAGTCATTGATACAGGTGCAACGATGGTAGTATTACCTAGGGATATAGTAGAGGAGCTTGGATTAAGGAAGATGCGAGAAGTGAAGGTGAGATATGCGAACAATAAGGTGGAGACGAAACCTATTTATGGTGTAGTAAATATTGAGCTGAAGGGGCGCTCGGCTAATCTTGATGTCTTAGTAGAAGAAAAGGGCTCACAACCTCTCATAGGACAAGTGCTGTTAGAACTATTAGACCTCATAGTTGAACCTAAGACAAGAAAGCTCATACCAAATCCCGCTTCTCCTGAGATGCCTATGATGGAAATACTCATGGCAAAGGCTTATAACAGCAGGTATGCGGTTCGCATGTCCGCCGGATGTTAGGCGCAATAATGCTCAGCGGTGTAAGGTTGTGGGAGGAAAGTACAAATGTATAACCCTCTTAGAATCCCTATCGAACAATTGAACGAACGGGAGGGGACAATTACATTTGTTGTGAGCGAATCAAATCTATTTGAGGAGAGCATTCCGTTAATTAGGATACTTGAAATAGCGAAGGGTCAAACGGTATTCATTTTAGAAAGGGATTCTGACTTTTATCTTAGGTTTATTCAAAGTAATCCAAACTATGAAACAAAGATTGCAAAAATAAACATACGAGATTTCCGCAATGCCTCAAAGTTATTTATTGCTTTTACATGGTCAGAGAGAGAAAATGCCATTTATGTCGGAGAGTATGGAGAATGTGAACTTCGAAGCGCAAAGTCCTTTAAAAGACCCAAATATTAAGTTTCGAGTAGGTAAGGATGGGAGGATTTATCAAATAGGAGGTAAAGACATTCGAGTTGGATATTACAGAGTTAAAGTTGGTAAAGAAGTTGTTTTAGAACCAACGGCTAAAGAGATTTTTGATTTCCAGATGGAGAAAATAAGAATATTGATTGAAAATTGCAAAAAGGGAGATTTCCTCTTTGAATCAACCTTAGTTCAACAAATAATCGTTATGCTAACAACAGCTTTCGAAGTGTATACTCGGACAAGGTTTATTGAGCTTGAAAAGGAAGGAAAGATTGTAAATATGGAGGCACTATATAATCATTTTGTTCCTAAGAAGTACAGGGAGCAATTCAAAGAAGATGTAAGAGAGAGTGCTAACAAGCAAGGAAAGACAGAATTAGAAGTTTTTATTGAAAGAAGGCGTGTAAACTTCCAAAATTGGAAAGACTTTAAAGATGCATATAATAAAGGATATGGGTTAAAAATCGGGGAGGTTAGTGTTTCAAATGATATATTGCTTGATGTGCAAAGGTTTATAGATTGGAGACATAAAATAATCCACTCAAAAGATGATCGGACAATGATAAATTTTGAAGAAGTTCCCCCAGCGGAGCCAATTTTTACAAATAAAGATTTGGCGGAGAAAGGTTTAAACATTTTTCGAAAATTTATTAACGAATTTCATAAAAGTACATTGAATCTTTAATTATGTACCGCCATCGCATTACACGCTCATTACACTCACTTGCACCCAACAGAGCGTATCTGATTTTTTGTGCCTTGGCACTTCGCCCAAATTTCCCCTTCGGGAAACTTCAGATATGCTCGGAAACGTTAAGTAAAATGCCCGCCGTCGCTTTGAAAAGATTTAAAACAGAGAATGATATAAAATAATAGGTGGCAAAAAATGAAAAAAATCGCTTGATAGGATAAAGGAAATCCTTAAAAGCACGAAAAAGAACTAAAAGAAAAATATGATTAAAGAATTCGGTATTTTTGGTTCATTATTTAAGAAGGTGAAGCTAAAGAAGAAAACGATGATATTTTAGTGGAATTTAAGCATAATGCTAAGATTAGTCTTTATTTGTTGAACTGGAAAATCATCTCATCGACTTGCTTGGGGTAAAGATTGATTTGGTTGAGAAATCCACATTAAAACAAAGGATTAGCAAATGCATCTTAAATGAGGTTGTATATGTATGAAAAGGGGCGACTACATAGAGGACATTTTGGAAACCAATTGTGCAAGTTTTCACTTTCTCTTACATAGATGCCTTCTTTTGCAATGTTCAGAACATTTTGAGTATATGATATAGCGTGTTTCGCTGAGCAACAGGTCTTCCTACGGAGCGGACAGCACTCACAATCTCCTCAACAGATGCGGGTTTGAATGATTTTCCAGCAGCGGTGACGACATTCTCCTCAAGAACAGTCCCGCCGAAGTCGTTTGCACCGAAGAAGAGAGCGAGCTTTGCGACATCAAAACCCTGCGTGAGCCAAGAGGCTTGAATATTCCTGAAATTGTGCAGAACAATCCTTGAAATCGCAAGCACCCTCAAATACGAGACGGGAGAAGCAGGCTCGCTCACGATGCTTTGCAGTGCGGTGTTCTTCGGCTGGAATGTCCAAGGGATGAAAGCGGTGAAGCCACCTGTCTTCTTTTGAAGTTCCCGCAGCCTGAAAAGATGCTCAATTATCTCGCTTTTCGTCTCTACATGCCCGAACATCATTGTTGCGGATGTTCGCATGCCTATTTTATGGGCAATCTCCATCACTTTCAACCATCCCGCAGCGCTCACCTTCCTCGGGCTTATTTCTCTGCGAACCCGCTCACTCAAAATCTCCGCTCCTCCGCCAGGAAGCGAGTCTAAACCCGCATCCCTCAACCTTGAAAGTGTCTCCTTTACGCTCATTCGCTCCTTCTCTGCGAGAAAATGGACTTCAGGCGGCGAAAGACAGTGCAAATGCACGCCAAAACGACCAGAAACGACGCTTCACCGCTGAAAAAATCTCCTCAAAATATTCAATGCTCAAATCAGGATTCAAACCGCCCTGCATTAAAATTTGTGTTGCACCCAATCGCACTGCCTCCTCAACCTTCGCCAAAATCTCCTCCTTGCTCAACACATACGCATCTTCCTCACACTTCGCATAAAAAGCACAGAATTTGCACCGACTCACGCACACATTCGTGTAATTTATGTTCCTGTCAATCACAAAAGTCACGAGTTCTCCGCACTTTCTCCTCCTTATTTCATCCGCAATCCTCCCCAAAACTGGAAGAGGCATGTCAAAAAGATGCAAAACTTCCTCCTCCGCAAGGTCTTCACCCTCTAAATTCTTCCGCACATATTCACTTACTTCTCCCGCTTCATGCTCTTCTCGCTCATTTCCTCGCATTCCCTCTCACCCGAATCAGAGCAGGTGGTGTTCAACGCATTTCTCCTCAAACAATTCAAGACCTTTTCTCTCTTTAACGCCCATTCGGTAAGAAAGCGAGAGGAAATATTTTTTGAGGAAATCTGCTGCGAATCCTGATTTTTTTGACGCTTCCGCCACCACTTCATCTATATTTCGCATTCCCCAGGAGAGAGATGCGAGAATTTTATCGTTTGCCTCGCTCATGTTTTTATGAGAAAGTGATGCGGAGATGCCAAAAACCATCGGATAGCCTGTCAAATCAAACCATTCCGCTCCTAAATCCATCACAACATTGAATTTACGCCTCGCTTCCAACGCAGCATCTCCAATTAGCAACGCATAAGGACAACGCTTCAGCAGTTCCTCCGCAGCGCTTCCGTTCGCAAGCACAATCTTGTTTTTCGCCACTCGCCCTCGCTCACGCAGAATAATCTTCAAAAGATTCACGGATGTGATTGTTTGGCTCGTGACTGCAATCGCACCTTCTCCTAATCTCTCACGCTTTGAGACAACCACAACACTCAAAATCTCCCCTCTCCGCTCCGCACGAGATGCCACACAAAACTCGTATGCCTTCAACTTCTCCTTGTTCTTGAGGTAGTAGAACGAAGGCACAGGCGCAAAATCAACGCTGCCTCGCTCAAGCATCTCCGCAAGCATCGCTGGCGAACCCTCCACCACTTCAATTCCTCCTCTTCCTCTTTCGTTCTTCCCTTCATCCTCACTCACGCTCTCACTCACGCTCTGACCACCGCTAACAGCGACATTCATCGCACTTTCTTCCTTCTTTAATTCCTGCTCCAAACGGAAATAAGGCAAGAAATTGTTCAGAAATCCGAATTTCCCTATCCTCATTTCAAGCAAACACCCTCAAAATATTGTAGAAAGTGTCTCTTTCCGCTGGAATTTTCCCAGAAGCACGAATGATTCCCAGAATTTTTCTCACTGTAAGGTGAGTTGGAGATTTTGCACCTGCGGAATGCGTGACCCTTTCGCCCATAATCGTCCCATCAATGTCGTTTGCACCGTAATTGAGAGCAATTTGCGTCAATTTCTCGCCGAGACCTATCCAATATGCTCGCACACTCTTGAAATTCCTCAAAACTATTCTTGAAACCGCAATAGTCTTCAGAATGTCAATCGGATCTGCCTTTCTCAAGCCCCTTTCATATCCGATTCTTGTGTTTTCAGGGTGAAAAAGCAGTGGAATGAAAGAAATGAAGCCTTTTGTGCGATTCTGAAGGTTCCAAAGTTTGAATATATGCAAAGCCCTGTGCCTGATTTGCTCAATATGCCCGAATAGCATCGTTGCGTTGCTTTTTATGCCTAATTTGTGAGCGATTTCCATGACTTTCAGCCATTTCTCCGCATTTGCCTTATTCGGACATATCATCTTGCGAATTTCATCAACAAGAATTTCAGCACCTCCGCCAGGCATCGCATCTAATCCCGCAGATTTCAGCCTTGAAAGCGTCTCTTTTATGCTCATTCGCTCCTTCTTTGCGATGAAATCCACCTCAACTGCGGTCAATGCCTTCACAACAACATTACGCTTCTTCATGCGTGCGAGCTCTTTTATGCGTGAGAACATCTCCTCAAAATATTCAATACTCACCTCAGGATTAAGAGAGCCGACGATATGCAGTTCTGTGCCTCCTCGCCTTATTGCATCCTCCGCTTCCGCAAGAACCTCCTCAACGGTCATTAAATATGCATCGCTGTCTCCAGCATCTCGGTAGAAAGCACAAAGAGGACACTTCGCCACGCATACATTCGTGTAATTTATGTGCTTGTTCACTACAAATGTCACAATATTCCCCTCTCTACGATTTATTTTGTCTGCAATCTCTCCTAATTTGTGAATGTCCTCTTCAAAAAGCTTCTCTATCTTTCTCGGCGTCCATTTCTCCTCCGCATATTCCGCAATCTCCTCCTCTTCTCCTCCGTCCCCTTTCATCCTTGTTTTTTCTCTCTCACATTCAAATAAAAAAGATGAAATTAGTTGAGCAGGCGTTTGCACTCGCACTCTTCGCTTGGCTTTCGGAGTGGAGACCCTTTCCGCTCTTGAAATGGCTCTCGCAAGCGAGGAAGGTGCTGAAGGCGGGCGCTGGCTTGCGTAAGATTTCGTGCTTCGGCGTGAATCCGCATATTGTTTGGGAAGTCACGAGGAGGTGCAATCTGCGTTGCAAGCACTGCCACGCTTTCGGTGGAGAGCCTTCAAAGGAACTTTCAACGGAGGAAGCGAGAGAACTCATTCAAAAATTAAAGGAAACGGGCATAAAAACACTCGTTTTCAGCGGTGGCGAGCCTCTAATGCGTAAAGACATCTTCACTCTCATCTCAGATGCAACTGAAAAGGACTTCAACATCTTCATTGCGACGAATGGCACGCTCATTTCAAGGGAAATTGCACGCATGTTGAGCGAATTTGATGTTGGTGTTGTCGTCGGTATTGATGCGTTAAGCGATGAAATCCATGACGAATTGCGAGGCGTGAAAGGAGCGTTAAACGCAACGATGCGGGGGATTGAGAATTGTATGCATTACGACATCTATTTGCACTTCAATATCGTCGCTTCAAGGATGAATTTATGTGAAGTTCCTCGCATTATTGATTTTGGAAATGAGATTGGCGTGTTCTCTTATTTCATTTACAATTTTGTTCCTGCGGGTAGAGGCGCAAAGATTGCTGAAAATGCACTCTGCGAGGACGAATTTAACGAACTTCTTCGTGTTTTAGCGGAGAAGCAGCGTCATTCTCGTGGAATCATCATTCCAGTGGCGGCACCCGAATATTTTGCGTTCCTTTTGAGGCGTAAGGGCGTTCAGGGTGAGAGAGGCGAGAGAGTGGCGAGATTTCTCGGCAGATTCTTCAGCGGATGCCTCGCATGTGAGGGCGGAATGCTCTACATTAAGCCTGACGGTGAGCTTTGGAGATGCCCTTTTCTTGCTCGCAGCGTCGGAAATGTGCTTCGTGACGATGTCTCTGCGTTGCTTCGTGCATTGAGAAATCTTAAAGTTAAGAGGTGCGTGTCTTGCATTTATCGTTATGTGTGCGGAGGATGCGAGGCGAGGGGGAAATGCATGCTTCGGATGTGAATAGGGCGTTTTCGTCAGCTGCAGTGGAGGGAGAGGAAGCAGTAGCGGAGAGAGAGGAGGCAGCAGCGGAAGGAGCGGAAGTGGCTGCTGAGAAAGCGGCGCAGCAGGAATCGCAGGATTACGAGGCGTTAAGAGCGTGGTTTGAGGCACACAAAGATGAAATATTTGCGAATGACACCGTAGGCACGGGATGTTTCTCATACCAGCCGGGAGAAGTTGTGCTTGCGGTGACGAAGCGATGCAATTTGTGGTGCAAGCACTGCTCAATCAGCGATTTTCCAGAGGAAGAACTCTCAACAGAGGAGTGCAAGGCGGTGATTGAGGATGCTGCGAAAATTGGTAAGGTGAAATTCGCATTCACGGGCGGAGAGCCTCTCTTGCGAGAAGACATTTACGAGTTGATTGAGTATGCTGCCTCGTTTGACATGCAAGTTGTCATGGCAACGAATGGCACGCTCATCACTGAGGATGTCGCCAAAAAGCTGAAGAAGGCGGGACTTGAGCGTGCAGCAATAAGCATAGACGGCATAGGCTCATTCCACGACGAATTCAGGGGCGTTGAAGGTGCTTTCGCAAGAACACTGCGAGGCATCCGCTCATGCAAGAAAGTTGGGCTTGCTTTCCAGCTATTCACAACCGTCTCTCGCTTGAACTACGGTGAAATACCGAAAATCATACGAATGGCATCACGCTTGAACGCATTCCGCATTTACCTCATTTACCTCATCGCAGTGGGTCGTGGCAGGAAAATCTCAGATGCTTGCCTCTCCGCAGAGCAAAACCTTCAATTCTTTGAATTTCTGTTGAGAACGCAACCCAAAACGAAAGTCTGGCTGAAACCGATATGCAACCCGCAGTTCTGGGCTTTCCTGCGAGAACGAAACATCGTTGACGATGCTCTCTGCGAGAAATTCGTGGGATGCACCGCAGGCATCACTCGCTTTCACATATTCCCAAACGGCGATGTCGCTCCATGCGCATATTTACCATTAAAGGTCGGAAATGTGAAAGATGCACGCTTTTTGGAAATTGCGAGGAACGCAAAGGAATTCAGGGAATTGCGAGCGAGAAATGTGAAGGGTCGCTGTTCAGAATGCAAATACCGAGAAATATGCGGAGGATGCCGCTCAAGAGCTTTCGCAGTTAAAGGCGATTTCCTCGCTGAAGACCCCGTTTGCCCACTGCACATAAATTCAACGGAAAGATGAAATGAGATTTGAGCAGATGATTGACAGGATAATAGAAGGAGATTGCATTGAACTCATAAAGAAAATACCTTCAAAAAGCATAGATTTGGTTATAACATCGCCACCTTACTACAAACAACGGGACTGGATGGGAATAGGGAACGAAGAAACGCCTGAAGCGTATCTTGAGAAGATTTTAGGAGTTTTTCATGAGTGCGTTCGTGTGACTAAGGACACAGGCTCAATCATTTTCAATCTCGGAGACAAATATCACGAAGGAAGCTTGCTTTTAATTCCTTATCGTTTCGCTATTGAGGCGCTGCGAAGGGAGAAAGTTAAACTCATAAACACGATAACATGGGTGAAAACGAATCCAACACCTCGTCAATTCAAGCGAAGACTCGTCCAAAGCACAGAACCCTTCTTCCATTTCGTCAAATCAGATAATTACAAGTTCAACTTGCATTCTTTTATGAGCGGAGAGGAGGCGAGGACAGAAAGGAAAAGAAGGATGAAAAACATAGGGCAACGGTATTTCAAGCTAATAGAGGAAGCACCTTTAAGCGAATATGAGAAGGAAATGGCGAGAGAAGAGCTGAAAAAGGTCATAGAAGAGGTGAAAGAAGGCAAAATAAAGGAGTTTCGCATGAAAATTCGTGGCATTCACGCACCCGCATTCGGCGGTCAAGAGGGCGGTCGCAAGATTCAAATGGAAAAGCAAGGCTTCACAATCATAAGAATTCACGGGAATAGCATGAAAAGAGATGTGATTGAGTGCGCAGTTGAGACGCTTAAAGGCTGTCCTCATCCCGCAGTATTCCCTGAATTCATCGTTAGAGAGCTAATTAAGCTCACTACTGACGAGGGAGATATTGTATTAGACCCCTTTATGGGTTCTGGAACAGTCGCAGTAGCAGCAAAGAAGCTGAAAAGGAGATTTATTGGATTTGAAATAAATCCTGAATACTGCAAATATGCTGAAGAACGCTTGAAATCGGTGGAAAATGCCAGTCAGAAAGCACTCTTTGAGTGCTCCTGAAAAGTTGAAGATTTAGCTCTGCTGGCGAGCAGGCGCAATCGGAGTGTTGAAGTGCTGGACCTCAAGAAAGGCAAGAGTGAAGGAGGAGCATTGGAAGCGTGGGAAAGCATTCTCAAATTGAAAAAAGGAAAAGACATATCTAATTGATTAAAATTTTGGGAGATGAGCGAAGAGGAGGTATCTCTGCCCTCGGCGGAGACCGCAATCGTCGTTGTGGACATGCAGAAGGACTTTTGCTATGAAAAAGGTGCATTATTCATCGGAAAATCAGCAAAGGAAATCATTCCAAGAGTGAGGAAACTGCTTGAAAGGGCATCTTCGGCTGGAATTCTCACGATTTTCACGCAAGATTGGCATGAAGAGGACGATGAAGAGTTCAATTTATGGCAGAAGCACTGCGTTAAGCAAAGCGAAGGTGCGGAAATCGTGAATGAACTCGCAAATTTCGCAGAGAAATCTGAGATTGTGAGGAAGCATCGCTATAGTGCATTTTTTCAGACAGATTTAGAGGAGATTTTGCGCAAGAAGGGCATAAAGACGCTTGTGATTGTGGGCGTAGCAACGAATATATGCGTAATGCATACTGCAAGTGATGCGTTCATGCGGGGTTTCAGCGTTGTCGTTCCTCCTGATTGCACCGCAACAGTCGGAGAATATGAGCAAAATTACGCATTGTATCACATTGAGAAGGTATTGTGCGGGAAAGTTCTGCCTTCGGATAGAATATTCTTCACTTAATCTGCGTCTCTGCGTCAGCAGGCGCTTCTGCCCCTCTAACCTATGCTCCGCCCTTCCCCTTTCTCCTCGCCCCTCTCCACTCTCTACGCTCCCTACACTCTCTACACGCTCTACGCTCTCTGCGCTCCTCTGAGCTCTTTACGCTCCTCTTCGCTCTACGAACCTGCCTCTGCGCTCAATCTCCTCGGCACGCCTCAGAACGGCATCAGCATCAGCGAAGAAGCGCTTGTAGCCTCGCACGAAAGCACGCTTCAGCTCGCTCTCTCTCTCAGTATGCGAGGCACGAAGGCACTGAAAGAAGACATGCACATCCACTCCACGAGCCTCTGTGCTTGAATCGTAGAAGGAAAGACCGAAATCAATCAGATAAATTCTGTTGTCGTCGCCAATAATCACATTTGAAGTTGTCAAATCTCCATGAATTATGCCTGCTTTGTGCAATTTTGCCATCATCTCACCTATTTTCTCGCTCAATTCTTCGTTAAGAGCATCACGAGCAAGCCTTCCTTTTATCCTCTCCATCACAATCTCATAATCATTAACATCAAAAATGATTGGCGTAGGCACGCCATTCCTCCGAGCTTCTGAAATGATTTTCGCCTCCGTTTTCGTGCGCTCTCGCCTCAAACGCTCGTCTAACGCACTCAGCCGATACTTCTTCGGTATCCTGCGTTTGATAACAACATCTTCCCTTATCTCAACAACCGCCTCAGCACAGCGAATGAGCATTTCCGACACACACGCTCACACACGCAAAAACGCTCCCTCTACCGCTTACCGCCGCTGCTCCGCCGGCTCCGCAGCATAAAGTTCCTTCCTGCGAGCCTCAAGCATTTCAATCTTGCGACCTGCGAATTCCGCCGCCGTGCTCACGGTGGCGTTCCTTTCGGATGCATGCTCGTAAACTTCAGCGATGCGCTCCTTGTAGTTTAAGTCACGAAGAGTGTGATGGTCAATCACAACCGTCGGCGTCACATCAACAATACGCTTTAAATTCTCAACAGAAAGCTCTAAACTCCTCTTTGAGTAGCGAAAACCGAGCATGTAGGTCATAGGACCGTCAATAAAAACTATATCTGGCGCTTCTTTCAGCACAAATTCCACCTGTTCTTCCACCGAAGGGCCCTCTACATCGCTTGTATGCACGAATTTTTCGCCTCCGCACGCAACGCAAACCTCAACAACAAATCCCAACCTTGAATTCGTGCCGTGAAAGACCGCATTTGAGAACTTTATCGTTGTTGAGCGGTGCTTGAACTCACGACCGTCAGCGATTTCAAGCGACTTCGGCAGCCCTTTCAACTGCTCAATGAAGAAAGAAGCCCGCTCCTCCTGACTTTTGTTTATGTTTTCGGTGGGATGCTTCACATAAACGACCTTATCCTTGTAAATTTCGGGCTTTTGAGGGTCGTGGTGGTCGTAGTGGTAATGCGTCACAACAAGAACATCCGCTTCCCTCGCCTCTCTCTCTATCTCCGCCCAAAGCTCTCGCATCCTCGCCTCTTCCTTCGGATGCGGTCGCAGTCCATATCTCAGAGGAGCAAGCGAAACACCCGCATCTATTAACACACGCAAGTCATCCGTCTCAACGAGCGTCGCCATTGAACGCACTCCAAAACTGTCAAACGCAAGCGGCTTCACCTCAAGCACATCCCTCACCCTTCCTCACACTTCCTTATGCTTAACTCTCTTCAGCAATATTATTCCTTCACGGTAACCGACGGGTTTAAGAGCGGAAGAAGAAAATTAAGGAAAAGGGAGAAGGAGGGAGGCGAAAGAGGAATGGCGGTAGTCACGAAGGAGTTGCACATTCAAACGAGAGGGGAGGTTGAAATTGTTGACATTACGGAGCGAGTGAATGAAGCGTTGCGAGACAGCGGCATTGAGAACGGCATCGTAACCGTTTTCGTGCCTGGGTCCACTGCCGCAATTACGACAATTGAGTATGAGCCCGGGCTTTTGAAGGATTTCCCAGCGGCGCTTGAAAGGCTCTTCCCCAAAGACATCCATTACGAGCATGAGCTCAGATGGCACGACGGCAACGGACACTCGCATGTTCGTGCCTCTTTTCTCGGTGCTTCGCTCACTGTTCCATTCAGAGCGAAGAGAATGCTTCTCGGCACTTGGCAACAGCTCGTCTTTGTGGAACTTGACAACAAGCCTCGCTCACGAAGGGTCATTCTTCAAATCATCGGCGAATAGCAGAGAAAGCAGTGCGGAAGCGAGCGAAAGCGTCAGTTCAAGGCAAAATTTCAGTGCATTCCACATGCTCACCGAGCAGCACTTTCTCCAATCTCTCCCGCCTTTTACCATTTACAATTATGCATCTCATCCTATTCTCCGCAAGAAATCTCGGCAACTCCGCATCAACACACCCTAAAAATCCCCTCTTAATCATATCTCTTGCATGAATTCTATGAATTATGCGTCCTTTATCGTCGTAAATGCCATCAACATCCGTTATTTTTATGATTTTCCGCTCTCCAAGCTTCTTCGCAACAAACGCAGCAATCGTGTCTGAGGAGACATCCCAAGAGTGCTTCAGCTCGTCTTCCTCTCGCAAGAGATTGAAAGGCAAGAAGACGACGCAGGTGCCGCCTCCCGCTTTCTCCGCTCCTCTTTCAGTGTGAGAAATTTCCTCCAAACGCTCAACCAGCGGAACTTCAACGCCGTCAGTGAGGAAGAATGCGTATTGATGCATCGCAAGAATGGACATCCAGTGCGAAGCTTCATCTGAAATTCCAGCGGAAGATGAAATTTTCCTGATGAAATCTGCGAAAGGTCCGCCTCCTGGCACCACAACGATGCTTAATCCCCGCTCTGCTGCGAAATCACGCAGAAAACGCAATATGCTTCTGCCCTCTTTGAAAAGGCTACCTCCTAATTTCACAACAGACATGCTCATCGCAACGCTCACGGCGACCATGCCGCCCTGGGGAAGAACTGATAAATTAAGATAAAATAGGAAAGATGTTTTCGGTTTTAATTAATAACATCTTCGCATTCGCTCATTGTATCGTCGCAAAAAGCAAAGAAATGACTGCAATTAGGAATATTGCCTCGTAATTACCGGTTCCTCCGATGCTTATGAATGGGCAGCCTTTCTCACGAGGGAAATAAGCGGATGCAATCAGAAGGGCGGTCGCAATACCAAGCACCGCAGGAACAAAGATTAAGCCTGCGACATCGGTATAAGAAGCGTCTGAAGGAGCAAGGAGCAGAGCGAGCGGGATTGCGAAAACGCCAACCTCTCTCGGAAGCACAACACCTACGCCCTCCCTTATCTCCGCTACTGAGTATGCTAAAATTGTCATTAAGAGGTAAGAAAGAACGATTTCAAAAATGAAATTCAGCGACAGCATCCAGATTGCGAATGCGACAGGAATAATGAAGCCTCCTATGTTCAGCGTCACTTTCGTGTCGTATGTTCTTGCTGCTGTCGCTGTTTCGTTTCTATGCCCAATACCCCACGCAATCCTTTCTAACTTGCGAAGCTCCACTCAAATCCTCAAGAGGCACTTTGTAAATATCTGAAAGCAGTTTTGCCTCCCCTTCGCTGAAGTTCCTCCTTCTCGTCTTCATGCTGAAGACAGGCACTTCAAGCACACTGCACAAAAACATCGCAAGCACAACGGCAAAAAATAGCATTTGATGCGTTGCTCTGAAAAAGCAAAGAATGAGCAGAAGGCTCTCAAGTATGAATTCCCTCTTGTCCCGCCTCCAAATTCGCATGTTTCCTTTTTGAAGTCATGCGAAGAAAAATTATTTCCTCAACACAATTATGTCTGGTCGTGGCGGTGCATTTGAGCCTGCAAACTCCTCCTTGCATATTTCGCAAAGTTCCCTGACGGTGAGAGCGACGACCTCTTCCGAACCGGGGAGCTTCCTTGCGTAAATGAAATCAGGGCGAATGCCCAAAGACTCGCCAACTGAAGCGAGCAACTTGCCCAAATCCTCCTTCAGCACTTCTACTTCCTCCGCTTGAATCCCTCTCGTGTCCGTTTGGAAGCCAGCACAGCCGCAGACCATCCCAAACACCTTCGCCTCAAGCACAATACCCTTAACGCCAAAATTCAGCAACGCCTCCTCTACTCGCCTACCTCCCTCTCTGATGCCTTCTTGAAATGCTCTCAACGCCTCTCGCCTACTCTTTCGTTTCCTCTCTGCCTTCCCTTTTTTCTCTCCCCTCTCCTTGCCCTTTACTCTGCTCCTCCCCTCTTCCCTCTCTCTCACTCATTTCCTCGCTTCCTCTTTCCTTTTCTCCCACTTTATCCCACTTTTTCAGACCTTTTACCTCAATATTTGCGAATTATGATGTTTTCAGCGATTTTATTGCAGTAACCGCATTCATCACATATCTTTTTGCAGCGCTTCCACTGCTCTATGCATCCTTCAAGTTTCTCATTTTCAATATGAAAAACATAGCGAAGCATCTGCGGACAGTCTAAAATGTCAAGAAGGTTGCCCTTGAATGAGCGTTTTGCGTATGCACGCATGCATTTCAAAATCCAAGCGACTGTTTTTGTCCTTCCCGAGAGTTTGAATTCGTGAATGCCTATCTCCTCGTAATGTCTGATGTCTTCGGGGCGAATCCACGCAGATTTGATGAGTTGCGAAGGGTCTCGCAGCCTGAAAGAGATGCATTTGTCGAAGTAGAAGTCAAGAGCGATGGGCGTCCCTTTTGGCTTGTTCAGACTGCTGAAGTGCGACGCAACATTGTAGTGAGCATACCTGAATGGACATTTGAAAAGGCATGCCTCGTTCACAATCACTCGCACCTTGCAGTCAACAGCTTCAACAATCCCCCGCAGTAAATCAAAATTCTTGTTAATATTCGTGTCAGCGGTGATGACATCAGCGCCAAGTTCTTCGTAGAATTTTGCACGATGCGGTGAATCAACATAAGCGAGGCAACTCACCACCACTTCCATCGGAAAATCCCGCAGTAATTCCACTAAATAAGGCTCTGCAACCGTGACAGCATCCACACCGGCGTCGTTAAGCTGTTTGAAATACCACTCAAACATCTTGAAGCCCTCGTGAGTGAGATGATTTCCGCTGAGGCATGTGGAGTTCATCACGATGTTCATTTTCAAGCCATGCTCGTGAGCGAATTCCGTCTGCTCCTTTATTTCTGAGATGAGAGGAGCGTGGAAGACGCCACGACCACTGCCCATGATGTCAGGTGAGCCGCCCATGAACACTTCTTTCACTTCGCTTAACCCCTCTGACTCTTTCACGGCGACAATCTCCTTCAACGCCTCAAAATGTCCCGGATGCGGAATGCTCAACCTCATCTCTCTTGCATCCATTCCATTCGCATATAAAATGCACACATATTTGCCGTTCATTTGCCGTTCTCACAATGCCAAGCCCATTTCTTTTTCTGCATGCGTTCTGAGTTTCGCTGACCGCAAGTTTTAAATGAAGCAGGGAGAAAGCGGGAAACATGGTGGAGAGAAGGAGGAGACCGTCGATTTTTGATTTGATAGAGCAGTATATGGAGCGGATGTTTGAGGAGATGCGGCGCTTTCCATTTTTTGAGGAGGAGCGGAGAAGGAGAGAGCGGATGGAGAGAGACATAGAAGAGTTCTTCAGGGACCCTTTTGAGGAGATGCTTGAGTGGCTTGAGCGGGAGGCTCCGGAGGAATTCAAGGAATTCGTGAAAGAGATTGAGACACCAGAAGGAAAAGTGCGCAGGATAGGACCATTCGTTTATGGTTTCGTGCTGCGTAAGGAGCCTGGTAAGGAGCCAGAAATCACAGAGTTCGGGAACATTCGCCCTTCAATGCGAAGATTTGAGCCGATGCCTCGTGGAGAGCGGGAGCCTTTGGTGGATGTGATTGAGCAGAAAGACGCTTACGAGGTAGTTGCTGAGCTACCAGGTGTGGAGAAGGAGGACATTAAACTCAATGCCACTGAAGATTCGCTTGAGATAAGGGCGGAAAACGACAGAAAATACTACAAAGAGGTGAAGTTTGACGAGCCAGTAATCCCTGAAAGTGCGAAAGCATCCTACAAAAATGGAATTCTGAGCGTTAAAATTAAAAAGAAAGAGGCAGAGAAGGAGAAAAAGAGCATTCCAGTAGAATAATTATTTTTCCCTTTTTCCACTTTTTTCACTTTTTTCTCCTTTCCTCCTCGTTCCATTCATTCTCTCTCCTCGCTTCTTCCCGCAACCGCTCTCGGATGAGTAGAGAGAGAAAATCTCTTACGGCTCTCACGCACACAAATCTGCGAAATTCCTGTCAATTGCCGGTGCATCATTAGTGCATTCACGCTTCTCCAATCCATTTTCCGCAAGTCTTCCACTGTCATTTAATCCAATGTTAGAGCGTTGAAAGCTTTGAGAAGTGGAAGTGATTTCAATTATGACATGACTGCCGTCAAATGTGCATGTAATTTGCTCAATTTACCCTCAAGTGCATGCAATATTATTAAACCAAAACACTAACCCTGCTCTCACAGAGAGGATGCAGAGAGAAATTGAAAAATCTTTCGCAATGCGAGCGCTGCGCCTGTGTTCAGAATCTCGGTAAGCAGGGATGCTCTATTCGCATTCTATTTATATATGATTTTCCGAACTAAGTAAAAAGCATGTATTTATATATTTAATTTTTGGAAAATAGGAAAATGGATGCGAAGTGCATAAGATATATAAATATGCGGGAAATAAGGAGGTGATGCGGAAAATGTGTAGAGCGGTGCTTGTGGCTGCGGTTCTCGTGGCGACGGCGGTCTCAGCGTTTTCCGTGCATGGCGCAGCAGCCCAACTCTCAGGCAAGCTGACCGTCGCAGGCTCTACGACGGTGCTTCCGATAAATCAGGAGTGCGCTCGCATCCTCATGGAAAGAAATCCAGATTTACGCATTTCTGTCAGTGGCGGAGGCTCCGGTCACGGCATAAAAGCGGTAGGGGCTGGCGACATAGACATAGGAGCGGCATCAAGAGACATAAAGGAAGAAGAATGGGCGAAATATCCAGATTTGAAGCCTTTTGTGATTGCGAAAGACAGTGTTGCGATTGTTGTTCATCCCGAAAATCCCGTCAGTGAGCTCACTATGGAGCAAGTAGCAAAGATTTTCGCAGGCGAAATCAATAATTGGAAAGAAGTTGGCGGTGAAGATGCCGAAATTAGGGTTATCACGAGGGAAGAAGGCTCTGGAACGAGGGAGACTTTTGAGAAGTTCGTCATGCGACCGCTACAGCTGGAGATAACTGCGGATGCGAGCGTTAAGCCCTCAAATGGCGAGGTGCGGGCAACCGTCGCAACCGACAAGAACGCAATCGGCTACATTTCCCTCGGATATGTTGACGAGAGCGTCAAGGCGTTGAAGATTGACGGCGTTGAGCCTACTGTTGAGAAAGTCCTCTCAGGCGAGTATCCAATCACAAGAAATCTTTATCTTATCACGAAAGGCGAGCCTGAACCGCTTGAGAAGGCTTTCATTGACTTCGTTCTCAGCGAAGAAGGTCAGAAAATCGTTGAAGAACTCGGATACATCCCAGTGCAAACGCCTGCAACTCCTGCAACGCCTGCAACTTCTGCAACTACCTGCAACGCCTACGACGCCTGCGACGCAAACACCATCGCCTGCTGTGCCGACGCCTCCGACGCCTGGATATGAGGCGATTTTCGCTGTTCTCATGCTTGCACTGGCGTCTTTGCTTCTCTTTCTGCGAGGCACCTGAGCGCTGGGCTGGCGTTCTGTGCGGTTGAAATGCGTGCCAAAAGGAAGGCGGAAGGAGGAGCGGGCGTGTGTTTTGCGAGGTCGTGGAGTATGGAAAGGGTAGTGGAGAGCATTTTGCTCATTTCCGCCCTCTCTTCCGCCTTAATTGTTTTTTTCATTGTCCTTTTCATGCTAAAAGAGGGATTTCCCGCATTAATGCTCGGAAAAGATTTCTTTTTAGGGATGGAGTGGAAACCTTCACATGATAAATTCGGAATTTTGCCGACAGTAATAAGCACATTAATAGTAGGAGTGGGTGCATTAGCGATTTCTGCTGCGATTGGCGTTCCTGCTGCGATATATCTTGCTGAGTTTTCGCCTCCTTTTCTCAGGAATGTCTTGAAAGCGTGTGTAGAGATGCTTGTTGGCGTTCCTTCGGTTGTGCTTGGCTTCTTCGGTTTGATGGTAGTTGTCGTTTTCATTCGTGATTTCTTCGGAGGAGGAGGCGGAGGAGGCGGTGGCGGTGAGTGCATACTTGCAGCGTGGTTCATACTCGCAATAATGACGCTACCGCATGTCGTCAGCATCTCAGAGGATGCGATTCAAGCAGTGCCTCGTTCTCTCAGGGAAGCATCTCTTGCTTTAGGTGCGACGCACTGGCAGACCGTTCGTGAGGTTGTGCTGCCTAATGCTCGCTCTGGCATCCTCGCTTCTCTCATATTGGGCATGGGAAATGCAATCGGTGAGACGATGGCTGTCTTAATGGTCGTCGGAAATCCAAATATTCCTTCGGTTCCGACATCTGTTTTTGACGCTGCGAGGGTTCTCACATCCACAATCGTCCTTGAAATACCGTATGCGATGTGGGGTTCAACGCACCAGCATGCTCTCTTCGCTCTCGGCATCGTCTTGTTTGCGATTGTTGCTTTCCTTAACATAATCACAACCGCAATAGTGAGGAGGGAGGTGCGGAAGAAGAGCGTATGACATTCCTGTTTAGCGGCAGAAAAGAGTGGAATGAGAAGAAAAAAGAGGTTATTTTGAGGGGAATCTTGTGTGTATTCGCATTAATACCTGCAATAATCCTCATAATCCTCTTTTCCTACATATTTTCAAACGGCATAAGTGCGATAAATATTGATTTCTTGCTGAATTCGCCATATATGTTGGAGCGAGGCGGAATATTCCCACAAATAATAGGCTCTTTATGCTTGGTTAGCGTTTGTTTGCTCTTCGCAGTCCCTTTGGGCGTGCTTTCTGCGATATATCTTGCGGAATATGCGCCTGATAATGCGTTAACTGGTATAATAAGGTTCTTTGTTGAGTGTTTGGCGGGCATTCCCTCAATCGTAATAGGGCTTTTTGGCTTAATCCTGCTCGTTCATTACTTGAACTTCGGCATATCTCTCCTCTCAGGCGGTCTCTCTCTCGGCTTCATGATTTTACCGTGGACGATTCGTGCATCTGAAGAGGCTATTCGTGCGGTGCCACGCTCTTTCAGGGAGGCTTCACTCGCCTTAGGAGCGACGAAACTGCAAACAATTCGTTGTGTTGTGCTGAGGAATGCGTTTCCGGGCATCATCACAGGCGTCCTGCTCGGCTTAGGGAAGGCGCTCGGTGAGACTGCGGTTGTGCTTCTCACGGCGGGTTCAGGTCTTGAATCTTTCATTCCGAGGTCGCTTTTTGACCCCGTCGGCTCTTTGCCCGTGTATATTTACATGTTGGCAACGCAAGGACGACACTCATCCACCGCATTTTCAAAGGCTTCAGGCGCTTCTCTCGTCCTTTTAACGATATTTTTTGCGATTAATGTCTCTGCTTTGCTCTTACGCAACAGATACATCAGACGAATGAGGGGTGAGATTGCATGATGCATGATGTAATGACAGAAGGAGGAGGTGAAAATGAGAGTAAAGGTGCAGACTCGTGATTTGAATGTGCATTACGGGAGAGTGCATGCGTTGAAGGATGTGAGTATTGATATTGAGGCGAACAGCGTGACTGCGGTCATAGGTCCTTCAGGATGCGGGAAGACGACATTCCTGCGTGTGCTGAATCGTTTAGTTGACCTTGACGGTGCGAGAGTTACAGGCAAGGTCTTCCTCGACGGCGAAGACATTTTCAACGGTGTTGATGTCACGAGTCTGCGTCGTAGAGTGGGCATGGTCTTTCAGCAGCCGAACCCGTTCCCGATGAGCATTTACGACAATGTCGCATTCGGTCCGAGAATTCACGGCATCAGAGACAAGAAACGCCTTGACAGGATTGTAGAGGCGAGTTTGAGGAAGGCTGCACTCTGGTCCGAAGTCAAGGACAGGCTTCAAGAGAGTGCATTGCGGCTTTCAGGCGGTCAGCAACAGCGTCTGTGCATCGCAAGAGCGCTTGCAGTTCAGCCCGAAGTCATTCTCATGGACGAGCCTTGCTCCGCTCTCGACCCTGTTTCAACAGCGAGAATAGAGGCTCTCATTAAAGAATTGAAGCGTGAATACACGCTTGTTGTGGTCACGCACAATATGCACCAAGCCGCCCGCATCTCCGACCACACCGCTTTCTTCCTGAACGGCGAACTCGTTGAATTCGGTAAAACCTCTCAAATATTCACGAACCCCGCTGAAAAACGCACAGAAGACTACATCTCCGGAAGGTTCGGCTGACGCTCAACCGCAGCGGTGGGAGACTTCCTTAACACTCTCCTTAATTTCGGAGATGCTCGCATCTGTCTTGAATGCGGTGTTTGAGAAGTGCGTCCTGCTCGCTTTGAATCCTCGCTCTCTCAGGCTCTCAAGAACCGCATTCAGAGGCGGAGGCGTCACCTTTAACGACTTACAAACCGCATGCAACTCATAGTAGAATGGAATTTCAAGCTCCTCTTTGCATCGCTCAACGATTTTTAAAGCTGTTTTACGCTCATTAAGCTCATTTCTTGCGTTCAACTCGCTCAAAACCGCCTCGCAGAATGCCTTTTTGTGCAACGCACCGACGAAAAGCGGACCCGCAAAACGCAGTGGAGAGCCGCAAACATCGCACTGCGAGAAGCCACGCTCAAAAAATTCTGAAATGGAGAGAGAGAAGCGGTTTCCGCAAGAGAAGCAGTGTGCCAGAAAACCGAGGTTACGAAGCGTTTCCGCCTCTGCCCGCCTCGCTCCGCAACGCTCAACGCCGACGACGATGCGAACGAAATGCCTCTTCGCATAGCAGAGCAGGGGCATCGCAAGCTTCTCATGCTTTAGCAACTCTCTTGCAACTTTGCCGAGCAGGATGCGGGTTGCGAGCTCGCTGTGGTATTCTGTGCGTAGCGGAAAAGCGTCATACTTACGAAATCCGCCTGAGTGTGCGCCGCAGAGCGGTGCGGTGTCCGTGGCAGTGACCAAAAGCAAACGCCGAACGGACTTGCAGGCAGCATCCAAGAATGGTGCAGGAGAGCCGAAGGGGTCCAAATCCACTAAATCGAACCTGAAGCGGTGAAGTAGCACATTCGCATCCTCGTTGCTTGCTCTCGCAACGCCATCAACGCCGTTCAAGCGAATATTCCGCTGAATCACCTCGTAAGCAGGCTTGCTCCTGTCGTTCAAGACAACAGAGCATTCCTCCGCTGCAACTACTGCCTGTTGCACTGCGCTTTCTCCCCTCTCTTCAGAAGAGGCAGAAGGCGGAAGAAGCAGAAGAAGCGGAAGAAGCGGAAGAGGCGGAGAAAACTTCACAAGCGAGGCGAAGCCCACGAATGCCCGTTCCTGCGAGTGCGTCAGCGGCGAAACGCAAAGGCTTACGATTGAGAGCGAGGAATGCAGCGACACTCGCAACATCCAAATCCCTGCTCAATTCCATTTTCGGATTGTAGAAGATTGATTTTGTGGGCTTCTTCGGCACTAAAACCCTCGTTCTACCCTCTCTGACTTCCGAGAACATAGGCAAAAGCAGAAGCAGAAGGAAGAAGGGGAATGCGCCGGCCGGGACTTGAACCCGGGTTAGAGGCTTTTCGCCCTCCCACTCTCACGCATCACGCCCTCACGCTCAAGGAGGAGGATGGCAAGCCTCTGTGATAACCACTACACTACCGGCGCCCCTTCCACAGCCTCATTTTCTTTTTTGTTTGCTCACTCAATTATATATTCTTGACCGTTTTCGGGTGCAAAAGCCTCGCATCCCTGCTCTCTTATCCAATCTGCGAATTCAGCAGCGTTCTCGCCGTGCATTGTGAATACGACTTCCGTGCCTCGCCTGCAGAAGCGAGAGACCAATCTCTTCAGCTCTGAATCGCCTGCGTGTGCGGAGAAATCATACTGCTCAACTTCCGCCTTCACCTTCAGCGGACCGCTCTCCGTCTCAACGCACTTCTCCTCCAAGAGCCTTCGCCCGTTCGTGCCTTCAATTTGGTAGCCAGTGAGCAAGACCTTGCTTCGTGGGTCGTCGTGCAATTTCCGCAGGTAGTAAAGCACAGGACCGCCGTTCAGCATGCCAGCGGTCGTGACAACGACAGAAGGCTGTGAAAGCACCTTCTTCCTCTTCTTTCCGCTGACGAACTTCGCCTCTTTGAACGCTGCTGCGAGTGCGGATGCGTCCTTTAAGAATGAGGGGTGGTGCTCAAGCATTTTGAAAACGCTGATGCCCAAGCCATCCACAAATGGAATAATGCCGTGAGCGTGCAGAACCATCACAATTTCTTGCGTCCTACCGACAGCGAAGCACGGAACAATCGCATGACCGCCCCTGTCAATCGTTTCCTGCACGGAATCCACGAACTCCCGCTCAAGTTCTCGCCTGTTTTTATGCTCTGTGCCGAAGTATGTGCTTTCAACGATTAGTATGTCGGCATGCGGTAGTTCATCGGGCGAAGCACTCTCAAGAAGCCTCGTCTCCTCCATTTTAATGTCGCCCGTGTAGAGCAGACTGATGTCTTCGCTCTCCTTCCACAGATGCACTGCTGCGCTCCCAGGGATATGACCTGCGTTGAAAAGCTCGCACTCGTAACCGTTCACCGAAAATCGCTTCCTGAAAGGCAAGAAATGGGCATTCTTGACCACCTTATGCACATCCTCGCCGTTGAACAGGTGGATTCCATGCTCTTCTCCCAATTTTATCGTGTCCCGCCAGAGAATCTTCGCAATATCGCATGTAACAGGCGTCATGAACAACTTCAGACCATTATTATTGCAATTCATAAGGCTCGGAATCATACCGGAATGGTCTAAATGTGCGTGGGAAACGATAACTGCCTCTAATGATTTTGCAATCTGCCTTGAAAACATCGGCATCTCTGGCGGGTCTGCCGGTCTAACCCCGTAATCAAGCAGTATTTTGTCGTCAATTAATACCGCAGAACGACCTACTTCGCCACAACCGCCTAAAAATCTTATCCTCATCTCCTCAGCCCCCCTCTCCACTCACACCTCTTCGTGCCTTTGCTTTCACTTCTCCACACGCACTCCTTTTCGCCTCGCTCTCATTCTCATCTTTCCGCTCTCGCCCCGATTTCCGTTTTCGTGATTTCAACACGCCTCACGGGGTAAATCTTGCGGACTCGCTTGTAGATGTCTGAAGAGAGCTTGCCGAGCAGGATTTCCTGCATGAAATTGTTCAGGTTAAGCTCTCTCGCCCGCTCTGAAATCACAAACTCCATTTCCTTGCGAATTGTGTGCTCTTGCGTGTTGCTCGCTCTCCTGACGGTGAAGCAGGAAGCCTTCACTCGCATCTTCTCGCCGTCCTTCGTTGTGACGACGATATTCACATCTATCTTTGAGATGCGTCGCCTCGCAAGGCTCCGCAGGTAGTCCCTTTCAACCTCATGCCCCACAAGTCTCGTGCGTGCGACACCTCGCTCAACTTCTGAAATTTGCAGCAGTAGCTTCGTGTGCGAACTGCGAATCATGTGTCCCGTGAGCTCGTCAAGCGTCAGCTCTACCGTCCTGCCGAGCAACTTCGCAGGGTCATCCGCAAGCGTTTCTCCTACTTCTATCTCTCCAAAGACCTTCGGCGCAACTATGACATACCACTCCTTCGCCTTCTTTTTCTTCTCCCTTCGGTGTCCTCCTCTCATCGCTGCTTTCCTCTCCGCTTCCTTTTACCTTCATTCACTCTTAACTTCCTTATTTATAAATCTTACTACTCCACGCCAAGAATGAGTGAAGGCACGGAAAAACCGCAGGGGAAAGGAGAAAAAGGAATGCAAATGAAGTGAGAAACGGTGAATGAAGAGGAAGGAGTTGCCCTGTGTGTGCGTTGAGAAGAGAAGAGGGGAGGAAGTGAGACGCATACTGCGAGAGCATGCACTACTGAACGGAAGAGCGAAAGTCGTTGCGGAAGGAAATCTCCTATTCTTCCCGTTGAAAGCGTTGCCAAGCGAAGAAATAATGCTGAAATTGAAGGATGCGAGTGTTCTTCGGCGTGTGTTTGAAGTTCGTGAGGAAGAGAAAGACGCAACAGCAGGAAAAACTGCCAAAATTCTCTTACGAAATCGTCGGCGACATTGCACTGCTTGAATTGAGCAAAGAGGACAAGAATGTGAGTGAAAGCCCACAAGGCAAGTTCAGCGAGTTCAGCGAGGTCGGCGAGTGAGCGAGGAAGACCTGCAGCGTATTTCCGATTTAATTCTGCGTAGGCACAAGAATGTGAAAGTCGTTGCGTTGAAAGCTTCAGCGGTTGAAGGCGTGTTCAGGAAGCGTCGCATCCGCATCCTCAAGGGCGAACAACGCACAGAAACAATCCACAGGGAGAACGGCTGTGTATTCAAACTTGACTTGGAAAAGGTGTATTTCAACCCGAAACTCGCTTCAGAGCGGAAAAGGGTCGCTGAAAAAGTCGCAGCAGGGGAATGCGTCGTTGACATGTTCGCAGGCGTCGGCACTTTCTCTATTCTGATTGCAAAACGCTCTCCTGAAAGCAAGGTGATTGCAATAGACATAAATCCAGACGCCATTTTCTACTTGCGTGAGAACATTAGACTGAATAAAGTCTCAAATGTCTCCGCAATTCAGGGAGATGTTCGTGAAATTTCGGAGAAATTTGCGGGCGTTGCCGACCGCATAATAATGAATTTGCCGAAGGAATCGCATATTTTCTTGAAAGATGCGTTGAGAATGCTTAAAAATCGTGGCATCATTCACTTCTACACAATAGAATCTGCATACACAGAGGACGAGATGCGAGGTTCGTTGAGCGTTGCAGTTCAAAGGGCGGAACAGGAAGTTGAGAGCGGAATTTGCGCATGCCTCTCGGCTGCTCGGCTGCGAAGTCGCTGTGAATGTCATTTCTGCGAGGAAAGTGCGACCCTACGCACCTTACACTTTCATTCTCGGCTTTGACCTTGCGGTTGAGAAGCGGAACGGCAGCAGTAGTGTCGGTGGCGAGGAGGCGGAGAAAGCGGAAGAGGCGAAGAGGGCGGAGGTGGCGGAAAATGATTGTGAGGCGTGAGATGGAACTGCGGGACACAAAGTTCGTTTTCGTCCAAACATGCTTCAGAGTTAAGGCGGAGAAAGAGGCAGAGATAAAGGAGAAAGAAGAAAAATCAGAAGAATTCGGAAAGGCAGAGGAATTTGAAGAAATAGAGCGTAGAGAACTCATTTACGATTATAAAAGTTGTGCGGGTTGCGGTATTTGTGTTGATATTTGTCCCACAAATGCATTAGAATTGGGGCCTGTAACGGAAATAGCAGCGGGATTAGATGCACCACCAGTGATAATGGATGTGGAGAAGTGTCCATTTTGCGGGATGTGCGTCGCTTTCTGCCCCTACAATGCGTTTGAGATGCTCTTAAAGGGAAAAGAGGAGAGCAGGGGAGAAGAGGAGGAAGAGGAGAATGAGGAAAGCGAGGTCAAAGGAAAGGGAGGAGGAAATGAAAGAGGAAATGAAAGAAAAGAAGAAGAGAAGGAGCGCTGGAAGAGCTTTCTTGAGTTGGAAGAATACCCGCACCTCGCATCTTCTGTGCGAGTGGACGAGGAGAAGTGCCTGCCTTGCATGCTTTGTGAGCGAGTTTGTCCTTTGCAGGCGATAAAAGTTGAGTGGTCGCTGCCGAAAAAGGAAGAGATTGCGCCTTTTGACGAGAAACGGAAGGGTAAAATAGAGATTGTGGAGGAGAAATGCAACTTCTGTGGCATATGCACGAAATTTTGCGATGCTTTCATGCTTTTGGAGCGAGAATTTTCGGTATTGGAGAAAATTCCGTTTGCAGAACTGCTAATTGACGAGGAGAAATGCGACTACTGCGGTCTCTGCGAGTATATTTGTCCTGAAGAGGCGCTGAAAGTGAGCGTGAGCGTTGGTGAGAAAGAGCCTGCGGATAAACTGCGAGAATATTTGAGCGTTTGCGGTATTGGTCGCCTGAATATTGATGAAAATGCGTGCAAGAAGTGCGGATGGTGCGAGTTTGTGTGTCCTTACGGTGCGATTTCAGTTGAGAAGCCGTTTGAAGGCGAGATAAGACTGCGAAACTTGGAGCGTTGCGACCCCAGCGGTTGCAGTATTTGCAGAGATGTCTGCAGATTCAACGCTTGGTTCGTCATCTGGGAGGATGAAAACGAGGAAACAAACGGCGGAAAGAGCGAGGAGGTGGAGGAAAAGAAAAGGAAGGGGCGTGTTGCGGTTCAGCCAGCGGTCTGCATTCTCTGCGGTGCTTGCGAGAAGGCATGCCCCGAGGATGTGATTGAGGTCATTCGCTTCGCAGTGAGGCATACTCCTCTGCCAGAAGCACCATGGAGGGAGCAGTGGTCTTCTGCAATCTCACGCTTGAAGAAGAAAATGAGGGGAAATGAGGGAAGAGAAGGGGCAAGTGCCTCACAAGCGGGCGAAGGATGCAAGAATAGGCGTTTATATCTGCCACTGCGGTTCAAATATAGCGGGAGTTGTTGATGTTAAAGAGGTTGTTGATTTCGCATATTCTCTTCCTAATGTGATTATTGCTCGTGATTATGAATATATGTGTTCAAAGAGTGGTCAAGAGATAATAAAGAAGGACATTAAAGATTTGAAACTGAATAAAATAGTTGTTGCGGCGTGCTCTCCTCACATGCATGAGCATACATTCAGGGCGTGCTGTGCATCAGAAGGGCTGAAATGCGTTGAAATCGCAAACATAAGGGAGCAATGCTCGTGGGTTCACACAGCCCGCAAGGAGGCGACGGAGAAGGCGAAGGCTCTTGTGCGTTCTGCAGTATTTCGTGTTGCGCTGCTTGAGCCTCTTTCGGCGAGCAAGCGAGCAGTCGTGCCTCGTGCTTTGGTTCTCGGCGGTGGAATAGCAGGCATAACCGCATCTTTAGAGCTCGCAAATATGGGATTTCATGTTTATTTAGTGGAGAAATCAACTTCAATCGGCGGACACATGGCTCAACTCGACAAAACATTTCCGACTTTAGACTGCTCCGCATGCATTCTCACACCTAAAATGTCTGAAATTGAGCATAATGAGAACATTGAGCTCTTCACTAATGCTGAAGTTGAGCATGTAGAGGGGAGTGTGGGCGATTTCACAGCGAGGATAAGGGTTCGCAGTCGCTTCGTCTCCGCTACGAAGTGCAGGGGTTGCATTTCTGAATGCGCTGAGCACTGTCCTGTTGAGGTAGAGAGCGAATTTGATGTCGGAAAGGGCAAGAGGAAGGCAATTTTCATCGCTTTCCCGCAAGCAGTCCCGCTTGTTGCCACGATTGACCCACGAAAATGCATCGGTTGCAGGCTTTGCGAGCTCGCTTGCGAGTTTGAAGCCGTTGATTTTTACGAGAAAGACAAAGTTTTTGATGTAAATGTCGGCGCCATTATTGTTGCGACGGGTTTCAAGCTTTTTGATGCGAGGAAAGAACCCAAATATGGATACGGGAAATTCAAGGAAGTCCTCACAGCATTGGAATTTGAGCGATTAAGCAATGCATCTGGACCTACAGGAGGAAAAATTATTGTAAATGGAAGGGAGCCGAAGCGAGTAGTGTTCATAAGTTGTGTGGGTTCTCGCAGGAGGAGCGACCTTATTGCTCTCGTATATGCTGCATGTATATAATGAAGCAGGCTCATTTGATAAAAGAGAAGATTCCTGACGCTGATATTACGGTTTTATACACTGATGTTCGTGCATATGGGGATGGTTTTGAGGAGTTTTACCAGCGAGTGCGAGCGGAAGGCGTCTCTTACTTGCGAAGGGAGTTAGAGGATGAAATAGAAGTGAGGCGGGGCGAGAGAGGCGAGGTTGTCGTGTGTGCGAGAGGCTCATCCTATTCTTATGAAATTCCTGCGGACCTCGTTGTGCTTGCGACTGCGGTTGAGCCTTCAGAAGGGACAAGGGAGATTGCAGAAATGCTGCGCATCCCGACGGGGCGAGACGGCTTCTTTCTTGAGGCGCACCCAAAATTGCGTCCAGTTGAGACGCTCACAGAAGGCATTTTCATCGCTGGCTGCTGTCAGTCGCCGAAAGACATTTCAGAAAGCGTTGCTCAAGCGTCAGCAGCAGCTTCAAAAGTCGCATCGCTACTTGCGAAGGGCGAAATAGAGGTTGAGCCTGCGGTTGCGACCGTTGACGAGATGCTCTGCTCCGGTTGTGGCGTCTGTGTCGCTGTCTGCCCTTTCAACGCCCTGAAGCTTGAGATGCTGAAAGCGGAAGCCAAAGAGAAGCAAGCGGTAGTGAGTGTGCAACACGCTTCTTGCAAGGGTTGCGGCTCTTGTGCATCCGCATGCCCCTCAAAAGCAATAACTGTGAAAAATCAAAATGATGAGCAGTTCTTCGCTCAAATAGATGCAGTTTCGCTGTAAATTTCTACTCCTTTTGTCGCCATTCTACTCCTTTTGCCACCATTCGCACACTTCCCGCAGGACGCAAATTTCGCATTTTGGACGCTGCGGTTTGCACACACGCCTGCCGTGTTCAATCAGATTCAAGTGGAAGCCGACGATTTTGCTGCTGCGAATGCTCCGCTCAACGAGCCTTGCAATCTCTCGTGGCGAGTGAATGCCGAGAACTCTGCTGAAAATCCTGCGAATGTGTGTGTCTACGGGGAACGCTTTCTTTCGGAATGCGAAGCAAAGCACGCAAGATGCGGTCTTCTGACCGATGCCTGGGATGCTTGTCAGAAATTTCCTCGCCTCTTCCACTTCCATATCCTCCAAGAAATGGAAGAAGTCCCTGCCCGCCGTTTCGCTGCATCCCGCTTCGCTGCATTGATGCGTTTTTCAGTGCAGAAAGGGCGGTTTTCAGCCTGCGAGCCTTTATTCTGCCGAGACCGCCTTTGCGAATCGCATCCGCAATCTCTTCTTCAGAAGCAGCGAGCAGCTCTTCATATTTGAACCTCGCAGTCAGACTTTTGAACGCTTCCTCAGTGTTCTTTTCGTTTGTGTTCTGCGAAAGGATTGTTCTCACGAGAACTTCAACAGGATTGCGTGGCTCAACTGCCTTTTCTCCGTATGCTCGCTCAAGAATCCCGCAAATCCTCCTCAATCTCTCGCCTATTTCCCACTCTTCTTCTGCCATCGCAGAATGCGTTTATTTCATTTTCCTTTGAACTTCGGCTTCCTTTTCTCCTTGAACGCTTTTATGCCTTCTTTTGCGTCTTCTGTTGAGAATGCGTTTGCGAAGCACTCGTTCTCAAGGAGCAGTGCGGAGTGCAAAGGCATTTCCAAGCCTTGCAACGCCCTTTTGAGCATGCGAAGAGCAATCGCACTCTTAGCGAGCAACTTCTCCAAAAACTTGCTAACGGCGTCGTCCAACGCATTTTCAGGCTCGGCTGGAGAGACAGCATTCAGAATGCCCATCCGCAATGCTTCTTCCGCAGAAATCCGCTCACCTGTGAATAGGAGTTCTGCTGCCTTCGTTCTGCCGACGATTCTTGCGAGCCTTTGAGTCCCGCCTCCTCCAGGGATTATTCCGAGATTCACCTCTGGAAATCCAAATTTCGCATCTTCGGAGGCGAACCTGAAGTCGCATGCGAGTGCGAGCTCAAAGCCACCGCCGAGGCAGAAGCCACGAACCTTCGCCAACACAGGCTTCGGAAACGCCTCTATCCTTTCGGTCAATAACTGAAGGCGTCTCGCAAAATCACGAGCATCCTCAACTGTTGAATGCTCTAACGCACTGATGTCCGCACCTGCACAGAAATTATTGCCTGCTCCTGTCAAGACGACTGCACGAACCTCCTCATCCTTCTCCGCACGCTCAAATGCATCGTTCAATTCCGCAAGCATCGCATCGTTCAACGCATTCAAAACCGCAGGACGATTCAAAATGATTGTAGCAACACCTTCAGAACATTCATAAATAATTTCTCCCTCTTCCTCGCTCTCTCTTCTGCTTTTCTCGCTCTCTTCGCTCATTTCTTCCCCTCGTATTTGTAAAAGCCACGACCGGTTTTGCGACCTTTCCAGCCCAAACGGGCATACTGCATCATTGTTACCGCCGGTTTAAACCGCTCCCATCCTGTTTCGTTGTAAATTGCCTGCAGAGCGTTCGCAACAATGTCAATACCTATTAAATCAAGCAGTTGGAAAGGACCCATAGGCCATCCAAACGACAATTTTATTACTTTGTCTATGTCTTCAACGCTTGCAACCCCATTTTCGTATATTTTCACCGCTTCGTTCAGCATCAAAACCATCATCCTGCTCGTCACAAAGCCTGGGAAATCATTCACAATCACTGCTTCTTTGCCGAGAGAGCGGACAAATTGAACTGTTCGTTGCACCGTTTCTTCTGAAGTTTTCAGCGATTTCACGATTTCAACCGCAGGCATCAGCGGAGGCGGATTCATGAAATGCACTCCAATCACATTCTCAGGTCGTGAAGTGAAAGATGCGAGCGTTGCTATTGAAATTGTTGATGTGTTGCTTCCGAGAATCGCATCCTTCTTGCATATAGCATCCAACCTCTCAAACACTTCCCTCTTCGCAGAGACGTCCTCGTAGACCGCTTCAACGACAATATCTGCGTCCTTTGCGCCTTCTTCCAAGTTCGTTGTCGTGTGAATGCGCTTCAAAGCGGCTTCAGCGTCCTGTATTTTACCCTTCTCCGCCATCTTACGAAGCCCGAATTTCACCTTCTCCATGCCTTCTCGCAGCGATTCCTCCCTGCGAGCAACAACTGTCGTCTCGTAGCCCGCCTGTGCGCAGATTTGCACGATTCCTGTCCCCATTACGCCGAATCCGACAACGCAAACACGACTCACATCCATTTGTAGCACCTCCTCTCAACACGCTCACACGCTCACCAACACGCTCAACACGCACTAAGACTCAACGACCTCAAAAAGCGGGCAAGAGCGTGGCGGAGAAAACTTGTCGCCCTTCCAAGTGTGTGCCTTCACAAAACGCACTTTCTTCCCGAGAAGCTCTTGCGAAGCCTTCTCTGCGTCGTAAGCCAAGCGACCCACGATTTTACAACCCTCAGCAAGCGAGACCAAGCAGGGAATGTAAGGCGCCTCGTCCTCAAAGCCCTCTGGAGGCACACGAATGACCGTGAATGTCTCCAAGACGCCTTCCCCGCTCAACTCCTCCTTCTCTAAATTCCGTGAGCCACACCACTGACACACCGCTTGCGGCGGAATTGTGATTTTTGAGCAGTCCTTGCACCGCAGTCCGAGCAGTTTCCCCTCCCGCAACGCCTCCTCATATTCCGAAAATGTCAAAACAATTTCAGACATTTTCATTCGCCACCATCCTTCTCCCTTCCTGCCTTCTCACTTTTCTCCTCTCTCCTCTTTTTTCATCCACTCATTTCCTCCCTCCGCCATTCCTTCTCTCTGCTGCCACGCTGCTACTGCCACGCTGCTACTTCTTTCGCCGTGTTCTGCCCAAAATAATATTGCAGAGTGTTCCGAAGTCGCCACCGAGCGTGTCCGTCATTCCGAACTCTGGGACGGGTTCTACCTGATTTCCTTTCGGTGCTTCGCCTCGCATCTGCTCAACTAACGAGAACACTTGAGAGGCGCCTGTCGCACCTATTGGATGTCCTTTGCCGATTAAACCGCCTGAGGGATTCACCGCAATTCTACCGCCGATGTCCGTTTCGCCTTCTTCGGTTGCATCAGCAGCCTCGCCCCAGCCGAAGAATCCGAGAGCTTCCAACGCTATTATTTCAGCAATCGTGAAGCAGTCGTGAACTTCAGCAACTTGAATATCTTTCGGCTCGATTCCCGCCTGTTTGAACGCCATTCTCGCAGAAGCGACCCTCGCTGCTGGCTTTACCATGTCCTCCATTTTAGAGAGTGGCGTTCCACTGCCCTGACCTGTTCCCAGAATGTAAATGGGCGTGTCTGTGAATTTGCGGGCTTTCTCCGCAGCACAAACGACGACAGCAGCAGCGCCGTCCGAGAAAGGACAGCAGTCCAAGAGCGTGAGAGGGTCGCACACCATTTTAGAGCGTAGCACATCCTCCACCTTCAAATCACCGTATTTCTGGTAGAATTGAGCGAGCGGATTTCTTGCCCCGTGAAAGTGGTTCTTCACGGAGACGCATGCCATTTTCTCTCTCAACTTCTCCAAAGGGATGTCGTAGCGGTGAGCGTAGAGGCGGGCAGCCATCGCAAACACCCCAGGGAATGTCAAACCCGCAGCGGCTTCAGAGTAAGCATGACAAGCCATCGCAAATGTGCGTGTTGCGAAAGGCGTCCCCATCGCAAGAGCCTTCTCAACGCCTCCAGCGAGAACAACATCAAATGCGCCTGAAGCGACCCACATCGCAGCCTCTCTTATCGCAAGACCCGCAGATGCGCAGGCCCCCTCAACTCTTGTGGCGGGAATTTCCCCCAAATGCAAGTCAGCAGCGGAGAAAACCGCTGGCATCACTTGACCCTCCTCAAATCCGAGCAGCGCAGCACCCTGAAATAACGCCTCTATCTCTCGCAAATCAATTCCAGCGTCTTCAACCGCTTTCAATGCCGCCTCCGAAAACAACTCCAACGCCGTCTTATCGCCCGCTTTACCGAATTTCGTATGCCCAACGCCTATTATCGCAACTTCCCGCATCCTAAACCCTCAAAAATCTCCACCTTAACTTATATCTTCCGCTAACGCACTACCTTCTCTTCTCTCATTTCCTCGCCTCGCCACATGCTGCCTTTATTTCCTACGCATGCGCATCTTCACAACACACTCAAAATCACGATGCTCTGGCTTCTGCGAGCATTCCTCAACGCTCTCCATCACCTTCGTCAAGCAACTCGCCGTGTAGTCAGGGCATATTCGCCTGCCCTTCTCGCTCTTCCTTTTCTCTGACATCAAGACCGCTCTCCACCGCCAACAGTAAAAAACTCACTGCAAACGCCCTCACTTCTTCACATTCAGAATTCTCAAAGCGAGCAGAGCGGCATTCTCGCCGTTGTCTATGCCAACGACCGCCACTGGAACGCCAGCAGGCATCTGAACCATTGAAAGCAGTGCATCTAATCCCATCAACTTACCGCTCACGGGAACTCCAATCACAACTTTATCCGTTTTTGAGGCAATCACGCCCGGAAGCGCTGCTGAAAGTCCCGCAATCGCAATAAACACCGATACTTCTTCGGATTTCTCCCGCAAATACCTGTCAAGCTCTTCAGGCTGCCTGTGTGCTGAAATCACTTTCAATTCGTAAGAAACGCCCTCTCGCTCAAGCACATTCACAACACGCTCCGCAATCGGCATGTCGCTCTCCGAACCCAAAATAACCGCTACTTCGCTCATTTTCACCTCATTCTCCTCATTTCCTCTTCAGACAAAAAGCTGAAACAAAAAGAAAGTGAGGAAAGGCGAAAGTCCCAAGCAAAATTAGCGTCTAATAATTTCCAGTTCCTCCATTAGAATGCAGGGAGGGAGAAGAAAGGAAAGGAAGAAAGAAAAAATCAAGAGGTAAATGTCTCTATTTGTGCATATATGTGCTTATCTCTGAAGTGTCTGACGGAGGCGGCGCCTGAAGGACACATTCCAACACAGCACCCGCATCCTTTGCATATTGCCTCGTTCACTCGTGTGATGTGCCTCTCTTCGTCAAACTCAATCGCACCGAAAGGACATACTTTCTCGCAGCAACGACAACCGACGCACATATCCTCGCTCACTTCAGATGTCGCAGGCTCAATCTCGGCGACGCCTTTCACGAGGTATGCGAGCGCAGCAGAAGCGGCTGCCCTCCCTTGAGCCACTGTGTCAGTAATGTCCTTCGGACCTTGACAGCATCCTGCGACGAAAATGCCATCAATTGCGGTGTCAACAGGTCTCAACTTCGGATGCGCCTCAAGGAGGAAGCCGTCAGCAGACTTAGAGAGCTTCAGCATGCTTATTACTTCCTCCGCAGTGTCGCTTGGTCTTATACCGACGCCAAGCACGACCAAGTCCGCTTCCAATTCGTAAGTCTCGCCGAGCATCGTGTCCTCAGCCCTCACGACCAATCTGTCGCTACCAGGCTTCTGATATATCTCGCCAGGAAGACCCCTGCGGTAGACAACGCCCTCCTTCAGCACTTCGTCCCAGAACTCCTCAAACCCTTTTCCGAATGCTCGCACATCTTGGTAAAGCACCGTAACATTCGCATCAGGAAGCTTTTCCTTGACAAAATGTGCCTGCTTCATCAGATACATGCAGCATATACGAGAGCAGTATGGGTAGCCTGTCTGCTTGTTCCTTGAACCCACGCAACTGATGAAAACCACATCCTTCGGCTCCCTCCCATTTACAATGATTTTTCCACCTGTTGGACCTGTGGGACTCGCAAGTCGCTCAAATTCCAATCCAGTGATGACATTCGGGTATTCTCCGTAGTGGTATTCAGGCAGCAAGCGAGGGTCAATAATGTCGTAGCCAGTTGCGACAATAATCGTGCCGACCTTGAACTGTGCTTCTTTATCCTTCTGTGAGAAGTCTATCGCATCTTCCTTGCACGCAGCCATGCAAGGCGTCTTCGCCTTTCCAGCACGAACATCCTCTAAAGTTGCATCTCCGCACTTACCGTTCTTGAGAAGCGAGCAATTCTCGGCATCAACGAGGAAAACAGGCGGAACGGCGAAAGAGAAAGGCATGTAAATCGCCTTGCGTTTGCTCAATCCCTCATTATACTCGTCAGGAACTTCAACAGGACACACTTTCGCACATTCACCGCAACCCGTGCATTTGTTCTCGTCCACGAACCTCGCCTTCTTCCGCACCTTCACCTCGTAGTTCCCGATGAAACCGCTGACATCTTCAATGTCTGTGTGCGTCAACAACACAATATTCGGATGAGCACCGACTTCAATCATACGAGGCGCCAAGAACGAGGAAACACTCTTCATTACTGGGAATGTCTTGCTGAGTTGAGCCGCATGACCTCCGATTGAAGGCTTCTTCTCCACCAAATACACACGGAAGCCCGCATCCGCAATGTCCAACGCCGCTTGAATGCCTGCGACGCCACCGCCAATGACGAGCGCAGCGGGCTCAACATTCACCTCCTTCTGCTCCAACGCCTCAAGCAGCGATGCCCTTGCGACCGCAGCACGCACAATCTCCTTCGCCTTCTCTGTCGCTTCCTCCTTGTAGTCAACATGCGGCCACGAGCAGTGCTCACGAATATTCGCCTGCTCAAAGTAGAAAGGGTTCAAGCCGTTGTCAGCGCATACTTTGCGGAATGTGAGCTCGTGCATCCTCGGCGAGCAAGCAGCGACAATCACCCTGTTTATGCGACCCGCCTTCAAATCCTCCGCAATCAGCCCTTGACCGGGGTCAGAACACATGTAAATGTAATTTCTTGCGAGAACAACATTCGGTAGCGTCTTCGCATAGTCCCTGACCGCCTCAACATCCACCGTAAGCGCAATATTTATACCGCAGTGGCATACATACACGCCTATCCTCGGTTTCTCCACGCCTCGCTCCTCTAACTCCTCCGCTTTCTCCGCTTCTTCAACAGCCCTCATTCGCAGCAGCAACCTCTTCTCCCTCACCAGCCCCTCCTTCAGACCTCTTTTCCTCCTCCGCCATTTTCAACACCTTCAACCTTCAAACGCCCCTCTCTTCTAACTACTGCCACCTCCACTGCCACTGCTACTACCGCTCGCAGCTACGGAAGAAATCTCCTTTGCAGCGAATTGAAGCGAAGCTGCGGTGAGCGGCTTCTCCTCCATCTCAACCACACGAGGCTTCACACGCACCTTCTTCTTCGCAAGATATACGAGAGCTGCGGAAGCTGCTGCCTTACCTTGCTGAACGCTGTCAGGAATGTCCTTCGGTCCTTGAGCGCAGCCTGCGATGAAAACGCCCGGTATTTCGGTCTCAATCGGCATCGCCTTCGGATGCTTCTCCGCAAAGAACTTGTCAGGCGAGAGCTTCAAATTCAGCACCTCAAGAATCTGCTTCGTGCCGTCGCTCGGTCTCAGACCGACGCCAAGCACAACCAAGTCCGCTTCCAATTCGTAAGTCTCGCCGAGCATCGTGTCCTCCGCCCTCACGACCAATCTGTCGCTACCAGGCTTCTGATATATCTCGCCAGGAAGACCCCTGCGGTATGTGATGCCTTCGGACTGAACTCTGTCGTAGAATTCCTCGTAGCCTTTACCGAAAGCCCTCACATCTTGGTAAAGTATTGTGATTTTCACGCCATGCGTTTTTTCGTGCAAGAGATGTGCGTGCTTCGCAAGATACATGCAGCAAACACGACTGCAATACGGATAACCCAACTGCTTGTTCCTTGAACCTACGCATGAAATGAAAACTGCATCCTTCGGCTCCTTACCATTAATCATAATTTTACCGCCTGTAGGACCAGAAGCACTGCTCAATCGCTCAAATTCCAATCCAGTTATGACATTTGGGTATTCTTCGTAGTGGTATTCAGGCAATAAGCGAGGGTCAATAATGTCGTAGCCAGTCGCAATAATGATGACGCCGACATTCAACTCAACGATTTCATCCTTCATGTCAAAGTTTATCGCACCGGGACCGCAGGCTTCCATGCAAGGTGTCTTCGCCTTTCCAGCACGAATGTCATCAATCGTGACCTTACCGCACTTCCCTCGCTTTACCATCATGCAGTGCTCAGGGTCAACCGTGTAAACAGCGGGAACCGCCTGCGGAAACGCAATATAAATTGATGAACGCTTTCCAAGCCCTTCATCAAACTCGTTCGGCCACTTGTTCTTGAACCTGCACGCTTCCGCACACATGCCACAACCCGTGCATTTGTTCTCGTCAACATACCTCGCCTTCCTTCGCACTTTCACCTTGAAGTTCCCCACTTCTCCGCTCACTTCCACTACTTCAGAGTAAGTCATCAAATTTATCAGCGGATGGCGACCAACATCCACCATTCTCGGCGTTAAAATGCATGCGGAGCAGTCCAAAGTCGGAAATGTTTTGTCCAATTGTGCCATGTGTCCGCCTATGAACGGCTTCCTCTCAACGAGATGCACCTTAAATCCCGCATCCGCAATTCCGAGTGCCGCATACATGCCTGTAATTCCTGCACCGACGACAAGTGCTTCCGGAACAACCTCAATTTCCTTCTCCTCAACCTCGCCGAGGTATGCTCGCTCCATCGTATCTCTTATGCCTTGCATCTTCGGCTTCGTTGCATCCTCTATTGTCTCCTCCGCATGCTGTTTTGCCTCTTCTTCGCCACCACTACCGCCACCGCTGACACCCTCTTTTCCCGCTTCTAACTCTGATTTCTCCTCAATCTCATCTCCAGACATTTTCCACCCCTCCCTCAAATTTAACCAAAACGCTCATTTTAAATCTTTCCATTTTTTCCCATCGCTTCTCCTCTCTCTTCTCCTCTCTTACCCTCACTCTCCTCTCCTTACTTTCCCCTTCCCTACTACTACGCCACTACTTGTCCCTCAACTCTCACGCCACACTACTAACCTGAGTTAAGAGACGAGCCTGCTCTGAGTTAAGGGACGAGCCTTCTCCTGTCTCTCGGGAACAAAATGACCTCTCTTATGTTTTCAATGTTGAGCATGGTCATCAGCAGTCGCTCAATTCCCAAGCCGAAGCCCGCATGCGGGGGCATTCCATACTTGAATGCTTCCAAGTAGAACCTGAAACTCTCTGGGTTCAAGCCACGAGCAGCGATATTTTTGCGTAGCAGTTCGTAGTCGTGTATGCGCTGCGAGCCTGAAGCGAGCTCCAAGCGTGGATGCATCAAGTCAAATGCGTTGCATGTCTCTCTCCCTAAGTCGCATCCGTTGCCTCCGTTGCCTCCGTCGCCCCCGTCACCTCTGTCGTTGTCCGTGTTTGTTCTGTGTTCGCTCTCACTCGCAACGGCTGCGGCAGGGCATCGCATAGTAAGGCTTTATTTCGCAAGGCCAGTCGGTAATGAAGTAGTGAGCGCCGATGAGCTCGCCGAGTGTCTTCTCAGCAAGCGTGCTCAAATCTTCGCCCCACTCCATTTCAATGCCTTCTTCAGCGAGGAGTTCAAGCGCCTTCTCGTAAGTTATGCGTTCAAACGGCTTCTTCGGCACTTCTAAAGAAATGTTGAGAGCTTTTAGCCCTTCGTATTCAGCGACGCCCTCGTAAATGTGAACGACGAGGTCTTCAAGCAGAGACATCACATATTCATGGTCGGCGAACGCAACCTCAACATCCAAAGAAGTCGCTTCATTCAGGTGCTTCGTTGTGTCATGCTCTTCCGCCCTGAATATCGGACCTATTTCGTAAACGGCATCAAAGCCAGACGCCATCATCATCTGCTTATACAACTGCGGGCTTTGATTCAGGAACGCCTCTCTCTCAAAATACGAGATTGGGAAGAGTGCAGCGCCTCCTTCCGTTGCGGTTGAGACAATTTTGGGCGTGTTTATCTCAACGAAGCCACGAGCATCTAAGAACTCACGGGCTAACTTCAGCACTCTCGCACGCAGTAAAAAAATCTGCTTCACCCTTTCTGAACGCAAATCCATGAAACGGGCATCAAGCCTCGTGTCAAGGTTCGCAGGAACTCTGCCCGTGACATCTAAAGGCAGTTCAGGCTTCGCCTCACTTAACACTTCCACTCTCTTCGGAACTATCTCAAAACCACGAGGCGCCCTTTTCTCCGCCTTCAAAACGCCGATAACCGCAACGACTGACTCCCTGCTGATTTTACGAAAGCGCTCAAGCATCTCCTCGCCCACAGTCTCCTTGCGTAGCGTTACCTGCGTTACTCCGCCCCTGTCTCTGATGAGAGCGAAGAGGACGCCTCCCAAATCCCGCTTATCGTGGAGCCATCCTGCGACGCACACCTCACGACCGTCATCCGCAGCAGAAAGCTCGTTTGAATACTTCCTACATGACCTCAAGAAACGCAAGAATTCCAAGTCAAGCAAGCTACCCATGACCCTCTCACTTCTCACGCCTCCACACACACTCACCTCTCGCCACTCGCTCTTCGCACACTCGCTCTTCGCACGCTTGCTCTTTGCACACTCGCTCACCTGCTTAGGCGCTATTCTTCCAGAAGTTTCGCATTCACGACGCCGTCTTGACCGGGTCTGCTCGTCACAACCGCCCTTCCGAGCTCTGTTTCGACAATTGCACCCCTCGTAACGATGTTTCTTCGCTTGAAATGCGGGTTCGCTGGATTTTCAACAACGCTCAGAATCCTCACCTTGCGAGTCACACCGCTCCTCGGGTCTGAAACATTCGCAAAATCGCAACGCAATAGCCTGACTTTCGTGTTTCCGCCTCTCACCCGCAAGACCTTCCTCCTTGCTTCCTCGCTCACCGTCGTCTCTGAAGGCTCTCTGCCCGCCTCGTGCTTCCTCTTCTTGCGATGCTTGTGGTATCTACCGCCTGATGCCTTCCTTGCAGAGCGACCTTGCCACCTCACTCCTCTCACCCCCTCACACGCCTCCACGCCTCACATGCATCAAACGCCTGCTCACACGCCTGACTTGTTCAAGGGCCCTGAAAACCGCACTTCTCGCAAATGTAGGGGTTTCCCAGACGCCTGCACTTCACGCACCTCGCTATCTCAACCTCACCGCAATTCGGGCACGGAAACACCGTGAATCCTTTTTCCAAGAGACGAATTCCGCAAGATGTGCAATACTCGCTCATATCCCGCACCTCTCCTCAACACCAATCGCTCCACCGCATTTAATCCTCTCTCCCTTCTTCCCTTTTCCTTTTCTGCTTTTCCTTGCAAGCCACCCTGCGACGAGATGACACCACTGCCACCTGAACCTGTCCCTGTCGCCGATGCTGCCGATGCCGACGATGCCTCCGATGCCTCTGAAACCGCCGAAAACGCAGAGACGGAGAGGCACACAACTGTTGAGGGCTCTCCGTAAGGGCAACGACCGCCATTTAATTTGAAATCTGCTTCTATTTCAACATCCTCAAAACTCGCAGGTGGCTTCTTCCCCGAAAGATTTGCGCTTGTTGCGGTCAGCGGGCGACCAAATGCAGTGATTAAACGGAGGGCAATCTCATGTTCGGGCATCCTCACGCCAACAAGCGGAGAACCCCCAGTCAATATCTCAGGCAGAACAGCCCTGCGAGGAAGAAGCACCGTCACAGGCCCAGGAAGCAGAGCATTCAATATCTCCTCAACCTCCGCAGATTCAACAATCGCAACGCTCTCAAGCATCTCAAAAGAAGAGACCGCTACTGAAATCGGCTTTTTGAAGGCACGACCCTTCAATTCAAACACACGACGCACCGCTCTCTCAGAGAGGGCATCCGCACCAAGCCCGTAAACTGTTTCGGTGGGATAAACAACAACGCCACCGCTCTCCAGCACCTCAACCGCCTTCTCAAGCTCACGCTCTATATCCTCCGTCAGCATCACTCTCGCCTTGCATTTGTTCTCGGAATTGAAAAGGTTGCGTGGAAAAATTAAGAGAGAAATGGCGCATGCAGCGGGGGGAGGAGGCGTTCTTAAGCGAGTTTTCAGCGAGCTTTCCGCATTTTTAAACGAGAGGAAGGTCGTCTCTGAGGGCGAGTTGCGTTTGAAAATAAGGGAATGCCTTTCTGCACTCAGCGATGCGGAGATGCGTGAATTGGAGAAAAATCTCGGCATCGGCAGAGAAAAGGAAGGAGCGAGAGGAAAAGCGGAAGAGAGAGCAGAAGAGAGAGCGGAAGAAAGAGCGGAAGCGAGGGAAGAGGCTGTTAAGAGCGTTGAAGAAATCATTTTCAGAAGCATCACAACGAGGGAGAAAATCTCGGTGTTTTCGCCGGACTGCCACACGAAAATAAACTATCAGGGTGAGATTTTCTATTGTCTGCCGACGCATAAATTCTTCGCCGAGGAGCTGGAGCAAGCGTTCCTGCGGTGGTCAAAGATAAGGAGCGCAGCGAGTATGTTAAGTGGCGTCGTTGAGGATTTTTTGAGGAGATGCGGATATTCCACCCGCTCTCTTCAGAAGGATGAAGAATGCGAGGTTCTTGAGGCGGAGAAAGTGCATGGTGACCGTAAAAGGAAACTCCGCATTTTAATTTTACCGTCAATAAAATTCGTGCCTCGCTTCTTGCGGAAGATTTCTCAGACGAATCTGAGAATACTGTTATTGCCGTTCCGACGGAGAGGACGCCAGCACCTTTCATCTCTTTCTTCAGGGAGCATGCGGAGGAATTTCCATCAGAATGGAGAATTTGGGTCGTAGATACTGAGCGAAAGGCAGTGAATCCATTTCTCGGAAGGGAAGAAGATGAGGAGATTGAGCGGAACTTTGAGAACCCGATGCAAGCGAGAAAGGCTCTCAGCGTTTGGATGCGGAAAGCTTTTTGATACGCTTCTTCGCTTCTCGCATGTCGCAATGGAAACGCTCACTTGAGCGTGAAACCGCTTCAACTCAACATTTCTTAGCCTCGCAGTCGCCAGTCGCATTTCAATATCCTTTATATTTTTTGAAATTAACGCAAGAGCGGAGATGACGGCGGAGGTTGTGAAGGTAGGATTTGTGAAATTAGGGAACATCGGAGCGTCAAGGATTGTGGATTTAGTGCTTGACGAGCGTGCGGACAGAGAAGATGTGGATGTCCGTGTCGTAGGCACAGGTGCGAAGCTCACGCCTGAGCATGCGGAAGCAACTTCCGAGTTGTTGAACTGGAATCCTGATTTAGTCGTGGTTGTGAGTCCGAATGCAGCGCTTCCAGGTCCGAAGAAGGCTCGTGAGATGGCAAAGGAGCGGGGTTTGCCTTGCATTGTCATTTCGGATGCACCTGCGAAGAAGGCAGTGAAAGCACTCAAAGAAGGAGGCTTCGGCTACATTCTGATAATGGGCGACCCAATGATAGGAGCTCGGAGGGAGTTCTTGGATGCGGTTGAGATGAGCATGTTCAACGCAAATGTGCTTGCTGTCTTGACTGCTACTGGCGTTGTCCGCATTTTGCAAGAGGAGCTTGATGCGGTGATTGAGCAAATAAAGAAGCGGAAGGCGGGCGAGAGCGTTGAGCTGAAGTTGCCGCAGATTGAGGTCACTGCTGAGCTTGCAGCGGAGCGTGCAGGCTTCTCAAATCCCTATGCGAAGGCGAAGGCGATTGCCGCTCTCGCAATGGCTGAGAAGGTCGCAGATTTGGATGTGCAAGGGTGCTTCGTCGTGAAAGAGGCTGAGAGGTATGTGCCTCTCGTCGCAGCAGCACACGAAATGCTTGAGGCAGCAGCGAAACTCGCAATGGAAGCACGAGAAATAGAAAAATACGGGGACTCGCTCTTAAGAGTGCCTCATGCAAGGACAGGAGAACTGCTGCGAAAAGTGAAACTGATGGAAAAGCCGACCGCTTGATTTCTTTTCTCTCTCTTTCTTTTCGCCTTTATTTTGTAAGGGAAATTGCACGCAATGGATGTTTTTGTTTCTTGGAGCGGAGGGAAGGACTGCTGTTTGGCGCTCTACAGGGCTTTAAAGGCGGGATTCAAAGTCAGGTATCTGTTCAGTATGCTTGGTGAAGATGGTTTGAGGTCAAGAGGACACGGTTTGAGCAGAAGTCTTCTGAACGCTCAATCTTCCGCTTTGGGAATACCAATCGTGTATGGGAGGTCTTCGTGGGAAACTTACGAGGAGGAATTCAAGAGGGTTGCCGAAAATCTGAAGGATGCGGGCATTCAAGGAGGCGTGTTCGGAGATATAAACCTTGAAGAGCATAAGGAGTGGGTTGAAAGAGTTTGCGGTGAAATCGGAATAAAAGCTTTTGAGCCACTCTGGAATGAAAGTTATGAGAATTTGTTGCGTCAATTTTTCGGCGAAGGCTTTGAAGCCGTGATTGTTGATGTCAAAAAAATAATAGGTGATGAGTGGGTCGGTCGGAATTTTGACTACGAATTCGTAGAATACCTTGAAAATCAGGGAGCGGATGTGTTCGGCGAGAACGGAGAATATCACACATTAGTAACATACGGTCCGATATTCAAGCGACGCATAGAGATTCTTGAGAGCAGGAAAACTCAAAGAAATGGCAGGCTCACGCTTGAAATTTTAAGATTTAAACTGAAATGAGGAGCAAATAAGTATGTTTGATTTCTCTGTTCCATCAGCTTTCAGGCGTTGAGCAAGCGAGCAGTTTCGCATTCAGCCGACTTCAACGCCCTCTTCTTTGCGTTTTCCCGAAGGGGGCAGACGCCTGAGATGTTCAGGCACTTTCACCCTCAAAATGTTCGTTGAACGCACATGATATATGGGGTTTCCAGTTGTGGGGTCGTATTCTTCGGTGCGAATTATATCTGTGACTATCGCCTTAAATTTAAGCACGGTGCCGTCCTCCAACTTATACTCGTTCCAATCCTCACGAACAACCTCAAAGTCCACCTGCTCCGCCTCCACCTCTCTCCCATTCGGCAACCTGATTTTCATCTCTACTGAATGATGCCACCTCGCTTTAAAAAGTTTTTCCCACACAACGCCTCACTTGCTCCGTCACTATGCCTTCCTCAACACCGTAATATACCTGCTCAGGCTCTTGTGAACCCTGTATTTGTGGCACTCAACTGCATTCATCTCCGCACTGCGTAGCAGAGGAAAGAGCGGGGCGTGAGAAACAACTACCGCTTTCCTTCCGGGTTTAAGCACTCTATTCATCTCTTCCAACGCAGAAGACCACAGTCGCCTCAAATGCGGCGGAGTAGTGGCGGTGTTAGCGGTGCTGCTGTTGCGTTGTTTGGGGTCTTGCGTAGAAGAAACGAATGAAGATCTGCCGTAGGGAAAATCTGTTGCGATAGCATCCACGCTTTCATCTCTAATTGGCAATTCTTGAGCATCCCCAACAATCAATTCCGCATTTAAACCGTAAAATTCAATGTTTTTACATGCACCTTTTGCCATTTCCTGCTGAATATCAACACCAACAGCCCTCGCACCGATTGCAGATGCCTCCATTAGAATGCCACCTGTGCCACAGAAGGGGTCAAGCAATACTTCACCAGCACGCACTTCGCTCAAATTCACAACAACTCTCGCTAACTTCGGCTGAATTGAAATCGGGCGAGAGAAAGGTCGCAGCGAGGGTTTCCTGCTCTGAAATTGTTTCTTGTCAATGGAATGCGAGAGGACACTGAAAAAAGCGATTCTGCCTGTGAGAAGCACTACAAAAGTCCTGAACGGCTCATTTAAATCTACCTTTAACCCCCTTCGCCTCAGAATATCGCCTATTTCTCGCTCTATGTAGGAGGAAGAGAGCGAAAGCTCTTGCGGACAATCTTCGCACACGCACCGCAAATGATTTCTCACCGTCAAAAAACGCCTCAATAGGTGCTTTCTTCGCAACTTCAGCGATTTCACGCAACGATTCGCCCGCACCAAGCACGATGTATATGCGATGCGTCATTCCGAGCCTGCTCGCCAAGCATGCTGAAATCTTCATCGCCTCCGCCTCTTTAATTTTCAAATCAAGCAGAAGGAAGCCGAAATCTGCGATTTCCTCACTGAATTGAATGCCCAAAGCGTTCAGGCATGCGAGAACCTCAGCCTTAGGAAGCGTTTCATGCTCCTTTGACAGCTCAAATGCGAACCGCACCATGTGACCTCCTCCCCTCACTGAAGTGAGTGGCATCCAGCGAGGGGAGGTTCCTGCTTCTTCGAGGAGACTTGCCCCACAATCACCGAGGAAGCGGTGAACATGGAGTAGAGGTCTCCTCTCAGCAGGCTCATAGGGCAGGCCCTGCCCCAGCTTCTCCAATCCTCTTTCCAGTATTCTCCATGCGGATATGTAATCTCGCAGCGGATCATCCCAGGATAAACCTTCAGATGTGCCTCTTGGAGAGACCTTCACGACCGTCTTACCAGCTCTCGCAGCCTTGTAAGACAGATAGTGAAGGAACTTACTCCAAGAGGCGTCTGAAATTTCGGATGAGAGGTTGTGGTTTCTCCTCATGTTTTCCACGTTCTAAGGCCTCGACCACGATGAGGTCGTAGTTATCAACGTAGAATCGTGAGAGCTTGTGCAGAAAATCATCCCTCTTCCGCTCTATTTTCTCATATATCTTGCACAGCCTTCGCAGCTGCTTCAGACCAGTTCTTTGAGCGTCTCTTCTTCCTCGAAAGTTTGCGGTGCTCCCTTCTCAAGCGCTCCAGCTCTCGCTCATAGAACTTCGGATTCTCTATTGCTCTTCCCTCAGAGTCAGTGAGATAGCTCCTTATGCCTAAGTCTATGCCTATTGCTCTCTCAATCTCCTTCTTCGGAACTTCAGCCTCTTCCACGCATATAAGAGCGATACCACGCTCCGCTTCCGTAGCGCTTTATGATCACTTGCTTTATCTTTCCTTCAACGGGGCGATGAACTCTTATAGGAACTTCTCCCGACCTTTGAGATGTATAGCCTATCTAACCTATTCCCCGTCTTGATGAGCTTGAAGCCTGACTGGTTCAGAATGAAGCTCTTGAACTTCCCATACTTCTTATATCTCAACTTCCCAACCTTTCTGCCTTTCTTCTTCAGTTCCGCCAAAGCCTTCAGGTTGTTATAAAGCATGAAAACGACCATCTGCAAGGTCTTAGCATTCACTTCTTTCAGTTCATGTCGTTCTTCCTTTAGCTTCAGAAGCATAGATTGAATTTTGCGTTTTGGAGGTGTTTTCTTGCTCTCGTTTATGATTGAAAGCAGCTTGTTATAGAGCCATCTGCATTGCTCCAGTATGAACAGCAATTTCTCCTCTTGCTCCCTCGTAGGATACAACATGAACTTGTGAGTTATTGCAATCATTTCACATTCTCTCTATATGGTCACTATATATAAATACTTTCCCACCCATCTCCCCTGCTGTATCCCTCATTTGAAAAGGAGGGAATTATCAGCAACGATATTCTTAAAAAGGTGAGAAGGAAAAGGAGAAATCATGGAATCGCCCCAAGAAGCAGCGCAGAGGAAAAGCCCCGCCTCAGCTTCGGAGACGGAGTCAGCGACGGCAGTCAGAGGTCAGAGTCAGCGTCAGGAATGGAGAAGCGTAAGTGGGAAAGGCAAGAGAGCGGATTTATGAGGCGAAATTAGAGTGCTTGAGGGAGGAAATAGCGAAAAGAGGAAAGCTGCTTGTCGCATTTTCAGGCGGTTTGGACAGCGGATTCCTGCTGAAAGTCGCCTGCGATGTGCTTTCGTGTGAGAAAGTCCTTGCAGTTACGCTTGACGCAGAGGTATTTCCACGCAGCGAGAAGGTATTTGCGAGAGAGTTAGCGGAAGAAATAGGCGTGAGGCACAAGTTCGTGAAGTTCGCATGGCTTTCTCGCAAGAGGCTCGTTGAGAATCTTCCGGAGCGATGCTTCTTCTGCAAACTCGCATTCACGAGGCTCTTGAAGGAAGTCGCAGCAGAGGAGGGCTTTGAGACAATCGCAGACGGCGTCACAACTTCAGATTTGGGAAGACCGGGCGTGAAGGCTTCGGAAGGCATCTGGCATCCGCTCGCAGAGGCGTCGCTCTCAAAAGAGGATGTGAGAAATCTTGCGAGAATGCTGAAACTGCCTTTCTGGAAAAAGCCGTCCATGTCCTGTCTTGCGACGAGGATTCCTTACGGGATGCACATCTCTGCCGAGCTGCTTCAGAGAATAGAGGAGGCTGAGGAGTTCTTGCGTGAGTCTGGCTTTGAGCGGGTGCGTGTGCGAGTCCACAGTGCGTCGCATTCGTCCAATTCACAACCCGCAATGCTTCTCGCAAGAATAGAGGTCGGAAAGGAGGAGTTGAGCAAGTTCAACAGCGAAATCATGACGGAAGTTTGCGAGCGTTTGAAGCGTCTCGGCTTCTATTTCGTCACGCTTGACCTCGCAGGTTACCAAAGCGGTAGCATGGATTCACTGCACACCGCAGCAGTGCGACGACGGGATGCGATATGAGAAATGAGAATGTCGCAAAGTGCAGCTCTCAGCTCTTATTTGAATTCGCTCCGTTTTCAAATGCTTTTCGTCGCATCGCTTTTTCTCCTCGCCACCGCATTAGGCTACGCAGGCTTACTCAGCGAATTCTTCAGCAACGCCCTGAAAGAGCTTCAGGAATTCAGCGATTATTTCAAGGACATTTCTTTCTGCTGCCCGCTTTGGGCATCTTTCTTCATTTTTTTCTCCCTAATTTTCCTGAACAATTCGTTTAAATGCTTCCTAAATATCATTTTAGGACCGATTTTGGGGATATTTCCGCTGTTCTCCACATTTGTTAATGGCGGGCTACTCGGATTCTTAGCGAGAAAGGAGGGATTAGCCGTTTTTCTCTATGTTCTTCCACACGGCATTTTTGAGATTCCTGCCTTTTTACTGAGCGCTGCAATCGGACTGAGGCTCTCTTGTGAGGTGTTGAAAATATTGCTGGGAAGCAGGGGAAGAAGCGGCGGTAGAGGCGAAGGAGGAACGAAGGTCGTGAGTTTGAAAGTTGAGTTCGGAGAAGCATTAAAAGCATTCATCAAAATTGTGCTTCCGCTATTGTTTGTTGCTGCGTTAATTGAAACGAGCCTAATTTTGTCGTTAGCAGAATGAGCGAGGAGGGGTGAAGGATATGAGAATTTGCGAAAATGTGTATTGGTATCGTGAAAAGGGATGGATGGATGCAAACACATTCGTAATAAAAGGAGATGTTACGGTGTTAATAGACCCTGGATTGAGCGAATATGCGTGGAGGAAGTGCGAAGAGATGCGGGAGGATGGTATAGAACCGCAAGAGATAGATATTCTACTGATAACGCATTCGCATCCTGACCACTGCGACGCCCTCTCCGTTCTGAAAAAGCACACAAACGCAAGGATTGGCTTGCATTCATCGCAGGCGGAATGGGCATCTCTGCTTTCTGAGGCTTCTTTTCACTTCTTGGGCGTTAAGCCGAGAGATTTCAAGGCGGACTTCCTCGTGGAAGCGCTGAAAGCAGGGCGAGAAGAGAGGTCGCAAGGAGAGCGAAACTGGTTGGAAGTTCTGCACACGCCAGGGCATACACCTGACAGCGTCTGCTTTTACCTACCTTCGCATGCTGTATTGCTCTGCGGAGACCTTGTGTTTGAGCGAGGCATCGGCAGGACAGACCTGCCATTCGGCGATGAAGATGCTTTGAAAGCGTCAATTGAACGCATATCCGCCCTTGATGTTGAGATTTTGCTCCCAGGACATGGAAATATCATAAAGGGAAGGGAGAATGTGCGGAAGAATTTCGCATTTGTGATGAATTTCTTTCGGTAAAGTGAAATCGTAAGTGAAATTAACGCAGCATATCGCATATTTCATCTTTCAACGCTTTGACATGCTCAACGAAAGCGGGAGAGGCTTTGAAGGGGGGTTTTCCTTCAATAGATGCTTTTAAGAGTGCGGGGTCATAGGGAATGCATCCAACTATGTTTTCTTCTGAAATTCGCCTCACGAGAGTATTCAAACTATTTCTATTTTCGGGGACTTTGTTGAAAACGACTGCGAATTTTGATATTCCTATATCAGAGGATAGCGATTTAATGCGAATAGCGGTCTCAACAGCACTCATTGAAGGCTCCACAACTGCGAGCATGATGTCAACGCCACGAGCAGTCCCACGACCGAGATGCTCAATACCCGCCTCGCAGTCCATCACAACATGCTCGCTTCTCCTGAAAATGTGGCGAAGTAATGCTCGCAAAAACGCATGCTCGGGGCATGTGCAACCGCCTCCGCCTTTCCTCACAGTTCCCATGACGAGCAGCGTGATTCCTTCAGAGCGAACGCCGTAATTCGCCAAAACATCGTCAACCTTCGGATTCAATTTGAACACGCCCAAGCTTCCTAACTCCGTGTTCGCACCCGTCCTCTCCGCAATTAAGTCCTTTAATTCTGAAATTGGTCTCGGATTCTCCTTTATTCCGAGTGAAAACCTCAAATTCATCGCAGGATCCGCATCTATTGCGATTACTTCCCGCTCTTTTGCCAATATTCTTGCGAGTGTCCCCGCAATCGTTGTTTTACCGACGCCTCCCTTACCAGCAACCGCAATTTTCATTCCCTCCGCACCCGCCTTACCATTCTTCACCATTCTTTTTCTATTTCCTGCTGCTTCCAAGTTTCACGCACTCGCTCCAGCAGTTCGCCGAAATTTTCCTTGCTCTCCATCTATTCAACATTCCCTTCTCGTCTCCAAAGACAAATCCTCACCGAAATCGTGTTCGCTACTTCACTCACCAGAACCAGAAAATACAAAACGCATCTGGTCTTCTGAATCCAGCATTGATCTTTTCTGCTGTTTTGTAAGCATCAATTATTCCCCAAATCCAGACTATGAAATATGTCAGAAATCCAATTAAGACAAATATTAACACGATATTTATGATTTTAGGATTTCCTTGCCTATTTGACATTGTATATTTGCCTTAACCCGTGAAAAAGAAACTGAGAACAGCAGCTAATTCGGGATATTTCTGCACCACAATTTACAATTTCGTGCTTTTTGCTCATTCATATTTCTCCCACCTCCTTTTGTTGTCGCCTAAGTTTCGGGGATATGTGAAGTTTGCGGAGCGAAAGCGGGCCAAATTTGGGCGAGCATGCGAAAGCAGGCGAAGTGTTCCGCCCGAAGCCCGCATTATACCTTTTTAATATATCTTGATAGCACATTGCTAAATTCTTTCATTGTTTTAGATGCCCATTCTATAATTTCTGGATAATCCTCTTCGGAAAGGTATTTTATATTACCTTTGATGTTTTTGTAAATTGCAATCCTACATGCCCTTTTTTCCTCCATTCTTTCCCATATGAGTCCTTTTATCTCATTTTCTATTTTATCCTTATGTTTTTCTAACTCCTCAAAAATTCTTTCGTTTTTATTTTTATCTCCTGTATCAATATATAGTTCAATTGCGAATCTATTATTTCTTTTAAATGCCCACACAAATGATAAACCTCCTTTACCAGCACCAAAGCTCAACCAATTCTGTGGTTGAGGTTTAACTTTTCTCCACCTTGGATTGATCTTTTTATACTCATCTACTAATTTAGAATAAAATTCCAAATATTTTTTAGCTGTTTCACTCATCGTTTGACTTGAAATCTTAATCATTCTTTCCCAGTCATTTGGTTTAACAACTATTCTAAAATCAGGAGCTGTGGAGAATCCTCTATTTTAATCAACTTTATCTCAATCCCAAAAAATGATGGCCACTCTTTCTGGATCAACATTCTCATTTAACCATTCTAACGCCTTTTTATGCTCTTCTCGAAATTTTCTGCAATCCAAATTATTATCCCTGCTTGTTTCCAGCAGCATAAGTAAGTATTTTACCTAAATGATCATGCTCTGTAGTTCCGAACTGATTTTCTATTATAATTATTTTGTTTGAATCGGAATCTCTTGCAATTATATCACAACTAAAATTCCCTACATTTCTTCTAATTACTATCAATTATGTCTAATTTAATTTTTCCCCAAAATATTTAGATTCTCATTTAGCCAAGGGGTAAAATCTTTATCCTCTTTCTCAAACACATCTTTCAAATCAACTTTTCATTTTTTCTAGTTTTTGTATTATTTCATTCTAACTGATTATTTCTTATCTTTGTATTCACTTCTATAATTCCTTTCACAGTCTTATTGTGGCGATCAATTACCTCTGATAAGCACTTGGAATGTATTGTCGTAGCAATGATTATATCGATCTGGCTAGAGATCGGTCATGGTGTTTTCATTCACTACATTCTCTGCTTCATAAAAACTTCGATGGTTCCTTTTTTCTCGGTGTTATCAAATGATTACACTAGGCAATATAGCCAATTGAGCCATGTATTTTCAAAAGTAACACTGCTTTATTTTTATAGGTTTTTCCAATCGTTTTTCTTCAATTTATAAATCTCTTCCATTCGATGAATTCGGAAAATTTCCAAACATTATCTATAAGCATCGCTTAACTTGAAGCTTCCTAACTTCCTTCGTTTTTAATCGTGACTAATTCTTCTGTAATGGATTTTTGTCCTGTAATTTTCTCTAATACTTAGGAAATTCAGGCATTCTAATTCTATTCATTTCCAGTTATCCTCCTGATTCGCACAACATTTGGCAAGTATGCGAAGCCCATAAGGGTTTGAGTGAGCGTCCCACTTTTACCTCTCTGACACCGGGGGTGCAACGCATAGTATTTCTTTTTTCTTTTGTTTTGCATTTTCAACAATCTTTTTTGCCTTCTTCATCTTTGTTTTCATGCATTTCTCTCTCCGCTCTAAAATGAAAAACCATCATTTAAAATTTTCGATTATTCAAAGGAAGTTTTATTATAAATGATAAATAAATTTTGAGCGTTGTGAAAGCAAAAGGACTTTCATCGGCTTGCTCTCTTTATCTTTCCTGGCTGTTTTATAAAATGAGTATTCATCTTCCTCCCTCCTTCCTCATCTGATAATCCTTTGTTCTCCCAGCCTCCGCATGTTCAGTGCAAAATCTTAAGACAGAACAAACGGATTCGCTGTGTGTTTATGATTATTCCTCAATAACATTCACACCGAACTCACGAATGAAGAAGTTTATGCCTTCTTCTCGTGTTATTCGCTGCTTTTTGGGTATTTTTCTGCGTTGAATGCGTCGTTCTTTTATCCTGAAGCCCGGTCTTTTGAGCGAAACTGAGACATCCATGCCGAATATGCCGACTGCGGGGTCGTAAGGAATGCCGAGGTCGGTATGCTCCTCAATCCCGAAGGAGAGATTTCCGAAGGCATCAAACTGGCTCTCGTAAAGCCTGTTCTGAATTTTGAACACTTTTCGCAGGAATTCATACGCCTTTTCCTTGCGAAGCGTGACTTTGCACCCAATTGGCTCGCCCTTTTTTATGCCAAACGGCTGAATTGTGCGTTTAGCAAGCGTTTCAACAGGCTTCTGACCTGTTATCTGCTCTATTATTCGCTCTGCATTCTTCAACTTCTCACCGCTTTCCCCCACTCCTATGTTTATTACGACCTTATCTAACTCTACTCTCCTCATAGGATGCTCATGTTTCTTCTTCTCTCTTTTTGCTTCTCTCTCCGCTGCCCTCACTTCCGTCTCTGCTTCTGCCTTCGCTTCTGTCTTTGCTCCCGCCTCAACAGCTTCAACACTCGCCACTTGCTCCTCCTCTTCGCTCCCTTTCTGAACGCTTTCCGCTGCTTTTTCCGCCGTTTCCATTCTCACACCACCATTACCGTCGCATCATCACTTCAGACCGGGCACCTCAATTTTTTCAGTGCCGATGACGAATACGAAGTCCTCAACGGTCTCAAAAATCTCGCCCTCTTCTTCTGCTGCTGTCTCGCCGGCGGGAGAGAGAGCTGCGCAGAATCCCAAACTGCGAATCCTCACGACATTTCTTTCTGAGGAGCGTCTGACGATGCGTTCAACGAGCTCGCCGATTTGAGCGGTGTGCTTACCGCCGAAAACAACGACTTTACTGCCCTCCTCGTATGGAAGAACCTTCAACACTTCCCCATTCTCAAGCGAAATAAGCAGTGAATCATGCGTCTTAATATGCAGACCATCATCAAGTAAGTTCCTTCCGTCGTGCAAATTTATTTGAATTTTTCCACCTTTAAGCGTTGTTTTGTTCTCTACTCGGCATAATTTCATTTTTGCCTCGTCCTCTTTTATCGGAACAAGCGTCAGAATGCCTCTCCTGTCCATCAGCATCACATAATGCTCATTCAATTTCGGAATGGAAATGACATCAAAGAGACCGACGGGGAATTTGTAGTCCTTTCTGACCTTGCCGTTCACGACGATGTTCCCCTCTGTCAGAATCTTGCGAGCCTCTCTTGCGTTGTCTGCGAGCTTTAGGATGTCTCGCACAAGCAGAAGCAGCGGAAGACTGCGTTCCTTAGGGTGCGGTCCGGGTCTCGGCTTCACCGTCCAGAAATGCTCCTTCCTCGCTACGCTCCAACTGCGAGGTGCAGATATCCGCTTCTGATGCCTGCTCATTTCCCTGAATTCCCTCCTCCGCTCTTAAAAAAGGCAACGGTTAAGTGGCAGCGGTTAGGTGTGCAGTTGTGAGCGTTCAAGTTGCGGACTGCCTCTGAGTGCCTTCGACGAAATTCCGAATTTTATTGACGATGCGTTCAAAAGCCTCTCTCACTTTTGATTCTTTGCGAAGGACGAAAGGGACGCCGGCATCCGCATCCTCAACGACACGAGGGTCAAAAGGCACGCTCCCCAAGAAAGGGACGCCCATTTCACGAGCAGCACGCTCTCCCCCGCCCTTCTTGAAGATTGGAATCTCCTTTCCGCAATACGGGCATACCATTCCGCTCATGTTCTCAATGATTCCAATCACGGGAATGCCGAGAACTTGAGCGAACTTCACCGCTTTACGCACATCTAAAAGCGACAGCTCTTGTGGCGTCGTGACGATGACCGCACCGTCAACATTTTTAATGAGTTGTGCGACGCTTAAAGGCTCGTCTCCAGTCCCAGGAGGCAAATCAACGACCAAATAGTCAAGCGAACCCCAGTTCACATCAGATAAAAACTGACGGATTGCATGCATTTTCAGCGGTCCTCGCCAAATCACCGCAGCATTCTTGTCTGGAAGGAAATAAGAGAGCGAAATTGTTCGCAGTCTCGGCGTCGCAAGCACAGGATTCACTTTGCCCTCAACAATCTCAGGTCGCTTGTCCTCAATGCCGAGCATCTTCGGCACATCGGGCCCATGAATGTCAGCATCCATCAGACCGACATCTAAGCCCTGCATGCCGAGAGCGAAAGCGAGGTTCACCGCAACCGTCGTCTTACCGACGCCTCCCTTACCGCTCATCACCATGATTTTGTGCTTAACATGCTCCATGCTTTTCCTAACCGCTTCCTCCATCTCTCGCTGCGTCATCGGTCGCCCTCCCTGCTGCCCCTGCCCTGTTGCTGTTGTTGTGCCTGTCGTCTCTCCGCCCCCTCTGCTGCCGCTTGCTCTGCTCCCGCTTCTCCTGTGCTGCCAGTGCTCGCCCCTTTTTGCATTCCGCCGTCTTCTCTCATCTTTACTCACCTGTTTCCTCCTCCTTCTTTCGCCACACATCCAAATGAATATTTATTCTTTCGGCAGGGCAGTTTCCGCAGCGGGTCTCACGCATGCTGACACGCATGCTGGGCTTCTCTGTTTCTCACGCTTTCCCACTGTCGCTGGTAACCTCCTTATGCCATGATTTCGCTTTACGGAGACATCTGCTTTTATTAAACCATATTTAATCCGTGGCGTTTTAAATTTAAGCTAAATCGTTCTTTATTGATTACATCTCAAACTTATCTCAAACTTGCCTTCAGTGCCAACTCTTTTGCCGTCTTGTGTGCATCGCTGCCGGTATTTATGATGAAACAACTCTGGTTAAGATAAACAGTCAATATGTAACGGGTTCTGCTCCTAATATTTTCCTTTCCTACCACTACCCCTCCTTCCGAGCCCTCTGCAAGGGGGCATCCAGCAAATCGGCTGCGGAGGAGGTGGCGGTGGTTGAGGATGATGGGGCGTATTCAGGAATTGTGCGTGAGTTTTGTTTGATGTAACTTGGTCACGACCCTGCTCCTCACTGCTGACAAGCACGAAATCCCCGCCCTCTATTCTTAAGGCTTTGCCTTCAACGAGTGCGGATGCGATTTTCCTGCGTGCTGCTTGGAGAATGCGGTGAAAAGTGGGTTGCGAAACGCCCATCCTGCGAGCAGCTTCCTCCTGCGTCAGTCCCAAAAGGTCTTTCAGGCGAATGCTCTCCAATTCCTCTACCTTCAGCACTTCCTCACTCTCACTCCCTCGTATCCGCTCGTTTTCACTCCCCCCTTCGCCATCGCCATAGCCCCGAATCGGAACACGAGGCTCAAAATAGAAAAAGTGCGGGAGGAATCCCACGCAACGCCTCCTTCGTCTCACACCGCACTCCCCCTTTCCCCTTCACAAGTCAGATGCAAGCCGATGCAACCGCCTCGTAATCTCCCTCAACACTTCCCTTAGAACCTCTTTGTTGTCGTATCCACTTAAAATCTCATCCAAACTGCTCACATGTTTTTCCCTTTTCTCCGTTTCCGCTTTTTGTGCTTGTGCTTTTATGCGAGAGACCTCAGAAGCGAGATTTTTCAAAGCCCGCTCAACATCGTCAACGATTGTCACGGTGGCGGTGCGTGCAGTCCTTGAGAGCGGATTCAGGTCTATTGCGATGACCTTCTTACCCATTTTCACAAGCGCTTCAGTTCGGTCTCCGTCCTCAATCGCAACAAGCACGACATCCGCAGTGAATATGCCTTCCCGCTCCACCAAGCCACGAGGATGCTCCAAACCTTCTATGCGTTCAGTCGCATGCTCTCCAAGCACCCCTCTCGCACCGTTCCGCTCAAGCAGTTCTTTTATGCGACGCACTCGCTCTTCCGTTCGGTGAAAGAGATTCACTTCAATCCTCGCATTCGTCAGAGATGCAAGCTCAACAACAGCACGAGGAGCGAGCGCTGCAACATTACCGTTCACTGAAATCACTGGCTTCCTCGCCGAAAGCAAGAGTTCAGCAGCAACTTCAGTCGCCCTCTGGGCAGCATTTAATGTCCGCTCACCGATTAAATAATCAAAAGCCTCGCCCCTACCGTGAGCGATTAAGCCTTGCAGCGTCGCTATGCCCGCTGAAACACACTCTACAAGCCTCTCCCTTCTCTTCAGGGACTCATACCTCGGATGACTCTTCGGTATTTCCCAGTGAATCTCATGAACCGACATACCTCAGCACACAGCAGAAAGAAAAAAGCACACTGCACAACGCACCACAACGCCCAAAGCACAACGCACACAGACGCAAAAAATTAAATTCTGCGTATGGAAATTTCCCGCTTCTTCGGCATTACTCGCCTCAAAATCTCCTTCAATTGAGCATCGTCAATCCTTTTTGTTATTTTTCCGCTCTGTGCGAGGGCGACGAGCAAATTCTCAATCTGCGTTGCGAGCTCAGGCTTCGCAAGTTTTATGTTTGTGAGTCGCTCACGAGCCTCTGGCGTGAGCAGTTGCCTCAAAATGATGCGTTTCGCCTCTTCAATCTGCTGTCTTTCAGCCTCTTCTCTCAACGCCTGCTGTTCCGCCGCTGCCTGCTGTTGCAGTAGCAGTTGTTGCAGTCGCTGCTGTCGCAAACGCTCCAACTCCTCCTCTTCAGATGCCATTTTCCTCACCTCCGCCCTCTCAACTCTTCACTTCCTCTTCATCTGCTTTTGCTTCAGATGCCTTCACAGCAGCACTTTCCGCTTCCTCGCTCCGCTTGAGCCAAGCGGGTTCTGCGAGGCGACCCTCCTGCATCAATCTCATGCGGACTTCGTGAGCGGTGTTGTCAAGTAGCGACTGCCCCTTCGGTGAGATTTTCCGTCCTTCCTTCGTTTTAACGACGAGACCTGCGTCCTCAAGTTGAGTGAGCGCAACCCTTATGATTTTACCTGAACCCTTCCTGAAATGCTCCCTTTTGACGCCTCTTCTTTGCCTTCCGCCGTATCTTGTGCGGAGTCTTGAGACGCCGACAGGTCCATTAATGTAAATTTGGCGAAGAATTGAGGCACAGCGAATATACCACCAGTCCTTCTGCATCGGCGGAAGCTCCTTTGAAACGCCTGTTTTCACATGCACACACCATCTCGGCATCGCAATCGCTCGCATCTTCTTCAACTTCTCCGCAACCGCCTTCACTAATTCATCCGCAGGCACATCATACACCGTCGTCATCCCTCTCTCCTATTCTCCCTTTCTTCTTCAAATTAATCAATATTAAGGCACGCACCGCTTATGTGTGTTGAGAGTTTTGCAGAGCGAAGCGGAAAGAGGAGCGGAGGTGGTAGCAATGGTTGCGGGAAAGGAAAATAGAGAAGAGATAGAAGGAGAGGATGTGAGAATAGGCTTGGAGTGTCATGCTCAACTGCTCACGAAGTCGAAGTTGTTCTGCGGTTGTTCTACGGATTACAGAGGTGCCGAGCCGAACACGCACTGCTGCGAGGTTTGTTTGGGCTTGCCCGGCGCATTGCCGGTGGTGAATGAGCAGGCGTTGAAGTTCGCATTGAAAGTCGCTCTCGCACTAAACTGCGATATTCAGCCGAAAACGCTTTTCTACCGCAAGAATTATTTTTATCCCGACTTGCCTCGTGGCTTTCAGATATCGCAATATGATTTCCCGATAGCGTTGAACGGATATTTAAGCATAGAAAGCGACGGCGTTGAGCGTAAGATAAGGATAAGAAGGGTTCATTTGGAGGAAGACCCTGGCAAATTAGTATATCCAGGCTCAATAACTACCGCAAAGTATGTGCTTGTGGACTACAACCGCTCTGGCGTTCCGCTTGTTGAAATCGTTACTGAGCCTGATTTGAGGTCGCCTCGTGAGGCACGCATTTTCTTGGCGAAGTTGCGCTCTATTTTGGAATATTTAGGCGTTTTCAACGGCGATTTGGAGGGTGCGATGCGCGTGGATGCGAACATTTCACTCGGCGGTGGAGAGCGTGTTGAAGTGAAGAACATCTCTTCGCTGAAGGGAGTTGAGCGAGCGCTCGCTTTTGAAATCACGAGGCAGCGGAACTTCCTGCGAAGAGGTCAAAGCATTCAACAGGAGACAAGATTCTACGACGAGGAGCGAGGCATCACGGTTGCGATGCGAACAAAGGAGTTTGAGCAGGACTACCGGTATTTTCCCGAGCCTGACCTCGTGCCTATTCAGATTTCAGCAGAGCTTGTGGATGCCTTGAAGGCAGAGATTCCTGAGATGCCAGACGAGAAGATGCGTCGCTTCTTGCGTCAGTATGCTCTCACGAGGGAGCAGGCGAAGGCGCTCACAGAAGACATATTCGTTGCGGATTTCTACGAGGCTGTCGCATCTGAGATTGATGCGAGATTCGCAGCCACATGGGTCGCAGATGTGCTGAAGGGCGAGCTGAACTATCGTGGCATGAGCATGCGAGAGGCGTTGAAGCGGGTTTCACCTGAAAATTTCGTCAGATTGCTGAAAATGCTTCGCAGTGGCGAGATTGCGGAGCGTGCAGCGGTTGAGATTTTGAGAGAGATGCTTGACAGGGGAGGCTCTCCCGAAGAAATCCTGCGTAGGAAGCACCTTAAGAGGCTCTCTTCCGCTGAAATTGAGCATGCGGTTGATGAAGTCATCTCGGAGCATGCGAAAGCGGTGTCAGACTTCAAAGCAGGGAAGAAGGAGGCTTTGAACTTTCTTGTGGGTCAGGTGCTTAAGAAGACGAGGGGCAGAGCGGACCCGAAGGAGGCTCGCAACATCCTCGCTCAAAAATTGCAGTGATGCTTTTGTGTGTTGAGCGTGGGAATTGAGCAGGGAAAAAATGGCAAGATTTAAATAAATGAGTTTTCGTTGAGAGAAGCAAATGGGAGAGGAGTTTGAGCCGAGAATCGTGGGGTTTGCGTGCAATTGGTGCACTTATGCGGCGATAGACCTCGCAGGCACATCAAGGATGAAATACCCGCCGAACATTCGCATCATAAGAGTGATGTGTTCCTCAAGGGTGGATCCGATGTTCGTTCTGCGAGCGCTGCTTAACGGTGCGGATGCGGTGTTCATCGGTGGATGTCATCCGGGTGAGTGCCACTACATAGAGGCGAATTTCTACACGAGGCGAAGAATCGCAGCATTGAGAAGGATATTGAAGGAGTTTGGAATGGACAACAGGGTGAGATTGGAGTGGATTTCCGCTGCTGAGGGTGAGAAATTTGCGAGAACGATGGAAGAGATGGTTGAATATGTGAAGAAGTTGGGACCGAATCCACTGAGGGGGCGCCTATGAAAGCTGCGGAATTGGGAATAGGGGAATTGGAGGGATTTTTCAAGGAGCTGCTGACGAAGAATGTAGTGGACTGCCTGCTGCTACCGTTCAGGGTCGGGAAAACAGTGACTTACATGCTTGTGAGCGAGCCTGAGAAGATGGGTTCGCCGGTCATCTTCGTGCCAGTCTTCGGCATAAGCGCTGCGAATATTGTGAAAGGATGGACGATTGAGCGGAAAATAGGAGTAGTTGCGAAGCCATGTGAGATAAGGGCTGCGATTGAACTGATAAAATTGGAGCAGATTTCGCCTGAGAGCGTGCTGTTGTTCAGTGTTGACTGCGCAGGTGCATATAACTTGAAGGATTTCGCGGAGCATGCGGATGAAATCGGCGATGCTCTCGACGAAGAAAAGGTCGCTGCGCTTGAGAAGAAGGGTGTTTCACTGCGGACTGCGTGCCAAATCTGCGACAAGAGGCTTGCGGAATACGGCGATGTAGGGATTGTGCGTGTGAATGCGGAGAAGGTGATGCTTGTTGCTCTGACGCCGAAGGGAGAGGAGGCGTTGTCTGCGGTTGAGCTGACGCTTGAGGAGAAGGATGTTTCTCGTGAGGACTTGAAGCGTAAGATTAAGGAGGAGGCGGAGAAAAGGAAGGCGGAGATTCCTCGCATAAGCAGTGCTGAGGAGCTTGACGATGTGCTTGCGTCGTGCATCCTTTGCAAGAACTGCAGGGACATGTGTCCTGTGTGCTACTGCAAGGTGTGCTTCTTTGAGCAGCCGCTCGGAAACCTCGCTGGCGGAGATATGTTGAACCTTGCGACGCTCAGAGGCGTTTTGAGAGTGCCATCGCCCGTTCAGATGTTCTACCACCTGACGAGGCTCTACCATGTATGCACGACTTGCGTCGCTTGCGGGGCATGTGAGGATGCGTGTCCGAGCGAGATTCCGCTGACGAAGATATACCCGATGGTCGCAGAGAAGGTGCAAGAGATGTTCGCATACGAACCTGGGAAGAGCGTGGAGGAGCCACTACCGCTCACAACATACAAGGAAGAGGAATACGAGGAGTATCTGCGACCCTGAGACGGTGGAGGGAAATGATAAAGGCGTGGGAGACCGACCCCAACTTTAAATATGAGATAATGAGAGAGCCTGGCGGGGAGCATTTGCTCTCTTGCTATCAGTGTTCCACATGCACGCTCGGCTGTCCGATTGTGGAGGTCGGAAAGGAGCTCGGCTTTGAATACAATCCGAGGAAAGTCATTCAGATGAGCATTCTCGGCTTGCGGAAAGAGGTGCTTTCTCGCCCTGAAATATGGTTCTGCGCATCTTGCCAGATATGCTACGAGTGGTGTCCGCAGGATGTCCGTTTCTCGGAGGTCATGGGAGCGATTCATCGTATTGCAGAGCGGGAAGCGGAGAAGGGAAACATAAAGATAGAGAGTCGTCGCCCTGATTTTGAGCATGCGTTCTTGAATCAGGTGCGAAAATACGGCAGGCAGTATGAGGCGGGACTCATGCGTGAGTTCTACAAGGGCAGACTGCTCCAAATGATTAAAGACTACAGGAAAATGGGAACCGCACTCTTTCTGAAGGGCAAAGTTGCGCTCTTCCCGGACAAGATAAAGAATGCGGAGGAAGTTGCGAGGATATTTGAGCGTGTTGAAGAGGAGGAGAAGAAGATTGCGGAGGAGGCAGGGAAGGCATAGCGAAGAATGTTGTGAAGGAGGAGGCGAATGGGCATGAAGTATGCATATTACCCCGGATGCACGGCACATACGACATCAAAAGAATACGAGATGAGCGTTCAAGCGGTCTGCGAGAAGCTTGGTATTGAGCTTGTTGAGGTGGAGGACTGGAACTGCTGTGGTGCTTTGGAGGCGACGGGTCTGCTTTTGTATGCGTTGAATGCGAGGACACTCGCACTTTCAGAGAAGCAATTACCGGATTTGGATTTAGTTGCATCCTGTAATGCGTGCTACATAAACCTTGCGAAGACGAGTGTTGCGCTGCGAGAGGATGAAGAATTGAGGAAGAAGGTGAATAACATAATTCAAATGGAATACAAAGGCACGGTGAGGGTGCGACACATATTGGAAGTGATAGCGAATGATGTGAGCGAGGAAGAATTAAAGGCAAAAATAGAGAAGAAATTGAACATAAAGGTGGCACCTTACTACGGATGCTTCACAGGAAGACCATCAAGAGCCGCATTTGACGACCCTGACGAGCCGACTTCAATGGACAAGGTGTTGAAGATTGCGGGTGCTGAAATCGTTCCTTTCGGATACAAGGCGAAATGCTGTGGTGGCGGTCTGATGATGTTTCATCCAGAAATCTCATTTGCGATGTCCCGTAAGATATTAGAAGCGGCGAAGAATGCGGGTGCTGACTGCATTTCAGTTGCATGTCCGCTCTGTCAAATGATGTTGGATGCGAAACAGGGCGATATTGAGGAGAAATATAACATTGAGTTGAAGATTCCAGTGCTTTACTTCACACAACTGCTCGGTCTTGCGCTGGGAATACCGCCGAAGAAGCTCGGAATAGATAAGGTTATGGTTCCTGCGAAGGACTTGCTCGCAAAAATCGGATGAGCGAAGTGCGCTAAAAGGTGAGTGAAAATGGCAATTGCTGTGATTGGAGGAGGAGTTGCGGGCATTCACGCAGCATTAACACTCGCAAATTCAGGCTACAAGGTATATCTCATAGAGAGAAGCGGTAAATTAGGCGGTAAGATGTCGGAACTTGCCGAATGTGAGACGGGTTTATCGCCGAGTATTGCGGAGGTTGAGGCACATCCGAACATAGAAGTGATGCTTTCAAGCGAAGTTGAAGGTATTTCAGGCAGCGCTGGGAGCTTTAAACTGCGAGTTTCAGGCAGAGAATTGGAAGTTGCGAGCGTTATTCTCACGCCAGGCTACGACATTTTTGAGGAAATACCGAAGAGTTATGCGATTGACCATCCGGATGTAGTGACATCGCTTGAATTTGAGCGGATATTGAGGGAGAAGAAGGGGGAATTGACGAGACCTTCAGACGGTAAGAAGGTAAAAAGGCTCGGATTCATCAAATGCATAGGCTCAAGATGCAAACAAAATGAGATTTGCTCTTCAGCGTGCTGCGGATACACTGCGAAAGAGGCGAAGATTGTGCTTGATAGGTATCCAGATGTGGAAATATACATTTTCTACATGGATGTGCGGACTTTTCAACGCTACGACGAGTTCTTTGATGAGATAAAGGATAAAGGGGCAAAATACATAAGGTCAAGAGTGCCAGAGATTATTGTAGAAGATGGGAAACTGCTTTTAAAATACGAGAATCTTGCGAAAGGGACGATTGAGACGGTAGAATTGGACATGGTTGTGCTTGCAGTAGGTCTTTTACCGTCGAAAACGATGCGGGATTTGGCGTCAAAACTCGGCGTTCAACTCGACGAGTTCGGCTTTGTGCAGACGAAATTCACGAGTCCTGTGGAGACGAATGTCAGTGGAATTTTCGTGGGAGGGACTGCGAGGGCGCCGATGATGGTCGCAGACAGCGTCGCATTCGCAGAGGCAGCAGCAGCAAAAGCAGCTCGCTTGAGTGAGCGGGACGGCGTTCTGCCAGAGGAGCGAGAATATGTGGCGTTTGAGGAGGAGCCTCGTGTCAGCGTCATTATTAACAGCATGCTTGAATTGGACAAAGCAGCACTCGCAGCACACGCAGAAGGCTTGGGTGCTGTGGTGCATGTGGCGGAAGCGGATACAGCGGGATTCAGTGATGCGGTTAAGCAGGCGGTTGAGCGTGGAGCGAACAGAATAGTGGCTGCGGGCTTCTCCCCTCGCAAATACGAGTCGCTTCTGAGAGATGCGTGTGCGAAAGCGGGATTGAATCCGTTTTTGATGGAAGTCGTCGGGTTGGAGCAGTGCCTCGCTCAAGACGGCGAGAGAGCAACCGAGAATGCGAAGAAGCTCGTTGAGATGGGCGTTGAGAAGGTGAAGCGCTTTGAAGAGGTCGTCGTTGAGCGTTATCCGGTGGTGAGGCGTGCATTGGTCGTGGGCGGTGGCATCTCAGGCATGCAAGCAGCGTTGGACATTGCGAATGCTGGCTACGAGGTGTATTTGGTGGAGAAAGAAGCAGAGCTTGGAGGATATTTGCGAGAGGCGGGTGTGCTTCCTACGGGGGAGAGCGCTGCTGAAGTGCTGAACAAGTTGAAAGCGGAAATTCAGGGAAATGAGCGGATAAAAGTGCTGACGAATGCGGAAGTGCTTGAGATTTCGGGCAGACCGGGTGAGTTCAAGGCGAGAATAAAAGCGAATGGAGAAGAGCGGGAGTTGGATTTCGGCGCTTGCGTCCTTGCGACTGGCACTCGCTCTTTCACCCCAACGGGCTTCTACAACTACGGCACAGACGAGAAGGTGAAGACGCAGTTGGAGTTTGAGAAGATGCTCGCAAGTGGCAGTCTGGCGGCGAACACAATCGTGATGATTCAGTGCGTCGGTTGGGGTTCCGCAGTGGATTACTGCTCAAAGGTCTGCTGCGTTGAAGCGGTGAAGAATGCGCTGCTCGCTAAGAAATTGAAGCCCGAAGCGAATGTGTTTGTGCTTTACCGAGAGATGCGCACATACGGCAAGTGGGAGATGCTTTACAAGGAGGCGAGACAAAAGGGCGTGATTTTCCTCCGCTACGACAAGGAGCGACCTCCGAAATACGAGAACGGCATCGTCTCCGTATTTGATGTGATTTTCAACGACGAGATTCAAATAAAGCCCGACATTGTTGTGTTAAGCACGCCTCTGCTTCCTGCGGAAGGAAATGAGCGACTCGCTGAAATGCTTCACATCGCAACGAAGCGAGGATTTTTCCTGCCTGCGAATGAGCGACCGAAAATGAGGACGACGCCCGTAGAAACGGCGAAGAAGGGCGTATTCATCTGCGGTTCTGCGGTTTTCCCTGCGATGCTTGACGAATGCCTCGCACAAGCCTCGGCAGCTGCTGCGAAGGCATGCGAATTCCTCTCACAGCCTTTCATTGAGGTCGGCGGCGTCGTCTCTACGGTTGACGAGCAAGTCTGTGCGGGCTGCGGAACATGCGTGAACATCTGCCCGTTCAAAGCGATTGAGCTCGTTGAGGAAGTCATTCCCGTGACAACATACTCGGTGAAAACAAATGTGAGCGAAGTCAGGCGAGTGGCTCGTGTGCAAGAAGCACTCTGCAACGGATGCGGTGCTTGCGCAGGTGCATGCCCATCAAGCGCAATCTCGCTGAAATGCTTCAAAGACACGCAAGTTTATGCGCAAATTGACTACGCCTTTTAAATTCCCCTTTCTTCCTTTTTTCTTTCCGCTCCTCTTTGTTGCAGTTCATGTCCATTCTCTCAATTATAAATTCACTTTCCGTGCAAGTGCCTCATTTCCAATCTCAAGATTACCTATTCCAAGCAATTATTAACGATGTGTCCTAATGATGTTCAATTATTTATGTTGTTTAATGCCTACTTGGACAGGATGAAAAAGCCGAAAACCTTTTAAGAAGAAATATCCTATGCTTATTCGGAGAGGTCGAGAAAAGGATGAAAGCGAGAGACCTTTCGGATGTTTACGATATATTTGACCCGCAAGAACCGCTCAGAGGAGATAAGCTCAAGGAATATTATGTGAAGAGACCGAGTCCAGTGGAAAGCCTTGCGAATATTCTCTTGAGTGAAAAGCCTTTGAAATTTCTTTTCGTTGGCAGCAGGGGTAATGGAAAAAGCACGGAACTCAATAGGCTCTCTGAACTTGTAAGTGATACTTTGTTTGTTGTGTCCTTCTCAATAAAAGACAAACTCAATCTGTTTGATGTGGATTACGCAGATATTCTGCTCATAATTGCTACGGAGATATATGAGAGCGTATCTGATAAACTAAGTAAGCAGTTGAAGGATTACCTTGATGGATGGTCAGAGAAGATTGTGGAGCAAGTGAAGGAGAAACAAGGTGGTCTGGAATTTGGAGCTGGATTTCGGGCGATTGTGAACCTCGCAGGGAAGGTAAAGACGCAAGCGACAACCAGAGAAGTGACGAGGGAAGTAATGAAACCACGATTAAGCGATTTGATAGATGCGATAAACAAGATAATAATTGATGCCGAGAGGGAACTTGGGAAGAAGATTCTTGTTATAATTGACGACCTTGACAAGATGAATTTGGAGATGAGCGAGAAGCTGTTTTACGAGCATGGTGCAGAATTGACACAGCCGATTTGCAAGATTATATACACTATACCACAACCATTACTGTTCTCAAATAAGATAAGACAAATTGTATTGCAATATTTTGATGGTCGTGTAGAGCTTCCCAATATAAAAGTGAAGAAAAGGAATGGAGAAGTTGACCCTGACGGTTACAAGGTAATGAGAGAGGTGGCATTGAGAAGAATGGAAGAGAATTTGATAGCAGAAGAAGCTATGAATGAAGCGATAAAATCATCAGGAGGCATTCTTACGGAATTTATACGGATAATAAGGGGTGCGGCAAACATCGCAAATATGGAAAATAGGAAGAGGATAGAGAAAAGAGATGTGGAGCGTGTAGTTACCGATATAAGGAATGACTACATAAGGATTTTAAATAAGGAAGACATCAAAATACTAAAAGAGGTGGAGAGGACAAAAGAGAAAACAGATGAGGAGAGATTTCAAGATTTGCTCTTCAGCCTTGCAATCCTTGAATACGAAAATGGTGAGATATGGTATGACATACACCCGACAATTAAAGGAATTATTGAACGAGTTGAAGCTGGCGAGGGGTAAGAACTGCCTGATATTCGTCATTTCTGAGCAACCTGCAAGACTGAAAGAGGCGATAGAATCGGCTAACTTTGAGGTTAAAGAAATATACTTGGAAGGTAATAAAAACCTGCTGGAGATATTGTTGCGATGGAAAGACACTGCTGAAAATTGTGTATATCTCGTTCATGGAATCAGGCAACCAATTCCCCTGGGTATTACCATACATAAATTTGCATCGTGATTTGTTCTTTGATATTAAAAGACCGATAGTGGTTGTAGTAAATGAATACGAGATAAGGGAGATACAAAAACATGCACCCGACTGGTTCAGGTTCAGGAGCAGGACATACGAACTTAAAGAGGAGGAGTCTGGAGAAGAGAGGTTTATTATGCATTTGGCAGAGCCAGCAGAATCGAAACCTGTCTATTATCCACTACCAGTTCTTGAGGAGGAGAGTGAAGAAAAGATAAAGGAGCGGATAAAGATAGACGAGTTTTTGCTCAGTTCGGAGCGCGATGATTACAAGCGTGCAGAATTATATATGAGCCTCTCGTTATCCTATTTCAAGTTGGGTGATTTTGAGCGAGGCGAGAAATATTTGCAGAAATCAAATGATATAAGAGAGAAATTGGGGGACAAAAGAGGGATTTTGTTAAATTATGGACGGCTTTCCCCATCTTCATCTCAAAAGGGATTTAAAAAAGTAATAGATATCTGCAATGAGGCATTAAAGGTTGAACCTGATTTGTAGTGTTCTATACTCGCGGTTATGCATACATGCAGAATTAAACGAGTATGAGCAAGCGATAGAAGATTTCAGCAAGGCAATTGAGTTGAATCCTAATTATGCAGGGGCTTACTACAATCGTGGTATCGCATACGCAAAATTAAACCAGCATGAGCGAGCAATAGAAGATTACAACAAGGCAATCGAGTTGAATCCTGCTTCTTGCGGAGGCTTACGGAAACAGAGGGATAGCATATTCAGAAATCCATAGATACGAGGAAGCGGCACGAGATTTAAAAAAGGCAGGAATATTATTCCTTCATTCTGGAAAGGAAGAAGATGCAGTTGAGGCTTTTTCTATTTGTTTCAAACTGCGGGATAAAATTGAAAATGACGATATAGTTTACTGTGGTCTTGCCCTTTCATTATTGACTTCAGATGCGGATGTAATGAACGAGCTGAGGGGAGTGCGAATACAGGACGAAAACTTGAGAACAATTCTTGAACTTGCAATGAGGAAATTACGAAATGAAGACATTTCAGAGGAAATAAGCTGTGCTTGAGGAAAAGGAGAAACGAGAGGAAATGAAGCTTCTCTTAGAAATGCTGAAGAAATTCTGAGAAAATGAGGTTAATGCTTTGTTATTTTCTCCCAAACCTCCGCCTCCACCTTTTCTCTTTTCGCTCATCCCCCTCATCAAACACAATACATGCGAAACAAAAGCTTGCATTGAAAGTTCAATGAAAGATATTCGCCCAAATGTTATGTGGGATGAGCCTCTTTGCGAGCAATCAATTCTGTCTAATATTCTGAAAGAATTTAATTCTCGCTCCGCTTGCTCCAATTTCCTTTTTTCTGCGCTGCTCTACATGCCTTCTCCTCGCTTCCTCTCCTTTTCTTTTCTGAGCATATTTATAAAAAATGAGACTGCTCGCATTAGGATATTCGGTGAGGCATATTGCCTGTTCTGGTGCGAGGGCTGGCTACGAGATGCTTTCTGCGGATGCCTTCGGCGATGCTGACACGAGAGAATGCTCCTCTGCCTTCTTCTTCCTGAACTTCTCCTCGCAGCATTTGGACTTGAGGCATCTTGAACACCTCGCAGACTCGGTTGACGGCGTCCTCGTGGGTTCAGGTCTTGAGAACGCAGCATTCGGGAAACTCGCAGAGAAGGTGCTTGGAAACTCGCCAGAGAAAATGAGAGAAGTCGCAAACAAGGCGAAACTTGCAGAACGCCTCGCAGATTTGGGCATACCGCATCCGAAGACTTTCACGCAAGAAACGCTCTCGCAGGCGAGATTTCCGCTCATTGCGAAGCCATTATTCGGAGGAGGAGGCGTCGCCAACTTTCTGTGCAGAAATGAAAGAGAGTTGCTGAACGCAGCAAGGCAGGGACATCTCATATTTCAAGAGTTCATTAAAGGGAAAATTGCGAGTGTTTCGGTCATTTCAACGGGAAAAGAGGCGGTGTCGTTGTGCGTGAACGAGCAATTAGCGGGATTAAAATCGCTCTTTTGCGAGCATCCTTTCACTTATTGCGGCAATATCTCTCCATTTAAGACGAAATTTGCGGATAAGATGTGCGAGATTGCTGAATTTCTTGTGCTTGAACTCGGATTAAAGGGTTCTAACGGCGTTGATTTTGTCGTTAATGACGATGGATTTTTCGTTCTTGAGGTGAATCCGAGATTTCAAGGCTCTTTAGACACGGTTGAACACTGCACGGGCTTGAATGTCGTTTCCGCTCACTTGAAAGCGTGTGAGGGTGAATTACCGCCAAAACAGCGAAGGGCAGAGGAAAAATATGCTGCGAGACTCATACTGTTTGCGGAGCGGGATTGTGTTGTGGAAGCGGATTTGAGGCGTTTTTGTGGCGGAAATGTGGAGAAAATGGTAGAAAAAGGAGTAGGAGGGGGAGAAAGAGGGAGAGAGGAAGGAAAGGAGGAGGGGTCAGCGGGTTGGATTGCGGACATTCCTCAGAGGGGTCGTGTTTTGAGGAGGGGGGAGCCAGTCGTTTCAGGGCTTGGTGTTGCTCGCAGCAGAGAAGAAGCGATTAAGAAGGCGAGAGAAGTGATTTTGTGTGTGAGGCGAAATATTTTCAGGAGTGAAGAGGTGTGAAGAATGGAGCCAGCATACAGGTATCGGGCGAAATTAGTGAGAGTTGTGGACGGAGACACGATTGACCTTGACATAGATTTGGGATTTTACATTCGCATCACGGAGCGAGTTCGGCTTGAAGGCGTGAACACGCCTGAAATCTTTCATGTGAAGAAGGAAAGCGATGAATACAAGCGAGGCATCGCAGCCGCAGAGTTCGTTGCTCGCAGATTCGCAGAGAACGGTAATGAGTGTGTTGTTGAGACGAAGAAGCGGGGGAAGTGGCGTCGCTGGCTCGGCGTCATTTACTTCGCAGACAGAGAGAAGAGCCTGAACGAAGAACTTATTGAGCGAGGACTTGCGGAAAGAGATGAAGACTGAATTGAAGAGGTGCGAAAGTCTGAAGTAAAAGAGGAGCGAAAGAGAGAGGCGAAGGAAGCAGTAAAAAAGCACTCGCTCTTGCAGATAGCGCCGACAATTGCCGAAATTTTCTCCATTCCACTGAAAACAGATGCTAAATCTCTTGAGGAAGTCCTGAATTTCGTCCATAAAAGCGGTAAGAGAGGGAATTTTAGGGTCGTTCTGCTCGTCATAGACAGCCTTGATTGGCAATTCTTCAAAGATTTCGCATATTCGCTGCGAAGGATGCATGCACTCGCATCTTCAGGTCTTCTATTCAAATGCGAGACAGTTAGCGAACATACGACGCCTGCGATTGCATCAATTTTGACGGGTTTGCGACCTGAATCGCATGGAATTCTCACAGAGAATGATGTTGGGAAGTCAGGAGTGGACTCAATACTTGAGATTCTTGACGCTCACGGATTCAAAACTGCAGCAGTTTTGGAGGAGAAGGGTGCGAAGCCGCTGAAAGGTAAAATCAGTTTTGTCTTTCCTGTTCGGGACAGAGAGGACATTTTAGATTATGATGAGGAGGTGAAGGAGAAGACGCTCCTTGCTTTGAAGAAAGCGAGCATGATTTTCGCTCATTTCAGAGCGATTGACAGGTTCGCTCACCGCTCCTTAGACATGCGTGAAGCGGCGAGATTCACAGACGAGAATGTCGGCGAGATTGTGAATGCGGTCGCAGCAGATGCAGCGAAGGGTGTAGAAACGCTGTTTTTCCTCTGCGGAGACCACAGAACACACGGAGGTATGCGAAGGGGAGGAGGGGGGAGTGGGGAAAGAGAGGATAGTGTGCCTTTAATTTTCCGAGTTTTTGCTTAACATTTAAATCTTTGTGGGAAAATCTTGAAGACATGGGAATCTTCACGCTGCTGCTCGTTGTGGTTTTGTTGGTCGTTCTGCTTGTTGCCGTCGCCTACTATATCTCAATCTACAACCGCCTGCAGAGTTTGAGGAACGGTGCGGAAGCGACGCTCGGTCAAGTGAGAGTGGCGTTGAAAAAGCGTCTGGACATGATTGAGCAGCTCGTAGAGTCAGTGAAGAGCTATGCGAGGTTTGAGCGTGAGACATTTGAGAGCATCACGAGAATGAGAGCGAGTTTGGGCAGGGCAAGTCCCGAAGAAATCAACAGAATAGAGAGAGAAAGCAGAGGTATTCTCGGAAATTTGCTCGCAGTTGCGGAGAATTATCCTGAATTGAAAACTTCAGAGGCAGTTGTGAAAACGATGGATGCGATAAAGGAGATAGAGGAGGAAATTGCGAGGCATAGATACACATACAACAACATCATTCAGGAGTTCAACACGATGCTTGATGTCATTCCTTCAAGATATGTGGCGTCAATGGCGGGCATGCGAAAGATGGGATACCTTGAATTTCCTGAAGAGGAGATGCGTCGCCCCGAAGTGAGCTGGAGTTGAGCGTGCAGGCTGACTGAAGGAAAAGGGAAGAAGGAGAGGAGGATATTATTTTCCTAGACAGTTAGAAGGGGAGAAAGAGGAGGGAAGGAGGGGAAATGAGGGAGGAGAAGCAGCTTGCAATATTTCTGATTGCAACATTTTTGGTGGGTGTTACAGGTCTTCTACTGACAGGTGTCATTGCAGGTGGCAAAGACACGGTTTATGTTAAAGCATACAGGGCGGATTTTTATTTGAACGGGACACTTTCAGAGCATTTCACATACGAAATCCGTGAGGCATCTAAATACAGAATGCTTTACAGGGTTTGGGAAGCCCCGCTTTCGTTTGAAAGCCTCAGCGTTCCATTCGTTGAGCCTTTGAGCATAAATCCACCGCAAGGAACTGTCGCATATGTGAAAGACCACAAAGGAGAAGTCTGGATTTTTGAGAACGGTGCTTGGAAGCGTTCATCCCGACACCAACACCGCTACTACGAAATCTGGTCGCTTGCGGAGAGGAACGAGGCGGGATGCTACAAACCCGAAAGGTTCAACGCAGGAGAACAGGAAATCAAGTATGTCTTCCGTTTGCACCCGCCTTTGGAGTGCGACGGCGAGCATTGCCACCTGAACCTCAAACTCGCAACGAAGCATCTGCCTTACGAGCATGTGACAGTGGCAATCCACGACCCTCAAGGATTAGTTGAGCAGATTTTCACGCATCCTCCGATGGAAATCAGGAAGGAAGCGGAAGGAGTGGGAGAGAGGGAAGAACGGAATTGAAAGCGGTAGGGCAGCGGAGGAGAGCGGGAAAGTGTGGCTAATCACAGGCGAAAGCCCGAAGGACACGCTACTTGAGGTTGAAATGCTCCTCTCTCCTGAAGTTTCAGGAATTATAAGCGGTTTTCCTCGCACTGTTGAAGATGTAAAGGATAAAACACTCACCGCAAATTCGCAATATTACCTGACATACAACATATTTTCAGCACTGTCAGTGATTTTGAAGGTATTGATTCTCGCATTCCCGCTCATTTTACTCTTAATTTACCACAGATATGGTAGAGAGAAGCGATTTACAGTGCCGAAGTTCTTGAGTTATGTGCCGAGGAAGAGGAAGCCGTGGGTGGTGAATCTCGTGTTCAAGAAAGATGCGTTTGACTTTGACGAGGACGGTTTCTATGCCACGCTTCTTGACCTGCACAGGCGAGGGATTTTGAGGATTGAATCGGATGAGGAGAATTTGAGGATAAAGTTGTTGAAAGGGGTTGAGGCGGGAGAGGACGAATATGAGCGTGATGTGCTGAGATTTTTGAGAGATTATGCTGAAAATGGCGTTTTTGATGCGAAAAAGTTCAAAGAAAGTGTGGAAAGCTTGAGAGATTCCGCAAAATTTGGAGGAGATGCGATGCTTGATTTGAGCAGTTTGCATGATAGAATGCGGAGATTATTGAAAACTGCGGACAAGCGGGTTGCTCGTGAGTTCGTAGCAAGCGGGAGGAAGTATGTTGCGATGCTTTCAGCACTTTTCTTCGTTTTAATGCTTGTTGTGATTGCACTCGCAGCAGTGTTCGGAAGCGTGCATCCGCCGTTGAATGCTTGCGTTGCCTACTCGCTCATTCTTTTCGTGCAGTCTCTCGTGCCGTTGCCTGCGCCTTCTTCGCTCTTCGGCAAGTGGAAGCGGGATTACTACAAGGAGAAGCAGGAGTGGGACGCATTCCGCACATTCCTCTCAGATTTCGCCGCCATTCAGAAGTATGCTCCTGCGGACATGAGCATGTGGAAGGAGTGGCTCGTCTACGGAACTGCTCTCGGTGTCGGTAAGAAGGTGGCGGAGGCGATGAAAAGGATGCGAGTGAAAGTGCCTGCTGCGGAGGAGGCGGATGCTGTCATATTCATGCCGAGGCATTTCGGTTATATGTTCAGAGCAACCGCACCTCCCACGACTTCCGCAGGCGGCGCTGGGGGTTTCGGAGGCGGTTTCGGTGCTGGTGGTGGCTTCGGCGGTGGTGGTGGCGGTGCAAGATGAAAAAGCAGAAAAAGGAGACAGTGCATTACAACATTCTCCGTTCTGGGGAAGGAGTCGGAAGGAGTCGACCCACTGCGACCACAATTGTGATTCTTAACAGGCGTCAGCTGCCATCAGGGCTGAAAAGTTTGCAGTTTTAAAAGATGATTGGTATGTTTGGCTTTTGAGCTGCTGCAATTTCATGTTCTTCTCTGCGGTTTGCCGCTAAAATGCAGAATTAAACCTAAAATGTAGAATTAAACCCTTCACTACTACATGAAGGCAATATTAAACACTTCGGATTGGGAGAGAAAAAAGGCATTCATTCGCTTCCTTCTCCTCGTCTTCTCCATTTAACGATACATAATAGGGAGGTCTTGCTCCGCATTTTTTTGCATTTGTGATGCTGCGATGCTTGTCTGTCTCATTAAATCTCTCGCCTTCAGCTTAATTTCCTCTGCACGCTTCAGCAGTTCGCCGACATCCACACGAAGCGGAACGAACTTCTCAAGCGTCTTCAAAGCGGATGCAGCCGCTCCAGGGTCGGGATATGCGGGAAAGCACTGCGTAAGCAACGCAATCGCATCCACAGACACAGCCCTGCACTCCCGCAGCATTGAGGCGTAGATGCCCGCAATAAAACCCTCCTCAAAAATCTCAACGCCTCGCTTCCTCAGCTCTTGCACCGCAGCCTCGCTGTTCGCAACCCCAAAGACCTCAGGCTCCTCTATTTCCATCCTGTTCCTCACTGCGAGACCCGTCAGTGAAATTGCGAGCTGAACGCCCTTCTCCTTGAACCACGCAGACAACGCCCTCGTCAGCGGAAACACCGCATAAGGCGGAACCGCAATCTCCGAAAGCACAAGCACCGTATTTATTTTGAACTCCTCTCGCTCTCTCTCTCCTCTCGCAGTAGCCTCAATTCTCTCCTTTCTCTCTTTTTCACCGCCCCCGCCTTCTCCACTTTCACCGCTGCCTCCTCCGCCCCCGCTTCCGCCTCCGCTGCTTCCGCTTCCGCCTTCTCCTTCTGCTGACTCGTCTCTCGTCAGGTATCCGCCGTAGATTCTGAAGGGGTTCTTCAGGCGACCCTCGTGGACGACCATCACAGGCGGAAACAGGTCAGACTCCAAATATGCGATTTCCTCAAATCCCTTCTTCTCCACCAGAAATGTCGTTGCAATCGTGCCAACAAGCCCCACATCTGGCAAGCCCTCAATCGCCACCACCGGTCGCTCAAACACAAGCGAAGGCTTCTCCTCCACCACCCGCACCTCTTCATAACTTTCGCTCATCATTTTACCCTCTCCCTTTGATTCCGCTTTTTAATCTTTCTGCTCCTCGCCACTGCCGTCAGTGTTCCTCCACAATCCCACGCATGCGTATCTCTTTTCTCGTCGGAATTTTATCTCTAAATGGACATTCTTTCGGTCTGAATTCATTTTCGGGGCAAGTTCCCTGTGTTACGCCCCTGCAGAAGACACCGTTGAAAATTTGCGGATATTCCTTGCGACATATTTCAAGCATGCGCATCGCCAATTCACGCATTTCAGGCGAAGCTCTCACGCACAAGCGAAGCGAAAGGAAATTGATAAGAGAGCGAGCGTTCATCGTCAGAATGTAGTGCGAGTGTGTCGCCATCGGCAAGACATAACGAGCATATTCTCGTGGAACGCCCATCTCTCGCAACTTCTTATATGCGGTTCTTGCTCTTTCCATCGCTTCTTCATATATGCGACGAGCAGGCTCATCCAAGCGAGGTTTGTAATATTCAAAGTCTGCTTCTTCGTTGTAGCGAGTGCTTCTCGCAGTGTGCGATGCGATGCGATGCTCAAGCAATTCTCGTGAAGCTGCGACGCTCAAGCCACGAATGTCAAAAGTGAAGACGATATGCTCCAGCACAGAAGAGTAGTCGTTCTCCACGAGCGTTCTCGTAGCAAGGCGATGCGATGAAACGGTCGTTGCGTATTCTAACAATTCCTCTCCTTTCGGAGTAACCCTCAACAGACGGACTTCCACCGGATTTCACCCCTCCACTCCTGTAAGAAGCGGAGAATAGGAAAAACCTTTGCTCCACCCACTCGCTTGCGCTATTTGCGATTATGCCAAAGCTTTCATCGTTGTGGAGGGAAGCAGAGGGGCAATCTTGCTGAGTTCTACCGAATAAAATGCTATTCTTGGTGTTATTCCTACCACTTTAAATCACTTTAACCTCCTTTCCATATACAAAACATACTCTCTGAGGTTTGTAAGCCTTTCCACAATACCTTTTTTCCTTCAATAGCTTCCTTGTCACCCAAAAGTTCTGTTATCAGAATGAACCTTTTTGGAAGGAAAATATTTGCATCTCTACTTCGCCCATTTTTCCTCTTAAACCTTTTCAGACGAAAACAGCAATCCTCTTTTTAAGGGCGAATGCGAATAAGAAAGGAGATGAGGGTGAAGCTCAACGGCGTTGAGAGAGAAGTCAGCGGTAGGACGCTCGGCGAGATTTTGAGCGAAGCGGGTGTGGAATATTCGGAGGGTTGTGCGATTGCAATTGTCTCTGAGCGGAAGAAAGAGGAAGTTGCTCGTGAGTTCATCTTGAGGACGCCTAAGGGGGATGCTCGCATTAAACTCCACGCTCAAGCGGAAAGCCCTCGCACCTCAGAAGGCGGTGTGGAAATCACGGATTTTCGTGGCGAAGCGGGCAGAGTGGCTTGGAAGAGCGAGGATGTCGTCGCAATAGGTCCAATCAAAACGAATTTGAGCGTTTCACACGAGACGCATAAGTATGAGAAGTGGGATGTTTTTCTCGGCTTCGGCGGTTTTGACCCCGCTCAGACATTCCTGTGCATAAGCAAGCACGCCCACGAAGCCGCTTACGGCGCTCCCGCAGGTGGCGTCATCGGCAGGCTCACACGAGGAAAGAGCATCGTGACGAAGTTAAGCGAGGGAGATGCTGTTGAGATAGAAGCGGTGGAAGCGGGCGTTGAGAAAACGGGCTTCACAACGACTGACTTGAACACAGAGGTGCATGAGGGCGAAGAAATTTACACGCACATGCACATTAAACTCTTCAAGGAAGCGCCAATGTCAAGCGAACACTTCCTCTCTCTCACGAGAGACGGCGTTTTTCATGTTGACGAGGCGACGCACACATTCATCGCAACTACAAAACTGCGAGGGTTGAATCTGCCTGAAGAGAACATCGCTCACAGATTGAAATTCACCGTCGCTGCACGCCTCACAGGGACAGAGCGGGGAAAAGTCTTCATTTACCGTGCGGAAAGGCTCTCCTCTCCAGCGCACAATGTGCTCGGCGAAATAATTGAAGGCGCTCCTCTCGCTCAATTTGCGAAGAAAGGGGACAAAATCAGCGTGAAGACGACGCCTAAATGGCTCATGTGCGTTGGAATGACGCAGAAAGAGGCTGAAGAGTTCCTCGCAGCGGAAAACATTCAACAGGTGCGTGAGGGGAACAAGGATGACGATGCGGTCGTTGTGGAGCAAGAGCCAGAGATGACGATGGATGTCTTGGAGAGCGGCACCGTGAAAACTTTCGGCGTGAGCAAGGAGTCAGTTCTGCCCGTTCAGCTTTTCCACAAGGAAGCACCAAAAACGGTTTGGTATTTCAGGAAGGTCACGGGCATGGTCACGAAGCCCATCGGAAGATTGAAGGTCTTCTTCGTCGTTCCAGGTTCAGTCGTGCTTTTTGAGGGCAAAGCAAGTGAGGCGGGTCTCCTCGTCCCTGAAAACACACCGAAGGGGAAGGTGGAGCCTGGCGTCCTCGGCGTCACGAACATGGCGAAGACGAACAGAGGAATGATGGGCATCCGTTTGGAAGAAAGCACTGAATACGGCCCGACAGGCGAGGCTCTCGAACACACGAACATCGTCCTCCGCATCTCACCGCTCACGCCTGAAATCATCAGAACGCTGAGCAGGCTCAAAGAAGGCGATGTCATTTATGTGAAAGAAGTTCAAGGGCAACAATAGCAGCAGGCGGAATAGGAGAGGAGAGGGCGTGTGTGTTAAGCAAGAACCGCCTTCAAATCCTCCAAAAATTCGCTCAAAATGCTCTCAGTTATGTGCGGCATAATAACGAGGCGTAGTGCTTTCGGCTCTCTCGTCACGGATGTAATCCAGCCTCTCCGCTTAAGAGCCTCTGAAACGCCTTCAGCATGAGGAACATTCAAGGCGACGACATTCATCACAGGCTCTATAACGGGATGAACGCCGAAAGTTTTGCATCGTTCAACGAGCATTTCAGTCAGACGCATGCACTCTCGCACAATCCTCCGCATTCCCTCACGACCGAGAAATTTCAGAAGTGAGAAAGTCGCTGCGACTGCTGCTCCGCTGCGAGTGCCTGTGAGTGAGAATTGCGTTTTCGTCGTCAGGTAAGGCGTCTCAACAGCGAGGCTCTCCAAGAAGCGACGCTCCCTGAAAAGGATGCAGCCCGCTGGGATTGTCGCAGTGAGCATCTTGTGCGGGTCCGCCGCTAACGAAGAAACGCCCTCAACAGCGAAGTCAAAATCGTATTTCTTCTCAAGAAATGGAATAACAAAACCGCCGAATGCCGCATCTACATGCAAAAATATGTCGTTGCGAAGTGCAATATCCCCCAACTCTCTTATCGGGTCTATCTGACCAAACTCAGTAGTGCCTGCAATTCCCACCAGTCCGATTGTGTTTCTGTCAATTAACGCCTCTACATCGCTCAAATCCACTCTCAATTCATCATCCAAATCCGCTTTTCGCACTTCAATGTCAAGGATGTCCGCAATCTTGTCAAATGAGAAGTGAGCGCTCGCTGGCACAACGATGTTCATTTTTTCGCCCTCCTTAGGAGAGCCTCGCCATTCCTTCCGCTTTAAATTCCTGAATGCTCTTATCGCTTGAATATTTGATTCAGTTCCGCCTGTTGATATGTATCCGTGAGCGTTTTCTGCGTGAAAAAGCCTCGCAATCATTTCAATGCATTCATCTTCCATCTCTTTTGTGCCTGCAAAAATTCCACTGTCGCCGAGATTCGCCTCTAAAAACTTCATGTGTGCCTTCACAGCAATCTTGTGAGGGTAAGAACACATGGAACTGAAAATTCTCTCGTATTTTAAGTCCTTACGCTTCTTCTCCTCAAGCAGAGAAAGCACCTCTTCTTCGCTTAATCCCCGCTCTTCCATCTTCTACCCACCTTCTTCTCTCTCATGCCTCTCTCGCCTCTCACTGCCTCTCTTTTCACATTCGTAGCACAAGAAGGCTCAACTTACATACAAGCAATAAAATTTAAATATGTTGTGAAAGGAAGGTGAGGAAAATGTTCAGAGCAAGAATAGATGCTGCTCTCCTGAGAGAATGCGTTGAGGCAGTCCTTGCGGTTGTTGACGAGGCTCGCCTTAAGATAGGCGAAGAGGCGTGGAAAGTGCGTGCTGTTGACCCTGCGAATGTCGCTTTGGTTGATTTGGAGCTGAGCAGAGAGGCATTCGACGAGTATGCTTTTTCTCCGCCCTCTCCGCCCTCTCCGTCTTCTCCACCTTCTTCGCCTTCTTCGCCTTCTCCGCAAGAAGAGGGGGCAGAGGAGGAGAGCGTTGGTATTGAAATAGGCGTGGATTTTGGCAAATTCAACGATATTCTTCGCAGTGGCTGGAGGAAAGGCACAGTTTCAATAATTTTGGAGGATAAGGACAAACTATTGGTGCAGTTAGACGCACTTTCTTACACTATCTCCCTTTTAGATGTTTCTTCTTTGCGAAAAGAGCCCAAGATACCGGCGCTTGAGTTTTCCACAAGGGTTGTCGTGGATGCAGATGACTTCAAAAGGACGATAAAAGCAGCGGAGAGAATAGGAGACCACATAGCAATGGGCGTGGAAGGGGATAAATTCTATATGGAAGCGGAAGGAGAGATGGAGAAGATGCGTTTTTCGCTCCGTAAGGATGAACTACTGCATCTCAGCGGTAGCGACTGTCGCTCTCTGTTCTCGCTTGAATATCTCGCAGCGATGGCTAAGGGCATCTCCTCGGAAACGCTCACGCTCTTCATAGGCACGGACTACCCGCTGAAAATGGAGTTTGAGATTGCGGAAGGCTTCGGAAAAGTCATTTACTTGCTCGCTCCTCGCATAGAGGCTGAATGAAGGCTACTGCGAGACAAAGATGCATTGCATTAAGGCGAAAGAAACGAATGACACGCATCTTGCAATCTCGTTTGTAGCGCCGAGAACATCTCCACTGACCGCACCGAAGTGCCTTTTCGCAGTTCTGCTCACGAAAAATCCGACTGCAACACCAAGAAGCACGAGAAGAGAGCGGAAAAAATAGCAGAAGAAAGGATGTGATGCTCCCAAAGGCGAAGAAAACGCAAAAGGCAGTGAAGCGAGTGCGGAGAGGATGAGAGCGAGTGCAAGAGCCTCGCAAAATTTCAAGCGAGAGAAATTTTTCACGAAAAATGCACCTATTCCCGCTCTCAATTCAGCAGATTTACCAAACAGCATGCACGCATTCATGCTCAATTTCGCAGAAATTTCCGAAACGATGAAGAATTGAGCGATTTCATAGGGATTTGATGCGGAGATTTGTGTTTTAATTGCGAAAATGCACAGAAGCATCACAGTAAGAACAGCGAAAATGCCAGAAATTCCAACCTTCTCATCTTTCATCGCTCTTATTTTTTCTGCGGTGCTGCCACTCGCAAAAATGCCATCTGCGAAGTCAGCCAAGCCGTCAAGATGCATTAAGCCTGTGAGTGCGTAAAGGAAGAGGAGCGTTAGGATTGCGCTAATGTTTTCCGATGAGAAGCGAGAAATTGCGATGGCAAAAGTGGCAACGGCAAAACCAATGAAAGCACCTACAACAGGAAACAGATGACTTTTCCTTGAAATGCTTTCAATTTCTGCGCTGCGACCCACAGGAAGCCTCGTAAGGAAGCCTAAAATGTCCAGCATCTCCCTTCTCTTCGCTCTCCTTCTCGCTCATTTCGCTTTTTTCGTGTTCTCTTCTGCGAACATTTTGCTCATGCAACCTGCGATTAAACCGCCGACGGCATCGTCAAGAAAAACAGGGAGTCTGCTCAAAATGCCCGGCTTTTTCGTGTCGTAGCGGAAAAAATTGAACAACGCATTCTTACCGCCGATGTATTCAGCGATGTCAATGCCAATAAGCTCGTCTGCGACAATACAAGAGGCATCCGAAGAGGCAAACTCTCCGCCGAACCAGCCTTTCTCAACTGCCTCGTCCAAGAGCATCGCTGCGTAAATTAGCGCTGAAACATTCAAATCTGAGCATGCACGCTCAACCTCACGCTCAAATCGCTCACGCAATTCTGATGTCGCTTTCGCATCTGCAGGCGCTGCGACAAAGAGTTCAAACGCCGCATTCGCAATATCTGCGATTTGCACGCCTCTTTCTCTTAAACGCTCAAGGATGCTTTTCTCAGCTCTCCACCCGCTTGAACGCAGAGATTCCTTTACTGCAGACCGCACGGCATCGTAAATTGAGGCGCCGAGCGGAGTTGCCTTTCCCGCAAACTGTTCTTTTTGCTCCTCCGAGCCGTGAGGACGACGAGGGCAGCAAGCAACCGCAATCGCATCCGTGAGGTCGCCTGTCATGATTTCACCCGCAGGAGAACGCACATTCAATTCATAAAATGCACGAGATTTCGCCTCCGTCGCCACTATTATCGCTTCTGCAAGTGCAGAAATACTCAAATCACGCTCAATTACCAAAATTATATTCACTGTTGAGGGAGAAAGACCTGCAGTTACAATTGCACTGACATCTCCTTTCGTAACAATGCTCGCATTCTCCATAGGAACCGCAGTCATCATGCCAACTACTTCGTCCTCCTTGACGCCAATTTGGGCGAGGAACTTATGAAAGAATTCCACAGGGTCTTCGTTGAAGTCTTCACCGACCTTCGCATTCACAATCGCTCTCACATGCTCCTTGAGACCGCCGTTGAATACTGCGGAACTCAGCACAGTGAAGTCGCCTCTCACGAGAATGTATGCGTCTGTCCGCTCAATCTCCATGCTCTACCTTTCAGCAGTCAAATTCAAAATTCTTTAGGACGCTCACTCCCCGCTGAACTCCCCTTGCGTCGTCTGCGTTGTCGTTTGCGTCGTTGGCATCAAGCGCAAGTAAAAACCACTCCACCAAACGACAGTCAAAGGCTGAACGACAACAAGCGAGACAATTATGCCGATTAAACTGCCAACAGGCACACCGCTGAGGAGATTAATAAGATTTCCGAAAAGGTCTGCTGCGAAACTGATGCCTACACCTATGATTGTAACAATAAGCCACATCAAGAACACATCCAATTTATGCTCCAAGAATCTTTTGAATGCTGTTTTCACGCCCTCCACAGCCCTCAAATCTTCAATAACAACAGCATATCTCGTGAGTGCGAAAACAATTGATATTATTAGTGCGTAGATTGCAAAGAGAACAATCCCGATGAGGAGCAACGCAAAAAATGTCAGCATCAATTCACGAGGGACTGCGTCAGGTGAAGGCGTAATGTAAGGCAGATAAGGCAAAATGAAAACAATGCTCGGAATAAGAAAAATTAAACCAAGAAGAGCGATTAAACCCACGATAATATCCGCACCGAGCAGGCTCAAAAACTTCTTACTGCCGTAATAAATCATATCTGAGAGGCTTGTTTTTCCCTTTAAATGTGCTTCTTTAGCCATTCCTATCGCTCCAGCCACGAAATATGCATTGATAAATAGCAGAATTATTGCGGAAATGATGCCTGCGACGAGTAGAATGACCCAGTTTCTTGCAAATTCTGATATTATTTGCGATGCCACTTCAGGTCGGCAGGGTGGTGTAGGCGTGTGTGCTTGTGGAAACTGCGATTCCTGCGGTAATTTCTCAAGTAGGCGGAAGAGTGAAGGCGTAGCAACGAGCAGCGCAGCGCCGAATGTGAAAATCACGAAAATGAATGAGAGGAGCATGCTGAACACGAAAGGTAGGCAGATGTTCAAGTTCCGCTTCCAAATATCAAAGCCCTCCCCTAAGACTTTCCCAATTTCAACCATCTCCTCCTATTTTTATTTTACTTAAAAATGAGTGAGCATGGACAATATCGGTAAAATCGCAGTGATTTTCTCCGTTCTCGGCATTTTCGCACTCTACGCCCTCTCAACAATTTCAACGCCGCCGCTTGTCCCGCTTGACGAGATTGGCGCTCACAATGGCGAGCTCGTGAGGATTCAGGGGATTTTAACCGAAATCGCATGCACAAAGCAAGGCAACGCAATTCTTCGTGTCGAAAACGGTTCTGATGCTGTTCAAGTGTTCTTGTCTCGTGGTTGTGGTGTTGGCGTCAGCAGTGTCAGCAGCAGCGGTGCAAGCAGCGTCAAGCGCATTCTGAACTTCAGTCTTGGTGACGAGGTTGAGGTGGAAGGCATCGTCAAGCTTTTTGACGGCATTTATGAAATCGTTGCGGAAGACATACGCAAGCTCCGCTCAAGCGAATTTCCTGCATTCTCGGTATCGCAAGTGGCTTCTCAACCACAAGACTTCGTCGGCAGGAAAATAAGGGTCGTCGGATGCGTCAAAAGGACTTACAAGCGAGTGTTTTACCTCTGCGACTGCAATGATTCTTTCGGTGAGATGCGTGTGCTGCTCAATTTTGAGCGAGAGGCGAAGATTGAGCGAGGAGCGAAAGTTGCGGTAGATGGCTACTTACGCTACAATCCCGAAGGGATGCGCTACGAACTGATTTCAACAGCAGTTTGCAGTAATTAATACGCAGTGCGTTCCTCCTTGTCGAACTCACGGAGCAGTTCTTTCTGCCGTCTGCTGAGCCTCTTTGGCACTCTCAACTTCAACTTCACGAGTAGGTCGCCCCTCCTGCCGTGAATAGAAGGCATACCCTTCTTTCGCACCTTTAACACCGCATCTGGTTCCGTGCCTGCGGGAATTTTCACTTTCACGATGTCGCCGTCGATTGTCCTCACAGGTATTTCATCGCCGAGAGCGAGTTGAGCGAACCTCACGGGAACTTCGCAGAGCAGGTCGCCATCCCTCAAGACCTTAAAAAACTTGTGCGGGCGGATATGCACAATAACAATCAAATCGCCTGCTGGACCTCCGTTCTCGCCTGCCTCGCCTTCACCTGCGATTTTTATCTGAGTGCCTTCGCTGACGCCTGCGGGAATCTCAACAAGCACTCGCTTACGCACTTTCCTTCGTCCTGAGCCTCCACAAGTTTCGCAGAGACGCTCTACTACCTCACCACGCCCATGACAACGGGGACATGTGGAAATTGAGATGAAGTGAGAGAAGCCGTAGTGCTGTTCCCTTCGCACTTGTCCAGTGCCTCCGCAGACTTCGCATGTGCGCAAACCGCCCGGTGCTGCACCTGAACCTCCGCAGTCCTCGCAAATCTGCTCCTTCTCCACATATATTTCCTTTGTGACGCCTCTTGCAGCCTCCTCAAGCTCAATCTCTAACTCGTAAAATATGTCAGAGCCTCGCCTCGGCACCCTTTCCCTTTCTACGCCAACACCCGCCCCTCGCTCCCTTCGCTTGAAAAACTCCTCAAACAGCGAGCCTCCGCCGAAGTCGCCGAAGCCCCTACCGAAGCCGAAGTCTTTGAAGAAATCCCTGAAGAAGTCGCCGAATATGTCTTCAATGTCGCTGAACCTCGTGAATTTTGACCAGTCAAAGCCTCCAGGACCGAAATCAACGCCAGCATGCCCGTATTTGTCGTAAGCAGCTCGCTTCTCAGGGTCAGAAAGCACTTCATACGCCTCTGAAATCTCCTTAAACTTCTCCTCCGCCTCCTTCGGATTGTCCTTGTTCAAATCAGGATGATATTTCTTCGCAAGTCTCCTGAATGCTCGCTTGATTTCTTCCTGCGTGGCGTTCCTGCTGACGCCGAGAATTTCGTAGTAGTCCTTCTTTCTGCCGTTCAACTCCCCTCGCCTCTCTCTTCGCACTTCCTCTCGCTTTCTTCCACGCCCCTCGCTCCTTTCATCTTGCGAAGAAATTAAAAAATTTTACGCCCCCTCCGACACGCTCACCAAAAACTGCAAGAAAGCATCCCTCTACGCCTTCACCTTTTCATCTCTTCTCTCCATTTGAAATTTCGGTTTATGAGGGCAAAGCGTCAAAATATTTAAATAGGAGCGTGCTTCTTTATTTACATGATTATTGAAATAGTGAAGGAGTGAAATGAGGGTGCGTGTTGAAGTTGAGGGCGAAGAGGGCATAAAAACCGTTTTTGAGCGGGAAGGAGACCTCTTGAGGGAAGATTTGAGAATGCTCACAATCAGAGCGGTGGTCAAATTTTTGGAGGAGCATCTTTCCGCTTCGGAGAAAATACCTTACGAGAGCGAGGGTGAAGAGCTCACGATTAAGGAACGCATCCTTAAGTTCCTGAAATACGACGAGAGGGCGCCTCGTGACTGGTTCACTTCTTCAGAATTTAAGCGAACATATGAAGAGGTGTATGGGGAGAGCGTGAAGTTAAGCACGGTAAGCACTTACCTCGCCCAGCTGCATGCTGAAGGCTTCCTTGAGCGTAGAGGTAGCAAAGCCCTGCGGAAATACCGTCTCGCAATTCCCAGAAGCGAGTTGCAGCAGGAGCAGAAAGCGGCGGAGAACTGTGAAAATGAATGAGAAGAATAAACGCTACTTTCTCACCTCGCATTCACATTTTTAAGTCTCTGGGAAAATCTGAATTGAATGGTAGTATGAACTACCGAGGGCATTTGACGGTGGGCATCGCATTCTTTCTTGCTGCTTACGCCACGCTTCTTTTTGCTCTGCACATTCATGTGAGCGTTGCGGATGCACTTCTCGGTCTCGCTCTCTGCGAATTCGGCGCACTCGCACCCGATTTAGACCACAAGAGCAGCAAGATTCACCGCTGGTCTTACGCAGGCTCGGCATTCGCAGGCGTCGCAGTCTTCCTCGCTCTCTCGCTTAAAACCCACGACTTCATCTCCGCAGGCGTCCTCGCAAGCATCGTCGCAGGCATCCTCGCACTCGTCGTTTTCCTCCTTTCTAACTTGAAGCACAGAGGCTTCACGCACCACGCCCCCGGCTTCCTTCTGTTCGTTCTCTGCATTTTCCTTGCGATGTCCTTCCTGCGTAATTCCTCGTTTTTGCCCTTGCCGAGCATTTTGGATTTCAGCCCTGCGAAGGTCACAATTTTCGGCGCCATCGGGTATTTGAGCCATCTTATTGCTGATGCTTTCTAAGAAGCACAGATTCAAGGGAGCAAGCATTCAAGGAGCAAGCAAATCTCGCAAAATTCTCCTTATTTCACGCTTGAATTCTTCCAAAGAGCCTTCATTTTTGACGATTTTGTCTGCAATTCGCATCGCTTCCTCCATGCCCCAACTCTTCTCACGCTCTTCCCTGCGTTTGAACTCCTCAAAACTCAGAAAATCGTCCGAGCGTCGCCTCGCTCTCACACGCTTATAGCGGATTTCGAGAGGGGCTTGAATGCCAACGAGCATGAAATTCTCGCCGAATGCTCGCTTGAAAGTCTCGACCTCTGCGAGACCACGAATGCCGTCAACGACGACAATCGGAGGGGAAGAGGACTTGTTCTTTGCTCGCTCATTTCGCCCCCCTCGCTCAGAGAAATATTGCTTCAGCAGAGGAATGCATCGCTTCGCAATTGCGTCCATGCCTTCTTTGGCACGCAACTCGCTCGCAACTCTCCCAGTGTTCTCGTCGTTAGGCTCAAGACCTCGCCTTCTGACCTCTTCACGAACGACATCGCCCATCGTCACCACAGGAATGCCGAGCTCTCTTGCGACATTCGCAGCCTCCGTCTTACCGGATGCGGGGGCGCCGACAAACGCTAATATCTGTATCTTTCCTGCAGCCACCGCTCAATCGCACCTCTCACGAGCCTCCGCTCAATTGATGCATAGAAAATGTTAATGACGCCGAGCAGCTCACCCTCGTGGACGGTGCCGTCGGCGATTGCGTGGAATATTGCCTCGTTGAATGTCCGACGCTCCTCCACCTTTTTCGGCTTTCCCGGTGCGTGCAACGCCGCAACAACGCCGAGAGCGTGCCGCTGAATGATGCAAGGCAAAGCAACCGCTTTCTCAGGAATGTCAACCTCCTCAATCTTTATGGGCGTGAGCGTGTTCCTCCGCACTTCCTTCTCTTCTGCTGCTATTGCCATCTGCCACTCCCCGTAAGGTCCGACCGCAAATCCGTATCTGAATGCTTCGGTCTTCAGCCGCTCTATCTCGCCTCCCACCCTGTCCCGCCAGTAGACGCACTCTATTTTCGGCATGTCCCCCAATTTCAAAGCTTTTCCTTTAAATTTTCTGCTGTTCCGCAAAGTCTCACGAAGTTCTGCGAATGAACTCGTCGTGGCATCAGCGACGACCCACTGAACGCATCACCCGCTCCACAAGCGTGTCCCAATACCTGTCCTTCTCCAACGAAGCTTCAGAGTCCTCAAACACAATTTCATCGTCCTCAAATTTTGAAATCGTGCCGATGTAGTTGAAAGTTACGCTATCCCACTCGTTTTCTGTCAGCTCTCTACCTATTACTCCCTCTATTATCCTTCGCTTCACCACTAATTTACCCTCTCCTCTTATCCTTATTATCATCCCATACCGCTCAAAATATGCATTATTCGCTCTATTATCGTTGCATATCGCCCTCGCTATCGCTAAATTGACAGGAATCGCTTCCAAAAACACACTCACCATCTCTCCTTTCCCCCTCCTCTCCCTCTTTACTCCTGCTTTCGCTCACTCCATTCCTCCCTCACTACCTCCCCCTCTCCTTCTCCGCCTATTCCGCCTGAAAATATGAAGAAACGCTTTCTAACGCCCTTGCGAGCAGTTCAGCACATCTTTCCAAATCTCGCAGGTTCAGCACCTCAACAGGCGAGTGAATGTAGCGAGTCGGAACGCCGATGGCTCCCGTGGGGACACCGCTCTTTGCGAGCTGAATTGCCGTAGCGTCTGTCGTTCCGCCTTCAGAAACGCTCAACTGATATGGAATATTGTGCTTCCTTGCGGATTCTTCAAGCCATCTCAACACATTACGAGGGGTAATAATGCCTCTACCAGATGCATCTGAAACAGTAATCACAGGACCTTTTCCAATTTCAATCGTGGTATCCTTCTTTTCAATGCCCGGATGACCGCCAGCAATCGCAACATCCGTCGCAACGGCGACATCAGGCGAGAGTTCGTATGCAGATGTGCGAGCTCCTTTCAGCCCGACCTCCTCTTGAACTGTTCCGACGGCGTAAATTTCACAATCGGCATGCGTCCTTTTCAACGCCTCTACCATGACTGCGACGCCAGAGCGGTTGTCAAATGCCTTGCATGTGACAATTTCATTCGTGAGGAATGCGAAGTCCCTGTCAAGCGTGATTGGCGTGCCGATGGAAACACCCATTTTTTCAGCCTCCTCACGACTGCTCGCACCGATGTCAATGAACATGTCCCTCGCTTCAACAACTTTCTTCCGCTCATCTTCTCGCATCACATGCGGAGGTTTTGAGCCGATCACGCCTCTCACTTTCCCCTTAGGCGTGTGCAAAATCACCCTTTGGTGAAGCAGGGTTTGAGAGAACCATCCGCCTATGCTCGCAAAACGAATGAAGCCCTCGTCCTCTATTTGCTTGACCATCAGTCCGATTTCGTCAATGTGCGCCGCAATCATCACAGATGGCTTCTCACCACGCCTCACTGCCACGAGATTTCCCATTTTGTCTGTTCTGACCTCGTCTGTGAATGGCTTTAACTCCTCCGCTAAAATCTCACGAACTTCGTCCTCGTAGCCTGAAATCCCGTGAGCCTCAGAAAGTCGCCGAAGCAGTCCCGCCAAGTCCTCCACTTCGCTCATCTTGAAATGTTGTTTTGTTAAAAAGAAGTCCCGCCTCCCGGATTTGAACCGGGGACATCGCGGTTTCCGCACGAGTGCGCTCTCGGCTCACGCCGCATCCCGCACTACAGCCGCGCACTCTTCCAGACTGAGTTAAGGCGGGTCTTTCTTATTCTTGGAAAGGCATCTTAAAAATATTGCGGTCACAGAGGAAAGGCTTCAGAGGCTTCAGGAGCTTCAGGAGTTCAGGACTTCTCAGGGCTTCGGGACCTTGTGTCAGAGCTTCGGGAGCGAGAAGCCGCTTCAGGAACGCATGCCCCGCAGACACACACGCCTGCGAGTCGCCAGAGCAGGAAGCGTGTGAGCGCGCGCATTCTTTTTCTTATTTTCGTTTCTTGCAAATTTTCTAAAAAATATGAGCAAATAAATGCATATTATTCGCTAAAAACTTTGCAATTAAATATTTTTTGACATTTATTTGGCATTAATTTTTTAGAATTACTTAGTTTTATTTTCAAAATTTGGAAATTTCTGTGGAAGATATTCGCAATATATGTTGAATTCAGAGTGGGTTGTGGGCGAAAAATAGCAAATCGCTGGATGTGTGGAAGGATGACCTGCAGATGCAGAGTGGAAGTGAGATTGCGAGAGGGAATTCGCAAAATCTTTTAAAGGCTTTCCTGTCTTTAATAGGCAGTGGTGTCCGTTAGCGGTTAGTTCAGCGAAGGCAGAGAAGAAGGGAGCAGAGGAGATGGAGAAAAGGAGGCGAGGAGAGCAGGACGAGAATGGAGAGGAGAGAGCGGGAGTAAGATGCGGGAGTAAGAAGCGAGAGTAAGAGGCGAGAATGAAGAGAACAAGGAATGGGTGGTAGGGAGAAGAAGAGAAGGGGGGCAGGAGTGGCGTAAGAGGGGAGTGGCGAGAGAGTGAGCGAGGAGACGGGAAGGAGACTGTGAGGGAAAGACTGTGAGGGGGAAATGAGCGAGGAAGCCTATGAAATACCCTTTTTCAGCGAGGAGGGCTTCGTTAGGAAAAGATGTGAGCGATGCAACGCTTTCTTCTGGACGAAGGACGAGGGGCGAAAAACATGCGGAGACGCACCTTGCGAGCCTTACAAGTTCATCGGCAATCCGGTGTTCAGGGAGAAAAGCGTGGATGAGATGCGAGAGGCTTTCCTCTCCTTCTTTGAGAGGCACTCGCACAAGCGATTGAGGAGGTATCCTGTGGTTGCACGCTGGCGAGACGACATTTACTTGACGATTGCGTCAATCGCAAATTTCCAGCCTTTCGTGACTTCTGGAAGGGTGCCGCCGCCTGCGAACCCGCTTGTGATTTCACAGCCCTGCATACGCCTCGAAGACCTTGAATCAATCGGAAGGACGGGGCGACACCTCACGATTTTTGAAATGATGGGGCATCACGCATTCAACAAACGGGACGCTGAAATCTACTGGAAGGACGAGACTGTTCGCTACTGTGCGGAGTTTTTGCGGGAGCTCGGTGCGGACATTCGTCAGGTAACATTTAAAGAGGCACCTTGGATAGGTGGGGGGAACGCAGGACCCTGCTTGGAGGTCATTCTCGGCGGTTTAGAGGTCGCAACTTTAGTTTTCATGGATTTAGAACGCTCTCCCGACGGCGAGATTGTGTTGGAGGGGGAGCGATACCGAAAGATGGAGACTTACATCGTAGACACGGGCTACGGCTTGGAAAGATTCGTTTGGGCTTCAAAAGGCACACCTACCGTTTACGATGCGGTCTTTCCTGAAGTGGTGAGCGAGCTGCTCTCGTATGCGGGATTTGAGCATCCGCAGGAGAAATATCCGGAGGAGACGCTGCGTTGTGCCTCGCTCTTGGGCGTTCTGAAACTGGAAGAAGCAGTGAAGCGTTTGAATCTTTCTGAAGACTTTCTGCGTGATTTTGAGCGGATGTCGCTGATTTATGCGCTTGCTGACCACACGAAATGCTTGGCTTTCATGCTGGCTGACGGCGTTGTGCCTTCAAATGCCAAAGAAGGCTACCTCGCAAGGCTCGTTATCCGCCGAGCATTCAGAATGAAAAACGCTCTCCGCATTGAAACGCCACTTGAGGAAATCGTGATTTCGCACATTCGCCGCTTAAGAAGGACATTTCCAGAGCTTGAGCATGCGATTGACCGCATTTCTGAAATGCTCGCTCTGGAGAAAAAGAGGTTTGAGGAGACGCTTTCAAGAGGGGCGGGCATCGTCAAACGCATCGTTGCGGAATGCGAGAAGCGTGGAGCGAAGAAGATTCCCGCAGAGACGCTCATTCAACTCTACGACACACACGGCTTACCTCCTGAATTCGTGAAGGATGTGGTAGAAGCTCACTCAAAAGCGGTCAGCGGTGAAAGCGGTGGCGGCGTTCAGGTTGAGGTTGAAATTCCTGAAGACTTCTACTCGCAGGTCGCAAAAATGCACAGCACCGAAAGGGGTGGCGAGGAGGGCGAAGAAGGCAAGGGCGTTGAGAGCGAGGAGATTCTTCGGCGGAGGGTTGCGGTGCTTCCGAAAACGGCGAAGTTATTTTACGAGAAGCCCGCTCAAAAGGAATTTCAAGCGAGGGTTCTTGACGCATTTGACCGCTTTGTCGTCTTGGACAGGACGCTTTTCTATCCCGAAGGAGGAGGACAGCCAGCAGACACAGGCGTGCTTATTGTGAGCGGGGGAGGGAAGGGAGCGGGCGCAGCCACAGCTGTGCGAGTTTTGGATGTTCAGGAGGTTGAAGGCGTCGTCCTGCACGATGTCGGAGAGGAAGCGTCAAAGTTCAATGTCGGCGATGAAGTGCGTGGCATCATGGACTGGGAGCGTAGAATGGCTCTCACACGACACCACACCGCAACGCACATAGTTCTCTTTGCAGCGAGGAAAGTGCTTGGTGAGCACATCTGGCAGGCGGGTGCGCAGAAAGGAGAGAAGCGCTCAAGAATAGATGTGACGCACTTCAAGCGGATTTCAGCGGAGGAGCGTCGCAGAATTGAGCTTCTCGCAAACGAGATTGTGATGCGGAATCTGCCCGTTCACGCTTCTTTCGTTGCTCGTAACGAAGCGGAGCGAAAATACGGCTTCAGAATTTACCAAGGTGGCGTCCCCGACGGTGCGGAGATAAGAATTGTGAGCATTGCCGACGAGGAAGGTGTGCTGGATGTGCAGGCATGCGCAGGGACGCACTGCTCCCGCACGGGAGATGTCGGCTGCATTAAAATACTGAGCACGAGAGGCATTCAGGACGGCATTGAACGCATAGAATTCGCAGCGGGAATCGCAGCAGTTGAGGAGATGCAGTCCGCTTCTGAAATTTTGCAGCGAGCTGCGAGTGTGTTGAGAGTGCCTCCTTCACTTCTGCCTGCGACTGTTGAGCGTTTTTTTGATGAATGGAAGGCATTGAGGAAGGAAAATGAGCGTTTAAAGGCTGAACTCGCCGAGATGCAAATCAATTCTTTGCGTGAGAAGGCGTTTCCTGTGGGGGATGTGCGTGTTATTGCTGAAATTCTTCGGGGATTATCCGCAAAGGAATTGCTGAAAATAGCCTCTACACTCTCAAAAGAGGGTTTTGTTGCTGTTCTCATAGGCACTGAGACGGAGAGCAAGCGTGCAAGTGTCGTCGCAGCGGTTCCGAAGGCTCTCACGGAGAAAATTGCTGCGAATTCGCTCATTTCGGAAATATGCAAAACGCTCGGCGGTGGCGGTGGCGGTTCTGCGGAAATCGCTCAAGGCGGCGGATTCAAAGTGGAGAGGGCGAGAGAAGCGGTCGCTCTTGCGAAGGAAGCGGTTCTAAAGGCGCTGAATGAGGGCTGCGAGAAGTAAGGCGGGAAAGGGTAATATTTATAAAGGGCGAGGGAACGAAGAAAGCGGAAGGGAGTGAAAGGAAAGGAAGACGAGAAAAAGCAAGGAAGATGTATTTGATAATCGTGGGTTTAGGCGGAATAGGCAGGAATTTGGTGGAAATCGCAACAAAGGACAAGAACGATGTCGTTGTGATAGACAAAGATGAGAAGAAATGCATGGAAATTGCATCAAAATACGATGTTCTTACGATTGCAGGCGACGCATCGCAGCGAGAGACGCTTGAAGATGCGGGTGCTGACCAGGCAGATGCATTAATTGCGACGACTTCCGACGATTCTGTCAATTTGATGGTCGCTCTCACCGCAAAAGAGCTCGGAACGAAGCGAGTCGCATCCGTCGTGAATCAGGAGGAACATGTGGAGATGTTCGAGAAGGAGGGCGTTTTCCTGCTTCAAAACCCCGACAAACTCATCGCAACGCACCTCTACTATTCGCTTAAGCGACCGAGAATAAAGTGCTTCTTGAGCATCGGTGCGGGAAAAGCGGAGGTATTTGAGATTGTTGTCTCTGAGAAATCGCATGCAGTAGGCAAGAAAGTCTCTGAAATAAAGTTAAAAGACGGTGTGATAGTCGCAATAGAGCGGAATGGTAACATAATACTGCCGAAAGATGATACCATTGTGAAAGGTGGAGACACCCTCACCATCTTTGCACTCTCAAAAGCGGTTGAGAAAATCAGCTCTTTCTTCTCACCCTGATTTCACTTCTTGCTTCTTGTTACCCCTCCACATGCTCTCACGCTCAATTACTACACACATTACAACAACACACCACAACATCACACCAACACCACACACTTCTTAAACTGAAGCGACACAGAGGAGATGGGTATGTTCCCGAACTTGAAGGTAGTGTTGAGAGATTTGGGGAATATTCTGATTGTTTTCAGCGTTTTAGTCCTCATACTTATGATTGTAGCGGTCATATTTCAAGAGTTTTTCGTGCTAAATAGCGTGTTTTATGTCGCATCATTCTCTTTTCTGCTTGGATTTTCATTCAGATATGCGTTTCGTGGTGCGAAGGAGACGGAATTGAAGCATGCGATGGTGTGTGCAGCGCTCGCTTGGCTCGTGATTCCTGCGATAAGTGCGTATCTTTTCGTTTCGGTTGAGCGATTCAGCATACTTGACGCCTTCTTTGAGGCGATGTCGGGTTGGACAGGCACAGGACTAACGATGGCACACCCATCAGAACTCACGAGAACGATGCAATTCTGGCGAAGTTTCATGCAATGGGTCGGTGGTGTCGGCGTTATCGTGCTAATGGTCTCCGTTTTAGGTCGTCGCCCAGGCACAGGTGCATTCTACTTATACAAAGCGGAGGCTCGTGAGGAGAAAATAAAGCCGAGTGTGATTTCAACAGTGCGAGCAATATGGTGGATTTACCTAATTTTCACCGCTATCGGCATTATTTTGTTCAAATTTGCGGGAATGCGTGCTTGGGAGGCGATAAATCATGCGATGACCGCTATCGGAACAGGAGGATTCACTGTTACAGAAGAAAGCATCGCTTACTACCACAATCCTTGGGTGGAAGTGGCAATTATTCCGATAATGATGGCGGGAGCAATATCATTTATCGTTCATTATAAGGCTATGCATGGAGATTTAAAAGATTATGTAAAGGATATTCAGAGCAGAACATTTCTCATTCTCCTCTTTTTACTTCTAATTCCGCTTGTAGCGGTGAATTATTTCTTCTTTTATGGGGATATTCTCACCTCTTTACGCTTCTCCGCATTCCAACTCATTTCAGGCATCACATGCACGGGCTTTCAAACGGCGGATGTGCATGCTTGGTCGGGAGCTGCGAAGATGCTTGTTGCAATCGCTATGATTTTCGGCGGATGCGCAGGCTCAACCGCAGGAGGCATCAAAGTGTTGCGTGTGTTCATCGCATACAAAGGCATCTCAGACGCTGTCCGCAAGGCTTTCTTGCCGAAGCGGGCAGTGCTGCCTCACAAACTCGGCGAGCAGGTGCTTGACGATAAAGAGATGAACAGGGTCGTATCCGCAACAACGATGCTCATCCTCCTATGGATAATTTTCATTTTTGTGGGTGTCGCAGTCCTTTCTTATGTCGTTCCCCGTGAATATAGCATCACTGACATCATTTTTGAGGTTTGTTCCGCTCAAGGAAATGTCGGTTTATCAACAGGTATCACAAATAAATGGCTTCATCCCGCTGGAAAAATCATTCTTATAATAAATATGTGGATAGGACGCCTCGAAATTATACCTGTTCTCATGCTATTCAGGTCGGTTTTCAAAGGATTCAAGCCCTGAGTCGGCGGAGGCGGTGGCGGGGCGGTGTTAGCGAGCAAGGTAGAAGGAATGGCACAACGGCAACTCAGGAGACGAGCTCAGCACCTTTTTCAACGACGATTCTGCAAGGCGTCGGTAGTTTGTATGATGCTCTTTTCAGCGCCTCCTTCGCAAATTCGTAGTTTTCAGGATTCACGCTCACGCTCATTATTCGCTGCCCCGCTTTGACCCTCGCAGCCGTCCCAACAGGACGACCGAAAGCTCTTCGCATTCCGCTTGAAATCCTGTCTGCGCCTGCACCGACCGCAAGTTTATGCTCTCTCAACACATGATGCGGGAAAACTCGGATTTTCATATAGAAGTTGTTGCGACCAACTCGCTTCATCAGCAGTTTGTTCGCTGAAATCCTCGCAGCTTCAAGTGCGCTGTGCCTTATTTGACACGCCTCCTCAGCGACAAGCGAGACGCAGACGGCGAAATCCCCCTTCGGATTTCCCATGTCGAAAATCCTTATTTTGCTACCCGGAACGCCTCGCATGTATTCCCTGCGCACATACGGTCGTTCAAGCCTCCGATACATCCTCGCAGGCTTACGAGCCATCTCTCATTCACCACCTTCTTACCTCTTCATCCCCCTTCTTTTTCTCCCCTTTTTCTCTATTTTCTTCACGCTTTCTTTTTCCACTCTCCACCCGCTTCTTTTCATTCATTTAATCTTTCTCATCAAAAACAGCAAAAACTGAAAATAAACAAGTCACTTTCGCTTTGCTCTTGAGCTTTCCGAACTGCAAAGCGTCATTTCGCACTAATTCCTTACCGCTTCCGCAGTGTGCTTTCAAGAGGGAACGCAGAACGATGGACGCAAGCATAGGAAGGGCAGGATTTTTCTCAAAGCGATTGATGGATAGCCTAAGAAAGGCACCCTCGCACGAGCAACGCCGATTATCCATTCAGGCTTCACAGGCTGCACTCGCTCATGACCGACGAGCAACGCAACTTGGTCCGCATAAGGGTTCGCATCGCCCTTTGTGATGTATCCTGCGTGCGGTGCAGGTCTCCCGTCAGGCATTTCCTCGCCCTTCTCAACCCATTTCATCGCTCTGTGAATGATTGGTGTGACATCGTTGCGACCATTCGGTCGGTAAATAATCACATCTCCGTAGTCTCCGAATGTCTTGTAGCCGATTTTCTTGCCTTCCTCGTAAGTTGTGATATTTGTGCGAGATGGCGAAAGGACAAAAATCAAATCGCCGACATGCATGTGTGGCTCCATGCTTCCCGACTCTACTGCGAAGCCGAGATGCCATGTGCCTGTCGCCGCATACGCCACCGAAACGACAACTCCTATTATTATCGCGACCTCCAAAGCGAGCTTGCCCAACTCCACAAGCCAATCCGTTGAAGAGCTCATTTCCGCCACCCTCTCACCTCACTCATTCCTCTCTCCGCTCAAGCATCCTCTAAATTTAAACCTTTCCTCGCAAGCTTTCGCAAGCACTTCTCGCAGAATCGCCAACTTTTGATGTCAGTGTCCAGAAGCGAGTTTGAGAAGTGCATCACGCACCTTCGGTTCGGACAGTGCGAAAGACCCAAGACATGCCCAATCTCATGAACTGCCTCCTTCAAAGCCCGCTCCTTGAGCTTTTCTTCAGCCTCCTTCGCCTCAGTTACGCCCCATTTAAGCCTGAAAAGCGATATAATTGCCCTCCTTCCACCTAATTCCGCCTCTCCAAACACAAAATTCAAGCCTTCAGCGTAAATATCCGCATCCAAAACCGCTAAAACGACATCGCATCTGCTTGGAATAGGAAGCGAATAAAGGATAACTGTTGAGTTATACTGCATCCTGAGATGATTAAAAGCGTGTTCAGGTATCTCTGAACGCCCAAGAATCCTCGCTGAACCGAAGATTTTTGAGAGTTTCTCATTCAAAAACGCTAATATTTGCCCTTCCACTTCCCCTAAAGGAAGAATGCACACTTCCATTTTTCTCACTCACTCGGTTCCTCACTCGGCGAACGCAAGCAAATGCTTATTTCCGATATTCACATGCTTCAAATACCGCTTAGCAGCCTCATAGCACCTCTTTACTTGCGATTTCGGTGTTATTGGCAAGTCTCTCATATAAAAATCGGGATGAAAAACGAGCAATGAATAGGGAATCTCATCGTTTATGCTCGCAATAAATTCAGCAATGCGAGAAACTTCTATCTCATCAACATAAAAAGGGACAAGAAGCGTCGTCGCTGTGAGAACAGGCGGGTCTGAACCTTCAAAAAATTCATTCGCAATCATCTCAAAGTTCTCGTATGCCCGCTTGTTAGGGACGCCGCAGAGCGCCTCACTCAAATGAGGGTCAAAAGCCTTGAGGTCAAATTTCACGATTCCTCCGCTGCGAAGCGAGATTTCAGCCGCTTTACGCACTAAAGAGCGGTTTCCGCAGCCGTTCCACTCCCAGCATATTCTAACGCCTTCAATTGATTCGGATGCTCGGATTGCGAAGGGTAGTTGAGGCTCTGGGCTTCCTCCGAAGAAGCAGACGCAGTAGACATCCTGACGAGAGGCGAGTGCCACAAAATCAGAGACGGTGTGCCGTGAAGCTCTGCTCAAATCCTTGTGCGTTGCGTTCTGGCAGAAGAGGCAGTTGAAGTTGCAGCCGTAGAAGAAGACCGCAAGATTCACTTTGTTGCGTTGTGCGCTTCCGGGGCAGAACCACGCTGCACAGCAGTTCGTCGGCAATGCGTCGTAGTATGCGTAGAAAAGACCCGCATTTTCTCCACTACCCCATTCACTTCCCTCAGTTTCCGCTCCAGTAGCGTGTGAAAAGCGGGTAGGAGAGGCGAGAAAGCGTAGAGAACCGCCGATATTCATGCGAAGACCGCAGTATCCTCGCTCTCCTTCCCTTAATTCGCACTCATTCGCACATATCTTGCACTTCACCACGCCTCTACCACCGCTCTCCCTTTCCGCTCCTTCTTCGCCACTACCTCGCTCTCTCCGCTCTCTCGGTGGCTCCGCAGGAAGCCCATATCTCTCCCTCACTCGCCTGTGCGCCTTTTTCACTAATTCCTCGCCAAGTCCCGACCTCAAGCATTCCGCACAGACCCCCAAAACACTCGCAGCTTTCCCTCTGCGACAAATCTCACACAGCTGCATCTCTTTATTTTGGAATTCCTTAAAGAAAACGATGGCTAAATGCAAATTCAAATCGGGTAACAGGGAATGGGAATGCCCGCTTGAAGCCCTTCCGGGAGAAGAATACTGCTACTGGCACAAGGAAGAAGAAGGGAAAGAGCCTGACGATGCGAAGTTAAGGGAATTAAAGGAGAATAAGATTTTAGAGGTATTTTTAAGAAAAGCGAAGTTAAGTGGAAAAGAACTCCAGAATGCTTTCCTTTCGGTTTGCAAATCTTCAAGGAGCTGACCTTTCGTTTGCAAATCTTCAAGGAGCTGACCTTTCGGGTGCAAATCTTCAAGGAGCTGACCTTTCGTTTGCAAATCTTCAAGGAGCTGCCTTGGATGCAAACTTCAAGAGCTCCTTGGGTGCAAAACTTCAAGGAGCTGACCTTCGGATGCAAATCTTCAAGGAGCTGACCTTCGGGTGCAAATCTTGAGGGTGCAAATTTATTCGGTGTGAGGGCAGATTCGGAAACTCGCTTGGATGGAGCAAATTTGACATACGCAAATCTTTACCACTCTTACCTTGACGAGACGAAGACGCTCAGGAATGCGAAATTTGAGAGTGAGAAGGAGATTAATGAGATTGTTGCGGATTTTCTTAAAAAAGGAATAAAGAATTGGCAGTTCTTGATGTGGAGAAGATTGAAAGGGATAATTCCGAAGTTGTGGCAAGGCTTCTTGAAGAGGGATTGGTCAGGTATGTTTGCGAGGAGAAAGAATAGTCTTTTTTGACAGGAAGAGGCGGAGGGTTGTTAGGATTCCGGGAAATGCAGAAACAAAATTTTTCAAAGACTTCGGAAGAGGAGGAATTCTGAAGAAGAGAGAATTATGTTGAAATAAGCGAACTTAACGATTTAATAGAGAGGAATGGACTTGAGAAATATCTTTACGAAGGAAGCGTAAAGAAACTTTACGAGGCATCCTACGAAGTTTACAACAATCTCTACTACTTTTACATTCAAAATGGGAGGCTTGAAGAGGCGTTGCGTATGCATTACAGGAGATGTGAGGTTAGGAGGAAGTTATTGAGGGAGCAAGGTTGGATTAACTGCTTGAGGTCGTGGATATACGATTTCTTCATTTTGAAGTTACTGACGGGCTATGGAGTGAAGATTTCAAGACCGTTAATAGCGTCAGCAATAATAATTTCAATATTCGCATTCCTCTTCTGGCTTACGAATGGAATAGTCAAGAATGTGAATGGAAAAATGGTCGCTCCTGACTTCGTTGACTACATTTACCACAGTTATCACATTCACGAGCTTAGGATACTCAAATATTCAGCCGAATCTTGCGGTAGGACACATTCCGCAGGTCTTAGCAGCTGCTGAATCTATCTTGGGAGCATTAATGATGGCTCTACTCATATTCACAATTACTTACCGTGTTTCTCGCTAACGCTCTGAATGGGATTTGAGTGGCGAGGAAGAGAAAGCAGCAGAAAGCCTATCCATTAAGAACAGGGAAGAGACCGCATAGACCGTCAGCGATGAATTGAATAGCGATTGCAGCGACGATAATAGCGACGACTTTGCTCAGGACGGAAGAGCCTTTTTCGCCGAGTATGCGGTATATTTGCTCAGAAAGAGAGAGGACGAGCCAAGTGGCGAAGATTGCAGCAGCAATTGCGAGAAGCACAACAATATCGCTGAAAGACTGCAGGATTGTCATTACTGTTGTAATCGCACCCGGACCAGCAAGAAGCGGCGTCCCCATCGGAACGGCGCCGACGCCAGCAGTTGCACGCAATTTCCTCTCAGATGCACCGCCTCCGAGTATGTCAAGAGCGATGAACATGAGCAGGATGCCGCCTGCAACCTTGAAACTCGCTAATTCTATGTTCAAAGCGAATAGTATGGCTTTTCCGAGAAATGCGAAAGTGAAGAGCAGGATTGCAGCAACAAGAACCGCACTTCCCAATTCTCGCTTCCTCTCCTCCCTGCTCATCCCTTTTGTGATTGCGATGAATATGGGAACATTCCCAGGCGGGTCCATCACAACAAAAAGCATGAAGAACGCCTTCGCAACCAAAACCCATTCCTCCACCATAAATAATAATAAGGAGGAGCAGGCTTGAAAAAGACAACACAAGCGAAGGAGAATGGGAAATGCGTGAAGAGGTCTGGGTTGAGAAATACCGACCGAGAACGCTTCAAGAAATCGTAGGTCAGGATGCAATCGTGAGAAACTTGCAGTCCTATGTGAAAAGTGGAAATCTACCTCACCTCATATTCGCAGGTCCTGCGGGCGTAGGTAAGACCGCTGCTGCGATTGCTCTTGCTCGTGAGCTCTTCGGCGATTTCTGGCGTGAGAATTTCGTTGAGTTGAATGCGAGTGTTGCGCCTGAAACTCCTATTCTCGTCAGGGAGCGAGGAGTAATAAAGCAAACAAACTTCGCCGAACTCGCATCAAAATTCTTCAAGGGAAACGAAAAATATGCAAAACTACCAATTGAAATACTCTCAATTGACCGCAATTACAATATAAAATTCATGCCCGCAACATATATTTCAAGGCATAAAGTTGATAAAATTGCGGAGATTAGATATGAAGGTGGCATAATAAGGACGAGTTTGAGTCATTCTGTGATTGTTATGGACGAAGCGGGTGGATTAGTGCCGAAGAGCGTTTCAGCGTTAGGAGTTGGCGATTTGCTACTGACATTCACATCCGCTCAGAGCGGGACGCATTTTTGCCTGCGAAGACGGTCATTCATTTGCTTGAGCGATGTGGAGCGGAAGCGAAAGAGTGGGCACTGCGAAATCAGTCAAACGGAAGAATCTCAAAGCGTGTTGTGAGAAAGCTTCTTGAGGCTTCAGAGGAGGAAAATGATGCGATAAAGAGGCTGAAGGAGTTATTAAATGCACCGATTTCGGCTGTTTTTGTGCGTGAAATAAGGATAGAGGAGTATAATGATTTTGTTTATGATGTTTCAGTGCCGGGAAGTGAGATGTTCTGGGGAGGAACAACGCCCATTTTACTGCATAATAGCGATGAACGGGGGATTGAGACGGTGAGGAAAAGCATTAAAAACACTGCAAGGAGTGTTCCAATAAACGCACCTTTCAAAATCATTTTTCTTGACGAGGCGGATGCTCTCACGCATGATGCCCAATCCGCACTCCGAAGAACGATGGAGCAATACTCCGAAACATGCAGATTCATATTCAGTGTGAATCTTTCGGCAAAACTAATAGAGCCAATACAGTCAAGATGCGCAATTTTCAGGTTCAAACCGCTTCCTGATGACGCTATCGCTCAACGCATTAGATATATTGCATCGCAGGAAAAATTGGAATTAGATGAAGATGCGCTCAATGCCATTGTTTTTGTTGCGAATGGGGATATGCGAAGGGCAATAAATACGCTTCAGAGCGCAGCTGCATTGAGCAAACGGATAACTGCGGACATGATTTACGAGATAACTGCGACTGCTCGTCCTGAGGATGTTGAGGTTCTTGTGCGGAACGCTCTCGCAGGAAAATTCACAGAAGCGTTGAGAAAGCTTGACGAGTTGAGAGCAGAAGGCATATTCGCAGACGAAATTCTCGCTCAAATGCATAGAATAGTGATGAATATGAATATTCCAGCGGAGAAGAAAGTTCAAATTTTGAGCAGAATTGGAGAAGTTGACTTCAGAATATCGGAAGGTGCGAATGAAAAGATTCAATTAGATGCTCTTATTGCTTTTATTTGCCTGCTTTCCAGCAAGAATGAGCGTGAGATGAGCAAGAATTGCGTTGAAATAGGCTAAAAAATCTTTCTAAACACCTCTTCGCCGCCTGCGAATCGCCGAACATACTCTGAAGCGGCTGCTAAACCCCGCTCTAAATCTTTTAGAGGCAATTTTGGAACGCCATAAGCGACGAGAAGGACATTTTTCGTGTCTTCTCGCACCTTCGTCGCTTCAACATCGCCATGAACATACACGCATAGCACCTTTTCTGCATCCGTCAGAACTAACTCACGACCCGTTAGCCTCCTCTTTCGGTTTCCGATGAGTGTGACTTCCTCTCCTTCGCTTGCGAATCGCACTTTCAAATGCAACACATCGCTCTCTTTTGAGAGCCTTTCAAGGTCAAATGCGCTGAAAGTGATGAGCGTCTTCACGGAGGCGATGTTGCACGCATCAACGACAGGCGAAATGCTCGGCAGTCCCGAACCTGCGAGAATTCTACGAATGAGCGCCTCAGACGCAGGACGCACTTTCGTGGGGTCAACGCCCATTCGCCAGAAGAAGTCCCGCTGAATTCGTAGCAGAGGCACATCTTTGAGCGTGTGCAAGTCGTAAGTCCTCCGAATCTCCTCTTCAACCTCTCGCCTCTCTCGCTCAATCCACTCTCTTTCAATTCCTTTTCCCGCCTTTTCCGCAGACACCCCTCCTACTCCCTCGCTCTTGCTCTCGCTCTTGCTCTCGCTCAAGCAATTCCGCAGGATTGCAACGCCGATGCGAATGTCCTCAAACTTCTGCCTCACTCGCTCTTCCACAGAGAAACGCAATTCAATCGCAGCCGACGCCTCACTCATCTCCACTTCCCATCCTTTCCGCTCAAATCTCCTCCATTAGAATTGTATGCTTCGTCAAATTCACCTCTTTTATCCTTCCATTCACCTCTTTTACATCTCCGAGAATGCCTACCATCCTTATCCTTGAGCCTTCTACGCTCACGAACACCACATCTTCCATTAGCAGTTTCTTGCTTTCCGTCCTTACGCATGATTAAAACTGTTGATTCGCACATGTTATCACCATGTTTTTCACTCTAATTGAGCCTGCGAGCATGTTCAAGCCGAGCAGTTCGCCGACTTCGCCTTCAACGCTGATTCTGCCGCCACGCATCCAGTTTCCGACGCCGTTCTCAGCATTTCCGCACACGAGAATCTCGCCACCGCTCATTCCTTGACCGAGCCAGTGTCCTACATTGCCGAAAACAACAATTTTACCTCCGAGCATTCCTTTGCCGACATAATTTCCCGCAGAGCCTCGCACAATTATCTCGCCTGCGAGCATCTCAACGCCGAGAGCGTCCTTCACAGAACCTTCAACAACTATTCTACCGCCACGCATCTTTTCTCCGACCCAGTAACCCGCATCACCATCAACAACAATTTCGCCCCCTCGCATCTCTCTGCCGAGACTGCCGAATGCATTTCCCTTTATTTTCAGCAGTCCTCCTTCCATTTCAGCACCTGCGTAACTGCCGACATTACCCTCAACGAACACGCTCTTACGATTTCTGAACCCAACGAAGTCAAGCGTTAAACTGCGTAGGTCAAGCACGACCGTTTCCTCACGAATGACGCTCAGAATTGCAGAAAGAAAAATACCGCTCAACGAGAAGAATCGCATTTCCTCAAATTCCTTCAAGCGACGCAGGAAATAAAAAACGGTCTCCGCATTCAGATTTGCTGGCGGTGGAAGCATGGACAACGCCCGCTCAAACAAGTCCGAAGCCTCGTCCCGCCTTTTAATTCCGCTCAACCACGCCTCGTAGGCTTCAATAACATCCGACACCGCCACACTCTCTCGCACCTCACCTCGCACCATTTATATTTTTGCTCTTTTTTATTAGGAGTGGTGTTCGCAGCGAGCTGGGCGTGTGAGCGAGCAAGTGCGTAAGGTTGTTGTTTCGCTTGGCGGAGCGTTCCTCAAGGACGCAGAGAGCATTAGAGGGGTCGCAAATGCGTTGAACGAGCTCTCTCGCCTCTCAAAGCTCTGTGTTGTCGCAGGGGGCGGTGAAAGGGCGAGGGAATGCATAGAAATTGCCCGTGAGCTCGGTGCGAATGACGCAATTTGCGATTACATCGGTATTGCAATCACAAGAATAAACGCAAAACTCCTCATCTTAGCGCTGAAAAATGCATATCCAGAACCCTTTCAGGACTATCGTGATGCCGCTCAAGCGTTTTACGCCTCAAAAAGAGACGAAAATGGCTTTTGGAAGGTTGTTGTTATGGGAGGAGTGAGCCCAGGACATACAACAGATGCGGTTGCTGCGATTCTCGCAGAATATTTGAATGCGGATTTGCTCTTGAATGTCACGACAGTCGACGGCGTTTACGAGGAAGACCCGAAGACGCACCCAAACGCAAGAAAATACGAGAGGCTGACGCCCTCCGAGCTCACAGCGCTCGTGATGCGTAAGGAGATGAAAGCAGGCTCAAGAATTGTGATAGACCCTGTTGCTGCGAAAATTATTGAGCGTAGTGGCATTAAAACAGTTATTGTTAACGGCAAAAATCCTGAAAATATTTTGAAGGCATTCAAAGGTGAGCATGTCGGAACACTAATTGCTCCCTAACAATTCCACACTTGCACAACTTTCCACACATCAGGGTCAATAAGTGCGGAAACAACCGAAGGACGCTTTCCTAATTTCGTCCATGTGACGCTAAGCATCGTCTTCGCCGCATAGAATTTCACTGCGGTTTCTGGAAGAATTCTTCTTACTGAGGGTGTCTCCTCTTCCAAGCCTTTTGCAAACACCAAATTCGCAACTTCCCTCATTTTGAAGTGCAACTGATATGGCTTTTGCTCTTTCCGACGGAGGTATTGCCTCAAGTATATACCCATTTAATACTAAATTACCATCATAAGAGAAATCATAGACATCTGGATATTCACATTCATCCGAAAAGCAAAAAACTTCGATTTCGTAATATCCATTATTCTTCTTCACTGATATATTTATGTGGTCATATTCAAGCTTATAGGGTATAATTTCACCCATAACTGCTTCCTTTATGTCATTCTTCTCCGCATCGCTTAAAGCATCTCCTTGAAATTCCACTTTTGGCATCCATTCCGCCTGCTCTTCCCTCTGCCATTCTTGGACTGTGAAAATTAACAAAACAATAAAAGCAAAAAATAGGGAGAGGAGGAGAATTGTTGCCCTTTTCATCATTCTTCCCCGCCTATTGTTATCTTATATTCAATGTCTTCAGCGTCCTTCGGCAGAATTTCAAGCGTCCAAATGCCAGCAGTTGCATTCTTTACCGTGTATATCTCGGTATATTCCATACTTAGGACCCGATAAATGCCCTCACTCTTCTCCTCCCAAGGCGGCAGGAAGCCCTTTCCTACGCTGACATGCGCAGTTTTCACTGTTTTTGAGGCTTCAGGCTGCATTCTTTCGCCGAGAGGAGAAACAAGTGTGACACTGAACGAAGGCTCTACTGGCTCACGCCTGCCGTAATGCCTGTATTCGAACTGTCTTACGGTGATTTCAACGCTGAAATCCTCACCCTGATGCACTTCAAAAGTGTCTGTGAATGGTGTTGAGGGCTGTTTCCAGACTTCTATGTTCAAATGAACCCTCTGCCTCCACTCTTTTATGGAATCATCGTCTATATTCAAGTTAATAATGCCCTCATACATGCCTGTTTCGGCAGTGGAAGGCACTTTCACAGTCACTTTCACGGTCGCTTCCGAGTTCGCACCGACAGAAGCAGGAGCGGAAATCGTTACCCATCCTTCTGGAATCGCTTGCTCATAACGACCATACACTTCCTCTTCCTTCAATCTTCGGATTTATCGCCACTTCTTTGTCCCTCTTGTTCTTTATTTTTATCTCGTAAGTGCATTCTTTGCCCGCTTCCACCCTATCATGTATCCATGTTGGCATTATTTCTATCTTTGGAGGCTCCCAAATATCCATGGAAAGGTGTAATGTGTTCACATAATTTGGGTAAAGCTTTGGATAAGGCGTTGGAAATGTGTCATTTGTGAAAGCGATTTGCATGCTGTAATATCCGGTTTCCGCATCTTTGGGTATTTTCACATTCACTTTGAACTTCTGCTTACCTTTTGCGGGCAACTCCGCACTGCTCGGCGTTACTGTAATCCAGTCCTCTTCGGCGAAATGCTCACCGTAAGGCGGAATGACGACCTGCGGGCGCACATTCACCGCCTCGTCCTCCATATTTTTCACATTCACCGTGAATTCCTCTTCCTCGCCGGGCTGCAGGCGAACATGCTTATGGCTGGGAGAAATCTGCAGTCTCGTGATATTCGCTGCTGCGGGATGTGCTGCTGTTGTCGCATAGCCGAAAGAATGGACTTCTTCCACCGGCTCCATTATTGGCTGCGGTGGCAGTGGCGCCACTAAACCAACAGCGGGAAGCAAGCCTGCAAGGAGCAACGCAATCGCCACAACCGCATATCCTTTCTTATGCATTCTCATCACCCACAAAAAACTATTATCGCCTCTTATATAAATGGTGAGGAAGTTATCGGTAACTGTTGCGAGCCTCCTATTTCTTTCATCCTCTTACGCTTATTCTTTTGCCCGCTTTCAGAGCATTCTTCAAAAGTTTTCCGAACTCCTTATCCTTTCGCACACGAATGATGCCTTTTCTGCTGACGAATGCAGCGAAAAGGAATTCGCCGTCTGCGAACACACGCACATTTCTGCCTTCAAAGCCTTCCGCATGCAAAATGAAAAAGTTGCGTGCCTCTTCAACCTCAACCTCCGCCTCCCTCTCCTCCCCTCTCTCCTCCGCAATTTCGTTTTCAACCGAAATCGCCTCCTCCACGCTCTTAATCCTACGCCTCTTCGCTTTCTTCCTCCGCAGACGCTTCGCTGTTGTTGCCTCCGAAGAAGCAGCACCCGCCCCAACGGGCATAACAACGACCTGCTCCCCGTAGGTGTAGATTTCGTATTCAAGCGTTTTCGTCTCAAAATCACGAACCTCAATCACAGGTCTCGCCAAATCAGCCTCAAACATACCGTAAGGAACTTTCACCGTGAAGTTCAACTCGTAAACCTTCACGACCGCACCTGCCTCAATGAAAATAACGGTGTCAACGACTTGCGGTATGATGCCGAGTTCAACTCTGCCTATCATTCTTTGAATGGCATCTATGGGTCGTGTCGCATGCACGACACCAATCATCCCGACACCTGCGAGGCGCATGTCCGCAAATACTTGGAAGTCTGCGGTCTTCCGCATCTCGTCGTAAATCGTGTAGTCAGGGCGGACAAGCAGCAATATGTCTGCGGTAAGAGCCATGTTCCCTTCAAGCGGGGCATACTGCGTGACTTCCTCTCGCACTGAAAGGTCACGGGGACTCTCCATCGTCTTCACGAGAAAACCCCGCTCAATCAGGTAGTCTGCGACACTCGCCGCAAATGTGGATTTTCCAGCACCTGGCGGTCCTGCGATTAAAATGCCTCTCTGCTTCTCTGTAATCCTGCGCTTCAGCGAAGCACTCAAACCATACTCATCAATCGTGACCTTTGCAACAGGTCGCACCGCTGTGATTTCAAGCCTGTCCGCAAATGGTCGGTCCGCAATCGCAATACGCAGGTCTCGCATCTGAACAACAGTCGCACCGCTTCGCTCAATTTCAATGCTGCTTTTCTCGTCCTGACGAGCTGCCTCTAAAATCTCACGAGCAATCTCCCTCAATTCTTCGGCTGAAATCGGCTCATCTGAAAGCTTCTCCAAGCGCAACGCACCTATGCGACCCCGCTTCACTAACGGAGGCACACCCTCTCTCAAATGCACACTGCTCACATCATCTGCGAAAAAAAACGACATTATGCGAGTGCTTTCAGGTGAAATCCGCTCCTTTTCAAGATATTTTGACGGAATTCCTTTCGCAACCGCAACTTCATGCTGCACTTTATCGCTTGTAATGAGTGTTGCCCCCTCTTCTGCTGCGATTTTTCTTATAAGATTGTCTATTTCACCGCCACGAGCAAGCCTAATATGCTCAATCTTCGGGCGTTCTCCCGCAAATCTCACCGTTATTTTGTTTTCTCCGCTACTCGCAAGAGAGAGCAGGCGTTGAACCTCCTCAAGTCCCTTGAAGCCTGAAATCCTGCCGAAGTTCGCTTGCGCCTCCAACTCTGAAAGAGCAGCCTCTGGAACGATAATCTCACCCTCTATCTCTCCCTGTTGCACCATCTTTGATATTCTGCCGTCCACGAGGACGCTTGTGTCTAAAACGAATTTCATCCCCTTCTATTCTCGCTCACTCCTTTATCTCTTTTTTCTTAAATTAAATAAGCGAAGCAAGCACATGCCGCCACCAGACCGCCACCACGACAGACAGCGCAACGACAACAAACCGCTTACTTCTCCTCTCCATTTTCACTCGCTCCTTCCTTCCAACGCAGGAAATTGCAGAGCGGACAACCGAAATCCCAAACGCTACTGCGTGAACGCCTCTTTCCTTTTTCGCCACCTTTCGCACCTTTCGCATTCACGATTTTCAGTTTGAGCAGCGAGGGATGCACATCGCAGTGCTCTTCAGTCACGAGAATTCTGCCTTTTGCGGGCAAAGGAAGCGAGAAAGAGCATTCTGGGAATCTCTCACAGCGGATGAAGCGCTTTCCTCGCCTTGAAGAGCGAATTATTAGCCTTGAAGAGCATTCTGGACATGCACCGACATACTCATCCGCTCTCCCCGCCTCTTTTAATGCTTCGCCGATTTCCGTCCTGTGCGTTTCCATTTCTTTGAAAACACTGACGAGCATTTCTCTTGAGGCGGAAACGACTTCTTCCTTTGAGCGAGTGCCTTCGCTTATCTTCTCCATTTCTTGCTCTAACGCCCTTGTCATATCTGCTTTCGTTATCACAGGTGCATATTTGCGAAGTAGTTCAATCAATGCGATTGCCTTTTCAGTCGGCTTCGCAGGGTCTCCACGCAAATATTTCCGCTCATAAAGCTTTGAGATGATTTCATGCCGAGTGCTTTTCGTTCCTATGCCCAATTCCTCCATCTTCTTCACGAGGCTTGCCTGCGATATTCGTTTCGGCGGCTCCGTCTCCTTCTCTACAATCTCAACTTTTTCTATTCGCACGGTCTCGCCCTCTCGCAGCGGTGGAATCTTCTGCTCCGCTCTCTTCGCATAAGTGTAAACGGCGAGAAATCCCGCATTCTTCAATTCTTTGCCACGAGCAACAAGCATTTCGCCCCCAGCAGAGATTTTCACAACCGTGTCTTTCCACACCGCATCATCAGAAAGCGTCGCAAGGAAACGCCTCGCAACTAACTCGTAAATTCGCCATTCCTCTTCGCTCAATCTCGCCTCCGCCTCACCACTGCCTCCGCTCTCCCCTTCTGCCTGCGGAGAAGAAGGCACTGAAACTGGGTGAATGGGCGGGTGGTCAGTCGTCTTTTTCTTTCCTTCCGTGGGCTTCAAACGCTTTTTCCGCAGAATCTCCTCTGCGTGAGGCTTCAGCGCTGGGATGCGAGTGAGCATTTTCACCTTACCACGAAGGTCAATCGTCGCAGGATAGACGGTGTTGTCTGTGCGGTGGTATGAAATGAGACCCCGCAAGTAAAGGTTTTCTGCGATGTCCATCGCTCTTTTCGGCGAAAATCCGATTCTGCGAGCGGAAAGAATGAAAGCGGTCGTGTCAAAAGGCGTCGGTGGCTTCTCCCTTCGTTCTTTCTCACGGACTTCCGCAATTACAGCGGATGAAGCGGCGCTTTTTATCCTTGCGAGTGCCTTCTCCGCCTCTGAACGCTGCGAGAATTTAGAGGGGTGCTTCGCTTCAAATTTTCCGCCTTCGGTGAGGATGTGTGCGTGAATCTCCCAATACTTTTGAGGCACGAATGTCGCTATTTCCCGCTCCCTGTCGACGAGGAGTGCGAGTGTCGGCGACTGAACTCTGCCGACTGAAAGGAAGTCCTTGCCGAGTCGCTGTGCTGCGAGCGAGAAGAAGCGGGTGAGCGTCGCACCCCAAATCAAGTCAATGATTTCACGGGCTTCCGCAGCGGCAGCGAGGTTGAAGTCTATTTCGGTGCGTGAGGCGAAACTCTCCTTAATATCTTTTTCTGTTATTGCACTGAAGCGCATTCTGTCAACCGCAACAGCGGGATTCACTCGCTTCACGATGCTTAACGCCTCAACGCCTATTAACTCTCCTTCTCTGTCGTAGTCGGTGGCAATTGTCACCCTTTCAGCTCGCCTCGCAAGCTTCTCAAGCGCCTTCACAACATCTTTCCTTATTGGAACAGCCACTAAATCAGCATAAATCAACTCGTAAGGGTCTATCCTGCTCCAATTCTTGTATTTTTCGGGGAAATCAAACTGAAATATGTGTCCTCTCAAACCTATTACGACCTTATCGTCAAATTCGTATGTGTTAATTCCGCCTACTTTCTTCAATTTCGCCTTACCGCCAGAGAGAATCGCCGCTATTCTCCTCGCTGCGGTGTCCTTCTCCGTGATTATGCAGTGCATCCCTTCATCTATTGCATCTCCGCTTATAAACGCTCACGACAAAGAAAAAGGCGTTTTCCTTTAATAGTTTTTTCAGTTTATTTTAAATTTAAAGAAATGGCTCGCCGTTTGATGATTCAAGGGACGGGTTCGCATGTCGGTAAGAGTGTAATTGTCGCGGCATTATGCCGAATTTTCGCAAACGAGGGATATGAAGTCGCTCCTTTCAAGGCACAAAACATGTCTTTGAACTCTTATGTCACCGCTGACGGTCTTGAGATTGCACGCTCTCAGGTATTTCAGGCGCTCGCTGCTCGTAAAGAGCCTGTTGTTGAGATGAATCCGATACTTTTGAAGCCGACGAGCGAGAAAGGCGCTCAAGTCATCCTCAAAGGAAAGCCAGTCGCTCACATGACAACGCAACAATACTATGAATTTCAGCCGAAGGCGGTTGAAGTGGTGAAAGAATGCTTCAAGCGCTTGGACGCAGAGAACGACATCATCATTATTGAGGGTGCTGGAAGTCCAGCGGAGGTGAATTTGCGTGAAAATGATATTGTTAATATGTTCATTGCGAAGGAATTTAATGCTCCTGTCATACTTGTAGGTGATATTGAGCGTGGTGGGGTCTTCGCTTGGCTCATAGGAACGCTTGAACTCCTTCAAAAAGAAGAAAGAGAGCTCGTTAAAGGCTTCATAATAAATAAATTTCGTGGAGATTTGAGCATTTTAAAGCCGGGTTTGGATTTTCTTGAGGCGAAGACGGGGAAAAGAGTTTTGGGAGTGGTGCCTTTCTTCCACCACATTCGTATTCAGGAGGAAGACTCGCTTTCTGTCAGTGAAAAGTGGCGAAAGCAGAAGGAAGAAGGAGAGCATAGATGAGCGTAATATGCTGAAAATTGCGGTTATTCGTCTGCCACACATATCAAATTTCACGGATTTTGATGCTTTAAGTGCGGAGCCTGATGTTTCTTTGCGATATGTTGTGGATGTTGAAGCATTAAGAGATGCGGATGTCATCATTTTGCCGGGCTCAAAGAACACGATTTCAGATTTGCTCTGGTTGAGGGAGCGAGGGCTTGCTGCTGAAATAAAAAGGGCAGCATCCGAAGGTAAATTCATATTTGGCATCTGCGGAGGCTTCCAAATGCTCACAGCACGCATATGCGATGAGAGCGGTGTTGAGTCTCCGCTTCGGGAAGTTGAGGGGCTCGCTCTTTTAAATGCAACGACAACATTCCGCAGCGAAAAAATCACTCACAGGGTCAAAGCACGCTCAAACCTTCCGTTCTTCAAAGGCTTCGTCGAGGGCTACGAAATTCACATGGGCACCTCAAACCTCACGCGCAGATGCGGGAAATGCAAGACACGCCTTCACAATTCTTGAACGCTCAATGGAAAGAGTTTGCGAGAAAGACGGCGCATTTTCACCCGAAGGGAATGTCATCGGCACTTATATTCACGGCATCTTCGACAACGATGCATTCAGAGATGCATTTCTCAATTTCGTGGCGAGGAGAAGGAAAAAGCAGAAGCGGCGGAAAAGAGCGGGAAGAGGCATAAATTGGGATTTTGAAATTGAGAAACTTGCAAATTTCGTGAAGAGACATATTGATATTGAAAAGATTTACGAAATTCTCTTTAGTTGAGAATGGAGAAGGCGGGGAAGTCTGGGGAGGATTTGCTGCTCGCAATAAGAAGGAATCCATGTGCGAGGGAAGCGATGCTCTGGACGGAAATCGGAGGGAAAGTGCGCTGTGAGCTCTGTGAGCGTCGCTGTGAAATTCCAGAGGGAGGCAGAGGCTTCTGCAAGACGAGAGTGAATGTGAATGGCAGGCTCTTCACATTAGAATACGGTAATATTTCGTCAATTAGTGCGAATCCGATAGAGAAGAAGCCATTCTTCCACTTCTACCCAGGCACTAAAGCACTTACAGTTGGCAGTTATTCGTGCAACTTCACATGCTCTTGGTGTCAAAATTGGGAGATTTCAAAGGTTGAGCCTTCCATTTATGCGTGTAATTTCCTATCTGTATCGGATTTTATGAGGAAAGTTGCGTATTTTGGATGTGAAGGCACTTCAATATCGTTCAACGAGCCGACGCTCATGCTTGAGTATGCGATTGATGTTTTTAGAGAGGCGAGAAGCAGGGGCTACTACAATACTTTCGTGACGAATGGATATATGAGTGAGCGTGCTTTGAACATGCTCGTTGAAAGCGGTTTGGATGCGATGAATGTTGATGTTAAGGGCTGCTCTTCCGCTGTCAGGAGGTATTGTGGAGCGGATGTTGAGAAAGTTTGGCGAAATATAAGGATTGCATGTGAGAAAGGAGTGCATGTGGAGGTCACAACGCTTTTAATTCCGGGCGTGAATGACGATGAAGAATGTCTGCGTGAGATAGCTTTGCGAATAAAAAGGTTTGCAGGTGAGAACACACCTTGGCATATTACCAGATACTTCCCAGCATACAAGGCGATTGAAGCGGGTCTATGCGAAATCACGCCCGTTGAAAAAATGGAGCATGCTTTACGCATCGGCAAGGATGCGGGTCTTAACTATGTTTATTTGGGAAATGTTCCGGGGCATAAATACGAAAACACTTACTGCCACGCTTGCGGCTTCCTCCTCATAAAAAGGCACGGTTTTGATGTCATTCGCAACGAATTGCGTTCTGGTAAATGCCCGAGGTGCGGTGCTGAAATCCCAATCCGTTTTTAATTTTCGTTCCTTATGCTCATGCATGCAAAAGGCAGCTGAAAGAGCGAGTGAAAGAGTAAGCGAGAGAGCGAGAGAAGAAGCGGGTGAGCGTGTGAGGGAAGAGAAGAAAGGTGCAAGCGTCGTTAGTGCGAAAGAGCGCAGTGTTAAAGAGCGTTTGAAGCGGACTGCGGATGCGATTTTCATTCCACTCGCATTCTCCCTGCTTTTTGGCATGCTAATTGTGCCTAACTTTCGTGAAGACATTGCGAATGTGTTGAATTTTGTGCTTGAACCGCTCGTTGCACACACGAGTTTCCTCTTCACCATCCTCATCCTTGCGGTCTTAACGGGCATATACACATCACTTATTCAAAAATTCACGATGAACTTTGAACTTATTGAGAAGAGTCGTGAATTGCAGAAGCGACTCAGGGAGATTCAGCGAGAATACATCGCAGCGAAGAAAGAGGGCGACAAGAAGCGATTAAAGAAGGTTGAGCGGGAGCAGAAGCGTTTGATGAGCATGCAAATGCAAATTTCAAGCGAAATGTTCAGACAGCAAATAAAACCGATGGCTTATAGCATGCTTATCACATTCCCTCTTTTCTTCTGGATGTGGGAATATGCGAACATACATTCAGAGAAAGTAATTTTCCCCATGATTGGCGAGTGTAGTCTCGCAAATTCGTTCTTTTTCCTTAAATATTGGATAGTTTGGTATATTATCTGCTCCATCGTGATAACGACAATCGTGAGAAAATTGCTCGGAATGTGATGATGAGGAGGATTTGAGGTGTGAGTAGGAGAAGAAGAGTTGAGAAGAGCGGTGAGTCAAAGGCACCGAGATTTCGGAAGAGATTTTAAGGGATAGGGGAAAGGAAATTGTGCGTTCTGCGAGAAGGGGAGGGAAAGGTGGGTCTTATGCGAAGGATGCTTTCAAGCAGAGTGAATGCGGTGCGAGAATCTGCAACGATAAGGATGTCAGCGATTGCTCGTGAGATGAAGAGAGCGGGTGAGAAAGTGCTGGACTTCTCGCTCGGCGAGCCTGATTTTGACACGCCAGCGCACATCTGCGAGGCGGCGAAAAAAGCGATGGACGAGGGCTTCACGCACTACACCGCAAGCGCAGGCATTCCAGAGCTTAGAGAGGCGATTGCTGAGAAAATGAGAGCGGAGAATGGCGTTGACGCTTCGGCTGAGAATGTGATTGTGACGCCGGGTGCGAAGCAAGCGATTTTTGAGGCGATGTTGAGCGTGCTTGACGAGGGCGACGAGGTGATTCTGCTTGAACCCGCTTGGGTCTCATTTGAAGCAGCGGTGCGAATAGCGGGAGGAAATCCAAAATTCCTGCGAAGGAAAGAAAAGAGCGTAAATTACGAAGATTTGAGGGCAGTTGTTACGGAAAAGACGAAGATGTTGGTGGTAAATAGCCCAAATAATCCTGTGGGATATGTGATGGATGAGCGGGAATTGCGTGAGATTGCGGAGTTCGCATGCGATTACAACATAATTGTCCTTTCAGATGAGGTTTATGAGAAGATTATTTATGGTAAGAAGCATGTGAGCATCGCATCATTTGAGGGAATGGAGGAAAGAACAATCGTAGTGAATGGCTTCTCAAAAACATATGCGATGACTGGCTGGCGAGTCGGTTATGCGGTCGCACCGATTGAGATTGTCTCGGCGATGACGAAAATGCAACAGCATTCAGCGACATGCGCACCTTCAATATCGCAGCGTGCAGCCCTTGCGGCATTAAAAGGCTCGCAGGAATGCGTCGCAGAAATGGTCGCAGAGTTCAAAAAGCGCAGAGACCTCATCGTCAAACGCCTCCTCAAACTCGGCTTCTCTTGCGAACCGATGCCTGAAGGTGCGTTCTATGTCTTCGTCGGTATTCCTGCGCATGCCCTTACGGCTGCTTTTGGCGACAGCGAGGCAAGTGAGGGCGATGAAAAGCGAAAAGGAGTGGCAGAAGACATCATTTTTGCGGAGTGGCTCCTGCGTTCCGCCCTTGTTGTTGCGACGCCAGGCTCAGCATTCGGAGAAGCCGGAAGAAACCACCTCCGATTCTCCTACGCAACATCCTTAGAAAACATCGCAGAGGGCATGGAACGCTTGGAAAATCTCCTCTCACAATAATAAATTTCGTGGAAAACTCCTATAATAAATCTTGCTTTAAATTTCTTATTATCCTTTTAAGTAAGAATTTGTTTCCTTTTAGAAAATCAGATAATTATTAAAGAAGTAAGGGGGAAAGAGAGATGTGGGGTATGAAGAAAGGATGCAAAGGTATTAAGTGGAATGTGTGCTGAGGGCGTCAGGAGGGGGAAGCGGGAGATGGAGCGTAGGATGCGACTGCTAAAGGAATTGTTGAGCGTGTTGGAGCGGTTGGAGCGAGAGTATGCCTCGCTGGGGGATGTGGTGTTTGAGGATTTGAAGCGTGAATTAGGCTCGTGGTTCGTTGAATATCCGCTATTTCAGGGTTCTTAATTACTTCTAATATTTTTCCACATTATAACACAAAAAGGGGCAAGTGGGCGGGTGCCGTGCCGCCGGAGCGGGAATGCCAGAGTGGGAGCGTTAGGGGGAATGAAGGAGGGAGATGGGAGGGGGTGAGAGTAAGGTCGTCAGTTAGCGTTGGCGATGCAAAATGAAGGAGAGATGGAGGAGCTGATTTTGAGGACGAGAATGAGGCGGAAGCGGAAAAGGAGCAGATGGGAGATTATTCTGGATATATTGAACGGGATAGACGGTGCAGGTAATATGAAGAAGACGCAAATTATGTATAATGCGAGATTAGATTGGCGGAACTTCCAGAAGTATTTCCATAATCTTGTGGAACAAGGTTACATAGAAGAGGTGGAGAATTCGCAAGGCGAGTATAAAATCACTGAGAGAGGTAGGGAATTATTGCGGAAGCTTGAGGAGCTGCAGGATAAAATACGATTTTAGGAAGATGTTGCTGCTAATCTCCTCTTTTTCAATGGGATACAGCAGGTGAGGCGGGTGGGAAATTTAAGTAGAGCAGACCACTCTAAAAATGATGGAAGCGACGAAGACGATCAAGTGCAAGCTCATCGGGCTGACTCTGCGGAAGAAGGAGATACTCAATAGAGAGTATGACAGCTTCCAGCACTGGCTCGAGACAGGTGAAGACAGAGGCGTATACTCAGCATACAAGCAAGATGCGAGGTGGCTATACAAGAAAGCGAAGCGAATGAAAGGCGTTCCGATAAGGAAAGACTTGATAGATATTCAGAGAAGGGACACTAAGATTGCCGAGTATTGGGCGAGGATAAGAGTGAAAGGTGTGAGAGGAGGCGTTAAGGTTGCACTCGCTCATCAACCTTTCAATTTCGAAGAGTGGGATGTATGTGAATCTCTGCTCGTCAGGAGGGATGGAGATTTCTACCTTTATGTCACGGTCAAGAAAGAGGTTGAGCTGAGGGAAGAATACTCATCAATCATTGCAGTTGATATAGGAGCTCGTTGGGTAGCTGTGTCGGTGGCACGGCACCGCAGCAAGCCGAAGTTCTACGGCAAAAGAGTGAGAGAACTTAGAGGAAAATACTTCTGGCTGAGGAGAAAGCTCGGCAGAGCGAAGAAGCTCAGGGCGATAAAGGAGATAGGTCATAAGGAGCGAAGGCTTGTGAACGATGAGCTTCACAAGATAGCGAAAGACATCGTTGAAGAAGCAGAAAGACACAACGCAATAATAGCGATAGGCGACTTGAAAGGCATCAGAAATAAGAAGAAGGGGAGAAAAGCGAACAGAAAGGTCAATTCCATGCCATCTCATAAACTGAAGGAATACATCAGGTATAAGGCGCTTGAGCGAGGCATTCTGGTGGTAGAAGTTCCAGAGTTCAACACATCAAAGCAATGCTCTCGCTGCGGCTCAATGCGAACTGAAAGACCTTCTCAGGGCGTCTTCATCTGCTCTGATTGCGGCTATCAAGTCAATGCGGATGTGAACGGCGCAAAGAACATACTTAAACGAGCCGTGGGCTATATGCTCACGGCAGGGGCTTTAGTGACCAAGCCCGAAGGGGAGCGCTTTATAGCACACTCCCCAACCTCAAGCATCCGTCGGATGCCCTAATGGGAGGGAGGAGGTCACTTGCGTGAAGAGAGGGTGAGGAAAATAGATATTTCCTTTTTTTTACTTGCGACCGCTCCTGAGATGTTTCTTATGGTGTCTTTCACGGGACGCACATACCATTCGCCGCATTCGTCAATTTCAACGCAGAACGCATCCCCTATGCGCAGATTAGAGCCTTGCATGCGCAGAAACTTGCGTGCATCCTCGCCGAAGAGGTAGAGCGGCATCTCAAAAAGAAATAAGCACAAAAAATAAAATTCCCTCTCCCTGCTCTCACTCTTGCTTCTATCCACTGTCAGTCGTTAAGCATGCGTTTCAGGGCGTAGAGGACTTTCTCGCCTTCTTCCCTTGAGGATGCGCTTGTGACGATGCGTATTTCCTGAACAGTGGAGCCTTCAACGAGCAACGCCCGGACATTCCCTCGTGCATCGCTCCTTGTGAGTTTCAGTCGCAGACCTCCTGAGGGAGATGCAGTCCCTTTGTTCTCAATCACGCCAGGGATAACCTTCTTCACGAGAGGAGAACCCGCAACCTTCAGCAAGAGGCGTTTGCCTTCCCTGCCCCCGATAATTGTTGAATGAGTGCCGTGAATCTTGCGAGCAGCGCTCCCTTCGTATCCTCTACCTTTTGTATTTGCGGCGCTGCTGGGCATCCTCCTTTTTTAACTTTTGCACATTATTTTCTTATCCCCGCCCCCAGCGTGCTTGGCGGAGGCTCCGCAGGAAAGCGATGATGCCAGGTCTCCAGGGCGGGGGACATGAGAGCGTGAGATTGTGAGGTTGTGAGGTTGTGAGAGTATGAGGGTATGAGAGTGAGAGAGGAGAGCGAAAGTGAAGATTTGAGAGAAAAGAATTAAGAGGCGTATGGGGATGCGAGAGCGGAACATAGCGGTGAAGTTTTTGAGGGTGCCTTCGGTAGAGGAGCAGGAAATAGAGATTGTGGAGCGGAAAGGTTTGGGGCATCCTGACAGTCTTTGCGATGGTATTGCGGAGGCGGTGAGCAGGGCGCTCTGCGAAGAATACAAAAAGAAATGCGGAGCAATATTACACCACAACACGGACAAAGTTCAGATTGTTGCGGGGCGCTCAAATCCGGAATTCGGCGGAGGCGAGATTCTTTCACCCATTTATGTGCTATTAGGAGGCAGAGCAACGAGAGAATTTAACGGAAATGAGATAGCGGTTGACAAGATTGCGATAAGAGCAGCGAGGGAATACCTGAAGAATGTGCGGAATTTGGATGTGAACAACGATGTAGTTGTTGAAAGCAGGCTCGGAAAAGGCTCATCAGACCTAATTGAAGTGTTCAAGCGTAAAAAGGAGGTTCCGATGGCAAACGACACTTCATTCGGCGTTGCTCACGCACCCCTCTCAGAGACGGAGAGAACGGTTCTGGAAGTTGAGAATCGCACCATGCAATATTTCCGATTTCGTGAGAAAGCGGTCGGTGAGGACATGAAAGTGATGGCTCTTCGTGTGAAGGACAAAATAACGCTGACCGTTGGTGATGCTTTCGTCTCAAGACACCTTGCGAGTCGTGAAGAATACGAGGAAGTGAAGCGTCGCCTCTCTGAATTTTTGAGTGAGGTTGCCGCTGAAAACACAAGCAGAAATGTGGAAGTCCTCGTGAATCGTGCAGACACGGAAGAATCCGCATACATCACGGTGACAGGCACTTCCGCCGAAATGGGCGACGACGGCGCAGCAGGAAGAGGTAACAGATGCAACGGTCTTATCACGCCGAACCGCCCGATGAGCATGGAAGGAGCATCCGGGAAGAATCCTGTGAACCACACGGGAAAACTCTACAATCTCGTAGCGATGAAGATTGCGGAGGAGATTGCGGAGAAATTGAGCGTCAAGGAAGTCTATGTGAAAATCCTCTCTGAAATCGGCAGACGCATTGACGACCCGAAAATCGCAATCATTGAGATGCTGCCTGAAAGCGAGGCTTCTCCGAATATGGAAAGCGAAGCGAGAAGAATCGCAAGCGAGTGGCTTGAAAACATTCAGGAAATCTCTGAAATGGTCATCAGTGGGAAATTGAGGACTTTTTAACCCTCTCTCCTCTCATCTTCTCACCTCCGCAAGAAGACCAAAACTTTATAATTTTACTTATATTTATGATAGATGAGTGAAGGGAAATGGTGAAAAAAGATTATGAACTGACATATTCAGGTAAAAAACCTAAAAGAGAAATCATAAGTAAAACACCAATAGTTAATTTAGAAAAAATAAAGGACTTTGGAAAATTTCGTACTTTAAATAATTGGAATAACATGCTTATTTTTGGGGACAATCTACCTGTGTTAAAGACTTTATTGAGTGATCCAAGTATAAAAGGTAAAATAAAACTGATCTATATAGATCCTCCATTTGCAACTAATCACAATTTTAGAGTGGGTAAATCCAGAACAGCAACGATAAGTGCTAGTGAGGAGGATGAAACTGCTTATATAGACAGATTACATGGGTCTAAATATTTTGAGTTTTTAAGAGAACGTTTAATTTTAATGAGAGAATTATTAGCTGATGATGGTTCAATTTATGTTCATATAGATTGTAAAATAGGTCATTATGTAAAGATTCTAATGGATGAGATATTTGGAGAAGAGAACTTCATCAATGATATTACGAGAATAAAATGTAATCCAAAGAACTTTCCCAGAAAAGCATACGGAAATATCAAGGATATGATTTTATTTTACTCAAAAACAAACAAATATATCTGGAATGATCCAAGAGAACCATATACACAGGAAGATATAGAAAAATTATTTCCAAAAATTGATGAAAATGGGCGAAGATATACAACTGTTCCTCTTCATGCCCCTGGTGAAACTAAGAATGGTGCTACAGGAAAGTCATGGAGAGGCATGTTACCACCAAAAGGAAGGCATTGGAGATATCCCCCAGAGGTTCTTGAAGAATTGGATAAAAAGGGGTTGATTGAGTGGAGTAAAAGAGGTGTTCCCAGACTTAAAATATATGCAGATGAATTTATCAAAAAAGGAAAAAGAAGACAAGATATTTGGGAATTTAAAGATCCACAATATCCTTCCTATCCAACAGAAAAGAATTTAGATATGCACAAAGTTATCATAGAAGCATCATCTAACTCAGGAGATATAGTTTTGGATGCATTTGCAGGTTCAGGAACAACACTTGTTGCTGCAGAGATACTAGGTAGGAGATGGATAGGTATAGACAATTCACCATATGCTATTAAAATTTCAATAAAAAGACTCCTAAAAATGAAAAACTGCAGGTTGTTTACACTTTATAATGCCACAGGAAAACCTTTACCTGAGACTCTCCAAGAAATCCTTTAATAAGAGTGACTTAAAGCTATTTCATCATCTTTTAATTCACGCACTATTCTTGACATTTTGTTCCTAGTTTCTAACCAGAGAACACCATCCAATACTGCTATTCTAATCGCATTACCCTTTTCACTCCTAATAAGTCTAAGCGCATCTTCAAATTGTTCATTTTGATGTCCGCCAAAATCCGTCAGAAATTTTGCTTCTCCAATTATAAATTTATCATTCACTTTCGCAACAAAATCTGGATTTTTCTCCAATTCGCATTTTAGCACATCGTTGGCAAAAATTCTTAACTTTTTATCACTTCCTTTTAGAAACGCTATCCCCTCTTTAAAAGTAATAAACTGATTGCTGTCTAGGAATGGATAGCCAAGCTTTAGTAACCAATTTTTGAACATAGGACCCAGTTGACGATTAAATTCTTTTGGTTCTTCACACCGTTCAACAAGTTCTTCGAAACTCATAGCGAGCAACTTATTACCTATTCTCTCAACAGTTTTAGGATTAAGCTCTAAAAATCTTTCACCTCCTCTTCTTAGGAAGGCTATGTATGGATCTTTGATTGGAAATTTTTCTAATTCTAAAAGCTCTTCTATAAGTTTTATTTTGTCTTTTTGTTCATAGGCTTGCTTTATTTTATGTTTTGCGTTATCTGGTATCTCTCTTCTTTCTTCTACAGTTGGTGTGTAAATCTCACTCAACTTATCTAAATATCCATGAGAGTTTGCTATTTCTATACTTCTCTTGACCCATACATTCATTTTAACTCACCTAAGGATTACAACAAAATATCACATTTTTGCAATACCTTAAGGTTCAACAAAACCGTTTCTGCGAGCATTTCCGTCGCAACATTATTTCCGCTCCTTTATAGCGATGCCCTGCTTGCTCTGCGTCCATATTTTACCTGATTTTCCTGTTGTCGTTGCTTTCACTTCTTCACGATATGCACGCCAACAATCATCGGATATGCGCCGAATTCGAGGTCTTCAACGCCGTAATCTGTGTGAGTAAGACCGATTGCGAAGTATGTGATGTTTTTTCTTAGCATTCTGCGTATTCTCCACTTGTATGTCCAGCGGTGTTTCGCCCTCATTTCGTCCCAAAGTTTGTAGAAGTCCGAGCATCTGCATGACCATTTTCGGTATATGCGACCTGAGGCGTCTTGAAATGAAATGTGTATGTATTCCTCGTGGCTACGCTCCCTTTCACTCATCTCGCCTCTCTTCCCTCTTCTGTCGCCTTTCGTTGCACGCTCCTCGTGAATGCGAAGGATTCTTCTCGGTTTTATTAAGCCGAGTGTTCTGCCGGATTTGAAAACCGCCTCAACAGATGGGTCAGTGTGCTTCTCAAGGAATTCCCTGCGCTCTTCTTCGTTGAGTTCTCTGAGGATGCCATCGCAGTGAACGAAGAAGCGGTCTTCCTTTCTTGCTCTGCGACCTCGCCAAGCATCCACATATATGCGACTCACGCAAAGGTTCTTGAATCTCGGCTTACCTTCGGAGAGCATCTCGCCCTCGTAAATGCTCTGCGGTCTCAGCCAGTTGCCTGCGGTGTCAATCCCAGCAACGCACACTTTACCCTTCTCGGGTCTTGCGACTGCAAGCACCGTAATGTCAACAGGCTTCCAAGCACGCAACGCTTTCACTTCCGCTACGATTTTCTCAATATGTGAGTAAGTGGAGACTTTCAGCCGACGCACAGCACCTACTCTCACATCGCTCACACCGCTCACATCGCTCCCCTTCCGCTTCTCCGCCAGTAACGAAGACAACGAAACAGGCGCAGGAGAGGAGGCTCACTGCCGGCGGCATCTACGCCACTGAACTCGTAAGCGTTTTTTATTTTCAGCACATCACCCACTCGCACATCTCTCAAAACGAATTCCGCATGCTCGCCCCAGAAAGAAACTCGTTTGTATTCATGCTCGTCTGCGAGAATCGCATCCACAACGATTTCTCCCGAAACCTCTCTCAAAGGCAGTATTCGCAAGACCTTTCCAGTGAAATCAACGAACATACCACGACGCTGCTCTGTCGACGGATGGGAGAATTTGCAGGAGGCATTTCATTTCAATTCAAAAAATAAAGAAAAAGTATGAGCATACCGGAGATGCATCGGAAAGAAGCGAGAAGGAAGCACTTCAAATGTGCGGTTCTCACGATAAGCACATCAAAGGCGAAGAAAGCGGAAGAAATGCGAATGAGCGGTCGTTCAGAGCTGAATCCTGCTGAAATCGGCGATGTTTCAGGCGAGATTGCGTTGAAACTGCTTTCTGAAAGCGGACATGAGGTCGTCCTTTACGATGTTTTGCCAGACGAGAGGGAGCGAATAAGAGAGGCGGTTGAGCGTGCTTTGAGCAGTGATGCTGAAGTTGTCGTCACGACTGGAGGAACAGGTCTCGCAAGTAGCGATGTCACGATTGAAGTCGTTGCGGAGATGTTTGAGAAGCATATTCCAGGATTCGGCGAGATATTCAGGCTGAAAAGCTACGAGAATGTTGGAACTGCAGCGATTTTAAGCAGGGCGATTGCAGGTGTTGTCGCAGGTAAAGTGATTTTCTGCCTGCCAGGCTCGCCAAGTGCAGTTGAACTTGCCTTGAAAGAGATAATTTTAAAGGAATTGCCTCATATTATGAAGCATGTGCGGGAATAGTTTGAGCAATTTGCATCACTCAACCCTCGTCAAATCTGAACAGGAATTTCTCAAGATGTTTCACTTTTCCCGCTGAAATTTCAACGCCTTCCTCACGAAGAAGCCTCTCCTTCTCCTCAACGCCCCTGCTGTATCCGCCGATTTCTCCAGAGCTGCGGACAACACGATGGCAAGGCACGACGACAGGATGCGGATTCCTCGCCAGTGCTTGACCCACCGCACGGGCATACCGCTTTGAGCCTCTCAATTTCATCGCTATCTCACCGTAAGTTACGACCCTCCCTCTCGGTATCTTCTTCACCAACTCCCAAACCTCCTCATCAAATTTCATGGAACTAGTGGCACACCCCCACCACTAACCCTTCATTTGAGGGAAAGCGTAAGATTTATATCTTATGGGCATGAAGCTTTGGTCGTGGCTCACATTAACGACCCAAACGCTCACGCAGAGCCGCAATAATTATGGGAAGAGCGATTGTAGCATCGCAGTAAACGGTGACAGCCTTCGCATTCTCACGCAATTTTCCCCAAGAGATTGCCTCTTCAAGCGTTGCACCGCTCAAGCTGCCGTCTTCGGGCGTTTTCGTTGTGATTTGGATGGCGTAGTCAAAGCCACCACGAGGAGCAACGAGTGCGGTCTGCAAAATGAAGTTCTTAGGGACGCCACCGCCCAAAATTACGACGCCTGCTCTTGATGCGTTGCAGTAAATCTCGTTAATCTCACGCAAATCCTCAAAAGCATCCACATTCAGCGGCGAAATCTGCTTGAAAATGAAAGCATGCAGTCCAATAATTGAATCTGCGAGTGCAGGGCAGAAGACAGGAATGCCATTTTCAAACGCAACTCGCAATATTGAGCCTTCATCCTTTATATTTCTCCCTATTTCCGTCAGCAGTTCTCTTATGCTATACCTCCTGCTGTGGTCAAGTTTCTCAAAAGTGCGGTGCAAGAAGTCTTCAAGCGCTGCGAAAGCAGAATCCTTCACGACAACATCGTAAATCCTACTCACTCCCTGCTCTCGCAGTTTCGCATCTCGCTCTTTGCCTTCGCAACGCTCTTCCTCGCAACAAAAATAGTGGTGCTCGCCGAGAGCCTCAAGGATGTCGTGGACGAGGTTCGCACCCGTCGTGACGAGAACATCCACAAAACGAAGGCGGAGCATCTCCGCAAGCACAGGGCGCATCCCTGCGGGGACAAGTGCGCCTGCAAGCCCCAGAAACTTCGTTGCCTTCGCCTTGAGCATTTCCTCGTAAATGTCAACAGCGTGGGCGAGCCTGCGAGCGCCGAACGCACACCCTCGCATTCCGCACACAAGCTCATTTACGCTCATTCCCTTGCGGACACTGATGCCTCGCACCGCATTCTCTTCCTCAAAGCCCTCCATTCTTTAAAATTGAAAAGTTCTTTTAAAGGTGCGTTCAAAGAAGAATTGAGCGGGGCTGTGGGGTAGCCAGGGAGCCTCCCAGCTTGGGGTGCTGGTGACCCGAGTTCAAATCTCGGCAGCCCCATTAAAGAAAAGCGGAAGGCGAAAGAAGGAGGAAGGAGCGGGTGCTATGAGCGTTGCGAAGTATGCGTATGCGTATGCTCGTGTGCGAGTTCGGCTTGCTGAGTGCCTCTCTGCTGGAAAGTTGAGGTCGCTCGCTGAAGCGAAGGATTGGTCGGAATTCTTCTCCTCGCTCCTTGACAGCGGCTACAAAGAGCGTCTTGCGAGGCTCACACCGGAGAAAGCAGACACGAGAACGCTTGAAATTGCGCTAAGAGAGGACTTGGTCGCAGCATACGAGATGGTTCTACGCTCCGTTCATGCGAAAAAACTGCGAAATTTCTTCTATGAACTCTTCAGAAGGCTTGAAGTAAAGAATTTAAAGGCTCTACTGCGGGCAAAAATGCGAGGATTTCCCGTTGACACTTCCTCTTTTTACCCCGTTGAAGGCTTTTTCAAGCGTAGAATCAGCGCACTCGCAGATGCGGAATCGCTTGACGCCCTCTTGAACCGCCTAAATGAACCTTACAAGAGCGTTCTTCATGCACACATTGCCTCAGGAAACATTTTAGTGCTGGAGCATGCGTTAGATGAGGAAATATACGGGGCGATTTTTGAGCGTGCAAAACAACTTTCGGCTGAAGATGAGCGAATTGTGCATTCTTTAGTGGGTTCGGAGATAGATATTGTGAACATTATGACGATTTTAAGGTGCAAAAAGGACGGAATTCCAGCGGAAGAAATGCGAAATCTCTTCCTTCTGCCGCAATTTGCGTTCAAGTTCAAGCAGGAGGATGCTCGTGATGCGATTTTTGCTGAAAATGTCGCAGATGCGGTCCAGTCGCTACCCGAAGATTTCAAATTTCTTGAGGAATCGCTTGCTGAATATGAGGTTGAAAATTCACTCGTTCCATTTGAAAATGCGTTATGGCGAAATTTTTACGAGCATGTGCGAGATGTTTTGAGAGGGTATCCACTGAATATCGGCACAATAGTAGGATTTTTATATCTGAAAGAGATGGAAATAAGGAATATTCGTGCTATTGCTGTGTGCAAAGAGCATGGAATACCGAGTGAGAATGTGATGAAAATGGTCTTCTTTTGATTTTCCCCTTTTCCTTTTCGTTTTTGTTGTGCTTAAGTGTTGTTTGCATGTGCGGTGCAGTGCGAGGCGGGAAATGCCGTCGTTTCTTGCACTTTTGGGCGAGGTTTTTCTGCTTCTCGTTCTCTGCTTTTTCTTCGTTTTACTGTTTGCATCTTGCATCGTCTTTCTGCACCGTGAGTGTTTTCCGAGATTCTCGCTTTTTCTGCTTTCGCTCTTTCACCGTCCTTTGAAGATGCTTCTCGGTTATTTCCGCATGAATCCCGCATTAGTTGATGAAATAGGCGTTTCTTTAATGAATTCTGTGTATTGGGATGCGTATTGCAGCACGCCTTTAAGCAAAAGAATGCTATTTTTACCGCAATGTCTCCGCTCTTTGAGTTGTCCTGCACATGTTTCTCCGCTCAAAGGGGTGGAATGCGAGGAATGCGGCTCATGCGTCATTTCGGAATTGAAGAAGTTGTGCGATGAGCATCGCATCAAAATATGCATCGCTCCCGGCGGTGAGTTTGTGAAGCGTGCGGTTGAAAGGGAGCGTCCAGAGGCGGCTGTGGGCGTCGCATGCCCTCATGACCTCTACGAGACGATGCGGGCGGTCTCTGCGAGAGGCATACCAATGGTCGGCGTCTTGCTCTTGCGAAGCGGGTGCGTCTCCACCGATGTGGATGCAGAGCTGCTCAAGGCGGTGCTTCTCGCCTCGCATGCGAAGCGGAGCAAACAGCAGCAAAAACGGCAGCAGTAGTAGGAAGGGGAAAAACAAAAGTAGGCGTAAGGGAAAAGCGTAGGAAATAGCGGTAAGAAATTCAAAATTTCACCTTTTCAGAATTAATATAGTGGCATCGTCATCCGCTTTACCATGCTCTTTCATTATTTTCATAGCCATTTCTCTCAAATTTTCACTCAAATATTCCGAAGCAATGAAATGTCCGACGCCATCTGTGTTCATTACGAGCCATCCGCTCATGAATTCGTATGTGAATACCTTGAAATGTCGCAGATTCCAACCGAGAACGCCACTTGCGGAGAATAGATGTCGCTGAAGTTTTTCGCCCCTCTCGTTATTTTCGCTTACTATCTGTGCGGATATGTTTCCAACGCCTACGAATGCGATTCTGCCGTCTGAAATCTTTGAAATTGAAGCAACCGCTCCTCTCGTCCCGCTCAAAGCACTGTGAACGCCACGCACTATTTTATCTAAAGGCAGATTTTTATGCGACTTTATGAAATTTACCGCAACTTCACTCGCTTCTTCCGCCTTTTTTCCATGCCCAAGTCCATCAACAACCGCAATAATTATGTTATTTCCGTCGCATTCTTCCACTAAACATGCATCCCCGCAGTGTTCTTCCCCCTTCTTCGCCCTTGAATATGAGAATATTCGTATGTCTCCAAACCTTTTCTCACATTCTTTTACCTTCACCATCATTTTTCATTTCTCCCTGTTTTCCTTCACGCTCCCTCCTCTTCCTACCTCTTCCCACCTCTTCCTTTCGCCTCCCGATGCATGCCTGTCAGGATGCTTTAGGCAGAGAAATGCAGAATACCGCACCTCCTTCTGGATTGTCCTCAACCCAAATTCTGCCCTTGTTCTGCGTTACGACCGTCTTTGCGATTGCGAGACCGATGCCAGAGCCTTTGATGCCTGTTTTTTCGCCACGAACGAAGCGCTCAAATATCTTCTGCTTCCACTTGTCTGGGACGCCTTCTCCCCAGTCTTTGACACACACCTTCCAGTTCTTTCCCCGCTCTTCAGAAACAGAAATCTCAACAACAGAGTGCGGGGGCGAGTATTTTATCGCATTATCTATGATATTTAAGAAAGCATACCTCAAAAATTGCGTTGCATTCACCATATATCCCTTCCCATAATTCTTTTTTATCTCTATATCTTTCTCACGAGCCTTCATTTCAAGCTCTATTATCGCTTCATTCAGCAAATCTGCAATGTCAACTGTCCTGAATTCCACTTCTGATGCCCTTACTTTCGTGAATGTTCTCGCCTCTTCAAGCAACTCAAACATCTTATCTGCGCTTTCCCTTATCTTCTCCGCATATTCCCTCCCATCTTCACATATTTCGCACAATATCTCGGCATACCCGCTTATTGTTATGAGCGGATTGTTCAAATCATGTGCTATTATGTTTATGAACATTTCAAGGAACGCATTTATTTCCCGCTCTTTATGGTAAAGTCTCTCCTGCAATTCCAAATAACCCTTATATGCCTGTGCGTAATGCGTTATTAATTGAAGTAGAACCTCTAAAGCGATGTTGTAAGTGTGGAGTTTTTCGCCCGGTGGCATCTTCTTCGTTATCTCTTCCAAAATCTCAAAATGCATCCCGATTATCTCGTCAGGGTTCACCTTGCGACGCATAAATTCTTTTGAGAGCAGCGAAGCCCTGTAAAGCACACGCTCATCGTAGCATTTTCTGTATGTTTCGAGAATCTCACGGTATTGCTCCTTCAAATCCGCTTCCATTTCACCACTCTCACCTTCGTGCCTTCTCCGACCTTTGATTGAATCTCAAACTCATCCATCAGGCGACGCACACCTCCCAAACCGATGCCGAGACCTCCTCCTGTGGAGAAGCCGTCTTCAAGCGCTTTCTCAATGTCTTCAATCCCAGGACCGTTGTCCGCAGCAATAATCTCCAAGCCGAGACGCTCCTCCGCCTCTCCATGACGCTCGCTTCCGCTCCTCCACTACTGCTACCGCCCTCAACAGCCTTCAGTCCTCACAATATTTATCTCAATAACGCCTTCTCCAGCATAATCCACAATATTACGAGCGAGTTCAGAGACTGCTGTTGCGATTCTTGTCTGGTCTACAATACCGAAGCCGAGCTTTTTCGCTTCTTCCTTCGCCGAAACTCTCGCAGTAACGATGTCATATTCCTCCTTAATCTCTATTTTCACCATAATTTTCACCATAATCACCTTTCTTCCATGCACGAAGCATTTCCAAACCCTTCTCAAGATTCAAAGCTGTTTTTATGCCGTTGAATTCAACGCCAAACTCCACAAGAGTGATTGATATTTCAGGTCTTAAGCCAACTATCACCGTTTTCACACCCATCAGAGATGCCATTTTCGCTATTTCAACGAGAATGCGTGTGATGAAACTGTCAACTACATCTATTGCTGTTATATCTATGAGCAATCCTTTCGCCCTTGTTCGCTCTATTGTCTGTAAGAGGTCTTGCTGGAACTGCAACGCCAATCTGTCATGCAAAGGCACTTGTATTGAAGTGAGCAGGAAGTCCTCAATCTGCAATATCGGAATCCTCTCAGATGCGGGACGCTCTCCCCTCTCCGCCATTCTTGTTCTCTTCGTCTCTTCAGCATGCTCACTTCCCGCCGTCAGCACGCTTCCTGATTTCATAGCCCATCCTCTCCAGACAGTATTTCAAGCCTTCTTGCATGTCCCTTTTCGTGACGAATTCATGGAAGTTTATGCCGAGATGAATCATTGTTTGAGCCACTTCAGGACGAATTCCCGTGATAATACATGTGCAGCCGAGCAAACTCGCAGCCTTCACTGTCTTTACGAGGTGATTTGCAACCTCTGTATCCATGGAAGCGACTCCAGTTATGTCAATTATGACCATTTCTGACTGCGTTTCAACGATTTTATCAAGCAGCGTTTCCATCGTCTTCTGCGCACGGTAGCTGTCAACAATTCCAATAATGGGAAGCGCAAGGATGTTCTCCCAGACCTGAACGACAGGCGTCATCAGTTCTTCTTGTGATGCCTTCAACTTCTCTATTGCTCTCTTCAACCGCTCTTCAAGCTCCTTCTGCTCTTTCACTGATTTCGCTTCGGCAACAACACCTTCAATCTCACCTGATTCATCTCTTAACGGTCCGAAATAGATGAGCATCGGAAATGTGGAGCCGTCTCTTCTGCTCGCTTCAATCTCAATCTGGACGCTTTCCCCCTTCAAAGCACGCTCAAACGCCTCCTTCACCTCAGATGCGACTCGCTTGAAATGCATACATTCCCAAAGTGGCGTGCCAAGCACCTCCTCCTCTTTGTATCCGAGAGATTTGAGCAGAGGCATCCTGTTTATGAATCGCAGTCGCCCATCTTTGTCGAAAATTGCTGCGAATGTGCTCATAGAGTTCAGCAGATTCAAATATTCAGATGCCGTCAGCTGCTTCATAATCTCCGCTTCTCCGATACTGCTTTTAAATTTTCTCCTTTATGGATGCAAATTGTAAATATATGATACTTTTGTGAAAAATCTTTGAAATTTTGGTTTGGATTTTGGGCGTTCTGATGACAAAATGTTTGCTTTTCTGAAATTTGATACTCTTATGAGTGATGTGGAGCGGAACTCCGAGCAGGAAGGAAGAAGAGGAAAGAGAAAGTGGGTCCGAAGGGATTCGAACCCTTGACCACCCGGTTATGAGCCGGGCGCTCCACCTGGCTGAGCTACGGACCCTCTTTTTCAATTCGCTCTTAATATAAATATTTGCTGCGGTGTGGTGAGGAAGGAGAGCATTCGCAAGCGAGGCTTCTCTCACGCTTTTATGCCATTTTTTCCTAAGCTCACATTTTCACTTTTTTCGCCATATATATCTCTGCCAATAATAGCAGCGGACTGAGAATTGAATGCACTTGAGGACTGCTTAAAGCTGATTTTGTGATTGAATTTTTCGTCAATTCTTTTTTCGCTTAAGGAACTCATTAACGATTTTAATAGCGCAGAGTTCGCCGCAGATGGAGCAAGCGTCGCTCTCTGAAGGTCTGCTCTCCTTTATTTTTCGTGCTTTCTCGCCGTTTATAGCGATTTTGAACTGCGATTCCCAGTCGAGCAGATTCCTTGCGAGAGCCATCGCATCGTCAAGCCTTCGTGCTTTTGAGCGTTGCCCTTCCTTTACCAAATCTGCAACATGCGCCGCTATTTTTGCGACGATAGTTCCCTCTTTTATGTCTTCAACGGTTGGTAATGCGAGATGCTCTGCGGGGGAGACCATGCATAAGAAGTCGGCGCCGTGCATGCCTGCGACTGCACCACCTATCGCAGCGACGATGTGGTCGTAGCCGGGTGCGATGTCCGTCACGAGAGGGCCGAGCAGGTAAAGCGGTGCGAAGTCCGTCAAATGCTTTATCGTTTTCACACACGCTTCTATTTCGTCAAGGGGAACATGCCCAGGACCTTCTACAATTGCCTGAACGCCTGCCTCTCTGCAACGCCTCACGAGCTCGCCGAGCGTAATTACCTCCATGTATTTCGCTCTGTCTGAGGCGTCTGAAATGCAACCGGGGCGGAGACCATCGCCCAAGCTGAGCGTCAAATTGTATTCTTTCGCAATCTCAAGCAGGTAGTCAAACTCTTTGTAAAGGGGATTCTCTTTCTCGTGGTGAAGCATCCAAGCGACGAGGAAAGCACCTCCCCTGCTCACTACATTCAATATGCGTTCTGAACGCTTCAATCGCTCAACTGCGCTCAGTGTGACGCCCGCATGCACCGTGACGAAATCAACGCCGTCCCTCGCATGCTTCTCAATTGCGTTGAACATGTCGTCAGATGTCATGTCAACGACCGCACCTGCTCCGTGAGCGCTCTCCAACGCCGCTTGGTAAATGGGGACAGTTCCGACGGGAACGCCCAAACGCAATATTCGCCTGCGAACCGCATTCAGGTCGCCACCTGTTGAGAGGTCCATTACGGTGTCTGCGCCGTATTTCACCGCAACCTTCGCCTTCTCAACCTCTTCTTCAACATTCACGAAGTCCTTTGAAGTGCCGACATTCACATTCACCTTCGTGCTCATGCATTCTCCTATCGCCTTCATCGCAACTGAACGGCGACGAGCATTCCTCGGAATGACCACTCTTCCTGCGTTGAGCAGTCGCTTCAATTTCTCAACGCTCACCCCTTCCTCCCTTGAAATCGCTTTCAACTCCGCATCCTCAAAGGAAATCATCCCTCGCTCTCCCCTCTACTCTCTTTGTTTTGTTGTTCATTTATTCATTTTGCCTTCTCCGCCTTCTTCCTCTGCTTTCTGCTGTCCTGCAACTTGCTCTCTGCCTCGTTCGCCTTTTCAAGAGCAAAGGGAGGAAATAAAAAAATTGAAGGCGATGCAGAAAAGGATGGAGCGGAAGCTGATTTTCTTTGATTTGGAGGGTCCGCTTTCGCCGCAGGACAACGCTTACGAAGTGATGCGGACGCATCTTGGCGCAGAAGGAGCAAAAATCTTTGAGCGCATCAGCAAATACGACGACATCATTTCGCTTGAGGGTCGTGAGGGCTACGAGCCTGGGGACACTCTCGCATTGCTCGTTCCTTTCTTGCTCGCTCACGGCATCACCGCAGAAGACATTCGCAAAGTTTCAGAAAAAGCGGGATTAGTGAGCGGTTCAAGGTTTCTTTGCGATAAATTGCGAGAGCGAGGCTGGAAAATTTACATTATTTCAACAAGCTATGAACAACATGCGTTAAATATCGGCGAGAAATTGGGCATTCCCGCTGAGAATGTAGTCTGCACGAAGTTGAACTTGGATGAAAGGCGCAAGGAAATGAGCGAGAAAGTGTTTGCGTTGGTGCATAAGTATGAACGGGAGATTTTGGAGATGCCTTTGACAGAAGAGGGTTCGCTTAAACGCCTTTGCGAGCGCTTAGATGCGTTGTTTTTTGAAGAGTTGCCTGCTGTGGGTTTTGAAGTGTTTGAGACGAAAGTCGTTGGCGGAGAGAGGAAGGCGTCAGCACTGCGGGAGATTGCTGAGCGAGAAGGCGTCGCTCTTGAGGATGTCGTCGCCGTCGGAGACAGCATCACGGACTTCAAAATGCTTGACGCCGTTCGCCGCAGCGGAGGTCTTGCCGTCGTGTTCAACGGGAATGAATATGCGGTGCCTTACGCAAGCGTTGGTCTCGCATCCACAGACATTCGCTTTCTGCTGATTCTCTGCGACGCTTTCGCTGCTGGTGGGAAGAAAGAGGCTTTGGATGTGGCATCCGCTTGGGAAGAGCGGGGTGATGCGTTCAGAAGGGAGCCTGAGAGCATTCCAGAGCGTTTCATTCCGAATGAACTGCTCGCTTTCATAAAGACGCCTTTCTTCTTTCACAACATTGAGCGGGCGGATGAGCGTAAGAAGGAAGAAATCGTGAGCATTCACAAGGATTTCAGGGTGAGAGTGCGGAAGTCTGCGGGTCTGCTCGGCTGACGCTTTTATTTAAAGCGAATAAATTTATGAGCATGGGAGGAGAGGAGAAGGAGGAGAAAGAACAGCAGCATGCGGAGGGAACAGCGACGCAAGAAGAGCATGCTGCGTCTACGGCTGCGCTGCGGAGGGAGCGGAAGGGGAGGGAGAGGAGAAGACTGCGGAGGAGCTGCTTGAGATAGGCGGTGCGTTCTTGCAGGAGGGCAAATACGAGGATGCGATAAGAATATACAAGGAGATTCTGAAGAAGCGTCCGACGCTTCCGACGCTTGCGAAGGCGTGCAATGACTGCGGTGTTGCTTATGCGAGTTTGGAGCAGTATGAGCTTGCGGTCAAATTCTTCAACGCCGCTGCTGACCTTCGTGAGTATTTGATTGACGACGGCATCTCCGTTTTTCAGAACCTCGCAAGAGTCTATTCGCTTCTCGGCGACGAGCAGAAGGCGGAACGAAACAGGCAGATTGCTGAAAATCTGCGAAAGGAATTCATCCGCAGAAATAAAGAAATTCAACAAATGTTCAGTCAATTCTGAGCATTAATCACACCTTTTCAACACCGCTCTCACCAAACCCACTGCACCTGTCATCATCATGTCGCCTGCTGGCGCTGCAAATACCCCTAAACCCTTCATCTTAAACCTCTTCGGACCAGTAAGCGAAATTATTTCAGGCTCTATTGCTCCATTAACAACGGCACCATGCCCCCCGTCTGCGAATACTTCCTCAAATGAAATGCTGCCTGATGCGAGTTTCCGCAGGTATTCCTTCAATTTCGCTCTGTCAAGTAAGTGCGTGTGGTGTTCGAAGATGCCCTTGACGATTTCATCCTCAAGCGAGAATGCGACCGTGTGAGCGTTCCCGACATTCACACAGATTGCTCTACGCTTCTCCTTCACACGCTCATCCTCAAGCGAGCCGAGTGCTGCTGCAGGTCCAGTGTCCATTACTAAGATTTTTCCCCTGTGAATGCGTCTCACCGCAGAAAGCACCGCTCGCATCCTTGAGAGCGATTTCGGCACATCGTCCACGAATGCGAAGTCCTCAAGCCTGCAACCGACCTTCTCTGCGAGAAATCTGAAGCGGTTCTCCCTGTCTGAAACGCCTGAAGGGGCAACACCGTGGTCCTGAACCGCAATTGCGATGACATCAAACGCAGGCTCTACGCCGAAGTGAGCGAGAAAATTCAAAATTTCAGGGTTAAAATCAGAAATATGCAACTTCTTCGCTCCACGCCGAGCCTTCTCCTCAACCTCTTCCTCCGAAATCAACTCAATTCCGAAACTTTTCACCACTTCTAAATCGTCTCTTATCGTCCTCGCTGCCGATTCCGTCATGAAAACCCTCCTTTTCTTCTTCTTGACATGCTCAATTACCGCCTTTGCGAACGGACCTCCGCCCATCGTGTCGCCGTATATCACTAAATCCTCAGAGGATTTGCGGACAATACCTGCGAAAATGCTCGTAGGCGATGGTAAAACGAGTTTGAATGCGCTTTCTAATGGCTTTCCACTCTCGTAAACGAGAATGTCTTGCGTCCCCATTCCTATATCAATGGCGAGAATCCTCATTTTCTGCTTACTATTCCGATGCCCGCCGTCGCTGCCAAAATTCCACCAAGAAATGCAAATGTCAAGCCTAATGCCACAAGAGCTGCGGATTTTTCCCTCTCCTTCTTTCTCTTCTCCTCCTCTTCTCACATGCATCAAAACCCTCTCCAATTTCTCAAAAAAATCACTCGGTAAAGCCCCCGTTTTCAATAATTCCTCCCTGTTAAAGCGATGATACCATGTTATATCTGGAAGTATGCCTTCAACATCCACGCCTTCCTCCGCTACCGCAACGATAGGTTTATGGTATGCATAAGCCATTCCTATTTCGTTTTGTATGTATTCTGAAGATTTCCATCTGTATTGTCCGTATGCTTCAGACTTATACCTCTTCGTTAGAATGACAAAAACGAAGTCTGATTGCTTTATTCCCTCCTCTATTTTCTCTAACGCAGGGATTGGACGGCAGTCATCTTCCACCTTATACACAGAAACACCGAACAATTTCAACATTGCCTCAAAGAATTTCACCACTTCTCTGTCCTCTTCCATCGCACTATGACTGTAAAATGCCTTGTATTTCGTCTCACTGTCCCTATTTCCACTACCATCGCTCTTCTGTCAAGAACAAGAACCTCGTAACAAACAGGACAGAATGTCGTCAGCAAATCCTCCGCATTTGCAGGCAATTTCAATTCCAAATTTGTTCCGCATTTCGGGCATGTGAAATTCCACTCCTCTGCATAATATATCTCTTCCAAATCCTTTCCCTTGCTTTCACTCAAAGGAATCGCCGAACACTCCGGTATCTCATCCAATTTCTCCGGATGCTCTATTATTTCCATCAATCGCTTCTCCGCTAATTCAAGTCTCTCCTCCATTTTCTTATTCACACTCATATCCCGCCTCCCTCAAGTATCTCTCCCAATTCATTTTTATATCTTCTACGGCGAAATTAAATACTTCGTTCAAGTCTTCTCCATGTATTCTCTCCTTCCTTTTGCTTCCATTTGATAGAATCAAATCACGATGCGGAAAACCATGTGCATAATTGTATCTTACAATCTCCTTCCAATCCTCATTCATTTTATGCTCTAACTGAACAACAAAATTTACAATTCTTCTCCCTTCCCTCTCCATTCTTACTCTTATTCTGCTTTTCAGTGAGAGCGGAATGAAGAAATTTTTAGTAATTTTCCCGTTTTTTGTTGCTGTTACCATTTTGTCATAATGCACTAATTATTCTCTCAGCTGCGTCAATGCCTGCTCCTCTCTCCTTGCTGCGAAGGATTCCTCGCTCAAAAAGCACATCCTCAAGCGCCTCAATCGTCCTGAACACATCTTCAGCGGTGACATTTCCCATCGTCGCTATCCTAAATATTTTGCCCTTCACTTTGTCTTGACCTCCAACAATTATGATGCCTCTCTTTCGCATTTCAGCCTTCATTTCAGCATCAGTCATGCCTTCAGGCAGATTTATCGCCGTAACTGTGTTTGAATATGCGGATTCGCTTTCTACTTTCGGGAATAAACTCAATCCAATAGATTTAACTGCCTCTCTGACAGCCTTTGCGAGTGTTCTGTGCCTTCTTATGCGGTTACGCAAGCCCTCTTCTTGAATTATGCGTAATGCCTCGTGGAGTGCTGCGAAGAGCGGGATTGCAGGCGTGTAAGGCGTTTGACGCTTCTCAAAACTCTTCCTGAAAGCGAGCAGGTCCATGTAGTAAGGCTTCCTTCGCTTGTTCGCTGCGATTTTTTCCCACGCTTCTTCGCTGACTGAGAGAGCTGAAAGACCCGGAGGTGCGCCTAAGCACTTCTGCGAGCCGACAATCGCAATATCCGCATGAATTTTGTCAACAGGCACATCATCTCCGCCGATGGAAGTGATGCAGTCAAGCACAAAAATCGCATCATTCGCCTTCACTATTCTTCCGACCTCCGCTGCTGGGTTCAGCACGCCCGTTGAAGTCTCGTTGTGAACCATCGTTACGACCGCAGGCTCATGTTCCTCAACCGCAGCCCTCACCGCAGAGACATCAACAGGACGACCCCACTCAAATCGCAAAGCCACTGCTTCACCATACCTTGAGGCAATCTCAAAAAATCGCTCGCCGAACTTTCCGTTTGAGATGCAAAGCACTTTCTCACTTTCTTGCACAAGATTTCCTATTGCTGCTTCCATCGCACATGTGCCAGAGCCACTGAGAACAAAAATATCGTTTTCCGTTTGAAAAATCTCCTTTAACGCATTCACAATCTCCTCGTAAAGCTCTGCAAACTCGCTGCCACGATGGTAAATTACTGGCTTTGACATCGCATCTAATATGCGTGGCAACACCTTCACAGGCCCAGGCGCCATTAGAAGCAGTTCTTCACCCTCTCTTCCTCTTGCTCTCGCATTCCTCGCACTCTTCGCTTCCATTTCCCTCTCTCCCTCTCCCAAACGCTTACACTAACCTTTTCTGACCTCTTCCTGTTATTTTCCATTTGTAATGCCCTTTCACGATTTCATGCGTGAGGACACCCTCCGCCTCCAAGAGATGCAAGTGATGCATTATCGCCGAATAACTCAAGCCGAGAACACGAGAAATTTCAGATGCGGTCATTCCACCGCCGTCTCCTGCTTTGCCTGCTCTTCCGTTTGTGACCTCTGCTTTTCCTTCTCTCGCATTTTCGCCTCTCAAAACCGCCAAAATTTTCGTCCTTGCGGAAAGACCTCGCCTCACATTCCTTCGTCGCCTTAAGAAAGCGTCGGGGTCGTAGTATTGCCGAAGCCCGCTGTATTTTTTACGCATCCCCTCTTCTTATTTTTCTTTTAAAATGCGAATTTTGGAGCAGCGGCTTGATGAAGCAGAGGGAGATTGTGAGAAGAGAGGAGAAGTCACGCTCATTCCTGAAACGCTTGACGACTTATGGCATTTGAAGCATTTAATAGGGCGAGATGATATTGTAACAGCATTAACATACCGGAAAATAGAGCGAGATACGGGTAAGGTGCGACCTGAAAGGGCGGAGAAGAAGCCTGTGAATTTGAGTATTCGTGTGGAGAGCGTTGAATTTCAGAAATTTTCACGAAGACTACGCATAAAAGGCGTGATTGAGGCGGGTCTTGAGGATGAAAAAGGCTCGCATCACACGATAAATGTCGAAACTCAAACAAAGATTTCAATCTTGAAGGAATGCTGGAAATCGCACCACTTGAGGCGTCTCTTTGAATCTCGGAAGACGCACACTCCTGCGGTTTTGCTCACGATTGAAGAGGGCGAGGCGGTCGCAGGCATCCTTCGTGAGTATGGCGTTGACGAGATTTTCGCAGTGAGAGGCTCTTCAGGAAAGATTGCGGGTCGTGGCGAAGAGGCGAGGCGGGAATTCTTCGGCGAAATCTTGCGACAATTGAAGAACGCTCTCTCTGATGATGCGAAAGCGGTGATTGTTGCAGGTCCCGGCTTTGTTAAGGACGAGTTCTTCGCTTTCTTGCGTGAGCGTGCGCCTGAAATCGCTCGTATTGCAACGAAGGAAAACACCGCAAGCATCGGCACTTCAGGATTCTTGGAGTTGCTGCGCAGAGGAGCGGTTGAGCGTGTTTTGCGTGCCGAGCGTCTTGCGACTGAAGCGAGAATGTTTGAAAAACTGCTTGAAGAAATATCAAAGGATAGCGGAAAAGCCGCTTACGGATTTGACGAAGTTGAGCGTTGTGTTCAGTTCGGCGCCGTTCAGACATTACTTGTGAGCGACAACATGCTTACTGCGGAAGAGGATGAGGCAGTGAGGGAGAAAGTTGAGCGAATAATGCGTGAAGTTGAGCAAATGGGCGGAGAAGTCCTCATTCTAAGCACTGAATTTGAGCCTGGGAAGCGTTTGAAGAGGCTCGGAGGCGTCGCAGCGCTCCTGCGTTTCAAAGTAGAATGAGTGTGCGTGCAGTGTTGCTGTGCTACAGTGCTGCTGTGCTGCTGAGCGTGTTGTGCGTGCAGTGCAAGCAGTGCAAAAGGAGCGGTCAGTTTAGTGTGTGAAGTAAGCGACGACCTTCTTCCCGTCTTCGCTCACGGCGTCAATTCTGACGAATGCGTAACGCTCAAACTGGACGACTTTCCCGAGCTCAGAGGCAATTAAAGGCTCACCGAGACCCTCGTCAACCGTTCCGTCGGGCTTCTTCACACGCACCTCTATGCTTTCCGTCGGCGCCCAGTGAATAATTGGCTTCCTGCGGTGGTCGCCGCCGCCCCCTTCTTCTCCGCTCTCTTCCGCATGTTTCTCGCTCACAACCCTTGCGACAAGCGGCTTAACGCTCTCTACTTCAACATCGCAAAGGAACTTCAAGCGAATTCGCATCCCAACCTTGAGCTTTCTGAAGTCGCTTTCGCTTATAAAAACGACATTTTTCGTATTGATTTCACGGAATTCCTGCCTCTCTGGGTGCTTTTGAGCCTTAACAGTTTTCTCTGTGAATCCCTTAATCGTCATTTTTTGGGGATTATGCACAAAGAAGTAGCGAGGAGCGAAAGCATCCACAATTTTTCTGTTCTCCGCATACAAATTTTTCATGCTCACTGCGATGTCCGCCTGTGAGACGCCCAAAGAAAGCAGGAACTTTCGGATTGCTTCGGGTTGAAATCCTCGCCTCCTTAATGCTCTAATTGTAGGCAGTCTGGGGTCGTCCCAGCCCTCAAATTCGCCACGCTCAATCCTTCTCCGCAGCTCTGAAGTGCTGAACTTTCCGAACTCAGCAACCTTTATTTTGCCCCAGAGAATCGTCACGGGGTATTTCCAGCCGAAATATCTGTAAATGAATCGTTGTCTGCCCTCTGATTTCTGCAGGTCTTTGCCACGCAGGATGTGTGTGATGCCGAGCAAGTGGTCTTCTATCGCAGATTCGAAGTCAAGCGTCGGCCAGACGCAGAAGCGGTCGCCAACTCTCGGATGCTCTCTTTTCAAAATCCTAAATGCGACCCAATCCCTCATCGCAGGGTCTTCATGCCTCATATCCGTCTTAATGCGAAGGACTGCCTCGCCTTCCTCGTATTCGCCTGCGAGCATCCGCTCCCAACGCTCAAGGTTCTCCTCAACGCTGAGTTCCCTGTGCTTGCACGCCATCTTCGCATCCTTCAAACGCTTGAATGTCTCACGGGAGCATTCGCAGACATAGGCAGCGCCCTTCTGAATCAGAGCGACCGCATGCTCGTAGTAGAGCGGAATGCGTTCTGACGCAACGACAACTTCATCCGGAGGAGGCGCCGAGAAGCCACTCGCAGTCCTCCAAATACCAGTCGTAAGCCTCTGGAAGCGGTCGCTTCAACGCAGGGTCGGTGTCGTCAAAACGCAATATGAATTTTCCCTCGTAAATCCTTGCGTATTCCGCATTCGTTACGATGCCCCTCGCACTGCCAAGCGTCGCTGCTCCGTTCGGGTTCGGTGCGAAACGCATTACTACTTTGCCTCTCTCCGCATTCGGCAGAGGTGGCAACTTCACTTCCTCTCCCTCTCTCTCCGCCTTCGCCTCCTCCTTTCTTCTCTCCTTCCCCTCTCAGCTCCTCCGCAAGCTCAGGCGAAAGTCGCATTAACTCCGCCTCTCTCTCCTCCTTGCTCATCTCAGCGACATCCGAAACCGCCTCACGCACGAAATCTCGCAATTCTCTCGCAGATTTTCGCCACTCTGGATGCTCCGCAAGAATTCGTTTGATGACCGCTTTCTCGTCAGGCTCGCCGTATTTCAGGGCGTTCAGCAGGGCATACTTCAGCGCCTCTTCCCGCATCTCCGCCTCCTCTGCCTCTGACGACGATGACTGCTCCATCTTCATAAATATGAGGAGCGAAATTAATTGAGATGAGGCGAATTCAGAAATGGCAAGGTATTGAGCAAGAATTCAGGGTGGGCATGCCTCTTCACCACAAGCAGCACCCTCGCCAACAACAGACATTTCAGGAGAGCATAGAGGGTGGAATGAGGATATTTAAAGCACTGAAATCGCATAAATTCTTCGGTTCAATCCCCGCTATGATATATTCAAGGGGATATGATGGCATCTTAAGGAACGGTTCTCGCATATATCTTTGCAATTTCTCGCTTGAGATTGCGACGCCTGAGTGCAGGAATGCATTTGAACTGCTCAAATACGACAAAGCGATGGAATTTTACATGCAAATCGCATCAGAAATCGTGAACTGCGTGAGTGAGCGTGGGCGTGAGTGTGAGCATGAGAATGGTTTGTGTGCGGATGCTGCGGATGTTGCGAGAGTGTGCGTCTGGCGAGCGAACACGGAGCTTAACCCCTCTTTCACGAGAGGAACGCATGAGAACTACGCAATATCAAGAGATTTCAAAAAGGAGCTTATCCTTCCATTTCTCGTGCTTAAGCCCATATTTTTCGGCGCAGGAGGTTATGTAAGCGAGAAATTAGGCAGCGAAAAGGAAATGATTAACGCAGCTGAATATGTGATTTCGCCAAGAGCAATAGCAACAAAATATGTCTATGGCGGAGGAGGGGAGCGAAAGCACCCGATTTTCTCAATAAAAGGCATAACAAACCTCAGAATTCATGTGGATTCTGGCGAAGGATTGCGTTTGGAGGTTGCGAGATTTCTGAATAATGCCATCACTTCATTCGTAATTTGCGCAATTGAGGACGAGAAAATAAGGCGAGTGGATAAATTGGAAGAACCTTTGGCGACTTTCAAGGCTATTTCAAGAGAAACTGGCGGTGAATGGAAAATAAAACTGGAGAATGGCTCAACTGTTGGAGCAATTGATTACATAAATTCGCACTATCTTGATGCGATTGAGGGTTTATTTGAGGAGAAAGAGGCGAGTGAATGGGACATTTACGCATTAAAAACATTCAAAAGGTTGGTTGAGAAGATGAATGCAGGGCTTCTTGAGGATGAATTTGTGGTAAAGAGGGTGGAATGGCTATTGAAGATGCATTTATTGGAGCGAGAGGTGTTTCAGTTTGAGGGCGTGAATGGCGTCGTGAGTGGCGGCGAGAGTGAGAAGAGAATGAGGATTGCAGCGTGTTTTGCGTTTTCAAATGTTTGCGATGCGGACTTTTACGAGGCGGTTGCGGATGAAATCGGTGTAGAACGCCTGCTTTCGGAGGAGGATATTGCGGATGCTCTGCTCAATCCGCCGAGAAACTCAAGGGCTTCGCTCAGAAACAGGCTTTTGGAGGAAATAATCGGAATGGGTGAGCATCCAGATAACATCTTTGTGCGATGGAACAGGATAATATGCCCGCCAACGAGGGAAAAAGAGGTGATTTTTGACGAATTAGACGGATGGGATGAGCGTAGGATAGAGGAAGAAGTGCGAAAAGTGCGGATGAAATGGAAATGAATACTTTTTTTCCTCCTTCTCTTTCCTTAATTTCTCCTCCTCTTGCCTTTCCCCACACATTAAGGGAAGGCTTTGCATATTTCTCTGAACTCGCAGAATTTGCATTCCCAAGGCGGTGGGGGCGTCTCAAGTGCAGGCGGTCTTTCGTCCTCCAAGGCATCAAACAGAATGAGCGCCCTCGTCACATAGTTTCTGACGACATTCGTCACATCATGCATCTCAATATCAAAAGAAATGCGAGGGCTTTGAATCGCCTCCAGAACAATGCCACGCTTCAATTCCTGCAAAAATTCGTCAGTGCTCCGAACGCCTTGCACTTTCGGGTCTATTTTGTAGTATATTAGTTTCGCATGCTGCAAATTCGCCGCAAATGCGTAAAACTTCACCTGATTCACATCCCTTTCTTGCGGTCCTCGCTCCGAAATGAACCTTATATTACGCTTTGACTTGAAATCTATTGCTGTGTCCCCCACAATCGCATCTATTTTCCCAACAATAACCCCCTTTCCAACCTTATGTTGCACGGATACCTCCGTCTTTTCGTATCCTCTTTCTATGTAAATGTGGAATAATCTGCCTACGAACATGCGAAATGCGGATTCAAAATCCACTGGACGAGGCATGCGACGCTTGAACCAAGCCTTTCGCAAGCAGCCTCCGAGCTCTGAAACGCCGACCCTGTCGTCAGCATGAGAACTCTCAACCTCGCTCAACACATACGCCTTGACATCCTCCGGAATCCCTTCCATTCAGACCACCTACAACGGAATGCGAAAAGCGGAATGCGAAAAGCGAAAGGGAAATGCTGAAAGCGGGAAATGCGGGGGGCGTGATTTGAACACGCGGACCCCTACGGGACAGGGTCTCTTCGCACCTTAAAAGGCACTCCTAAGCCCTGCGCCTTTTCCAGGCTCGGCAACCCCCGCCTGTTGTTGCTTCGCCTCCATTCGCTTCTCCTTTCTTAAGACCCTTATTTCTTCTATTTTCGTGTGCGGGTAATTACCTGTTTCGTCCTTCTCTTCGCCTTTCACCATGTCCCAAACGGTGAGCAACGCAACCGCAACGCCGTGAATGGCTTCCATCTCAACACCCGTCTTTCCTTTTGACTTCACCTTGACTTTTGCATCCACGAAATCGTCGCCAAGCGTGAAATTCACATCAACAGCATCAATATTTATCGGATGACACATCGGTATGACTTCAGGCGTCCGCTTAACTGCGAGAATCGCTGCAATTTCAGCACACGCAAGCACATCTCCCTTCTTTATTTTACCATTTTTTATCGCTTCCACAGTTTCTCTTCGCAGCCTTATCCTCCCTGAAGCCTCCGCAACTCGCTCAACTTCCTCTTTCCCACTAATATCTATCATTTTAAGCATAGCCCAATCCTCCCACTTCCGCACTGTCTCTTGCTCTTTCTTTCCCCTCCGTCCTCGCTCTGTCGTGAGCAGTTAAGAGGGATGCCAGACGCCGTAGAGTATTTCAAGGGAGAGGACGGGGCGGCCAGACGCCGTAGTAGAGTATTTCGAGTGAGATGACGAGGATGCCGAAGAGTATGCCGATGAGTATAATTGTCATAGGTGAGACTTTGATTGCGGATTCTTCAACATCGTAATAACGCATTAGACCCGCGGAGGACACAAGACCTGTGCCTTCCGCTCTCTTACGACCTCCTTTCCTTCTCTGCTCCTCTTTTTCGCCCTTCTTCTCCTTCTTCCCTTGCGCCTTCCGCGCCATTAAACTTCGCCTCCATGTTTAAAGCACACTGAAATAATCGTGAGGTTAAAAAGAGCAACGCTTCCTCATTACTACCGCTCCTTCCCCCGCTCTTTGCAACCTCAGACACAAGGAAGTAAGTGGGGCCGGTGCGATTTGAACGCACGACCAGCGAGTCTGGAGCCCGCCGCCCTTCCTGGCTAGGCTACGGCCCCTTATTCTTTCATTCTTTTTCTCAATTTAAATTTAACGGAGACCTCTGCCTTTCTTTCCTGCGGATGTAAGCCCTCTGAAGGCTCTTCCCTTGTGAACAGGACGGCAAATCCAGTTCAGATTTTTGTCTGCTTTTATTTCAGGATGGTGCGGGTCGACGAGAATGACCTCATACCACTTCCAGCGCCCATCTTCAGCGACCCAGTAGGAGTTGAGAACCTCCAAATTCGGATATTTCCTCGCAGCTCGCTCTTCCGCAATCCTCTGAATGCTTTTTGCGGGTGTGATTTTATGAACTGCCATTCTCTTGGGGCGACGCCCTCCTCTCGGTCTTGACTTCCTCCTACCACCTCTGCGAACCCTCACTCGCACGACAATAATGCCGTGCTTCGCCTTATAGCCGAGAGAGCGGGCGCGGTCGAGCCTCGTTGGGCGCTCAATCCGAACGATTGCAGGCTCCCTCCTCCACTTCACTAATCTCGCCTGTAGCAGCGCACGCATCTCATCATTTTCCCTCGGTCTCTTCCACGCCTCCCGAATGTATCCGTAGAACGGCTTGACCATCTCAGCACCCTCCTCAACACACCCTTTTCTCTTCAATAATAAATATAAATAGGGCAGGAGGATGAGCAAAAGATGAGAATGGGCGGAATGGCGGAGATGCGGCGTCAAAATATTTATATCCACCTTTCCTTACTTCTACTACTGACGGGACGCAGTTCAAGAGCGTGATAACTATGGCGGACAAGCCGTTGGATGTGCTGAACAAGTCGCTGAAGTCGCCTGTTATCGTGAGAATACGGGGGGGTAGAGAGTTCAGAGGCATCCTTGAGGGATATGACATTCACATGAACCTCCTGCTCAGCGATGCAGAGGAAATCACTGACGATTTCAGGCGAGATGCGAGAGGTGAAATTCTGATAAGAGGCGACAATGTCGTGTATGTTTCGCCCACCCTCTCGCCAGAGCGGGAGCATAGTGAAGAACTGCGAGGTGGCAGCGGAGATAAAGCAAAGCGGAAGCGTGAGAGTGCAGGTAAGAGAGGTGAGAGCTCATGGTGAAAGGCACACCCTCAATGGGAAAGAGGCAGAAGAAGTCGCATGTCGTCTGCCGAAGGTGCGGAAAACACGCTTTCAGCATCCATAGGCGTCGCTGCTCCGCTTGCGGTTTCCCTGCGAGACGCATGCGAAAATACAACTGGAGCAAAAAGAAGGTTTAATTGAGTGAGTGCCGAGGTTGCCGAGTGGACTAAGGCGCCGGCCTTGAGAGCCGGTGTCCCGATGGGACGCAAGGGTTCGAATCCCTTCCTCGGCGTAAGGAAATGAGGAAAGGGTGTGTTTGTGAGGGGCTGCGAGGCATGCTTACAATTGAAAATGTGAGGAGAAAGGAATGATGAGATATGAAGAGCTCTTGGAAAGAGCATTTAAGCAATTACCTGAGCGGAAGGAGGAGGAATCCCGCTTCACTATTCCACAAGCAAGGGTATTCATAGAGGGTAAGACGACAATTTTTGACAATTTTGAAGCTGTTTGCGAAAGATTGAACAGGGAAAAGGAGCATTTAATGAAATTTTTGCTCAACGAGCTCGGAACTGCGGGTAAAATTGTGGGGAATCGTGCGATATTTCAGGGGAATTTCACGAAAGAGGAGATTGAGAGGCAGATTCGTAAGTATGCGGAGGAGTATGTTCTCTGCTGGGAATGCGGAAAACCTGACACGCATTTCATGAAAATGGAGCGGATTTGGGTGCTTAAATGCGATGCTTGCGGTGCTATTCGTCCTTTAAGACGAAAAATTGGCATTAAAAAGAGCTAATACTCCTTTCTATATGCATCCTTTCCCAGAACTTTTCGCCCTTTCCAATCCACCTCTATTCCTAAGATTCTCTTCTGACCGTTGAACACATCCCTTGCGATTTCCGCACAACCGATGGCTGCGCTGTGCCTCGTGAGCGTCTGCACTTCCAATATTCGCTCACCTTTGCATGCTTCGTCGCATGTGAAGAGTTTGCGTAGAAGGTCGTCCACACTGCGTCTGAATTTTTCGCTCTCGCCGACGCTTCCTGTGAGGAATATGCGAATTTTTGCAGTAGAGGCGAGGTCTCGCAGTAAAACGAGCAGGGCGGAAATCTCCATCGCAACGAAAAGAGCAAGCGTCTCAAAAGCATCCGATGCACCTTCCGCTGCTCCTCCCGCCTCCCTTCGCCCTCGCCCTTGCCTTTTGCGTTTGCTTTTGCGTTTCAGCAGCGGTGAGGCGTTGAAATCCGAACTTACGAAGGACGCCTGCGGAGGAGAAAGCCTCGTTTGCACTCAAAAGCCCCTTTTGCACATCACGAATGAGTTGAAGGTCTAAAGGACCTTGAATCAATCCGGGAGCGAAAATGCAAGCGTCAATAGCACCCGCAATTTCGCCTCCTGCGACCGCAACAGACACGGTATTGGAGCTAACATCTGAGAAAATGAAGTCTTTGAAGCCTTTTTTGAATATATAGTAAGCGATGCCGACCTTTTCAGGACTCGCACCATGCGAGAAAAATCGCATTCTTCTGTCTAAACAGTGCAAATCTGCGTGAATCCCTGGGATAAGAACTGCGGGAACGCCAGAAGATTTTATTGCATCAAACACACGGGTGCCTCCTCCGACTTTCAAGCCTGCGGCGGCGACCTCCTCTCGCAGACCTCTGTTCTTCGCAGCGTGCAAATCGGTGATTTTTGATATGCCGTCGCCCATTGAGTAGGAGACTGCGACAAGCCTCACATCGCTGAGTTTCACGCCGAATGCACGCTCAATCTCACGCAAAATCTCTCGCTCTCGCAGAGAAGCCGCTCTCTCCCTCGAAATCTCATAGATTCGTGCAGAATTCTCTGAGGCACCGCCACTTAAAAGTGCAAATCTTATGCCTGTTGTGCCATGGTCTATGCCGATAAACATTTACTTTTTAATGTTAGCCTCCCTCTTCTTCTTCAACTTCACCATCTTATTTACTACTTTCAGCATGACATCGCCGAAATCTGCATATTTATTCCGCCTAATGTAATCAATAATTTCCTTAACGAGCGCACTTCTCACGACAACAGTTGAGAATCCGGGCGCTGAGCCGACGCTTCCGACGCTCACATCCGCATCAACAGCAGCGAAATCCGTGCAAACACGGCATCCGCTCGGAATAATCTCCTCAAGCTCGCTGACTGGGAAAGTAACCTCGCCGTCGGTCATTGTTGCGATGAACTGCCCTTTCGTAATGTCAGTTTTGACGAGTTTCTCAAATGAGACGCCCTTTTCCTTCAGAAATGCGTGAAGCTCTTCCCAGTGGAAGTTTTCAGTGCAGAAAAGACCGACAGAAATCTTCACTTTCTCCCTGAAAAGCGGGAACTCCTCACGCAACTTCTTAACGCCTGAAACCATGCAAGGCGTTCCAATCACGCCTACGCCTTTTGAGCGTAAGACCGCCTCTCTAAGCTCAGAAAGAGCGGTGGAATAACAATATTTCGTGCCTCTGAGCGTTTTCAGCGAGAGCTGCTCAATCTCTCGCAGGTGAAAGTTAGTAGTTCGCCACGCTTCATCCCTTCCGACGAAAATAGCACGGTCAATAATGCCCATTTCAATAGCAGAAGCGAGGATTTCGGTGACCATCGCACCGTCTTGACCGCTGAATCGCTTTGAGCGTGCTGCGAGAATCTCCAAATATTCACCGAGACCGCTCTTCGGCTCGTATTCAAAGCGTGGGCAGACACGCACACACGCACCGCAGTCCAAGCATTTCTCCTCCCAATTCTCAAAAACAACGCCGTCAACCGCAGTAATGCCCTCTGGAGCGGGACAAACGGCAGCACAGGTGAGACAACGACTGCAAATACCAGCGTCAATTACCTTCGCTTTGAGGTTGCCGAAGTATTTCAAGTCCTTAAACGGCTTCTCCGGCAGACGCACTCGCCACTCGCTCACCGCCTCCGCCGCAGACGCAGATGCTGACGCACCCGAAGCACCCACCCTCGCAGTTGCCATTTCTCGCTCTTCCTCCTTACCTAAACCCTCCGCCCCTTCTTACAAACATTACCCTAACTAACCGCTACCGCACACGCACAAGCGTCAAAATCTGCATCGCACACTCTTTCACGCACAAACCGCAACCCGTGCATTTCTCCTCGTCAATCCGCATCTTCCTCACGCCGTCCTCAACGACAGATGAAATCGCACCGCTCTCGCAGACGCCCTCGCATATTCGGCATCCGAGACAGCTCTCCGGCTGAACGCACCGAGACACAAAGCGAACTTCAGGAGGCGTCGGAACTTCAACAAAAAAATCGTCCTTTCCCCGCTCCCGCTTCAAAGTCGCATCATCTTCGCCCAAAACATAATCCACGAAACGCTCATCTTCACGATGAACTTCAGGCTTTTCAATCATTTTATCCGTCAGTGTGAGCATCTCTTCCATATCTTTGTAGGCGACATCGTGAATTTTCGTCGGCTTCAACGCACCACGAGGGCAAGAATCAACACAGAAATGGCAGAAAATGCACTTCGCATAGTCAATCGTCGGATAGTATCTATTGTCAGATGCTTTTTTCATGCGAATAGCATTTGCAGGGCAAATAAATGCACACTGCCAGCAATTAATGCATTTTTCAGGCTCAAAAAGAATGAAACCTCTGAAATTTTTAGGCATAAGTTTCCGCTCTGTCGGGTAATGAATGGTGAAAGTTAGCGGCATTATTGCCTCTCTTGCAGCTGTAATGAGTGCAAATGTGTGCCTCTTCGCCTTCTCTACCGCATCATATTCGGGAATCGCAATCTTTTTCACATCCCTCATGGAGCAACCACCTCTGCTGCCGTGACGGAAGGAGCAATCCCAGAAGCGACCAAGCAGAGAGAAATTGCGAGTGCGAGGAGCGAGAGGGCGAGCGAGAAAGTCCAACCGATTCGCAAAGCCTGGTCAATCCTGTATCTTGGGTAAATTGCACGGAGCGAAAACACCACAACAATAATAATTAAGACCTTAATGAAGAACCATATTGCTCCAGAGAGGTCGCCAAGCATAGGAATTTCGGGTCCCGCACCGCCCATGAAGAACAAATCTGTCATCAATGCAGCCATCACATACGCCTTCTCGTATGCAAGCGTCATCACAAGCCCGAAAACTATACCTGAATACTCTACCATAGGACCGAAAGCGAGCTCTTGGTCCGCTTCAGGAATCTCAAAAGGGAGCCTTGATGTCGCCATTACCATCGCAATCGCAAATGCAAGCGCTGCGACAGGGTTCAAAATCGCACCGGGAACGCTCTGCATATTCACGATGCTCACAGTATCGCCCGTTCCGTAGAGAATGAGCATCGCAATCACACAAATAATGAATGGAATCTCGTATGCAAAATACATGAACGCCTCTCTGAACCGTTCCGATGAACGCAAGTCTGCTGTTTGAAGCCCAACCGAAGCCGAGAATGACAATAGGAATCAAACTGATGAGTGCAACTGCGATTTGAACGCCGAAATCTGTCCGTATTGCGACCAATTCACCTGCGGAAATGAAAAGAAGGGGGAGCAAAACGGGAATGAACGCAAGAATGGGGAACTGCAGGAAGTAAGGGCGGTGTGCGTCCTTATGCACGATTGTCTCCTGAAAGAAATAACGCATGCCGTCAGCAAGCGGTTGAATGAGACCGCCGAGATACTTGAAGACCTCACGAGGACCGACACGCCACTGAATTCTCGCAGTGAGCTTACGCTCTATCCAGACCATCAGCAAAATGACGAGCGTCAAGCCGAGAAACCCGGGAACGAGGAGGAGAGCGAGAAGCGGCTTCCAAAGGATGAAAGGCAGGATTTGACCCATGCCCGGTAGTCCTCTCAACGCCTTCAAGCAGCGGAATATTCGCCTGATTCGCTTGCACAATACTCAGAATTGAAATCCCCTCCATCTTCTCCGCCCCTCTCTTACGCTTCTTAATAAAACTTTCTATTATTGAAAAAACGAAAATTTTAAATGGTCATTCGCATGCTGAATGCAATCCGTAAGCGCTTGCGTCGGCAGTTTTCGCCGATTTAAGATTTTCTTGTCCTCTCCAGATGCTCTTCGTATTTCTCCATCGCTTCTCTTGCTTTTTCTTCCATTCCTAACTTCTGGTAAGCCTCTGCAACATGCTTCCACCATGCCCCGTTCTTCTCCGCCTCTTTCTCGCAGTATTCCGCATATTTCGTCATCGCCTCGCCTCGCTTTCTCCGCATCTCCAAGCTTTTCATATATCTTCGCCACATCTTCCCAGAAGACGCCTTCCTCCTCCGCCTCCTTTAGATAGTATTTCAGTGCATTCTTCCACGCATTCTCCGCCCTCTCATTTTTCCCTGCTGATTCCCAGAGCTTCGCAACATCCTCCCAATACCAATTTTCATGAACGGCGAGCCTTTCAAGGCATTCAGCAGCCTTCTCATTATTTCCTGCCTTCTTCCAAAACTCGTATGCTTCCTTCCAGTAATACTCTTCATTCTTACTCTCCGCAAGTTTCATGTAAAGTTCAGCGGATTTCTCATATTTGCCCGCTTTTTCGTAGCACCATGCCGCAGATTCAAGCATTCCCGCATTTATGTAGCATTCAGCAGCCTTCTCATAGTCCTCTCTTTTCTCATATTTCCTCGCAGCCGCCCTGAAATTTTGAGATTTCTCAAGGGATTCCGCACTCCTCAGCCTCTCCGTAATGCTCATTTCAGGCTCCACGAGCCACCACGCACCAAAGACAGCAGCAGCCACATAAATAGCGGTTATGAATCCGATGTGCATCGGCTCGCTCCATACATAGCTCTGATATGCCGCATAAGCTGAAGTTGAGAGCGCAAAAAGCGAAAGAATCGCATATCTTGACCTCGCATAAATTAGTATGACAGTTAGAAAGGCGAAAAGAAGCGCTAATATTCCATAAAAAAGACCGAGTGCAAGCCTCAGAAGGAATATAAAGCCGAAATAATGCACAATACCTGCGATAACAGCAATCACAGCTGCGATAAACGCCACTAATAATGCAGTAGTTTTGTCCGTTTCTCACCACCCCCCTAAACGCTCAACGCTTCTTCCCTTCTTCCTTTCCTTTCGTTTTTTCCGTCCTTTTTTCGTTTTTTCCGTTTCTTTTACTTCAGCACTTCTCTCGCAATGGTGATGCGTTGAATCTCTGAAGTCCCGACGGCGATGCTCAAAATCCTCGCATCTCTGAAGAAGCGTTCTGCGGGGCATTCCTTCGTGCAGCCGAAGCCGCCGTGAATTTGAACTGCGTTTGACGCCGCTCTCAACGCCACTTCCGAAGAAAACAACTTCGCCATCGCCGCAATTTTCCTGAACGCCTCTATTTTCCTCCGACGCTCCTCTTGCGACACCGCCACTGCTTCCGCACTCAGTCCCCTCTGCTCCTGCTCCTGCGAGAATCGGTAAAGCACGGCATCCGCAAGGTTCGCCGCTTTGAATGTGAGCAGTCTCGCAGCCTCAATTTCAGTTGCGGTGTCTGCAAGCATGAATTGAACCGCCTCAAAGTTCGCAATCGGCTGAGAGAACTGCTTTCGCACCTTCGCATACTCGCATGCGAGCTCAAGGCACGCCTCCGCAATGCCTACGCCGACACCGCTCAACGCCACTCGCTCAATATTCACCGTTTCCATCGCTATTTTGAAGCCATCCCCCTCCCTTCCGAGCAGATTCTCTTTGGGAACTGCACAATCTTCAAGGCGAATGCCCGCAACTATGCAACCTCTCATGCCAAGAAGGTCAGCCATTTTCGTGAATTTCATTCCTTTTGTGCCTTTCTCAACGATGAATGCGCTCATTCCCTTGTGCTTTTTCGCCTTGTCGGTGTAAGCGATGATTGTGTATGTGTCTGCGAGTGCTGCGTTTGTGATGAAAGCCTTCTCGCCGTTCAAAACGAACTCGTCGCCCTCTCGCACCGCTGTCGTTTGCATCGAAATTGGGTCAGAACCCGCCTGAGGCTCCGTCAGTGCGAAAGCGCCGAGCTTCTCGCCTTCGCATAGCGGGCGCAAGAATGCCGCTTTCTGCTCTTCAGAGCCTGCGAAGTGCAAAGGGAACATTCCGCCGAGAGATGCGCATGTGAAGAAAGCGACACTCGGACTCGCCTTCGCAATTTCCGCAACCGCAAGAACAAAACTGAGCATTGAAGCACTTGCACCGCCGAATTTGCGAGGTAGCGGGATGCTCTGAAACTTCAAATCAAGCAACTTTGAGCGCAAGCCCTTCGGAATCTTTCCACTGCGGTCTATTTCAGATGCAAGCGGCAGAACCTCGCTCTGTGCGAACTCACGAGCTATCTGCTGAAAACCCTTCTCCCGCTCACTCAACTCCCATTCCATCCTCTTTCCTTTTATCTTGCAGTAAAAAAGAAAGGAGGGATGTCGTGGCAGGCGGTCTATGTGCTTTGGCTTCGTGAGATGAAGAGCATGTGGCGAGCGAAAAGCAGGGTGGTGGGAACTTTGGGCATGCCCTTCTTCTTTCTTGCGTTTCTCGGTCTCGGCTTTCAGCGTGCAGAGATTCCTGGCGTTCCAGCAGGCGAATATGTGCTTTTTCTCACACCCGGAATAATCGGAATGACAATCCTCTTCAGCTCAACATTCGCAGGCATATCCGTCATTTGGGACAGGCAGTTCGGATTCTTGAAGGAAGTGATGGTCGCACCCGTCTCAAGACTCTCAATTGTGATTGGTCGTGCTTGCGGAGGAGCAACTGTATCGCTCATACAGGGCATCTCCATCCTTTTTTTGAGCATTCCGCTCGGCTTCCGCTTTGAATTGTGGGCAATCGCACCCGCTATCGCAGTTATGTGCCTCATTTCATTCGGCTTCATCGGTCTCGGCTTGATATTCGCAGCTCTTATGAGCGACCCTCACGGCTTCTCTCTCGTGATGAACTTCGTCGTTTTTCCCATTTTCCTGCTTTCTGGAGCGCTTTTTCCCGTTGATGCCCTTCCCGCTTGGCTCCTACCCGCATGCTACGCTGACCCCCTGACATACGGCGTTGACTGCTTGAGATGCGTCCTCTCGCCTGAAATTGCGAGATTTCCGCTTCTATTGGATTTATCCGTGCTCATTCTCTTCGCTTCACTCACTCTCGGCTCGAGCACACTGCTCTTTGAACACGCAGAAGTGGAAGGCTGAATTTTAAGCAAGCCTCACAGCAGTTAAGGCAAAGTGTCCGCTTAAGCAAAAATGAAAATGCTCTCTGACCGTGTCTAAACGAAATCTGCGAGAGAGCGTTGGTCTTCTTCTCCGAAAAGCGATTGGACATCTGTGGCGAGTAGTTCAAGCGTCTGCAAAAGCGTCTCGGAAACACGATATTCACGAGCAATCCGCAGTGAAATGTCCAAATATTTCGTGATGTTTGAGGCATAAACAGTAGGAAGGAGCTTTCCGCCACATTTCTTGCATCTGCCACTCAAAGGAACTCGCCTGTATTTCGCATTGCATTCGGAGCAACGCACTCTTTGCGTGCCGAAAGCCCGCAGGTTTCCTTTAATGTCCCTCAAGAGATGGTTTCTAATGATGATTTCAGCGACTTCCCGCTCATCCACAGCTTTGAGCATCTTTGCGAGTTTCAGCTGCGCCTCCATTTTCTCGCTCATCGTTCCCAAGCGTTTGTATGCGGATTTCAGACAGCCTGAAGCGATTTCGCTTGTTTCGTGTGTGTATTTGAAGCCGTAAGCATCTCTTATTTCGTGAATGCGCTCGGATGCGGATGGAATTTCTCCTGCGATTTCTTTCGGGTGCTTGCGAAGTAGTGTCGCCTCGTAGAACGACAAGGGAAATTCATCGCATATTGAGATGTTGTGAGCTTCTTTGTCCACTTCCTTCGGGTCTATTCTCGGAATTAGGAGGAGGGGAGCGTCCATTTTACCGCCTCGCTTCTCAGGCAGGAAAGAAACGGAGAAGTCGAGAAGGGCGTCAAGAAGAAGCATTACTGCGTCCTCGTCGCCGTCGCAGTTTCGTCGTTTCGCAGCATGAAAAAATGGGTGAGCGAAGCACACACTCGCCTTCGTGAAGCCCACAATCCTTCCGAGAATTCCTGCTGATGTGTGCGGTGCAAGCGCAACGACAAGCTTTCCGAGCAGGTCTTCCTTGCGATATGCCTTGTAGTAGCGTTCAAGCCCATAGAAGCGTTCCAAAAGGTCGTCAATGAACGCAGCAACCTTCAAGAGATAAGATGCTGCGCTCTCTGAGATAATTATGTCCTGAACTTTCAACTCCAATACTTGCGAATCTGAGACAAGCGGTTTTCCTTCGGCGTCCTCCGTGTAGCCGAGCTCACGAGCCTTCTCAACGCTCAAACCCACCTCTGAAGGCTTGAAATGCGTTAGCGGCATGTTCGTCATGTCAAAACGAATTGTGCCGTCTTTGAACACGAAAACACCGTTCTTTGCACGCAATATGCCCTTCGCAAGATGCTCCGCAACCTTATTCTGCGAAATTAATCCCATAACACATTTCACATTATCCTCATGAATGCCTATTTTTGCCGTCGCTTCTTTGAAAATCTGCGAAACATCCACGCTCATCTTCTTATTTTTCACTGAAACGCCCGAAAGAGATGCTCCGCAGGCGTCGCAAGTGCTGAAAATTGAGAGATTTCCACAGCGAGGGCATCTTCTAACGCCGATTTCAACTTCTGCGAACTTATGACGGAGCGCCTCTTTGAGTGAGCGAGTCCTTCCGCCTGCGCTTCCCAGCGGAAAGAGCGAGTGCGGTGCGGGCTTCATTTTCCTCTCCTTCGCCTTCTCCGGTCTGCCCATTCTCACGCCCACTCTCGTCGGCGCTTTCGTTCTTGTCTTTAGAGGTTCAACAGCGCTGAAATCCTCACCGATGCCCAGGCAGTGCAATAGCGCTTCAGGATGCTCAACGGCGATAAATTCACGCTCTTCAACGCTGAAGAGACCCAAGAAACGCTTCTTACGCAAAATGCGGTGAGGAACGAGCAAATCCTCAAGAATACGCTTCACTCTCGCATCTTTCGGGAGCAGAAGCACTTTATTCCCTTTCTCGTTTTTGTTGAGCGTGCCGTATTTTCTTATGTATTCTGCGAGGAACGCCCTGTCTTCGGCGGAAATATCTTCCCAAAGGTAAGTGTAAGCGGGATGCAAAGGCACATCATATTTGCGGGAGATTTCAATCGCTTCTCGCATGCTCGGCTTCCTGAAACGGAATTCCTCGCTCAAGCGCTCCGCTTCCTCAGGGTTATCAGACAATCTCTCCTTCAGCTCAAGGAGCCACCACTCGTGGCAGTATGCCGCAGGCTCTAAACGACGACCGTTCTCGTTGAAGTCACCGAAGTCAATGAGAATTTCCCCCAAATCCAAAATCTCAGCGATTTCGTCTCGCAGTGCCTCAACCTCTTCCACGCTCTCAAGTGAGACGACGGAGCCGTCTTTGAGCTTCACAGTCGGTCCTTCAATCGCATCAACGGGAGCAACGCAAGCACCCTTACCGGGCATCTCAGGCTTTATCTGCGTGCCTACTGCGAGGAATTCAAGCAGAGCCATCGTCGCAGGGTGAATGCCGACGGCTGCGAGACCTGTGTTGCGTGCTCTGCCGTATCGCAGTCTGAAAGAGCCCTTATGCGAAGGCTTACCGAGCATCGGGCGACCTGCAATCAAATCTGCGAGGAATGTGCCTCCTGCGCTCTTCCCCGTCTTCTTCTCCGCAAGCTCCCTCAACCATTCCCAGCCTTCAACGCCCAAACGCTCCACATACTTCAAAATCTTCGTCGCTTTGAGTGCGATGCCCTCGCATATCACGAGAGCCATGCCACCCCTTATTTTGTTCGTCTCCACTCGCTCCAAGTCCCTGAAGTTCTCCACCTCTGCGTCCTCAGAAGGCTCGCCGTCTATGCAGATCGGACAATTACGAACAATCATCCGCACTTCTTCGTCGCTCGGCGTGTATTGAAGACCTCTTATTCTGTCGTAAGCGGAGATTTCAAGCACATACCTGTTTATTTCTTCCTCTCTGGGTTTGAACGCTGCGAATCCGAGTTTGCGACGCACGATATCTGCGACAAGCACAGAAAGGGCTTGTGCGGTTCCGCCTGCGCTTCTTATGGGACCTGCGTAGTAAATTTTGATGAATTGCGTGCCGTCGTCGTTCATCGCAGCGGAGACCTTTGAGATGCCCTCAATCGGAGCGGAGACAACGCCTTCAGTGAGTATTGCAATCGCAGTCCTTACCGCTTTCTCAACAACTCGCTCCCGCCTCCTTTCATCTCCGAATCTCGCAGACACAAAATCTTCCGCAATTTTCAGTGCTATTTCTTCTCTGCTGAGTCCAGCACGCTCCAGCGCCCTTATTCTCTCGCCTATGCCTTTTATGCCGACAAGTGCTTCCACTCGCTCCGCAAGGTCTCTCGTTATTCTTATTTCAGGGTGCGGCGCAGGGTCAAAACCTCGCATCCTCGCCTTCTTCGCAATCTCCAACGCTTCGTGCAAGCCCCTCTGCAAGATTTCATCGTAATGCATCGCAGCGCTCACTCCTCCCCCGCTCCCAGTGCTTAGGCTTAAATTGCTCGCATGCGAATGAAAAAGATGCGGACTGAGGTGCTTGTTGACGGTCGGAGCGTTGAACTGAACGATTTCGTGCAGGAAATCATCGGAAGGGCGGTTGCTGGTGCGGTCTCAGCCTTGAAGGGCGTTGAAGCGGACTGGAAAACGATTGAAGTGCGAATTTCCCGTGAGGAGCATGCAGGTGCAGAAGCGAGCAGCAGGCGACGAGTGCGTGAAGAGGCGAGTGCGTGAAGAGGAGGAAAGAGAGTAAGAAAATGGTGAAGCCCTCTGAATTGGAAAGGGACAAGTTCTACAAGCGGGCGAAGGAGAGGGGCTACCGCTCCCGCTCTGCTTTCAAATTGCTTGCCATGCAGAAGCGATTCAAACTCATTCAGCGAGGCGATGTCGTTGTTGATTTGGGAGCGGCGCCCGGTGGATGGTCGCAGGTCGCATCCCGCATCGTCGGAAATGAAGGCATCGTTGTGAGCGTGGATTTGCAGCATATTTCGCCGAGAGGCATCTCTTCTACCGCAAAGGTGCGTTTTGTGAGGAGCGATATACGAGATGTTGCTTCAACTGTAAGTGCAATTAGGGAGCAGTTAGAGAGATTTGAAGGCGGAAAGAGGCTCGCAGATGTCGTTCTCTCGGATGCATCGCCGAATTTGAGCGGAAATAAGAGCTATGACCACTACCTCTCTTTCCTTTTAAGCGTTTCCGCACTCAAAATTGCGGTTGAACTGCTGAGAGAAGGCGGTAACTTCGTTGCAAAGATATTTCAAGGTGAGGACTTCCAACACTTCTACAAAATGGTCAAGCAGCATTTCGCATTTGCGAAGCCTTTCACGCCTGAAGCCACACGCAAGCACAGCTCTGAAGTTTATGTCGTGGGAAAACACTTCAAAGGCAGAAGAGAAGAAACATTTGCAGTAAATGAAGAAAAGTGATCACATCTCCCCTGACCAACCATCATAATGTCGTGTAATGTCTGCGCTTTACCTTCATCTGGGAGCAATACAGTCCATATCTTGTGTAAGTCTGAATTTTGTGGATACTGCCAGAAGCAATGAGCAATATGTGGCAAAAACTTAACGCTTATCTCCGCTCCAAATGGAGGAATTTAAATAATTGCATATCGTTTTGTAAAATGATGTTACTGTTTCAAATATAGCATCTGGTTTTGCCCTTTTCAGAGGCTCTTTGTCAAGTGAGCCCCAAAGTGCAGCAACTGCATACATACCGGCTGCCTTTGCTGCAATAATATCCTTCGGTTCGTCGCCTACCGCCCAACAATCCTTAGCGATAACATTCAAACGATTTGCGGCCTCAATAAATGGTGCAGGGTGCGGTTTATGTTGTGCTGTGTCGTGGTAGCATACAATGACATCAAAAGACCATCCAAAATGCCGCACTACTCTCCGCACATAACTTGAAGGGGCTGATGATACGATTGCAAGTTTAACACCTTTGCTCCTTGTGAGCGATAATATCTCATTGATACCATCATAAGCGGAAATAGTGGGAATTTTCTGGTATACAATGGACCACTGACGTGCCCTTCTCATGTGTTCAAGATGTCGTGAGTCAACGAGTGTTTGGTCTAAGTCAAAAATTAGCGCTTTCATTATTCTTTTCACCCAAATCTAACATCATTTGAACTGATTTCTTGGAGTGATTTTTCTTTTTATCTTGATTTAATAACTCCCTCTTCACACGCTTCATTTCACTTATTACCAAATCTATGTCATCATCGTTTTCAAAGACTATATCAGCTTGTTTCTCTGAAATCAATTGAGCGTTACCACTCGTTTTTGGATGCTCGCTCATAGGATGCCTCAAAACAATGAGAATGCGCTTTTGCTCCTTGCAAAATTTTACAGTATGCATAGTGCCACCTTTTATGCCAGTTTCAACGACAAATACACCCAACGATAAGCCGCTTTGTATGCGATCTCGCGCTACGAAATAACCTCGATTAGCCTTTGTGCCCCATGAGTATTCAGAAACAAGCGCACCATTATTTTCAAGTATGGCATTCGCAAGCTCCTTGTTTTTACTGGGGTAAATAGTATCCAGTCCGTGTGCCAAAACGGCAACGGTTATACCATTGGCGTGTAGTGCGCCCCGATGTGCTGCTGCATCAATGCCTTCCGCCAAACCACTAACCACGACATACCCCCTTTCTGCAAAAAGAGCGCTGAGTTTTTCGGCTGCTTTGATACCATATTCTGTTGGCTCTCTTGTCCCAACAATCGCAATACAGTCCTTATTTAAAGCGTTAGTGTTTCCACGAACATGTAATAATAGTGGAGGATTGGGAATTTGTGAAAGACATTTGGGATATTTTGCGTCCTTTATCGAAATTATGTGGATATTATGTTCTTGTGAGCGCTTCCATATTTCTTGAGCTTTATTCCAACCTACTGTGACAGCCCGAATGTCAGGCACGGAAATCCTCCCAAATCTCTCTTTTGCCTTTTTAAGTATCTCGATTAGATCAGATGGTCCGGATGGTTCGAATAAATCTGGCATGGAAAGGACTTTCTCAATAGTTCTATAACCAATTTTCGGAGTTTCTTGTAATGCGAGTATTGCAATAGGTTCCATTTTTACACCCTTTTTCTTGTATTTACACCGCTCACACAAACCCGCTCCCTCTCCTTTCTCCTCTTTATTATTCATAATATTTATTGTCACTTTGTGTTTTGCCAAGTGCGAGCAACGCCACTATTTTAGCTCCAGCACGCTTTAATACCATTTTTCCGGCTTTTAACGATGTGCCAGTTGTCGTTATATCATCCATTAGAAGAACTTGTTGATCCTTGATTATATTTTTATTTCTCACAGTAAGAGACCTTATTTCTTCTTGTAGATCACGCACTCCACCTATTGCCTTCTTTGGTATCTCAAAAGCCCTTGATAGAACGTCCGTTCCGTCAATTCTCTGTGATGAATATTCACATAATCGTTTTGCAATTGTTCTCATACCTGTAAATGCGATACCTTCCTTGGAAGTTGGATAAACACAAATTACATACTTATCTCTGTCTGAAAGAATGGAATGCAGTCTATTCGTAAAGTAGTTGATTGCTTTTTTGTAATAGTAATATTCTCCCGATTGAGGATATATTCTTCTTTCATCCTTTTTTATATCAAGAATCATTTGGGAGAACTCATCCATATCCTCGTATGCTCTACCATATTTGGGATAATATACACCAAGAGTTATTATATTTTCTGGATCTGATTCAATCCGCCTATTCATCTCGGGGTCTTTAAATATTCGACATTGGGATAACAAACCCAATTTTTTCAAGCGAGAGCGAATAGCACTGGGTTTCCTTTGGAAAATACTTGCGAGTTCATCAATTGATTTACCTCGGAGATAACTATTTCTTAAAGCATTATCTTCATCTTCAGTCCATCTCATATAGGCTTTTGGATATTTCTGGCGGATTTCCTTGACATCATACGCCTTCGTCTTGCCATTCTTCTCCATATCTTCTTCACCAACTTTGATGGTAATAATACTTGCTCTGATAGATTCCTTCAATATGTTCTTCTACCTGCTCAAAATTTTATTTCTTACTCTGTCATTATTTACTCCTCTGCTAAAGCTTGCTCGCAGTTTATGCTTCATCGCTCCCGTTTTAGGTCAGGTGCAGACCACAACGAGCAGACTTGCTTGTTATCATTATGCCATCTCCCGCCTTCTTACTCATTAAATTTAACTAAGAGAGAAAACAGAGAGAGCGTGAGCGCCTGCGAGAGTGGAGAAATGAAAACGGAGTTAAGGAGGTTCGCAACAGTCACCGATAATTTTATATAACCCCTCTCATTCTAACATAAAACATACCCCTCTGAAGTCCACTCAGATGAGGGCAGTGGAAGCCTGAGGGTGAGGCGTATGAGGGTTAAGCGGGCTGACTGCCCACGCTCAGTGCTGATGAATGATGCGCTGAGCGGCGATGAACCCGAGAGGGCGAGGCTACTCGGCGATGCCTGGTAGCCGGGGGCTTTCCTCAGGAAAGCTTTGAGCCCTCCTTTGCATACCTCATGTTAAGGTGAGGCGACCAGGCGGAGGATGGATGATTTGAAGATCGCTGAGGCGCTCCGCACTCCCATGGTGGGTAAGGAGCGCCATTTATATAACCTATCCCTTATCCTAACTTGAGGAAATGGGGGAAAAGGCGACCATAAAGATAAGTCGTGAGTTGGCGTCGCAGCTGAAGAAGATGATGGATGTTGGCGACACATACGAGAGCGTGATAAGGAGGCTGATGGAATGCTGCAAAAAGCAACAGTCACGAAAACAGTGAAGGTTCGCCTGTTAGAGCCTAACAGGAACAAGGAAGCTGCCTTAGAAGCGACCTTAGATGCGTTCAGAGATGCTTGCACTCTTTTCGTTAGAGCGTTAGAAGAGGTGAAAGCAGATGGAAGCAAACGAAAACTTAGGAGATACTTGAACGGCGATATTTATCACAGGGTTCGTGATGAGACAAAGCTACCGACAGTTTTAGTGCAGAACGCAGCGGATGTTGCGATAGAAGCGTATATCTCGTATAAGGATAAGCAAAAGAGGCGAAGAAAGGCATCTCCTCCGAACTTCAAAAGCATGAGGAGTTTTAGGGTTGATAAAAGAGGATTTAAGATAATAGATAGCGAAAACAAATACCGCTTCTTGATATCGCTTAGGTTGCTCACTGGAAGAGTCATAATTCCATTAGAGGCTTTATATGAGCATTATCCGTATAAGATGCTTGATGAATTGATGAAAGGTGAGTGGTCATTAGGCTCAGTCACAATAATAAAGAGGCGGAAGCGAAGGAAAAAGGAGTGGTGGGCGTATATCACAATAAAAAAGGAAGTGGAGGTTGAGATTCCAGATGATCCCACTCCTATCGGTATCGATGTAGGGACGGTGAACTTGGCGGTGGTGTCCACCCCGAGCACCGTCCTCTTCTTTAGCGGACGAGAGTGGTGGCATCGCAGACGAGAGGTGGAAAGAAATAAGGGAGAAATTACAAAAGGAGCGGAGATTCAGAGCAATCAAAAGGATAGGCGATAAGGAGCGCAGATATAACATACGACTTAGCACACAAAATCTCGAGAGCGATTGTTGAGGCTGCGAAGAAAGAGAGAAATCCTGTGATCGTAATGGAAGACCTGACGAACATAAGAGACGACATGGACTTCTCAAGCGAGCAAAACTATAAGAATCACGGGTGGTTCTTCAACAGGTTGCAGTCGTTCATAGCGTATAAGGCGATAGAAGCAGGAATACCTGTCTACTTCGTGAGTCCAGCGTGGACATCTGCAACATGCCCTAAATGCAGGAGATGCACATCCTAAGAACAGAGACAGAAAGATGACACAGATACAAGTGCCAGTATTGCGGCTATACGCTTAATGATGATTTGGTTGCAGCGATAAATATCGCTCGTTTGTTCAAGCAAGTGGCGTCTGACTATATGTCAGGCGTCATGGGCTGCATGACCCAGCCCTCAAGGGTGAGGTCTTCACGACCAAATCCCAACCTCCCCTCAGGATGCCCCTTTCAGTGAGGGGAGGAGGTCACGAGCGGACACTCGCAAACTTGGTGCGTTCGCTGAACAGGCATTTGCCCGCTGTGCGTAAGACGCTTGCTGAGCTCTTGCGTGAGGAGAAGCCTGCGATTATCGGCAGAGACAACACAATGCATCGCATACGCAAGGAAGAGCTTGAGATGCTCGCAAGCATGCTCCGCTCTCAAGAGCGAGAACGCCTGAAAATTCCAATTTACATAGAACTCTCTCCCGAATGGCGAGGCATCGCAAGAATTCACGGTGCGTTGGAATGCAAGGTCGTTCTTAAGATTCTGGGTAAGCCCGCTGAGCGTGAAAGAGGCGTAGTGGAGGGGGAAGCTTTAGAGGGGGAAAGTGCTGAAGAGCATGAGGCGAGGGACGAAATATTCATTAACAGAGCGGATGTCAGAAGGTTGAGGCGTGCCTTGCCAACGACAACGCAGTATGCCTTCCTTTTCAGTTTCGGCGTCGGTCGCTGAATGTTGAAATGTCCCTAAGGGATGCGTTGAAGGGCGTTCTTGACGCTGAAGATTTGGGGAAAGTTGCGAAGAGTTACGATTTTGTAGGGGATATTCTTCTTGTGAAGATTCACCCTGACCTCCTGCATCGCAGCGAAAAATTGCTTGAAATAGGAAAGGCGTTGAAAAAGGCATTTCCGAGAGCGAGAACTGTCGCAGCAGTCCCTATTTTCAGTAAAACGCAAGAAATCTTCAGAACGAGAGATTTGAAGGTGCTTTTCACGGAAAAAGACGAGCGAAAAATGCACTGAAACGCTTCACAAGGAGAGCGGTTGCGTGTTTAAAGTTGATTTAAGGCATGCATTTTTCTCCCCTCGCCTCGCTTATGAGCGTATGAGAGTCGCAAAGAAGGTGAAAGCGGGGGAAATTGTCGTGAATATGTTCGCAGGTGTCGGCTGTTTCTCAATTTTAATTGCAAAAGTTCAGCCGAAAGTGCGTAAAGTTTATTCCATTGATATTAATCCTGTTGCGGTCGCTTATATGCGAGAAAATATCCGTTTGAACAAAGTAGAGGGCAAAGTAGTGCCGATTTTAGGGGATGCTCACGAAGTTTTGAGCGATTTTGAGGGCGTTTCTTCAAGAGTTCTCATGCCTTTACCTGAATATTCGCATGAATTCCTTGCAGATGCCGTGAGAGCGTTGAATTTGCATGAAGGAGGTGTAATTCACTATTATACTGTCGCAAGTGGAGAAAAAGATGTGTTCAAAGAGCCTTTTGAGCGTGCTTTGAGAATAATTCGTGGCATTTCGCCAGAAATTAGTGTTGAAGTTGAGGAGAAGCGGATTGTTCGCTCTGTTGCGCCGAGGAAATGGCATGTTGTTTTTGACTTGAAATTGAGAAAGAGCGAGTAAAGCGTGTAAATGAAAGGGAAGGCGAGGAGGCGGAGAGGGTGAGAGGGAAAAGGTGGAAGCGGTGAGGTGGAAAAGGTGAGGCGAAGGTGAAAGTGTTAGAGTCTGTGGTCTGTCCGTTTTGTGCGTGTCTCTGCGACGATGTTGTGGTTGCTGTAGACGAGGAGGCGAAAAGGGTTAAAGAGGTGCGAAACGCCTGCGTTCTCGGCATTAAGAAGTTTCTCGCAGCGGGAAGCGCCGCCCTGACGGAAACAGCGGGGAGAATCAGGAAGCCGAGAGTGCGTGGCAAAGAAACAACGGAAGAGGAGGCGTTGAGAAATGCCGTGAGCATTTTGAAAGAGGCGGAGAAGCCACTCGTCTACGGTCTCGGGAACACAGGCTACAACGCTCAACGCATCGCTCTTGAGATTTGCAGGAAGAAGCGAGGCGTTCTTGACATCTCTGAGGTGGTGTGCCACAACCTCTTCTACCAAGTCTTGCAGAAGCATTTAGCCGAGAGCGAGGGGGGCGAAGCCAAGATTTACTACGCAACGCTGGAGCAGATTCGTGAGAAGGCATCACTCGTAATTTACTGGGGAGCGAATCCTTTTGCGTCGCACCCACGCCACCTCTCAAAGTTCTCGTTTTACCCTGCGGGAATGTATGCGCTGCGTGGCGCACAAGACAGGGAGCTCGTTGCGGTGGATGTTGTTGAGACGCCTCTGAAGAAAATTGCGAAGACATTCTTGCGAGTTCCCTGCGGTGAGGACTGGAGGGTTGCGGAAATTCTGCGAAGGCTCGTGAGCGGCGAAACAGCAGGCGTCAGAGAGCTTGCCGAAGGTTTAGATTTCGCAACATTGAGCGCAATCGCAACGAAAATGAAAAATGCGTTCTTCGGCGTCATTTTCGTGGGATTGGGCGTTCTCGCAGGAAGAAACGCAGAGAGAAACATATCCGCTCTGCTCTCGCTTGTTGAGGCGCTGAACGCTCAGCGATGCAGATTCGTGCTTTTCCCGATGAAAGGGCATTTCAATGTCGCAGGTGCGGTCACGCTTCTGCTCCGTGAGACGGGCTTCCCTTTCAGCGTGGATTTCTCTGAAGAAGCGCATGCCGAAGCAAGGCGTGCCGAAGTGAGAGACGAGGAAGACAAGGAAGAGAGCGAGGAGCGGGGGGAGCGTGTGGCGTGTGTGTTTAAGCCTGGCGTCGCTTTGGAAGTGCTTGAGCGTCGTGAGGTTGACGCTGCTCTGATTTTAGGTGCTGACCCTTTGGCTTCACTGCCGAGAAGCGTGGCGAGCGCACTGCTCAAAATCCCGACGGTTGTCATAGACCCTTTTGAGAGCCTCACAGCACAGTTCGCAACGGTTGTGCTTCCCTCCGCAATCACAGGCGTTGAAGCGGAAGACATCGCTTACCGCATGGACTTCCTCCCTCTCCGTCTTCAGAAGATTGTTGAGAGCGAATTTCCTTCGGATGCGGAGATTTTAAGGGAAATTTACAGAAATCTATGAATTCACCTCCTCAATTCTTCTAAGCTAAATCGCTTCCAGGGGATGAGATGAATGCCAGCACATAAATATATATAAATGAAGGAGAAAACTAAAGTAGGGCGGGGTGTTTTTCAGAGATGAATGAAGGGAAGTATCTTATTCTTCTTGATATTTTAGGATTTGAAGCATTGGCTAAAGAGATAGAAGAAAAAACAGGTGTAGATTCGGATGAGGTCAGAAATAAATTTTTTATTGATGTGATAAATGAGAAAATAGAGGCGATAGAAAGAAAAGGCATAATTATAGGTAAGATGAGGGAAGTGACCCTGGATTCTCGTTACATTCTCTTGACAATGTGTTTAAAAGTATTTTTGAGATTTTAGAGCATCGCACACCCTATAAAGGCTGTAGGAAAATACCGCTGGAAATTGCCATTGGAACAGAATATTTCGATAAATGGGCAAGATTTTATGGTAGAGAACTTATTTGTGAAGATTCTACAATACGATTTATCAAGAAGTGCTGAAACGCATCATCAATTATTATCATAAATGGTATAAAAAGCGGTATAATGAATCGCCAAAATCCACTTTTATTGTTTTTACAAAGTCAGCATACAATGATTTAGAACCATTAGACAAGAAAATATGCAAAGAAATTAAATATCAAAATGTCAGATTCTTCGCTGCCGATGTGAATAAATTCTGGGAACGAGGCAAAGTTCTTGAATTTCTGGAGAAAATAGGTCGGAGTGGCAGCAAACGGTATGGTAGGATTAATGATGTATATGTGCCTCCGATAGAATATGATGACATAAAGAGAACACTTGAAGAAAAAAGGATTGTTTTCATCACAGGCACTCCAGAATACGGTAAAACATATACTGCCGTCAGGCTTATGTGGGAATATTTTAACAAGGGATATGAGCCGAGATGGATTAGGGGCGGGGAAGAAAGAGAAAGAATTTGGGTTAGAGAAAAGTTAGTGGATATAAAAAGTGAATTGAAGCCTCGGCATATCGTCTACTTTGAAGACCCTTTTGGGAAAACAAAATATGAGAGTAGAGAAGATTTGGAGAGAGAAATCGGAACTATAATAAATAGCATTCAACAAGTTGAAGATGTTTATGTAATAATAACCTCAAGAGAGGAGGTTTTTAAGGAGTTTGAAAAAGAGAAATTATCCGCAAGCGAGCTCAGAGCGTTTGAAAAGAGAATGAACATAAAAAAGCCGTCTTATGATTATGAGAGAAGAAAGGAGATTCTTCTTAAATGGGCTGAAAATGAGAATTGTAGATGGCTCAGAAATGAGAGATTAAAAAATTTAGTTTTAGGGGTTATAAAGGATGAAGGAAATCTACCTACACCTCTGGCTATCCATGACTTTGTTATAGCTACCATAGATATAGAAGAAGGATATGAATTGAGGGAAGAAATAAAAAAGAAATCGGAAGAGACAGAAAAGAACCTCGCAAGAGAAATAAAGAATATGAGTGATGACAAGATATTATTCCTATCATTCTTGTTCATTTTTAACTATTTTGATATTGACTTTGCTAAAGCAACATATCAAGAACTTGTAAAGGAATTAGGTTTAAAAGATGCTTGGGAATTTGATAGGCTTCTTAATTGGTTTAAAGATGATAAAATTGAGATTGTTGATAATAAATATATAAGATTTTCCCACCCTTCATATTCCCAATCTTTAAAACACATTCTTATTGAAGGAGCTGGATATATCAGCCAAATAAATAAAAAGATTTTTAGTAATTTGCTATTAAAACTCGCTGAGAAGGACGAGGCTGCTTGGGATGTTGCAAGGATTGTAGGAGATAATTTCAATGAGCTTCCTGAAAAAGTGAGGAACAAATTATTGCTCAAACTCGCTGAAAAGGATGAGGCTGCCCAGGATGTTGCATGGGCTGTAGCACATAATTTCGACAAGCTTCCTGGAGAAGTGAGGAACGAATTATTACTCAAACTTGCTGAAAAGAAAGAAACTGCTGGGACTGTTGTATGGGTTTTAGCACATAACTTAAATGATCTTCCTGAAGAAGCAAGAGACTTGCTATTTAAACTCACGGAAAAGGAAGAAGAACTTCTCGGGATGTTATATGGGTTTTAGCACATAATTTCAATAAGCTTCCTGAAGAAGCGAGAGATTTGCTATTTAAACTCACTGAAAAGGAAGAAACTTCTCGGGATGTTATATGGGTTTTAGCAGATAGTTTCAATGATCTTCCTGAAGAAGCAAGAGACTTGCTATTTAAACTTGCCGAAAAGGAAGACACTTCTCGGGATGTTGCAAATGCTGTGGCATATAATTTCGACAAGCTCCCTGAAGAAGAGAGGAACAAATTATTGCTCAAACTTGCTGAAAAGGAAGAAACTTCTCGGGATGTTGCAGGGATTGTAGCATATAATTTCAACAAGCTTCCCGGAGAAGTGAGAGATGAATTATTGCTCAAACTATCCGAAAATGATAAGGCTGCTGGGATTGTTGCATGGACTGTAGTAGATATTTTTAATAATCTTCCTGGAGAAGTGAGGAACAAATTATTGCTCAAACTTTCCGAAAAAGAAGAAGCTGTTTGGGATGTTGCAAGGATTGTAAGAGATAATTTTGACAAGATTCCTGAAGAAGTAAGGGAGCAGCTTCCTGAAAAAGTGAGGAGGCGCTAGGACAAATTAAAGAACCTGCTGTGCTGCACAATTCAGTGAGGAGGCGCTGGACAAATTAAAGAACCTGCTGTGCTGCACAATTAAAACTTCTTTAATATCATTCTAAGATCATACCATTTTATTTCGGGTAACAAAATATAAAAAAGCAGCCAGCAGTAGGTCAGGAATTTGAGATGACATTTCATTTTATAACGAAAAATTAAAATTTAATATTTATTTTCCTACTACATTTGCTACAAATAGGCTTTTTTATTCTCAATTTCACATAGTAACCTGTCCTTTTAACGAGCAATTCACCGCAATCTGGGCAATAAGTGTTCTCATATTCATGCCCGGGGACATTCCCCAAGTAAACGAATTTCAATCCTTCCTCCTTAGCGATGCTCGCAGCACGCTCAAGCGTTGAGACAGGTGTCGGCGGAACTTCAGTCAAGAGATGCGCAGGATAAAACCTTGAGAAATGCACGGGCGTCTCCTCATTTAAGGCGACGAGCCAACGGGCAAAAGCACGCAACTCTTCATCGCTGTCGTTGTATTTCGGTATGATTAAGTATGTTATTTCAAGATGAATACCCTTCTCATGCATCCTTTCGCAAGTATCAAGCACAGGTCTCAACTTTGCGTTGCATATTTTTCGGTAGAAATCCTCGCTAAATGCCTTGACATCAACATTCGCAGCGTCCAAAAATGGAGAAATCTCGTTCAAAGCATCTTCACTCATGTATCCATTTGTGACATAAACGGTGTATAAGCCTGAGCGCTTCGCCGCTTTGAATGTGTCGTATGTGAATTCAAACCAAATTGTAGGCTCGTTGTATGTGAATGCGATGCCTTCGCAGTGCGTCGCTCTCGCCTGCGATATGACTTCTTCAGGCGTCATTTCAGTCGTCGGGACTTCTCCCGGTTTAAATGCGGAGATGCTCCAGTTCTGGCAGTGCTTGCACCTGAAATTGCAAGAGACAGTTCCGAGCGAGAGGACGAAAGAGCCTGGGTGGAAGTGGTAGAGCGGCTTCTTCTCCACAGGGTCAGCATGCACAGAGGAGACGCTGCCATAAATTAGCGTGTGAAGCTTTCCGCCGATGTTCTTCCTTGTTCCGCACACACCAACATTACCTTCCGCAATTAAGCACTTGTGAGCGCAGACATTGCATTTGCACTTCTCTCCGCCTGTGTAAAGCATCGCCTCCTTCAGCATAGGACTGCCTCCGCCGCCTTCCTCACGGCATCTCGCTCCTCTGGAATTGTGTAAACGCCAACATTATAACTTTCGCTCATCGCCCGCTCAACCATCCGAACAAGCGCAGAAACTTCTCTCAAAGGCTTCAATCTTACCGCACCTCTGCTTCTTACTGCTCCGCTTCCACTCTCTTCGCTGCCCTCTTCGCTCCCACTTCGCCCTTCACTTCCACTTCTTTCCGCACTTCTCGTAAATTCGTCGCTTCCAACGCTTCCTTCATGCCCTTCGCCGATTAGAACTTTCGCAGCGCTCTCTTCCGCAGTCTCACGCCTCTGCACATCCAAAATCACAAGACTTCGCTCAACTCTCGCCCTCCTCGCTATTTCAGCCTCAATTTCTTTGCACTTTCGCTCATCTTCAAGCTCTGAAAGAATTCCAGCGTCAATCTCGCTCATTTTTCGGTAGAACGCCCTTTTGAAGAGCCTCCTTTCGTTTATCCGCTCAATCATCTCTCTCGGAAAACCCTTAGCGTTGCGAAGAAGCACATTCACCTCGTAGTCGTCCATTCTTCGTAGCGTGAATGCGAATGCACGGGCATCCTCACACTCTTCCAAATACGCTTCAAGCGCACGAATGAACATCGCCTGCGCAATCCTCGTCGTGTGGTGATTATATACCGTCGGATACATGAGAAATCTTGAGAAAATGAGGTATTCTGCGGGAATTATTCCCTTCTCGGTGAGAACAATCTCGCCTTCAAACATGCTAATACCCTGAATGAGTCGTATATTGTCTATGACGCCGTATGCAACACCTGTATAATACGCATCTCTGACCAAATAATCCATCTTGTCAGCATCTATTTCGCCCTTCAGAATGCCTGAAAGCTTCTCTGTGCCTTTAACGAATGAAAGCACCTTTCGCTTGTCCAAGTCGTGATGCTCAAGAACTTCGGTAACAGTCCTCGCATCTCCTTCGCTCTCTTCGCTCTCCCCGCTCTCCCCTTTCCGCTCCCGCTCTCCGCCTCGCATCGTCGTCTTCGGCATCAGCGGTGGTGGCGTTGCCAAGAACGATGTCTTCAATATCCTCGTGGCTCTTTCCCGTGAATTTCCGAATGAGAGGCTCGGAGACATGCGAGTAAGGACCATGCCCGATATCGTGAATAAGTGCTGCTGCGAGCAGTTCCTCCGTCTCTTCCCTCACATTCAGATGCTCAAGCAGGACGCTTGTGAGGTGGAAAACGCCGAGAGAATGCTCAAATCTCGTGTGGTTCGCACCCGGATAAACGAGATAAGAGAAGCCGAGCTGCCTGATTCTGCGAAGTCTTTGCATCTCACGCGTGTCTAAAATGTCAATAGCAAGGTCGTCAAGCCGAATGTAGCCGTGAATCGGGTCTCTCACAACCTTCATTAAACAAAATTACGCTTTCTTTTTTAATTTCTCGCTCTCACGCTCCGCTTCAACGGCTGGTCATTCAGATGAGAGGACACTTTGCACATCCTCACGCGCTAAATCCAAAATGCGACGCTTCAAACGCTCAAAATCCCGCTCAATGTCTTCAATTGCGACCTCCTCACGACCGCCGAGAACCTCTCGCTTCACCTTCTCAGCGACGACATCGTCCCGCTCGGGCTTCAGCCGAATAATAACGGATTTTCGTGGCAAGAAACTGCTGTATTCTGTGATAGAGCCTGTTTCAATGCCTTTAATAAGCCCATCTGCATCTCCATCGGTGATACCTATGAGGCGGATACCCTCAAAACGCTTGAGAATATCCCCTGCAATGCTCGTAGTGTCGTCTCCAACAGTGATTACAATCGCAACATCCCCCTTCTCAAGCCTCGGATAGAGATTTTCAACGGTGTAGAAGAGGCAAACTTTCTTTTTCTCGCCTTTCACGCTCACGCTCTCAACGCCGACCCTGCGAGGCTTCGTCCTGCGAATGTGCGTTCCCGTCTTCACAACCGCAGCATTCAAGTCAAGCGGAGGCAACTTCACGAGGTTGTGTTCAATCAGCGTGCCTCCTTCAACGCCCACAATCCTCCCATTTTTCGCAATAAGCGTGATTTTTCCGCTCTTGTTCTCTGCGGAGACCCTTCCAATGACAACACCGTTCACCAATATCTTCTCGTTTGGAAGCACACCGCTGATTTCCCTACGAACAACACCTCTAACATCAGCACGCTCAGCAAAAGCAGCAACATCGGCAACAGCAGAAGAAAAATCTTCTTCATCAAAGCCGAAGGCATCTTTCAGTTTTCTGAATGCATCCTCATGCTTACTGCTCAAAATCCACTTGAAAAAAGTTCTCACCGCATATTCCGCCTGAACAAATGAGAATTCCTTGCCTTTAAGACCTTTAAACACATTTCTTAATATTCCTCTGCCTAAGGCGATAGCACTTTCCTTATTTTTCGCATGATTAACAAGAATAATGAAATCAATACCTCGCTCAATAAAATCTAAAGCGACTTCAGATGGCTTCTTATCCCCGCTTATGTCTATGATGTGCTGCAATCCCGCATCTATTATCGCTGTCTTACCCGTTATTCCGCCGAGAACCGCCTCGTATTCAAATCCCGCACTTCTGACCGCTGCGAGAGCTTCTTCCGCCTCGCCCTCGTCCACAACCTCAGGTCCGTGAAAGAGCAAGCCTACTACCTTCTCTTCCGCCATCGCAATCACCTCCTTAATAATAAAAATAGGAAAAAAATTAAAATATTTCGTTGGAGACTTGAGCATTTGCGGAATAATTGCAGGATAGTGAGGAGGAAAAGAGAGGGATTAAAAGCCATTTTTGCCGAAAACAGGAGGCGTGTGAGAAAAATGAGGGGATGAGCGAGGCAAAACCGCTTCTGCTTTTCAGCGAGAGCATGCACAACGCAGACATGTTCTACGCAACCCGCTTCCTCTCCGCAGACCCCTTCATTTACCTGAGAACAGAGGCGAAAGAGATGATTCTTGTCGCAGAAATGGAAGTTGAGCGGGCAAAGAGGGAGGCAAAGGTAAAAGATGTGCGCTCATTGCTTGAATATGGTGATATTGGGGCGGAAATTGAGGATATTATTGTTGAATTACTGCGAGATGAGGGCATAAATGCAGTGAAAGTCCCAAAATATTTCCCTGTTTCAGTTGCTGATGCGCTCAGAAATCAAGGTATTTCTGTTGAAGTTGTTGAAGAAGTGTTCAAGGAGCGTGAAGTGAAGAGCTGGTGGGAGATAGAACTAATAAAAAAGGCACAAAGAGCATGCGAATATGCGATGAGAACCGCTTTGAACATCATAAAATCCTGTTCTGTTCGGAATGGTGTGCTTATTGACAGCAAAGGAGAGCCTTTAACGGCGGAGAAAGTGAAAATTTGCATAGAGCATGCGTTAATTGAGCAAAGATGCACAACAGAAGAGCCGATTGTCGCATGCGGAAAGGGCGGTGCGAACCCACACTGGACGGGAAGCGGCGAAATTAGAGCGGATGAGCCTCTGATTTTGGATATTTTTCCGAGATTGCGTCGTGAGCGCTATTTTGCGGACATGACTCGGACGGTTGTGCGTGGGGAGCCTGCGAGCGAGGTCGTTGAGATGTTTGAGGCGGTGCTTGATGCTCAAAACGCAGCTCTCTCGCTCGTGAGGGAAGGCGTCTCTTGTGCGGAAGTGCATAACTGCGTCTGCGACATTTTTGAGGAGCGAGGCTACGAGACACTACGCAAACAGCAGCAGGAGAAAATGCAAAAAGAGAGCGAAGAGAAAGGGAGACAGCACAGCGAGCGGCATTTCAGGGCGAAGGAGCAAAGAAAGGGCTTTCTGCACCTCACAGGACACGGCGTCGGCTTGTCTCTGCACGAGAAGCCTTCTCTTGGCTTCAACGAGGATTTGCTCCGCAGAGGCAATGTCGTCACGATTGAGCCAGGGCTTTACGACCCCGCATTCGGAGGCGTCAGGATTGAGGATTTAGTTGTTGTGCTGCGGAATGGCTGCGAGAACTTGACGAGATTTGAGAAACGGCTCGTTTTGTAATTTTAATTCATTCTAACTTTGCTCCGCTTCCGCAGCGACGCTTCCCTGAAGCCACTTAAATGCAGTCGGGCATACAATACTCGTTATTATTGCGAGTATTATGATTGAGGATGCCATTTTATTATCAATCAAGTGGAGTTTCAGGAGGATTGTTGCTATTGCAATCATCAAAGAGAGGCGAGAAGAGAGCAATATGCCCGCTGAAATGCTCTTCTTTAGCGAATATCTCGTAAGTAATAGTAAGGAGGGCAATATTTTTGCTGTGAAAGCAACGAGCAGAAGCGATGGAAGTATGTAAATACCGTCGCTGATGAGTGTGAGGTTCGCTGAAATGCCCACATTTATGAAGAAGATGGGGATGAGGAAGCCGTAGCCGATGCCGTAAAGCTTCTGCTCCAGCAGTGTTCCGCCGCCGAGAAGGGAAATCATTATTCCCGCAAGGAACGCACCCAAGACCGCTTCAACGCCCACAATCTCAGAAAGGACAACAAAAACAAGAAGAAGGGCGAAAGATGCACGAACTCCAAGCTCTGAATTGCGACTTGCATCGAACAAAGCGGAAATTGGCTCTGGAAAGCGCCACACCGCCACTTTACCAACAAAATAAAGAACTAAAAAGAGCAAGAAAAGGAGCAGAATGAGAAGTAAATCAAATGAAATGCCACGCTCAATCTGCATCGTAAGAACAGTAAGAATCAAAAGTGTGGAAAAATCCGCAATAAATGCATTTATTAGTATTACTTGACCGTATTCGCTTGTTGAAATGCCCAATTCTCTCGTTGTTGAGACGGCTAAACCGACTGATGATGTTGAAAATGCGAGAGCAAGGCAGAAAGGGAGACCGAGAATATGCATTAATGCGGTTGAAATGCCGAGTGTAAGGCTATAAATGAGGGCGGAAAGGAGGAAAAGCCGTGCATTTCGCACACTCGTTTGCGAGAAATCCATCTGAAGACCTGCGAGAAACATCAGGAAAACGAAGCCGAAATCCGCAAGGAAGGCGACGCCATGCGCCTCGCTCACTGAGAAGCCGAGAAAGCCGAGAAAAACGCCGCACAAGACCTCGCCGACGACAGCGGGAATCCTCAACTTCTCTGAAAGCATCGGAATGACGAATGCAAGCGCGACGATGATGAACAGAGGAATGTAGGACATGCCCCCCTCTCCTTCTCAACAGTTAATTTAAATTCTCGCAGTGAAATTCTTTGCCCGCATTAGTCCAGCGGTGGTGTGTTATTTGAATAAATGAGGCAAATGCGTTTAAGTGTGCTGCTTACGGAGGCGAAGGAAGAGGAGTGAGTAAGGAGAAATGGACTACGAGAGAATTGGACTTAAGGTGGGATTGGAAATACACCAGCAGTTGAACACGAGACGAAAGCTGTTCTGCGGATGCCCGACGGTGCTTCGTGAGAAAGAAGATGCGACGCTCACATTCAAACGCTTCTTGAGGGTTGCGAGGAGCGAGTTAGGTGAAGTGGACGAGGCAGCGTTAGAGGAAGAGAAGAAGCAACGCACATTCATTTACAAGGCTTACGACAGCACTTGCCTCGTTGAAAATGACGAGGAGCCGCCGAGCGAGCTGAACGAAGAGGCGTTGGATATTGCCCTTGAGATTGCACTTCTTCTGCACATGAAGCCCGTTGAGGAGGTTCACACGATGCGGAAGATTGTGATTGACGGAAGCAACACGAGCGGATTTCAGCGGACTGCACTCGTTGCGACTGACGGTTGGATTGAAAGCGAAGAAGGCATCGTAGGCATAGAAACGCTTTGTCTTGAGGAGGAAGCCGCTCAAAAGATTGAAGAGGGGGAAGACGCTGTTGTTTACTCTTTGGACAGGCTCGGAATTCCTCTCGTTGAGATAAGCACCGCTCCTGACATCAAAACGCCGAAGCAGGCGAGGAAGATTGCCGAAAAAATAGGCATGATTCTCCGCTCAACTGGAAAAGTTAAGCGTGGAATAGGCACTATCAGGCAAGATTTGAACATTTCCATAAAAGATGGTGCGAGGGTAGAGATAAAAGGCGTTCAAGATTTGAGGTTAATAGAGAAAATAGTTGAGAATGAGGTCAAGAGGCAGTTGAAATTGCTTGAAATAAGGGATGAGTTGAGGCGAAGAGGTGCGAGAGTTGAGAGGCGTGTTTTGGACCTCTCTGATATTTTTGCAGAGACCCGCTCAAGGGTGGTGAAGAAGCAAGGAAAGGTCTTCGGGGCGTGTTTGCGGGGCTTCGGCGGTATTCTCGGCATTGAAATTTCTCCAGAGCGAAGGTTCGGCTCCGAGCTTGCGGACCACGCAAAACGCTTCGGTGTCGGGCTGATGCACACTGACGAGTTGCCCGCTTACGGAATAAGCGAGGAGAGAGGTGCGAAAGGGTGAAAGAGGCGTTCAACGCCACAGCGGAGGACTGCGTCATTTTGATAGCGAGTGCATCGCAGGAGAGGGCGGAGAAGGCATTTTCAGCGGTCTTCGCTCGGGCGGAGAAGGCGTTGGAAGGCGTTCCGGAGGAGACGAGGCGTGCGCTCCCTAACGGAAGCACGGCTTACTTGCGACCTTTGCCCGGCGCCGCTCGGATGTATCCAGAGACGGATGTTCCGCCTGTTGAAGTGAGCGAAGAAAGGGTGAAGCGGATTGCGAGCAGCCTTCCCGAGACGATTGAGCAGAAGGAGGAGCGATTTAGGAAGGAATACGGGCTGAGCGGTGAGCTTGCTGCGAAAGTTGCACGCACTTATCCTGAAGTTTTTGAGCGATTAGTGAATGTTTGCGCTCGCAAAGGGTGGAAAGTGCAACCGAAATTAATTGCAACGCTGCTAACTGACACGCTTACCGAGCTTTCTCGTGAAGGTTTTGAGATAGATGCGGAGTCTTTTGATTTTGAAGGGATTTTCCGCCTTCTTTCGGAGAATGCCTTCGGTAAGGAAGCGATTCCCGAAATATTGAAGTTTTTGGCGTCTCACGAGGGTGCGAGTGTGGAGGATGCGGTGGAAGCCCTCGGACTCCGAGCTTCGCTGGATGAAGTTGAGCGTTTCATTGAGAATGTTGTTCGTGAGCGTGAGGATTTTGTGCGAGAGCGTGGTATTTCAGCAGTCGGACCTCTAATGGGCGTCGTGATGAAAGATTTGCGAGGCAAGGTTGACGGAAAGGTTGTGAGCGAGATGCTGAAGGCGAAGATTGAAGCGTTCTTGCGAGGAAGCGAAGGCAAAAAATGAGGGGGAGAAGAGGCGTGAGTGAGGAAAGAGTGAAGGAGGCAGCAGAAGAGAGCAAGGCATCAGTGGCGGAAGAAAAGACAGTTCGCAGTGAGACGATTTACGAGGGTCGTCTTTTAAAAATTCGTCTTGAGGATGTTGCTCTGCCTGACGGTCGTCGCAAAAAGCGGGAAATTGTCGTTCATCCGGGGGCATCGGCAGTTTTAGCGCTAAGACGCAAGCAGAGTGGCGAAGAAATTCTCTTTGTTGAGCAGTTCAGGAAGGCGGTTCAGCGTTCAACGCTTGAAATCCCCGCTGGGACGCTTGAAGCGGGAGAGACGCCAGAGTCTTGTGCAAGGCGAGAACTCTTGGAGGAGACAGGCTACTCCGCAGAGAGATTTGAGAAACTGCTCTCTTTCTTTCCTTCGCCTGGATACAGCACAGAAGTAATTCACATATTCAAAGCGGAAGGATTGCGTAAAGTTGAGGAGAGGAGCGAGCTGAAAGTGAGATTTTTAACGCTTGAAGACGCAATTTCACGCATAAAAAGAGGAGAAATAATGGATGGGAAGACGATTATTGCTTTAATGCTTCTTCAGATTGAAACTGCAAGCGGAAAATGAAAAAGGAAAAGGGGAGAATAGAGGGGAAAGAGGAGGGGAAGAAAAAGAATGGAATTTTCCAAAGTATTAGTGACAGGCGGGGCGGGCTTCATGGGTTCGCATGTCGTTGACGCATTAATTGAGCGAGGCTACGAAGTTGTTGTGATTGACAATTTGAGTGCAGGCTCTCTTTCCTTCCTTGAAGGAGCATTTCGGCAACAAAAGATTCCGCTTCCACCGAGCAGACCTGCTTAACGACCCTTTACGCAATTTTTTTGAGGGTTGCGATGCTGTTTGGCATCTCGCAGCGAACCCAGAGGTGCGGATTGGCGCCGAAAACCCAAAAATTCACATAGAGCAGAATGTCCTTGCTACGCATAAGGTCTTGGAGGAAATGCGAAAAGCAGGCATTAAAACACTCGTATTCACTTCAACTTCAACAATCTACGGCGAAGCTGAGCAGATTCCTACGCCTGAAAATTACGGACCCTTGCTCCCTATTTCTCTCTACGGAGCTTCAAAACTCGCATGCGAAGCATTAATTTCGGCATATTGCCACACTTTTGGCATGAACGCTGTCATTTACAGGTTCGCAAATGTCGTCGGAAAAAGATTAAGGCATGGCGTTATATACGATTTCATCATGAAATTGAAGAGAAATCCGAATGAGTTGGAGATTTTGGGTGATGGGACGCAAACAAAATCATATATTTATATTGATGACTGCATTAATGCGATGTTTTTTGGGCTGAAAGCGATTTCACAGCACGAAAAGCACAAAAACGAGGCAAAGGAGGGGAGCGGAAAAGCGAAGCGAAAGAAATTACGAGGATAAGATGGACGAGTGTGAGGAGGAAGGCATCACAAGAATATTCAACATCGGCACGGAAGATGCGGTCAGCGTGAGAAGGATTGCGGAGATTGTGTGCGAGGAGTTGGGATTGAAGCCGAGATTCAAATTCACAGGCGGAAAACGAGGATGGAAGGGGGATGTCCGCACGATGCTTTTAGATGCTTCTGCGTTGCGTTCGCTCGGTTGGCGTCCAAAGTTCAAATCTGAAGAGGCAGTAAGGAGAGCAACACAAGATTTGATTGCTGAAATATGATGTCTGATTTCCAACTGATAGTCTTATATATACTCAAATTATATTATCAAATGTATGAATGCGGGAGAGGTAATGAGGGCGCTGAGAATATCTCGGAGCCACGCTGCACAGATATGCGAAGGAAGGCTTAATAAGGAGGAGGAAGCTCGGAAAGCGTTATGATTATCTTGATGAAGATGTCTTCAGGCTTTTGAATCGAGGTCTTGAACGCAAGACATACATCTATGCGAGAGTTCCCACGCCGAAGCAGAAGAAGGCTCTTGAAAAGCAAATAGAGATGCTTAAAGCATGGGCTTTTGCGAACGGTCATCAGATAAGCGGCATCTTTGCAGACATAGCATCAGGAATTAACTTCGACGACAGGAAAGAGTTCTTCAAGCTTCTTGACGAATGGACTACAAGGTAGATAAAGTGCTCATTGCACATAAAGACAGGCTGAGCAGAGTTGGCTTCTCATTCTTTGAGAGACTCTTCAAGCGTTTCGGAACTGAAATTGTCGTGGTCTCAGAGGTCGGAAATAAGAAATTAGATGCTGAGGAGGTTTTTGAATAGTTTCTTTGTTGCATTGCTTCTCGATGATTTACAGCAAGAGAAAGATGAGGGGGCTGGAGGTGAGTTTGGTTGAAAGTTCTAAGGACCGAACAAATATGGATAAATGGTGATGAGAATATTCAAAAACTCTGTCATATATCCAAGAACTTATACAACGAGGCGAATTACATTGTTAGACAAGAGTTTTTCAAAACGAAGAGATGGATAAGATACAGCAAGTTAGATAAACGATTGAAGAAGAGCGAGAATTACAGAGCACTTCCAGCTCAGACAGCTCAGCAGATTTTGAGAGCTTTGGAGAGAAACTGGAAATCATTTTTTCAATGCGATGAAAGAGTGGAGGGAACATCCTGAGAAGTTCAAAGAGAGACCGAGACCACCGAAATATAAGAAGAAGGACGGCGTCTTTCATGCTCATCTTCACAAATCAACAAGTCAAAGTCAAAGAAGGAGAGCTGATTTTCCCAAAAGTCGTTGGCTTAAAGCTCAAGACAAGGATAAAGGAAGGAATAAAGGAGGTCAAAATCATCCCAAAAGGTGTAGGTTATGTTGTTGAGATTGTGTATGAGAAGGAAATAGACACCATAGAAAGAGATAAAAGCAGAGTCGCGGGCATAGATTTAGGGGTTCGCAACCTCGTAACCATCGCAAACAACATCGGCGAAGAGCCGATTGTTGTTAAGGGCGGGGTTGCGAAGACCATAAATCAGTTTTTCAATAAGAAAAAAGCAAGATTACAGAGCACATACAGCAAGCAAGGCGTCACGACAAGCAAGAGAATGAAGAGATTATCGGTGAAGAGGGAGAGGAAGCTCATGAGATTTCTTCCACAAAGTCAGCAAGTTTGTGGCGGAGTGGTGTGCGAAGCGCAACATCGGGAGATTAGTGATCGGTTATAACAAGGAGTGGAAGCAAGAGGCGAACTTAGGTAAAAGGAATAACCAGAATTTCGTGCAAATCCCTTTCTTGATGTTAATTCAGCAAATAAAATACAAAGCAGAAGAAAGAGGGATAGAAGTGCTCCTCGTGGAGGAAGACCACACATCAAAGTGCAGTTTCTTAGATAACGAGCCAGTTAGAGCATAGAGATGAATACGCAGGGAGAAGGATGAGGGGGCTGTTCAAGAGTGCGCGAGGAACAATCATAAATGCGGATGTGAACGCCGCATATAACATCATAAGGAAAGCAATCCCGAAAGCCTTTGAGGCGGACGGGATAGAGGGTGTGGGGTTGCACCCCGTGCGATGGATGAAAGATGAAATCGCACAAAGCATTTTGGGCTGAAAGGCTCAAAATGCACAACCTGGAAGAGGTAGTGCTTTCGGGTTTTGTTGTTTATGGTGAAGAATTTGAAGTGTTTCGTGGTTATGTTGTCGTTAAAGATGGCGTTATTCGTGAAATCAGTGCAGATGAAGGGGGCGTGGACGCTGCATTTGAAGGCATTATTTTGCCTGCTTTCGTGAATGCTCACACACATATCGGCGATTCTGTTGCGAAAGAGCCTCCAGATATGCCACTTGCGGATTTGGTCGGTCCAAGAGGCTTTAAGCACCGTGTTCTTGCGGAGACGCCTGCTGAAGTGCTTGTGGAAGCGATGCGTGAAACGATTCAAGAAATGTTCCACACAGGCACGCTTGCTTTCGCAGATTTCAGGGAAGGCGGCGTCGCAGGCGTTCTCGCTCTCAAAGAAGCAGCGAGGCTTGCTGAAGTTCCCGTGCATGCGAAGATTCTCGGCAGACCTCTCGGCGAGGAAGACGCCTCTTCGGTTTTAGATGTCGCAGATGGCGTTGGAATGAGCAGTGTCGCAGACCACCCTCGTGAGCTGCTTGAGTTTCTCGCTGAAGAGGCGAGGAAGCGCCGAAAAATATTTGCGATTCACGCAGGTGAGCGAAGCGAAGAGGATGTGAGCGCTGCTTTGGATTTGCATCCCACATTTGTGGTGCATCTCGTTCATGCATCCCCCGCACATTTAAAGAGAATGCAAGAAGAGGGCATTTCCGCTGTTGTATGTGTGCGTTCAAACCTTGTTACTGGCGTTGGCTTGCCTCCTTTGCGTGAAATGCTCAAAAATTCGCTCAATGTTTGCATCGGCACAGACAATGTGATGCTCAACTGCGTTGACATGTTTCGTGAAATGGAGTTCGTTTCAAAGATTTTCAGGATTGAAGAGCGAGAGGTCTTGAGAATGAGCACGCTGAACCCCGCATCCGTATTCGGTGCTGGTGAATGGGCGGTTGAAGAAGGAAAAAAGGCAAATATGCTTGTTTTGCGATTCTCGCCGAACTTGCGAGGGCTAAACGAGAGGAATTTGGTGCGGGGAATTGTGCGAAGAGCATCACGAAACGACATCGCTGCGATTCTCTGCGGCGAATCTGTCTCCGTTTTTCCTCATTCTACACCTTCCACTTATTCGCATTAAATCATTTGCAAGCTTCAATTCCGCTTTCGTATTCACATTTACACCCAATAGAGCGTCCTCAAACACTAAAACGGATCCTTCATCTTCGTCTTTGGAAACGACATTCAAACCGAAAGCCACATACTTCTTCGCAGAGAGCTCAAAAATGTGGCTCGGCGAGAAGCCCTTCGGAAGCAAGCTCAAAGGCACAACGCCTGTAATGCTCTTCTTCGTGCGTTTGTAAGCGTCAATTAATGCATTCACATGCTCGCTCCTCAAAAATGGAATGTCGCAAGAAACCGAAATGAATGCGGGCTGCCCAATGCGTTGCTGAATGAAGCGTAGGTCTTCGTGGTAGCCCCTTCCGGGCGTTTCAATAATTTCGTAACGCTTGCGCATGCAATACGCCTTCGTCTTCGGTGCATTCTTCTCGCTCGTCGCAACAACAAAATTTATTGTGCCTCTTAACGCATCTATGACCCACTCAATCATCTTCTTACCGCAGATTTCAGCAAGCGCCTTCTCAAATCCCATTCTGCTGCTCTTTCCACCTGCGAGCAATACCGCCGTTTTCAGCACTTTCATTAAAATTACATTATTCTCACATGCCTCCCTTCACACAGCTCGCAGGTCTCTTAAGCGGAAAGTTTTTTTCAGCTGAGGACAAAACAGTGGAGAATGGACAAGAAGACTTTGAGTCTTTTCCCTTTCACTCGTGAAGCGTCGTTGAATGTGCAGTCGCTTGGCGTCAGCCTTGACGCACTCGTTGAAGATGATGCGTTTGAGCGGGCTCGCATTCGTGGTAAGGAGCGGGTGATTGAGGCGATTGAGCGAGGAGAAGTGAGCAAGCCCCTCATTTTTTCGGATTTGCATGCGGAGATTGAGTTGCTTTCTTACCCTTTTGCGAGGATTCTTGTGAGTTGCATCGGCGATTCCGCTCTCATTGAAAGGTTTGCACTTGCGGAGGCAAAAGGGAGCTACGAGAAGCTTAAGAGGCTCTCATCCTCAAAGGACGACTTCGCTCTCGCACTCGCAGAGGACTTCTCGCTGAATGTCTCTCCTGCGGAGGAGTCGGCGTCGGCGACGAGAAGGACAGGGGCGTTGGCGGGGCAGTTTAAAATGCATTTCACGGATTTTTTGAGGCTCTCTGCGGGATTGAGCGGATTGCGTTGGAAGCTCGTGAATCGTGATTTGCGAGACGGATTCGTGCTTTTGAACAGAAGCGAGTTCTTAAGGCTCTTGCAGTCCGCTTTCTACATGAAGGTGAGGGAGCGTTTGCCTTTGGAAGTGCCTGCGGGCATCCGTCACGCAGTAATGAAATACACGGAAGAAATAAAGCGTGTGTGGGAGCGGGTGAAAAGCGAGGCTTTCAAGCGAGGCTCATGTGGCGGCGAGGACATGAAAGGCATAATGGATGTTTCATGCTTTCCGCCATGCATTTCACGCATTTTGAGCGGTTTGCTCGCAGGAGAGAACATATCGCATGCTGGAAGGTTCGCACTGACCGCATTCTTGCTGAACATCGGCATGAAGCCCGAGGAAGTGATGCAACTCTACAAAAACGCACCTGACTTCAACGCATCTCGCACGAAATATCAGGTGGAGCATATCGCAGGCTCAAAAGGCACAAAATACATTTCGCCGAGCTGCGACACGCTCCGCACTTACGGTCTCTGCGTCAAAGAGGAAGATGAAATTTGCAAAGAAGTCTCGCATCCGCTGAAATATTATGCGAGGAAACTGCATCTGAAGAAGCGTGTGAGAGCGAAGGAAAAAGAGGGACAAGGAAAGCGGGAAGAGAGGCTCTCCTCAGGAGTGAGGAAGTGAAAAAAGCGTGGTGGTAGCGGTGATGGTGGAGCGTGAAGAGAGAGAAGCGAGGGACGAGCAGCAGATTAGCGGATTGAGCGGATTGAGCGTCTGAAGCGGAAGAAGAAAGCGATTATTCTCGCCCACAACTACCAGCGTGCGGAAGTGCAAGAAATAGCGGACTTCGTCGGAGATTCGTTAGAGCTTGCTCGTGCAGCCTCTGAGGTGGATGCGGATGTTTTGGTGTTCTGCGGTGTTGATTTCATGGCGGAGACAGCAAGCATTTTGAATCCAGAGAAGAAGGTGCTGATTCCTGACGAAGGTGCAAGATGCCCGATGGCGTGGTTTCTTGATGCGAAGACGCTTGAAAATGCGAAGAAGGAGCATCCTGATGCTGAAGTCGTGCTTTATGTCAATACAATGGCGGAAGCAAAGGCTCTCGCAGACTGCATATGCACATCCGCAAACGCTCCAGAGGTCGTAAATGCGATGTCCTCGCAGAAAATTATATTCGGACCTGACAAGAACCTCGCATATTTCGTGCAAAAGCGAAGCGAGAAGGAGATAATTGTCGTTCCCGAAGGGGGTCTTTGCCCAACGCACCACCAAATATCGCTTGAAGACCTCTCGGCGGCGAAAGCGAGGCATCCGAATGCTGAAGTCGTTGTGCATCCTGAATGCATTCCGGAGGTTCAAGAGCATGCGGATTTCATCGCCTCAACGAGCGGGATGCTGCGATACTGCAAGGAATCGCAATCGCAAGCGTTCCTCATCGGCACTGAAATCGGGCTTCTGCACAGACTACGCAAAGAAATCCCGAAGCAGTTTTTCCCCGTCTCAAAGCATGCTGTCTGCCCGCAGATGAAAATGCACACGCTTCGCAAGATTGAGGCTGCGCTGGAGCGAGAGAAGCCCGTTGTAAGCGTTCCTAATGAAATCGCTGCGAAAGCGAGAGAGGCAATAGAAAGAATGCTTAAACTTAACAAATAGCCACTTCGCCTCTTTCTTCCGGATGTTTTTCTTAATTTTTCATCCAAACGAATTTGACGCAAGGACGCAGCAGGGCTGGAGGAAAAGCAGAGAGGAAAAAGAGAAAAGATTTTAAACGGGGGAGCGAGTTTTCCTTTGAGGTGAGCGAATTGAAGGAGTTAGAAGGTGTGGAGATAGAGGACACATTTGCGGAGGCGTTTCCGATAAAGGTTGCTCGTGTGCTGATAACTGCGGTGAATGAGAAGTGGGCGTTGAACGCTGCGAAGGAGGCGACAGGCTTCGGCACTTCCGTGATTATGTGTCCTGTTGAGGCGGGTATTGAGCGGACGGCATCTCCAGAAGAGACACCTGACGGCAGACCTGGCGTTTTCGTGCTTTTCTGCGCCCCCAGCTACAAGACGCTTGAAGAACAACTGCTCGCTCGCTTGGGTCAGTGCGTTCTAACCGCTCCAACCGCAGCGGCTTTCAATGCGTTAAGCGAGGAGGAGAGCGTTAAAACTTTCAACACGGGTTTCAAACTGAAATTCTTCGGCGATGGCTTTGAGAAAGTTGGCGAACTTTACGGCAGAAAAGTCTCAATTATTCCTATAATGGGCGGTGAATTCATCGTGGAGCAGAATTTCGGTGCTAAAGAGGGCGTAGCAGGTGGAAACTTCTTCATTCTTGCGGAGAATCAGGCATCTGCTCTGCTCGCTGCCGAGAATGCTGTCGCCGAGATTGAGAAAGTTGATGGCGTCATCACGCCATTTCCGGGCGGAATCGTCTCTTCAGGCTCTAAACCCGGCTCTCTGAAATACAAATTCATGCACGCAACAACGAACCACAAATTCTGTCCGACGCTGCAGAGGCGTTGTTGAGGACTCTGAGATTCCAGATGGCGTGAATGCGGTGCTTGAAATCGTAATTAACGGGTTGAGCGAGGATGCTGTGAAGGAAGCGATGCGAAAAGGCATAAAAGCAGCAGTCAAAGTCAAAGGCGTGAAGAAAATAACCGCTGGAAACTACGGCGGAACGCTCGGAAAATACCACCTGAAACTGCATGAAATCCTCGGTCTCTAACTAACCCCTCTTCCCTTCCTCTTTTTTGCTACTCTTTTCCTTCTTGGGAGCGTGCCGTGTTGCTCGGCGCATGTGGGCGGTAAGACAGGGAGGCGTGAGTGTTAGAGGAGTAAGGCTTTAATTTTCAGGAAGCGAAAGTTAAGAGGAGCCCCAGTGTGGTAGTGGATATCCCTTGGGCCTGCGGAGCCCAAGACCTGGGTTCGATTCCCAGCTGGGGCACTCGCCTCGCACACACGCCTCTTTAAAAAGCTCACGAGCAGCAGCACACGCACCTCACACTACAACGCCGAAGAGAGCGGAAAAGTTCTTTCTTATTTGCTCTTTCAGTTCTTCAACGCTGATTTTCCGAACTTTCGCGATTTCTTCGTATGCGAATTTCACATTTTGAGGGACATTTCGCTCTTGATTCTCAACAGGTGAGAGGTAAGGAGCATCCGTTTCAGTGAGCAATTGAGAAATAGGCATTCTTTTTGCGACATTTTTCATCGTTTTGCTCCTCTTTATCGTTGCAGGCAGCGAAATAAAGTAGCCTTCGTCGCATATTTCTGAGGCGAGAGCGGGCTTTCCAGTGAAGCAGTGGAAGACTGCCTTTTGAATGTCTTCGTCCTCAATCGCTTTGAGACCCTCTTCAATCGCCTCCGCACTTGAGCCTGTCGCACCTCGCAAATGCAGAACGACCGGAAGACGCAAATCACGAGCAATCTCAAGAAAACGCAGGAAAACCTCTTTCACCCGCCGTTGCTTGAGAGGTTCTTTAATCCAATGGTAGTCCAAGCCGACCTCGCCAATACCAATAATCTCACGACGATGCTCGTAAATGAACTCCTCATACCTCTCCAATTCAGCACTGCTGAACTCTTCAACATGAATAGGATGCATTCCGAGCGTAACGAACACGAAATCTTTGTGATTTCTCGCAATCTTCAGCGCTTCTTTTGCGTCAGAAGGCTCAACTCCACTCGTAACTACCGCTCTAAGCTCCTTCTTCGCCCCCTCAATCACGCTCTCCCTGTCCTCCGCATACTGCTTGAACGAGAGATGGCAGTGAATATCTATGATATGAACCACCTCCATTCTTCCTTAAATGCACGCATGCACTTAAATCTTTACGCCGAGCATCCTAATGAAAATGAGGAGGTTTAATTAAGATGTGACGAATTCTGGCGTGTATGAAATGCGACATGCACATGCACACGAGATATTCGCATGACAGCAATCTTGAACCCCGCAAGATACTGAAAATAGCGAAGAAGCGGGGGATTGACGCCGTCGCAATCACCGACCATGGAACGATAAAGGGCGGATTAGCCGTGAAAAAGGAGGCAATCAGCATGAATAATGCGGTCAGCGTGATAGTAGGTGCGGAGATTTTGACAGAAAGAGGCGAAATAATCGGATTATTTCTTGAAGAAGAGGTGAAATCAACGAATTTTGAGCGAGTTATTGATGAAATAAAAGCTCAAAATGGCATAGTTGTAGTTCCGCATCCTTTTGATGATTTAAGAGGGAGTGCTTTACACCCTACAAGCGATGATGCTTCACTCTTTGATTGTGTTGAAGTGTTCAATTCAAGATGCATCCTCAGAAAGTTCAACGAGAAAGCGTTGGAATTCGCAAATTCGCATAACTTGGGAATGACCGCAGGGAGCGACGCTCACACCGCAAATGAAATCGGGAATGCATTCGTTTCTGCGGATGTTGATGATATTTGGGATTTAAGGGAGGCGGTATTGAGGCGAGAAGTGAGCATCTACGGTAAGAAATCGCTTATTTTCAATCATTTATTTTCAAAAATATTGAAAAGATGGAGGAAATTATTACAATGACTTTTCGCAGTTCGTTTTCACGATTTCCGTCTTTTCGCCTATTCGCCTTTTCGCTTCTCTGTCTGCGGTGAGAAATCCACTTCGCATGTCTGGACGAGCATGCCTTTGCTTTGCTCCCAGGGTTCGCCGACCTTTTTGAAGCCGTATTTTTGAATGACCCGCTCGCAGACCTTGTGTCCTACGAGGATATTCACGATGCCTTTGCACTTGAGCTTTTTTGCGAGAGCGATGAAGTGTTCGTAAAGGGCGTTTGCGACGCCTTGATTTCTGTGTTCAGGAAGGACAGCGAGCTGCTCGCCGAAGATGTTGCCTTCGGGCGTGAAAGAGAGCTTGTAGACGCCGACGAGTTTTCCAGCGATGCGAACGCCGAAGAAGGAATAGCCAGCGTCCATCTCACGCAAGACTTCCTCCTCGCTCATCGCACGCTTACGACGCCACTCCTCAGGATACTCGTATGCCCTCGGCCAGACCTCACAGTAGACACGGGAAATCTCCGCAGCGTCCTTCCTGCTGAGCTTCTCAACTTTATGCACATGCACCACCTCTTCCCAGCACCACCCTCCACAAACTCACACGCCTCTACTTACTCTCACTTTTACTTTTACACCCCAACCTCTCTCTCGCACCTTTTTCTGCGCTTGCACCGCTCTCGCCTTAAGGAAAAGTGTTTTAATTTCTGTGCTAAAATAAAATAAGATGAGGTATTCGGAGCTTGTGGAAGTCTGCGAGGAGATAGAAGCGACGACGAAGCGTCTGGAGATGACGGATTCGCTTGTGAAACTATTCAAGAAGACGCCTGCTGAGCTCATAGACAAGGTAATTTATCTGATTCAAGGGAAAATTTATCCCGATTTTGTCGGAATAAAGCTCGGAATAGCGGAGAAATTGGCGATAAAAGCGATTTCGCAGGCTTACGGCGTTGATAAGAACGAAGTGCTTCGTGATTTCAAGCGACTCGGCGACTTGGGGACGGTTGCGAAAGAGCTTGCAGCGAAAAGAACGCAAGCAGTTTTGGCATCCGCTCCGCTGACGGTTGAGCGAGTGCATGAGACGCTTGATGAAATAGCGAGGGCTTCAGGCGCAAGGAGTCAAGAGGCGAAAATAGGGTTGCTTGCGGGCTTACTCGCAGACGCCACTCCAAAAGAGGCGAAGTTCATCGTCAGAACAGTAACAGGAAAAATGCGGCTCGGAATTGCGGATATGACAATCCTTGATGCGCTCGCAATCGCATACACAGGTGAAAAGGAAAACAGAAAACACATAGAGCGAGCATACAACACGAGTTCAGATTTGGGAGATGTTGCGAAAACCCTTGCAACTTCAGGCTTAGAAGGCATAAAAAACTACAAAATACGGGTGGGAAGACCGATAAGGATGATGCTCGCACAACGATTGGCATCTGCGGATGAAATTTTGAATAAATTGGGTGGCGAGGCTGCTTGCGAGTGGAAGTATGACGGGGAACGCATTCAGATTCACAAGAAAGGGAAAGAGGTCATTCTATTCTCAAGGCGGCTTGAAAACATAACTGAGCAATATCCTGATGTTTGTGCTACCGTGAGGGAGCATGTGCAGTGCAACGAGGCGATTATTGAGGGCGAGTGCGTCGCAGTGCATCCCGACACTGGCGAGCTGCTTCCATTTCAAGAACTAATGCATCGCCGTCGCAAGTATGGCGTTGAGGACGCTGCCAAAAAATTTCCCGTGAGTTTGTTCCTTTTTGATGTCCTTTACATAGACGGAGAAGACCTTACGCAGCAAGAATACATCGTTAGAAGGAAGAAACTTGAGGAAATAGTGCGTTGCGACGAAAGAATAAGGCTCACTGAAATGCTTCGCACATCAGATTTGAGCGAAGTAGAGCGATTTTTTGAGCATGCGATAGAAGCGGGATGCGAAGGTCTCATCCTGAAGGCGTTGAACGGTGTCTACCAAGCGGGAGCTCGTGGCTGGCTCTGGATAAAGTTGAAGCGAAGTTACCAGTCAAAGATGGTTGAGCCGATAGATGTTGTTGTCGTCGGCGCTTTTCACGGCAGAGGTCGCCGCTCAGGCAGTTACGGTGCTTTACTTGCTGCCGTTTACGACAAAGAGAACGATGTTTTCACGACAATTTCAAAGGTGGGCAGCGGTTTCAAGGACGAGGATTTGGAGAATCTGCCGAAAATGCTTTCACCTTACGAGATTGAGCATGTGCATCCGAGAGTGAAGAGCGAAATAGAGGCGGATGTTTGGTTCACGCCGAGTGTAGTGATGGAAATAATAGGCGACGAGCTGACATTGAGTCCTGTTCACACGACTGCATTCGGTAAAATACGAGAAGGTGCGGGCATCGCAGTCAGATTTCCGAGATTCACGGGCAGATGGAGGTTTGATAAGTCGCCTGAAGACGCTACTACCGTTGAGGAAATCGTTGAAATGTATAAATCTCAATTGAAAAAGGTTGAATGAACGCTTCTACTCTCGCATTCACATTCTCACCGCTCTCATTTGCCTTTTCCCCAATTTACTACCGACAGGCGCTTCTTTACGCTCTCCCTTTCCTGCACTGGCTATTCCGCACCGACTTCCTTTTTATACTCATGCATCCAACTTAAGGATGGTGAGGAGGAATGTGCAGCGTCGGGGGAGGAGACTTCAATTTGGAGGTTGAGGAGTTAGAGGCGGTGAAATACAAGTGCAAGGACTGCGGGAATGTGTTTGAGGCGATAGGCGAGGCTTTCAAGTGCCCCGCATGCAAGTCCTCGAATGTGGTGCGAGCGTGAGCATGAGTGAGCAAAAAGCGGGAGAGAGCAAGCAAGAGGAGGCGAGTGAGGTGAAACGACGGCGAAAACAGTGAGGAAAATTCCTCTCGGTGCGGATGAGATTTTGTTTGTGAAGGGGAAAGCGGGTGTGCTTGCAATTGCGAAGGTCGGCACGCAACGGGAATTTCTGGTAGAGACGCCTGAAAAGGAGATTTTTCTCTTCGCCTCTCCAGAGGACTTGATTGTTGCCTCTGGCTTCTACGCCTCTTTGAACGCAAGCGATAGTAAAAGCAGTAACAATAGCAGCGAAAACGGTGGAAACAGCGGTGAGAGTGAGGTAAAGAAGCGTGCAGCGGAGAATGCATTACTGCGGGGTCTGAAATGCGTTATTTTCATGCTTCGTGAGTTGAATTCGCCGTTAATTGTGCTTCCGAAGGGGCATCCCGCAACGAAACGCCTCAGAACAGTTGTATCTGTTGGAAAGCGAATTGTTTTAAGCTGCGAAATCACGCCAGGGACGCATCCCGAACAGCACTTGCTCTGCTCCCCTTCAGAGTTCAACGGCGTTGAAATCCTCGCTTACAAAGGCGGTGTGTTGTTCAAAGGTCTCAGCGACGCCGTGAGTTTGGAAAGGGTTTCACTGAATTGAATTATTCTTCCTCCAATCGTGTGTTACCGATGTCAGCATAACGCAAACGCTTCTTTTCTCTTCCGACCTCGTATTCCATTTCTTCCATGTGAGCATATCTTAAGACGCTTCCCACCCTCTGGGCTTGCCCCAGGAGGTGTTCAGGCACGAAAACAAGCGCTTTCGTCGGGCAAACTTCCACACATTTCGGATACTGCTGACCGCATAAATCACACTTTATCGGCTCATCCACCTCAGGATGCACGAAAATCGCACCAAAAGGACACGATACTACACAATTGTAGCAGGCGGAACATCTCTCCTTGTCTATAATGACAACGCCACTACCGTCATTAATACGAATCGCCTCTGAAGGGCAGTTCGCCATGCATTTCGGCGATTTGCACTGCCTGCAGAACACGGGCATCCTCACGACAGGCTGCGGGTATATTGAAATCACCCTCAGCGCCGCCTTCTTCGGATTCAGCACGCCAAACTTCTCCAAAGAGCATGCAAGCTCGCAGAGACGGCAGCCTGAACACCGCTCCGGAATCACCGCAAGCCGCCTCATCCTTCGCCACCTTCTCCTTTTACCGCTTTTGCATTTGCCCCTTAGCTATCTCCAGCAAGCCGACCTTCGCTCCTCTACTTCGCAAGACTTAAAAAGATTTTCCATGCAGGGAAATTAACTAAATAACCGTTATTCAAAAATATTTCACACTATCTACTACCTTTTGACATACTCATCATATATCTAATGCCCCTTTTCGTGAGTCTTTTACCTCCATTCGCATCTTCAAGCATTCCTATCTCGCTCAAATGCTCCAAATAACGCCTCATCTCTTCCTCGCTTATGCCGAAGGATGATGCCATTTTCTCCATTTCCGTGAAGTCAAACGCACCCGCATAAATGAGTGCGAGAATCTGATTTTCAATGTCTGAAATGTCCTTCTCAACGCTGTATTTGCTCAATATTTCACTAATTTGCTTTTTCAAAGTGCTTATTATGTCTCCTTTTGATATGATTAGTGAGGATTTAACCTTTGAGTCCTCGTCAATATATTCTATTGAAATAGCGGCATATTCTACTCCCTTATATTTGCCCCTCTTCTTCTCCTCAACATTCACAACAACATCCCATTCTATTCGCTTTTGACCCTCTCTGTCTATGAGCCATAGTGCGAAAGGCGAGAGCTTCAGTATGCCCTTACGCAGTCTCATTTCCTTTGTGAGCGTTTGTGCGAAGAAAACGCTGAATTCCCGTGCATTCATTCGCATGAGTATCTCACGCTCCAAGTCATTTATCGCTTCAGCTCGCATCCGAACTTGAACATAAGCAAGCTGAGAGCCTTCTTCACCTGAAAACTCACCTTCATAACCCAACATTAACTCCTCTTCATCTCACTCTTTTCACATCTTTTATACTGCTTATATTGATTTTTAAGACTTCCTCCCCTTTCTCTTTCACCTCTAATCCGCCAAAATACTCCTTTCTTTTGCTTTGATTACATTTCATAGAAAATTAATGTATTATTTTCAAGAACAAGCTTTCCTTCTCTCCAAATGTCCTCACCGACGATGCGAAATCTCATTTATCCATTTCCTCCTCCAACACGGATTAAATCCATTCCTTCCTAACACCGCCTCCTCTACCTTCTGCACCTTCCGCAACGCCTTCTTTAGCCTCTCTCGCTTCCGCTTCCGAGCCTCGCCGACGACGAATGAAAAATACCGCAGCGGCGGCACAGCAAACGGCGACGAGCAGAAAGAGAAAGAAGAAGTTGAGAGCGGAAAACCCCTCCGCAGTGGCTTGCGTAGATGCGTTTTCGGCGGGAGAGGACGCTTGAGAGGCATTTGAGGGGGATGGCGAGCGAGAGATTGATGTGGAGGCGTTAGAGGTGGGGGAAGAGGCGGTTTGATTCGGTGGATTTGGCGAGGGAGACGGGGAGACGAGGAGACGGGAAGGCGAAGTAGGCGAGGGAGTCGGAGGAGGCGAAGGAGAAGGGGAGGGAGAGGAGGATGCGAATGCTCGCATCACTTTCACATAATCTCTGGAGGGTTGCCAGCGTTCCATCATCTCTTCAGGCGAAAGCACCAAGTAGATTGCACCTTCACTGCCGACGAAAATCTCACGAATGCCTCCTCGCAAGGGTTTTGCAACACCAACGACGAAAATCGTATCGCCTTCTCTGAGAGCGAGGTGAAAACGGTCATCTACATGCACGAAATCGTGATATATGTCATAATGCCACGGACTTTCAACCCTCACAATCACCTTTTTCACCACACCTAATTCAAATGTCTCGTTGGGAGATTTGAGCAGAATTGAGTAATTATCAAGCCCACTATTATGCAGAATCTTCTCTATTTTACCCTTCAATGTGATTGTTTCGTTTGTGTAAGCACTGCTACTGAGGAACTCTTCAAAAGAAAGAGCGTATCTGCTCGGCGGAATCGGCGCATTTTCAAAACCGAGAACCTCCTCTTTGTCAGGGATGCCGTCTCCGTCGGTGTCTGCTTTCGTAGGGTCTGTGCGAACGCCGTAAGTGCCGTAAATTTCTTCAGCGTCCAAGAGACCGTCGCCGTCGCTGTCTGCTTCCGCAGGGTTTGTTCCGTAGATACTGACCTCTTCGCCGTCGCTCAGACCGTCGCCGTCGCTGTCCTTCACAGTGGGATTTGTCTCCGCTGAAATCTCGTCGCCGTCGCTCAGACCGTCGCCGTCTGTGTCTGAATTCGTGGGGTCAAGCCTGTAAAGCGAGGGTATTTTCCCGCTCCGCTCAACAATTTCGCTGCGAACTTTATCCCTGTCGTTCTCTTCAGGTTTAATTTCGCTCATTTGCGTCTCATTTCCAGTGTCAATGTATGCAATAATCTCGTCAAGGTCGCTCAAGCCGTCACCATCGGTGTCATCAGAGAGCGGGTCGGTGCGAAAGCCGAACATTCCCGTCGTTTCAGCAAGATTTGAGATGCCGTCGTCGTCAGTGTCAGGGTCAAAAGGGTCATATTCCCGCTTGTATTCCTCCAAGTTCGTCAAGCCGTTGTAGTTGTAATCCTTTGAGGCATCTGAGGCGTCGTTGGGGTCAAGTCCATGCTCAAGTTCCCAGCCGTCGGGGATGCCGTCGCCATCAGAGTCCTTCTTCAGTGGATGCTGTCCCGAAGAAACTGTGAAAATAACGCTCAATACCAGTAGCACAGCACAGAATAATAACAAGAATGAACGCCCCACCATCCCCCTCACATCCTCATTCTCACGAAAATTTATAAAATTACCCGATTTGAAAATCAAATTGAAGACATTTGAAAAATTTTTGCCCCTCTTCACATCACTTTAAACACACATCTGCTTTTCCTCGCTTTTCTACCCTTTGGAGACACTCATTTTTTCATTGCGAGCCACCATTGACACAAATTATTGATGCAAATAATGAAATATAAGAATGATAAAGCCATTAAGCATCGCAAACTGCTCTCTCCTATCGCCTTTTTACCCTCTTCCGTTCTGCTAAATATGTATAAGAGGACATACAAAGAGAACAGAATGAGGGGTGCAAATATCTTAAAATGCTCCGCAAACGGAAATAAGTGGTAAAATGGATTTAGTTCCCTCACGCCCGCTGTCGCTAACGCAATTTTCGTCGTGACCAAATCAAGCATATTAAATACGAAATACGGGATGAAAAAGAGGAGCATTCTGCTGATGTAGTAATCTTCTTCCCCCTTTAACCTTATCTCCTCCCTCATCCATAAGGAAATCCCGAAACAAAATTATATAAATACTATTGTTTTTCTTTCTTTTTGCTTTCCCTTCGCATCAAATAATCTAAAAATTGCAATAATATGCTGATTTCATTAAGTTAAGTGTCAAATATTCTTGCAGTCTATCTGAATAACTTTCAAAAACATTTTAAATTTGCCCGCCTTTGCCCACCTTTGCCACTACTTACCCTCTCCCTTCTTCCTTGACGCCCTTCTCTTTTTCGCCCCTTCCACTCACCACACGACGCCCTTACGGCTTCTTTGCATTGAAGCATAGGAGATGAAAACAACGAAACGGTGAGGGAGCGTGAGGAGAGAGAAGGAAAGCTGTGAAGAACGGAAGCAACGAAAAATGCTGCGAGCGCAAAATTCAAATTTTCTTTTTGTGAATGTGGAGCAATTTTCCCACTTTTCTTCGCCTCTCTTCTTTCAAGAAATCGGCAATTACCCTATGAGGAATGCCCATTTTCTTCGCTATATCTTCTTCTGTGAAGCCTTTTGCCAGCAAATTCCTCAACATTCGCACTTGAGATGGATTCAATTTCTTGTCCTTTTCCTCTCTCATTTTATTCTTTAATGCCAAACCACCACTCATTAGCGTTGTGCACTCCTTCTGTTGCATCCTCTTCCTAACCTCCTCAGCAAGACGCTTTGCATACGGAATACTCTCCGCATCCTCCTTTTTCTTCCTCTTAAGCTCCTCTAACGCCTCCTCAAAAGCGTGTTGCACCTCAATATCCTCTTCGGATGCGAGTGCCTTTGATATTGCGGACTCTGCACCCTCTTCTCCTCGCTTTGCGAGAGCAAGAGCGGCGCCGATGCGAATTTTCTTGTTTTTATCGCTTAAAGCACGAATAAGATGCTCCTTAACTCCCTCTCCCTCAATCTTAGAAAGTATTTCCACCACTTTTCTCTGCAATTTATCCTCCTTCAACGCTTTTATTAAGTGAGGAACAGCTGAAATTCCGATTTTAAGAAGAGCTTCTTTCGCACTCTCAACAACAAAACGAGATGCGTCTCCGAGTGCTTTTATGAGTTTTTCAACTGCACTTGCATCTCCTATCTCGCCGAGCGCCCATGCAGCACTCGCACGAACCTTCTCCGAAGGGTCGTCAAGCAGTGAAATGAGATGCTTAACGGCACGCTCGTCCTTCAATTTTCCGAGAGCGGAGACCGCACACCAGCGCACTTCTTCGTCCTCTTCTTTTGACGCTTCAAGTAGCGGCTCAAATGCTCCTATATTTGCGAGAGCTTGTGCGGCACACCAGCGCACCTCAAAATTCTTGTCGTGCAGTGCTTTTGTGAGAGGTTCTATTGCATCCTTCATGCGTAGATTTCCGAGAGCGAGAGCAGCACCCTTCCTCACTCTCGCCTTCTTAGCGCTTAACGCTTGAACAAGCGGCTCAAAAGCATCCTTCCCCATCTTTCCGAGAGCGGCGACAGCCTTCTCACGCACGCCCCTGTCCTCATCGTTCAGTGCTTTTATGAGCTTTTCAACCGCCTTCGCATCTCCTATCTCGCCGAGCGCCTGAGCAGCACTCGCACGGACATCCGCATCCCCATCTTTGAGCAAAACTTCGGAAAGAGGTTCTACCGCCTGAGTGTCTTTCAATTTTCCGAGAGCATCCGCAGCGCACTTCCGCAAGCGCCAGTCGTCATCGTAAAGTGCAACAATGAAAGGATGCCCTTCCTTGAATCTGCGCAGCTCACGCTCCTTCTCTTCTTCCCTCCTTTTCTCCTCCGCTAATTCAACAATGTAGCGAGCAAGCTCCTCAAACACCACGGATGGCTTCCTGTCCTTTCGCACATATCTGTTCGCTCCTTTGTTCAGTGCTTCCATCGCAACTCGCTCTTCCCCTCTTCCCGTGAATATAATGAATGGTGTTTTTATGCCTCTCCTTCTGACTTCTTGCAAAAACTCTATTCCACTCATATCAGGCATCATATAATCAGAAATAATCACATCAAAATCACAATCCTTTAGCAACTCTAAGCCCTGCTTCGCCGATAGTGCAGGTGTTATTTCTATGTTGTCGTATCCCATTCGCTTCAAAAATATGTTCGTCACATGTATTGCCCCCTCCTCATCATCCACATATAACACCTTTATCTTCCTCTCCTTCCCCTCTTCATCCTCCATTTCTACTCACTTCTTCTATTTCTGAAATCCAAACTCAAATCCTCTAATTCCCTCCTCCTCTTTTTAAGACTCCTCTTTTTAGCACTCAATTAATTTCATCTTCAGATGATTTTCCATTATTTTAAAATTTATTAAGGATATTGCAAAGGGAAATTTCAACAAAACAAAGAAAGTAGTTCGTTTTTTGCTTATGATGAAAATACTCGGAACTTTGAAAATACTCAAAACTTGGAAACCTCATCAGAGCTTTTCTTCACAGCTCTTCCTCTGACACTTCGTTTCTATCTCCTACAGATTCGCTTCCTTTCACATCTGTTATCTTCCGCTCTTCCTTTATCCTCTCTATATCTTCTCGTATTTCTTTCGCAAGAAGCAGCAAATCTTCCACGCTTAAATTTCCCAGCTCTTCCATCTCATGCATCAGCAGTGATTCCTCCTCCTCTTCCTCCGACCCTATCTCCTTCAAACGACTCAGCAATTCGTCCGTGCTTGAGTCTCCTTCTCCTTCCTCTCCACTCACGACCTTCTCCTTTTCCGACTCCTCTTCCTCTCCTTCCTCTTCCTTTTGCGACCACCAATCTTCAATCGCTCTTATCTCATCCTCAGAAGCGCTGAACGGGTCTCCTTTCACAGGTGACGACAACGATGCATCAATCTCACCGCTCTCCTCATCCACGCCTTCTCGCATAACTTCTTCCATCATTCCCCTTTCTTCCCCCTGCTCTCCTTCATCCTCTCTCCTACTACCACCACTACTACCGCTACCTTCCCGTCTCCATATCCTAAACATTTCTCATCACCTCTCCAGCACACTCACGGCGTCGCCGACGACAAGAAAGGCATCGTGAATATTTTTGAAGCGAGAAGAGGCATCACAAACGATATTAGAGCAGAGAGGGCGAAGAGAACGGAAGCGTATGCACATAATTTGTAATTGCTTCCCCCGGATGCGTATTTTGAAGCGAGAGAGTTCGCAATAGTGAGGACAAATATGGCAAACATCACATATTTTGAGATGAAAGAAATGTCTACACCGCTTATATTATATCCAAAACCTGAAGGTATTCCACCAATCACCTCTGGTGATACCTTTTTTAAATATTCCCGATAACCATTTATTGAAGTGCAAAACGATTTCATAAATGAACATTAGAATACCGCATGTGCTAACATGCAGCGGAATCATGAGGTTAATGAAGCCATTTGCCACTAATTTCCTGCGAGCTCGCAGCAGAGTTATGCCCAAAACGGAGTGAGATGTCACTTTCCCTATCTCAACGGGGTCGCCTCCGAGATTTATTGCATCAAGAAATACCCTCACATATTTGTTCACGAGTTCAGAACCCGTTTCGCCCATGAAATAATACCAGCAGACACTCGGATTTATGCCATTTACAAGCCTTTTATACAATCTGTTGACAAATTCTTCAAGAGAACCTACCGCTTTCTTGTCAAGTCTGCTTATCGCAACTGCGAGCGTCGTGCCTGTTATTCCTGCGGTCGCTCCCAAACTCTTCAAAAAAGGCGAGAGGTCTCTGTCCCTTCGCTCTATGTTGCGAGCATCTTTCATCGCAAAAAATCCCATCGGTGCAAGCAAAATTGAAATAGTGAGAAATATTATCCACTCATCCGCACCACTTATCAGCAATATAATGGGAAAAATGAAAGCAGAAGGAATCAAAAATATGCCCATTCTCCTTAATAATTCCTGCTCTCTTGACTTCACATCCAAAGAATGCACAACTTTCTCATATGGCGCCACCCTATATATGATATAAACGCCGAAAAATGCGACAAAACAGAGAATAATTCCGCCTAAGGTTGCGAGAAATTGCAAATTTCCGATCTTGAACATCTGGAACATTGAACTCGTGAGGAATACAGCGATGACCGTCGTGACAGAGACGAGAAGGGCGGAATAGCCATCCGTCCATTTCCTGAGCGATTCCACATCGCTTGAGTATTTGTTCGTGTATTTCTCAACCATGTGCTCCGCCTCTGTGCGTAGGAATTTCTCTTCGTCCTCTCCTGTTGAGAATGCATTTGATAAACGAATGAGAAAATCTTTCAATGCAGGATGAGTTGCAGTTTCAGCAACTACTTTGCATGCTTCAGCGTAATCATAACCGTAATTCCTCACTAATAAATGCACTCTTCTCAAATATACCGCAGTTATTCCCTCTTGTTGCGACGCTAATTCTATTATTTTATCCCTTCCTATGTCAGCAGTCGCAATAGAAGACATGTAAGTAATTATGTTAAGGAGGTCAAGCATCATCGCTTGGTCCTCTTTTATCTTCGAACTGAAATCAAACCACTTAATACGCTTCTCATTCTTCCTTACCTTTTCCGCTTCTTCCTCATGTCCTTCCATTACTTCCACTCCTACTTTCCCCTTTTCCACAGCATTTTCACTCATATCATACCCTCTTTCTCTATTTTTGCTATCACATTAAAGAGTTCATAGAAGTTAGTTATGCCGGATTCGTGTATTTTCTTGAGTATATTCGCCCTCTTCTCCAATTCCTTGTATATTTTACGCTTTTTATTGTGAGGAATTCCCCGCTTAACCGCTATTTTCTCCTCCAACATGTATGAATTCATGTTTCCAGTGAACTCAAAAGTGTCTGTGGCGGGATTCCACCTGAACACTTCAATGTATGAGAATGTGTCTGAAGGAGGGTCATAACCGATAATTTCACTCACGCTCGTCACACGCCTGACCAATTTCCCTTTCAAGCGCACCGCATTCTGAATAATCACAAAATTCAGGTTGTCTATGTATGTCTTAGGCACTCTTATCGGGTCGCCTGTGAGCCTTTGAATCAACTTCTCAACACTCGCAGCATGAAATGTCGACATAACAGCATGCCCTGTCTGCATTGCTTGAAACGCAATGTTCCCTTCAACTCCTCTTATCTCACCGACAATAATCAGGTTGGGTCGCTGTCTCAACGCCGCTTTAAGCAAATCAAACATCTCTACGCTTGAAGTCTCGCTTCCTTTCCGCTCTCCTGCCGAGCGAGTCACCTCTCTCAACCAGTTCTTATGTGGTATTTGAACCTCTGGCGTGTCTTCAATTGAAATGATTTTAGCATTAGGAGGCACGAAAGTTGTGATTGCGTTAAGTGTTGTCGTTTTACCTGAAGCGGTCTCGCCTGATACGAAGCAATTCATGCCATCACGAAGAGCAATCCAGAAATAAGCAGCCATCAAGTAGTTGAAAGTGCCGAATTCAATAAGCTGAAGGACGCTTAAAGGCGTCTTACTGAACTTTCTTATCGTGAAGTTTGAGCCTTTCTTTGATATGTCCCTGCCATATACAATATTTATACGAGAACCGTCTGGCAGTGTTGCATCCACAATCGGATTCCTGAAGGAAACAGGCTTCCCTATCTTTTCAGAAAGCTTCAGAACGAAATCGTCAAGCTCCTCTTCACTCTCAAATACAATCGGAGCCTTCAAAGATTCAAATATCTTATGCTCTATAAATATATTTCCGAGACCCGAACAGGAAATATCTTCAATATAAGGGTCATGAATAAAAGGCTCTAATACTCCCAATCCGACCTTATCTCGCACCATCAGATATTTAATTGCACGCAGTTCAAATGGAGTTACAGGAATTTTACCATGTCCATCCAAGAATAATGAGCGTAATGCGTTGAAAATACGAGAAAATTTTGAGCCGTTGTTCGGCTCTCTCAATCTCAAGCTCGCAGCTCGCAGAAGCATTCCTCTCCTACCGACATATTCACCACCGTTCAAATGAACGACCTCACAAACTTCATCTATGCACTTCTCAAGAATTTTTCTTTGCTCCTCCTTACTGCGAGGCTCTTCATATTTATCAACGAGAAGTGCTATCCTCTTCTCAACCTCCGCAATCAAATCGCTTAAATCTTGAAATAAATGCGGCTCTATCGGTATGTAATAATTGCGAGCATCATTCTTGTCAGGGCATATATGCACCGCTATCTCATCACTCACAGGATAAATAACATTCGGATCCTTCATTTCTTTGAGCTTTCTTGATAATTCCTTGTAAAATTTAGGTGTTCCTATTCTCTCTAAAGGAATCATGTGAAGATATTGCAACACATATTTGTTCTTTTTTACTATCTCCTTCCCCTCCGGAGGCAGTATGCGATATAATCCACACTTCATTAAATCGTGCTCTGCAGATACTTTCACCTTGTTCAATGAAAAAGGCGCCTCCATTCGGGGCATCCTTTCCCATCTCACCCCCTTCAGACGCTCTACTCTCGTTCAGCCCGACATGCCAGCTGACTCCTCACATCACACCACGCAACAACACGCATCTCACTGCGACTTATGCACGAGCCTTTGAGATGGGCAGTATGCGCAAGCCAATCTCAGGCTCAACCTCAAAAGCGACGATGTTTCCCGTTGTTTTCTGCGCTCCTCTTATCTTCGCAACTTCCAATGTCCTCACGAGCTTATCACCGACCTCTTCCTTGTGCAAGCTGAGATGGGCATCGCATATTGAGCGCACTCTTGTGAGCAATTCCTCGCCGAAAGCGTATGTATGCACCGTTACAAAGATAGTTTTACCCTCATCACATAAATGTTTACAGGCAGTAAAGAAATTTAATATATCTGATTCTGCTGTATTTGTCACAAAAACAGTGAGAGAATCTATTACTATGGCTTCCGTATTCTTTATTTCCATGTCAGCAACGATATAATCAAGGAAAGGAATATCTGAAGCCCATTCTAAACCCTCCACATGAATCGGATATATTTTCAATTTGCCAGAGATGAAGTAATCAGTTACATCAAAAGAGAGGCTTTTCATCTGCTTAAGCAGGCTTTTAATCGTGTTTTCTGTGGTATAAGTGGCGAAGCAGAAGCCTTGTTGGAGACCTCCCCACATTAATTGCTGCGTTAATACACTCTTTCCAGTGTCATTCGCACCCTCAATGAGCGTTAAACTTCCCGCAGGAATGCCTCCTCCCATCTTTTTATCTATTTCCGTGTTCCCAGATGTGATTATCTCCTTCTTTTCGTATGCTGAAGTCAGCTTTATCTCTTCCTCATCCATCTCTTCCTCCACTTCCTCCTCTTCTACCATGCTATCCTCACCTCCTACCCCCCTTTTACAATTCTCTTATGTAAAATCTCATTCAAAAATACCGCTCTTACTTTTAAAATTTTTGAAAAATATTGCTAAATATGCTGAAATTATGGGAAAGAAAATTATATTTTAGTTTTAAATGCAATAATTATTGAACTAATTAGTGAATAGCCAAAGCATTCTGAGGCGAAAATAGAGCGAAAGTGTTAGTAGAGGAAGAGGAGCGTAATAATATGAAATATTTGGTGTTGCATCGCTGCATTTAAGTGAAGAAGTAAGAAGAGGCGGATATACCATTCGGCGTGACGACTTTAATCCAACCAGTGGTGCCACTTTCTATCCTCGGCAGCACACGAATCCATATTTTCATCTGCTCGTCAGGGTCAAAATTGCGAGGATTCACGGAATCCGGTGAAATACTCACGACAGTCCAGTGGTCATTCTCAGGTGGATACTTCTCTGTGTATGGAATCCACTTGAATGTATATCCCTTTGCCGCACCTACAATGTCATAATACACGAAAACATCAATATACTTGAAGTCATCATTCAATATTTTCGTTTTCCCTGTGTTATTAATTACGACAGTAATGTTCTGTGCGTCGCTAACACTCACATTCACTATCTCTATTTCCGTCTTCAATTTCCCATTTTGCATGTCATTCGCCTTCTTAAATGATTGAGAGAGCGTGTTCATCGTGAATATCGTGCTTGTAGCAAGCAAATAAGAAGAAAAAATGAGAATTGCAACGAAAACAATTGTCGCAAATATCGTCCCGAAGCTCATTTCCACCCTCTTTTACCCTTCTCTACCCTCTTCCCGCTACCTTCCCTCCATTTTTCTCATTCTCTCCTAATTATTCTCATCTATTCCCAATTTTCCATTATTTTTTCATTTTTTAATCATATGGAGAACTCATCTTCGTCGGATACGGCATTATAAAGGACGATTTTCACATAATAATCGCCTGATGAGGGCGTCTGGTTTATTGTAATTTTGAGAGTTTCTTTGGTATCCCACCTTCCATCGCCGTCATCGTTCTCTATGCTGTAATTCCAAGAAGGGCTTGTGGAAAGCGCAGCGTCATAAGGTATCCGCCTGAAATTATTTGTCTCTCCGAAGAACACATCTGTGTTTTCTATCGCAGCGATGGATGTAGAGCCTGTGTTTTTCACCCAAATATAGAAATAAGTGGTGTCATTTGCTTCAGCAATAATTTCAATAGAAGTTTCAATTCTCTCGCTAAGCTCGCTACTGCTCATTACAAATGATGAAATTGCTCTTGAAACCGCAGGATATATCGCAGAAATCACCATAGCAGCACAAATCACGCATGCAATCGTTATTATTGACACTGATATTGCACTCTCACTCATTTCCTCTCCCCCTTCCGCTCGCTCTCCCGCTCCTACTCCTCTCTCCTTCCGCTTCCTACTGTTCTCGCAGCACGCAGCGTGTCAGAAGAAATCTTTCAAAAGCGTGAAAACCTCCTCATTTCTGCCTGTTAGTATTCTGTCAAGGTCATAGAGGGCGAGAACGCAGAATTTCGTCTCCACTTGCTCCTTATTAAAGGCATGTGGAATTTCCGCAATTTTAAGCAAAATGTCCTTTTCTCTTGCTGAAAGATTACCTATCATGCCATACAATTCTATAATTTGAAGCATTTTATCCTTACCTATCATCTTAACTGTTCGGTCTGCCCATTGAATCAGGCGAGAAATCGTGAGAATGTCCATCACACGCTCACCGCCCTTCCTACTTACATCTGAAATTTTGAGCGCTGCTTCCTTTGTTTTTGTCTCTTTTTGCTCGCTCCACGCTTGCACGCCTCCCATCTCGGTCACGAAACTCTCGCCACTCTCGCTCTCTGCACGCTCTTCACTCCTGACCTCTTCCGCTTCTCTTGAAGCTTCACCAGTTTGCTCGTGCTCCAGCATGCCATACGCAAGCTCACTCGCTCCTTCCGCTGCCTCGCTCGCTTGAAGTGCAGGAGACGCCTCCTCAAACATACCTTCCGCTTCGGCATGCTGTTTTTCAAGTTTCTTTTTCAGCTCTTCCAACCCCTCATGCAGACTTTCAAGGCGATTGCTCAAATCTTCCTCCAAAAATCGCTTCATCCTCTCTAAATCCTCCTTCAAAGCGGACTCCTCTCCTTCCTTCTCCCCTTCCTCCTGCAGAGAACGCAGAGAACCGTGCAACGCCTCCACCAGTTTGAGCATCTCCTTCAGGTTCTCCATCCCTTCCTGCAGATTTTCAATGCGATTGCTCAAATCTTCCTCCAGAAAGCGACGCAGTGCATCAAAATCCTCTTTTAAAGTCATCTTCTCTCCCTCCTCCTCTCCTCTCAACATCTCCACCATCTCCTTCAATTCTTCCAGTTCCCTCTCTAAATCCTCTATTCTCTCCTCATCCACACCTCCTATTTGCTCTTTACCTTCTATTATGCTTCTCAATTGCTCTATCTCCTCCTCTAATTCCTTTATTTTTCCTCCATCTTGCATCATCTTCTTCAAATGCTCAACTGAATCTTCCAAATATCTCAATCTTTCTTCGTCAATCCTCGCTCCTTTACCGCTCACCGCCTTCAAATGTTCAATAGATGCAAATGGATTCTCAAGCAAGTTCATTGACTCTCTCAAATCAACAAGAATGCTCTTTATCTCTCCCTTCAGCACCTTTATCTCCTTCTCCAACGAGTTTATTCGCTCTATCAACTCCATTTCCTTCACCCTTAAAAGAGAAGGAAAAAGGAGAAAAAAGAATTAAAAATTTTCCCTCTCTTTGTGTGTTGTTGAGTCAGTGTAAGGTCATAACATAGTCTATCGCTGAAGGTGCCTTTCTTTTTACTGTCAGCGTAGCACCTGATGCCGGCTTCACTTCCACTTGGAACTCTTCATTAGTACTGACTCCGCCCTCAGGAACAACCAATGTTACCTCCGCCTTCTCTCCAAGTTCAAGTAGATTATCGGAATCTCCGTATCCCTCAGATCCAACTATGTAATATGTCCATTCACCTTCCTGCATCGGGAGCTTTTTGGTATCATCCATATTATGTGCATCACCGCCTTTGTCTACATATTCAAGTGAACCAACGTATGTGTCTGAATCTGCGTATGAGAGTGTGATGCCATCCATATCCATCGGATGTTCTCCCGCTGTCAGTTGCAGGTAGAATTTCACTATCGTGAGTTTGTCACTCTTCTGTGTTCCATCATATTGCCACGTATAAGTGCCATTAGATTGCACATAGATTTCGTATGATGTGACGTTATGCCAATTTACCTACTCCATGTTAGTAATATCTATCGCTGGTTTATTATTAAATATGCTGGTAGTGACATCTGTCCAATCAGCGTAAGAATTTGTATTTGTGACGTTAATGTAAGTGGTGTATGTGTTTGTGTCATTCTTATATGTTACACTGACATTAACCCACCAGGGGGCGTTCCATTACTTACAACTGCTTTAATGTATGTCTTTGATGCACTTGTCAGTGAGAGCAAATCATAGAAAGTGCCATCATCTATGAATCCTAATGTTCTATTACCACTGTCACTCCCTGGCGACTTTTTCCAGCCATAACCGATGACATCACCTGCCAACTCAACGGAAGAAGTTGCTTGCTCAACGCCTGTATGAACGACCTCTTTTGATTTCTGTGTGGTGAAGAAACCTGCGTTAAGGACGACATAGCTGAATACCGCTGCAACTACGACGAAAGCGGTCAGAACAATAGCAGCTTCAAGACCCGTGAATCCCTTTCTTTTCCGAGACACTTCTCCTTTTCCTCCTCATTCTATCACCTCCCACCTGAAAGTTCTCTGCAGACGCTTTAAAAAGTTCGCATGAACTCAATTTTTCCGTCAAATTCTTGAAGTAATTAAATTAAAATTATAAAATTTTTTTATTGTTGGGAAAAATATAAATGGAGAATATTAGAAATGGAGAGTGGATGGAGACACTTCGGCGGATATTCGGGAACAGCACGCACCTCAAACTGCTGCTCTTATTCTACAACGACAATGCATATTTTGACAACATCACGGGTCTGACGAAGCAGTTGGGGAAGAGCCATGTGACCGTTCGCAAGGTTGTGAACGACCTTGTCCGTGCGGGCGTCCTCAAGGAGCTTGACATCGGGAAGTCAAGGGTCGTGATGCTCAACACAGACTCCCCATGCACGAAGGCTGTCTTTCAATTCCTGGGCGAAATTAAGAAGATAGAGGAGGAGAAGCGTAAAGAGACACCTAAGGAGCGGTTATTCAAGATGTATTAGCTTGCGTTAGTTGCGAGAGATGCAAGTGACCCTCAGCCTCAACCCCCACCACTCGCCTCGCCAGTCATATCCACGCCTGCTGATTCCATTTCTTCAAAATAGCAGTCCTCGCAGAGAATCCGTCCCTCTATCTCTATGTAGTCTTTCACTTCCCGACCGCACCGTGAACACTTCACCATTCACATTTTAAATTCCCCCTGCTAAATAAAAACCTTTCACATTTCCATCGGCAGTGACTTTTCTACCCCCATCTCCACTCCACGCTCCCGCCTCCTTTTCCCTTTTCCGCCTCTCTCTCCCTTGCCCTTACCCTCGCCGTCGGCGCCTCGCAGCAACAGCTCGGTCGTTAGATGAATGCGTTATGACTGAGATGGAAGAGCAAACAGGAAAATGATACGAACAAATTATAAGCATTAAAGAAAAATTTGAGGGGGAGTAAATGAGGGTTGGCGGGCTTGAGCACTCTGCAGTGCTTCGCACCTTGCCCTTCAGGTCACTTGACAGGTGTGTATCCGTCTTCGCTCCGCTTTGCCCAAATCCCCGCTTCGCTCGGACTTCAAATACCCGTAGGACGCTAAGTGAAATGAACAATAGTAGTAGGAGGTGGAGTTATGGTCAGAGAAAAAATAATAAATTGGCTTAAAAAGCTGGAACAAATAAAAGATTACATTGAAACCTTTGAAATTGCCCCAGCCATTAGTATTCTTGGCATAATCGACATTTCATTTGCTAAAGGTAAAATCAAGTTAAACCCTGAAGAATGGGATGATGAGGATAAAGAAAACATCGCTAATTTTCTACGCACTCATATAGATATAACTTTAAAGGAGTTTGAAGAACTACTTAAAAAGGAAATTAGGGAAGTTTCAGAAGAAAAGCAAAAATCAATCCGAGAGCAACTTGATCAGTTTAGTAAATTACTCACACGGTTGCTCGTTGAAAACCCATTAATTCCGTTAGAAGAATTTGAAAGAAGGGCTGAAATTGAGCCGTTACTGAAATATGAATTCGTCGGTAGAGAATCAGAACTTGAAGGACTTCGTAAGTTTTTGGAGAGCGATAAAAAAGTATTTCTGCTTACAGGAGATGGTGGTGTGGGTAAAACGAGATTAGCCATAGAATTTGCGAGAGAAGTGGCAAAGAGGAAAGTATCAAATGGTAATTGGGATGTTTATTTTATAGATCAAGATAGAGAATTCAAATATCCTGTGGTCTCTAATGTGCTGGGCAATAGGAATACTTTACTCATTTTAGATGATACATCAAGATATCGTAATAGAGATCGTGTTATTGGATTTATACAGAATCCGCCTGAGGGTAGAAACATAAAACTTTTGCTCATTGACAGACCTATCTTTAAGGGATTTATTATAAACGAAGTAAAAGAAAGGGGTATATCTGTGGAAGAACTCCAAATTGGAGGAGGAAACATCTCTTCCTTTATTGAAAGAAATTTTGAAATAAGAAGAGAGGATGCGGAGCGGATACAAGAGGAGTCTGGAGGCAATTTCGTAATCGCCATATTTCTCGCAGAATATTACAGAGATAAGGGAAGGATTGGAAAACAGAAAGAAGCCGTAGATTACAGAATAGAGAAATATAAGAAAGATATTAAGGAGCATACGGGTATTCCCATCGACGATATTGAGAATACTCTTTTCCTGTTATCACTTCTTACTCCTATTGAGTGGAAAAAAGACTCCAAATATATTCAAGAGGTTTTAAATCATCTGCCAGCGTATGAGTTCCACTATTTGAAAAAGGTTATAGGTTTGGCGGGTAGAGATTTCTTTATATTGAAATCTGGTGAAAAGTATGTTTTCAAATATGACCTCATTGCCGAGTATTTTTTATCTCAGTTTATGGAAAGAGAGGATTTTGATGAAATTGTGAAGGAATTCCTTCCTTACATGCCTTCTAGAATATCCTACAATATTCTTATGACTCTAAGATTTTTTATTCCAAGATATCTTATAGAAAAAGCAGAGGAAATTGCTCAAACACTGAGATTTTTTGGAGAAGAAGCAGAAGAAACGGTTCAAACACTGAGATTTTTTAGAGAAGAAGCAAGAAAAGCGGTTCAAAATGAAAAAGTGAAAAAAGCATTTCAAATACTTGGTGAAATATGGGAAGAATTAAATAAGATTGAAGGTCAGACACCTGAATATTTTTCAGCGTTGGTGTTACTTACAGGTAATCCTTTTCTTGATGCTCCTGATATAGAAAAAATAAACATAAATCATTGGATTCAGTGCTATGAGAAGGTCTCCAAAGACTATCCAGAAGAGATAAAAGAGGTAAGAGAAAACCTCGCCAAAGCTTTGGTTAATGCAGCGAACCATTTCGGGAAGGCAGGTAAGATTGAGGATATGGAAAATTGCTTGGAAAAATTGGAGGAACTTCACAAAGAATATCAAGAGAAAGAATTAAGGGAAGAACTTGCCAAAGCTTTGCTTAATGCAACAGCTGATTACGGGAGGGCAGAAAGGTTTAACGAGATGGAGGCTTGTCTTGAAGAGCTAAGAGAACTTCACAAAAAGCATCCAGAGAAAGAGGTGCGAGAAAAACTTGCCATGGGCTTGTATAATGCGGCAAACAATTATGTTAAGGTGGGTAAGTTAGAAAAGATGGAATCCTATCTTAAAGAGTTGAGAGAGCTTCACATGAAGTATGAAGAGAAAGAGATAAGGGAAGAACTTGCCAAAGCTTTGTTTAATGCAACAGGATATTACGGTGAAGCAGGTAAGTTAGAGAAAATGGAAGCATGCCTGGGAGAATTGAGAGAGCTTCACCTCAGGTATCCAGAAAAGGGGGTAAGAGTAGGACTTGCCATAGGCTTGTTTAATGCAACGAACTATTACGGCAGGAGAAATAAGCTTAACAAGATGGAAGATTGTCTTAAAGAGCTGAGAGAGCTTCACATGGAGTATAAGGAAAGAGAGGTAAGAGAAGAACTTGCTGGAGGCTTGTTTAATGCAGCGCACTATTACGGTGTGGCGGGTAGGTTAGAAGAGATGGAGGCTTTTCTTAAAGAGTTGAGAGAACTTCACAAAGAATATCCAGAGAGGGTGATAAGAGAAGAACTTGCCAAAGCTTTGGTTAATGCAACGAGTTATTACGGTAAGAGAGATAAGCTTGTCGAGATGGAAGTTTGCCTGAGAGACCTGAGGGCACTTCACATAGAGCATCCAGAGAAAGAGGTAAGAGAAGAACTCGCCAAAGGTTTGTTTAATGCAATTTACCATTATGGTAGGAGAGGTATGATAGTCAAGATGGAAGCTTGCTTGAGAGCACTAAGGGAACTCTACCTAAATCATCCAGAGGAAGAAGTGAGAAAAGAGCTTGCTAAGGGTTTGTCTTATATGCGGATGTATAGGAGGAGGTTATTACAGTTGGGCGGATAGATTTGATGAGATGTGGAAGCTTGCTTGAAGAACTGAGGGAACCAAAGTCTGGGAGAAAGAAATAGGAGAGAAACTTGCTATGGGCGTGCTTAATGCAAATTTTTGAACATGCTGACATCAAAAAAGACTGTGGAAGCATCTGAGATGCCGTTCCACGAATGAAGAGAGGGGTGCTGTTTAAGTGCCGAAAATGCGGGAGGTGCATAGGCAGTAAGCGCTGTAAGGGCCCCGTGGAGTCCATACGGGAGTCACTGCGCCCGTCGCTCTTGCAAGGTGAGAGTATGCACGGCTTCGGTCGTGGGAGGACTTCAGCTATTGCGGCGTCTCCTCTCCCGCAGTGCTTTGAAGAAGCGTTTTCCTTTTCGTGAGGCATCCACGCTGAACTGTTCCAAGCCCGGGACGATGACACGCACAACAGGCACGCCAAGCTCTTCTCTTGTGAGTTCAACGAAGAGAGCGAGTTTGAAATTACGCCTTCGCAGCGCCTCAAGTGTTATTTGAATGTCCTCAGAGATGTCTTTCGCAGAGATGTCCTCAATCGCTTCAAATGATTTCATCGCAGCGGGGGAGAACCAGTGCTTGTTTATTTCTTTCATTCGCTCGTAGCCAACGGAACGCATCGCTTTCACCTGTGCTGCGATGTCTTCCCTTGCTCCTTGTATTTGAACGACACGATTTTGAGCGACCTCTGTTAATGCTCGTGCTACTGCAACAGAAGGGTCAAGGTGCGTGCCGACGCCGAAAGTAAGAAAAGCAGCATCACACAGCTCAACATCGTCAGCAACCGCTGCGACCGTCGGGATGCCTATATCTGAAGTGATGTCATGCAAATGAATTTTGATGTTTGCACGCTCAAAACGCTCAACCAACGCTGCGAGCCTCTCAGGAACAGAATCGCATGCTATTCCCGTTGTTTTTCGTGATGCTTCCGCCAAGCTCCACGCATCACGCTCTATGACCTCAAGCAAGCCGTGAAGAATCGCCTCCTCAAGCGTGTTTCCTGATGCGAGACCGTTCGTGTTGCTTCTGAAAATGTGCATCGCACTCGCATCGGAAGGGTTGTAAGGGTGAAAAACCGCATTCGCAGGCACTAAATACTCCTCGCCGTCAAAAAGATTCTTTGCTGAAATCCATTCTAAAACGAGACTGCGAGCATCCATATTCGCAGGCAAGATAAGCGAGTTGGGGTCTATTGCACCTTCACCTTCAAGCTCGTAAAAAGAGCCTCTCACCAAATCTTCAGAATGCATCTCCGCCGAATACCTCTCAAATGATTCCATCATCGCCGAAACTTTCGCCTCTACCGCTGTTGTCCCTTTCCCTGAATGCACGCTGACCGCACCTTGCCTCGCACTCGGTCTCATCGCAGAGAATACTGGAATTCCGACCCTGTCCAAGCCCGTGATGTCTGCTATTCTCGTGACGCCTGCAACGCTCAATTTCGGTGAAAAGCGGCGCAGCGTCTCCTCCGGCGGAACAACCCTGTGCGAAGTCCCTACATACCTGCAGAGCGACTGCAACGCCCCCCCTCACCCTCCGAAGCCTCTTAAGCAACAAAAGACACTACGAGAAGTGAGCCCTGAAGTGCAAAATGGAAATCTCAGCAGTCAAGCGGCGAAAAGCCGATGCCTGATTTTGCTGCAGAATCAGATGTCATCCCCCGCTTATCACAGACAGTATTATTATTTCGTCTCCTCCCCGCACCTCCACATCTAAATCATCAATCAAGCGACCATTCAGCGAGATATTCACGAATTCATTCACCGCAGAGCCGTCAAACACACGCTTCTTGAACGCTTCTCCGTAAATCTCGGCGAGACGCCTCAAAACTTCACGAAGGGTCGCTGAACTACGAGCCTTCGCTCCTCCCTCCGCAGCATCCGCAGGCGCAGAAGAAGCTCCGACGCCGTCGCTCAATTTCAGGACGAGCTCCCTCTTCTTCGTGAGCGGAAGCAGTGCAGAGGAGAACTTCACCTTTACGGTGTGGTCGCCGCCACTCGCACCTTCGCCTTTTTTCGCTTCTCCGGTTGCTACGGCGGAGTTTCCAGCACTTAGAATTTGCTCCCTCAGCTTGAAATCCCACGCTAACTCTCGCTCAAAGTCTGCGAGAACTCTGCTCTTTGGTCGGCGAAGCCACTGCAATCGCTCTTCGTTCTGGTCTTTCATGCTCCTTCGCTTAACTGTGAGGTCTGGGTAGACAGTGAGCCATGTGCGCTGAGGCGGAGGCGTCGGGAACTCTCTGAAGCAACTCCTGCTCACAATCACATTCTTCAGGTGCTTCTTCGCCGCCTCGTAAGCACGCTCCATCTCTTCAATCGTCGGAGCCCTTGAGACACGCTCAAATGCGAATGTCGGTGCGAATGGGTTAATCCGATATTTAATGTTCTCATCTATTGATGCAAGGAACGACTGCAATTCGCTCAATTTCATCCGCTTGAACAATCCCTGGAATGTAAATTGTTTGCGCAAGCAGTTCAATGCCTTCATCGTAAAGCATCTTCACAGCGGAAAGCACAGGTTTGTTTGACTTTCCAGTATACCAGCGGTGAATTTCATCAGAAAACGCTTTAATGTCAATGTGAACTTCCGTGAGTCCTGCGGATTTCAATGCGTGAGCGTAACTGCCACTCGCATCCTCGCCTATCGCATAGCCATTCGTCATAAGCACAATCTCCTCAAATCCTCGCTCCCTCAAACCTGAAATGAGCGAAAGTAAGAAATCTCTGCTGATTGTCGGTTCTCCGCCCGTAATCATCGCCTTCTTCGGCAAGAAACCGTAGCACTTCTCACACGCCTTCTCAGCGAGAGAAAGCGCCTCCTCCGCAGTTAAAAGAACGCCTCCTCCGTCACGAGCAGGTCTGAAGCATCCCCTGCATCTGAAATTGCAACCCGTGAGCATGAACCAGATGCGTGGCTCAATCTCGGAGAGCGTGAAATACTGAACGCCTCTTCGCTCCGCCATCTCCTTCCTTATTTCCTCATCCGCTTATAAAAATTTGAGCGTTTTTTGAGAGAATTCCACCTCCGCCTGCTCCATGCATCGGCTTATGAGCATGAGCGCCTTTTATTTAAAAAAGTGAATTAATGAGTAGTGGGGGCCGGTAGCTCAGCACGGTAGAGCAGCAGGCTCTTAACCTGCCCGTCGGGGGTTCAAATCCCTCCCGGCCCGTAGCTCTCTGTGCGGGGAAGAGAGAGCGGAGGAGAGGGGAGCAAGAAAATTAGGAAGCGTTAATTTGAGTGTAGAGGAGTAGGGAAAATGGGCAAGGCTTACGATGTTGTCATTGTGGGTGCGGGTCCTGCGGGGCTTTTCGCCGCTTTTGAGCTCTGCGGAAAATTTGACAGGATTCTCGTCGTGGACAAGGGAAAGGATGTGGGCGAGAGGCACTGCCCGATGAACTCCGCTTTGAATTGCTTGAACTGCAAGAACTGCGATATAATGTGCGGTTTGGGCGGTGCAGGCACTTTCTCAGACGGAACGCTTAACCTTCGTCCTGACATCGGTGGCGATTTGACGGAGTTCTGCGACGCAGAGACCGCTTGGTCGCTCGTGAGATATGTTGACAAAATATTCCTCGCTCACGGCATGCCTGACAAAATTTACAGGGGCGATAAGGATGAAATTGAGAATTTGAAGCGAAGAGCGGCGGCAGTAGGCGCAAGTTTCATAGAGATTGAGCAAAGACATATAGGCTCTGACAGAACGAAGGAAATTATTGAGAACTTCAAGCGAGATTTGGAGCAGAATGGCGTTGAATTCATGCTCAAAACTTGCATTTCCGACTTAATTATTGAAGATGGTAAGGATGAAAGCGGAGGGGATGAAAGCACTGAGGTCAAAATTTGCAGAGGCGTAATTACAGAGCGGGGAGAGAAAATAAGGAGCAGATTCACAATCCTTGCACCTGGGCGAGTGGGAGCCTCTTGGGTTGAAAGTTTGATTGAGAAATATGGCATTGAGAGCCAATATGCGGGTATTGATGTCGGAGTTCGTGTTGAAGTTCCCGCAATTACGATGGATCCAGTGACAAGAATAAACAGAGACCCGAAATTTCACATAAGAACGGACACTTACGAGGACTTCACGAGGACTTTCTGCACAAATGAGCGGGGATTCGTTGTCAAAGAGGTTTATGATGAATTCATTGGAGTGAACGGACACTCATTTAAAGAATAAGAAATCAGAGAACACGAACTTCGCATTTCTCGTGAGGGTTGAGCTTACGGAGCCTGTTGAGAACACCACAGAATACGGTAAGTCAATAGCGAAACTCGCAACGACAATAGGCGGAGGAAAACCCATTATTCAGCGCATGGGCGACTTGAAAAGGGGAAGAAGGTCAACTCCAGAGCGAATAAGGAGGTCTTTGGTGAAAAATACGCTCAAAGATGTTACTCCTGGGGACATATCAATGGCACTACCGCACAGAATAGTCATGGATATTGTTGAAGGGTTGGAGAAACTTGACAAGATAATACCTGGGGTTGCTGCGGACTCAACGCTTCTCTACGCACCTGAGATAAAATTCTATGCGATGCGGCTTTGCGTGAGCGATAAAATGGAGACTTCCGTGAGAAATCTATTTGCGGCTGGGGACGGTGCGGGACTCTCAAGAGACATCGTGAATGCCGCTGCAACAGGAATACTCGCTGCGAGAGGCATCATTCAAAAATCTTAGCGCCTACGCCATTAGCCTCTCACATTTGTCAGCAAAAACCGAAAGGCTTTTTAATGGATAAGTAGCCATAAGTATGAAAATGCGTAAATGATGTATTTACAGTAATTATCCTTGCTGATGCACCGCAAGTGTTACCGATGTCGTAATCGTAAACATTCTGGACGGCAATGAAAGCAATACCGCCTGAAGAAGATTGGAACAAGACATTCGGTGGAACTGACGATGATTCATAGTCTGTCACAGCATGACTTCCGATGCTGGTATATCATCCAGGGAAGCCAAGCTCTTATGGAGTTCGAAGCGAAGATATCGCTTTGAAAAAGATAGCGAGGGAAACGAGGAATGGAAAAGACATTCGGTAGAGAACTTACTCCGATGGGGCACGATCAGTCAAGAAGAATTCCGATGGGGATACATCATCCAGGAACAAAGGTAATACGGTGCAGGGTGGCGATGAATTATCTGGCTTGTGAAAGTATAAGGAAGAGCAGGTTGAAAACCTAGCCTCCAAGCGTACAGGCGATTATTCACCGCTGAGATCGGTATGAAATCAACCTGTAACATTTGACGCATCCTCTTCTTACGACCCTGATGGTGGCAACATAACAAATTACAAATGGGACTTTGGTGATGGAAACATCACGAGCACAACAGCAGCGATAATAACGCATTTTTATTCAAAAGCAGGCAGTTATGTTGTCAAATTGACAGTGAAAGATGACGAGGGAGCAAAGAACACCACTTCTAAAACAATAACAGTTTCTCTTGAAAAGCTTGTCTTCGATACTGGTGAGCCAGCGAATCCTTATCCAAGCATCATGGGAACACACTATGGAACTATTAAGCCAAATGTGACAATTGAGGTGTCCAGACTTTACACATATCCATGCGAAGGCACCGGCGGGCATACTGAATATGCGAGAATTTGGAACAATACTTTTAATGCAACTGCGAAGTGGGGAGGCTATGAAGGCGACTGGAAAAATATCACTTTCGATAAAACATTCACGCTTTTCGCCAACGAAACATATTTCTATGAAATCCGCACAGGCTCTTATCCGCAGATAATACATGCAAGGGAATTCGATGCAACAGGTGGAACTATTACTTGCGATAAATTCATTGATGAAAATGGGAATGTTTACTATGACTGGATACCAGCGATTAGATTATGGTAAGAATAGTAAAGATTGAGTGTGCTTTTGCTCTGCGTTCTATCCCTCGAGGTGCATCTTATTGACTTGAATGAATTTCAGCGATTTATTCCCATCTCCTACTTTTAAGTCTAATGCATCTGCATCGGAATAATATTTTATCCTTGCAGTTGCCTGCGGTCGGATGAGTTGAGAGGAGTGAGGGGTAGAATAAATAATACAATCACCATCTTGTCGCTTCCTTAAGGCTTCTCGCAAAATCTTTCAGTTCGTTGAGCATGTCCTTATTCTCCTCGTGAGTTTCGTGCAGCATGTCTGCTCGCTCGGGTGCGTAAATGTGCTTCTCTATGATTTTAATGAATGCACTGCCGACGATTGCACCGTCAGCGATTTCGCATACCGCTCTCACATGTGAAGGCTTTGAGATGCCGAAGCCCACTGCGAGTGGCGTTTCTATGCGAACATTTGCCTGAATCTCCCTTATGCGTGAGAGCGTTGGCATCAAAACTTCAGAAAGACGCTCCCTTGCACCTGTCACACCGAGAAGAGAAACGACATAGACAAAACCGGAGGATGCTCGCAGAATCTTCGCAATTCTTCGCTCTGTTGTCGTCGGAGAAACGAGGAAAATCGCATCAAAATCGTGCTTTCTGCATGCTTTCAGCAGTGGAGAAGCCTCCTCAACAGGCAAATCAGGCACTATTATGCCGTTTATGCCTGCGGATTTGCATTCTTCTACGAATCTTTCATGCCCTCTTTGAAGCACGAGATTGTAGTATGTGAGGCATACCTTCTCAACGCCCTTTATTCGTGATGCGACATCAAAATACAAATCGGTGTTCATTCCCAAGCGTAAGCTATGCTCGTTTGCTCGCTGAATCGTTACGCCGTCCGCAATCGGGTCTGAGAATGGCAATCCGAGCTCAAGAATGTCAACGCCTCCCTCAACTAAAGCAGATGCAACCGAAGGCGTTGCTTCTGCGGATGGGTAGCCTGCCGTGATGAAACCGATTAACGCCCTTTCGCCTCGCTTACGAAGCTCCTCAAACTTCCGCTCAAGCACCACTCTTCACCCTCTCTCCCCTCCCTGCTCGTTCATTTTAAACATGCTCTAAAGCTCCTTTTCAGCTCTTCATTCGTTGGCAACGGCTCTTGCTCAATCCACGTCGCCGCACACCGCACACGCACGGCGCACATGCAAAATCTTTACTATTTCAACTTCACCGCAGTGCCGTAAGCGAGGATTTCTGCAGCGCCCTGCATCACCATTGAAGTCATAAATCGCACATTAATGACCGCATCTGCTCCGAGTTCTTCAGCCTTCTGAATCATTCTTCGCAGTGCAATTTCCCTCGCTTCGCTCATCATTTCCGTGTATTCCTTTATTTCACCGCCTACGAGCTGACGGAATCCCGCAAGAATGTCCTTTCCGATGTGCTTCGCCCAGATTACATTCCCCTTCACAAGCCCAAGCACTTCAGAAATTTCCTTTCCAGGCACAAAATCCGTGCTTACAACAATCATGGTCGCAAATCCTCCTCTGAAAACTCCTCACGCATCCTCTTCCATTCGCAATACCGCTCATAAATCAGCACAGAAAAAATGAGAACGACACCGAGAACTATTGCGAATATGCTCAAAAATGCGAAAGCTGGCGAAAAAATGGAAAGTAAGGGTGTGAGTGCCACTCCCGCTGCTCCCGCAACGAAAATGAGAACGCCGAGCCACTTCAGCATGCTTAATGCTCCCATGCCAGCACCACGACCTCCGTTTCTGCGGGAAGCGTGTCTTTTGAGAGAGAGAGCGTTGAGGCTTTGCGCACTTTCCAACCCCTTTTCTCCGCTTCTTTCAGGAATGCCTGCTCTGATGCGATGTTCAAGTTCAAAGGCGGTATTTTGAAGTGCATCGGAATCGCAACTTTCGGCGACAACTGCTCAACAACTCTCGCAGCGTCGCCAGCGTCAACGGTGTAAGTGCCTCCAACAGGCACGAAAAGCACATCTACTCCATTAATCGCAGTGATTTGCTCCTCTTGAAGCACATGCCCCAAATCGCCCAGGTGGCATAAACGGATGCCCTCAAGCTCAAATACAAAAACCGTGTTCTCGCCCCGCTCCGCACCCTTGCGAGTGTCGTGGAATGTTCTTACGCCGAGAAATCGGATGCCCTTCACAAGATGCTCTCCCGCTCCTCTCACGACTTCTGCACCTTCTACCGCTGCGACATAATTGTGGTCGTAATGCTCGTGGCTCACCGTCACGACATCCGCTCGGATGCTCGGCAGTCTCATGCCTATGCTCGGCTCGTAAGGGTCAGTAACGACAGTAGCCTCTTCGGCGGAAATCTCAAAACAGGCATGCCCATGCCATTTTATCTGCATACGCTCACCCCAAATGTCCGCTTCCACTCGCTTCCTGTTAAACTTTTCGCACCTCCGCTCAAGCTCCGCTTTCGCACACGCCGACACACCCATCTCAAATCTGATAAACAAAATAATACCGAAAGTTTTTTATATAGCACATAATTAGAGCAAGGCGTCAGGGAATAAGAAGCAGGAGAGGAGGTGAAAAATGCACATACCGGATGGTTTTCTGGACCTGTGGATATGCGCCCTCATGTATGTTATCTCGGCGGTGGTCATCGGTTATTCGGCGGTGAAGCTGAAAGGGACGCTGGAGAGCAAGCAAGTTCCGCTGATTGGAGTGGTCGCTGCTGGCATATTCGCAGCGCAGATGTTGAACTGGCCGATTCCAGGTGGGACTTCCGCACATCTCGTCGGTGGTGCGATTGCAGGAATCCTTCTCGGACCTTATGCGGGATGCCTTTCCATGGCTTCCGTCCTGACAATACAATGCTTGGTCTTCGGCGACGGCGGCATCACCGCACTCGGAGCAAATATATTCAACATGGGCATCGTTGATGTTTTCGTTGGCTACGCAGTTTTCAGGGCACTGCGAAATTTCAATCAAGATGCCGCAACATTCCTCGCAGGTTGGCTCGGAATATGGCTCGCCGCTATCGCTTGTGGCATAGAAATCGGTGTTTCCTCAATATTCAAATACGAAATCGGTGTAACAGTGCCTACAATGGGCATCTGGCACGGCATTCTCGGCATCGTTGAAGGCATCATCACCATGCTCGTCATCAGATACATCGCATTGAGGCAGCCTGATATAATTTATGCTGCGAAGGAGGTGGTTGCCTAATGCTTGAAAGTCTGAAAGAGTGGAAAGGTGCGCTAATCGTCATCGGCATCCTCTTGCTGCTTACGCCGCTATTCGCATGGGCAGCAGACCTCGTCGGATATGCCGAACCGCTTGAGAATGCCGCTGAACATCTCGGAGCGATGGAACATGAAACCGCAATCATCTCAGGAATTCTGCCAGATTACACGATTCCCGGAGCGAATCCGTATGCATCTGCAATCGTCGCTGGGATTGTCGGCTGCGTAATTGTTCTCGTTATAGGCATCCTCGTAGGTAAAGCACTCGCAAGATAGCTTTTCGGCTGAAATGGCGGACTTCACAAGGACTCTCAGGGAAATCTCGGGACTCCTTCGGGACTTCTTGGCTGCTGAAGAATATGCATCACGAAAAGGCTTCCTGCAAGCAGTGAATCAGAAGGCGAAGCTGACGGGCATTCTCCTCCTTATTGCTCTCGCAATATCCACGCAAAACCCTTTTTACCTTTTTTTCCTCCTCTTATTCTCGCTCTCTGTTGTTATTCTCTCAAAAATTCCGTTGAGGGCTTATCTTCCAAGATTCGGCTTCATTCCGCTATTCGCATTCATTATTGTCATCCCTTGGCTCTTCCTCACGGAAGGTGAGCCCGTATTCTCACTTCTCGGTGTTGAAATAACGAAAGAAGGCATCATGTATGTGCTTACTTTTGGACTTCGTGTGACCGCATGTGTCGCCGCAATTTCTCTTCTTTTGTTCACAACGAGGGTTTCCGACTTGCTTTACACTTTGCGTTCGCTGAAAATTCCTGAAATGTTCGTTGAAATTCTCGGCATTACTTACCGTTACCTGTTCTCGCTCCTTTCAGAACTGCAGAAGATGCTTCTCGGAAAAGAGAGCAGGGTCGTCTCGGCGAAAGGGAACTCTTGGCGGACAGGTGCTAAAATAGCGGCGAATTTCATGCTGAGAACGCTCTCAAAGGGCGAGAAAGTGCATAAGGCGATGCTCGCAAGGGGATACAGCGGAAAATTTAAAACATATCCGAGAAATCAAGGATGGAATGCAAACAGCAGTGCATTCGTCGCTATCGTCGCAGCGATGGTGGTTCTATGGCTTCTGACAAGATTATAGAGGCGAGGAATTTGAAATATCGCTATCCTGATGGGACAATAGGCGTTGAGAATGTTGATTTTGAGCTCTGGCGTGGCGAAAGGGTCGTTATTATAGGACCAAACGGCTCTGGAAAAAGCACACTGCTCCTGATTATTGGCGGCTTAATCTCACCAACAGAGGGCAGTATAAAATTTTTTGGCAAGGAAAAGATAGAGCCTTACGAGTTGAGGCGGAAGGTGGGCATCCTTCTTCAGAATCCTGACGATGTGCTTTTCAATCCGACGGTGAGAGAGGATTTGGAGTTCGGACCTGCGCAGATTGAGATGCCCGAAGAGGAGTTCAAGCAAATTCTTCACGCTGTGACGCAAATGCTTCACATTGAACATCTCTTGGACAAGCCCCCTTTCAGACTCAGTGAAGGACAGAAGCAGAAAGCCGCTTTCGGATGCGTCCTCACGATGAAACCTGAGGTTCTGCTGCTTGACGAGCCTTTCTCCGCCGTTGATATTGAGACAAAACTTTCAATGATAAGGCATCTGAACGAATTGAACAGGCAAGGCGTAACAATTGTCGTGACTGCACACGACATTTCTGTTGTTCCGCTGATTGCAGACAGGGTTTATCTGCTTAACAAGCATGTCGTCGCAGTGGGAAAGACGAGAGAAATCCTGACGAATGTTGAACTGCTCCGCAAGAATGGGCTTGATGCCCCTCCATTTGTTGAATTCGCACTGAAACTCGGTTTGAATCCTCTTCCGCTTACTGTTGATGAGGCGGTAAGAAGCGTTCGGAAATTGATTGAGAGCGGTGGGAAGGAAAAGGAAGAAGAAGCAAACGAAAGCGACTGATTTATTTGCTTAACCGCCAGCTTAACCGCCACCGAAGCGGAAGAGCAAGGCGTATGCGAGCGAGGAGCGAGAGAAGGAAAAATGAACAGATTTATGTGAGCGGTGCAGAGATTAGAGAGGAGATGCCTGCCACAACCGTCAATGCTCCTTCCGCTGAGAAGCAAACGGGAAACAGCGGTTCGGAGAAGGGCAAAAAGAAGAAAGGAAGGGTCGGAATGGAAGACTTCTGGATAGTTCCTTCGGATGAAATACTCGCAGGCAACACCACAGATGTTTATTTTCTGCGGACAGAGGAGGTTCTTCGCAAGAAGGGAATAAATCCGAGAGTTGTTGCGGAGGTAACCGCTTCTTCGCTTGAGCACGGCTGGGGCGTCCTCGCAGGCGTTTCAGATGTCGCAACGCTCCTCGCAGGTAAGGATTTAGATGTGTATGCGATGCCAGAAGGCACGATATTTTTTGAAGATGAGCCTGTTCTTCGCATTGAAGGACGCTATTTGGAGTTTGCCCGCTTTGAGACGCCGATTCTCGGATTTCTCTGCCACGAATCTGGGATTGCAACGAAGGCAGCACGCATCAAAAAGAAAGCGGGAGATGTTCCTGTGATTTCATTCGGCACGAGAAGACAGCACCCCGCACTCGCAGCAGTGATTGAGAAATGCGCTTACATGGGCGGAATGGACGGCGTCAGCAATGTCGCAGGCGCATCTCGCATCGGCATTCAACCGATGGGGACGATGCCTCACTCGCTCATCATATGCTTCCGCTCGCAGCAGGACGCTTGGAAAGCTTTTGACGAAATTATGCCTGAAGATGTGCCACGCATCTGCCTCTGCGACACTTACTACGACGAGAAGACAGAAGCGGTCATGGCAGCGGAGACGCTCAAGAGACTGAACGCAGTTCGCTTGGACACTCCTTCCTCAAGAAGAGGGAACTTCCGAAGAATTGTTGAGGAGGTTCGCTGGGAGCTTGACATCAGAGGCTTCAAAAATGTCGGAATTTTCGTCAGCGGAGGCATAGACGAGGCGGAAATTGAGGAATTGCGAGACATTGTTTCGGGATTTGGCGTCGGAACAAGCGTGGCGAATGCGAAATGCATAGATTTTGCGCTTGATATTGTTGAGATTGAGGGCGAGCCGTGTGCGAAGCGAGGGAAAAAGGGTGGGAAGAAGCAGGTTTATCGTAAGAAGACGGAGAAGGGGTTTGAGGATTTCGTTGCAATTGAGGACTCAAAGCAGCATTTTGAAGGAGAGCCTCTGCTAAAACCGCTCATTCTCGGCGGAAAGATTGTTGAAGATTTTCCACTCTCGTTGGAATCTGCAAGGAAGAGGGTGCTGGAGCAGTTGAAAGTGGTTGAAATGGATTGAAATAGAAATAGAAGAGGGACGATAAAAATGAAAAATTGAAGGCTCTGCTCTGTTTTTATTGACTATGCAAGGCATTTGGCGGTAATGCAATATTGTGAAAACGGAGATTTGGAACAGGATGGCGGAGAAGTGGAGGAGTGAGAGATTTTGAGAGAAAGGAAATGAGGAAGATGGGTTTTCATGACAGGGAAAGAGAAATAAAGGAGATAATGAACATCTTAAATACCGAGCCTACTTTGATTACTTTCATATATGGTCCTATAAATTCAGGTAAAACCGAACTTATTAACCACTTAGCTAAGCAATTACCTGAGAATTATGTTGTATTCAATGTGAATTTGCGCGGTAAATTCATATCAGATTACAGAGATTTTGTGCGTGCTTTATTCAAAATAGAAAGAGAGAAGACATACAAAGACATAATCAGGAAAATATCCGAAGTTTCTGTGAAGGCATTGAACTTTGTAGGCATTCCAGTAACGGAGGATATATTGAATTTACTGTTTAAGGAGCGGACTTATGAGGATGTTTTTGAGTTTCTTGAGGATTATTTTATGAAAATAGGTGAGAATAAGAATTCCGTATTGATTTTGGATGAGTTACAGGTGATAAAGGATGTAAAAGTGGATGAACTGCTGATATACAAGCTTTTTAATTTCTTCATTCGCCTGACGAAGGAGTTGCATTTGTGTCATGTGTTCGCAATAACATCTGATTCGCTCTTCGTTGAGCGCATTTACAAAGAGGCGATGTTGCAAGGGCGCTGTAGATACTTATTTGTGGATGATTTTGACTACGAAACGGCGATTGCCTTCTTGAATAAATATAAATTCGGAGAAAAGGAGAAGGAAATGGTATGGGAGTATGTGGGCGGTAAGCCCGTTTATTTGGTTGAGCTTGCGAATGCGAAAATGAATGGGAAGGACATAGAAGAGGAAGTGAAGAAGTTGTTGAAGATTAGAACGAATCAAATACTTTCAATATTTGACGAAATATCGCTTCGTAAGGTAGAATATTCAGAGGAGGCAATAATAGAGGAATTCAAGAGATTTGAGAATGAGGAGATAATACAATATGATAGGATGAACAAGGAAAAAATATTTCTTGTTGAAAGGAACATTCTGTTCATTGACCCGATACAAAGAACAGTAAAACCACAATCAAAATTGGACTTGCTTGCCATAAGGAATGTGTTGAAGTGCGAGAGGAAAAAGTGAAAGAATTCTGCCCTTTCAGGCGTAGAAAGCACTCAAATGAGAAGAGAAATTAGAACAGGAAACAATTTTGATTTTGACTGCGGTATTGATCATGAGGGATTAATCATGAGATATTAATTCCAGGATTTCAACAATTCTCCGCCCAAAATCTGTGAGATAGTATATCAGGAATTTCCCTTTCCGCTCAAAATCTATCAAATTCGCATCTTTCAGCAGTTTCAGATGGTAAGAGAGCGCTGAGTATTGAATATTTGAGAGTTCAATGAGGACGCAAACGCACACACTCTCTTCCTTCAACACTCTTAATATCTTCAGACGGAGCGGGTCGGAAAGCGCCTTGAATATTGAAGCCTCCTGCGACACATCTTTGCTGAAAATCCTTCTCAGTTTCTCCAGCGTCTCCGCAGGAATCTCGTATGATGGCGGAATTTCTGACGGCATTTTTCATTCATTATGCAAGGAAACTTTCAATTTTAGGGGAGAGGTGGAGAAAGAGCAGCATAATCGGCATTTGAAGCAGAGGTGCGACAGCAGCGGGCAAGACAGCGAGCGTTCCGTGGAATGCGGTGACTGCAATGCCGATGGCGTGGTTCCTCCTCTACCTCTTCCTTCCTCGCTTCTCCACGCTTTTGCCCCTCACTTTTGGGCGTTCTCGTGTTCTACTGCTCTTTCCCTGCGTTCATATCGGCAGTTTTATTCCAAGACCCGCCTCAATCATTTTCCAGCCCATGTAGAGCATCACTATAATGAACACATACCTGAGCTGCTTTGCTGGCAATTTATGTGCAGTTTTGGCGCCTACTTGAGCCATTAATACGCTTGTTGAAGCGAGAAGTAGCCAAGATTCAAGATTCCAGTAGCCAATTAGATGTCCTATTTCCGATACGGAGGGCATTCCAGCTCTCAACCCGTTATAGATGTAGCCGAGCAGTCCGCCAATTGATGTGAAAATCATCAAAGCGGTGGAAGTGCCGACTGCGAGATGTATTCCGAATGAAAGAGCAACGACCATCACAGGAACCATGAGGACACCGCCGCCGATGCCGATGATGCCTGTGACGATGCCGAGCGGGAAGCCCCACGCCGCCCAAACAAGCGGATTCTCAACGGGCTTCTTCCCTGTCTCTTCAGGTGGCTTCGCAGTGAGCATTCTGACCGCACCCAGAATGATTGCGCAGCCGAAGGCGATGCTTAAATACTTTCCGGGCGTTATTGATGCGATTGTTGAGCCTATTACCGCGCCTATTGCACCTGTTATGCCGAGAACTACCGCCGCTTTCCACATTACCGCACCTTTCTTTGAGTGTCTGTAAGCACCACTCATAGCAGTAGGAAGAACAACAGCGAGATTCGTGCCGAAAGCAACCTTGACCGCCGTGTTCAAGTCCATTCCCATCGCCGTATATACCCATACCTGAACAGGAATCATGATGAAGCAGCCGCCGACGCCGAGAAGACCGCTTGCGAAGCCCACGCCGAGTCCCGCCAAGAGCAGAACAACCGCAGCTGTCAAAAAATTGATTGGCATTCGCTCACCTCCCTCTCACACCTCTTACTCCGCTCCGCTCACCCCTCACGCTCCCACGCCGCTCACGCCTTTCACACAGACACCGAGACACATAATTTCAAAAATTTTTGAAATATATAAAAAGGCTTTCGTTTTCTCATTTCTTTCAGCTAAAAAGGAAGCGGGAAGATCAGAGCAGATTGTAAAGCGTGTCTCGCCTGCGAGGTTTTCTACCTGCGTCTTCAATCAGCCTTTCAAGCGCATCAGGCGGCATGTATTCGCCTGAAGAAGCGCCTGCGAGCCTTGAAATGTTCTCCTCCATTAGTGTTCCTCCCAAATCATTTGCACCGAAGAAAAGCATCTGCTGCGCACCGAAGGGCGTCAATTTCACCCATGATGCCTGTATATTCTTGCAATAAGGATGCAAAATCACCCTTGCGAGAGCATGAACAACCGCATCTTCAAACAGATTCACTTCCCTTTTCACAATTTTACCGAGTTCATTGTTCCCTCTCATGAATTTAAGAGGGACAAATTCCGTAAATCCACCTGTCTCTTTCTGTATTTCCCTTATTTTGAACATATGTTCTATCCTATCCTCAATACTTTCAATATGACCATACATTATTGTTGCGGTAGTGGGTATTTTCAAGCGATGAGCCGTCTTTATGATGCTTTCCCACTCTTTTGTTCGCAACTTCTTCGGGCATATTACCCTTCTTATATCGTCATTCAGTATTTCTGCTGCTGTTCCGGGCATTGAATCCAGACCTGATGCCCTCAATTCCCTCAAAACTTCCTCACAACTCATGCCAGAGTTGCGTGCAATATGGAAAATTTCCATCGGCGAGAATGCGTGAATATGCACATCAAATTCGGACTTTATCCGTTCAAGCATTTCACAGTAGAAATCTATCTTTAAGTCGGGATGAAGACCTCCTTGAATGCATATTTCCGTCGCTTCAAGCGAAACAGCCTCCTGAACTTTGCTCAAAATCTCTTCAATTCGCAGTAAATATGCATCATTTGAGTGCTTTCTACGCCTGAAAGCGCAGAATTTGCATTCTCCAACGCATATATTCGTGAAATTTATGTTCCTGTTCACGACATAAGTAACGATTTCACCTTTCTCTTGCTCACGAAGAGCATCTGCAATTTTGAAAAGGATGTGCGGGTGCCTCGCAAGGAAAAGAGCGTCCTCCTTTCCGATTTCGCCTCGCAGAGCCTTCTCATAGATTTCCATTCCCTTCGCCTCTTTCGCAGCCTCTTTCAGCGTAAGTGTCGTGTCAGCGGTTGCGGGTCTGCCACTTCCTACTGCGTTTGCTTGTGTGTTTGTTCGTGTGTTCATTTCTTAATGCCCGTGAGAAACTCACGCTCAAAGTCAAAGACAACGGTGGAATTCCCACCTTTAGTTATTTTAAGTTTCCTCGTAGCGTCAATTTCTCCAACAATATTCGCATCAATACCAGCATCTTCAAATATATTTATGCATTCCTTGCCATCTTCCACATCTTTAACAGTCAAAATGAAGCCCATTCCGGGATAAATTTTCAGCCATCGCTCCATCGTCATTTCATTTTCAGGCGGCTTCGGTATTTTAGGAATCTCAACAGTTGCGCCGACGCCTGAAGTTTCGAGGAGCATCGCAAGAGTTCCGATGACACCGGGATTTGAGATGTCTTTTCCTGCGGTTGCGAGATGTCTTTCGCCGATTTCAACCATGGTGGAGAGGCGTTTCTTTATTTCTGAATGCGTTTTTTCCGTTGTAGAATCCCAACCCATGCGGAATTTTGAGCGGGTTTTCCCATCTGTGTCTATTGCAACAATCACCTTATCGCCTGGTCTCGCACCGTTTGAGAAAATAACGCAATTTTTACGCACAGTCCCGACGATTGCGACATCAACAGCGTCGTAATGCGTGTCAGGATGGACATGCCCGCCTACCATGGGGACGCCGAACTTCATGACGCCTGCGTGTAAGCCTTCCGCAATCCTTTCCCTGACTTCTTCCTTTGCAGAGGCAATCACATTCACCATCGCAAGAGGCTTTCCGCCCATCGCAGCGATGTCATTCACATTCACGAGGACTGCGCAATATCCCGCCCACCAAGGGTCTGCTTCAAGCAGGCGACCCCAGATGCCATCTATTGCTACGAGCACATACTCTTCGCTGCCGACATCAATGACCGCAGCGTCCTCACCGAATCCCGCAACAGTCCTACCGCCGACGGCGTCTATGCCTCCGAACAACCGCATTAAATCGCTTATCGCTCGCTTACGCTGAACGCCCTCGTATTTCCTGACAGATTCCGCAATCCTCTTCAAATCCGCTTCATAACTGCTCTTCTCGCTCCCTCTCCCCTCGTCTATCATCGCTTTCACCACCACTACCACACTTCTCAATTCCATCTCGTAATGCGAAGCCTCCCCTTCTTTCTCCTTTCCTTCCGCTGTCCTTCTTCGGAACGCCATCTGAAGAAGAGAGAGCATTATTCACGATTCCCTCAACCTCCTGCACATCCCTCACGACAAAATCCGCAACATCAAATAACTCTTTGGGGCGTTCCGCCTCTATTTGAAGCGAAAGCACCGCTATATCCGCCGCACACATCGCATAATAGTCATTCTTGTCGTCGCCTACCATTATCACTTTCTCGTATCTCTGCCTCAATCTCTTCACAAGCCTGCATTTATCCCCAGGCTTCAGCATGCCAAAAATATTCTCAGGCGGAACTCCTCTGAAGAAAGGAGCTACTTCCTCCCCTTCTATCCTGTCACCAGAGGCGATGAAGACTGCCACATCCCTGCGACGAAGCTCTTCAAGCAACCGAACAGCACCCTGAAACAGGTTCAATCCGCCTGAAATCACATATTTTATGCCCTCTCCCTCTTTCAACGCCGGCGTAGACGCAGCAGACGAAGAAGAGGACGCAGACGAAGACAAGGACAAGGGAGGGGAAGGATGAGATACAACGCTCACGACGAGACCCGTGCCGATGACGGGAAGAATATCACAATTCAGCAGAATTGATATTGTTTCATGCACATCGCCCAACTTCACTCGCTTATCAGAGAGGACTACTCGCTCCACTTCTTCATCGCTGAAATGCCTGCTCTTGTAAACGACAACAATCGGAACCCTCTTCTTCTTTAAGAAATCCGAGAGCGGTTCAAGACATTCTTCTCCTCGCATCAATTCACGAATTTCTGCACGAAGCATGACAAATGCACCGCCGACCTTGTCTGCGAGGTGTATGCCTGAAAGCTTGCTCTGCCTCACCTCTCCTCGTTCAATATCCTTAACGATGCGAACAGGCTCATAAATAACTCCCGCACCGTCAAATACAACCGCTAAACGATTTCTTCGCTCCATTCCTCCACATCCTTCATATCCTGCTCCTCTCACACGCTCTACGCTATCCCTTCACGCTTTTCGTTACCCGCTACCTTTAATTCATTCCGCTTAAAAAGTTAGAAGGAATCTCGTTTGTGTGATGAGGTGCGGGGTGAGCGAGGGGGGAAATGAGTGAGGAGCTGACTGAGCGATGGGAGGAATTTTTAAGGAAGTATTACTGGGATGAAGTAGTTGCGCTTTCGCTTTCAGATGTGAAGTCGCTGCGTGTGAAATTTTCGGATGTGCTGAAGTTTGACGGAAGTCTTGCGGACATGATTCTTGAGCATCCTGAAATTGCACTTGAATGTGCGAAGGATGCACTAAGGAGAATAGACGAGACGCTTGAGGATGCACATGTGCGCATTTATGGTATTCCTGTGCGAAAGAAGATTCGTGAAATAAGGAGCGAAGACATCGGAAGGTTAATTTGTGTTGAAGGTTTAGTGCTGAAAGCGACGGAAGTTCGCCCAAAAGTTGTAGTTGCGAGGTTTGAATGCCCGCTCTGCCACAATGTTTTTGAAATTTCGCAATCTGAGAGTGGAGATGCGCCGAACAGGTTTAAAGAGCCTGAATTGTGTGAGAGTTGCGGTCGTAAGGCGAAGCGTTTCAAACTGCTCACTGCGGAGAGCATATTCGTGAATGCTCAAAAGATAAGAGTTCAAGAGGCACCAGAGGAGTTGCGAGGCGGTGAGCTTCCGCAGATAATAGATGTGAATTTGGAGGATGATTTGGCAGGAATAGTGTCTCCCGGCGACAGAGTAGAGGTCATAGGCATTCTTAAATCGTTTCAAAGGCGAACACACATGGGTGCGACGCCGTTTTTTGATGTCTATTTGGAGGGTGTGTGGATAGAGAGGAAGGAAGGGGAGTTTGAAGAGATTGAGATTTCTGATGAAGATGAGCGTTCAATAAAGGAATTGGCATCACAGCCCGACATTTACGAGAAGTTGCGTGAAAGTATAGCGCCATTCATATACGGATACGACGAGATAAAGGAGGCGTTGCTTCTTCAGCTCTTCGGAGGCGTGCCGAAAGAGCTTCCAGACGGGACGAGAATAAGAGGGGACATTCACATTCTTTTAGTTGGCGACCCTGGCGTTGCGAAGTCGCAGATGCTCTCTCACATCGTTGAGCTTGCGCCTCGTGGCATTTACACGGGGGGAAAAAGTTCAACAGGCGCAGGACTTACTGCCGTTGCTGTTCGTGATGAGTTCGGCGAAGGTCGCTGGACGCTTGAGGCAGGCGCTTTAGTCTTAGCGGACAAGGGCATCGCAGCCGTTGACGAGATTGACAAAATGGAGAAGAAAGACAGGGATGCGCTGCATGAAGTAATGGAACAGCAGACGGTCAGCATAGCGAAAGCAGGCATCACCGCAAGGTTGAATGCGAGATGTGCGCTGCTCGCAGCTGCAAATCCAAAGCTCGGAAGGTTTGACAAATACACGCCTATTTCGGAGCAGATAAACCTGCCGCCAACGCTTTTATCACGATTTGATTTGATTTTCACGATGATGGACGAGCCTGACGAGGAAACAGACAGAAAAACCGCTGAACATATCCTTGACGCTCACATTTTCGGCGAAATTCTGACGAGAAATCGCATGAAAGGCTCGTCGTGCATCCACTCAAGCGGAGAAAGTGCGAGCGGGCATGAAAAAGAAAGCGAGGGAGGCGAGCGTAGAGAGGAAGAAGAGCTGGAAAAAGCTGAAGCAAAGCAAGAGGTAGAGCGGGAAGAAGAGCGAGGGCGGAAGGAGGAAGAAGGCAAGAGTGAGGCGTTGCTTGCGAGTAGGAGTGAAGTGATGCGTAAGATGGAGTCTGCGATTCCTGCGGAATTACTGCGTAAGTATGTGGCGTATGCTCGCAAGAATGTGTTTCCGGTGCTTTCAGATGCTGCGAGGCGTCGCTTCCTTGAATTCTACATCGGATTGAGGCGTCAGAGCTACGATGACGAGAATGCGCCCGTTCCCGTGACTGCGAGGCAGCTTGAGGCTTTAATTCGCTTGGGGGAGGCTCGTGCTCGTGCCTCGCTAAGAGAAGTTGTGACGGAAGAGGATGCGGAACATGTGATAAATCTCGTTTCTTACTGCTTAAGGCGTGTTTTTGTAGACCCTGAAACTGGCAGGATGGATGTAGATGTCGTATCTGTGGGCATTTCAAAGGCGAAAAGAGACAAAATGACCATCCTTACAGACATAATAAAAGAACTTTCCCAAGAATATGGCGAGAATGTGCCTCGTGAGGAGGTGCTGAATGTTGCAGAGCAGCGTGGCATCCCCCGTGAGAAGGCTGAAGAATTAATTGAGAAGATGTGTGCTGCGGGCATTCTCTTCGCTCCCGACGGCTACCGTGTGCTTAAAGTCGTTCGCTGAACAGCACCGCTTCAAAAATAATTTAAAGGAAATTGACCAATAGGAGAGGCGAAGAGAAGCGGGAATGAAAGCGATATTGCATCGCTCAGAGTTGAGGGGAGAGGTTGAGGCTCCGCCGTCAAAGAGCTACACGCACCGTGCGATTGCGGTTGCGTCGTTGAGCGCATGCTCATGTGAAATAGAAAGACCATTAATTTGCGAAGATACGAAGGCGACGATAAGAGCAGCGAAGGCAATCGGCGCTGAAGTGGAATATGATGCTCGTAGGATGCGAGTTGAGGGCGTTGAGCGCTTAAGAACGCCTGATGATGTGATTTATGCTGCGAATTCAGGGACGACGCTGCGATTTTTCACCGCAATATGCTCGCTTTGTGAAGGTGCTGCTGTTCTAACGGGGGATGCTTCGCTCCGAAGGAGGACGAACAAGCCTCTTTTGAAGGCGTTGAACGATTTGGGTGCGGAAGCGTTCTCAACAAAAGGCGACGGCACCGCTCCTTTAGTTGTGCGAGGTCGCTTGAGAGGCGGTGAGACTGAAATTGACGGCTCTGTCAGCTCGCAGTTCGCTTCTGCTCTTTTAATTGCGTGTCCTCGCTGCGAGAATGACAGCAGAATTGCCGTGAGAAATGCGGTTTCGGTGCCTTACATGCGAATGACGCTTGAAGTTTTGCGTGCTGCTTCCGCTGAAATTCCGTTCATTTGTGAAGCGAATGACTTCATTTTTGAAATTTCTGGCGGTCAGGCATACAATCTGAAGCATTTTAAAGTGCCTGGTGACTTCTCATCTGCTTCCTACATCCTTGCTGCTGCTGTCCTCACAGGCTCTTCCGTCGCAGTTCGCAATCTTGAGCCGAGTGAGCAGGGCGATGTTAAAATTTTAGAGATTTTGCGGGAGATGGGCGCAGAAGTCAGTTGGAACAAAGAGGCAGGCGTCGTGCATGTGCGAGACAGCGGGAAACTTGAAGGAATAAGTGTGGATTTGCGAGAGAACCCTGACTTGGCGCCGACTGTCGCAGTCTTGGGAGCATTCGCAGAAGGCAGAACAGAAATAAAAGGCGTCGGTCACTTGAGACACAAGGAGACAGACAGAATCAGCACACTTGCGACTGAACTGCGTAAGCTTGGCGTCTCTGTTGAAGAGCGGGAGGATGGCTTGCTTATCTCCTCTTCTGGAGCGAAGGCGGTGAAATCTGCTGTGAAATTGGATGCTCACGGCGACCACAGGCTTGCGATGGCACTCTGCGTAGCCGCTCTTCGCACAGGAGGGGAAGTCAGCGGCGTTGAAAGCGTCAGCGTCTCTTACCCCGAATTCTTTGAGCATCTCGCAGCGTTAGGTGCGGATTTTGAGTTGAAATAAGAGTGTGTTTGCTCTTCTCTGCGGGAGGCGAGGTCAAAGGTGGTGAGGATTTGGATGAGTTCTGAGGCGGATGAGAGGGACTTGAATGTGAAGAATGTGCTTGCTGAGATGAAGGACATCTCTGAAGAGATGCTTGACCTTGCATATTCCGCAGTTCTATGCCGGAACAGTGAGGTCGTTGCTGAAGTATTGCGTCTTGAGGAGCGAATGGACGCCCTGCTTTACAATTTAAGGGTTGCTGCGATGCTCGGAGCGAGGAGCGTTCAGGATGCGATTGAGCTTGCGGGAATCATGCAGATTGCTTCTGCCGCTGAGAAAATATCAAATGCGGCTGGCGACATTGCGAAAACCGCTGTTTCAGTTGACCTCACTTGCTATTTTGACCTTGAGGACTTGGAAGAGGGCGTTGTGAATGTGCGAGTTGCCCCGAATTCAGCACTCTGCGGTAAGACACTCGGCGAGTTGAAGCTTGAGACCGCAACAGGAATGCGAGTTCTTGCGATTAAGCGGGGTCAGAGATGGATATACTCACCTCGCAAGGATGAGAGATTGGAGGCGAATGACATTTTAATTGCATCAGGACCCACAGAGAGCATTCCAGCATTTTACAAACTCGCCTCTTGCAAAGAATTCCTCGCAGAGAGGAGGAGCAGGCGTCAGATATTTGAGGAAATCACGGATAAGATTGCGGAAATGAAAAATATTTCAGAACTCATGGTCGGTCTCGCATACTCATCCGTGAGATTTCAAAGCAAGGAGATTGCGGAGGAGGTCGCAGCGCTGGAAGAAAGAATGGACGCCATGAAAGACGATTTAGAGATGCTTGTGCTGGAAGCGGCTGCGAGTGTCCGAGATAAGAGAAGATTCAGCGAGTTGCGTGCGATATTGCATGTTGCATTCTCATCTGAAATCGTTGCGGATGCCGCTTACGAGATTGCGGACACGGTATTGCGTGAGATTCGCATGCATCCCGTATTCACTGCATCGCTGCAAGAGTCAGATGAGGTCGTTTTGAAAGTCACCGTGTTGAACGAAGCAGTCTTCGGAAAGACGCTTGAGGAAGTAAGTTTGGAGACAAAAACGGGTATGTTCGTGCTTGCAATCCGCACCGCAGAGGGAAATTGGATATACAACCCAGACGAGAAAACAGTGTTGAGGGCAGGTGACACTTTAATCTTGCGAGGACCCAGAGAAGGAGAAGAAGAGGCAAGAAGAATACTCGCAGGCTCGTAAGGTTATGCATCCACAAGTCTTAGAACCTCCAACTAAACCCCCTCAGCTTCTTGTTCCTCCTTACGCTCTCACACGCTCTCGCCACACACCCACAAGGCAGGAGGCATCTAAAGTAGTTTTTCACGCAGTCTGACGACATCGCCGATGACGACGACCGCAGGCGGTTCTACTGAATTTTTGCGTGCTTTCTCAACAATATCGCCGAGTGTGCCAACAATCGCTCTCGCTTCAGGCGTGAATCCCTTTTCAAGAATCGCAACAGGCGTCTCCGCAGGCATGCCTGCTTCTAAAAGTCGGCGAACATTCCGCTCAAGCGTCCCGACGCCCATTAGAATGACGATTGTCCCTCGCAATTTTGCGACCGCAGACCAATTCACGCTCTCACGCTCTTCACCCGCCCCCCCCTCTTCTTTTCCGTGACCCGTGAGGATTGTCAGCGATGATGCGTATTCACGATGCGTGAGCGGGATGCCGAAGAATGCGGGAACGGCGGTAGCAGCACTGATGCCAGGCACTACTTCAAATTCAACGCCATGCTCTCGCAAAAACTCCGCCTCCTCACCGCCTCTGCCGAAAATGAAGGGGTCTCCTCCCTTTAAACGCACGACACACTCATACTTTCTCGCAAGTTCCACCATTAAACGATTTATTTCTGCCTGCGATGTCCTTTTTCCACCCTCTTTTCCGCTCTTCCCGACATCAATTACCCTCTTTCCGGGAGGAATCATGTCCCTAACGCCGAGAACAAGCTCGTCAACGAGAATCACATCCGCCTCCTTCAAAAGCCTGAACGCCTTCAAACTCAGTAACTCAGGGTCGCCAGGTCCCGCCCCCACCAAATAAACCTTGCCCATTCAGAAGAATGAGCGGCAAAATGTAAAAATGCGTTTCGCTTCTCTTTTCACGCCTCTTCCCGTCCTCTCTTATGCCTTCTCACGCACTCTCTCGCCCTCTCGCTCTCTGTCTGTGTGCGGTGTTGAAAGAACAGAAAGGCACGACCCTGCCATCTGGCAATCCGTAATGAATGCAGCATCTCCTCGCCCGCTCCAAGTCAAAATTGAAGGCATCCATGAAATGCATAGCACCCACAAAAACAAGTCTTCTGTGCAGTTCGCTCAACTTCCAATAGCTTCTACTGCGAAAAGCATCCATAAATATTTCCTTAATCAACTTTGAGCGGATACTTCGGAGCGCAGTTGCGAGCGTAATTTTCCCTTTCGCCTTGAAAGCTTCTGCGAGTGTATTCATATTTATGAATTTTGTGAGCGGTTCTGCATTAATGTCATGTGCATCTTTTCCATTCTCTCTTCCCTTCTCTCCTTCGCAGAGTAGGTAAGTGAAAGCGCCGCATGCGTGGTGGCATCCGACGAAAGAGCCGAGAGCGTCAAGAAAAACGCTCATCACCGAAGGCGGGAAGAAATCCTCCTTTCGCAAGAATTTTGTCTGAGAGACCGCAGCAGCGACGACATCAGAGACAGTTACTCTTTCCTCCGCATTCTTCAAGAAAGGCGTCCTGCCGCAGAGCGAGAGTGGCTGAAAATTAACGCCTCTGACGATGTCGCTGTTTTGGACTGCAAATTCAATGATTTTGCCGATTTGATTGTCGTTAACGCCTCGCACAACGGTCGGAACGAGGACAATCGCTGGATTCGGACCCGCATGACGATGGTTTTCAATCGCTTTCTTCTTCACATTCAGAAGTTCCCTGCCTCGCAAAATGCGGTAAGGCTCCTCTGTGACGCCGTCAAACTGCAAATAGACGACGCTTAAGCCCGCTGATTCCATCTCACGGCAGAAATCCTCGCTCTCCGCCATTTTCAGACCGTTCGTGTCGACCTGCACATGCGGAACTCGCTTCCTCGCATAAGAAATCAGCTCTGGCAAGTCCTCACGAAGCGTCGGCTCCCCTCCGCTGAACTGCACCGCCACCGCTCCTGAAGATGCGAGTGCGTCAATCGCTGCCTCTATCTCCGTCCTCTCTGGCTCCACCTTCGCTCGCTCTCTCTGCGAACCCACTCTGTCTGCTCTCCCGCTGCCCACGCCTGCATCAGCAAAGCACACAGGACAGCGTAAATTGCACCTGCTCGTCACTTCTACAACGCCCAAGACCGTCGGAGAGGCATGAAAGGAGCATAGACCGCATCCGAAAGGGCAATTAGGTGCAAATTCACCATCTTTACCCTTCAATTTCCCAACCGCTACATCCAACTCCTCAAATCTCTTGTATAATTCCGCATCTGACCAGCATAAATCCCTGAAATATCCATGCTTTGGGCATTCCTTCTCCATGAATATTGCGCCTTCTTCCTCAAAAATCCTCGCAGGAAGCACTCTCAAGCATACTGGACACAGACTCCTTGTCTCTCTAAGCGTTTTCACCTTCTCACCATCTCCACAATTTCCGCCTTCCCCTTATTTTCACTACGAATAATAATATTCACCCCTTTCTTTCTGCTCTCTGTCCTTTGCAGAGCCTATTTTATTCACTCTCGGTCGCTTCGTCTTCTCATCTCTTCTGAAAGTGATGCCTAAATCCTTCAAAAATATGTTCATTCCCTCACGCATGTTGAAAATTCCACGAATTTCGCCCCTCACAGATGGAATGCCGCCGAATACCATGAGCCTGTCGCTTAATAAATCAATCAAATAAATGTCGTGGTCAACGATGAGCATCGCAACGCCCTTCTTCTCTGCAAAGCGACGAAGCACTTTCACGAGCCTGACCTTCTGCTCAACATCCAAGTGTGCGGAAGGCTCGTCAAGTGCGTAAATCTCCGCTGGCTGGCAGAGGCTCACTGCAACTGCAAGCATCTGCAACTCGCCACCGCTCAAATCCAGCACATTCTTCTCCGCAAACTCGCTCACGCCCAAAGGCTCAAGCACCTCCACTCGCTCAAAATCGCCCACTTCAAGCCTCTCCAAAATTTCTCTCACCGGCATGTCAAAACGCTTCAAATACTGCTCCTTCAAAGAAATTTTCGCTGAGAGCGAAATTTTTCCCGCAGAAGGAGGGGTTTTACCCGCAATAACCTTCAGAAATGTGCTTTTACCTGTTGCATTCCTGCCGACGATGCCCAATATTTCGTTCTTGTATATGCGACCTTCGGCTGAAATCAGGCAGAAGCCGTCCCATTCCTTGCGAAAATCAGTGAATTCCGCAATAACTTCCTCCTCCTTCCGCACAATAGCTTTCGGCGGATGTGCAACAAACTCAATCGGCTTATCACGAATTCTCACATTTTCAGCACGCAAATAACCACTTAAATACTCATTTATGCCCCTGTTTGTGCCTTTTGGCATCGTAACTACGCCATAACGGGCGGGTTCGCCGTAGAAAATATGAATAGTGTCGGCAAGCATATCTAAAATTGCGAGGTCATGCTCAACAACAAGGACTGCTCTGCCCGCATTCTCTTCCTTCTCCGCTTCTGCTACGCTTTCTCTGATGACTTTTGCGACCTTAACCCGCTGGTAGATGTCTAAATAAGGCGTGATTTCGTCCAAAAAGTAGAAATCTGCGTCCCTTGAGAGGCATGCGGCGACAGCAACACGCTGAAGCTCGCCACCGCTCAACGCTGAAATTTCTCTGCGTAAAACATCCTCAAGCTCAAGTTTTCTTGCGATTTCAAGGGCGATGCCTCGCTCGTCAACTCGCTCAAGCAGTTCCTTCACCTCTCCACTGTAAATTTTCGGGATGGCATCCACATATTGCGGCTTGAATGCGGTTTTAACAGCGCAGCGAGCAAGACGCTCAAAGTAATTTTGAAGTTCTGTGCCTGCGAAATGCCTCGCAACATCCATCCAACGCTCCCTCTCCACGCTCTCATTCCCCGCTCTTTCATTTTTTGCTGCTGCGTTCGTCTCTTCCGTCCTTCCGAGGTTAGGAATGAGGATGCCTGCGAGGATTTTCACAGCGGTGCTTTTTCCCGTGCCGTTTGCGCCGAGAATGCCCGTGATTCTTCCCGGCTTAGGAAGAGGGAAGACCGTAAAGGACGAAGCCGTTCGGACCGTATCTGTGAGTTTCCCGCCCTTTAAGCTCTTCAGGCAGTCCAATTATGGAAATCGCCTTGAAAGGACAGCGCTTAATGCAAATACCGCAGCCCTCGCAGAGCTCTTCCGAAATAATTGGTTTTCCGTCTGATGCGATAACGATGGCTTCAACGCCCGTTCGCACAAGCGGGCAGAACTTAATACATTCCTGCTGGCACTTCTTCGGCTGACATCTACTTCGGTCAAGCACTGCAATCCGCATCGCACCTCGCACCTCGCAAGAATGTGAGTAATTTTTTGAGCAATTCCTCGTTGCGAGCAGCGACAATCGGTATTGAATTCGTTTTTGCCACTTCACCCTCTATCTCACGACCTGCGAGGTCTGTTGCGACGCCGCCCGCCTCTTTCAGAATGAGCAGCGAAGCAGCGATGTCGTAGCCGTTCAGCGAGCCTCTGACATCCAAAACTGCGTCCAAGACGCCAGAAGCGACGAAGCAGAGCTCAACTGCCACGCTACCGAACACACGGACAAGCGCACCTGAAGAGCGTTGAAATTCGCAAATAGCATCAAATAGAGACTTAGGAATGGAGTGCTTGCCATAAGTATATATGCTTATCATCAATTTGTCTTTACCTTTGAATTTAAGAGGCAACTTTTTACCGTCAACATAAGCTCCACTGCCTTCAACAGCATGGTAAGTTCCGCCAAAAATTGGGACAACTACGCCTGCTTTTATGTCTTCAAATTTAACTCCGCTGATTTCAGGCGAATATGCGAGGGAAGAGCAGTAAAATGGGATGCCTGCGGCTGCGTTTGAAGAGCCGTCGATGGGGTCAAAAATGAGCGTGCATTCGGGTTTGCGTCCTTCGGGAAATATGCGGTCGCCGAGCTCTTCGGAGAAAATATGTGCGCAGATGCCTCGCTTTTCCAAGGCATGCTCCAAAGCTCGCTCCGCAAAAATGTCTATGCGTCTCGTGACATCTTTCTCCCGTCTGCCGATGATTTCGCCGTATTTCGCTTCATCCTCGCTCTCTGCGACGAATTTCCGCACCGCTGCCCTCACTTCTGAAGCAATTGAGAGCAATTCCTCCACTTCCATTTCTTCCGCCTCCCCGCTGCCACAGCGATGCTTGCGTCTCTTGCTTGAAAAATGGAAAATTTTAAATTAAATTCACTGCTTCCTTTCGCAGACGGATGAGGCTCACTTGGCGAGCTCGGCGAGCTCGGCGAGGAGAGCGTTGGGAGCGTTAGAAGGAAAATGCGTGAGTAGCGTGAGGGGGAAATGCTGAAGCCCGTTGAGATGCGGGGTTTGCGAATTGTTGTGCTTGAGGAGGATGTTGAGCGGGTGATTAAGAGGTTAGATGCTCTCGGGAATGTTCATTTAACGGATATTCGTGAGTTTCTTGATGAATTTGAGGGCATTATTCAACCTGCACCTGCGGAGGAAACGCTTACAAAGACCGCAGAACTCCTTACGAGAATTGAAGATTTGCTCAACTTGCTTGAAACTACCGCTACTACTGCTTCTTCCACCACGACTGCTGCTTCTGCGGGGTCTGCGGTTTCTGCGGCGTCGGCGTTTGAGAGTGTTTGGACTTTAGAGGCGGTTGAGCGTCGCCTTACGGAACTGGAAGAGGAGGCGAAGAGGCTCGCTGCGGAGAAAGAGCGTTTGGAAGAGGCGCTTTCGCAAGCGAGAGAGAACCTCCTCGTGCTGAAGCACTTGCAGGAATTCGGCGTTGACCCCGATTTTGTCGGTGAAGGGGCATTCATTTGCGTTTTCGCAGGCACCGTGCCTCGCAGTGCGACTGAAGGCTTGAAGCAGGCTCTGCAGGAGCGCTTCGGAGAGCGTCATTTCTTCGCAGCGACCGCAGTTCGCAGCGAGGCGGAGGAGGTCAAAAAGGAAAAGGCGAGGGAAAAGGCGAGGGAAGAGGGAGCGGAGGCATGGAAAGGGAAGGACTTTGCGGTTGTTGTTGCGTTGCACGGCGAAAAGGAGGAAGCAGAGCGGATTTTGAGGCGCTACGAATTTGAGTTTTGGCATCCCCCGTCTTCTTTGCCGGCGAGTGCTTCTGATGCGATTTCAGCCGTTTCTGAAGAAATCTCTGCGTTGAAGCGAGCGAAAGCGGAGAAAGTGCAAGCGTTGTCGGAAATGCGAGAGAAGCACATACAAGCGCTGACTGCGATGCGAGAATTCTTGAGAGTGGAGCATGCGAAGGCGAGGGCGAAGATGCTCTTCGGGAGGAGCGAGCGAGTTCGTGTGCTTCACGGCTGGACGCCAGCAGCGGAAGTAGAGCGAGTGATTTCCGCATTAAAAGAGGAACTTCAGGATTTATGCGTTGTTGAGGTGCTGAAGCCCCGCAGGGACGACAGGCGAGTGCCTTCTCTGCTCAAAAATCCGAGCATTTTCAAGCCTTTTGAGAAAGTTATAGAATTGTTCGGGCATCCTTCATATAAGGACATAGACCCAACGCTCATTACCGCCGTAATTTTCCCACTTCTCTTCGGTTTGATGTTCCCAGATATTGGTCATGGTCTTGTTTTGCTTCTTTTGGGATTAATATTGAGGATAAAGATAAAATCAATGAGGGAAATGGGTTCTATAATATCATTTTGCGGTGCATCTTCCATGATCTTTGGTGCAATTTTCGGCGAATTCTTCGGATTCAGCGATGCATGCTGGCGAAGCTTGTGGAAGAATCGCTTGGCGTGGGAATCACAGGCCCGTTGGAGAGCCTCGTGCATTTTCCTGCACGAGCAACCTCTATTCTTCTTCGACCCTTTAGAAAAGGAGAATATAGAGAAGTTTTTCGTCATTACGATGCTGATAGGGGCAATACACATGAGCATTAGGTCTCACATTAAACGGAATAAACAAGCTTTCTGAGGGAGAAAAGCTGGAAGGAGTGGCAAGTTTTGTGAAGATTTGGTGCATGTTTGGCGCCCTTTACTTCTTACTCGCACTCTTCAATTTCTTCTTCACATTTGACATGCAGCAGGCATTCATTTTCATTTTGCTTCCCGTTCTACTGCTTTTCATCTTGCGAATTGTGAGCGAGTTGAGGCACGGTGAGGCGACAGCTGGAGCAGTGGAGACGGCTGCGGAGGCGACGGGGTCAGGAAAGCATGAAGGTGGCTCGGCGACTGCAGGGTGCGAAGAGGTCTGCGATGGACTACATGCTCATTTTAATTGACGGTGTGATTGACGCACTGCTTGAGAATTTCTTCAGATTCCTTGCGAACATCGTCTCTTACGGCAGGATTCTCGCACTCGCCTTGTGTCATGCTGCTCTTATTGAGGTTTTCATTCTGCTGACTTTCATGTGTTTGAAACATGGGTGCGTTTGGAATATTGCCTGCGAGCATTGTATTCCTTTTCGGGACTGCTCTCGTAATCGGATTGGAGGCGATAATGGCGGGCATACACACCGTAAGGCTTCACTTCTACGAGTGGTTCACAAAATTTTACGAGGGCGGTGGCATCCCGTTCAAACCTTTCAGACTGCGTTAAGAGGGGGAAAGGCGAGGAGAGGCGGGAAAAGGAAAAGAGTGAAGAGAGAGCATGTGCTTAGATGTCTGTTGATGTCTTGCGGAGGGATTTTCGTGTGTTGGAATTGAAGAATTACGGAACGGAGCGGAAGCCCTCATACACGATAAAAATGGAGTTAGAGGCGAGTGTGAGAGAGACGCCAGACGAGATGCACCACATTTTCACGAGAACAGGACTCATTTCAAGGGAGACAATTCCATTTGAGGCGGTGAATTTCAGGGGTTCTGCGAGAGGAGATGCTCCTTTCTACGCTGCGAAGATTCTGCACGAGGGTGTTGAGCGAGAATACAAGGTGATTGCTCGTGAGCTTGGCGGTTTTAAGGCATTGAGCTACGAGCCTGTCGTTATTCCTGAGGAAATGAGGCTACTGCATCCCGCTTCTTTCCACAGAGCGGGCGTTAAGGTTCTCTCCTTTGAAATGCATAACTACAAACCGCATTTCGCACTTTTCATCTCTTCAAAACGCTACGAGAGCTTTGACCTCTGGGTGCATTCAGAAAAGAGGAGAGACATCGCTGCGAGCTTTGTTTGCGGAAGCGGGAATGCGTGAGAAGAAGCCACCTTGCGTTTGGTATTTGCGTCGCCTTTCAGTCTTCGGCTCAGACTTGGAGGAAGAAGCGAGGGAATTACAAAAGCTACGGTTTTAACCGTGAGGGAATGCGGAAGGGTGAGAGTAGCGAGGACACACACGGCGTCAGAATGCATTTTATATTTACTCTTCAATCATAAATCAAACCCCTCCCTCCGTCGGGTGTGGAGATGTCTGGTATGCTCGCTAAATCCCCCGATGGAATCAGGTCGCAAGGGGTTTCAATGAAAAGCAAAGCCCTCTCAGAGGATGGTGAGATGCATGTCTCATCATAATCTCGGAGAAAGACTTGAAAAAATAAAGGGCATTGCATGCGAAAACTATCATATATCCACTCTCAAGGTCTTTTCAGATATTACACTGACCACGGTCCAGGGCATTCAGAGGCAGTAATCAAAATACTGGATAAACTCACCGAAGGTGTGGAATCTAAGTGAATATGAGAATTTCTTGCTGAAATGTGGCGCTTGGCTACATGACATCGGGATGTTAATGCGGGAAGGTGAGAATATCTATAATCCTGAAGTTTGCAATAGAATCAGGAAAGAACATCACAAGCGAAGTGCTGAATATATCAGCAAGCATTGGAGAGAAATAGGGTTAAGTGATGAAACAGAAGCGACAATTATTCAATGGATTTGCTATGCTCACAGCAGTAAGGTGAATATAAATGAAGTTCCTGAGGAGATTCCTACCGCAGGTGAGAATGTTCGCACAAGACTTTTAGCAGCATTGCTCAGGCTTGCGGATGCCCTTGACTGCCGTGAGGACAGATTACCTCCAGAAGATTACAGGCGTCTGCCACAAATCCCACAGGAATCTCTCAAAGAATACTGGAAACACGAAATAGTGAAGAAAGTTGAGATAAACAGAACGAGAGACAGAACCAGAATATATGTAGAAATGCTCCTGAAATACAAAGACCATAAGGAAAACAATGTCGCAGATAAAGTGAAAGAGAAAATTAAAGAGGAATTGAATAGTGTAAGAGATGTTCTTGAGCGATACAATTTGCATTTTGAACTTGATTTTAATGTTATTGAACCTCCTGAGCTTGAAGAAAGCCACCTCCAATAAGAACAATAGAGGCGTATAAGCGTGTGAGAAATGAAGATGAATTGAAAGATGTAGTTAAAGACGATAGATTTTTAGAAACACCATACAAGAAGGGATTTCAGACATGGGAAGAGTTCAAATCAACCGTATATAATTATTACAAGTTTAAAGAGCCTTCGGAGGGGCAGATTCTCGCAATACACGGCGATATAGGTGTGGGAAAGACGACATACATGCTTCTTCTTGTTGAGCGTATTATCAAGAAGGGGGAGGAGGAAGTTATATTCCTTAATTCATACGAATACGAATCATCTATATCACAGGTGGAGCATGAATATGGGAAGTTCATTGTAATTGATGCTCTCGGACATTTGAAAGCGGATGGTAATGTGGAGGAAGCGTTAAAGAAGAAATGCGAGAGAATTGTTGATTTTGCAAAGAGAAACCGTGCAAAAATGATTATAACGATGAGAAATCCTGAAAAAGACATTCTTAAGAGAGTCGTTGATGATAAAGGGTTTGAACTGATACCTTATGAAGTAAAACCTAAGGCGGATGATATGCGGAAGATTATTGCGAGATACATAGAGTATTTCAATGTAAGTATTGCGGGCATTCCTCCAGATGAAGCATGTAGAATGATTGAGAGCGGAAGAATGAGCGAAGTGCTGGATAAAGCGATGGAATTATTGATTGAGAGGTCAAACAACGCTCCTTTCTACATACGACATTTGATGCATGAACATCGCAATGGAACACTCAGCATGGAAGAAATAGAGAGATTGCCAAAAGGCGTTGAGAACATTCTGATGGACACAATAAGAAAATTATTGCGTGGCGATGAAGGTGATATGACTTTCATTAAGCTCTTAATCACAATCTCAAAGCTCGAAATTTTCTCAAAATTCCTTTATGATGCTATTTATGAAAGAATTGCACAAAGAAATGAGGCAGAAGAGCAGAAAGAGGCGTTTGAAAAATATTTGCAGAGTGCAGGATGGCTATATTCATTATCACAGTATTGGCGAGAAGCGATAAATAGTGCAATAGAAGGCAGAATAGAAGATAGAGAACTTGCTAATAAGTTCCTTGAAGCCTCTTTAGACGCTTTAAAACCTGATGATGTGAGGGCAGTGATAAGAGAGGAGATAAAAAAGGCTTTTAATGAAGGAAAAATAAACTTCTACTTGATAGCGGATGCTGTTCTAAGTGCACCTGATATTGATATGCTTTCTTCGCTTATAATTATTTCAAAAAAGCGGAACATGTTGAAGCTCCTGGAAAGGATATTGCTCGCCTCTCTCTCGCAGCACATTTCTTCTATCTCGGAAATGCTTTATATGAACAGAAGGATTTTGAGAATTCTATCAAGGCATATAGCATCTCTCTGGAACTGAATGAATATGCGGAAGCATACAACAACAGAGGTCTCGCTTATGCAGAACAGCAGAGATATAATGAAGCGATAAAAGATTACGATAAGGCGATAAAACTGAATCCTGATTATGCGGAAGCATACTACAACAGAGGTCTCGCTTATGCAGAACAGCAGAAATATGATAAAGCAATAGAAGATTACAATAAAGCGATAAAACTGAATCCTGATTATGCGGAAGCATACTACAACAGAGGTCTCGCTTATGCGGAATTAGGCGAGCATGAGAGAGCGATAAAAGATTACGATAAGGCGATAGAACTGAATCCTGATGATGCGAAAGCATACTACAACAGAGGTCTTGCTTATGCGGGATTAGGTGAGTATGACAAAGCGATAGAAGATTTCGATAAGGCGATAAAACTGAATCCTGATCTTGCGGAAGCATACATCAGCAGAGGTCTTGTTTATGCGATATTAGGCGAGCATGATAGAGCGAGGGAGGATATGCTGCGTGCGGGAAATCTTTTCACGAATAAGCGAAGAATAGAGGATGCAATAAGAGTTTGTGCTGGTGATATTCAATATTAGGTGAGGAAAGTGAGCGTGTGATTGCAGGACATATTCTGCTATTGCATTCTTATATTTCAGGGAGTGATTCTGCGAATGATATAAAGGAGATATTGAATGAAATGGGATACATGGATGAGGAGGTTTTAAGAAATGCGATTGAGCAGTTGGAGAGGAGAGAAGAGAGTAAATGGCTTATTCATATTTTTTCAGAGTTGCGGAATGTGTATAATAGGATGCGTGATGAGGAGGGAGAATCACCACTAATTAATTGAGTGTTCTCGCAATTCCCCTGTTTGTTCTTGCGATGTGATAAGAAGGAAGCATGATTGCAAGAGCGGGGGAGTTGTTTTAGTTACTGCGAAGGCTACAGGGCGAGGGGCAAAAGTGCGTCCATGTGGCATGTGGGCTAAAGCAAAGGAAGAGAGCTGTGGGCGGGAAGGGGAAAACAAAATGTGAAGAGCGGAGAAAGTAGTGAAGATGGTAGCAGAAGAAAGGGAGACAGGGAAGGCGGAGGAAGCGGAGGAAGGAAAAGCGGATGTGTTAGAGAAATACCGCCTCGCAGGTAAGATTCTCGCAGAGGTGCTTGAAGAAGCGGTGGAGCGGGTGAAAGTGGGCGTTCCTCTCTTGGATGTCGCTTCGTTTGTAGAAAACAAAACGAGGGAGAAAGGTGCGGAGCCTGCGTTCCCTTGCAATATTTCAGTGAACGAGGAGGCTTCGCATGCGACGCCCTCCGCAGAGGACAAAACCACTTTTAAGGAGGGAGACATCGTCAAACTTGACATCGGCGTTCATATTGACGGCTACATCGCAGACGCAGCAGTCACAGTGGATTTGAGCAGTGATGGGAGGCATGAGGCTCTTGTGAGAGCTGCGGAGGACGCTTTGAACGCTGCAATCGCAGTCGTTAAGGCAGGCGTTCGCACAACAGAAATAAGCGAGGTAATTGAGCGGACAATCAGAGAGCGAGGCTTCAAACCCATCGTGAATCTCACAGGTCACGGTCTCGCAAGGTTCAACCCGCATGCACCTCCTTCAATCCCGAATGTGAAGCAGCGTTCAGGTGAGATTTTGCGAGCAGGCGATGTGATTGCGATAGAGCCTTTCGCAACAGACGGCGCAGGAAAGGTCGTTGAAGGCTCTCGCACAGAAATTTACAAACTCGTGAGGTTGAAGCCCGTGAGGCTTCCCGCTGCGAGGCGTCTGCTCGCTGAAATTATGAAATTCAAAGGTCTGCCTTTTGCGAAGCGCTGGCTCGCTCATCCTTCTGAAATCGCACTACGCACACTTGAGCGAGAAGGCATCCTGCGGGCTTTCCCAGTTCTGAGAGAAGAAAGTCATGGACTCGTCTCGCAGGCGGAACACACTTTACTCGTGAAAAATGACGGCTGTGAGGTGCTTACCGCTCATTCTCTCTTCTCCCGCTCCTCTCGCATCACCTAAACGCAAACATAGGCACGAATAAGGTGAGAGAGATGCCCGTAAAAATCGTCTCTTTTGATGTTGATGGGACGCTTGTATCGCCAGATTTCGTGAATGCTGTTTGGCTTGAGGGCATTCCTTCCGCTTATGCTCAAGAAAAAGGGATAAGTTTTGAGCGAGCATACGAAATAGTGACTTCAGCATACGATGAAGTTGGCGAAAACAGAATAGAATGGTATGATTTAGGTTATTGGTTGAGGAGATTTCGCCTTAAAATCACGAAAGAAGAGTTGTTCAGCAGATTTGAGGAGAAAATAAAGATTTACGATGAGGTTGAGGATGTGTTGAGGGCGTTAAATCCTCATTACAAACTGATAATATGCTCAAATGCCGCAAAAGATTTCATTTTCTTCCAGATAAAGCCAATTATCAAATATTTCTCGCATATTTTCTCCGCAACTTCAGACTTCAGACAGGTGAAGAAGTCGCAAGAGTTCTATGCGAAAGTATGCAAGATGCTTGGAGTTGAGCCTGCGGAGGTCATTCATGTGGGCGACCATCCCGTTTTTGACTTCGCAAATCCCCGTGAAATCGGTATAAACGCATTTTTACTGAGGCGTGGCGTTGAGCAGGGCGAAAGAGAAAATAGTGAAGAGGGAAGCAGTAATTGCACTGATGAAAAGAGAGACAGAGGAGGCGGTGGAGGCGAAAGATGTGTGATAAGGGATTTGAGAGAGATTTTGAATGTGTTAAAGGAGGTAGGAAATGACAGAAGCATATGAATTAGAATGCATAAAGTGTAAAGAGCGCTATCCGAAGGACGAGATATTGTATGTATGTAGGCGTTGCGGAGGTCTTCTTGATGTGAAATACGACTATTCTGCGGTGAATGTGGATGAAATTGAGCGTGTTGCTTGTGGAGAGGCGGGAGCTGCTCTTAGGGGGGTTTGGCGTTTTCGTGAGTTGCTCCCTTTCAGCGAGGATGTTTCGCCTGTGAGCATAGGTGAAGGTAATACCCCTCTATACCGCTGTGAGCGTCTCGGCAAGAAGCTCGGCGTTGAATTGTTCGTGAAGCATGAGGGTCTGAACCCGACAGGCTCTTTCAAAGACAGAGGCATGACCGTCGGCGTTACGAAGGCGTTGGAGTTAGGCGTGAGAGGAGTTGCTTGCGCATCCACAGGAAACACTTCCGCATCCCTTGCGGTGTTCGCTGCTCGTGCATCGCTTCCCTGCTATGTTTTATTGCCGAAGGGTAAAGTTGCGTTGGGAAAGCTCGCACAGGCTATTATGCACGGTGCAAAAGTGTTCTCTTTACAAGGAAACTTTGACGATGCTCTGCGTGTTGTCGTTGAATTCTGTGAGCAGGAGAATGTTTATTTGCTGAATTCAGTGAATCCATTTAGGCTTGAAGGTCAGAAGACGATTGCATTTGAAATCGCCCTCCAACTCACACTCGGAGATGTCGTAGGAGGGAGCAGTGAGCGCAGCGTTCAGAAGAGCAGAGATTACTGGGAAGTTCCGGACAGGGTCGTGCTTCCCGTAGGTAATGCTGGAAATATAAGTGCGATTTTCAAGGGTTTCGTGGAGCTGAAGACGCTTGGACTCACAGAGAGCATTCCTAAAATGACAGGCATTCAGGCGGAAGGTGCGGCACCAATCGTTCATGCCTTCAAAGCAGGTGCGGAGGAAATCACGCCTGTTGAGCATCCTGAAACGATTGCGACCGCAATACGCATCGGTAATCCTGTGAATGCTCCGAAGGCTCTGCACGCAATCAAATCCTCCGACGGCTACGCAGAGGCGGTGAGTGATGCGGAAATCACAGCGGCTCAAATTGAGCTTGCACGCTACGAAGGGATTGGCGTTGAGCCTGCATCCGCAAGTTCTTTTGCGGGTCTGAAGAAGCTTGTTGAGGCAGGCATCGTTGAGCGGGATGAGAGCGTCGTGTGCATCGCCACTGGAAACCTGCTAAAGGACCCTGAGCGGGCTGTTAGCGTATGCGAGGCGCCGATTGAAGTGCCTGCAAGCGTTGAAGCGCTGAAAAAGGCTATCGCAGCACAACATCACTAAAAACGAACACAGAACACTCTA
>JANPRD010000004.1 GCA_024699715.1 Candidatus Methanophagales archaeon
GTGGAAAGGGGAAAAGGGAAGGGGTGTAGTAAGCGACGGAGAAGGGAGGGTATTTAGGGGTGCGGAGAGACACTGTTGCCGTTTTCAAAATGTTAAGTGAGATGAAAGATTTCCAGGATATTGTGCTTATAATTTTTCTCGCACTCTTATGCATACCTTTCGTTCTACTTTCCCCTCTAAATGAGACACCAATAAGAATGATTCTCGGCTTGCTTTTGGTGCTTTTCCTTCCGGGTTATTCTTTAATTGCTGTGTTGTTTCCGAGAAAAGAGGATTTGGATTGGATAGAAAGGGTGGCGCTAAGTTTTGGATTGAGCATTGCGATTGTCCCTCTGATAGGACTTGCTCTTAACTACACACCTTTTGGCATACGATTGACGCCAATTCTCCTTGTTCTTGCAATCTGCACGGTCATATTCGCCATAAGCGCTTATGTAAGAAGGAGAAGAATTCCGAAAGAGCAGAGATTCTTCGTTGACTTCAGAGCAGCTTTCAGTGTTATAAGAGATGCTTTCTCCAATCTATCATTAATAGATAGAATTTTGACAGTTGTCCTCCTTATTTCAATTATACTTGCAATATCTGCACTCATTTATGTGATAATAACACCAAAAGTGGGTGAGAGATTCACCGAGTTTTACATTCTTGGAGAGGAAGGTAAGGCTGCCGGTTATCCAACGAACTTGAGTGTTGGGCAGAACGCTACTGTAATAATAGGAATTGCGAACCATGAATATCGGAGAGTGAATTATACGGTTGAAATCTGGCTTGTGAATGCGAGCTATGAGGATAATCAAACGATAATTCATGAAATGTTTTTCCTTGACGCATTCAGCGTCGCTTTGAACCATACTGATGTGAATGTGGAGGGTAACTGGACACCACAATTCGAAAAACCTTACACATTTTCCATAAACAAGGCGGGGAAATTCAAAATCTGGTTCCTTCTGTTTAAGGAAGCTCAAGAGCAAAGATTTGAAAGGGAGAGGAATTATGCGGGGACGGAGGTTGAGAGAAGGATTCATGATGCGATTGAAGGCAGAATACAGAGCCTAAATCTCAATATTTTTGTGGAATAATGAAAATGCAAAACCGTTAAGGGCTTGATATTCCCCACTTTTCAGTTCTGCCTGTTTGTGTTCACCTCGCAACACTATGCGCTGACTGCGGTCAGCATCATGTCTTCAGCATGCACTAAGCACTCTTAATGCGAATTGCATTGGGGTTCGTTCTATGTTTAGGTAACGTTCGCATATGTTGCAGATGTCTGCAATATAAGATACATGAGAGACGTGAAACGGAGAGGCTGATAAGCGTGATGTGTGAGGGGAAAGACGTAGGGAGCCTCTGTTTACCGAATGCCACATATGGAGCGGAGGTGGAAAGCTTCTAATTATCTTATCGGAAGCCAAAACGGCTCCACATGAGCCTCTCGAGCAGAATGTAAACGAACGCAGCCAGAGCATACAGCGAGCCAGAGACTGAAAAACATTGACGGTGGTAGTTGACGAACCCACTCCTTGCTCACGAGCTTGCCTAAGCTTTTTTTATACATTGCGACAGAAGACGCACCTTCTCTGAAGGTGTGATGAATGCCGCTGTCCACACTGTCGCCCTATGTAATCATTGCCAAATTACGATGAAATGCAGGGATGAGCAAAACCCTTAAATCTAATCTGCATCTATGTTTTTTATTTTTAAACATTGCACATTCAAATATAAAATATTTTAAAAAAATCTTTAGAATTTGTGATGTTTTAAATAGCCCCTTCTGAGCAATAATGAAAGCAGCTGTGCTGCAAGGTTTGGAGCTCATAATGGACTTCGGCTATAAGCTGGAAAACAGGGCTGCCGTGAACCAGCCCCGAACCCCCATGGTGTGCTACGCTCCCGATAAGGGAGCCGTTAAAGGGCGGTGTGCGATGGGGGAAGCTTGGAGGTGAGTAACATAAGCAGATGGGGTGTGAAATTGTCATGTTGTTGGTAGCAAAGGCGTCTGCGATAACGGTAGATGTGCTTTTTGCGTCATTCCGTAGAGGTCTCAGGAACGGAAATTGGAGGAAGCTGAAAGAGCGGGAGAGGGCATTATTCAAGGCGGCGCTTTGTCTATCTGAGGCGAGGCGGAAGGATCGTGAGTGCGTCTGTTTTGGAGAAGCTCCGCTTCCTCATAGAGAAATTGAATGAGACGATAGGAATGAGGATATTCAGAAGAGGGTTTGAGAGGGCGATTGGAATCCTGAGAGCATGCGAGAATGCATTTATGGCACCTTTAAAGAAATGGCTTAAAGATCCCGACTATATCTTCTGGCTTGGGACGGTGAGTGAAAGCCGATAGAGCGTGAAGCGATAAAATAAGCAGCAAGCGAGAAGAGGTTGTGCGTGCTGAGTTCCATAGGAGGAATGGGATCTCGAAGGAGACTATTATCGTAAGAGTAAGGATGAGCGGAAATGGCAGGAAATTTGTGGAGGAAGAATTTAGTTGGGGGAGGATTTGAGGATACTGGCTCAAATATCGTTCTATCTCCTGAAGAGGATTTAGGGTTACATGAGACGCCTCACATTAGCGGATAAGAGAGAGGTTGAAGTGAGTGTGTTTTTAGCAGAAGTTGAAGTGAAGGGCAGGAAAGGGCCTGCATTTGTCGCAGAGCTTGAGACACCGAAACCCCTCTTAGGAGTCTATGCACTTGAAACCTTAGGGTTTAAGGTGAATCCGAGAACAGGAGAAATTGAAGAGATCTCACCTGAGGGAGGTTATCTGTTAACTGCTGAGGTTTCCGAGGATGAATGCTAAAAAGAAATATAAAAATTCGTTAGAATCGGACTGAAAGATTACAAGGAAACACAGGAAGTTGAAATTTTACAAGTTTGAAAGGATTGATATAGGCTGTGGAAACTTCTCTGTCATTAAAAAGGCATGCAAAGCGTATGAAGTTTATGAGAATGAAATTTGCAGGCAAGAGCACCTGTTTGACCCTGACCATTAAACAAGGTCTTGAAGCAATGGAATTTTCGTTTCATCTATGCCAAATTTACTTTACGCCCTTTAAATTCTTATAATGAAATGTGCGATGTTTCCGATATGATAATTCATTGAGGTAGAATTATGCCGGAGGTATCTGTTGTGATTCCAACTAAGGATGAGGAGAAATCAATTGGTATTTGTATAGAGAAGGTGCTTAGGGTGTTCAATGATAATCACATAGATGGAGAGATAATTGTTGCTGATAGTTCAAGCGATAGAACGCCTGAGATAGCGAGAAATCTTGGTGCGAAGGTGATAAAGGTTGATAAACTTGGCTATGGAAATGCTTATATATGTGGATTGGAGCATGCCGCTGGTGATTACATTGTTATGGGTGATGGAGATGCCACATACGATTTCTCTGAGATACCAAGGTTACTTGAGCCTCTGAAGCGGGGAGAAGCAGATATGGTGATTGGGAGCAGATTCGATGGTGAAATTAAGAAAGGTGCCATGCCTTGGCTCCATAGATACATAGGGAATCCTGTGTTAACTTTATTTTTGAACTTATTTTTCAAAGCGAATGTGAGTGATGCGCACAGTGGATTCAGAGCTTTAACAAAAGATGCTTTGAAGCGGATGAAACTCAGAACACCCGGCATGGAGTTTGCATCTGAGATGATAATAGAGGCGAAGAGGAGGGGTTTGAGGATAAAAGAAGTTCCAATAACATACTACCCAAGGCTTGGAGAGCCGAAGCTCAATTCATTCAGCGATGGCTGGAGGCATCTGAAGTTCATGCTTCTATATACACCTAAGCATCTTTACATCTTACCGGGATTCACGCTGCTCATGCTTGGCATCTTATTGATGCTCTCTGCTTACTTCCACATAAACATAGGCTACACCCCAGGACCGCATTCAATGATCTTGGGAAGTCTATTAACAATAGTTGGCTATGAGATATTCATGCTTGGTATATTTGCAGGTGTATACGGTAAGAGAAATGATTTCCTTGAATTAGATTCGATTACGAAAGCAATTTTAAAGCACGCTTCACTTGAAAGAGGAGTTTTATTTGGAGCAGTGCGTCTTCATAATAGGCTTCGCTTACTCCTTACATTTGGTTTTAAACTGGATGGAGAGTGGATTTAAATCGCTACCTTTAAATGGACAGGATATGATCGGCTTCACACTCATAGTAATTGGAATTCAAACAATATTCTTCTCATTCTTCCTAAGCTTAATAGGAAGTGCGAGTGAATGAACAATATGAAAGTTGCAGCAGGATTTGTCTTGTTAAGTATCAGTTCAGCTACATTCTTTGCCAAACATAAGATGATACTGGTTCAGCAAATTTCACATCAAAGCTCGCGAAAACTTGTTACATTGAAATTATATAAAAGTGAGAGGTTAAGGTAATGAATTAAGGTGATGGAAAAAACTTGCGAGAGTGGCATTTATGGATTTATTAACACATATTTTCCTACCTTTAACGGCTTTGTATGTAGTGAAAAGAGAGGAGTTTAATTCTCCTTATCCTTTCTTATTGGTTTTATTCGCAATTCTTCCAGATTTTGACAAGTTAATAGGAATGCCGGGACTTTTTCACTCGCTTGTCACACTGTTTCCTTTGATTCTTTTCATTTTGCTTTTTGAAAAGCTTGTTAAAGGAACAAGTATGCACACGAGCATGGCAGCTTTCTTCATTTCCTCTCATCTTGTCTTAGATATTTTGGATGGCGGGCCTGTTCCATTCTTCTATCCGTTCATTAAGACGGGTATAGGATTGGAGTTCCCATTGAAAATAACTTTTCATAGCCTTACTTTCTCATTTCAAGACGCCCCGATGCGATTAGTTTATGCAGTGCCGAAGATGTGTTTTACTTACGAGCTACTCAGTGGGTTCGGTGTGGCATCCCTTTTTCTTTTCGTTTTTGTTTATTTAGCGAGGAGGCAAAGAGAAGGAATATCACATTTTATGCCATCTTTGGATAAAAGGCACAAAAACGAATGTATGAGATTTCAAAAAGACTATATGATAAGCATGAGGTTCACCGAGAATTGGATAGTGGAAAGATGGCTATTTCGTTGATGTGAAAAACTACTTAAGATAGATGAAGTATCTAAAACCTTCTTAGAAGGATTATCCGAAAAGATCTTCAAATGAGTTTGGAAGAGTTTATAGAGAAGTTCAACGAATTTAAAGGAAAAAGAAACTCTAAACCTTTAATATTTTTGTATGATTGTGTATGAAAATTGCCTTCGTCTACGATGCGGTTTATCCTTGGATAAAAGGTGGAGCGGAGAAGAGGATTTATGAGATTGGTAAGAGATTGGCTGATAAAGGGCATGAGGTTCACTGGTATGGGATTGGATGGTGGTTTGATGGTAACAATGGTAGAACAATTGACCACGATGGCATAATCCTGCATGGTGTTTGCGAGCCGATGCAACTTTATGTTGATGGAAGAAGGAGCATAAAGGAGGCTATTTATTTTGCCGAAAAGCTCTTGCCGAAGCTAGTGAGGGAGAGATTTGATGTTATTGACTGTCAAGAGTTTCCTTACTTTCCTTGTTTTACCGCTAAAGTTCATTCGTTATTTAGAAGAACATCGTTAGTCATAACTTGGCATGAGATATGGGACAACTACTGGTTTGAATATCTTGGTAAGAAGGGTTTGTTTGGATGGATTGTAGAAAGACTGACCGCAAGATTGATAAGTAAAAATATTGCTGTTTCTGAGAGAACTAAAAAGGATTTGGAAAGCTTAGGAGTAAAAAATGTTAAAGTTATTCACAACGGAATAGATTTCAAAAAGATAGAGAGTGTAAAGCCTTCAGAAGAAGAATCAGACATCGTATTCGCTGGAAGGCTGATTAAGGATAAGAATGTAGATGTTCTGATTAAGGCGATCTCGTTGATAAAAAGGGAGATTTCCGATATTAAATGCATAATCATTGGAGACGGTCCTGAGAAAGAGAAGTTAATGAAGTTGGCAAAAGAGCTAAGAGTTGAAAATAATGTAAAGTTCGTCGGATTTCTTGAGAATCACGATGACGTCATAGCTTATATGAAATCGTCTAAGGTTTTTGTTCTGCCTTCAACAAGAGAAGGATTTGGAATCGTTGCGTTGGAAGCAAATGCATGTGGTTTGCCAGTTGTTACGGTAAATCATGGGAGAAATGCAGCATGCGATTTCATAAATGGTGAGAATGGATTTGTTTGTGAGCTTTCAGCTGAAGATATTGCTGAAAAGGTATTAATTGGATTGGAAATAGGTAAAATCATGAGGAGAAAGTGTATAGAAAATGCGATGAGGTATGATTGGGATAGAATAGCTAAAAAATGCGAAGGAATATATAGGGGGTTTTAGATGGTTGTTAAGGATAAGTATGCTGATGAGTTTGTAGGAATCTATAAAGAGCTTGAAGATTGGCACAAAAAGGCTCTTCAAGTATTTTCTAGATACAGATTTGACCGCATCTTAGATATAGGCTGCGGAGATGGTCGTTTTTCTATCCTCCTAAAAGAGGCTTGTAAGGCTAAAGAAGTTTACGGGCTCGACATATCTGAAAAAGGTGTAAATTTAGCAAGACAGAAAGGGGTTAAGGCATTTCAAATGAATATTGATAAGGAAAATCTTCCTTTTGAAGACAACTACTTCGACGCTGTCTATGCTGGCGAGGTAATTGAGCATTTATTTGACCCAGATCATTTTCTGGAAGAAGTGTATAGAGTCCTAAAAGAAGGTGGAAGCTTTGTTATATCCACAAGAAATTTGGCGTCTCTATATAATCGAATTTTGCTTCTATTCGGTTTTCTTCCTAATGCAATGCAGTCCAGTCTTAGGTATAATGTAGGACATCTATGGTCCTCTCCAAAGGAAGAAGGTAGAATCATATCTGCAGCAGATCATATAAGGTTATTCACGTATCGTTCATTAGTATCCTTACTGAAGATATATGGCTTTAACGTTAGACAAATTATAGGATTGAAAGCGGCATCACCTGCGCCATCATCTCACTTATTTAAGTTAATTGATGATATTATATCTAAATTCCCAAGATTAAGTGCTGGAATACTAGTGGTTTGTGAGAAGGGTGAAAGAATATGAGAAACATAGTATTAGTGACACTAGATAGTGTAAGAGCCGACCATTGCAGTTTTATGGGCTATCACAGAGAGACCACTCCAACTTTGGATAAAATGGCAAGGGAGGGATTAGTTTTTGAGAATGCTATAGCAGCAGGTGTTGGGACTCCTGCGTCTATGATGGGTGCATTTACTGGTAATTTCGCTCCCCTTGCTGATGAGATTAACTCAAAATTATGGAGAGAAGAATTTAAACGAAGAAAAACATTAGCTCAAGTATTATCAAAGCTTGGATATTCAACTGGAGCTGTAGTTCCAAATACATTTGCATCAAGCTATTTTGGTTTTAATAAGGGATTTCAATATTTCCAGGACTTTCTTGGAGGTAAAACTAAATTTTATGAAAGAATTTTTGAAAGAGTATTTAGAAAGAATGGTAAAACTGCATTCTTTATTAGGAATTTAATGAATTTCGTATTGAAGAGAGAAGTATTCACACCTTGGGAGAAGTATTATGAAGAAATAACGGATTGGGTCGAAAAGACGAAAGAACCCTTCTTTCTCTGGATTTTGTTAATGGATACACATTTCCCCTATTTAGCTCCTAGAAAGTTTAGAAAGAGGAGCAGTTTTTTGAGTATGTATTGCTCCAATTGGAAACTTCAGAGTGTTAATTTTGAAAATAGATTAATTGAGAGGGAAAGACAGAAATTGATTGACGCTTATGACGATTCTATAAGGTATGCTGACGAATTCGTTAAAAGACTTATAAAGGATTTGAAAGATTATGATCCAATTTACATTATTCATTCAGATCACGGTGAAGGCTTTGGAGAACATGGCTTTTACATGCATGGTTTCATAAGAAATAAAGCAGTTTGTCTTTATGAAGAACTTATACACATTCCTTTAATTATTTACAATGCTGATATTATGGGAAGAATAAAAGAGCCTGTATCACTTCTGGGTTTGTCTCCAACAATTCTTGAGATAATTGATAAAAACAACGAATTTCCATCAAAAAGCTTTTTAAGGAGTGGTAATGAGTGGGTAATGGTTGGAGCAGTTGAGAATGGAAGGATAAAGATCGCTATAAGGATGAAAAACTGGAAATTTATAACTGGACAAAAAGATGTAGATGAATTGTACAATCTAAAGAGCGATCCACATGAGCAGGAAAATGTAATTAACGAGTATCCAGAGCTTGCTAAGGAGATGAGAAGAATCGTTGAAATTCATGTAAAGCAGGAGATGGAAAAGAGGAAGATTCGTGAAAGAATTTCAAGGATAAAACTGTAAAAGTTGATATGATCAACAGTGATAGATTTGTCCTCAATTCCAAGAAAATCCTCATAGTTATAGTCTCTCTCCAATTAGCATTCCTTGGACTAATAGCTTTAGATAGTTTAGGTTTAGGAATTCCAATTTTAAGGCAGGTTCTAGGCTTCCTCTACTTAACATTCGTACCTGGTATTCTTTTACTTGGTGTTTTCAGAATAAATAATCTAAATACACTTGAAACATTTCTTTATTCTGTTGGTCTAAGTCTTTCACTCTTAATGTTTATTGGCTTTTTAATGAATTTTTTCTATCCCCTCATTGGCATTTCAAAGCCTATCTCCGCAATTCCTCTAATAATTACCATAAGTGTTATTACTTTAGTTCTATGTGCTATCTTCTATTACCGAAATAAAGAATTTAAAATCTCTCTTTCTGTTAAAGAAATAACATCTCAAGCAGTGCTTTTACTTATCTTATTACCATTTATCAGCATTTTCGGAGCTTATTTCTTTAGTTATTACACCATCAATATAATACTTCTGGTTCTATTCGGAATTATTGCTATTATACCAATTATTGTATCGCTGGATAAATTTCCAACTAAGGTGCTACCGTTTCTCATATGGACTATTTCAATTTCACTGTTGCTTTCCGTTGCGTTGCCAACCAAACATCTCTCGTATGGTGATGCCTGGGTAGAATACAGCTATGCAAGATTGGTTCTTGCAAACGGATTTTGGGATTCATCAGTTTTTGGAAATTGTAATGCTATGCTTCGAATTGTAATGCTTCATCCAATCCATTCCATCATGCTCAACTTAAATTTAGAGGATGTTTTTAGAGTTATTCATCCTCTCTTGTACTCTTTCACTCCGCTCGTTCTTTACATAGCTTTCAGATATTTAACAAATGAAAAAACAGCATTCTTTTCCTCGTATTTCTTTATGTCTGTTTTTTCTTTTTTTGTTATTTTATCAAGAAACACAAGAACAGGAATAGCAGAGCTCTTCATCGCACTATTCATTCTCTCATTGGTCAGCAAAAATATAACTAATGTAAAGAAATCCCTACTACTGCTAATATTTTCGCTATCTATAGCTGTATGCCACTACGGAACCAGTTATCTATTCATGTTTGCCCTCCTTACATCAACCCTTCTTTTGGCTTTGAGTAATCGATTTTTGTCCAAAGCAGAAAAAGGGAATTTGACTCCAACTCTCAGTGTGCTATATGTTGTGTTTGCTCTTACTTGGTACATGTATGTTTCAGGCTCTTCATCCTTTGAAACTCTTGTAAGTTTTCTCAGCCATATGTTCGCTCAAATGTCAGAATTGCTCTCTCCTGAAACTTCCTATTCAGTTTACGCATTGTCAAGAGACTGGCCATTTTCTGTTGAAGTTTCAAAAGATTTACTTCTTGTTGCTTTCATATTTATTGCAATTGAAGTAATAGCAATGATCTGGAATGTTCTCAGAAAAAGAGAACTTGAGTTTCAAAAGGAATTTGCTGCACTTTCAATAGTGTTCTTTGGAATTGTGTTAGCAACTTTTCTTCCTGCCAAGGGTTTTAACCCTGCAAGAGTGATACACTTATCTCTATGTTTTTTAGCATCTTTTTCTGTAATCGGATTTTTAAGAGTATGTAGATATTTCGGGAGGATCATCAAAGGTATTGAGGTACAAAGCGATAGGACTTACGTAGCATTCTCGACCTTCTTGGCAATTCTCTTTCTTTTTAACTCTGGTTTTATCTCAGAAGCGGTAACCAAAGGTGACGATTATTCCCCAAATGTCATGATAAGCAAACCACGTGCAATGGATATAAACACTCCTCAGTATATATACGCTTATTACCGTGAAATCATTTCTGATCAGGAATTCATTTCGGCTAGATGGTTAATGGAGAGAAAAGATAATTCGATGAAAATATACTTAGATCCATACGCTGATGTACTATTTAGGCAGATTTCTCATCCTCTGTCCAAACCGTGGGTTGTGATAAGGAACGGAACGATAATAGAAAAGGGGTATATCTTTCTCAGAACCTATAACCTCGTCAAAAAAGTATCAATAATTCAGACTTATCCACCAGAAATGAAAAATATTAGTGAAGTCTATCCAATAGACGTCAGCAGTAAGATCTACACTAATGAAGGAAGTGAAATCTACTACCGTTGAATCACCTTTAACCCAACTCCACTTGCAATAACCACATTTGCGAGCACCCATGCAATTCCAACGCCAACTATCCCTATGCTTCGTGCCAATAAATAACTTCCCACTAAAGTTATAACCGCAATACTTGCATAAATCCAGATCACAGGCTTTATCTCTTTTTGAACTCTCTTAACAGAAGCATAAACAACATTGAAGGCAAAAGGAATACTTCCCAGCACCAAAATCAATAAAACATCCAGGGAATTTCTGGCATACTCCTCTCCAAAAATCCAGAGCAAATACTTTCCAAACAGAAATATGCCCGCTATTGCCACAGCAAGCAAAATGAGAATAAACTTCATAGCTCTTCTTGCATTCCATACAATCTCTTCCTGATTATACGACCCTTCAGCAAGCAAAGACATAGAAGTCCATCTTGGAATCGCATGTAATAGCATTGAAATTTGCCATGCAATATAAAAATAAGCATTTTTCTCTGCCCCTAATACGTTTATCACCATAATAGGTAGAACAAAAGTTGGAAGTATCTCAAATATCCTTGCAATATAGTTGCCAGATGAGAAATGGAATAAATCATTTATTACTTCTCTTTTTACTGAAGGAAAGGGTCTGTATTTGCATACTCTCGAAATCAAGAAGAATCCGAGCAGAAAAGCCAGTATGGGTGTTAAGCCGTAGGAAGCGTAGATTCCAAGAGCACCAAAAGCAGTTAAAAATGGAACAATTCCGATGCGGGCAAAAGTTACGATTGTTTGAATAAATGAGTATTCAGCTTTCCTGAATCCAACAAAAATTCCCTGGCTTTGCAATGCTGTTAAAGGTGCTATGGCTGTAAAAGCCACAAAAAGCAAAAGCAAGATTTTATTCTCTCTTATGATGCTCAGAGAAGGGCTCCATATATTAATTCCTGCGATGAATATTAAAGCCAAAGCAAGCGAGAAAATGAAAGAGATTGTGAGGCATGAGTTTATCAGTTCCTGTTTGTCTTCTCGCTCCGGCAGAAATCTCACCAAAGAGATGTCGAAACCCAAGAGCGAGAGCATGGAGATTAAGCCCATAGCTGAAATAATAGCAGATGCAAGACCTATGTCGGCAGTGGAGTAAAAGCGTGCGGCAATCAGCCAGAAGAAGAAGCCTGAGCCTGCTGATGTGAGGGAGGAGAACATGAGGAAGTATGCATTCTTGAAAAGGGGGTCGCTTAGATGCGTTTTCAGTTCCTCTCTGTTTTTCGGTATCCAAAGCCCCATGCTTAAATCCTCCTCGCAAGCCCCATCCTAAAGATGAGAGGACACTTGCCAACTGTTTTGAGATTATTTTTATTTATATCTTTACCCAACTAAACTCCTCTTTTTTCGCTTTTCCAATTACTTCCTTGAACAATTCTCATATACTGTCATGAATAGCATCGCAGTGGGATGTCCCTTACTAATTATCTCTCTGAATTCCTCGGATGGATATCCAACCGGCTCTATAGGAGCAAATTTCCCACCAAATAAGCCATGATTCCAAAGTATTTTACTGCATATTCCGCTGCTTGCTGCACCTTATACTAATTATTCACTCAACTCTGTGATTTATCGTGAATCTCCTTTATTGCCTCTTTTATTCGCACTAAAAACTTCTCCGCATCTTTGACAATATCTTTGGCTTCTTCTTCGAGATGGCTCGAAATATATGTCATAATCTGACTTTTCACGACTTCGTTTCCGCTTTTGCCAAACTCTTCGCATATAATTCCTCAATAAGTCCTTCAGTAACAAACTGCAATCCGAACTGCGAAACAACATCAGCATGCGTCTTCGGATAGATGCCTCTTAATGCAAGCAAAGCCTTGGCGGCATGAAACATTGCATAATACGCCTCGCTTATGGCTTCGGAAAACATTGTCTCAAGTAAAAGATTTGCCGCCCTCAGCTTCTCTTCCGCCCTCTCCAAATGCTTCTCCCATTCTTTCATATAATACCACGCCTTCCCTCAAGACATTTCTTACAAATGAATGTCCTTCCTTTGCTGCAAAATCAAAACGGTCTTTTTCCATATTCTTCGCTGAAATGAACTCACCATATTCCAATAATATTGGAAACGATACTTCTACCAATTCTTCTAAGCTCACATCACCAACTACCAAAATATCAATGTCAGAATCCTCTTTCGCCTCACCCCTCGCAACAGACCCAAATAAGATAATGCTATCTATTTTGTCTTTATATCTCTCTAACACTCTCCTCACAAATTCTTCCACCGCTTCCCGATATCTCCTCTGAATTTGCATATTATTTATCTGCAATGACTATATAAAAGCTTTCTCAACAGCACCCTTACTACTCCAAACCTCCATTAGTAACTTTCGTACTTCCTTTATATCTATTCATTTCTTTGCCTCGCTCTTCACTATTATCTTTTTGATCTTCATCAGCATATTCACCACGCTCACACGCACAATTTTTCCTTCCCTCACTCCTTTTCGCCCTCCTATATGCAAGCACGATAAATAGCATTCGAGCGAGCTTCTTCCAATTTCCGTTCCGCTGACCCTTCACAAATGCACATTATAAATCCTCATGCATCAACATCTCTCTCGCCCTTTTCCCTCGCACCTCAGAATCCTTTACCGCATTCTCCTAATGGATAATTATAATTTTCGTTCCTGCTATTGCATGAGAGGGGCGACGAGAAATAATATGATATTTATTAGTCCGTGTGAGATAGAGATTCCGTATATTGTTCCCGTCCTTTCTCGCACGATTGAGAACAGGAAGCCGACGAAAAATGCGAATATACAGTCAAGAATGGAGAGATTTCCCATGTGAAGCACGGCGAAAATTGCTGAAATAAGCAATATACCGCTCCATTTGCTCATCACTCTCGTTGCATTATACTGGAGTAAACCTCTGAAAGTGAGCTCTTCCACGAGACCTGTGCATATAATTAGGATAAGCGATGCACCGATGAAAGAGTGATGCGGTAAGGGTTCAGGCTTCAAAATTTGATATTCTGCAAATCCGAGAGGAACAGCAAGAGGAATCACTCCGCATTCAAGCGGTATGTTCCGCAGTATCGGCTTTGAAAACCCCACATCCCCGAGTTTAATGCCCTGCAGGTATATGCATGTGAATATTGCGATGAATATTGGTATTGAAATCAACATAAACCATGATATCCGGCTGAAATGGGTGAGAGGCATGGATATACTTAGGATGCGAATGAGTGGAGCAAGGACAAGAGACATGATGAATGCCGATAAATTTCTATCTGATGTGAGTGTTGAATGTATAAGTGTTGCGAAGAGTATGAAAATATGAGCTGTTATTCCTATTCTTGCATCTTCCACAGTCAATATCTCAGCAAGTGCTATCAAAAACAAATAGGTGATTCCTACATAGATGCCAAGGCGGGATGGCTTAATGTGATTCCACATACCTACCTCTCCCGTGCCTTCTCTTCTACCGACGGTTTCTGTTTCGCCTCCCTTCAACGAAATCACCTTTTCCCGTGAGAGAATTCAAACTTCCTCGGTGGTGTCCTCACGAAGCACTTCTCTCAGCGATGTGAATTCACAACTACACAACTCACCCGCCTTTTCGCAACTTAAAAGGAGAATTTATATCACCTTCCCCCTTTCTTAATTGACTTTTTCCTCCACAGCATCATTAGTAATATTATCATGATTGCCATTATCATAATTGCTATCAGAATGAAAAGAGTTAGCTCCTCTTTCTTCCTTTCTTTTATCAAGATTTGCCCATTCCTTACCGTTATCTGCGTTCCATTTCTTATCTCATTCACTTCCAGTCTCAATTCACCCGCAGTGTGCGCTCTTCCTATTGCTTTCATTTTTATTTCCGCTAATTTTACCGTTCCTTTAAGATGTTTATTTGTATATGCGACCATTTCAATGCGTCCATTTGAGATATTATATGAGAAATTTTCATAATCTCCCGCATATACTTCCTCTACTTCCACTATTGGTGGAACAAAGAGCGTCAAGTTCGCATACTTAACGCCATCTCCCGTGATTAATATCGGAACTTCAGCATATTCCCCCTCCTCAATCGTCACATTTTCTATTTGAATAATAATTTCTCGGCTCTCTAAGGAGGGCGAAAGTGAAGGGGGAGACGGCGAAGGTGAGGGCGTTGGAGAAGAGAATGCAGGCGTAAGTGCGGGAGATGGAGAGAGGGCAGGTGTAGTAGCGGGGGAAGTAGTGGGGGATGGAGAAGGAGGGATGTTGGTGCGGGTGAGAGGTGGTGTTAGGTGAAGGTGAGGGAGTCGGCGTGGTGTCGGTGTCGGAAGGGGAGCTGGTGGAAGTGGGGGAAGCGGATGGAGTAGGAGATGCTGTTGGAGAACTTACGGAAATAAAACCGTTTAATGCCGTTGCAGGGACTTTCTTCCCCTCATTATCCTTCAGTGTCTCTATCTCCAAGTTTAATGGAGAATAGCCTTCATTTTTTGCTTCTACATACAAATTCGCCACAATTCCCTCCTTTAACCCCTCCTCTCCTGTTTGAAAAGCAACTATTTTTATCCTCCCAGGAGTATTATTGCATACAAGCCGGTCAAAATCACCCTCACTCACCGAGACAACACGCACAATATCTCCATCATAAGTGACAACTATCGTGGCGCAGCTTATCTCTTCATCTGCATCAATTGTTATTGGAATATTGACATGTTCTCCCACAGTTATTGTGGCATTACCAATTTTAACAGATGCGGGTGAGGCGCTTACTACTACCGCAGAGAACAAGATGAACAGTAAGAAAATGACTATCCTCTTCATTTTCACCCGTAAAGTTTAAATGCTGGTATCCAATCTTCATATCTCCTCCCGTTTACATCCACAAATCCTACACATCTAATCTTCCCTACATCCGTTTCTAATTCATTTGTGTGATGAATCTGTGGGTAGGAACCTGTTTTCATCATTATATTATATGTCTCATAAGGCATTAAGATGACTGTTCTGTTGAAAGAAATGTTCATCCAGTCATCCTCATATCCTTTCCATGATGCTTCAGCACACCATGTTGCATTCCAAATAAGAGCATATTCAGTATGACCGCCTGTTCTTTCGCAGGGATAAATAGTATCTCCCCTCAGCATTATTATAGATGACATTGCCAACAACATATATGTCAGTAAAATTATCCGCTTCATTTCAACTCCTCATATCCGGATATTCCAGCGATATATCTCGCAAGATAGACACAATCGTAAGCATCAACAATTCCATCTCCGCTGACATCTGCAACTTTCTCCTCCAAATCATATCCTTCTATACCCGCTATCCATCTCGCTATATGCATGTAATCAGCGCTGTCAATCACGCCATCTGCATTCACATCACCATTCAGGAATATGCGAACTTTTTTCTCCTTTCCTCCTGCATTTATCCGGAATTCTCCCGGTGGAACGCCTTTCGTGCCCACTTCCAGCTCAAAACGACCTTCAGAATCGGCAGTCACCTTTATTGATGTCTTCACGATTAAATGCACAGCATCCGCACCTTCCAAGGCATCTCCATATACCTTAATGTCCTTCGCCCCATGGATGTCTATGGGTTTACCATAGAAATCCGCTGGAAACGAGACAGAAATTGTGGCAGTGCCGTTCGTTGCATTCAGAGGCCCTTCAAGAGGATATTCAATTGTCTGCCAGCCAGAATACAAAAACAGGATATATTGAAATTCTAATGTTTTTTACATTTTCAGCAGTTACAGAAATGGTCTTCTCACCTGGAGGAATTTCAATTCCTTTAAACTCCTCACAATACCTTCCTTCAGAGACTGGTGTCGAAATCTCAAACGAAGCGCCTAACCATACATCTTCATTAGGAGAGGCTTTCCCCCACACCTTCACTTTCTCACCCTGTAATACCACATCTGGAGTTACATTCAATTCCGTCACAGTTGCACTCCCTATAATAGGAAAAATAAGGAAAGCAAGAGCAACTGCACTCGTCCACACAAATATTTTCCTTTTCATGCTCTACTCAATGGCATTTTTACCTCTTCGTATGCTACCGTTCCTATAATACCTCAAGCACCTTTACCGCTACGATTACCATAAATACGAACAAAAGAGGGTTAATCGCCACAGATGCTATTTTTCCGAGCGTGCTTGCCTTCTGACCCTCACTTGCACTCGCCAATTCCTTCAATATGAGCAGCGATATTAACACAACCGTGCTCACGGCTCCAAATACCGCCACCTGCCCCAACGCCACCACCGTCGTAGTGGTGGTCGTGGTTGTTACTGTTGTCAGCATGTTATGCCCTCTTGGGCGGGCATATAAAATCTTTTCGGTTCTGGCTAAAATCTTTTCGGTTCTGGCAACTCATATTGAATACTCTTCCCCCTCGCCCCTGCCGCAGCGAACCCCCCAACGGAGGCAGGTTGTCTCCACGGCTGAAGCCGGGAGATTCTCGGTCTGTTAGGCCTTCATAACATAACCTTCATTCTACTAAATTCTAGTGGCAGCCCCTGCTATGGGCGTTGTCCATAGCCCACTTGAGTATGTCACATTATCCTTCCCATGCCTTTACCCTTTCTTATGCTAGAAGCTGCAAATAGGCATAAAAGCACTACCAGAAGAATTCTCCCCCAGAGCGACATTACCGGAACTTTCTTTCCTTCTGAAACCCCTACTGAAGTAACATTTACTCTCTTGCTGACGCTTACCCCTCCCGGATGCCCTTTATGCCATGACGCCTTTACAACTACTTCCACGGGTGCTGTTTCATTAACTGATTCCAGAATCAAATTTGTGTATGCTTTCCCATTCGCATCTGTTTGCGCAATACTTTTTGTCAAATAATATCCGCTTTCTTCACCTTTTACTTCCTCTATTTCAAATTCAATTACAAACCCCTCTGGTTTGGTAAGGTTTCCTTCCCACTTCTTTACTGTTGCTATTACTGTTATATTTGCATTAGAATTAACAGTTGTGGAATTGACAGTTGACAATGTCATCTCTGTTACTTTTGGTGGGGGAGGCGGTGTTAACTTGCAAACTGAAGGTGTTGGGAACGTTAATAATAATATCATAAGAATAAATATGAAAATACTACTACTTATTATCTTCTTCCCTTCCGCACCTCTCCCTTATCCCCCCTCTTATCCTCATTAAAAAAAATAAAGGAGGAAGAGAGGTATTATTTTTTCTTTTTATTTATGCTTAAAACCATCAGCAGACTTAGCAGCCCTATTAACGCAGCAAGACCAATTGGCGTAAGCACTGGAACCTTTTTACATTCTACATACACGAATGCATCGTCCTCATCCGAAACAGGACCAGAACACCAGCTACTATTCGCCGTCACATACGCAACATCCCTGAGCATTCCGCATGCTTCCGGGTCAACGGTCGCATTGAAGGTAATCTCAAATGATTCCCCTGGCTCCAGCGGTTCGAATTGTGTTAAGTTTCCAGGAGTTGTGTTATAACCCCACCAGTGGATTGTGAAGTGTATCCATCCACTCGGATCAATCGAACTTAAAAGTCCATCTTCGTGTGGAGTTGCTGCATCTGCATATGTCAGTCCCTTATTCGCTTGCTTAAGCGGTAGTACATCCGTCACTGAAAGATTCGTGAGGTTTACGCTTCCCGTGTTCGTAATGATCAATGTAAATGTCACTGTCTCGCCGCGTTCCGCACTTATGCTATTCTTACCATTTACCAGCTTCTCGATGCGTATCCCTATCCTCGCCTTCACCCCGAAGTCATGCCTCGCTTTCCCTCCCGCTGGAACTGTCACATTTCCCTCTGTTGCGCTCCCTCCATCATCGTCGCATTTCGGGCTTAGATGCGCTGGAAGTTCACTTGCATTATACCTCACCGTATAATTCCCCGCAGGTATATTTGTGAACTTGTAATATCCACTTGCATTTGTCTTTGTCGTGTTTACAACCGTAGAATCATTTAGAAGTTCAACCGTAACGTTTGCAACTCCCGGCTCAGGATAATCCGGATTGTATTCGCAGTTACAGCTCCTGTCCTCGTAAATGTATCCCTCCAATTCGCCCGTCGTGATTTCGTAAAAACTGAATTTAGCGTCATCGGTAATATTAACAAGTGCGATAGTTTCCTGATATTCTTTAGGGTTACAGCCGGTTGGGTCAACTATCTCGAACCACTTCTTATTTTTTACTCGCACTGTGACATTTGCGCTTTCTGCATTACAGACCAAAGTGGCTTTGGCTATTCCATTAACAGTTTTATTCTCATAGACGCTTCTTCCTGATTCGTTGAAATAACCGGCGTCTGTTTCAAATACAACGGTAACCTCTTCTCCAACGCCTCCAAGGCAGTAATCAACCTTAGCTTCAAGCTCTACTGGCTCTCCCTTGACATAACTTCCAGTCTTTGGACTGATTGTGATGTTGTACGGGACGCTCTTGTTTATCGATTCATTGATAAACTCACAAGCTAACGGATGTGCAGTGCAGTTGGGTATCCAATTTGACTCCCAGCCAGGGTCACCTGGAGTTGCTGTATGATTATATCGGGGCGTGCCGAGTCTGCAGAAAGTTTCGTTTATGTACCAGAAATACCATACTGCGGATTGCCCCGCAGAGACGTTATCGCAATGATCAGGGTCAATTGTCCAGTTATTCAATATATATGCGATTGAATTGTTCTTACAGGTTGGTTCCGCAGTGTATTTTGATGCATTGAACGTATCCCCTTCACTGAGGTACACTGTGAGGTTTATGCAGAGTGCATTGTATGTATCTCCATCAACCGTGAGTTGGAATAGGTATGTAGGTAGATTATCATAATAGCCCCAGCTTGTTCCATTGTAAAACCAGCCTGCTGTCGTTTTACACCGCAGTAAAACTCAAAACGTTCACATGATGGTCGCACGGCGGCTGTGCCGAAGCAACTGAGCTAAGCGAAGCAATGCATAAAAGGGCTGCTAATAGGGCTACCACTGTCGCTGTTTTCCTTATCATCTTATCCATACACCTCCCTCCTTATAGTCATTTGAGGAGTATTTAAACTTTTTGGTGTTGAAACGAGGGATGAAAGAAAAGTTTATATATGAGGAGAGGAAAGGGGTTAAGGAGGAGCAAAGTTTTGGAAACAAGGGATGAAAGCTCCGAAAAGTTTATATATAGGGAGGGGGAAAGGGGATGAGGGGGGTTTCATGCTCATCCGTATCCACGGATGAGGGCGCCGAAAGGGGCGCTATATACCGAAGGTTTTAAATAGACATAGGGGAATAGTGGAGGGGGGATGGATCCCCTTAGGAGGTGATGACCGGGAAAATGGGTGCGAAGGGCGAAAGCAAAAAAGGCGTAATAGGGCTGGCGTTAGTGGCGATGATGATTGCTTCGATATTCGGAGTAGTTGCGCCGACGGCGATTGCGAGGTGAAACCAGCCAGGTCCAACGCATTCAAATTCGACCATAAGAATATACGGTGCACCGGATAAGGTGGCTCCTCTCAGGTATGACAATTGGACACAGCCGTTCGACCCAACGGTAATACCCTCTGATTCTATAACATTCAACCCCGCAATAATAGAGGAAGTAGGGGAGGCGGATCAGAATAATAGTGATATAAAGACATATCTGAGGATGTGGTATGAGCCTGCAGCATCCGTTCTCGCAAGGAACTAATCCAGCAATTATAACTGAATACACATATATGATAATTCATAACAAGCACAAGACGCCTTGGCATGCGAAAGAAGGTGACACTCTCGGATACCTGCTCCCGATAGTTGAAGTGCCAAATCAAACGGGATTGGGTGGCTATGAGAACACTGGTGTTGGAATATATCCAGCAAATCCAAACGCACTGCGTATTGCAGAAATAGACGGAACAACAGCTCCTTATGGCAAGACAGTGAACGGCACGATAGCAATAGAGAAGAAATACTGGCTTGAGTCTGGAAAAACAGTTCAATTCATGGACTACAAAGTGAAATACATGTGGACAGGGCTGTATGGAAGTCCGGTTGTCCTGGCGATTTATTACGCAGGGAATGTAGAAGATGAATATCTGGGTCTCATTGAGATAGGCGAGAATGAAACAAAGTATATAAAGAGAGACGGCTCAACAAGCGATTCATTTGATAGACATCATCCGTTCTATGTGCACTTCCAGTTCAAGACGCAAGATCACAGGGTAGGGATAGATGTGGGCAGGTATCTATGGAATTGCAGTATCTTCTATGTTAATGGCGTGAGATACGAGGTTCCTGCGGTAGAAGTGCTGGACACGGATGGAGATGGCACTGCGGATGCGTTTAAGTATATCACGATAAGAGCGATTCTGCCGAAAGCACCAACTGACGGACCTGATGAGCTAAGAGATGATGGGGATGCAGTGTCATCAATATGGATAGACACTATTAAGCCGTATGAGAGAATACCAGTTTTGCCGCCGTTCAACATGGAACACAAGATAATAGATGACATAAATGTTCCGCTCTGGGCTCCGCTCAAGCACTTAGACAAATGGCCAGAAGGAGACCCGAATGGACTCTCGGTGAGGAATACTTCCCGTGTGCGAGAGCGCTACTTAACACAGCAGTATCCGCCTGAGGCATGGCTGAAATACTTCAGGGCGGTGCCAATAGGTGCTGCGCCGGTTACTGACCCGGAGCTATGGGAAGGACCTTACTATCCAGGCGACCCGAGAGTTAACTGGGACGAGTGGATTGCTTGGGATATATCGGCGCGTATCATTGATGACGTTCCCGCGCTAAACATGAGTTACATAGCGGAGGCGCAGGAGGAGAGGTATTCGACGAACCTGCTGGAGAAGTTGATGGAAGAGAGGAGATGGGTCAGAGATCTTAGAGAAGTGGGCGAAGTTCGACATCTGGTCGAGACCTGATGACTACACGGAGTTTATACTGCCTGAGTGTCCGGATGTGGTGGTGAGCTGGAGGACAAATCAAACGGATCACACGATGAGCTTGCCTGGAGATTATTTCATAATGACTAATCTTACCGTTGCTCCAGATCAGGTGCCGGAGAATGCTTCGTTCAACAGAGTGGCGTTCTGTTATGACCAGACGAATGAAACTGCGAAACTGGATGGTAATGACTGGTGGGTTGAACCTGGCATGGACGGAAAAGACCTCTACATCAATTCGGCTTATGGCCCAGGTTGTAAGAGTCCGTCGTGTTATGCCCAGAACGTAACGTTGAGGATTTACGGTGGAGCGAATAACGCACCGGTAAGATATTCAAGTTATGAGCAGGTATTCAACCCGACAGTGATAAGGAAAGATTCCATCACGTTTGATGCAGCGATAATGGAGGATGTGGCGAAGGCACAACAAAAAGACACGGACGTGAAAGTTTATCTGCGCACTTGGTATGACACTGCATATCACTATGAGCAAGAAGATGCGCCTTCAGTGGTAACAGAGACGACATACATGCTGATAGACAACAAGCACAAGAAGCCATGGCACGGTTCAGCAGGCGATACATGGTTCCCATTCCCGATTGCGGAGAATGAATCAACGGAACAGATAGGGCTGGAGCTGTTCGAGAATGTTAACGGGACGCCAGCGAGACCGGGTGTTGTGAAGCTTGCGAAGGTCGAGGGCACGCCTGACGATCCACACGGTCTTAACAAGACAGTAAACGGGTCTATATGGATAGAGAAGAAATACTTCTTAACCAACAATTCGGGACGGATTCAGTTCCTTGACTACAAGTTCGAGTATGTCACTACGAAGTGGAATGGAACAGTGGCAGTTGTGGATGTCTGGTATGCGGGTAACAAAGAAGATGTCTATCTTGGAAGGAAGGAGTTCAACGAGAGCGTGACCTACTGGCTCAAAGATGACGGGAGTGTAACGACAACTGGACCGGAGCCGCCGAGAAGGACGACATATGTGCACTTTGAGTTCAAGACGCAGGAGCATGCGATAGCAATAGACGTCGGCAAGGTGCTGTATAACTGCAGCGTGTTCTACGTGGACAGCGTGAGATACGAGGTTACCGCAGTAGAGACCCTTGACTTAAACGGAGATGGAAAGTGTGAGAAGTTCAAGTTCATCACGCTCCGAACACCATTCCCGAAAGATCCGACAGGTGCACCGTTCTGCACAGAGAAACTACGTGATGATGGGCGTTATGCATCTTCGATATGGATAACTAAGATACCGCCATGCCATCCGATACCGGTGCTGCCGCCGTTCAACGAAGTGCATTCAATCGTGGATGACACGGATGTGGTGCTATGGGCGCCATTGAAGCATATGGACAAGTGGCCACAAGGAGATCCACATGGTATCCCAGGTATAGAATGGTTCGGAAATGCGAGTGAGAAATTCATGACGATGCAGAGACCACCGCATGCGTGGTTGAAGTTCTTCCGTGCAGTGCCGATAGGCGTGCCTGGTATGCCAACCGACTGGCAGTTATGGGAGACTATGGAGGGCCGTTCTATCCGCCAGAGAACCCATGCTCTGATCCAGAGTGGCAGCACTGGATAGGGTGCGATGTGTCAAAGCGTATCATTAGAGGAGTAGAGCCGCTGGAGTTCTGCTGGCTGAGCGAGGGCAAAGAGCCGAGGTTCTCAACGAACTTGCTGGAGGTCCTGAACGAGAAGATAACATGGGAAGAACCTATTGAAGAATCCTGGACGAAGTATGACATCATGACGATGCCAGACGAATACACAGAGTTCAGATTGCCGGTAATACCCTCGATAGACCCAGAAGTGTATATTGGTGGTGACTTCCAGGATACGTTCCACCCAGACACAAGGCTATATCCAGGAAGCTACCTGATAACGACTTCGTTCTTAGCTCCGAATGCGAATGGAACCTTGAACCCCAATCAGTCATGGGACGAGATAAACAGGTTTGCATTCACGTTCAATGCAAGTGATGGCAGAGGCATATACATGGAGGAGGACCCGGTAATCGAAGCAGAGGAGGGAACACCAACAATCACGCTGAAGAAAGGCATTAATTATGTCTCACTACCGGTAGAGCCAAATGGTAGCGCAACTCCTGAGGCGATATTCGGCGCTGACTGCGAGGTTTGGGCATACGATGCCGGCACTGGATGGTATCATCCATCAGTGTTAGAACCCGGCAAGGGATACCTCGTCAGGAGTCCAGAGGATAAAACGGTAGTAATAGAGGGAACAACAGTGGATATTTCGTGGGAGACAATCAAGGAAGGTCTCGCAGAGGGATGGAACCTGGTCGGTTCTGACAGCGATGGCATAGTGATTGGAGATAAAACAGGACTCGACGTCTTTGGCTGGAATGAGAACACGGAATGGGATCAACTGGAAGAAGGCGATACGCTGAAGAGCGGAGAGGCATACTGGATACTCAAACTGCCAGAGGAGTAAATTGAGTAGCGGCACAAGTAAAGCGAAAAATATAAAAAGTTTTTATTTTTTTCCTCTTTTCTTTCTTCTTGAAATGAGAAATGAAAGGAACGGGGGTGAGGAGATAGGGGGATGTGGAAAAGGATAGGTATTTTATCGGTGGTCGTGTTGTTTTGTGCATGTGTGGTAGCAGCACAGCCGAATATAGTGGAGCTTAGAGATTTGATAAAGGTGAGTGTTGAACCTGCGAGCATACCTGCTGATGGAGTCTCGGCATCAAGGATAGAAATCGCTGTTTTCTTGCCTGAGATGCTCGGGGGAGGACCCGCAGCTCATACGGAAGTTTATGTTTCAACGGATTTGGGGACGCTCAGGGATGCTGAGAACGAGAGCAATTCAGGCAGCGAAATCACATTATTTACGAATGACACCGCTATCGCAGTCGCTCTATTATCTGCTGATGAACCAGGAAAAGCAAATATCACCGTGAGAGCACCATCAATAGAAGAAGCAATAAACCTCGAGCTCGGAAATGAAACAACAGTCTATATCGTCAAAAACAGCACAACGATAACTTTCTTGAAGGAGAAGGTGACAAAAATTGATTGCGGATGGAGATTTTACTTGAAGAAAGGCGTGGACTACATATCAATGCCTGTTATTCCAAATGGCGATGCAAGTCCTGATGCGGTGTTTGGTGCGGATGTGGAGATATGGGAGTGGAATGCGACATCTCAAACATGGGTTCATCCAAAGGTCTTAGAAGCGGGTAAAGGATATGTGATACGATGTCCAGAACATAGACGAGTAGACGTATATGGAACAAATGTCGGGACCATTACATGGGGGATGATAATATCAAATCTTAATAATGGGTGGAATCTTATCGGTGTTGGTGATAAGAATGTCAAGATTACAACAAATAGTCCAAATATAACAGTGTTGGGCTGGGATGCAGTTTATGATAGATGGATTACATTGCACAAAGGCGATATATTATATAGAGGACGCGGATATTGGATATATAAGGGGTAAAACTTATGAGGGAGAAAAGAGCGGTAAGGGGGAGGATAACTGCGATAGCAGTAATTGCAATTGCCTTTTTTGCCTTTTCTGATGTTGTGACGCTGGCACAGCCGAATATAGTGGAGCTTAGAGATTTGATAAAGGTGAGTGTTGAACCTGCGAGCATACCTGCTGATGGAGTCTCAACATCAAGGATAGAAATCGCTGTTTTCTCGCCTGAGATGCTCGGGGGAGGACCCGCAGCTCATACGGAAGTTTATGTTTCAACGGATTTGGGGACGCTCAGGGATGCTGAGAACGAGAGCAATTCAGGCAGCGAAATCACATTATTTACGAATGACACCGCTATCGCAGTCGCTCTATTATCTGCTGATGAACCAGGAAAAGCAAATATCACAGTGAGAGCACCATCAATAGAAGAAGCAATAAACCTCGAGCTCGGAAATGAATCAACAGTCTATATCGTCATAAACAGCACAACTATAACACTTCTGGAGCCTGAAGTGACTCCATCACCTACTGAAGTAACTCCATCACCTACACCGCCTACACCTACGCCATCTCTGACGCCTACGCCTACACCTACCCCCTCTCTGGTGCCCTCTCCGTCTCCTCTAACACCATCACCTACACCATCATTGCCTACTACACCTACACCACCGCTACCAGGGACACCATATGGGGACGCCTACGATTTCACCTTTACTAACACCAACAGCAACGCCTTCGCCAAGTCCAACACAAAAGCCATTTGGCTTTGAAGCAGTTTTCACAATTATTTCGCTATTCGTGGTAGCATATATCGTGCTGAGAAGAGGAGTATAGAAAATAGCCGAAGTTGCGTTGATAACATCAGTAGGAGGGATGATACCTATGAAGCAATAAGAAAAGACAAGAGCAACAGAAAATCTTTGTTCAATTATTGAACAGGGATATCGCTTATAGAGAAATAATAAACAATAGCAGTCAAAGCAATGACAGAAGAGAATTAAAACAGAAGACTATTTAATTAGATTTAAGATTTATGAGAGAGATATTGTTTTTACCTTTGGACATCCTGCTTCAGTTTGTCATCAGTAGCAAAAGGAGCATGTGATTGTGAAAGTAAAATCAGAGAGCAAAAAGCAATGTTGGGGAAAGATGTCAGGGAAAGAAAAGCTATATGTAAGAGGCGGAGAGGGGATTCCACTTCCTTACCTCTCGTCGGGGATAATGCAGCAGTTGATGGCGCTGACAGCTTTCTCTTCAAAAGCATTTTGAAGCCTTAAGTTGCACATTTGTTATGGTAAGGAGGAGGGAGGAGATGGAGAAAAGAAGAAAAGTAGGAAAAAGAAAGAAGGTTGAGCGGGACATTACCCATAGGAATATAACCATAGTAGAAAGGGCGAGAGAGATGGAAGAAGCATTAAAATACGTTGCGCTTTTCTTAGCTTTCTGTCTTGCTTTTTATCTTGTTTATTATTTTCTCAGGTTGCGATGTTCATTATCATTATTAAATGACATGACAGCGCTCATTTTGGGCGGTATTTTCTCGTTATGCGGTGCGAATGTGATATTAAAAGGAGCAACACTCTCTATTAATGGTTTTGTATTGGAGATAATAGATGAATGCACGGCGGTATTTTCCTCAATTGTTTATTGCTCAGCAGTATTAGCGTATCCAACGACATTAAAAAAGAAATGCATAGGTATTGCTTTTGGCGTGCCTGCTCTTTATACGATAAACATCATTCGCCTTTTCATATTGACGCTTATCGGTATTCATCATCCTGAGATGTTTGAATTCGTGCACGTGTATCTCTGGCAAGCTTCTTTTATCATATTCGTGGTCGTGATCTTCCTTTTATGGCTCAATTCGATAAGATAGGGAAAAAATGAAAGGTAAAGCGACTGAAAAGCAAAAAGAGAATACGAATGAAGAGGAGGGAGAGGGGGAGATAAAGAGAGGGGAGCTTAAGTTAAATGTGAGTTCAAGACAGATTATAATATTTCTGATAGAATTTATGGCTGTTTCTGTGGTATTTTTATGTATATGGTATTATATTGGTGAGTTTTATCAGTGCGTTGTTTTCTTCTTCGCTAAAAATATTTTGATTGCGATGGGATATACTCAGTTGCAAATATCAGCTGTGAGGTTATCACATGCATATCTGGTGAATTTCAATTTGGTACCTCTTTTTGCGTTGGCGATAGCAACACCAAAGATGCCTCTGAAGTCGAGAATTGAGATGCTCGCTGTAGGCATCCCTCTTATATTTCTTCTGCACATTTTTGATTTGGTGGCGCATTTCCCGATGTATTTTTATGGCTCGGAAATTGCGAAACTTGTTGTATATTCAATAGGAGTTGGCAACGTGGCAATGCCTTTTGTTATATGGTTCGTATTTTTCGTTAAAAACTATATTAAGGTCGAAAAAGAAAAACTTTATGTATGAGACTTTATAGCATTTCGTAAGCAGCAAGTCAAAAAATAAGCGAGAAAGTTGAGAAAGATGAAAAAAGCTTTTTCTAAGAACCTGCGCTGAGAAAGTGAAACTAAATGCGGTGGCTTCTGTGGTGTTATCTTCCTGTTGCTTGCAAGACCTCTTCCGAAAGGGGGATACGCAAGAGGAGGGGATAGGTAGTTAACTAAATAGCATACTGCATCTTGTAGCCCACGCTCTAACGAGAGAAAATGCAGGGCTTGTGCCGTCCCGAAGGATGCATGGACTCAAAGCATAAAGCTTCGGGTGAACACCTAATCTCCCAGCTCTGCGAAGCTTCCAGGAAGCCCCTTGCGTAAGCAAGGGAGGGGGAGTCACTTGCCTGATGCTTTACCTCTGCTCTGCCGTTTCTGCGCTGTTCGTCGAAAAAATCCCACGTCTTAAGGCATGAGCTATCACAACACTAAGAGCGGACAAACCCGCAATGCCCCCTCATCGGCAAGAGCCTCTTTTCCGTTGAAGAGGTGAGGGGCGTGGGCGCATCCACCATGTGTTTCTTGCGCAACTTTTATAAAGGGAAGACGAAGGGTAAGAAGGGGTAAAAGGAAATGAGGGGGGGAATATGGGGGCGCAGGCGCACCCGACGCAAACGCTCCTTGACTCCCACATGCTGGAAGTAAGGGGCTTGAAAAGCTAGGGGAGTCAGGGGAATGGAAAATTTTATAAAAGTATGAGAAAGGGACTTCCTTATGTCCCCCTAAAAGCGAAGGGGGATGGGATAGAGAGGTGAAAGAAAAGAAATGGCAGAAAGAAGGGGAAAGAAGGGGGAGGCAAAAAGGAGAGCAGAAAAAAGCAGAGAAAAAGTGATAAGCAGCTTTGTAGTGATTTCCATTGTTCTTTCAGTCCTTGCAGCTTCGGTAGCTACGGTAAGTACACAGGTTCCTCCTGGAGCTCCTCCTCTTCCTGAAGTAACGGAAATAGTGGTGACTGCGAGTCCTGAAAGCATACCTGCGGATAATTCTTCCACATCTACTATAATAGCAACAGTGACAAATTGGGCGAACAAAGAAACGCCAGATAACTTTACAATCTATTTTGAGTTCGTAGGGGACGATTTAGGTGCTCATATATCTACTAAACACGACACGTATAACAAAACAGACAGTGAAGGAAAGGCATACGCTACTCTAACTGCTGGATTAACACCTGGAACTGTAACAATTAAAGCATGGTGGAACGAAAGCGTTTTCAACACAACAACTGTTACATTACTTCCGCCACCTGAAATCGTAGCTCATGCACCAGAATCGCCGGTGAAGGACAACGAAGGAGCAGCGAGAACATTTAGCATTACCGTTAATCAACCTGCGAATGTGACATGGCTGATAAACGGCACGGTTAAGCAAATAAACGAAAGCGTGCCAGCATATACACCGTGCAATTACACGAACGAAAGCGCAGTAGCGGGTGTATGGAATGTGTCCGCTCTCGTTGAAAATCCGAACGGAACTACGATGTGGACATGGATATGGAATGTGTCAAGATTAGAGAGGATAGAAGTTTTGCCTTCAGAGGCGACGTTGCAAGTTGGCGACGGAATGCAGTTCACTGCTATCGCTTATGACCAGTTTAACGAAATAATGTCAGGCATTATATTCACATGGAGCAGCAGTAATACAACAGTCGGCGAAGTTAATGAAACAGGTTTTTTCATTGCGAAATCACCAGGAGAGACATTTGTGAATGCAACAAATCGGAGCGTGGTTGGCAGCGCACATGTGACTGTCACACCAGGACCTTTAAAGAAGATAGTGGTGATTCCAAGCGAAATAACATTAAATGTGGGCGAGACTTGTCTGTTCGAGGCGAAGGGATACGATGAGTTTGATAACGAGATTCCGGGACTTATATTCACATGGAGCAGCAGTAATGAGACGGTTGGAACTGTGAATGAAACAGGATTCTTCACTGCACTCTATCCAGGATTTACATACGTGAATGCAACTAATCAGAGCGTGGTTGGCAGTGCAAGAGTGAATGTGATATATACCCCTGAGGTTACCACAGTGGTTGTTTCGCCAAGCGAAGTCACTTTGAACATAACGGAAACGCTACAATTCACTGCTACCGCTTACGATCAGTTTGGGAACGAAATGCCCGACGTAGCATTCACATGGAGCAGCAGTAATGAGACGGTTGGAACTGTGAATGAAACAGGATTCTTCACTGCACTCTATCCAGGATTTACATACGTGAATGCGACGGCTCCAAATGGTGTAAATGGAACAGCCTCGGTAACAGTAACATATACACCGAAAGTGACAACGATAATGATCGAACCGGCAGAAGTCACTATATATGAGGGCGATACACAGGAATTCACAGCTACCGCTTATGACCAGATAGGGAAGGAAATGCCTGAGATAACGAATTTCACATGGAGCAGCACCAACCCGACTGTTGGGACGGTATCTCCAACAACGGGTAAAACTACGGTCTTCACGGCACTCAAGGCTGGAGACACAACGGTAATTGCATCGGCAGCGGGAGTATCTAATACTTCGGCGGTGCACGTTCTACCGAGACCTGACTTAGTTGTTGAGGAGATAATGCCAAATCCTGATTGCGGCGGCTATCTATTCGCAAATGAGAGCAATGAGATATGCGCAGTAATAAAGAACAATGGCAGTGGTGATGCATTACCATTCAATGTCAGCTTCATTATAGGTGATTTCAGTAAAAGAGAACGTGTTGATGGTTTAGCTGCGAGTGCAAACACAACGATATGCATTACTGATCCGACGAAAAGAAATGCTGATGACTCGGTAACAATAAAAGTTACTGCAGATTGCGATAATGAAATTAACGAAACAAACGAGATGAACAATGACAAAAGCACCGAAAAAATAGTAGTGAACAACGGATATAAGGGCAAGCGATACACGGGTGGCGAGGATATATCCACATGGAGGACGTATGGACTCAACGGCAGCGTGCTCTATTCGGTTGGCGATAGCTACTACCTGAGTGCATGGTCATACCCGAACTGGACAGCATACAGAGTCAACTGGAGTGCGAGCGACCTGCCGGTTCCTACGGGAGCAACCGTCGTAGAGGCGAGATTGTATGTGATATACACGTGGGATAAGGCAGGAGTGATGCCTGATGAAGTCAGCCTGACATTCAATAAAGAGGTGCAAACACTGGAAGCACACTATTCTGATAGAAAGGGCTACGGTGAGTATAACTATCCATATGGAATGCTGGTATACAATGTAACTGATGTATTCAATACAAGCGGCAACACAGCGATACTCAATAATATGCACGCCGGCGGTGGCAACGTATCCATCCGTGGCATGCTCCTGGTAGTGGTGTATGCAGATGAGAGCGAGCCGATGCGGCAGATATTTATAAATGAAGGGTTCGATATGCTTTACGGTGGCTCAGATATGTGCACGACCCCTGAGGAGGCGACTGCTTTCGCACCTTTCTCGGGGACGATCGAGGACATAGCGAATAAGAGCGCGAGGTTGATAACCGTCGCACCGGGCGCGGGACCGAACGAGGGCGAGTTGATATTCAACGGACATGTGTGGAACGATGTGTGGAACTTCGCAGGCGATTCACAGATTGGAATTGACGACCGCGATGTTACTGCATATCTGAACACAACGAACGAAGCAGGATTCCAGAGCAGTGGAGATTATATGGAAGCAAGTAATGCGATATTGGTGGTGGAATCCAAAGTGGCAATAACTTTCGAGCTACCGCTTGATGAAGAGTGGAACCTAATATCACTTCCGCTAATACCGGAAAACACGTCGATAGATGAAATATTCAAGAATGCAACGGGTGGAGATAGAGTATATGCGTATTCCAACGGGTCATTCACGAGCAGTGAATATTATGAGGGGTATGGCTGGTATCCGAAGATGGAGATAATTCCTGATAAGGGTTACTGGTATTATGCGGTTTCTGCATACAATGCTACGATAACGGGGAAGGCTGCTGTTGAAAACAGGACGGTTCCGATGTCAGCGGGTTGGAATTTGGTCGGTTATACGAGTCTTAGAACGAGACCTGTCGGGGAAGTGATAAATGAGCCACATGGAGGAGATAGGATATATGCTTATATCGAAGGAGCGTTTGAGAGCAGTGAATACTATGAAGGCTATGGTTGGTATCCAGAGATGGATATGGAGCCGGGGAGAGGATATTGGTATTACACTGATACGCCTTTTGTGTGGGAGTATTCTCCATGAAATAGAAGGAGGTGGGAAGGAAAGGTGGGAAGGAAAATGAAAGGGATTGGAAAGAAGGGGGCAAGTATGGTTGTCGCAGTGGCTTTGATGGCGATGCTAACGGCAGGGCTGATGTCTGCATCTGCGCAAATGCCGTTGACTATCAAGGGTAATGTCACATACATGAATAATGGGACGCGTGTGCCAGCTGGTTGGACTGTTAATATAAGCGATTTGACAAAGGGCTGGAGCATTTCAACAACAACTGAAGATACACCTCCTGTTGTGGATTTCAACTATAAGGCGGAGAAACCGATAGATTATGAGGTGTCAGCGGGCGATATCTTCGAGGTTTATGCAGAGGATCCAACTGGAACGTTCTATGGAAGCACCTCTCATACTATCACACAGAGTGAGATCGATGCTGGGCTCGTTAGGATAGATGTGGAGGTCTATGAGGATCACACTCCTCCAGTGATTGAATTTATTCCGCCTACACCCGAGAATAATACAAAAATAACTGAGAACTATATTATCATTAACGTATCGGTGGTGGATGAGAGCGATATATCAACAGTGATACTCAACTGGAATGGCGAAAATGAAACGATATTCTGTGGAGGACTATATATCCAATCCAGTGTTGTGAATTTCTACAATTGGACCAAAACGAACTTATCTGACGGAACTTACGAATACAAGGTATATGCAAATGACACTTTTGGCAATATGGGCGTTAGTGAAACGAGAGTAATTACCGTAGAGACAGAAAAAACATTCAATATAACATTAAATCAGAAATGGAACCTAATATCACTTCCGCTAATACCGGAAAACACGTCGATAGATGAAATATTCAAGAATGCAACGGGTGGAGATAGAGTATATGCGTATTCCAACGGGTCATTCACGAGCAGTGAATATTATGAGGGGTATGGCTGGTATCCGAAGATGGAGATAATTCCTGATAAGGGTTACTGGTATTATGCGGTTTCTGCATACAATGCTACGATAACGGGGAAGGCTGCTGTTGAAAACAGGACGGTTCCGATGTCAGCGGGTTGGAATTTGGTCGGTTATACGAGTCTTAGAACGAGACCTGTCGGGGAAGTGATAAATGAGCCACATGGAGGAGATAGGATATATGCTTATATCGAAGGAGCGTTTGAGAGCAGTGAATACTATGAAGGCTATGGTTGGTATCCAGAGATGGATATGGAGCCGGGGAGAGGATATTGGTATTACACTGATACGCCTTTTGTGTGGGAGTATTCTCCATGAAATAGAAGGAGGTGGGAAGGAAAGGTGGGAAGGAAAATGAAAGGGATTGGAAAGAAGGGGGCAAGTATGGTTGTCGCAGTGGCTTTGATGGCGATGCTAACGGCAGGGCTGATGTCTGCATCTGCGCAAATGCCGTTGACTATCAAGGGTAATGTCACATACATGAATAATGGGACGCGTGTGCCAGCTGGTTGGACTGTTAATATAAGCGATTTGACAAAGGGCTGGAGCATTTCAACAACAACTGAAGATACACCTCCTGTTGTGGATTTCAACTATAAGGCGGAGAAACCGATAGATTATGAGGTGTCAGCGGGCGATATCTTCGAGGTTTATGCAGAGGATCCAACTGGAACGTTCTATGGAAGCACCTCTCATACTATCACACAGAGTGAGATCGATGCTGGGCTCGTTAGGATAGATGTGAGTGTTAAAGAAAAAATAGCACCAACAACAAACGTGACGGCGCCACCCACTCTTTGGCCAGGTAAGCCAAACGAGACGACAATACCCTCGGGAACAATACTGCCCTGGACGAATGAGACAGTGAAGCTTTGGTTCTTTCGCACCGATAATGGTGGCAGCGGTGTTGCTTATACTAATCTATCTCTGGCGGCGGAGTCGGAAACAGACACGTTGAATGTAACAATCAGCAACAACTCATGGGCAATGGACAGGACACTCAAGAAGGGAGAGAATGTGACGGTTCCATTCAACGAAATCTTCGGCGAATACTTCAACGTTACAATCAGCGAGGAATGTAACGCCACGATTGAGTATTATTCGGTGGACAACGCTGGCAATTCTGAGACTCAAGACAGTGACTGTGAGAATAAAATATCCAACGACGGGCAATGTGAGCATAAACGAGATCATGTATGCGCCTAATGAGGAATGGGGAGGTCAGTATAATGAGTGGATAGAACTCTACAACAAAGACGATAAAACCATTAATCTGGCTGGTTGGGAGATAGATGGCAAGGAAATACCTGATGGAACGATCATACAGCCTCAAGGCTATCTAATAATTGCGAGAAACGATACTTCGTTTGCGGAGATATATCCGGGAGCTGTGTGCTCTGTGGTGAAAGTGAGTATAGAACTCAACAATGATGGGGAGGAGTTGTTCCTGAAAGATAGTGCTGGAAACGTTGTTGACAGCGTGAATTACACGTCTTATGCGAATAAAAAGCTTGGTAAGAAGAACGGAAAAACGCTTGAGAGGAATGAAACAGCATGGGAAGAGAGCATAAGGAATGGTGGCACTCCCTGTCAGCGCAACAGTGTGTTGCCGCCAACGTCGTTTGTGATAAATGGATATGTATTCTACGAAGATAACACTGCATGCAACAATCCGGCAGTGAAGATAACAAATGATAAGATAGGAGAATGGTTCGCCGAGAATTCAACAGATTCCAATTACTACATGCTCACACTCAAAAGCACGGCGGAGGTGATGGCGGGAGACACACTGCGGATTGATGCGAGCAGTCCTGATGGCACGCAAATCAATGTCACAACGTTCGTAGTTACGCAGGCAGATATAGATGAAGGAAGTGTGCAGATTAATATCACACTTGAACAGCCCAAGCTCAATGAGATAAAAGTTACGCCACAGTCTGCGGTTGTTACCGTGAACACAACCAAAGAGTTCATTGCTACCGCTTACGACCAGTATGGAAATCCGCTTGAAGGCGTGTTCATCTACTGGACAAGCACAAATAAGACAGTGGGAACTGTGAGTCCAGCACTTCCGAATATGTTGTGACAGGACCAGACGGGAATGCAACAGCAACCTTCACCGCTCGTGCTCCAGGAAACACGACAGTGGTAGCAGTGAATCAGACCGATGCTGGATGGATAATAGGATTGGCGAATGTTACTGTCATATGCCAACGGCACCTGGGCCTGAGATAGTGTCATATTATCCCACTGAGGAGACGGTGACGAACAAGGAGGGTGAATCAAGAGAGTTCAAAGTCAAAGCGAATCAGACCGTGAACGTGTCCTGGTACATTAATGGCTCATTGGTGCATGAGAACATCAGCGTACCTGCGTTCGTGAATGCAACATATACGAACACGAGCGCAGTACCAGGACTCTGGAATGTGTCAGTGATTGTCGAAAACGAAAACGGAACCGATATGCACTCATGGATTTGGAATGTGACGGGTGTGGCAATAGTGGCGCCCCACCAAATATAACCGAGTGGTATCCGGTAGCTATCGAGATAAGCAACAACGCAGGAGAATCAAGAGAGTTCAAAGTCAAAGCGAATCAGACCGTGAACGTGTCCTGGTACATTAATGGCTCATTGGTGCATGAGAACATCAGCGTACCTGCGTTCGTGAATGCAACATATACGAACACGAGCGCAGTACCAGGACTCTGGAATGTGTCAGTGATTGTCGAAAACGAAAACGGAACCGATATGCACTCATGGATTTGGAATGTGACGGGTGTGGCAATAGTGCGCCACCAAATATAACCGAGTGGTATCCGGTAGCTATCGAGATAAGCAACAACGCAGGAGAATCAAGAGAGTTCAAAGTCAAAGCGAATCAGACCGTGAACGTGTCCTGGTACATTAATGGCTCATTGGTGCATGAGAACATCAGCGTACCTGCGTTCGTGAATGCAACATATACGAACACGAGCGCAGTACCAGGACTCTGGAATGTGTCAGTGATTGTCGAAAACGAAAACGGAACCGATATGCACTCATGGATTTGGAATGTGACGGGTGTGGCAATAGTGGCGCCACCAAATATAACCGAGTGGTATCCGGTCAGCTATCGAGATAAGCAACAACGCAGGAGAATCAAGAGAGTTCAAAGTCAAAGCGAATCAGACCGTGAACGTGTCCTGGTACATTAATGGCTCATTGGTGCATGAGAACATCAGCGTACCTGCGTTCGTGAATGCAACATATACGAACACGAGCGCAGTACCAGGACTCTGGAATGTGTCAGTGATTGTCGAAAACGAAAACGGAACCGATATGCACTCATGGATTTGGAATGTGAGGAGCCCCTATGCAGTCGAACTAAGCGTTGAGCCGCCCGTGTATGTATGTGTGAGGCCGAATGAGAATGCGACATTCAGGATTATCGTGAAGAACAATGGGACAAAGCCTGACAAATTCACCTCACAGTTGAAGCACCAGGAAATGTAAATGCAATACTCAGCAAAAAGAGACCTCTGAACTCGATCCTGGTGAAACTGAAAATATAACATTGAATGTATCAACCTCTCAGATAGGAGAATACATCGTAAGTGTCACAGCGACTTCACAGAATGATCCGAGTGTGAGTGATACGGTGATCACAACAACGAATGTAACTGAGGTTCCGCACAGAATTGTTGAGCTCGTTTACAATGAGAATAATAAAGGATACAACTACATAGCATGGACTGGAAATTACACGATAAACGCAAGCGATCTTGTCTTCATGATAAGAAGGGGCGCTGGCGAGAGAGTGTTTCCTGATGATGCGTTCATTGCATACTTCAACACCACAAGCGGAGATTGGGAAATATTCTTCGGTGACGGGACGGGAACAACAAATTTCAAATTGAAGCAGTATGAAGTGGTATGCGTGAGAGTCGCTGATGAAGGCAAATTCTACATGCCAGTACCATAAATAGAGGTGAAGGAGAAATGGATGTGGGAAAGAGAATGATAGTGGTTGGTGCCATTCTTCTTATCGTAATGGCACCAACCTCATTTTTTTCATTGCCAGTTTCAGCCGAGGAACTGCGGCATCCGTATCCAGTGCGGGTTATGTCTATGACTCCACTGGTAACCCTGTCCCAGAAGGGGTAACTGTATATATAACTGATGTAACGAAGAATGTGACAATCAGCACAGAAACTAATGAAAGCGGCTTTTATTGTAAGGAATATATTGTAACATTCCTAATGCCGAAGATGGCGATCTATTTGTATGTTCAGCAACATACAACTATGAAAGCGGCTCATGTTCATTCATATTGAATAGATCTACAAATCTATCACAGCGATGTGACATATACCTTCAGAGAGAGACGACTCCTCCTGTAATAACTAACCTACAACCACCAGATGGTTCTATATACGCAATTTGAGACCCACTATATCTGCAAATTACTCAGACCCTTCAGGGATAAATTTGACATCGGTCATATAAAAGTGGATGGCATTGATGTGACAGAAGATGCGTCTGTAAGAGAGACGGGGGTATCGTATACGACGGACATAGACTTGGCGGAGGGAGTACATTGTGTAACTGTCAATGTCAGTGATAATGCAGGCAATGAAAACAGCAAAACATGGTGCTTTACAGTTGATGTGACTCCGCCAGACACCTCAATAATATCTGGTCCATCTGGAACAATAGATTATGATACCGTGACATTCGAATGGGCCGGTACTGACAACATTGCTGCGACAGAGGATCTTCAGTATTCATACAGATTAGATGATGGAGATTGGTCCGGCTGGACGCACAGCACAAGTGTCACATTTCCCAATCTGCCGAGTGGTACGCACACATTTGAGGTGAAAGCAAAGGACCTAGCTGGCAACGAGGACCCAACACCTGCCGAGAGGACTTTCACTGTGAGTCGTCCTGCTCCTCGCCGAGCGCCGGGAGGAGCACGAGCGGCACCACCTGTAGCAGCGGGAGAAACTTCGCTACCGACGACTGCGGAGGGAGAAGTGACTGCGACGACGACTGCTAAATCTGCGGATGGGAGAGCGGCGGTGACAATTCCAGCGGGAATAAAGGCGACAATCGGAGGTGCGCCAATCACGAAAATAACGATAAAGCCGCCTTCTGTTCTTCCGGCTGTTCCTCCGCCGAATGTTGAATACAAGGGTTATGCATACGATTTCGGGCCGAGTGGAGCAACATTCAGCGAGCCTGTTGAAATATCAATCACATTTGACCCCGCTGATTTTGAGGGCTTGACGCCCGTCATTTACATGTATGACGAAACAACAAAAGAATGGAAGCGCCTCGACACAAAAATCGTGGACAACAAGGCAATCGCAAAAGTGACTCACTTCACTACTTTCGTGCTTTTCGGAGAGAAAGTGCCTCCATCGCCTTCACCGACGCCTACGCCAGACGCCAACACCGACACTTCCTGGGACGCCAACGCCTACGCCAACACCTACGCCGACACCATCGCCTTCACCCTCACCGACGCCGGGCTTTGAGGCGATTTTCGCTGTTGCAGGGTCTGCTCGCAATCGCATATCTGGTGCTGCGTAGGAGGAAGTGAGAGCGTGAAAACGCAAGCAAAATAAAAAGTTGAAAGTTTGAGGGGGTTTTCCCCTCCCTATTTTTTCCGCTTTCTACTTTCGCTTTTATTTCATGTTTCTAATCCCTTGTCCCACATCTTTTCTCATTCTCGCTCAATTTTCCTCTCTAATTCCTCTGGATTTTCCTCATATTCATACATAATTCCGCCTATAGTCATCGAAATTCTGCAATTTTTTCCGCTGCATCCACTCTAAAACAGTTATTCTGCGGTTGAAATCTTCCGCCAATTCCTCCTCGCTCATCTCAAGCCCGTTCATTATCTCAATAAATACCTTTGATTCGCCCTTGAAAGCGAACTCGTCAGGGGGTTGCCACAAGAAAAGTTCATTCGCAACGACCTCCTCCTTCTCGTAATCCACATCCACGACCTCAAACAAGTGCGTGCATCTCCTCACCCTGCTCCTTGCCTTCCTTTTCACCGCATCCACCGCTTCCACCGCATCCACGCCGCCACCTTCGCTCGCTTTCCCACCCTTCCCCGTAGCCGCCGCCTCTTCATGAATCTCAACAAATCCCTGAACAGGCACGACATCCAAATAGCGAAGAAAATCAAGGGGCATCCGCAAAGGGGACTTCACGAGCCTGCTCACGAGAGCATCCGCAGAAATCGCATTCATCGTTGAGAGCGTCGCAACGCCCGAAAATATTGACTGAAAGAATATATTTGCGGTCTTCTTGCTACTAATTTCACCCACGAAGATATAATCAGGATGCATTTTCATCGCTGTATTGAGCAATTCCATTTCATCATCAAACGCATTCACATTCAGCGAGATGCAATTTCTGTGCGGCAGGTTCAATTCACGCACATCCTCAACAGAAACAATCCTGCGATTCGGCGGAATGAACATGGAAATTGCACGCAAAACACTCGTCTTTCCCGACGCAGGTTCTCCCAAGATTAAGATGTTGAAGCGGTGCTGAACTGCCATCCAGAGGTAAGCGAGCATCTCCACAGAGAACACACCATCGCTCAAAAGGTCTACTGGCGTGATCTCCCGCCTCTTCCGAATCGTGAATGCTTCTTGCGAAGTCCCTGCGAACATGATGTGCACTAACTTGCGCCTCACTGCTCACGCTGGCACGCCCCCTCTCAAAGACTTCGCCGACGGCACCTTGATTTTTCCCTTATGAAGAATTGAAAATATTTCATCGTTGAAAACTAAATTCGTCTCAATATGACCATATTTTCGGTGAAATACGAAAACAGGTTTGCCCATTCCAGCGGCAGAAATCTCTTCTACATTCTCATCCCTAAGCAATACATCTAATTCACCATACCCAAGCAAATCTCGCTCCAAATAATACTTTATCTTTCCACGCTGCTCCTCGCTTAATCCCATCTTTTCAATATTCCGCTCTATTTCATCAGCACATTCACGCACATCTCCGACATCTCCGCTCTCTCCTCCGCTAACTGCTGTTGTGGTGGAGGCTGTCTGAATCTTTCGCTTAACCTCTTCAAGCGCCTCTTTCTCCGCCTCTGAAAGTTTTGGCTCTTCAACCCTGTATCTCGGCGGCGTCCCCGCCTCTATAACGACAAAAGCATAAGGCTCAACAGCATACCGCTCCAGCACCGCTCTCCCGCTTCCCATTTCATTTAACAGACACTCGCCCTTAATTCTCCCAATGCAATACTCAACAAAACTCACGGTATTAAGCATTATTCTTACCTCTCACCGTCGCACCTTTCTCTCTCTGGGCATCTATTTCACCTTCGGGAGCGTGAAGTAGAAAGTGCTTCCTTCGCCCACTGTGCTTTCGACCCATATTTTTCCGCCGAGACGCTCAACCATCTTCTTGCACTGCGGTAGTCCAGCGCCACTGCCCACATATTCAAACTTCGCCCTCCATCGCTCCTCCTCTTCCCTTGTGCGCTTCCTGAATTGGTGAGCAAGCTCGAAAATTTCAGGAATTCGCTCAGCAGGTATGCCGTTCCCGTTGTCTCTCACGCTGAACAGGTATTCTTCAGGATGCTCCTCACACCGCACTTCAACAATCACACGCTCTTTGTCGTTGTAAATAATACCGTTTACAATAAGATTCGTGAGAATAGTCTTTAGGAAGAATTTGCTTGTCTTTAATCTTGCATCGCAAACCGCTTTAACTTCCGCATTCTTGCTTATTATAAGTCCCTTTATTGAACTCTTTATCTCTTCCACAAGTTCTTTGACACATACTTCCTCATACTTCACATCTAAATATCCCACTTTCGCAACTTCCAGCAGCATGTCTATTAAATACCACATGTTTTCCGCATTCTCTTCTATTAACTGTAGATATTTGAGCGCATTTTCGTCAAGTTTTCCAGAATAATCTTCAAGAATGAACTGAGATAGCGATTTTATAGAGAACAGTGGCGATTTCAAATCGTGAGAAATCACATACACAAGCTCTTCCAATTCTTTTGTGAATGCTTCAAGCTCCTTGTTTTTGCGACGAAGCTCCTCTTCCGCCCTCTTTCTGTTTAAGATGTTTTCCCATTCTCTTAACGCTCGCTTCGCCGTCCATGGTAAATTCTCCAAATCCTCAAGACGCTTCACAACATAGTCCAACGCTCCAGATTTGAGTGAGCGGACTGCAATGCGCTCAGAGCCGTAAGCGGTCATTATGATGAGCGGAGCAGGCATCTCATCAGGACGCTTCGCCCCTCTCGTGAGGTCAAGCCCTTTTCCATCCGGAAGCAAATAGTCAGCAAGAATGAGCGATGGTCTCCCGCTTTCAAGATATTCTAATGCTTCGCTTATGCTCCTCACCCACTTAATTTTCCATTTTATGCCGTTTTCATCCGCCCTCTCCTCAAATATCCTACGAATAAGCTCCGCATGCCCCTCGTCATCCTCAACAAGCAGAATCTCCCGCTCCTCTTTCCCCCTTCCGCTTATATCCTCCAATCTACCTCTTAATGCCTCGTGATTCCATTCCCTTCCCCCATCCTCGCTCCCCACTACTTTCATCGCGTCTGACTTAATTTTGCTTAAAAATATATGTTTTGTTTCAAGTAAGAAAAATTGCTCAATCCGAGCAATATTTCAAGATGGAAACTATAAAACTTATTCTCTTTGAGATTATCTTAATATGACAATAGAGGAGGAAATAATAAAAGTAATAGGGTTTCGTGAATTAGACATAATGGAGGCAGGCAGAGGGGCGGGGGGGAGCGAAGCAACAAGCATCGTCCAAAATATCATACGCCTCTCTCTCTGCTCAGATTTACGCAGAAATATTATTATTCTTTTGAGCGAGGGTAAGAAATCACTGCGAGAAATCAGAGAAGCGCTTAACACGAGTGCTACGACCGCTCTTCACGCACTCAGAGAGCTTGAGAAAGCGAAAATCATTTTCAGGGATGAGGAGCGGGACTATGTGCTGACGAAGACGGGAGAAATCCTCGCTTGGAAGATTTCAGATATTGTGGATGCGATAGAAGCGTTGAAAAAGCACGAGAGCTTCTGGAAGCAGCATGACCTCAGCGGTATTCCCACGCATTTGCTTGAGAAGATAGGATGTTTGAAAAACTCAGAAGTGCATAGAATAAACGCACTTGACATCATAAAAACGCACAAAACTTTCCTTCAGTTCCTCAAGAATGCGAAATGGGTGAAAGGGGTTTCTCCTATTTTCGCACCTGACTACCCCATAATCTTCAGAGAACTCGCAACAACCGTTCCGACACAGCTCGTCCTGACGAGAGAAGTGCTTGAGAAATTGCTTCAGTCTGTTGACAAGAATGAACTCAAGCGGGCAATAAGCGAGTGCTGTTTGGAAATCTTCGTGACGGAAGAGGATGTGAAGGTCGCTTTCACTGTCACAGACACATTCCTTTCGCTCGGTCTCTTCTCAACAGAGGGCGTATATGACACGACAAGCGACTTAATAAGCACAGATCAGCAGAGCAGTCCGCTGGGGTTCAGAACTTTTCAAGCATTACCAAAAAAAAGCAGAGAAATTTCTGATGGAATAGTGTGAATAGCAGGGATATAACGGACATTATAGATGCCGCTGTTCGCTGTCAAAAGAAACCCCTTCCCTCCTCTTAATAAATATGCAAGAAATTTTAAGGAAAATTTAGAACATTTCAAAAATTTTTTAATATCATCTTCAATTTTCATTTCAATAAATGGGGCTTTAAAGGTGCTGTTTGCGTCCTTACTCCTCGGCGTCTTCGCTCCTAACCTGATTCTCGCCTCTTTCTTCTCCGTTTACAGCGTATATTCGCTGAACAAATTGACAGATATGAAGGAGGATGCGATTAATAATCCTGATAGAGTGAAAGTTATAGCTGGTAGAGAGCGTATTTTCGCTACTTCTGTCTTCTCTTCATTTGTCATTACATTTATTCTTGGATTTATGCATGATTTCTGCTGCGTCTTCATACTCTTTTTCCCTCTTTTCTGCGGAATTATATACAGTGTGAGGATTTTACCCTCTTTACCTCGCCTGAAAGACATCACAGGCGTGAAAAATCTGATTATTTCAATCTCTTGGGGCGTCGGCTCTTCACTCCTGCCTGCGACATGCCTTCAGGAGAGACAGCCGCTGCAAGTCGCATTTCTATTCTATTTCTTCGCCACGAAAAGCTTTGTAAATTCGCTTCTTTTTGATGTTCGTGATATAGAAGGGGACAGAATAAACGGTGTGAGGACGATTCCTGTTGTAATAGGCAGGGAAAAAGCGAAAAAACTCATGCTCTCTCTCAATTCCACGCTCCTAATATGGCTGATTTTGTCCTTTTATCTCGGATTTTTTCGCAAATATCTGCCCGTTTTGGCGTTCAGCATCGCTTACGGATATTGGTATATCCTGCATTTCAGCAGGAAGAGAGAAATAGGGAAGTCGCTTGATTTGCTCGTTGACGGTGAGTGGATGCCGACAGTGCTTCTCGCTCTACTCTTCGCTTGCCTCCTTTGACGCCTACGCTTAGACGCATGCCTTTCGGCTCAAAGATAAGTTAGGGAAGTCACGCACGATTTTCAACGATGCCTTCCTCTTCTTCTCTTGCCGTGCTTGTTGCTCTTCGTGTTGCATTTGTAGGAGCATTCCGCCAAGGATGTCTGTTCCAGACGAGCCAGTAGAATCCGACATGTTCTACCATCCGCTCAAATTTCTCAAAATCTAAGGGCTTAACGAGGTAGCTGTTCGCATATTGAATGTATGCACGCATCATATCCGCCTCGCTTTCTGATGTTGTAAGCACCACAACAGGAATAACTCGCAGCTCTTCAGACTGCTTTATTTCCATGAGAACCTCATGACCATCCTTCCTCGGCAGCCTCAAATCAAGCAGAATCAGGTCGGGTCTCGGCGCCTCCGCATACCTGCCACGACGATACAGGAAGTCAAGAGCCTCTTCTCCATCCTTCACCCAATATATCTTGTTTGCGACCCTTCGCTCCTCTAACGCACGCATTACAAGAATTGCATGAGCTTCTTCATCCTCAACAAGCAGAATAACCGCTGGATTCCCCCTTATTTCTTCCATTCTGCTCGCATATTCATCCTAATAGATAAAAAACTGTCTATCAGCGATATTTTTCTCATCATTTTTGCGATTAAAATGCGGACATTTGCAAAATTATATCGGCACCTTTTAAATTTCTATCATTGTTTTGATTTTAATTTTGAAGGTAAAGTGAAGAAGAAAGTGCAACCCTTCCCTTCGCCCTCTGATTCAACCCAGATGCGTCCGCCATGCACTTCTACAATCTTTTTCACGATTGCGAGACCCATGCCCGTGCCTGCTGCTGCACGGTCAATTTTATAGAAAGCCTGAAAGACTTTCTCCTGCTCTTCTTTCGGGATGCCGATGCCGTTATCCTTCACGAAAAAGACGGTTTCGCTGCCTTTTCGGTAATATCCGATCTCTATCTTCGGTTGTGGCTGTTCGCCCATGTATTTTATGCTGTTCTCCACAATATTCTGAAGCATCTCCGCTATTCTCATCTTATCCACATGAACAACTGGAAAATCATCCGCAACTTTCACTTCAACCCCTCGCTCTTTTATTTTACCATCCAAAACTTTCAACACTTCCCTCACAATTTCACCAAACGGAACATCCTCAGGTGGATTCGCCACCCTTCCTATGCGTGAGAGTTCAAGCAAATCCTCCATAAATTCGCTCATTTTGTTCACAGCATCCTCAATCATTCGCAAATCCGTCTCTATTTTCTCCTTATCACCTCGCTGAACATCCCTTCGCAGCAAATTCACAAAGCCACGAACAGTCACAAGCGGAGAACGCAAGTCATGCGAAACGATATATGCGAACCATTCAAGCTCTTCGTTCTTCCTTCGCAGTTCCTCCTCTACCTGCTTCAAACGGGTTATGCTTCTTGAAATTACTGCCACTGCGACTACTTCGCCGTCCTTCTTCACAGGACTCAAAGTGCGAAGAAACCAACGACCATGCTCACTCTTCGCCTCGTAGACCAAAGGCTCGCCAGTCTCAAACACCTTACGCAACTTCTCTTCCATTTCCCTCGCAGAATGCTCGCCGAGGAAATCACCGAATTTCCTGCCAACAAGCTCCTCAAGCGAGACACCCAATATTGAAAGCGTTTTCTTGTTTGCGAACAAATAACGCATATCTCTGTCAAGAAGATATATTGATGCATTGATACTTTCAACAATAGAACGGTATCTTTCCTCCGCTTCCCGCCTCTCTTCCTCAATTCTAACGAAATCTGCTGCCTTATTCACCTTAATAATCAACTCATTAACATCAAAAGGCTTCTCTAAATACATAAATGCGCCGCTATTCAGTGCTTCTATTACCGTTTCTTTCGTTGCGTATGCTGTTATGATTATGACGAGGATGCGAGGGTTTATCCGCTTCAATTCTCGTAAAGCGCTCAGTCCGTCCATGCCCGGCAGTTTCATGTCAAGAATGCAAATAGGAAATTTCCTCACGGATGCTGCTCTCAATCCCTCCTCCGCAGTTCCGACCGCATGAACTTCGTAGCCTTCTCCTCGCAAAATCTCGCTCAGCGTCTCTCGCATCTCCGCATCGTCCTCAATTATAAGCACAGAAATCCGCTCTTCTCCCTCTCCTCCTCTATTCCAATTGCTTTTTTGTTTGCACCCTTCTCCCTTCCCTCCTCCACCATCTCTCCACTCATCCCTCCACGCCGAGCAGTGAAAGAGATTTGAGCCATTCACCGTGTGCTTCCCTCGTTGTCCCGACAATCAGCCTCAGTCTCCCCATCACTCGTCCTTTCAACGACGCCTTGAGCCTCCACTATTTCACCTTCAAATGCCTGACCCGCATATGTGTGCGTGAATGATAAAATTTTCTCAACACTTAATATTTCTTTAAGCTCACCGCAACCGCTTAACGCTCGCAGCTCTCGCCCCTTAAGTGTCTCAACTTCGTAAACCGCAGGACTGTCAAATGCATATGTGGCATCTCTCACAATCGCTGAAATCCTCGCCCTGCATACACGCTCCCCTCGCTTGTAAATATCACGAATGCCTCCCATTTCTGACCAGTCTCGCACAAAAAGAACATCAAAATATGTGTTTCCGACGCATCCTCTGTTCCATTTACGCATCTCATGTGCCTTGAAGACATCATAAGATATTGAAGGGCGCCTCTTTTCGTATATGCGACGCCACATTTCATCGCTCAACTCATCCAATTCACCGCTTTCCGTCGCATATTTCACGATTTCTCTCGCCTTTTTGAAATTTTCAACGCCGTAAATGACGAAATCAATATCTGAATGTGCTGTTTGAAGACCGCAGAGGAAAGAGCCTGTGATGCCCATCTTCTCTGCGGGAATTCCGCCTTCGCTGAATATCTCCGCAATCTTACGAACTCGCTCGTCACGAGCAGCAACCGCAGGTAAAACCGAAGAAGGACGCAGAACCTCTTCAATCGCATCCTTCGGAACGACCTGAAACACGCCTCTCAAATACTCTGGACGATGCCTGCGTAAGAATTCGTAAGAGGCTGCGAAGTCCAATTTGCGAAATCGCTCTCCTGCTCTTGTTCTGTCGCCTTCAGCGTCAGGAATGTAGCGAAGCAGGCATTTCACATCCGAAGCCTCTCCTGTCTCGTAGCAGACGACTGCGAATATCCATTTCTCCTTCGTGACAACGAAGTCCCTTATTCTCACTCGCATTTCCTCCTCCGCATTTCCCGAGAAGAGTGCAGTGCTGTGTGGTGCGGAAGCATTAAAAATAGGGAGGTAGAAAAGAAAACGGATGCCGATTGAAATAGAGGGCGTGGTGCTGAAGAAGTTTCCAGCGAACACGAACACTGACGAGATAATTTCAGGCAAATACAAGTATGACGAGTTAGACATGGAAAAGCTCGCAGTTCACACATTTGAGGCGGTTTGCGAGGGCTTTTACGAGGCTGCGAAGCGTTGCAAGAATCCGATTTTGGTCGCAGGTCGCAACTTCGGATGCGGTTCTTCAAGGGAGCAAGCCCCTGCTGTGCTCAAAGCATGCGGAATTGCTTGCATCGTCGCCCCTTCTTTCGCAAGAATCTTCTTCAGAAATGCGATTAATATTGGACTTCCGCTCGTTGAGGTCGCAGAGGAAAGCGTCGTTCAGCGGATTGAAGAGGGCGATGAACTCATTATTGACTTCAACAACGCAAAAATTAGAAATATGACGAGGGGCGAGGAATATCCTGTGAGGGAAATGCCAGATTTCATGCTTGAAATACTGAATGAAGGCGGTCTCGTTGAATTCTTGCGAAAGCGTAAGGGCTTCCCGATGGATGTGTGAGTGCGAGTGAGGGTTGCGGAAGCGGAGGAGGCAAAGGAAGAAGAGAAGAGCGTATGAGAGGAGGTGATTTGGCGAGTTGAAGTTGCTTTTGAGTTTTCCATCGCATCTGCACGGCATGCCTCACACAGCAGAAGTGATTTTGGAGACGGGAGCGAAGATAAACATAGACAGGGCAAATGTGAATGCGGTGTGTGGCGAGTTAATTATTGATGTGCCTGACGAGAAGGTTGAAGAGGTTGCACGCCGTTTTGAGGCTCGTGGCGTTGTTGTGAAGCGTTTGTTGTCGCCGATTTCTTGGGACGAGGAGCGTTGCATTCACTGCGGTGCGTGCATTTCAGTGTGTCCGAAGGGCGTTTTCTCTTTTGACGAAAACTGGCGCATTCGTGTTGAAGCGAGCAAGTGCGTCAGATGCGATGTCTGCGTGAAGGCATGCCCCCTTAATGCCATTGAACTCGCCTGATCTCAGCTTAATCCGTTCAAAGAAATCAAAAATTCAGAAAAAGAAAACTGAAACTCGCACTTATTCACGCATTTTCTCCCTAACGCATTCCTCATCACCGAAAAATAGATGCACATCTCATCACATCTAACTCCAAAACATACGCTCTTGCACCTAAAATCTCGCTTAAACTCGGCTTCGTTCTGCCTTCGTCACCAGAAACAAGCTCCTTCACATACAAACCCCCTTCACATTGCACCTCAATCTCTAAAATTGTTTTTGAAACCGAAGACACTTCCCCTCGCTCTTCCGCATGCTCCTTCTCTCGCTCTCCTTCTTTCGCTCTCGCCTCCGCTTCTTTCGCTCCCGCCTCTGCTTCCTCACAGCGAACACTCAAGAGCCTCACGGACTTCACTTCACGCACTCTCACCAAATCCGCCCTGCGGTGCAAGACCCTGCGAGGCGTCCGCTGCTCAATCTTACCGCATATGCGCTGAACCGCATCTCGTAATGCCTCTTCGCTGAAAACGCCCTCAACAAGCACCTTCGCCCTGTAAGTCTTTTCGGCACGAGCCTGCTTGACACGCTCCACAAAATCCGCAGGAACAAAACGAAGGCAGAAAACCTCCACTTTACCTGCACATCTCTCGTTAATGCGACGCTCCACTTCGCTCAAATCCAAGTTTCGGCGGCGAGGCACTTTCACTTCCGCAACGAATGGGCGACCACTGCCGAGCATCCTCGCATCTATGTCTTCTCTACCTGCACCGTGCAGAATCATGTCCTCCGCCTTGAAATCCTCCAAAACCGCATCACGAATCAGCTCTTCAACAGATTCAGCATACATTTTGCCAGTGTAATTGCATCTTTCGCACCCTTTACCCCAACATTTCTTGCACGGCCATCTTGTTTGTGGTATTCCTCGCACTAATTTCCTGTATCTTCCGTAAATGAAAAGGGAATTCACCTGCAATTCCACATCATCAGTCCATAAATTCAGCAGAATAACAACATCAGGTCGCTTGAAATCAACAATTTTACCAGTTATACGAGATATTCGCTTGCCGACCTCACGATTCAATTCCGCCTTCAAAGGCTCCGCATATTCCGCACCTGCGATGTCCCAGAGCATTTCTTCAGATGCGGAGAGCATTCCGCTGACCTTCGTGCCTACGAGGAATGTGTTGAACTCGTATTCTCGCAGCTTTGAGAGGGCTTTCTGCACGAAATCGTCCAAGCGTTCAAAAATGCCGTTGCATACAAAGCACTTCTCCTCCTGCTCATTCACATTTTCAGCAGCAGAACGCAGAAGATTTCGCAGAATGCGTCCCCGCTCACTGTTTGATATGCCCGCTCCGATTTTTGCGAACTGCCTGCCGAGACAATTGTCGCAAATCTGCCTGCCGTTACCGAAAGATTGAATGATTTTCAACGCTTTATTCAATATTTCGGGGCGTTTGAATGCTTCTTCCACTGCTTTTACCGCTTTTGGCATCCATTCCACCTCCCTCCCACTCCTCACTCCTCTCTCTTCTTTCCTCTTCTTTCCTCTTCTCTCCTCTTCTCCCTCCTCCTTTCTCTTTCCCTGCTCGTCTCTCATTTTTAAGATTGAGAGGAGAAAATGAAATCATGCAGCGAATAAGAGTGGCGGTGGCGGGAGCGAGGGGGAGAATGGGCGGTTTAATGGCAGAGAGGATTTCAAATGCGGAGGACATGGAGCTTGTCGCCGCTTTTGACCCTCGTGGAGGCTATGTAGAAGGGCTGAAAGTCTCGCATCCAGATGAAATGGAGAAGGTGCTTGATGAAGCTGCGCCTGATGTTTTTGTAGATTTCACGAATGCTGACGCTGCTGTTAAAAATGTGAAGACCGCAGCAGGAAAGAAAATTAAGCTTGTAGTGGGAACGACAGGCTTCACACAATCGCAATTTGAAGAGATGCGTGAGGCGATTGAGCGGAATGGCGTTCCCGCTGTAATCTCACCGAACTTCTCAATCGGCGTTAATGTGTTCTGGAAGCTTGTCGCATACGCAGTGAAGTTCTTGAGCGAATACCATGTTGAGATTGTTGAGATGCACCACGCACTAAAGAAGGATGCTCCTTCAGGAACCGCTCTGAAAGCCGCTGAAATCGTCGCTCAACACTTGAAATCGCTCGGAAAGGAATGCAAAATCGTTCACGGCAGGAGCGGTCTCGTCGGAGAACGCCCTCAGACAGAAATCGGCATTCACGCAATCAGAGCTGGCGATGTCGTCGGCGAGCATACTGTTATTTTCGCCACAACAGGCGAACGCCTCGAAATCACGCACAGAGCGCAGAGCAGAGAAGCATTCGCAAACGGTGCGATGCTCGCAATCCAGTGGGTCGCAGAGCAGAGCAGAGCAGGCATATACTCAATGGACGATGTATTGAGCAGCGTCATCCGAGCGTGAAAACAAAGCACCCGCAAGGAAAGCGAAATGTGGAAGGAGCGAGAGGGGGAGCGTCAGAGGGTAGGTGAGGTCAGTCAGAAGAATGTTGGGGAAAGTATCTTTAAGATGCTTGAGCTTCCCGACATTCTTTCTGTTTTGAATGCTCTGCTCGGCTTTTCTGCCATTCTCCTGGTGGCGTTTCGTGCTGGTGGTGCTGAATGGCAGGGTGCGACGGCGTCCTTAAAAGACGCTTCTCTGCTCATTTTAATTGCTGCCGCTGTTGATGGCTTTGACGGTCTCGTTGCTCGCCGCTTCTCTCACTCAAATCTCGGAAAATACTTGGACGCACTCGCAGATTTCCTCTCTTTCGGGGCTGCTACCGCAGTCCTCTTATATTTTTTCGTATTTTCTGCTCTCTCCAACACAACTGCAACAACACAACTGCCAATATCGCACATGCAATCTTGACGCTGAACGCAGCAATATGCGGCGCTTATGTCGCATCTGGCATGCTACGCCTTGCGAGATTCCTAAATGAACTGCCGAATGCAGCGGAAGAAGCGTCAGAGAGAGCGGAGGTAATGTTGCAAAAATTGCAGAAGTTGCAGAAATCACAGTCGAAGAACGAATACTTCGTAGGCTTCCCAATCACGGGAAGTGCAGTCATTATCGCATCTTTCATCCTCTCTTCTCCGTTGCTCTCCTCACGCTGCGGTTGCTGCACCACTACTGCTTCCTCCACCACCACTGCTTCCTACTCTTCTTTCGCCGCTGTCATTCCGCTTCTGCTTCTCGCAACGCTCTTGAGCATTCTGATGCCGAGCAGAGTGAGATACAAAAAAATAAGGCACAGAAGCTTGGCGTTTATCCTCGCTTTCTCGCTTGTCCTTGTCCTCTTTCTTCGCTTCTTCGCCCCATTCATGCTCGCATATCCCGCCCTTTTTGTCTTCGCTCTCTCATTCGCTTACCTCGTCAGCCCGCTTTTCCGCCGACACCCGTTCCGCTGACACACTCGCTCAAGCCAGCGCAAACAGATTCTTGACCTGTGCGGAGATTTGCTCGCTTCTGAAGTGCCTCTGCTCAAGTGCTTTTGTGGGGCAAGTGGCAACGCATGTTCCACAGCCCTTGCAGAGAGCCTCTACAACTTTCACCCTCTTCTCCGCCTCGTCTATGAACAACGCACCGTAAGGACAAATGTCAACGCAAAGTGCGCATCCGATGCATCTCTCGTCTGAAACTGCGGTTATTCCTTCAACCTTTGCCTTACCCGTTGCGAGAAGTCTTGCAGCCCTTGATGCTGCTCCGCTACCCTGCGAGACCGCAAAGGGAATGTCCTTCGGTCCTGAGATGCAGCCAGCGATGAAAACGCCGTCTATTACGGTGTCAACAGGTCCCAACTTAGGATGCGCCTCCATCAGAAGACCGTCTTGAGCGCGAGGAATCTTCAGCTTCTTTGAAATCTCCTCCGTGTCAGGATTCGGAACGACGCCTGTGCCGAGAACGAGCAAATCAACCTCTATCTCACGGACAACGCCCTTGAGCGTGTCCTCAACTCGCACAACAAGATTTCCATTCGGAAGCTCTCGCACTTCTGCGGGTCTTCCTCTTATGAATTTAATGCCCATCTCTCTCGCACGATTGTAGAACTCCTCGTAACCTCTAAATGGCGTCCTTATGTCCATGTAAAAAATGTAGCATGAGATTTCAGGACGCTTCTCCTTCAGCAGAATCGCATTCTTTATGTTGAACATGCAGCATATTCCGCCTGAGCAATGCACATTCGTGTGAATGTCCCTGCTACCGACGCAATTAATGAAACCGATACGCATCGGCTCCTTGCAGTCTGAAGGGCGAATGACATGCCCCTCTGTGGGACCCGCTGCATTCAGCAGGCGTTCAAACTCCATCGTCGTTATGACATTGTCGTAAATGCCGTAGCCGTAGTCGTTTCGCTCCGAAGGGTCGTATGTGGCAAAGCCCGTTGCAACAATGATTGTGCCGACTTTCAGCTCGCTGAACCGCTCTTTCTGCGAGAAATCTATTGCATCACGACCGCATGCCTTCTCACACGCCTTACATTTCTTGCCTTCGCTCCTCAAGCAGTTCTCAATGTCAATCACCGCCTTCAGCGGAACCGCCTGCGGGAATGGAATGTATGCTGCGCCTCTCGTCCCGAAGCCCTCGTTGAAGTCGTAAGGAACTTCCACAGGGCAAACACTCGCACATTCTCCGCATCCTGTGCATTTGTTCTCGTCAATATACCTCGGCTTGTGCTTAACTTTCACCTTGAAATTGCCAACATATCCTTCAATATCCTCAACTTCTGAATAAGCCATTATCTTCACATTCTTATTGCGGGCAACTTCCACCATCTTAGGTCCTAAAATGCAGATAGAGCAGTCATTAGTCGGGAAAACCTTGTCGAAGCGAGCCATGCGACCGCCTATTGAAGGCTCTTTCTCAACCAAATACACGGGGAAGCCCATGTCACCCAAATCCATCGCTGCCTGCATGCCTGCGACGCCTCCGCCAATGACGAGCGCAGAACGCTCAACAGGCACCTCTGACTCGCTCAAAGGCTCAAGCATCGCAGCACGGGCAACGCCCATTCGCACCAAGTCCTTCGCCTTCTCCGTCGCTTTCTCAGGCTCGTGCATGTGCGTCCAACTGCACTGGTCACGAATGTTCACGAACTCAAACAGGTATTTGTTTAAGCCCGCTTCCTCGCAACACGCCCTGAATGTAGGCTCGTGTGTCCTCGGTGTGCAAGCAGCAACGACTACTCTGTTCAATTTATACTTGCGAATATGCTCTTTTATGTCCTCTTGACCCGAATCCGAGCATGTATAAGTGTTAACGGATGTGCAAACAACCCCCGGAAGCGTCTCAGCATATTTCGCTACTTCCTCACAATCCACAACACCTCCAATATTCACGCCACAACGACACACGAACACCCCTATTCGCACTTCTTCCTCCTCTCTTCCTCCTCCCCGCCTGCTCTCCTCACGAACTCCTGCTTCTCTTAACTCTCCTTCTCTCTCTCCTGCAAACTCTCCCCCTCTCTCTTCCGCAGCCATCTTCACTGAAAGAAGCACGCTACTTTTCAAATTTTCGCTTTTCGCCGCCACTCATGGCAAAACGAAAACAAAAAGAAAAACAAAGAGCAAACACACACTTCACCCACAACATCACATGACCCACGACTGCAAAACTCGTCTCATTTTCGTCTCAAAGGCTCATTTTCGTTTCAAAGGCGAAGGACCCAACGCTTTCACCTTCGCTGTGAATTCTCGCATGACATGCGCAAACTTCTCGCCTTCAGCGGCGGAAATCCACTCCAACCGCAGCCTCTCCGCACCGATGCCCAGGTATTCCAACGCCTTCTTCACCTTCTCCACTCTTCTCTCCGCCTGCAAGTTTCCCGAAATGTAGTGGCAATCTCCAATATGGCATCCCGCAACAATCACGCCATCCGCACCTCTTTTGAACGCTTCAAATATGAAATAAGGTTCAACTCTGCCCGAACACATCACTCTTATGATGCGAACATTCGCAGGATATTTGTATCTTGAGACGCCTGCGATGTCTGCACCCGCATATGAACACCAATTGCAGCAGAATGCCACGATTGAAGGCTCAAAACTTCCAATTTCACGACTCGCTCTCACGCTTCTCTCCCGCTTCTTCGCTCACTTCCCTCACCCTTCCCTCTTTCGCATCCCAACATCTCTGACCCTGCCATTAAAGGACGCCCAACTGCTTCAATTTTTCAACGAAAATATTCACTGCTCGCTCGCATTCTTCCTTCGTTCTACCGCCTGTGATTACGAGGCGTCCCGAAGAGAATACGAGTATTGCGGTCTTCGGCTCTTCCAAACGGTAGACCAAGCCTGGGAAGACCTCAGGCTCGTATTCCATGCATTCCAAGCCGAGACCCTCAACGATTGCGCCGATGTTCAACTCACGCTTCAAATCTGCGGATGCAACGATGTTCTGCACCTTGAATTCGGGGTGCGGAGGCACTTTATCACCGATATTCGGCAATTTCCGCAGTTCAGCTGCGAGTTTGTCTATCGCCTTTCTGACATCCTCCTCGTTTTTTGCTCCCGTGCATACGACACGCCCAGAACGGAATATGAGGAATGCCGCTTTCGGGTCTCTTGTCTGGTAGACAAGCCCCGGAAACCTCTTCTTCGTGAATTTCGCATTCTCTAAATTCTCCTCAATATACTTCAGGTCAAGCTCGTCTGCAATCCGAGCATTCGCCACCACATTCTCTATCTTCACCTGAACCTTTTCCATACCCTCTAATTTAACTTTAATTTAAAAATTGTTTGAAAGAGCAGAAGCAGCAACCGGTGGCGCTCAGCATGAATGGCAGGAATGGGAACAAAATGCGTTTGCGTAAGGTTCGTGTCGTTGCTGATTTTCAATTCGGAGCGGGTGCTGGAGAGGCGCTTTTTCCCGAAGATGTGCGCTTCGTCCTCTCAAAAACAGGTCGCATTTCTCAAATTTTTGACGCTTCAGGTAGGAGAATTGCCACATTACGCAGTTCTGACGGTCTATTCACGCTCGGCATTGAGGGTGCTCGCAGGCTTCACCGCTTTTTCAAGCCACCGAGGCTTCGTGTTTTTGTGAACGAGGAGAGCGCTGCGTTCGTCAGGCGAGGGAAGAACGCTTTCTGCAAGCATGTTCTTTTTGCGGACCCCGAAATCCGTGCTTACGAGGAGGTTCTTGTCGTCGCTGAAAATGACGAACTGCTCGCTACTGGAAAAGCCATGCTCTCCGCTGAGGAGATGCTCGCATTCCAGCGTGGCGTCGCAGTGAAGGTCCGGCAAGGCGTGGAAGGCGGGTAACTGATATTTTAAGAAAAGGTTTAAATAGGGGTAATGCGGGGAAAAGGAGAAAAAGGAGAGGAGGCAAGAGGGGCGAGGGAGTGGGTGTGAAGTTGCTGATGGGTAAAGGGTTAAGTGAGAAAAGGAAAAAAGGAAGAATTGTGAGCAGAAAAGAGAAGGGGCTCGTAGCTCAGACAGGTAGAGCAACGGGCTTTTAACCCGTTGGTCGCGGGTTCAAATCCCGTCGAGCCCGTTTTGAAAGAAATGAAGCGTAAGATTTCGATATGTGAGCATGTGTGGGTGCCTAGGCATGAGGTATTGAGTGAGGAGGAGGCGGAGGAGCTTCTCAGGAGATACAATGTTAGCAGGGAGCAGCTGCCGAAAATAAAGATTTCGGACCCAGTAATCAAGGAAATAGGTGCGAGGGAGGGCGACATCGTGAGAATTGTGAGGAAGAGCAGGACGGCGGGTCGCAGTGTCTACTACAGGGTCGTTGTGAGATGATGCGAGGTAGCGTTGAGATTGTATGTTTTGAGTGTGGTGTGTTGAGATGATTGCTCGTGATGTTTTGGCGAGGGCTTATTTGAGCGGTAAGAGCATTGCCCAGCACCAAATAGACTCTTTCAACAGATTCATAGATGAGGGCTTGCAAAGGGTTATTGACGAGCAACCGATACTTGAGACATCAATCACGGGCGAGGACGAGAAAGGTAAGTTCAAAATCTGTGTGAAGTTCGGCAAGATAAGCGTTGGCGAGCCGAGAGCCAGAGAGGCGGACGGCTCCTACGACAGAATACTGCCCGCTGAGGCTCGTCTGCGGAATCTGACTTACGCTGCTCCGATGACACTACGCATGCGACTCGTGAAAAAATACGAGGCGTTGAACGAAGGGGCGGAAAATGCTGCTGCGTCGTCTGGTAGTCATGCTGTTGCGAGTGCAGAGGCTGCGAGGGCAGCGGAAGGAGCATATTTTGAGGAGTTTGGCGAGGAAGAGGAGATTCCGATAGGCGAGCTTCCGATCATGGTGAAGTCTAAGAAGTGTGCGTTGCACGGATTGAGTGCGAAGGAGCTTGCAGATGCGGGAGAAGACCCGCTTGACCCTGGCGGTTATTTCATCGTGAACGGTGCGGAGCATGTTTTAATCACGCTTGAAGACCTCGCAACGAACCGCATTTTTGTGAATTTTGAGGAGCGCTACGGCGGTAAAACGGCGGTTGCGAAGGTTTTCTCGGAGAAGCATGGCTTCAGGGTGCCTGTTCGTGTTGAAATCAGCCGAAAAGGGATTATTGAAGTTTCAATTCCTGCGGTTTCCTCAAGGATAGAGTTTGTGATGCTTGCTCGTGCTCTCGGATTGGAGAGCGACGAGGAGATTGTGAATGCAGTTTCAGACGACCCTGAGATTCAGAAGTATGTGTGGGAGAATGTTGAGCGCTCAGAGTTCAAGAGCAGAGAGCTCGCAGTGGAGCATCTCGCAAGGAAGGTCGCCCCGGGACAAGCACGAGAATACCGAATGAGACGCCTTGACTACATCCTTGACAGATATTTGCTTCCGCATCTTGACGACAGGATTGCGAAGGCTCACTACCTCGGAAAAATGGCTGAAGCCTGCTACGAGTTATATTTGGGGCGAAGACCTGAAGACGACAGGGACCACTATGCGAACAAGCGATTGAAGCTTGCGGGCGACCTCATTGAAGACTTGTTCAGGGTTTCATTCAGCAGGCTCGTGAAAGACATGCGATATCAGCTTGAGCGAGCTCACATAAGGGGTCGTGAGCTCAGGATTGCGACTGCCATTCGTGCGGATGTCCTCACAGAGCGCATAAAGCACGCACTCGCAACAGGAAACTGGACGGGAGGTCGTGTCGGCGTCTCTCAATTGCTTGAACGCAGCAATTATGTCGGCACAATATCGCATCTCCGCCGAGTTGTCTCACCGCTCTCAAGGTCGCAACCTCACTTTGAGGCACGAGACTTGCACGGCACGCAATGGGGACGGCTCTGCCCGACGGAGACGCCAGAAGGTCCCAACTGCGGACTTGTGAAGAACCTCTCTCAAATGGTGGAAGTCTCCGTTGGCATCAGTAAGGAGCATTCACAAAAGCTCATGGATGTGCTTAAGGAGCTTGGGCTGATTTCGCCGAGGGAAGCGCCTCGTGGTCGGAGAGCAAGAGTATTCGTGAACGGCGAGCTCGTCGGCTTCACAACAACGCCTGAAGAGTTCGTCGCAGCGTTCAGAAAACGAAGGCGAAGAGGCGAAATCTCACCGCAAGTGAATATCGCTTACTACGAAGACCGCAAGGAAATACTCATAAATTCAGACGCTGGGCGTGCTCGCAGACCGCTGATTGTCGTTGAAAATGGCAAGCCCGCCGTTACTGAGGAGCATATTGAGCGATTGAAGCGGGGCGAAATCTCGTTTGAAGACCTTGTTCATGCGGGTGTGATTGAATATTTGGATGCGGAAGAGGAAGAAAATGCGCTTATCGCCATCAATGAGGAAGATTTAAGCGAGGAACACACGCATCTTGAGATAGACCCTTCGCTGATTTTGGGCATTCCAGCGGGGCTTATTCCGTATCCAGAATACAACTCATCGCCACGAAACACGATGGGCTGTGCGATGGAGAAGCAGTCCTTGGGTCTTCCTGCTGCGAACTTCAGAAAAAGGACGGACTCAAGGTTGCATCTCTTGCACTACCCGCAGAAGCCGCTCGTGAGAACAAAAACCGCAGACATGATTGCGTATGAGAAGCGACCTGCGGGTCAGAATTTTGTTGTTGCGGTGCTTAGCTACGAGGGCTACAACATGGAAGATGCGGTGATTTTGAACAGGGCGGTGCTTGACAGGGGAATGGCACGCAGCCACTTCTTCAGAACATACGAGGCGGAGGAGGGTCGCTACCCCGGCGGAGAGGAAGACAAGTTTGAGATTCCTCAAGAGGTGACCGGCTTGCGTTCTGCAGATGCATACAGGCATCTGAACGAGGACGGCGTCATTTCGCCCGAGGTTGAGGTCGGGGGTAACGATGTTCTCATAGGAAGGACATCGCCTCCGAGATTCTTGGAGGAATCTGCTGAACTCTTGAGACCTTTGGAGCGGAGAGACACTTCTGTTTGCGTGAGACCTTCAGAGAGCGGTATTGTTGACGAGGTCATTCTGATGGAATCTTCAAATGGCAGGAAACTTGCGAAGGTGCGAGTGCGAGAGGAGAAGATTCCAGAGATAGGCGACAAGTTCGCATCTCGCCACGGTCAGAAGGGCGTCGTCGGACTGATTCTTCCGCCAGAAGACATGCCTTTCACCGAGAATGGCATCACGCCTGACATGATAATCAACCCGCATGCGATTCCTTCACGAATGACCGTCGGGCATGTCTTGGAGATGATTGGCGGTAAGGTCGCTGCTCTTGAAGGCAGGTTCGTGGACGGAACCGCTTTCTCTGGTGAGAAGGAGAAGGATTTGCGAGAAGCACTCCTGCGTGCTGGATTCTCACACACGGGAAAGGAAGTCATGTGGGACGGAAGGACGGGCAAACGCATAGAAGCGGACATTTTTGTTGGTGTTGTATTCTACCAGAAGCTTTACCACTTGGTCTCTGCGAAGCTGCAGGCTCGTGCTCGTGGTCCCGTTCAAATACTCACGAGGCAACCCACAGAGGGCAAGGCTCGTGAGGGCGGTCTTCGTTTCGGAGAGATGGAGCGTGATGTTTTAATCGGTTACGGCGCTGCGGTCGCTTTAAAAGACCGTTTGCTTGACGAATCGGATAAGGTAGTGGAGTTAGTGTGTGCGAAGTGCGGTATGATTGCCTCTTACGACAGCAGGACAGGCTCACCATACTGCCCTCTTTGCGAATCAGATGTGGATATTTATCCTGTTGAGATGAGTTATGCGTTCAAATTGCTTTTAGATGAGTTGAAAGCGATGTGCATCGCTGCAAGGCTTGAGCTTGAGGATGCGGTTTGAATGTCGGTCGGCGATGAGACGGATGAGCGGTGGGAGCCGGACAGATGGGACGAGAAGAAGCGTGCGGTGGAAGAGAGGCAGGAGAGGCATGAGGAGGCGGATGTGAGGGAGGGGTGAGAAATGCCGTTAAAGAGGATAAAGAGCATAAAATTCGGTCTCCTTTCGCCGAAGGAGATTCGTAAGATGAGTGCAGCGGAGATAATCACACCTGACACTTACGACGAGGACGGCTTTCCGATAGAATTTGGGCTGATGAGTCAGCGTTTGGGCGTGATTGACCCTGGGTTGAGATGCAAGACTTGCGGAGGTCGTATGGGCGAATGCCCCGGTCATTTCGGTCATATTGAGCTTGCTGCGCCGGTCATCCATATAGGGTTCGTGAAACGGATTCAGAAGATTTTGAGCGCCACTTGCAGGGCATGCGGTAGGGTTCTTCTTGCGGATGTGGAGCGAGAGGAATTCATGGAGGAGATTGAGCGGGCTCGTGAGAGAGGGGATTTGGATGTGTTTGAGGAAGTCGTGAAGCGAGTGCTGAAGACCGCATCCTCTCGTTCGGAATGTCCTTTCTGCGGAGAGCGTCAGGCTCGCATCACGCTTGAGAAGCCCGCTGCTTTTTACGAAGTTGAGGGCGAGAAAGGGGGCGAAGTGAAGAAGCGTAGGCTGATGCCCACGGATGTCAGGGAACGCCTTGAGAGGATTCCGGACGAGGATGTCCGCCTTCTCGGCATGGACCCTGAGAGTGCTCGTCCTGAATGGATGGTTCTCACTGTTTTACCTGTTCCGCCTGTGACTGCTCGCCCATCAATCACGCTTGAAACTGGTCAGAGAAGCGAGGACGACCTCACGCATAAGCTCGTTGACATCATTCGCATAAACCAGAGGCTCATTCAGAACAGAGATGCGGGCGCCCCTCAACTTATTATTGAAGACTTGTGGGAGCTGCTGCAATACCATGTGGCGACCTTCCTTGACAACGAGATGCCCGGCGTCCCGCCTGCGAGGCACAGGAGCGGAAGACCTCTTAAGGGAATCGCTCAAAGGCTGAAAGGAAAAGAAGGTCGCTTCAGAGGCTCGCTCTCAGGTAAGCGGGTGAATTTCTCCGCTCGCACGGTCATCTCGCCAGACCCGAACATCAGCATAGATGAAGTGGGCGTTCCAGAGCAAATAGCGAAGGAGCTCACCGTGACGGTTCATGTGACGCCTCGCAACTTGGAGGAAATGCGTGAGACGGTTCGCAGAGGCACCGAACATCCGGGCGCAAATTATGTCCGAAGACCTGATGGAAAGAAGCTGAAAATCACGGAAAAGAACAGGGAGACACTCGCATCCGAGCTTGATGTCGGCTGGAAGGTTGAGCGACACTTGAGAGACGGCGACATTGTGCTTTTCAACAGGCAACCCTCGCTACACCGCTTGAGCATCATGGCTCACTATGTGAAAGTGATGCCCGGAAAGACTTTCAGGTTGAATCCTGCGGTCTGTCCGCCTTATAATGCTGATTTTGACGGCGACGAGATGAACTTACATGTCTTGCAGACGGAAGAGGCGAGGGCGGAAGCGAAAATATTGATGGAAGTTCAGGAGAATATAATATCACCACGCTTCGGCAGACCGATAATTGGAGGGCTACACGACCACATAACGGGCATGTTCATGCTCACGCACGGCGAGAAGCGATTCAGGAAGGAGGAAGTGCTGGAGTTCCTGCGTGGTATTGATTTTGAGGATTTGCCTGCTCCTGCTGGTTATGACGAGAATGGGGAGCCTTTCTGGACGGGAAAGCAGATATTCAGCATGCTTCTCCCTTCGGATTTGAACATGCGTTTCAGGGCGAAGTTCTGTGAGAAGTGTTATGAGCGAGGCGAGAGGTGCAAGGAGGAGAGATGTGAGAGAGATGCGTTTGTTGTGATAGAAAATGGGCAATTATTGCACGGCGTGATTGACGATAAAGCGATTGGAGCGTTCAAGGGAGAGATTATTGACGAGATTTACAGGAAGAAAGGGGCATCAGCAGCAAAAGAATTCATAAATAAGTTCACAAAACTCGCAATAAACTACATAATGAGGCGGGGTTTCACCTATGGTATTGACGATTCTGATTTGCCGGGTGAGGCGAAGGAAATCATTCGTGAGGAAATTTTGAGGAGTGCGACGAAGAAGGTTGAGGAGCTGCTCGCTGCGTATTCGGTGGGTGAGCTTGAGCCTTTACCTGGGAGAACGGAGGAGGAGACGCTTGAGCTACTTGTGATGCAGGAGTTAGGTAGGGCAAGAGACGACGCAGGAGAGATTGCAGGGAAGTATTTGGATGTGGAGAATCCTGCGGTGCTTATGGCGAAGTCGGGAGCGAGAGGCTCAATGCTGAACTTGACGCAGATGAGCGCTTGCGTGGGTCAGCAGGCAATCAGAGGCGAGAGGGTGAAGCGGGGCTACCAAGACCGCACACTTCCGCACTTCAAGCGAGGAGACTTGAGCGCATTCGCAAGAGGCTTCGTGAAATCCTCGTTCAAGGACGGTCTCTCGCCGATTGAATATTTCTTTCATGCAGCGGGTGGCAGAGAAGGTCTCGTAGACACGGCGGTAAGGACATCGCAGAGCGGATACTTCCAGCGTAGGATGATTAATGCACTGCAAGACCTCTCCGTGCGCTACGACGGCACCGTCAGAGAAGCAAGAGGAAGAATCGTGCAGTTTTCATACGGGGACGACGGCGTAGACCCTTCAAAGAGCAGGTATGAGAGGCATATTGAGGAAATCGTGGAGGAAGAGCTTGCGAATGTGCTCGGAGAGGGGAGAGAGGAGAATAAGGGGCGAGTGTGTCGGCGGAAATGTTAGGCGAAAGCTTCATTCGTCCGGGCGAGGATGCATGGATGGAAGAGCCGAAAGCGGAGGAGGAGAAGGAGAAAGGGGAGGCTCGTGAGGATATTCTCACGGTAATAGGAGCGAGCATGGAGAAATGGACATCGCTGTTGCGTCAGGACTTTGAGGTTGCGGAAATTCCGGAATTGGATGCGGATGCGCTTATTGAAATGGGTGCGAATGAGGAGCAGGCGTTGGACATTCTTCGCTTCGTTTTCAGGGATGAAGAGGGCGAGGTCAAGACATACGAGATTGAGGAGCGTCTGCTGCGAAGCAGTCTTCCGGTGAGTTTGCGGGAGAGATTGAGAAGGAAATTGCGTCCTTTGCGGAAGAAACTCACGAAAGAGGCGGTTGAGCGTGTGATAAGCAGAGCGGAGCGAGAATACGAGCGCATGCGTGTTGAGCCGAATGAAGCCGTAGGAATCGTCGCAGCTCAAAGCATCGGCGAACCCGGCACGCAGATGTCGCTGCCTGGCTGGGAGCGCATTCTTTTGCTGACGAGAGGAGGAGAGGCGCCGGCAGGAGGAAAAGAGAGAGAGCGAAGAGCGTTTAGTTGTGCGAGAGATAGGCGATTTTGTTGACGCTTGCATATCAAAATTTGGTGCTATTCGGATAGGAGATGCGGAAGTTTGTGATTTAGTGAGAACTGACGCTGAAAGTGATGCAACTCCATTCGTTTTGAGTCTTGATAAGGACGGGAGATTGCGGTGGAAGCGAGTTAAGAGCTGCATAAGGCATAAATTTTCGGGTGAATTGCTGAGAATAAGGACGAAATCCGGTAGAGAAATAACGGCGACGCCATTCCACTCATTCGTCACGAAGAAGGACGGCGAAATCATCGCAGTTGCGGGAAGCACGCTGAAAGAGGGCGACAAGATTCCAGTTTTGAGGCGTCTGCCATTGAACCGTGTGTCTGCGGTTGAGTATTGGGGGCTGCAGCGAGTGGGCGAGCAAGCAAGCGGCGACAGCGACGGCGACAGCGACAAAAGGACAGCGATGAATGTCGTGTTGAGTGAGGAGGCGAGTAGGGAGAGGGGTATGCTGTTGGCAGGTATAATGAGGAGGCATCGGAGGCTTCATTAGATGCGAGATTGCTTTCTTTCGTGTTGAGTGCGAATGAGGGATTTCTGTGCGGTTTGCTTCGTAATCTTTTCTCGGAGCTTGCAGCCACTCATGTGGAGGAGGGCGTTGAGTTGAGCATGCCAACGAGGGATTTGAGGGACATACTCTCACTGCTCCTCGCAAGATTTGGCGTTTTCTCGCTGAAGCGTGAGCGTCGTGCTGTTGAGGAGAAGGGAGAGGAAGGGGCGGAGAAAAGGGAGGAATACCTGCTTGTCGTTCCTCGTGAGGAGTTTGAGAGGCTTGAGAAATTTTTGCGTTTCAGTGGCGTGGAAGGTGGCGAGTGTGCGGAAAAAGTAGTATCAGAGGGCGTGGAGGATGTAGTTTGGGATGAGATAGAGCGGATAGAGGCTGTGAAGTGTGAGAATTCGTATGTTTACGATATATCAGTGGAAGGATTAGAGACATTTACGACATTTGATGGCGTGATTACGCATAATACGATGCGGACATTTCACTATGCTGGCGTCGGAGCGCTGTATGTTACGATGGGATTGCCTCGTATTATTGAAATAATGGATGCGAGGAAGAAGCCGTCGACGCCGACGATGAAGATAAAGTTGGAGAGCGAGTATGCTTTTGAGCGGGAGAAGGCGGAGGAAGTCGCTGCTGCGATAGAGGAGACGAGAGTGCAGGATATCGCATCTGTGAGGGCGGATTTGGATGAGCGTTGCGTTCTCGTGTCTTTGAGGGAAGAGAGGCTTGAGGAGCGGAGATTGAGGAGGGAGGAAGTTTTGGAGAAGTTGAAGAAGATGGGCGTTGAGATGGATGTGCAAGAGAACCTCATTAGAATTTACCCGAAGGAGGAATCGTATTATGAACTGCTCAGTTTAGAGAAGAAGATTGCGAATATGCTGATAAAGGGAATAGAAGGCATAAAAAGGGTGCTGATAAGGAAGGATGAAGATGGCGAGTATGCTTTGTTCACGGAGGGTTCAGCGTTGAGGAAGGTGATGCGAGTAGAGGGAGTGGATTTCACAAGGACAACAACAAACAATATCATTGAAATAGCGGAGGTTTTGGGCATTGAAGCGGCTCGTAATGCGATTATTGAGGAGATTTTAAGCACACTTGAGGAGCAGGGATTGGATGTTGACCCTCGCCACATCTCGCTTATCGCAGACGCAATGACGATGGACGGCGAAGTGAAGCAGATAGGAAGGCACGGCTTAGCGGGTGAGAAGGCATCAGTGCTTTCAAGAGCTGCGTTTGAGGTCACCGTTGAGCATCTGCTTGACGCTGCACTGCGGGGTGAGCGGGATGAACTGCAAGGCATCACCGAGAATGTGATTGTCGGGCAGCCTATCCGCCTCGGCACAGGCGCAGTTGAACTCGTCGCAAAACCATTCAGCATGCACGCAAAGCAAGACAAAAAAGGAAATAGAGAGGAGCGTGGCGTCTGAAGGCGAAAAGGCGAAAAGAGAAAGAAGAGGAGAGGAAGTGAGCGGAGAGTAGTGTAAAGAGAGGTGTGTGAAAATGCGAGCGACTGCTGACATTTTTAACCGTGAATTGAGGAGGGCGCTTAAGGAGGGCAGCGTGAAAATAGGAGCGAGGGAAACGAAGAAAGCGTTGCGTTCGGGTGCTGCGAAGGTCGTTGTGTTTGCGAAGAACTGCCCTTCTTGGCTGAGAGAGGAGATTTTGCAGGCTGCATCTGAGGGGAATGCTTCTGAAGTGCTTTTCTACGAGCACACCGCAGGGCATCGTGAGCTCGGTCTCGTCTGCGGTAAGCCATTTGCAATCTCAACGCTTTGCGTAACTTCAAGCGATTTCGCAGAGTTCGTCCGGCGTCATGCAGCGAGCGAGGAGGAATGGCAGCACACATGAATACAGCAAAAGAATGGCAGAAAGAGAAAATGGAAGAGGCTGTGGGGCTGTGGGAAGGAAAGAGTGAAGCGGAGGTGGCGAGAGGCGAGTGGAGAGTTGGTGAGTGGAGCGTGGTGAGTGATTAGGGAGTAGGGGGGGGTGGTGCTGATTGGCGCTTCGTCTGAGCACGGATGACATTCGTTTCATTAATGTTTTTGAGAGTTACACGGGTGCGAAAGTCAGGGACTGCATCACTGACATGGATAAAATAATTGTTGTAGTGGAGAAGGGGCAGATGGGTCTCGCAATAGGCAGAGGAGGCTCAAATATAAAGCGTTTGCGAAGGATGTTAAGGAAAGAAGTTGAGGTTGTTGAGCATTCTCCTGATTTAAAAGAGTTTATTGAGAATGTTTTGAGGCCTATATGTGTGAGAGGTGTGAAAATTACAGAGCGTAATGGTAAAAAATGCGTTTATGTTGCGGTTCCTTCTAAAGAAAAGGGCATCGCAATCGGTAAAAACGGACAACGCATTAAAAAACTTAAATTGCTGCTTAAGCGAAATCAAGATATTGACGATGTTATTATTAAGTAAAAGAAGGAGAAAGGGGAAAGGGAGAAGAGAGAGCAAGCGTGAATAATCTGCAGGTGGGGAGAAATGGGCAACGGACTGTTCGCTGCTCGGAAGAAGAAGCGAGACAGGAAGAAGTTCAGGCGTAGCAAGAGCGAGGAGTATGTTCGGAAGGTGCTGCACGCAGCGAAAAAGAGCGACCCGCTTGAAGGCGCACACATGGCTCGTGGAATCGTGCTTGAGAAGGTCGGTATTGAGGCGAAGCAGCCGAATTCCGCTATTAGAAAGTGTGTTCGTGTTCAATTAATTAAGAATGGGAAGCAAGTTACTGCATTTTGCCCCGGAGATGGTGCGATAAAGTTCATAGATGAGCATGATGAAGTGCTTATTGAGGGCATAGGTGGCAGAAAGGGCAGGTCTTACGGCGACCTTTCGGGTGTTCGCTACCGAGTTGTCGCTGTTAATGATATTTCTTTGAAGGAACTTGTGAAAGGACGGAAAGAGAAGGTGATGCGGTGAGCGTTTGCGTTAAGAGTTCGTGTTTGTTGGGGTTGTTGGAGTTGTTGGGGTTGTTTGAGGTTGTTTGGGTTGTTTGGGTTGTTGAGGTTGTAGAGGTTGAGGCGGTAGAGGTGCGAGGAGAAATGGCGTCGGAGCGAGCGAGTGAGGGTCAAGCGTCTGCGGAGGCGGAGCGAGAAGAGTGGCCTTTTAAAAGGATTTTCGGTAAGTGGGACATTTCAGAAGTGCAAATAAGGGACATAGGGATGGCGAAGCACATCAGTTTAGCGCCAGTTTCCGCTCTTCACACGGGAGGAAGGCATGCAAAACAGCAATTTGCGAAGTCAAAAGTTTGCATAGTGGAGCGATTAATAAATAAAATGATGCGAACGGAGCATAATACTGGCAAAAAACTCAAGGCTTACAATATAGTGAAGCGGGCATTTGACATTATTTATGAACGGACGGGTGAGAACCCGGTTCAGCTGCTTGTTGATGCGATTCAAAATGCGGGACCGAGAGAAGACACCGTCAGACTGCGTTTCGGCGGGATAATTGTGCCTAAAGCGGTAGATGTCTCTTCGCAGCGAAGGATAGACCAAGCACTCCTTTTCATCGCTCAAGGTGCGCAGCGATGTGCGTTCAAGAGCAAGAAGAGCATCGCAGAATGCCTCGCAGAGGAAATCATCGCTGCTGCTCGTGGCGCAAAGTGCTACGCAATAAGCAAGCGAGAGGAGAAGGAGCGGATAGCAAAGGCTGCGAGGTGATTCCTGCCACGCTCTGCCACGCTACACCTTGGCATTCCGCTTCTGCTTGAGACACCTCGGCAGGTTTATTTATATAGAGAGGGAATTGTAAGAGAGGGGTGCGGGGGAGAAGCGGAAGCGACTTCTCTGCATCGCTCAAAAGCGAAGAAGGAGGTCGTGTGTAGTGCGAGAGATGAGAGGAAGAGAGATAAGCGCCCCTGTCTCCGTAGGCGAGACCTACGATGTGAGGATAGAGGGCGTGGGTAGAGAAGGAGACGGGATAGCCCGAATTGAAGGGTTTGTTGTGTTTGTGCCGAACACAAGGAAAGGGGAAAGTGTGCGAATTCGCATAACGAAGGTGTCGAGAAGGGTGGCTTTCGCAGAAGTGGTGCATTAAACCCTCACTGCCTTTCTCGCACACCAAATTTCCCCTCTTTTTCTTTTTTTCATTTATTTTTATTTAGTTTTGCAGTCTTTTCAAAATACCTCGCACATAATCGTCTGCATTCAGGTCAACAGTCTCAAATTCCATGAATTTTTTTATCACTTCATCCTCAATTTTCCGCAGTCCCGCCTCGCTCTTCGCCTCCATACGCAAAATTATAACTGGGGATGTGTTTGAGCGTCGTATTAAAGCCCATCCATTCGCATCAATAAAATCAATTTTAACGCCATCTATGTCTCTTCCCTGCGGGTCTGTTCGCCTGCGGTATTTCTCAGGATGCTTCTCTGCGAGCTCTCTGAAGTAAGCCTCAACGCTGTCGCAAACCCTGTTCTTCTCTTCGTCGCTAACGACAGGCACTCGCAACTCTGGCGTGTTCACATACCTGAAGAAGTCTGCGAGAAGAGCGTCAACGACATTTTCTCCACCCGCTCCTCCTTCGCCTGCTTCTTCGCCTGCTTCTTCGCCTGCTTTTCCTCTCTTTTCAATTTCACGAGCAACGAGAAGCAAGAGCTCGGAGAAAGCGAATACGGCGTCATCCGCACGATTGTTCTTCTTAAAGTAGACATGCCCGGACATCTCACCGCCTGCGACAGCGTCCAATTCAGCCATCTTCGCCTTAATGAAAGAGAAGCCCGTCTTCCACTCAACAGGCACGCCCCCGCTCTCCAAAATAATCTCACGGATGGCATCCGAACACTTCGTATCGTAGACGATTGTTGCGTTTGGCTTCTCTCTCAAAATTTGCTTGCAGAGCAACGCAAGGATTTGCTCACCGATAATGAGCCTTCCGCTTGGCGAGACAGCGCCCGCCCTGTCGCCGTCGGCATCCGAAGAGAGACCGATATGGGCGTTCCTCCGCTGAACCTCTGAGCGCAAATCCGCCAAGAAGCGGGGAATCGTGGGGTCAGGAAGGTGGTGTGGGAAATTTCCATCAGGTTCGCAGTAAAGACAGAAGACTTTCGCACCCAAATCCCGAAATATTGGCGGTGCGATTATTCCAGTTGTGCCGTTTCCAGCGTCGTAAACGACATTTAACGCCTCAAGCGGAAAACGCTCTTCCGCAGGAAGACGCTCAACGATTTCATTCGCAGTTTCAATCGCATCGCTCAACGAGATTTCGCCAGCAAGCGACTTCAAAGCGAGCTCTTCCCACTTTGAACGCAAAACTACATTCGCAACAATCATGTCGTGGTATTTTTTAAAGACCTCCTCTGCGGCATCCACTTTCTCGCCCTTCCTCGCTGCGCTTGGGAGCGACGAGCCACCCGTCCGCAAGAATTCTTCCTCAATGCGCTTTGCGTGGCGAAGCATCTCTTTAATGTGCATCTCCGTTGTGCTTTCAGAGCCTACGCAGAGCTTGAAGCCGTTCCACTCCTTCGGCAAGTGGCTGCCTGTGACCTCAACACCGCCGTCTGCGTTGAAAAGCCAAGTTGCGAAATACATAAGAGGCGTGGAACTCACTTTATTTGACGGCGCAATATCTACGACACGAACGCCTCGCTGTATTAAAGCGGATTCAAATGCTGATTTTATGCGTGGAGAACTCAAACGAACATCCTTACCAACAACAATAACCATATCTTCAGGCTCTTTTCCCCGATATTTCCGCAACATCTCAACAAATGCATGCGCAGTAATCTCGCAAAACTCGTCGCTCAACTGAAATTTCGGATGATTTTCATCCGCAATCCCACGAATGTCATTCGCCCTGTATGTGCTTTCGTCTATTATCTCCCGCATCTCACTCCACCTCTTTTCCCATGCGTCTCCTCCTCACCTCAAATCCTCAAATGCCTCCCTAATTATTTATTTGCGAGTTCAAATTAGGATGTGGGTTGGGCTAAGATATTCATCGGAGACAGCAGGCGAATGGAAGAAGTTGAAGACGAATCTGTTCACCTTGTCGTGACATCTCCGCCTTACTGGCACATTAAGGATTACGGCGTGGAAGGTCAAATCGGTTACGGTCAAACACTGCACGAATATTTGAGGGATTTGTATGCTGTGTGGCAGGAATGCTTCAGAGTT
>JANPRD010000012.1 GCA_024699715.1 Candidatus Methanophagales archaeon
GAGAGGTGTTAAGAATGGCGGAGGAAAGGGAAGGCTTCGGAGGAGGAGCGGGAGGCTTCGGTGCGGGCGTAAGCGGTGGAGAAACGGACAGAGAGCGACAGGCGGAGGTTCAGTCCCTGCTCTTGCGTTTGAGGCAGTATCAAGCGCAGGCTGAAGCAACACTTCAGCAGCTGAACATCGTAAATCAGGCAATTGACGAGCTTAACCGTGCAATTGACACAATAAAATACCTGAAGAATTTGCAGAATGGTGATGAGTTAATCGTGCCGATAGGTGCAGGCTCTTTCATTTACGCAACTTTAAGCGATATAAACAAGGTGATTGTGGGCATAGGTGGTGGAATTAGTGCTGAAAAGCGTCCTGATGATGCGATAAAGCATCTTGAACGCAGGCGAGAAGAGTTGCAGAAAACGCAGCAAGAACTGACAAATCTCATGCAACGGATTGAAATGGAGGCACAGCGGATTCAGGCGAGATTGCAGGAAATTGCTGGAGGTGCCTCTACCGCCTCTACCACTGCCACTCCTCCCGCCACCTCAGGCGGCTTCGGTGGTGCGGTTTAAGGCTGGGCGGTTGTTGTTGAGCGTTGAGGTCGTGAGGAAGAGAGATGTTTGAGCGGCTGAAGGCGAAGCTGAAGAAGTTTACGGAGAAGGTTGAGAGCATCGTTAGGAAGAAGGAGGAGCAAGCGAAGGCAGAGGTCGTTGAAGAGGCTGCTGAAGAGACGCCGAAAATAGCAGAGAAGACGCAAGAAACGGTTCGTGAGGAAGAGAAAGCGGAGGAGTTACCTGCGACTGCTGCGGTGTCTGCTTTGGAGGAGCGAGAGGCAGCCCCGCCGGCAGTAGAAAAGAAGGTGAAGAGGAGAAGGGGAAGAAAAGAAGGGGAAGAAGCGGAGAAAGCGGAAGTGGGAGTGAAGCGAAAGTTAGGCGTGAAAGAGAAGTTGAAGGCGGTTTTCAAGCTTGAAGCGTTCTTGGACGAGCGAGATTTGGACGCTGCGTTGAGCGATTTTGAGGAGGACTTGCTGGAGAGCGATGTGGCGTTGCCAGTTGCGGAGGCAATAATTTCAAATGTGAAAGAAGCATTGCTCGGAAAGCGGCGGAAAATAGGCGAAAATGTCTCCAAAATCGTCTTAGAGGCGCTGAAAGAGGCATTACTGAATGTGTTTCCCGAAGGTTTTGACTTTGAGGAGTTTGTTCGTGTGAGAGAGAAGCCTGTGAAAATTGTGTTTGTGGGCGTTAACGGCACTGGAAAGACGACGACAATTGCGAAAATCGCATACTTCCTCAAGGAAAGGGGATTTTCAGTTGTGCTTGCGTCTGCTGACACTTACAGAACGGGAGCGGTTGAGCAGCTGGAGAAGCACGCAGATGCGCTGAACATCAAGGTAATAAAGCATCGCTACGGAGCGGACCCAGCAGCGGTCGTCTACGATGCGGTGAAGTATGCGGAAGCACACAAGAAGGATGTCGTTCTTGCGGACACAGCAGGAAGAATGCACACGAATGTGAATCTGATGGAGCAACTGCGTAAAATCTGCAGAGTGACGAGACCTGACCTTGTGATTTTTGTTGATGAAGCAATCGCTGGCAACGATGCGGTTGAGCGTGCAAGGATTTTTGACGAGTATGTGGGCATTGACGCATCAATTCTCACGAAAGCAGACATGGATGTGAAAGGCGGTTCAGCAATATCAATAGCTTACATCACATCAAAGCCCATTCTCTTCCTCGGAACAGGTCAAAAATATGGAGATTTGGTGAAATTCGACCCAAAGGAGTTCGTTGAGAGAATTCTCGCATGACTCTCACGCTCATTGCACGCTCATTTTTTGCAGTGAGAGAAAAGATGGAATAGGAATGGAATTGAGCGAATATGGTATAGGAGAAGGCATTTCTGAAGTGATTGCCACGACGCAATCGGAGGAAGGAGAGCCTAATGCCGCACCAATAGGCATAATAAATCGTGAAGGATATTTTGTAAGACTCTATAAAGGCTCTAAAACACTCTCAAATGTCCTTAAAACGCATAAAATTGCGGCAAATGTGAGCAATGATGCGGTTCTTTTTGTCATTTCCGCATTCAAGAACTTGAGCAGAGAGCATTTCACTCGCTTTCAAGGATTTCCTGTCTTGCGAGATGCGGATGCTTGGGTGATTTTCAAGTGCGAGCCTGCGTCCAGCGGAGAAGATTTTTTTGAGTTCAAGTTGAAAGTTCAGGCAGCGAAGGTGAATAGGAAGGGCGTGAGGGCGATAAACAGGGGATTAAATGCGATTATTGAGGCTACTATCCTCGCAACAAGACTTAAAGTGAATGAAAATGATACGAAAGAGGGGCAAAAGCAGCGCATATTAAGGAAAATTGCTTATTATGAGGGAATAGTGGAGAAATGCGGTGGTGAAAGGGAGAAGGAAGCGATGAAAATTTTGAAAATGTTTGTGATGCGATAATCTCACTATTTTCTCCTCATTTCCAATCTCTTCTTTCTCTTCATTTCCGCTCTCTTCCTTCTTCTTCAGGTGGTAATCTCACAGAAAAAGACACACGATATATTCTTTTACCGTTTTTAATGCCGTAAAGCTTTGGACTTTCGGAGAAAGAGCCGCCTAAACGCCTTACTATTTCCCTTGAAATTCTTCTTGCGTATGCGGAACTGCTCACATAAAAGTCAATTCCGCCACGAACTTTCTTCTCCTTCGTGATGAAATCGTGTTCTCCGAGAGAGGAGAGTGCGATTTCCCTCGCTTTTGCGATTTCCGCATGTGAAGGCTCTCTACCCTCCGCTCGCAGTTGAACAACCGCAGCGTAGTATCCACCCGCTATTTTACTGCAATCCTCGCACAATTCCCTCCTAAAATAGACATATAACGGCAATTCTCCCTCCAACTTTAACCCCACATACCCACACATTCACATCCAAAGATGCCAGTATTTTGTCCTTTTCTCTCAGCTTTTCAATCTTTGAGACCGCAATCTCGCTCTTAACATCGCCAAATAATCTCCTAATCATGCGTTCAGCGAAATTTTCAACCGCAGTTTCCAAGTCTACTCGCTCCTTTCCTTTGAAAAACGAGTCGCAGCCCTTGCAATATTTCAATTCAAACTGCGAAGAGCGGAAGCAACGAAAAAGTTCCGCTTTAATTCTCGCTGCAAAGCATTCTTCGCACAAACCTTCAACGAGTTTCACAGTTTCACGACCACATTTTGGGCAAAATCTGCTCCTTGAGCTCGCAACTTCTTTCATATCCTGACCCTTCACTTTTCACTATTCCTTCTCTTTTTCATGCATTTTCGCATATCTATATGTAATAAATGCTCTTTTTGCCGCCCATCTCACCTTCGCCTCATCATAATTGAATTTCTCAACAAGTTTCTCCAATAATCTACGCTTGCTCACACCTTTTAATCCTAATTCTTCCATTATCTTGCTTACAATCTCCTTCTTCATCTTCTCTTTCTCCTCTTCTTCTTCATTCTTTTCAGTTTTTTCCTCCTCACTCATTTCGCTTTCTCCACCTCCACTCTCACTAAAATCCCATCTTTTGTGATTTTATCCGTTGAAATCATTAAGTATGATGGAATTTCCGCAATTCTGAATGCAACACGCCTGCTCTCGCCTCCACGCCGAATTTCTAACATCTCTCCTTTGAAAAGGTTCAAACGCCTCGCAAGCGATGGGCTGACCTCCACGATTGCTTCGCTTCTTTTCGTTCCCCTCGTCGTCTGCCACGCATGCCAGAAGAACGGCGATGTCTTTTGCCAAAGCAGCTGCGTGAGTGCGTCCATTCTTGCTCCTTCCTCACTCGTTTCCGCCTCCACTCTCTTCTTCTCTTTATTTGCCACCTTCCTCGCACTCTTTTTTCCGCTTGCAATGCTTGCAGGAGCGACAAAACTCTCATATTCGCTCAACTTTGAGATGCCGAGATGCTTGCATACTTCTTCTTGAACCTGCTTGTATGTGCGTTCAGCGCCGCTTATGCGTTCAAGGATTTCCACAGTTCGCTGTGCGTCTCCACCTGCGGAAAGCACTCTTCCCTCCACATTTACGACAGTCCCTTTCTTTAAAAAGAGAGGTTCGGAGCAAATAGTGATGTCAGCAAATTCGGAAATCGCACTCTTAAACGCATCTTGCACCACTAAAAATTCCAGATTTTCCAATGCTGTGCCATCTACTCCACCGCCATCATATAACAAATCTGTTTCAAGCAGGAAAAGACACTTTATTTTACCTTCCTTCACATCATTTAAAATCTCAAATATGTCTCTGCCTCGCATGTTCATCGCAGCAGAAAGCAGATTAGCACCATTCGCATTCAAAAAAGGCTTCAGGAATAAAATCTGCGATTTCGTCTCTTCTGCGAGAGAAATGGCTGCGGAAATGAAATCGGTGGGTGAAAGCGGGTTCAAGTCCGCAAGGATGAGCGAGTTCTCCAGTTTCTCACCGCCTCCGACCAAAGCACGAGCGACCGCAGATGCGACATCTCCCAAATCCTCGCCTTCGCTCAACATGTCCCTAACGATGTCCCCGACGATTTCCTCCGCAAGAATCGTCTCGTCATAAATGCCTTTTGCACGCTCATTCTCCGCAAATGAGACATCAACGACACGCGCACCCCTCTGCTTCGCCCTCAAAATACGCCTCGCAAGCAGCGGATACTGCACAAACGGGTCAAGGAAGAACAAAAGCACCTTCTCTGCACGCTCAACTTCCTCAAGTGGCATCCCTCCGAACAATATGCCGAAATCCGCAACTGAAAAGAAGCGTTCAAAACCCAGCGAGAAGTTCTCACACTCCAGTTCTGACACGAGCGAGAGGAAAGCGAGCGCCTCCTCGTTCGTCACGGTGCTTGGCATCGCCAGAAACGCAATTTCTTCTCGCCGAAAAGTCGTCAAACGCTCTCTCGCCTCCTTCACCGCCTCCTCTTCACTCACATTTTTACCGCCGACCGCAGTTCGCAGACGCTCCCTGCTGTAAAAGTGAGGTAGTTGCATCCCAAACTTGCAGAGTTTCCCCGCATTCACCGCTGACTGCTTTCGGTGCAAAATGCTCATGCCCTTTCCTGTCGCTCTCTCGCCACCCTCCCCTTTTTCACTGTCTCGCAGCAAATACAAGCCACAGCCAAGACCACAACCGGGACAAATCGTGGAATATGCCTCCATCTCTTCCCCCTACGAACCGAAGAATAAAAATATTGCAGAAATCTGCTCGCCTTCTCGCCACGCACACATTCGCACACACTGCACACACACTTGCACACACCCGCACAGCCCTCAAGCCTCTTCGCCCCAGATTAAAGCGGTTTCGTGCAGAGGAGGCTTCTCGGAGACATTCATTCCGGGCGTGTATCCGAGTTTTCTTTGCATTCTCTCGGAGAATCTGCGGTGGATGAGCGTAAGCGGAATGTCAACAGGGCATACATCCTCGCACTGACCGCATTGAATGCAAGAATCCATTAGATGAAGAATGCGAATGCAGTTGAAAAGCGAAATAATGTGGTCATCCGTCTCGTCGTAGAGTGCCATGCATTTCGCATCTTCATCAACACAGGCACAAACGGGGCAAACTTCCTTGCAAGCACCGCAATGTATGCAACGCCTCAGCACGCCGATGTAGAAATCAAAGCGCTCTTTTCGTGTTGCGTTCCGTAAGGGGTCAAGACGCTCCTTCCAGCGAGATGCGAGGCGCTGCATGAACGCCGCCGTCCTGTCTCTCGCCTTCAACGCCTCCTCTGGTGCTGGTTCAACCTCAACAAATCCGCCCTCCACCGCATTTCGCAGCAATTGCTCGCCCTTCTCAGTAAGAACCTCAACGAATGTTTTTCGGTGGCTCTCCTCTGGCGGCACGCCCCAGTTACCGCAGGCTAAATCCGCCATCACCGGAATCTTCGTCGTGCAGGCTTTGCATGCGTCCCTCCTTCCAAAGCCTCGCTCCTCAACATCGTCAATCTTCATCGCCTTCTCCTCATGACCTTGACCTCCTCCTCTCCGCAGCTGCTGTCTGCAGGATGATTTTACCCTCCTTAATCTCCTCCTTTATGACCGCATCGGGGTGGATGCCGAAGAGTGAGGCGACCATTTCACGCATTTCAAGCGGGTGAAGCGTCCCTCCGCAGTTCAGACCCAGCATAAAAACATTATCCAAGTTCAGCTGGCGCCTCTTCGCCTGCTCTATAATTCCACGAGCATCACAGGGCTTCACAGGCACGCCCACTCGCTTGTCCTTCGCATACCTCACGAGAATTCTTGCGATGTTCAGCGGTGCCGCATGCAAAGAGCCCGCACACTCCTTCACAACCTCCGCATCCGAAGTCAACACGGGAATCCCTTCGTAGATGCTCGCCCCTCGCTTCACAACTAATGCAACATCTATTAAACCCGTCTCAAGCGCACCGACGAGCGTCGCAGTCACAAAACCTCCGTTTGCGCCCCGCTCACGAATGCCCTCATCCTTCGCCCACCCGAAATAGCACTTTGACATTTCTCACTCCTTCCTCTTCCTGCTTTTTTATCTTCCACTAATTTCTTCCTCTGCAGCAGACAACGCAGGGCATCAGCATGTCAAGTGCAGAGCTGCGACCACTTTCTTATCCTTTAATTCGTTAAACAGCTCGCAAGCCTTCTTCGTCTTCTCAACAATAATTTCAACTCCTTTTGAGCGAATATATTCACGAGTTTCCTCAGGAACTTCCATCGCTCCATACATTCCTGTCCCAATAATCAAAACTTCTGGCTTATCTTCTCCCTCCACTACATCCTCAATATCCTCTTTCAGAAGCAAATGACCCTCCTTACGCCACCAATTCGCCTTCACCTTATCTGGAAAAATGATTAAATCCCTCGTGTATTCTTTACCGTCAACGACAATCCTGCCAAAATCGTATTCCTCAATTCTCATTCCGCCTTCACCTCCAACTCCTCTTTTCCTGCTCCTTTATTCTTGCTTCTTTTTTCGGCAGTTTTTTCAGCAGAGTTAAAAATATTTTATGTATGGAGCGGGATGTGCGAGTTCGCAAGATATTTGAGGCGATGTTTTTGCTTGAGGACATGCGAGAGATTTTCAGGAATGCACTGCCAACAGGGCTGAATGAGGCACAAGAAAGTGAATTTCAGGAATATTTAGAGCGTCTTCAGCAGGTTCTCGACGAATTAAAGGCGGGCAAGGGGACTCCTTTGAAGTTCATCACGGACAGAATAGAATTGAGAGCGAGGGAGGAGGAGTTTATTAACATAAATCCGATTCAACCGGGCGGAAGACTCACCGCAGAAGCGAGGAAAGCACTCATCGCTTACGGCGACGGCTACTCAATCTGCGACTATTGCCTCGCACCCTTCAAGTTGGAAAAAATCAGGAGACCGCCAGTGGAGGAGTTTCACGCAGAGCTCGCAGAATTCGTCGGCATGGACGCCGTGAGGGTTTTCCCGGGCGCAAGAAGGGCATTTCAAGCGGTAACATCTGCGATTCTTGAGAAAGGAGATATTGTTCTCGTCTCAGATTTGGCTCATTACACTGAATTTCTCGCCGTTGAGGTCGCTGGTGGCATTGTCCGTGAAGTGCCTTCAGGCGAGAATCATGTGATTACGGGTGAAGCTCTCGCTCAAAAAATTGAAGAAGTGCGTGAGAAGACTGGAAAAATGCCTAAACTCATCATGATTGAGCATTACGACTACTCTTTCGGCAACGAGCATGATGTTCGTGGCGTCGGTAAAGTCGCAAAGGAGTATGAAATTCCATTCCTCTACAACGGCGCCTACTCCGTCGGAATGCGACCCGTGAACGGAAAGGAAATCGGCGCTGACTTCGTCGTGGGTAGCGGGCATAAAGGCATGGCTTCCGCAGCACCTTCAGGCATACTCGCAACTACCGAAGAATTCGCACCCGTAATTTTCAGGGGCAGCTCGGTGCAAGGCGACATTTCGGGCAGGAAATTCCCTGCGAAGGAGCCTGAACTGCTCGGATGCACGCTCATGGGTGCGACGCTTGTCACGATGATGGCATCTTTCCCGAAAGTGAAGGAGCGAGTGAAACACTGGGACGAAGAAGTGCGGAAGTCAAACTTCTTCTGCGAGGAATTCTTGCGTATTGAAGGCAATAAAATATTGAGCGAGTTCCCGAGGAAGCACACACTCACGAAGGTTGACACTCGTGAAAGCTTTGACAAAATTGCGAAGACGCACAAGCGAAGAGGCTTCTTCCTCAGCGACGAGCTTAAGAAGCGAGGCATTGTCGGCGAATTCGCAGGCTCCACAAAGGTTTGGAAGCTGAACACTTACGGTCTCTCCTGGGAGCAGGTGAAGTATCTTGCGGATGCTTTCAAAGAGATCGCATTAAAATACAATTTGAATGTTCAATAAGAAGAGGAGAGGGAATGAGTGAAGGTGTGGCTCTCGGAGGAAGCGGGGGTGATGTGGCGTTGGTAACCCCTGCTGAATATGAGCATTTAATTTCCGAATTTGCGGAGAAGGACGAGGATGTGAGGATGCTTCTCTCTCTCGTTCACATTTTGCGAGGCTACTCAACCGTTCCAGCGTTGGTGAAGAACTTCAAGGCGTTGAGAGGAGTGAGCGACGAGGAGGCGATGCGGAAGTGCAAGGCACTGACGAAAGAGTTGAGGAAGCGGGGCGTGCTTTGGAGAGGCTTCTACGACGAGTTCGTGTGTCCTGAGGGTTTTGAGGAAGTATTTGAGCGAGTGGTCTCTGCGTTTGTGCATGAAGTTGTGCGTAAAAGACCGTTGGAAGATTTTTTTGAAGAATGCAAAGCAAAGAACGACACTGCTGCGCTGAAGATGCTTGAACTGCTTTTGAAAATGCCTCTTCAGGAGCGAGGAGCGACGCAGTATGAAATGTTGCGTGCAGACATCTCAGATATGTTCTCGCCTGCGAAGTTTCTTGAGCTTGAGGAGCGTTTCATCGCAGAGGGCATCTGCATCTACGGAAAGAAGGCGAGGCGAGAGTTCCTTGAATTGCGGCACAGCGAGGCGGAGAAGATTTCATTGCGGGATGCGATGCTTGAATACCGTCAGGAGGTTCTCTCAACGAGAGCGGAGGAAGTGGAGCGTGCAGTAAGCGGGATGCTTGATGAAATGAAGGAAAATTCGGAATTAGTGAAGAGCCTCGCATCTCAAATGAATGTGCCAGCGGAGAGCAAAATACTCAAAAAAATCATCGGAGACTTCAGCGGATTCAGCATGGACGACACTTTCTTCTTCTTGACCGCTTCTTTCTCCATACTTTCAAATTTTCTTGTCGTCGTCCTCACGGACACGCTCTCAAGATACGATGTGCGAGAGTGGCGCACTTACCCCGACCCGACGCTATTTCTCGTTGAGGAGATGCCTCGCTGGGTAAAAGACATTGAAAGCGTGTTCAAGGACGCATATCCTCCCCTTTCAGAGAGAAAAATCGCAATCGCCTCGCTTAAAACAAAAGAAGCATTCGCAAACTACGAGAGCGACGCCCTAAGCATTTTCCTTGAACGCCTCGGCATAAGTGAAATTCAACCTTTCCCTAAGTGAATTTATTTCTTCTCCTCGCTTCCTTAAGCATGGAACTGCGTTTGAGCGAGCCGCAGGACTGCGTAGGCGACTTCACTTACGATTTCTACTGGCAGCACAAGGGTAAGAGGCTACGCCCCGAAGACAGAATTCCGTCGCAGCAAGGCACTTCTTTCTCCTACGAAGATGTCGTTGAGGCGTTAAAGAGCGGTCGCATCGTTAGGATTCGTGGAGATGTCGGTAAGAGGCTCGGTGCGAGCATGGGCGTCTCGCTCCGCTACTTCGGCGGCACAGGCGGTGAAATCGCAGAGACAGGCTCTATTGTCGTTGACGGTAACGCAGGCTCTTACCTCGGGATGAGCATGCTCGCAGGTGCGATTTATGTCAAAGGGAGCGTTGAAGAACCGCTTGGAAATGTCGTTCAGGTGCATTCTGACATGAAAGGCTACAAAAAATTCGTCTCCATCTCTTGGCTCTTGCACCACAGAGGAGAGGAGGAGCTCTGCGAGCCTAACGAGTTCGTGGGCGACACGCTCATCCTTAGGGATGGCATTTTGAGAAGCACGGTCGCTGCTCGCTGCAACGCAGATGCAAAAGTTCGTATTTGCGGCGACACAGGATTGAGCGTGGGCATTTTAATGCGAAGAGGTCGCATAATTGTTGAGGGTTCTGCGGGAATGAACGCAGGTGCTTTGCTCAGAGGCGGAGAAATCGTAATATTGGGAAATGCAGAAGAGTTCGTAGGCGTGAAAATGTCAGCGGGACGCATTTTTGTGCGGGGTTCTTGCAAGGGTTATGTGGGTGCGAACATGCGTGGCGGTAGCATTATTTGCAAAAGCGGAACAAAGGCAATACCGCCTGTCAGAGAGATGCCCCTAAGCGCTGAAGACTTTAAACTGCTCGCTGAATTCGGCATTTCCGGAATTCTCGCCCTCACTTACCGAAAATATGGTGTTCGCTGAGGCGAAAGCTTATGTAAGCAGTTTAATTGCGGGAATCCATTCGTGTTCTATTCCATTCACATCCTTGAATTCTTTGCATTTTATCATTCCATTTTCAGTTTTAAGTGTTTTAGTGTGGTGAATCTGCGGATAAGAGCCTGTTACGATTTTCAAATTGTAAGTTTCATTTGGCATCAGAATAACTGTTCTGTTGAATGAAATATTTTTCCAATCGCCTGCATATCCATCCCATTCAGCATAAGCACACCATGTTTCATTCCAAATAAGAGCATATTCGGTATGACCGCCTGTCCCTTCACACGCATAAGTGTATAATTTTGTCGCAATGATTGTTTTGTTAGGGATGATTTCACCGATGAAAGTGCCTGCTATTGAAGGATATGGCTTCTCAGGAGGCTCAAAGTCAAATTGACAGAGAATATCTAAAGGCTCATAAATCCAATCATAAGGACTGAATTCGTTATAGTAGTCTGAAATTTCAGCATATCCTTCTTTCAAAAGCATCTGATTCAAATTAACGAAGCATTCATTGCCGTAAGGTGCATAAACGACAGCAATTATACGACCATACTTTCCTGTTATGCAAAAATCGTCAATATCTAAATATACTTTCTTCCCTAAAGTCAAGTTCTCAACAAATTCCTTCGCTTCTTCATAACCTTCTTCCCATTTTTCAGGCGTATCTATGTCTGCGAGTCTTACCCTTCCTATGCCTGAAACATCTATCGTGTCGCCATCTATCACAGCAGATACAATCCCACTTTCACCAAATTTCGTCGTGTTCAGATGCTCCTTCCAAACATAAGGATTTGGAGAAGGTGGCGGATAGCATGTTGGCGTCGGTGTCGGGCTTGGTGTCGGGCTTGGTGTCGGGCTTGGTGTCGGGCAATTATTCTCTTTTCCTTCTGTTTCATAAGCGAATATCCAAGAATCATCGCATCTTTGCCATGTGTAAGCATCATTATCATCATCAGAAAGCAAAGGAGTTCTGTCAATTTCAAAACCATAAGGGTCTTTCAGCACAACGGATTCATCTTCATTATCAAGCCATTGCTTCCCTCGCTTATAAACATAATATCCGTGAGATTTTATCACGCCAGAAAGATAAACAGTCACAGTTTTACCGTGTGTTGTTGATAAAGTCCATCCACTTAAATCCATATCTTCGTCTGTTGGATTGTATAATTCAACCCATTCATAAACATCTGAATGCAAATCATTACCATATGGATTCAATTCAACCTCATTTATCACAATATTTCCACTTTTAGATGTTATGTTTGGCACACACACGCATATATACATATCACGAATGCAACACACGCAATCAAAACATTCCTATTCATCCCCCATTCACCTCATGGAGAGCGAGGACATAAGAGATGTCTAATTTCACATATAAAAATCTTTATGTTTTCTTTCCTGTTCATTTTTCACTATGCCTTTCATTAGCGTTTGCACATACAAATAGACATGTGCGGAGCGATTTACCGCTTCAAGCGTTTTGGTCGTGGCGAGGGGATTGTGAAGTTTTTTGTTGGCGGGCTTCACGGCGAGGAATGCGAGCAGACAAGACCCATTTTGGAGCGACTTGCTCGTGAGTGTGCAGCATCGCATCTCTCATTCTTTGGAGATGCTGTGATTCTGCCGTGTCTTGTGGAGAGAGGTCAGCATGTGAGCGTTTTGCGTGAGGAATACTACCGAATGGAAGCGGGAAGGCGTCTTCTCTCGCTCGTCCGTTTTTTGCATCCGAGATTCTACTTTGAAATTCATTCTTACGGCATGCACTCGCTTTCAAGGCTGACATCTGCGAAGCGTTTTGAAATTGAGGGTGTCCCTCCGTTTGTTGAGTTGGAGCGAGGCATCCTGATTGGCTCAATATCTCCCATTCTACGCAAAGAGTTCCGAAGGGATGCTTTCTGCCTCACCGTTGAGATTCCGAAATGGCGTGGCGTGAAAGAGCGTGTTTTGGCGATTTTGCGTGCATGTTTGGCGGCAGAAAGCAGAGATGCCCTGCTGAAAGCCCTGCGAAGAATGTATCCTGAGCAAATGCGTAAGGCTGAAGAACTCTTCCGAATGTTTTATACTGAGATTGAGCCGTTTTGAGAGCCATTTTGAATGCTCTTCTCCAAATTTTCCAAATCTTCAGGGCGGAAAACGCCTTTTTCGGTGACGAAAGCGGAGACAAAGCGAAGGGGCGTGAAGTCAAACGCAGGATTCCTGACATCAACATTCAGAGGTGCAATCTGCTCTCTGCCTACAAAAATAAGTTCCTCTTTCCCTCTTTCCTCCACTTTCACATCCTTCTCGCTCCTACGAAGGTCAAAAGAAGAAAGAGGAGCAGCGACATAGAAAGGAATTGAATGCTCTTTTGCGATGACCGCATGCATGTAAGTGCCTATTTTGTTGAAAAAACCGTCTTTAACGACTCTATCCGCACCGACAAGAACGCAATCAACGACACCATCTCGCATAAGTTTTGCGGATGCGCTGTCTGCGATGAGTGTTACAGGTATTCCATCCTTGAGAAGTTCCCAAGCGGTGAGCCTTGAGCCTTGGTTCAGCGGTCTCGTCTCGCATGCGAAGACATGAATGCGTTTCCCTTCCTTCAGCACAGCAGTGCGGATGATGCCGAGAGCAGTCCCCCAACCGACGCATGCGAGCCTTCCTGCGTTGCAGTGCGTAAGCACAACATCTCCATCTTTGAGCAGCTTCGCACCGTTCTCGCCGATTTTCTTATTCACTTCTAAGTCCTCCGCAAGCATTTTCTTCGCTTCTTTCAACGCCTCCTCAAACATTTCTTCCGCAGTTCCGCCTCGCAACGCAGCAGAGAAAGCACGCTGAACGCCGTAAGAGAGATTTACCGCCGTCGGTCTCAAATTAGCAAGCTCAGCAACCGCCTTTTTCAACGCTTCCTGCGACTGCGAAGATGCTGCAATTTCCTTGCACGCAAGGACAACGCCGAAAGCACCCGCTACCGCAAGAGCTGGCGCACCTCTCACTCGCATCTTAAGAATCGCTTCCTTCAACGCAGAAAGCGTCCTGCATTCAATCACCTTGAACTCACGAGGTAATAGCGTCTGGTCTATCATCTTAACGCATTCCGCCTCTTCATCCCACCAAATCGTCAGTTCTTCCTCGCACTGCTCCGTATTCATTTTATAATGATGTGAATAAGAAGGAGAAAATAAAATAGGAGAGAAATCACAAATGCGAGGGAAAGATTGCGAGCAGACGAAAGCTTAAGCGTGGAAAGCATCGTAATCAAATGAAGGGACAGGGGGGAGGGCGAAGAAATGCAGATTGATGTTGATAAAGTTTTGGCGGGAATAAAGCAGGCTGCATTAACTGCAAGAAATGAAGAAGAACTTCGGATAAGAGTATCAAGTATTATAGAGAATGAAGTTGTTTCAAAACTTGAAGATATTCCACTTGCGAAGTATGAATACACATTCATTTCAGGCGGTAGAGCGGATGCTTTATATGGGCATCTCATTATAGAATACAAGGTTCCGGGCAAACTTTCAACAGAAAGAGATATTGCGAAGGCGAAAGAGCAGCTCATCGGATACATAAAAAAGGAGGCGGGATATGAAGGTAGGTTCAAGAAGTTCTTAGGTGTAATTATTTCAGATAAGATTGCTTTTGTCAGATATGATGAGCATGCAAAAAATTGGGTTCTAAGAGGACCTTATGACATCAGCAGAGAGACTATAATCAGGTTAATAGAGGCTATAAGAGGTCTGAGGAGGAAAAAACTTGCTGTTGATGAATTGCTTGAGGATTTCGGTCCCGAGAGCGGAGTTGCGAAGCGAGCAGTCAGAACTTTCTACATGAAAATTTTGAATTCAAGGAGCGAGAAGGTCAATGTGTTGTTTGAAGATTGGAAGCGTCTCTTCTCTCAGGTCTGCGCTTACAGTCCTGATAAACTCAAGGGGTTAGAAAAGGCGTATAATTTGGCAGATAAGGATGCGTTGCTTTTCGCAATTCACACGTATTATGCGTTGCTCATGAAGCTGCTTGCCGCAGAGATAACTTATCTCTTCGGAACGGGTAAGTGGCTGAAATCGTATGTTTTGGAGCTGGAAGATGCGCACATGCGAGGTTTAAGCGCATTAATGGAGGCATTAGAGGATTTGGAGAGTGGAGGGACATTCAGAAGAATACTCAATATCAAAAACTTCGTTGAGGGCGATTACTTCTCATGGTATCTTGATGAATTTGATGAAGATATTGCGGAAGTCATATCCGAAATTGCGAAGAAATTATCTGATTATGAGCCTGCAACGCCTGTTCTTGAGCCTGAATATGCGAAGGACATGCTCAAAAGGTTGTATCAACACTTAGTTCCGAGGAAGGTGAGGCATGATTTGGGCGAGTTTTACACGCCTGACTGGCTTGCTGAGCTTGTTTTGGATGAAGTGGGCTTCACAATTGAGCATTTTGAGGAGATTGCGAGGCAGAAAGAAGACCCAACCGCTCCTCTTCAGCTCAAACTACTTGACCCCGCATGCGGTTCAGGCACTTTTCTCGTTTCGGCGATTAAGAGATTGAAGGAGTATGCTGAAAAGCATTATTTGAAGGATGTTTTGGGCGATTATGTGCTCAAAAACATCGTTGGCTACGACCTGAACCCGCTTGCTGTGCTTGCGGCGAGAACGAATTACCTGCTCGCAATCCGCAGATGTGCTCAGTTACACAAGACATGTTGAGATTCCTGTTTACCTTGCGGATGCACTGCTCGTTGAGACGAACACGACAATAACCGGAACCACATATGTCATCAGGACATCAGTCGGAAAGTTTGAGATACCGAAAGATGTCGTTGACAAAGGCACGCTCGGCGAACTGCTGTTCCACATTGAAGACAGAATTAAATACGATTACTCGCCACCACAATTCATTCAATATCTTAAAGAACGGGGTTTTAATGAGGATTTGCACTTGATTGAGAGCCTTTATGCCACCTTTTATGAACTTGAGAAGGCTAAAAAGAACAAAATATGGACTTCAATTATCAGAAATGCGTTCGCTCCGCTGCTGAAAGGTGAATTCGTATATGTTATTGGGAATCCGCCGTGGATAAACTGGGAGAGTTTGCCTGAAGATTACAGGAAGAGGTCAAAGAGTTTGTGGGAACAATATGGACTGCTTAAGGGTAAAGGAAAGGGAATGGGAAGGGTCAAGAGGGAAATCGCAGCGCTTTTCGTCGCAAGGTCGCTTGACAAATATGTGAAGGAGGGCGGTAAATTGGCATTCCTCGTCCCTTTCACGCTGTTTAAGACACAGGCAGGTGCGGGATTCAGGGAATTCATCGCTAAAGGTGCCAACGGGAAGAATAGAGGAGTCGCATGTAAAGTGCTTAAAATTCACGATTTGGTGACGCTTTACCCGTTTGAAGGTGCTGTTAACAGGACTGCGATGATTGTCGTTGCGAAAGAAAGAGAGGGAAAAACAGAATTTCCGATACCTTGCGTTGTCTGGTATAATCCGAGAAGTGGAGGAATAAGCACAGAACTGAAATTGAACGAGGTCAAGGCTATTACGAGAAGATTTGAAATTGCCTTTCTGCCTGTTGAGAGGGAGAAGTATGAAAGTCCATGGATGCAAATCACCGAAAAGGCTTACGAAGGCATTAAAAAAGTGCTGGGTGAAAGTGAATACAGGGCTTACGCAGGCGTTTACACAGGATTAAACCAAGTTTATTGGGTTGAGGTTTTGGAAGAAATGCCCGATGACTCGCTTTTAATCAGAAATTCCGAGCTGGCAGGTCAGAAAAAGAAAGTGAAAACGGTTGAAGAAACTATTGAGAAGGAATTAGTTTACCCACTCGTGAGAGGAAGAAATGTGAAGAAATGGTATGTTGAGAGAGATTTCAGATGGATTATTGTTCCGCACAACCCAGAAACGGGAAAACCTATTCCCGAAAACGAAATTAAATCAAAATATCCTAAAACTTACAGTTATCTCTTTAAATTCAAGAAGGAATTGGAAGACCGCTCTATTCACAAGTTATGGGGTAAAGATAACCCTTTCTACGCCGTTTACGCCATCGGGAAATATTCCTTTTACCCTTACAGAGTTGTTTGGAAATACATTTCAGGGAAAATATCGGGAAAAGCTGATTTTTCAACAGCAGTAATTAAGCCGTTTAATGGGGACTCTGAAATGAAGACAGTTATTCCGAATGAGAAATTAATGTTAGTTCCTTTAAAGAGTGAGGATGAGGCTTATTATCTTTCTGCAGTTTTAAACTCATCAGTGATTCGGTTATTCGTAGCATCTTATGTGATTGAGACAGAGATTTCAACGCATATACTCGGCAGGGTGAGAATTTCAAAATTTGACGCAAAAAATGAAATTCACAGGGAGCTTGCAAGGCTTTCAAAGCGAGCGCATGAAATAGCGAGGGAAATTTACGAGGGGAATAGAGAAGACCTGAAAGCGGATTTGGCTGAAATAGAGGAGGAGATAGACGAGAAAGTTGCCGAGCTCTACGGAATCACGGGAGAGGAGTTGAGGGAAATAAAGAGATGCCTCAAGATTTTAGAGGAAGGTGTGGTAGAAGAGTAGAAGAAAGGGGCGACAAAGGGGTGCGCTGGGAGAGATTCCAAAGAAGAGGTTTGAGTAGGCTTAAGTTAGTCGGATGTGCGGACACGCACTAATCGGGAGAGAAAATTTATGTTTCAGCGTGTAAAATAAATATGCTTGACGAGTTAGAATCTTGGCTCCTCGTAGACGAAAATGCAATTTCAAAACGCTTGGGGAAAAATGTGAGAGCAGTTCCGAATCCTGAAAGCATACACGACGCAAAGGAATATTTGGAGGAATTATTTGAAGAAGCGTGTGAGAAATACTTGACGAAATTTGGAGGGGAGATTGCGAAGTATGTGGATGTGGAGAAATTGAAAGGTAAGTGTGCATCTTTTGCGGATTTTGAGGGGATGGTAAGGAATGGTAATGTCAGAAGAAGAGATGCATGAGCAGCAGCAAGAGTGGGAGAAGAGCAGGAGGCGAGAGTCGCTGCTTGAGGAATTTTTGCGACCTTCGCATGTGTTTGCGGTAGTCGGTGCGACGCCGAAGCGAGAGAAATACGGCTACAAGATTTTCAAGAGCCTGAAGGAGGCGGGCTACAAGGTGTATGCGGTGAATCCGAACCACGAGGAGATTGAGGGAGAGCGTTGCTACGCATCCTTGAGCGAGCTGCCTGAGAAGCCGGATGTCGTTGACATCGTTGTTCCTCCAGCGGTAACAGAGCAAATTGTGCGTGAGGCTCACCGCCTCGGCATCAAAAAAATATGGATGCAGCCCGGTGCGGAGAGCGAAGAAGCGATAAAATTCTGCGAAGAGCATGGAATATCCGTCATTCACGGTCTCTGCGTCATGCTTGAATCCTTGCGTGCAGCGAGAAAGCGAGAGATATGAAAGGCAAAATTGCAACGAAAAGAAATGCGAAATGCAGTGGATGAGAAAGAAAAAATGGAAGCACGAGTGAAGAAGGACATCGCCCTTTTTGAGGAGAACTTTTCAAAGATTGAGCGGGTGAGAGCCCCTGAAGACGCAAAAACGATTGAACTTGCGAGGGCATACTGCGAAGATGCGAAGTTTTACCTTGAAAAAGGCGACTTATTCACCGCTTTCGGTTGCATTAACTACGCTCACGGTCTTTTAGACGCTGTGAGAATGCGTAAGGAATTCGCTGGTGAGAATAGAAGAGAGTAGAGGAGCAGCGAGGAGATTAAAAGTTAAGAGCAGAGTGAGATGCCGAGAAGGAATCCGAGAATCGCCCCTGAGTTCAGGAACGGGAGACCTGCGTGGGGTTTTCCCCTGCCTGCGAAAGTGCAAAGGAGAGCGTAACCCGCAAGCGTGCCTGCGACAGAACCGATGGCAGAAGCGAAGGATGCGTAGCGGTATGCGGAGACAGCGAGAATCGCAGGAATAATCGCATCGCCGAGACCCATGAAAAATGCTTCTCCACCTCCTAACTCCTGCTGCTCCTTCCCGCTTTCCTGCCCCGCTTTCTCCGCTTTTTCCGCTCTTTCTGCTCTTCCTGCTCGCCCTTTTGCAGCAAGCAGAGAGAACTTGCGTCTGCGAGGCAAGACGAAAAGTAGGGGGACACGCATCTCCACAACGCTTGATGCGAGCGAGACCATGTGCTTCGTGCCGTAGACGGAGACAGCGTCGTAGACTGCGAGTATGACAAGTAGGACAATTACAGGTAGAACATTTCAGGGAGATGCCGAAAATTGATGCCACTCCAGAGGCAACAAGCAATCCAACAGCATCAATAATATACCACTCCGGACGAAAGTAGAGCAGAGCGGTGAGAGCAAGCGCTACAATCAAAGGAAATATTTGAAGCGATGGAACAAAAGCAACATGGAAAATATTGAGAATGATTGGGATAAGGGCGGAAAGCACCCAATATATTGTTGCAGCGACTGCAAATAGCATGAAAAGATGCACGAACTTCATGCCGCCGAATTTCAAAATCACGAGAATCGCAGCGGTGAAGCCGAGAACGAGGGCGAAGAAGAAGACTGCGTTAGATACGGATTCTGGATTTTCAAACGCCTTCATTCCCGCAGTTTCAAACGGTGCTGCGAGAAGCAACGCAAATACATGCGTGAGAAGCAGGAGCAAGCCCATACCCGCAAACGCAAAAACATTCCCACGAGATTCTTCCTCCATATCCTTACCTGAACTTTCCTCAAACGCTTGCATGCGCCTCACACGCCCTCTATTTTTGTCCATCGCCCGAAGGTGGTGCCCGCTCCCTCCGCCCGCTTCTACCGTTTAGATTTTGTTGAAGAAGTGTTTGAGGGTTTTTGCGAGTTCAACGCTGTCCGCCTCTGAACGCATCAAAATCTTCGCCTTTAATATTTTGCAACTGCTACTGTGGCGGCATTCGTCCTGCTCGTCAATGACTAAAGCGTCAAGGAAATCCTCGTAGCACTTCAGAACGCCTTCCGCAGAGACTTCAAAGCCGCATGCTCGCATCAGTGCGGCAGCGGGACCGCTCACGGGTCTTCCACCAATAATTGGCGAGACAGCAAGCACTTTCTTCTCTTTCAAACGCTCTCTTACGCCTCTGAGGCTCAAAATCGGAGAAATGCTTGTTATCGGATTGCTCGGACCGATAAGCACGAAATCCTCCTCCTCAAGCAGCTCTTTAAATCTCTCAGAAGGCTGAACACGCTCAACGCCTTCAAATCTGACGCCTCGCACAGAAGGCTTTCCTCTCCGCAGGACCCAGAAATCCTGAAAGTGCATCTCTCCCTCATCCGTGAGGATTTTCGTTTTCACCGCAGCAGGCTCGTCTGTCATCGGAATGACCTCCGCAGAGATGCCGAAGCGAGAGGCGAGCATAGAAGTCGCTTCACTCAGCGTCAAACCCCTGCGAAGCATCTCAGAACGAAATATGTGCGTCGCCCTGTCCAAGTCTCCGATTTTCAATTTCTCGTCGCATCCGAGCCTCAACAACGCCTCATGCGTTTTGAATGTGTCGTTTCGGATGCCCCACCATCTCTCCTCGTCAATCACGCCTGCGAGAGCGTAAATCACCGCATCTATGTCTGGGCAGACAAGATTTCCTGAAATCCAAACATCTTCAGCCGTATTTACAACAATCTTTAACTCGCTTTCGGGAAAAATCTTCTTCATTCCAACAAGCAATTTCGGCGTCCCCGTCCCTCCCGATAGAATTATCATCTCAACACACTCTCATAAACATCTAAAGTTTGCTCCGCAACCTTATCCCATGTGAAATTCTTCGCCTTCTCTCTCGATAAGCGGCCCATTCGCTCCAAATCCTCCTTCAATATCTCCTCTATTGCCTCCTTTATCTCACGAGCGGAAGTCCCGCAGAGTATTCCGTTTCCTTGCACATAATATCTGTTGTCGCTCACATCAGACGCAATTATCGGCAGTCCTGATGCCATCGCCTCAAGTATTGTGATTGGCTGTGCCTCAAGTTTTGACGGCAAAATGAAAATATCAATACTGCGGTAGAAGGAAGGGGCATCATCTACATATCCCAACACCCTTATCCTCTCATTTTCCGCCTTTTTAAGTCGCTTTAACAGCGGACCCGTCCCCGCAATCTTTAAATTTATCCGCCTCCCCTCCAAAATCAGCTTCTTTACCGCTCTCACCATGTTCAGCACATTCTTCTCGTGTGAGAGCCTGCCGAGGTAGCCGATGCATATCTCTCTTTCTTCACGACGACCCCCGCAGCAGCCTTCCTCCGCTCCTTCCTCCGCCGTCTCAAGTTCCCATCTCGGCTTGAATCTCTCAATATCAACGCCGTTCGGAATGACGACCGTCTCTGTCTCGTTGTTGCAATATCGCCGTATTTCCTCCGCAATCGTCCTCGCTACGGAAATAAATTTCTTTGAGCGTCCTGCGTAGAGAGATGCCAGCGTTCCTATCAAAACACGGGCAAGTTCCCCCTCAAAACCCTCCCCTATTTGAATGTGGAATGTGTTGATGACGCTTATTTCGCTGCAAATAGACGAGAATGGCATGAGGAATTCAGAAAATGTCGCCGCATGATGAATATGAAGGATGTCAAATCCCCCAATCTCTCGCCTTATTTTCTTCAGAGCGATGTCAAATCCGTATGAGATGCCGCCTTTGTGGTTCCCTACCATTAGGGAATCAAGCGAGAATTGGTTTATTTTCTTCACCTCGTGTCCCCTGCGTTCAAATTCTTTTGAGAGCGCTTCAACATGCGTTTTTATACCTCCATGCACATTTCGGTAGTAAAATGCAATTCGCATTGCACACTCCCACCTCACACACGCTCTCCTTGAATTCAAAACGCTCAACGCTTTTTAAAACTTGCGGGAGTAGAAGGGCAGAGAAGGGCAAAGAAGAGCAAAAGGTGAGCAAGGGGTAGATGGATATGAGGACTTGGAGCAAGAACCGTGAATTTCTCGCCGTTTCCACGCTTACTCTCGCATTCTTCTGCCTCGCAGTATTCAATTTAGGCTCTCTCCACATTCCCGATTCATGCTGGCAACCCTCCGCTTTTGCGCATGCCGTCGGGCTTAAGTGGGACGAGAAGATTGAGGTAATTGTCGCTCTTAATAGCACGCTCAACAGCACGGAGAACGCCGAGAAACTTCACAAAAAACGCACTTAACGGCACTTCTACAACACAAGTGGGAGCGATTTACATCTTTCTGAACGATGCGAACACGACAAAATTTGAAGTTTTCGGCAAAGGAGACGGCGTCCAATGGCGGAAACTCCACACATACGACAACTCAAAGAGCGTTCATTTCTGCAATTGGGAGCGGATTGCGTTGAACACGAATGCATCCTTCTTGAAGTTCGTTTTTGAGCCTACAGACGGGAAAGTAGGGGAGATATTTGTGATTTCGCCGAGAGGCGAGAAGATTAACGCAAGCGTTCGCTATTTCGGTGTCAGCAGCAGTCGCAAAAGCAATAGCAGAAACGGAAGCGGGGAGTGGAATTTGAGCGGAGTTGCGGACCCGAGAAGGCTTTTTGACGAGCAAGCGCTGGATGTGCCTCTGACGCAAGAGAGCGGTGCATATTTTGACGAGATGTATTTTGTGCGAACCGCATGGGAACACATTCACTTCAAAGAGCCTTACGAGTGGACGCATCCCCCGCTCGCCAAGTTAATAATCGCTGCGGGCATTCTGCTCTTCGGAATGAACCCTTTTGGGTGGCGAATTTTCGGCGTTATTGCGGCGACTGCGATGATTCCTCTCGTATTCGTCCTTGCGAAGCGCATATTCAGGAGCTCTGCGGGGGCTTTCTTCGCATCCTTCCTGCTCACTTTTGACTTCATGCACTTCACCCTCGCAAGGCTTGCAACAGGCGAAATCTTCATCATGCTCTTCTCACTCTTAATGTTCTTTTTCGCTGCATCTTTCATTTTCACCGACAGAGGCATGCGGATATTCAGAAGGAATAATAGTGATTTCTGCCTGTTCTTAAGCACTGTCTCTTTCGGTTTGTGCTTTGCAGTGAAATGGACAGCATTTTACGGCTTCATCTCTGTTATTGTTCTCGTGCTTCTCACGAATTTTTTGCGTCGTGAGCAAATCTTGAATGGCTTCAGAGGTATTTTCGCAGGTTTGCTCGTCTCTTCCGCAATATATATCGCTTCTTACATACCTTATATGCTTTGCGGTCATTCCCTCTTTGATGTTTTTCTGCTGCAATTCACGATGTTCGGCTACCACGCAGGCTTAAGAGCGACGCATCCTTTCGCATCGGCGTGGTGGTCCTGGCCTCTAATGCTGAAGCCGCTTTGGCTCTTCGTGAATCCGCTTGACAGCAAGGTCTCAACAGTGGTTCTGCTCGGAAATCCTGCGATTTGGTGGGGTGGTCTCGCAGCCATCGCTGCGATTTCTGTCTCTTTCGTTAAAACAAGAAGAGAAAGGAGAAGTGCAGATGCGGGTATTGGCGGGATTGAGTTTGAAGGGATTGAGTTTGAGGGGAACAAGCGGGAAGTAAAACTCTTCATTTTGCTCCCATTTTTCTTGCAGTGGCTCCCTTTTGCGGCGGTCACGAGAATCCTTTTCATTTACCACTTCGCCCCGAATGTGCTTTTCTTAGTTCTCGCCCTCGCTTACTGGCTTGACGCCCTCTGGCGAGATTCAACAGCGTCAAAAGGAATAGTCGTTGCGTTCCTCGTCCTTACAGCGTCGCTCTTCGTCCTTTTCTACCCCGTGATTTCAGGCTTTCCGATTGAAGAGGCATACAGAGAGAGCCTGAAGTGGCTTCCCAGCTGGATTTTCTGAGAGAGAGCGAGGGTTGCGTGATGTCGTCTCACTGTCTCACTTTGTCCCCATTTCATTCGCACCTTAAATCTTATAGTGGGGGTTATGCATGCTAAATGCAATAGTATTTATATAAAGAATGTGGAATAAGGAGGGTGAGGGGGTGGTAGTATGGCGAAGATAAGTATAGAGGCGGATTCGTTGGAGGAGGTTCGGGAGATATTGAGGGAGAAGCCGAGATTTCCGGAGGGTTTAGTCCCGCTGGTGCAGGACATAGAGCGGGTGCTTGAGGCGGTTGAGCGTGCGAAGTCAGAAGACCCGAGGGGGCGTGCGAAGCGTAAGATAGCGGAATATGCTGGTATTAGGGATGCTGCAAAGGTCGGCGAGATTCTGCGTTTGCTTGAGCGACACCGCATCGTTCAGCGAGAATCCAGAGGCAGATGGAAAACGATTTGAGCGCCGCTCTCTTTTATTTTTTCCAATTTTTCCGTTTCCAATTTTTCCGATTTTTTGCTCGCAGAAGCGAAGGTTTATTTTTGAGGGGTGTGAATAAAAGAAGAGGATAGAATGGCGGAGGAAGAAGGAGGATTCTTTGCGATTGAAAACGACGATGTGGCGACGCAGGCGCAGATTAAAAAGATTTATGCCCTTTTACATCGGCTCGGAAAGGACCCGCAGAAATTCAAGGAGGAAAGAGGTTTCACGAACTACGCAAAACTGACGAAGAGGCAGGCATCAGAGCTTATTGACGAGCTTGAGCGGGAGGAGTTCAGAAAAATAGAGGAGGAAGTGAAGGCAAAAGCGGAACAAACCTCTGTGGTAGAAACGCAGCAGGCACCGTCCCAACCGATACAACAGATACAACAGACACAACAGGCACAACAGGCACAACAGACCACGAATGCAAGGGAGAGCGTGGCACAGGAAGCAGTTGAGCTTCGGCGAGAAGCGTTGGTAAAGGAGGCGGAGGAGGTTGCTCGTGCTGCGAGATTAATGCGTAGGTGCGTGAGCGAGGCGAAGCGGATTGTGGAGGAGGAGATGCCTTTCGTCGTGAGCGAGGCGATAAAGGCAAAAACTATCGGCTCAATCGCCGCAACTCTATTCATTCAACTTGAAAGCAGGAGCTATCGGTGGGAAGAGTAAGCGAAGCGAGGTAGGCGTATAGGGTAGTTGCAGAGGAAAGGATATGGCTGTCTATAAAGAGACAGACACTAATGCATTTGAAAAGAGATAAAGCGCTGTGAGATAGAAGAGCGGAATGGGCTTTTTAGGGCGAATAAATTATTCGCACTTACGAAACAATTTGCATTTTCGCCACCAGAATCGTCGGAGAGGCAATATTGTAAATCTGTCTGCTGTCTTTTGCGACGATTTCAACACGCTTCAGCATCTCAACCGAGTTTCCTACAAGCATAACCTCACGCAGCGGCTTCAATTCACCTCTTTTCACTGAAAATGCGTTTTGAGCGACAACAGAAAATGCGCCTGATGTTGCGTCTGCGGTGTGCGCACCAATCACATCGCTCACAAGTATGCCCTCGTTCAACTCACGCAAAATTTCTTCACGAGTGGCATCGCCTCGCTCAATGATGAAGTTCGTTGCTCCCACTGAAGGTGGCTGGTCGTAGCCCCTGACTGCGTTTCCCGTGCTTTCAACACCGTCCTTTGATGCGGTGTATGTGTCGTATAGGAAATTTTTGAGGATGCCCCGCTCAATAAGCACCGTTCTTTGCGAAGGAACGCCCTCTCCATCCATTTTTCTCGTGTTCAAGCGACCTTCTGCAGTGCCGTCGTCAACAATTGTGAGCATTTCAGATGCAATTTCTTCGCCCAACCGACCTTTGTAAGGTGAGCGGTTCCGCTGCACATTCTCCGCACTGAAATGTCTGACGGTTGTGTAAGCGAGTATGCTCTGCACCGCTCTCGGCGAGAGAACAACAGGCATTTCCTTCGTCTCCGCTTTCTGACCACCGAGGCTCCTCAACGCAAGCAGTGTTGCCTCCTCAGAAATCCAACGCAAATTCAAATCGCTCAAACGCCTTTTTGCCTCCCCTTCGCTGCCTGCGATTTCCTCTGCAGAACCTCCCTCTGCTGTTTTGCTGCGTGCAACGACAGTTATGCCTGCGGATGCGAAAGTCCCGCTGTCCTCCGCAGAAACGCCTTCTGAGTTCAAAATGAAAATATGGTCGTAAGCAACGGAGAAGCCGCCTTCAGTAGGCTCGCAGGAGACGCCTCCCCCTCCGCTTCCGCTCTCATCCTCGCAAGCTCCTCTGACGCCTTCAAGCAGTTCAGACGCAATATCTAAAGCATCTTCAGGCGAATTGCAGAGCTCAACGATGCGTTTGTCGTAAGCACCTGCGGTTCGGTAGCGTTCTGGTGAAACTGCGGGAAGCCCGCAGAACTCCTCATCCGCTTCAGACGCCTTCGCCCTCCTTACCGCCTCTTCAACGCACCTGCGCAACGCATCATCGCTCAAGTCAGTCGTGTAAGAGAAGCCAACTTTATTTGCGACGACCGCTCTGATGCCAACACCCCTGCTCCTGAATCTTTTCACTTGCTTCACGCTCCAACGCTCAAAATCTATGCTTAATCCTTCCGCATGCTCACCGTAGATCTCAACCTGCTCGCAAGAATCTGCAAAACGCAGCGCCCTCTCCAAAATCTCGTGCATTTCCTCCAGCGAAGAAAATGAGAAGAAAAGAGGAGAAAAAGAGAAGCAAGGAGCAAAGGAGGAATAGGAGCGAATAGCCGCTCACATTCCGCCTACGCCTGGATACCCGCCTCCTTCTGGCATGCCTCCCTCCCCTGGTGCAGGAGGCTTGAACTCCTCACGCTTTGAAGCGATCACATCGTCTATGCGAAGAATCATCGTTGCTGCTTCCACTGCGGATGAGACCGCCTGCTTCTTCGTTCTCAAGGGTTCAATCACGCCTCGCTCCCACATGTCCACGATTTCTCCCGTGTAGACATCCAAACCAGCGTTCTTATTTCCTGCTTCGTGAGCTGCCTTCAACTCAACCAACTTGTCAATGGGGTCAAGTCCTGAATTCTCCGCAAGCGTTCTCGGAATGATTTCAAGCGCCTCGGCAAACTTCTCTACTGCGAGCTGCTCCCTCCCCTTCAGCGTCGTGCTGAATTCTTTGAGGCGTAGTGCGAGCTCTGTCTCAACTGCGGCGCCGCCTGCAACCGCCTTACCGTCCTCAAGAATGGATGAAGCCACCTTTAAAGCGTCGTTAAGCGAGCGCTCAATCTCGTCAACGACATGCTCCTCTCCGCCACGAACGACAATTGAAATTGAGCGTGGGTTCTCACATTCTTCAACGAAAACCATGCGGTCGCCTGCAATTTTCCGCTCACGAACGAGACCTGCATGACCCAACTCAGCTTCGCTCAACTCTTCAATGTTGTTCACGATTTTACCGCCTGTCGCCCTCGCAAGTCGCTCCATGTCGCTCTTTTTCACCCTGCGAACCGCAAGAATGCCCTCTTTTGCGAGGTAATGCTGCACAACATCGTCTATTCCCTTCTGACAGAATACGACATTCGCACCACTCGCCTTTATTTTCTCTACCATTTTACGCATCATTCGCTCCTCTTCGTCCAAGAATGCCTTCATCTGCTCCGCTGAACGAATGCGAATCTCAGCATCCGTCTCCGTCTTCTTGACCTCTAAAGAGCAGTTAAGCAGCGCAATCTTCGCATTCTCAACCCTCTTCGGCATCCCTGGGTGAACAACTTCCTTGTCAATTGCGACGCCGTTCACAAGAATCGTGTCTGCGATTTTACCACCCGTCTTCTTTTCAATGTTCAAGTTGTCAAGGTCAACGGAGAAGCCACCATCCGTTTTTTCAGCGATGCTCTTCACAGCAGATACGGCGATGTCTGCGAGGAAGTCCCCTGCTGCTTCCGCAAATTTCCCAGTGATTGAAGTCTTCGCAACCTTACGCATCACATCCTCACGCACGCTCTCTTCACTGACATCCACAGCGACGCCATCAAGTATTTCTTTCGCCTTCTCAGCAGCCATCCGGTAGCCTGAGGCAATCACCGTCGGATGCAATTCCTGCTCAAGCAGTTCTTCAGCCTTCTTAAGCAGTTCGCCTGCGAGAACAACCGCTGTCGTCGTGCCGTCACCAGCTTCTTCGTCCATCGTTTTCGCAACCTCCACCATCATTTTCGCCGCTGGATGCTCTATGTCCATCTCCTTCAGAATCGTGACGCCGTCGTTCGTTACGACAACATCGCCGAGCGTGTCAACGAGCATCTTGTCCATCCCTTTCGGTCCGAGCGTCGTCCTCACCGCAGATGCGACCGCCTTCGCCGCATTTATGTTGTTCGCCTGCGCATCCCTGCCTCTCGTCCTTGATGTGCCTTCCCTCAAAATAAGCACAGGAATTCCTCCCATTCCAGCCATTTTCTCACCCCCGCTTCTCTCGCTCTCTTCTCTTGCTACCCCCTTTTAACTTTCCCTCTGCCACCCATACATTTCTCCTTCTACTTATAATTTAAGCGTTTGGAAGTGCGAAACTACAAGAGTTTGAGGGCTGTCAAAGTGCGATTTGAGCAGTTTAATGTCCTCGTCGGCTTGAACGCAAGCGGAAAGAGCAACATCATTGACTGCCTCTCGCTTGTCTCCGAAAGTCTGCAAGTTTTCGGCAACATCTCGCAAATCCTTAAGCGAAGAGGAGGATTTAAGCATGTAGTATTTCAAGGCGAGGAGGAATTTGATGTGAAAGTGGCTTTCTCTGTCGGGAAAAATAAGTGCGAATATTACATGAAAGCAACAGAGGAAGAAATAGAAGAAAGATGGTTGAAAATTAATGGGAAGAATTTCATTCAACAGCAGAAAGGAGATGGAAAGTATCTTACAGAGGACTATTCGGAGGTTAAATTAGATAGGGAATGGGAAAGACTTGCTGCCAGACGACATCTTAAGTGTGCGAAAGAAATTTCGGAATGCTTGGATTACTTGAGCAAGTGGCATTTTTACAGTTTTTCAACGCCTGAAATCCGAAGGACGCTGCCTGCGAAGAAGAGTTTTGCTCTCAAGCGGGACGGAAGCAACTTGGCTCAAGTCTTACTTTCACTGCGGACGGAGAGACCGAAGATTTTCGCTGAAATTGAAGAGATGTTGAAACTCGCAATTCCTGATGTGGAGGAGCTTTTGACGCCTCTTACTGAGGGAGGAGAAACATTTGTGGCAGTAAGGGAGAAGGGTTTTGAGCATCCTTTTGACTACTACCAACTTTCAGATGGCACTTTGAGACTGCTCGCACACATAACTGCGTTGAATTTGGATGCGGAATTGGTGTGTTTTGAGGAGCCGGAGAATTTTGTGCATCCTTATTTACTGCGTTTACTCGTTGAAGTCTTAAAGAAGAGCGGGAAACAGGTGATTCTCTCAACGCATTCTCCATATTTCTTGGATTTCGTGGAGCCAGAGGATTTAATAATCGTGGAAAAGAAGCGAGGAGAGACGAAAGTGAGGAGGATAGAGGATGAAGAAGAGAAGAATAGGGTAAGAAAGCTTTTAGAAGATGGAATACCGCTTGGGGAAGTATATTATAGTGGTGCGTTGAGTGGTGAAGAATGAAGAAAGTGGGGTTAGTTGTTGAAGATAAGCATACAGAAGCGATAAAAGAGATAGGCAAAAAGCTCGGTATTAAGCCTATAATTAGGAGGCAAAGAGGTAGAATAAATGTGCGGAAGGCATCTGCTTTTGCGAATGAATTACTTAGAAGTTGCGAGAAAGTGATAATTCTTGGGGATGCTGACTGCAACGAGGAGGGGGAGCGAGAGAGACTTCAGAGAATCTACGAGCATCTTCCTGAAGGGTTGAGAGAGCGTGTTCACATTTGCATTATTGTTCACGAATTGGAATCTTGGCTCCTCGCAGACGAAAATGCAATTTCAAGAGTCTTAGGGAAAAATGTGAAACCGGTACAGAATCCTGAAAGCATACACGACGCAAAGGAATATTTGGAGGGATTGTTTGAAGAAGGAGGCGAGAAAAACTTAACGAACTTGCTGGCAGGGGAGATTGCGAAGCATGTGAATGTGGAGAAATTGAGGGAAAAGTGTGCATCTTTTGCGGATTTTGAGAGGATGGTAAGGAATGGTAATGTCAGAAGAAGAGATGCATGAGCAGCAGCAAGAGTGGGAGAAGAGTAGGAGGCGAGAATCACTGCTTGAGGAATTTTTGCGACCTTCGCATGTGTTTGCGGTAGTCGGTGCGACGCCGAAGCGAGAGAAATACGGCTACAAGATTTTCAAGAGCCTGAAGGAGGCGGGCTACAAGGTGTATGCGGTGAATCCGAACCACGAGGAGATTGAGGGTGAGCGTTGCTACGCATCCTTGAGCGAGCTGCCTGAGAAGCCGGATGTCGTTGACATCGTTGTTCCTCCAGCGGTAACAGAGCAAATTGTGCGTGAGGCTCACCGCCTCGGCATCAAAAGAATATGGATGCAGCCCGGTGCGGAGAGCGAAGAAGCGATAAAATTCTGCGAAGAGCATGGAATATCTGTCATTCACGGTCTCTGCGTCATGCTTGAATCCTTGCGTGCAGCGAGAAAGCGAGAGATATGAGAGGCAAAATTGCAACGAAAAGAAATGCGAAATGCGGTGGATGAGAAAGAAAAAACGGAAGCACGGGTGAAGAAGGACATCGCTCTTTTTGAGGAGAACTTTTCAAAGATTGAGCAAGTGAGAGACCCTGCAGACGCAAAAACGATTGAACTTGCGAGGGCATACTGCGAAGATGCGAAGTTTTACCTTGAAAAAGGCGACTTATTCACCGCTTTCGGTTGCATTAACTACGCTCACGGTCTTTTAGACGCTGTGAGAATGCGTAAGGAATTCGCTGGGGAGAATAGAAGAGAGCAGAGGAGCAGCAAGAAGCTTAAAAGTTAAGAGCCGAGTGAGACGCCGAGAAGGAATCCGAGAATCGCCCCTGAGTTCAGGAAAGGGAGACCTGCGTGGGGCTTTCCCCTGCCTGCGAAAGTGCAAAGGAGAGCGTAACCCGCAAGCGTGCCTGCGACAGAACCGATGGCAGAAGCAAAGGATGCGTAGCGGTATGCTGAGACTGCGAGAATCGCAGGAATAATCGCATCGCCGAGACCCATGAAAAATGCTTCTCCACCTCCTAACTCCTGCTGCTCCTTTCCGCCTTCCTGCCCCGCTTTCTCCGCTTTTTCCGCCCGCTCTTTCTGCTCTTCCTGCTCGCCCTTTTGCAGCACCCACTTTAAGCAGAGAGAACTTGCGTCTGCGAGGCAAGACGAAAAGTAGGGGAACACGCATCTCCACAACGCTTGATGCGAGCGAGACCATGTGCTTCGTGCCGTAGACGGAGACAGCGTCGTAGACTGCGAGTATGACAAGTAGGACAATTACAGGCAGAACTTGCAGGGAGATGCCGAAAATTGATGCCACTCCAGAGGCAACAAGCAATCCAACAGCATCAATAACATACCACTCCGGACGAAAGTAGAGCAGAGCGGTGAGAGCAAGCGCCACAATCAAAGGAAATATATCAAGCGCTGGAACGAAAGCAACATGGAAAATATTGAGAATGATTGGAACGAAGGCGGAAAGCACCCAATATATTGTCGCAGCGACTGCAAATAGCATGAAAAGATGCACGAACTTCATGCCGCCGAATTTCAAAATCACGAGAATCGCAGCGGTGAAGCAGAGAACGAGGGCGAAGAAGAAGACTGCGTTAAATACGGATTCTGGATTTTCAAACGCCTTCATTCCCGCAGTTTCAAACGGTGCTGCGAGAAGCAACGCAAAGACATGCGTGAGAAGCAGGAGCAAGCCCATACCCGCAAACGCAAAAACATTCCCACGAGATTCTTCCTCCACATCCTTACCTGAACTTTCCTCAAACGCTTGCATGCGCCTCACACGCCCTCTATTTTTGTCCATCGCCCGAAGGTGGTGCCCGCTCCCTCCGCCCGCTCGCTACCGCTTAGATTTTGTTGAAGAATTGTTTGAGGGTTTTTGCGAGTTCAACGCTGTCCGCCTCTGAACGCATCAAAATCTTCGCCTTTAATATTTTGCAACTGCTACTGTGGCAGCATTCGTCCTGCTCGTCAATGACTAAAGCGTCAAGGAAATCCTCGTAGCACTTCAGAACGCCTTCCGCAGAGACTTCAAAGCCGCATGCTCGCATCAGTGCAGCAGCGGGACCGCTCACGGGTCTTCCACCAATAATTGGCGATATTGCAATAACTTTCTTCTCTTTCAAACGCTCTCTTACGCCTCTGAGGCTCAAAATCGGAGAAATGCTTGTTATCGGATTGCTCGGACCGATAAGCACGAAATCCTCCTCCTCAAGCAGCTCTTTAAATCTCTCAGAAGGCTGAACACGCTCAACGCCTTCAAATCTGACGCCTCGCACAGAAGGCTTTCCTCTCCGCAGGACCCAGAAATCCTGAAAGTGCATCTCCCCCTCATCCGTGAGGATTTTCGTTTTCACCGCAGCAGGCTCGTCTGTCATCGGAATGACCTCCGCAGAGATGCCGAAGCGAGAGGCGAGCATAGAAGTCGCTTCACTCAGCGTCAAACCCCTGCGAAGCATTTCAGAACGAAATATGTGCGTCGCCCTGTCCAAGTCGCCAATTTTCAGTTTCTCGTCGCATCCAAGCCTTAACAAAGCGGAATGCGTTTTGAATGTGTCGTTTCGGATGCCCCACCATCTCTCCTCGTCAATCACGCCTGCGAGAGCGTAAATCACCGCATCTATGTCTGGGCAGACAAGATTGCCTGAAATCCAAACATCTTCAGCCGTATTTACAACAATCTTTAACTCGCTTTCGGGAAAAATCTTCTTCATTCCAATAAGCAATTTCGGCGTTCCCGTCCCTCCCGATAGAATTATCATCTCAACACACTCTCATAAACATCTAAAGTTTGCTCCGCAACTTTATCCCATGTGAAATTCTTCGCCTTCTCTCTTGATAAGCGACCCATTCGCTCCAAATCCTCCTTCAATATCTCCTCTATTGCCTCCTTTATCTCACGAGCGGAAGTCCCGCAGAGTATTCCGTTCCCTTGCACATAATATCTGTTGTCGCTCACATCTGAAGCAATTATCGGCAGTCCTGATGCCATCGCCTCAAGTATTGTGATTGGCTGTGCCTCAAGTTTTGACGGCAAAATGAAAATATCAATACTGCGGTAGAATGAAGGTGCATCATCTACATATCCCAACACCCTTATCCTCTCATTTTCCGCCCTTTTAAGTCGCTTGAACAGCGGACCTGTCCCCGCAATCCTTAAATTTATCCGCTTCCCCTCCAAAATCAGCTTCTTTACCGCTCTCACCATGTTCAGCACATTCTTCTCGTGTGAGAGCCTGCCGAGGTAGCCGATGCATATCTCTCCTTCTTCACGACGCCCCCCGCAGCAGCCTTCCTCCGCTCCTTCCTCCGCCGTCTCAAGTTCCCATCTCGGCTTGAATCTCTCAATATCAACGCCGTTCGGAATGACGACCGTCTCTGTCTCGTTGTTGCAATATCGCCGTATTTCCTCCGCAATCGTCCTCGCCACGGAAATAAATTTCTTTGAGCGTCCTGCGTAGAGAGATGCGAGCGTTCCTATCAAAACACGGGCAAGTTCCCCCTCAAAACCCTCCCCTATTTGAATGTGGAATGTGTTGATTACGCTTATTTCACTGCAAATAGATGAGAATGGCATGAGAAATTCTGAAAATGTCGCCGCATGATGAATATGAAGGATGTCAAAACCCTCAATCTCACGCCTTATTTTCTTCAGAGCGATGTCAAATCCGTATGAGATGCCGCCTTTGTGGTTTCCTACCATTAAGGAATCAAGCGAGAATTGGTTTATTTTCTTCACCTCGTGTCCTCTGCGTTCAAATTCTTTTGAGAGCGCTTCAACATGCGTTTTTATACCTCCATGCACATTTCGGTAGTAAAATGCAATTCGCATTGCACACTCCCACCCACACACGCTCTCCTTGAATTCAAAACGCTCAACGCTTTTTAAAACTTGCGGGAGTAGAAGGGCAGAGAAGGACAGAGAAGAGCAGAAGGTGAGGCAAGGGGTAGATGGATATGAGGACTTGGAGCAAGAACCGTGAATTTCTCGCCGTTTCAACGCTCACTCTCGCATTCTTCTGCCTCGCAGTATTCAATTTGGGCTCTCTCCACATTCCTGACTCATGCTGGCAACCCTCCGCTTTTGCGCATGCCGTCGGGCTTAAGTGGGACGAGAAGATTGAGGTAATTGTCGCTCTTAACAGCACGCTCAACAGCACGGAGAACGCCAGAAACTTCACAAAAAACGCACTTAACAGCACTTCTACAACACAAGTGGGAGCGATTTACATCTTTCTGAGCGATGCGAACACGACAAAATTTGAAGTTTTCGGCAAAGGAGACGGCGCCCAATGGCGGAAACTCCACACATACGACAACTCAAAGAGCGTTCATTTCTGCAATTGGGAGCGGATTGCGTTGAACACGAACGCATCCTTCTTGAAGTTCGTTTTTGAGCCTACAGACGGGAAAGTAGGGGAAATATTTGTGATTTCGCCGAGAGGCGAGAAGATTAACGCAAGCGTTCGCTATTTCGGTGTCAGCAGCAGTCGCAAAAACAGCAAAAACGAGAGCAAGGAGGAGTGGAATTTGAGCGGAGTTGCGGACCCGAGAAGGCTTTTTGACGAGCAAGCGCTGGATGTGCCTCTGACGCAAGAGAGCGGTGCGTATTTTGACGAGATGTATTTTGTGCGAACCGCATGGGAGCATATTCACTTTAAAGAGCCTTACGAGTGGACGCATCCTCCGCTCGCCAAGTTAATAATCGCTGCGGGCATTCTGCTCTTCGGAATGAACCCTTTTGGGTGGCGAATTTTTGGCGTTATTGCGGCGACTGCGATGATTCCTCTCGTATTCATCCTTGCGAAGCGCATATTCAGGAGCTCTGCGGGAGCTTTCTTCGCTTCCTTCCTGCTCACTTTTGACTTCATGCACTTCACGCTCGCAAGACTTGCAACAGGCGAAATCTTCATCATGCTCTTCTCACTCTTAATGTTCTTTTTCGCTGCATCTTTCATTTTCGCCGACAAAGGCATGCGGATATTCGGAAGGAATAATAGTGATTTCTGCCTGTTCTTAAGCACTGTCTCTTTCGGTTTGTGCTTTGCAGTGAAATGGACAGCATTTTACGGCTTCATCTCTGTTATTGTTCTCGTGCTTCTCACGAATTTTTTGCGTCGTGAGCAAATCTTAAGAGGCTTCAGAGGTATTTTCGCAGGTTTGCTCGTCTCTTCCGCAATATATATCGCTTCTTACATACCTTATATGCTTTGCGGTCATTCCCTCTTTGATGTTTTTCTGCTGCAATTCACGATGTTCGGCTACCACGCAGGCTTAAGAGCGACGCATCCTTTCGCATCGGCGTGGTGGTCCTGGCCTCTAATGCTGAAGCCGCTTTGGCTCTTCGTGAATCCGCTTGACAGCAAGGTCTCAACAGTCGTTCTGCTCGGAAATCCTGCGATTTGGTGGGGAGGTCTCGCAGCCATCGCTGCGATTTCTGTCTCTTTCGTTAAAACAAGAAGAGAAAGGAGAAGTGCAGATGCGGGTATTGGGGGGATGGAGTTTGAAGGGATTGAGTTTAAGGGGAACGAGCGGGAAGTAAAACTCTTCATTTTGCTCCCATTTTTCTTGCAGTGGCTCCCTTTTGCGGCGGTCACGAGAATCCTTTTCATTTACCACTTCGCCCCGAATGTGCTTTTCTTAGTTCTCGCCCTCGCCTACTGGCTTGACGCCCTCTGGCGAGATTCAACAGCGTCAAAGGGAATAGTCGTTGCGTTCCTCGTCCTTGCAGCGTCGCTCTTCGTCCTTTTCTACCCCGTGATTTCAGGCTTTCCGATTGAAGAGGCATACAGAGAGAGCCTGAGGTGGCTTCCCAGCTGGATTTTCTGAGAGAGAGCGAGGGTTGCGTGATGTCGTCTCACTGTCTCACTTTGTCCCCATTTCATTCGCACCTTAAATCTTATAGTGGGGGTTATGCATGCTAAATGCGATAGTATTTATATAAAGAATGTGGAATAAGGAGGGTGAGGGGGTGATAGTATGGCGAAGATAAGTATAGAGGCGGATTCGTTGGAGGAGGTTCGGGAGATATTGAGGGAGAAGCCGAGATTTCCGGAGGGTTTAGTCCCGCTGGTGCAGGACATAGAGCGAGTGCTTGAGGCGGTTGAGCGTGCGAAGTCAGAGGACCCGAGAGGGCGTGCAAAGCGTAAGATAGCGGAATATGCTGGTATTAGGGATGCTGCTAAGGTCGGCGAGATTCTGCGCTTGCTTGAGCGACACCGCATCGTTCAGCGAGAATCCAGAGGCAGATGGAAAACGATTTGAGCGCCGCTCTCTTTTATTTTTTCCAATTTTTCCGTTTCCAATTTTTCCGCTTTTTTGCTCGCAGAAGCGAAGGTTTATTTTTGAGGGGAGTGAATAAAAGAAGAGGATAGAATGGCGGAGGAAGAAGGTGGATTCTTTGCGATTGAAAACGACGATGTGGCGACGCAGGCGCAGATTAAAAAGATTTATGCCCTTTTACATCGGCTCGGCAAGGACCCGCAGAAATTCAAGGAGGAAAGAGGTTTCACGAACTACGCAAAACTGACGAAGAGGCAGGCATCAGAGCTTATTGACGAGCTTGAGCGGGAGGAGTTCAGAAAAATAGAAGAGGAAGTGAAGGCAAAAGCGGAACAAACCTCTGTGGCAGAAACGCAGCAGGCACCGTCCCAACCGATACAACAGATACAACAGACAACAGGCGCAACAGACCACGAATGCGAGGGAGAGCGTGGCACAGGAAGCAGTTGAGCTTCGGCGAGAAGCGTTGGTAAAGGAGGCGGAGGAGGTTGCTCGTGCTGCGAGATTAATGCGTAGGTGCGTGAGCGAGGCGAAGCGGATTGTGGAGGAGGAGATGCCTTTCGTCGTGAGCGAGGCGATAAAGGCAAAAACTATCGGCTCAATCGCAGCAACTCTATTCATTCAACTTGAAAGCAGGAGCTATCGGTGGGAAGAGTGAGCGATGGGAGCGTATAGGGTGTGCAGAGGAAAAGATATGAGGATGTATTATAAAGAGACATAAAGACACTAATGAGACTGAGAGCTGTGAAGTAGAATAGCAGAATGGCTTTCAAAGACAGACTAATTACATACATGCGCACTTACGAGACTATTTGCATTTTCGCCACCAGAATAGTAGGAGATGCGATATTGTAAATCTGTCTGCTGTCTTTTGCGACGATTTCAACACGCTTCAGCATCTCAACAGAGTTTCCTACAAGCATAACCTCACGCAGCGGCTTCAATTCACCTCTTTTCACTGAAAATGCGTTTTGAGCGACAACAGAAAATGCGCCTGATGTTGCGTCTGCGGTGTGCGCACCAATCACATCGCTCACGAGTATGCCTTCGTTCAACTCACGCAAAATCTCTTCACGAGTGGCATCGCCTCGCTCAATGATGAAGTTCGTTGCTCCCACTGAAGGTGGCTGGTCGTAGCCCCTGACTGCGTTTCCCGTGCTTTCAACGCCGTCTTTTGAGGCTGTGTATGTGTCGTATAGGAAATTTTTGAGGACGCCCCGCTCAATAAGCACTGTTCTTTGCGAAGGAACGCCCTCTCCATCCATTTTTCTCGTGTTCAAGCAACCTTCTGCGGTGCCGTCGTCAACAATTGTGAGCATTTCAGATGCGATTTCTTCGCCCAACCGACCCTTGTAAGGTGAGCGGTTCCGCTGCACATTCTCGGCGCTGAAATGTCTGACGGTTGTGTAAGCGAGTATGCTCTGCACCGCTCTCGGCGAGAGGACAACAGGCATTTCCTTCGTCTCCGCTTTCTGACCTCCGAGACTCCTCAACGCAAGCAGCGTTGCCTCCTCAGAAATCCAACGCAAATTCAAATCGCTCAAACGCCTTTTTGCCTCCCCTTCGCTGCCTGCGATTTCCTCAGCAGAACCTCCTTCTGCTGTTTTGCTGCGTGCAACGACGGTGATGCCTGCGGATGCGAAAGTCCCGCTGTCCTCCGCAGAAACGCCTTCTGAGTTCAAAATGAAAATATGGTCGTAAGCAACGGAGAAGCCGCCTTCAGTAGGCTCGCAGGAGACGCCTCCCCCTCCGCTTCCGCTCTCATCCTCGCAAGCTCCTCTGACGCCTTCAAGCAGTTCAGACGCAATATCTAAAGCATCTTCAGGCGAATTGCAGAGCTCAACGATGCGTTTGTCGTAAGCACCTGCGGTTCGGTAGCGTTCCGGTGAAACTGCGGGAAGCCCGCAGAATTCTTCATCCGCTTCAGACGCCTTCGCTCTCCTTACCGCCTCTTCAACGCACCTGCGCAACGCATCATCGCTCAAGTCAGTCGTGTAAGAGAAGCCCACTTTATTTGCGACGACCGCTCTGATGCCAACGCCCCTGCTCCTGAATCTTTTCACTTGCTTCACGCTCCATCGCTCAAAATCTATGCTCAATCCTTCCGCATGCTCGCCGTATATCTCAACCTGCTCGCAAGAATCTGCAAAACGCAACGCCCTCTCCAAAATCTCGTGCATTTCCTCCAGCGAAGAAAATGAGAAGAAAAGAGGAGAAAAGAGGGGAAAAGAGGAGGAGCGAGTAGCCGTTCACATTCCGCCTACGCCTGGATACCCGCCTCCTTCTGGCATGCCACCCTCCCCTGGTGCAGGAGGCTTGAACTCCTCACGCTTTGAAGCAATCACATCGTCTATGCGAAGAATCATCGTTGCTGCTTCCACTGCGGATGAAACCGCCTGCTTCTTCGTTCTCAAGGGTTCAATCACGCCTCGCTCCCACATGTCCACGATTTCTCCCGTGTAGACATCCAAGCCTGCGTTCTTATTTCCTGCTTCGTGAGCAGCCTTCAACTCAACCAACTTGTCAATGGGGTCAAGTCCTGAATTCTCCGCAAGCGTTCTCGGAATGATTTCAAGCGCTTCGGCAAACTTCTCTACTGCGAGCTGCTCCCTTCCCTTCAGCGTCGTGCTGAATTCTTTGAGGCGTAGTGCGAGCTCTGTCTCAACTGCGCCGCCGCCTGCAACCGCCTTACCGTCCTCAAGAATGGATGAAGCCACCTTTAAAGCGTCGTTCAGCGAGCGCTCAATCTCGTCAACGACATGCTCCTCTCCTCCACGAACGACAATTGAAATTGAGCGTGGGTTCTCGCATTCTTCAACGAAAACCATGCGGTCGCCTGCAATCTTCCGCTCACGGACAAGACCTGCATGACCCAACTCAGCTTCGCTCAACTCTTCAATGTTGTTCACGATTTTACCGCCTGTCGCCCTCGCAAGTCGCTCCATGTCGCTCTTTTTCACCCTGCGAACCGCAAGAATGCCCTCTTTTGCGAGGTAATGCTGCACAACATCGTCTATTCCCTTCTGACAGAAAACGACATTCGCACCACTCGCCTTTATTTTCTCAACCATTTTACGCATCATTCGCTCCTCTTCGTCCAAGAACGCCTTCATCTGCTCCGCTGAACGAATGCGAATCTCAGCATCCGTCTCCGTCTTCTTGACCTCTAAAGAGCAGTTAAGCAGCGCAATCTTCGCATTCTCAACCCTCTTCGGCATCCCTGGGTGAACAACTTCCTTGTCAATTGCGACGCCGTTCACAAGAATCGTGTCTGCGATTTTACCACCCGTCTTCTTTTCAATGTTCAAGTTGTCAAGGTCAACGGAGAAGCCACCATCCGTTTTTTCAGCGATGCTCTTCACAGCAGAGACGGCGATGTCTGCGAGGAAGTCCCCTGCTGCTTCCGCAAATTTTCCAGTGATTGAAGTCTTCGCAACCTTACGCATCACATCCTCACGCACGCTCTCTTCACTGACATCCACAGCGACGCCATCAAGTATTTCTTTCGCCTTCTCAGCAGCCATCCGGTAGCCTGAGGCAATCACCGTCGGATGCAATTCCTGCTCAAGCAGTTCTTCAGCCTTCTTAAGCAGTTCGCCTGCGAGAACAACCGCTGTCGTCGTGCCGTCACCAGCTTCTTCGTCCATCGTTTTCGCAACCTCCACCATCATTTTCGCCGCCGGATGCTCTATGTCCATCTCCTTCAGAATCGTGACGCCGTCGTTCGTTACGACAACATCGCCGAGCGTGTCAACGAGCATCTTGTCCATCCCTTTCGGTCCGAGCGTCGTCCTCACCGCAGATGCGACCGCCTTCGCCGCATTTATGTTGTTCGCCTGCGCATCCCTGCCTCTCGTCCTTGATGTGCCTTCCCTCAAAATAAGCACAGGAATTCCTCCCATTCCAGCCATTTTCTCACCCCCGCTTCTCTCGCTCTCTTCTCTTGCTACCCCCTTTTAACTTTCCCTCTGCCATCCATACATTTCTCCTTCTACTTATAATTTACGCATCAGTGGCAAGTTTCCTACTTCTTCATCAGACATCTGGAGCGGTGGTTGAATACATAGCAAGGAAGCAGTTAAATACAAATTGCGGAAATAGGGAAATTGCAACAGGACTGGAAAATGCTTAACAATACTCAACGCCACTATCTCCCTTTCACCTACCTCTTTTCCCCTCTTTACGCCACCTTTCTCTCGCCTTCTTCTCTCCTTCCTCAACCACACTTTCAGTTCTGTCCTACTCCTCAAGCCTCTTCTCTTGGACTTCGCTCGCCACGAGCTCGCTCAATCTCCTTCTCAAGAATCTCCTCTTCCTGAATCGTCCCGTATTTCTCGTATATGCGAATAATCAGGGCGAGAGCAACAGCAGCAGTCGCAGCCATGACAACAATCGCAGTGAGCATTAAAACTTGCGGCAGTGGATTCGCATACTTGTAGGGCAATTCCGCAATCTCATGCGTTCCCCAAGGCAGCGAACCCTTCACAATCGGCGCAGTCCCCTCACGAACATCGCCAAGAGAGATGAAAAATAGGATTATTGCAGTCTGAAATATGTTCAGTCCGATGAGTTTCTTCATCAGATTGTCCTTCGCTATCGTTCCATATAGCCCAATAAGCATCAGAATAATAGCCATCCAATAGTTATATTTCTCTACCACATGCTCTACAAACCATCCCAGTTCCATTTTTCCATCACTCCCCCTCCTCTTTCCGCTTCACTACCTTCCCATTCACACCACTTCCACTACTTCCCACCACTTCTCACGCTTTCTCACGCTTTCTCACGCCTTCTCACTCGCCACCCTGAGCGCCTGCTTCTTGCGTCTGCCTCTCTTCTTGCTGATGCGACCGCTGACGACGCCTCACGGGATTCTATCACATCCTCACGCCAAGCGAGGTCAAAGAAGAGAGATGCGAAGACAGTCGCAACAGTGATGCCGATGCCGACCTCTACTGCGTAAGTGACGAGGTAACCACGACGCAAAGCAAATTCTGTGGGAAGCGGAAAACCCCCATAATTCAAATATTCGACGGCGCCCATCGTGAGAATAATACAAAGAATGCCGACTCCTGCATAAATGTAAAGACCAAGACTGTTTAAAATTGCGTTTATTCCCTCTGGAAGTGCCTCTCTTCCACGCTTAACGCCGAATACCGTGCCAAATAGGATGAGAGTTGCGGCAAAAATCACGCCTCCTTGAAAGCCGCCACCCGCTCCTTCCGTGCCAATCATCACATACAAGGCGAAAAGTTGAGCGAGCGGAATCATCACACGAGCAACCGTGTCCACTATAACATCCCGCTCTTCCTTCCCTCTCTCTTTCTCCTTCCATCCTCCTGTGCCAATCTCCGCCTTCTTAACGCTCATAACCTTCCATACCTCCTCAAAAGCAGAATGACAGCGACACATGCGGTGAAAATCACAGTCGTCTCGCCGAGCGTGTCATAGCCCCTGTAATCTGCGAGGATGGCAGTTACCATGTTCGGCACACCGCATTCCTCCTCCACCCGCTCCTCATACCTCACAGCAGGAGCATATCTGTAAATTTCAATAGCGTCATCCGCAACCACAAGATAAAATGGAACTTCAGGCTCCTTTGTGTTGAATTCAGATTCATTCGTCGGTATATAAATGTCATAATGGTCTCCCTTATGCATAACAGAAAGCTCTTCAGCATAAAATCCCCGCTTTTCTAATTCGCTTCTCAACACTTCAGGCACAACTCCCTCATTCAATTCGTTTATTATTTGAGGAGATGCGTTTATTTTGGATAGAAGCACACGCTCATTCGCAGGTGAGTGCGGGTCGCCAAACGAAGGGACATCCTCAAGCACATAAAAGAAGAGGCATGCGAGCAAAAAGACCGTGAGAAGACCGACGACATGAAGCGGTTTCAATCCGCTGACCACCTCCTCAATTTAGTTAATGCCGCAATCATCAGAGCGGTTGATGCTCCAGCACCGACGGCAGCCTCCGTGAAGCCGACATCAGGCGCATGCATTTGCACCCAAACGGTAGCCATGACAAAGCTGTAAGCGCCGAGCAGAACGATTGCTGCGAGCAAGTCTTTAACGGTAAGTGCAGCAATACCAATCACAACAAGAAAGAAAAGCAATGCGAGGTCTAACGGTATTATCATCACTCTTCACCCCTTCTCCGCTTGACCACTTGACGCCTTTGCTATTTAAAACTTTCTGTTTCTCTCTTCATGTGTCTCTCGTGGCACAGGCATCAGAACTCCATAAACACATAAGCAACCTTCTTCTGCATCGTTTTATCCACTAAAAGAGCTTCTGCTGCCTTATCTGCAATCGCATGCACCCAGAATCTTGAGCCTTTCACCTCAATTGTTATCGTTCCGGGCGTAAGCGTGATGGAGTTTGCGAGTGTTGTTCGTGAAACATCCCCTCTTAATGTCGTATCAAATTCTATTATCCTCGGATTTATCGGCATCTTCGGGTGAAGAACACGGTAAGCGACATCAAAGTTCGCAAGAATTATCTGCCAAAGCAACCAAGGAACATAAAAAATGAATCTGTATGCTTTTGTAAGCACTTTCTCCTCCTTTCCCTGTGAAAAGAAGGCGATGTTTGTGTGAGAAAGCGGTGACGATGCCCGCACAAATGAGACCTCCGACGACACGAATGTAGTCAATGCCGTGATGTGAGCCGATACATGCGGAAAGAAGAAGCCAAAACACATACATAATAAGAAAAGTCACCACGACAGAAAGGAAATCCTTACGATTCATTTTCCTCTTTCACCTCCATCGCTTGCTCACAAATGCTACTTGCATCGCAATGCTCACCGCTCACGGGAATTCAATCACCTCCTCTCCTACCTCCTCTCCTCACCGACACGCCAGGGCTTCACGCCTGTTTTGTATGCTGCTTTCATTATTGCGTGAGTGCCTGTGGGGTTTGCGATGAAGAAGAAAATGATGATGCAAAGAAGTTTGAAAACGACGAAAGGCATGCCGTGATAAGCGCTGTAAATCATGCATCCGAAGAGAATAGCGACCTCTCCGAGCGTGTCGCACTTCCCAGTTGCGTGCAATCTCGTGTAGAAATCTGGAAATCTGAGCAGTCCAATTGCACCTGTTACCATGAAAAATGCACCAAAAATGAGGAATGCAGTTGTCAGCACATCTACCACTGTTTCAATCAAGGCGAACACACCTCCCCTCGCTCCAAATATTTAGACATGAGAAGCGTTCCGATGAAGTTGAGGGCGGCGTATGCGATTGCGATGTCCACGAACATCGGTCTCTCAAAAATGTAGCCGACGATGACCAAGAGGACAACGACCTTTGTGCCGATGACATTCACCGCTGCCGCTCGGTTGAACACGCCCGGCCCTAAAACAGCACGGTAAAGGCTGAGTAGAATCGTGCATGCAATCGTCATGCCTATGGCAAGAAACACTTCCTGCATCGGAAGCATATTTTACGCTTACCGCTTTCTATTAAATAACTTTCGCTTTTTTCCCAAGTTTTCCTTGCTCCCTCCTCCCTGTCCTCGCACTCGTGTGGTCTGCGGTGAGGGAACAGAGGAGCAGAGAGAGAAGCAGAGGGAGGAGAAGAGGGACAGAAGAGAGGCAGAAGAGGAGCAATGACATTTGAGGAGCGTAAGAAGAGGGCGTTGAAGCGACTTGCGGAGAGAGGGGCGGATGCAGACATCGTTGAAATTTTGGAGCGAATAAACAGGCTTGAGAATTTCTTCACGACGAGCAGCTGCTCTGGCAGGATTGTGCTGCTGAAAATTCCGCACGCAGGCTCTAAACGGGAAGCGGAGTTCATCGCAAAATGGCATCGCCCCGTCTCCGCTGCGGAAGTCCTCCTTGCACTGAAATCAATGCAAGGCAGGAATGCAGGATGCTCTGCTGCGAGTGGAGAGCGAGAGGAAATCTGGCTGATTGAGCAACCGCCAATCATACATGTTGCATGCAGGGACTTGCGTTCAGCGGAGGAGATGCTGAAAGTTGCATACGCTTCAGGCTTCAAATACAGCAATTTGAAATCGTTAAAGCATTTCGTCGTTGAAATTTTAAGCACTGAACGGATGGATGTCCCACTTTGCGAGTGTGGAAGGATGCTTTGCACCGCCGAATATATTGAGTTTGTCGTTTCAAGGGCGAATTTCCTGCTGAATCGTGCAAAGAGGAAATTGAAAAGATTGCTTGAAAACTTGAGTTACATAGAATAAATGCCTCATAAATACGACTGACGCTTTAAACTGTCTTCACTTGCGAGACACCGCCGACATTTTCTATGAGAATTAGATTGTCGGCAGCATCTTCAATCTCACGATGGTGCGTCACGACAATCATTTGCGGAAGGATTGAAGAAGAGCCTTTGAAGAAGTTTTTCAGGATTTCAACGAGCTCTCTGCGTCGTTCTTCGTCGAGGTGCGTCGTCGGCTCGTCCATGATTACGGTTGTAATTTTACCTGAGAGCGCCTTTGCGATAGCGAGTCGCAATGAAATGGCGACTGCGACCTTCTCGCCACCGCTCATCGCCTTCACAGAGATTTCGCCGCCTTTTTTCACCGCAACGACATCAAAGTCCTCGTCAAGCACGCAATCTGAAATTTCAAGGTTGAAGCACTCAAGGAATTCTCTCGTGTATTCTGAAATGAGCGGTGCGAGACGCTCCCTTAACACACGCTGGCTCTTGTCCTTTGAGAACGCATCACGAATGCGGCGAAGAGCGTGCAAGAAATCACGAAGTCGCTCCAACTCCGCCAATTCCTTTCGCATCGCCGACAAAGATGCGGAAATCTCAGCAATTTGAGCGAGCAAAGCACCCTCACGCTTCCGCAGTTCATTCAGCGAGGATTCTACCGCTGTGAGTTTCCGCTCCGTCTCACGAAATTCCCGCTCAATTTCATCGTGCTTTTCGGGTGAGAAGCCCAAAGCATCTCTCTCTCGCTCCTTCTCCTCCAATTCCTTCTTCGTGTGCTTTAAGCGCTCCCTCGCCTCAGAGAGCTCCCTCTGCAAACGCTCCCTCAAAGACGCCTTCGCTTTCGCAGAGACATACCTTTCCTTCGCTGAACGCATTTCTTTCAACGCAGCCTCCACATCCGAAGGCTTAAAGCCCATTTTCTCAACAAGCATCCCCGCTTTAGCCTCTAAATCCTGAATTTTGACCTCTAAATCCCGTATTCTACGCTCAATTTCTTCCAAATTTCTTCCACTTAACGCCTTTTTTGATGCAATATGCTCTTGATATGCTTTTTCAAGCTCGCTTTTCTCCGCCTCCAAACGCTCTATTTCCGCCTGAACGCCTCGCAAACGCTCAATTTTCGGCGAAAGCTCCGCAAGAGATGCCTCGTATTCCTTCATCTGCTCCCTCACTTCCTCCGCCTCCGCCTCTAATTTTTCTAAACGCTCAATCTCAAGGGAGCGGACAGCATCTCTTTCACGCTGAAGTCTCTCAATTTCCGTTTGCGTAGATGCGATTTCTCTCGCTGAACGCTCAATTTCCTCCAGTAGTTTGCGTCGTTCTTCCTCAAATTCCCTCTTCACACGCTCCTTATGTTCTCGTTCAAGAGGACGCTTGCAGACAGGACATTCGCTCTCCGCATCTAAAATGCGAATGTTCTCTGCAATCTCGCAAATTCTTCCGTTGAGGCGCCCCTTCTTGCTCACAAGTTCCTGCAATTTCTCCTCTTTCTCGCTCAATTCCCGCTCTAATGCGTGCAAACGCTCTTTCTTTGCAGAGACGGTCGTGAGTGAAAAACGCATCGCTGTCTCCCTGAGATGCTCAATTTCAGCGTTCAATTTCTTGAGCGTTGCGAGAGCTGCTTCCCTCCTCGCTTCAACATCCAAAAAGCGTCTTTCATGCTCTTTCAGCGTTTTTTCCTCATCTTTCAGCGTATTCAACGCAGAAATGACATCAGAAAAGCGTTTGTATGCATGCTCTGAACGCTTAATCATCTCAGTGAGCGAGAAAACACGCTCTCTTTCCTCACGCTCACGCTTTAAATCCGCAGAAAATCGCTCAATATCCGCAAGAATCCTCGCATATTCCTCCAAAATCTCCGATTTCTGCACTTTTCGCTCTAAGGAACGCATCTCCTCAAACGCATTCTCCGCCTCTTCCAATTCTCGCTGAACTCGCTGAACCTCCGCAGATTCCGCTTTCAAACGCTCAGAAAGCACTTTTATCGCTTCAGAGAGCTTTTGCCACGCCTCACGCCGACGCCTCTGCTCCTCGTATTCACGCTTAACTCTCTCGTATTCTCGCCGAATTCCCTCCATTATCTTCTCATTTTCCTCCTTCTCCTCCCTCACTGATTTCAATTCCTCATTTATTTTTCGTAATTGCTCCTCTTTTTCCTCTAAACGAGCCTTCAACACATCATACTTTTTCGCTTTCTCCTCAAAATACTGCTCAACTTCACGCATATTCTCCCAACTTTTCTCCAATTTGTCCAGACCGATGAGCCTTCCGATGATTTTCTTGCGTTCTGCAGGTGAAGCGTCAATTAAATGCGCTATTTCGCCCTGCCTCACGAAAACAGAGTTCAAAGCGGTCTCCTTGTCCATGCCGAGAATGCGTTGAACTTCTTCAGAGACCTCGTTCTGACCTCTTGCGATGAGCGTTTCTTCACCTTCGCCGTCTTCCCTGAAAAGCTCGGCATCACCGCCACGACGACCTCGCTCCCTACGAAGTGTGAATCTGCGACCTCCTTCGCTGAATTTCAGCGAAACGGTTGCTTTTCCGCTGCTACTACCTCGCCTGATTAAGTCAGTCATTTTCTCGCCTCTGACCTTCTCGTTGAACAAAGCGAATATAATTGCATCAATTAAGGATGTCTTTCCCGCTCCATTCGCTCCTACAATCGCAGTCATACCCTGCGTAAAATGAATTTTCGTCTCTTTATGCGATAGAAAATCCTCAAGATGCAACTCTTCTATGAACATTTCCCCTCATTTCCCTCTCCTGTTCCGCTTCTTTTTCTACTTTTACAAATCTCTCCCCACTTCCTCTCCCCACTTCCCTCCCAGCCTCGCCTACTACCACCACATTTTGAACATCCACTCACGCACTCGCTTCCTGCCTTTCCGCTTCCGCTTCTCCACTTCTCTTCCTCTCGCTCTCTTTTCTGCGGACTGCGTCCCTTCGGCATCTCCCTCGCTTCCCCCGCACTTGAATCTTTCCTCAAAGAACGCCTCCGCAGTTTTAATTGCGTCCTCAATATTGCCTGCTGAGAGGTTTCTGTGCAGAGAGAGGGCGAGTTCCGCAAGTTCTTCGCCGAGAAAAGATGAGAAGATTTCACGAAGGATGCCATCTCCGCCTCCTCTGACGGTTTCAGGAAGCGTAGAAGGGGAAATACCACGCTCTTTAAACGCAATTTTATAAGTTAAGACCTTTCCACGAAGCATTTTTTCAACATTTTCCAGCACTTTTTGCCTATTTATGTGCTTTCCTCCAACTGTTAGGTGTAAAATAGGAGGCTTCTCACTCTCAGGAATTTGCAATCCATTTAACGCTTCCGCTTCAACCTCCTCCTCAAATTGCGGTCTTATGTTCAGATTAATCGTGTGCAAAAGTGGCTCTTCACCGTCCAAATCCACCAAGTAAAATCCCTTTCCTCGCTTTTTCCAAGTGGAAATCTCATCTTTTCGCATGATTTCAGTGGAGCCTGCGTAGGCGAAAATCCCATCATTTATGCGAATACTTTGTCTTGAATGGACATGCCCAAATGCATAATAAGAAACATTTCCGGGCAATTCTCCCTCTCTTAACTCATAAGCACCCTCAAAAGGAAGGAACTTTTCAACTGCTTGATGCGCAATCAGCACAGATTTCTTATATTTTGATGCGATTTTCTCAAATTTTGCCATCTCTCCCCTCAAAGCAGCGGTGTATCTGCCCTTGAGATTTGATATTCCGCCGAAGAGGATGCCGTTGATTTCAGTGCATTCAATGCCGTGAACGCCAAGCACTCGCACATCAAATAGTTTATGCGGTGGCATTCCTCGCCTACGAGGCATGTCGTGGTCGCCCAGAACGGTCAGCACTTCCATCCTTCCGTCTATTTTGCGGAGAGCTTCCTTGAAAACATGCAACGCCTTCACCGGCGGTGTCGCTGAATCAAAAGTGTCGCCTGCGAGAATCAAAACCTCAGCACGCTCTTTCAACGCAATCTCAATCGCTTCGCAGAAAGCATCATAAATGTCATTCTCCCGCTCCTCAATGTTGTATTGTCGGTATCCGAGATGCGTGTCTGCAATGTGTGCAATACGCATACTCTACCTTTTCTTTCATTTCATAATAATAAATAGAGACACGAGCAGTGAGCCACGAGCAGTAGCAACACACTCACAGCTGCTATCCGTTTCTTCTTTCTCTCCGCATGTCGCCTGCATTCAGAAGCCCTCAACGATGCTTCTCACAATCTCAATTTCTTTTCTTGCCTGCTCTCCGCTTGCTCTCGCTGATTCTTCCGCCTCCGCCTCCGCAGATGCCTCTCGCAAAAGTCTCACGGTGTCTATGTCTGCACCGCCTTCTCTTGTCTGCCGCTGGCGAATGCGAACCATGACTGGCGCCCTCGTCACTTCGCCTACTACAACTGCCTCGCCGACATTTAAGCCTGGTAGGTCGTTAAGCAGGCTCTCACTCATCCGCTCAGAGCTTCTTCGCACCGCATTCTGGTCTTCAGGATTCGTGATTCGCATGATTATTTGTGAGTTGCACTGGCTCAGAGCATCCGCATCTATCTTGCATGGTCGCTGTGTGATGAGCGTGAGGAATATGCCGAATTTACGACCTTCTGCGGCAATTCGCTTCAAAATGCCCTTCGCAAGCGTCTCCTCATCGTCGGGAATGAATCTGTGTGCTTCCTCCACGAACACGAACACAGGATACTTCATAACGCCGTCGCCACCGCTTCTTTGCATGAGTTTCAACGCAAGTATCTCACGCAGGACCCTCGCAGCGATGTAATTCGCCACTTTATCGTTTAAACCTGACAAATCAAACACCGCAACATGCTTCGCCTTCAAGAATTCGCTTGCGCTTGTCGTTGAATTGCCAAATATACCTCTGAATTCTCGCAGCATCTCAACATATTTCAGCGCATCTGAAGCGTCCTTGTCGCCTGCTAAGCCTCGCTTCTGAAGCAATTCAATGAGTTCTTCAAGCGAAAAATCCCCCCCTCTTTCTTCCCACAACTCCTCCAGAGCGGAGCGAATCGCTTTTTTTATGTTCACCCAACGCTCTGAAATTCCACAGAGCATTGAAATTTCATCAATGTCCAAATCGGCGAACCGCACCTCGTAGTTCTTCACCGAGCCAATCTCCCATTCATACCTTGAAGTGCTTTCTTTTGTGCGGAAAACGCTCACTCTATCCGAAAACTTCCCGCCATTTCGGTCTTGCGAGAGGAAAATGTAGTCCGCATGTGGGTCTAAAACGACAATCGTTGCACCCTTCTTCAGCAGTTCTTCCATAAGAACGCCCGCCGTGTAGCTCTTTCCCGCACCTGTTTGAGCGATAATTGCGAGATGCCTGCGAAGACCATTCACGGAGATGCTCACTTTCACATCGCTGCGTGTGATCAAATTTCCGATGAAAAGCCCTTCTTCATCGCTGAATGAGTAGAAGCGTCGCAAAACCTCTTCAGAGGCTGCGAAGACCTCTTTGCCGGGTTTAATTGCCATTCTCGGCTGGCGGACGACGCCGTTGTGAATGTATCCGAGGACACGAGCCTTCGCAATCGTGCGGTTGTCTGCGAGACCCGCCTCAACGATTCGCTGTGCAGATTCAAACGAAAGCGAGTGGGGCAACGCCAAAGATGCTGAAAGGATTGTATGCACTTGCGCAATTACTTCAACCGGTTTGCGACCCTCATCCGTCTCTTCAACTGAAAAAACACTCACATATTCCCAGCGTGGCACCTCTCGCTCCGCAACGAAAAGGAATTCTGTTGCAGATGCCTCTCCCACAACAATACCAAGCCTCCTTGCGTTGCTAACGACCTCCTCCACTTGCACTTCCCTCATTTCCTCCATTTTCGTCTCACCCTTCCCTCTACCTGCCTCTGTCTTCCGCCCTCTGAACATCTGAACTTAGGGAAATTTCACACGCCTCTCTCCCCTTGCAGTCGCTTCTATGCCCATGATTTCCTCAAATTTCCTCAAATACACGGCTTCAAACACATCTTTACGCAACTTCACCGCAGAATCCACCGCAGAGAGCCATATATTGTAGTTATCTAAACCGCAGTAGCCCGCAGAAATCAGCCTCAAAATCTCCTCCAACTTCTCATAATTTTCACATACGACCAAATCTTCAGGAAAACGAACATCTGAAAGCGTTTTATTTATGCCGAAGAACCATGCAGGCACATCTATTCGCATCGGCGTGTCGTTAAGAGCGGGAAGCACATGGAAAGAAACAATTGCAGGCAACCTTTCAAGGCTTTCCACAACGCCCCTTCGCTCGCTCAAGAAATCCGTCGTCAAGTGCGGAAATGGGGAAGCGTCTCCTCAAGAAACCGACAGGGTCTTTCCGCATCGCCTCAAGCTCCCTGCGGAAGCGAGGTTTTGTCCCGAGTAGGAGCGGAGTGGTGCATCCTGTCTCATTTTTTGAACGAGCATACTTCAGAATCAGATGAAAATCAGGTCTCCGCTGTAATAAAAATGCTCTGAATAGCCTCTTAACTCCTTCGTCAAGCTCCTCTTCCGCACGCTTTAATGCAAAGACAGCCGAAGAACCCCCTTCAACAGCAGAGCGAATGAGGAAATGCCTGAACTCTTGCTCAACACCCGCATTTTCCAAAATTTTTGCGAGTAGAAATGTCCTGAAGAATGAAGTTCTGCTCTCTTTGCTCACGCCCACGACTGGAACAGATGAACGACGGGCAGCATCAAGAAATGAAGACAACACTTCAAAATAATCCACCATTAATGCCCTGTTCTTCACGAAATCTGTCTCTTTTGGGAGATGCGATAGTCTGCCGAAGAGCGAACCGTCAATAAGAATGAAACCTTCAAATCCATCTTTTAATGCATCAAGCGCAACTAAATGCTCCAAATGCTCACGAAGTCTCCCTAAAAGGGGCAAGTCTTTGAAATTTGGCGAGTATTCGTGACCTACGCTCACACGCTTGTATTTACGATTTGCGGAGAGAGCAAGCGCACGGACAACATAAAAAATAGAGCCGTCTCCGAGAGAATGCTTCGCAGAACTGCTGTCAACAGCAAGAACCTCGCCGCCGCAGAAATCCTCATGGAAGTGGAAAGGCAGCCAGAAATGCTCAATGCACGCTGAAAAATCGTCAGCGTCGGGCTCAGCCTTTAACCGCTTCCTCTCCGCATGCAACTCATTCATGAATTCCGTCAGAAACGCAGGCATCCTTTATCCTACGACGAAAAATAAAATAATTGCACCGCTCAATTCATGCGAATTGAAATGAGTGTTGTGTATTTCATAGATGCTCGTGGGGGGAAGAAGCCACTCGTGGAGAGGTTGCCCGACTTAGTTGAGCGTCTGCTTCAAGGGGAAGAACTGCGAGGGAATGTCGCATTGAAAATGCACTTCGGTGAGAAGCACAACGAGACATTCATCAAACCCTTTTACATAAAAGCAATCGTTGATTCGCTGAAGAAGATGCATGAAAATGCGAAATTCTTCCTCACAGACACAACAACAATATACAAAGGCGAGCGATATAATGCGATTGACCATATTATGTGTGCGGTTTATCATGGCTTTTCGCCATCTTACATCGGTTGTCCCGTTATTATTGCGGATGGTTTGAGCGATGAAGGCGTTTCAGTGAGCGAAAATGTTGAGATAGCCCGTGCTATTTACGACAGCGACGCCCTAATTGTGATTTCCCACGCAACAGGACACGGCGCTTCTTCATACGGCGGGGCGTTGAAGAATGTTGCGATGGGCTGCGTCACGAAGCGAACAAAGAAGTGGCAGCATGAGGTCACGAAGCCCGTTTTGAACGATTCGCTCTGCAACCTTTGCGGTGAATGCGAGCGAGTTTGCGGTTTCAACGCAATAAAAGTCAAAGAAAAAGTGATTTTTGATGCTGAAAAATGCATAGGTTGCGGCTCTTGTATTGCAGTTTGCGGAACTGGTGCGTTAAGAACTGAAGAGAAAGCATCCGAAAAAATTCAAAAAAGGATTGCTTTCGTCGCAAAAGAAGTGCTTAAGCATGTGAATAAAGCATATTTCATTAATTTTGCGGTGAGCGTTACGCCCTTCTGCGACTGTGCGGAGATGGCACCACGATTCATTTGCGAGGACATTGGCGTTCTCGCCTCCGCTGACATTGTTTCAATTGACAACGCAACGATAGACCTCATCGGCATCTCCGCCTTTGAAGGCGACCCGAAGGTGCAGGTGCGAGAGGCTCAAAAACTCGGTCTCGGCGAAATGTCTTACGAATTACGCAAGATTTAAGTCAGAAAGCCAACGCTTCATATTTGTCCAAAATTTTCCCCTTAATGCTCTCTGAAGTCTCTAATGCATCCAAAACCACATCAACTTCCTCCTTACTTAACCCATACAACTTAAAAACATAAGCATCTATCTCCGCATCCACACTCTCTATTTCATTATCTATGCTCACTATACTCTCTATCCTTTCTAAAGGATATTCTAAACCCTCATTTTTAACCCATTCTTTGAACTCTTCCATAGTTTTCTTCAGTAAATTCGGCGTATTTTCCAACACATTCGGCTCTATTACAGAAATTTCTGTTTTTGAGAATATGTCTCTTAAACACTTCAACTTCTTTCCAGACGAAAGCAGTTCTGTAATTTCAAGATAAAGAATGTCTCGCAGCATCTCGTTTTTCGCACTCAATTCCAATAACTTCTCCTCTTTTGCCCCTTCAATCCCACATATTTTCAACTTATTTTTCCCTACTCCAATGATTTTAATCCTTGAAAATTGCTTTTCTATTATTTCTTTATCTTTACTATCAGGATAAATACTTGCATCTTTTGTCCAAACATTCTCTGAATTTCCCGCTTTAATTTTCCTTTTATCTTCCAAGAGAATCTCTTTAAGGGATTTTTTCGCATCTCTCAAGTTATTAGCGTTTTTTCGCCAAATTTTGAGGAATTTATGTCTGAGTTTCATAAGCATTAGCATTTTCTTGACGAGTTCAGAAACAGCTGCTTGTTCTTCTTGAGATGCTCTAATGATAGGTAACGCCTCTATTTCATAATTTCTGATGCCATTTTGGTTTGAAAAAATTTCAAATCTCCAATTGAGCAGCGAAGAATTTAATAAACCAACAATAAAATACTTATCTAAATTTGCATTCGGGTTTGGAATAATATATTTGACATTATTTGTAATAACGAATCCCTTGGGGAGTATAGAGAAGCGGAGTCGTGGTCGTAGTGCCTTATTCACAACATTTCTGCCTATAATTCGCTCCGTTTCTATGCTCTTCTTCGCCTCAGGCTTCTTCCGCAAGAAATCCTGCTTTCTCACATATCTTGGCTGTGGGCCATCCTCATCCAAATTCACAAAATAACGGTCAAGATGAATGCCTTTAACAAGCAAGTCCCCTGTCCGCTCTTTGCTCATAAATTCCTTGTCAAGAGTTTCATCAAGATGCCCTACGCCTATTTCTCCAACAGGTTGAATCTTCCTCCCGCATTTCTTGCATACCTTGTATTTGCCATTCTTTTCCTTAACGAGCTCGTGAATAGTCCGCTGACCGCAGCTCACGCAGAACTCCCTCGTCTTTTTCCTCTCTACCCCTAAACCGAATGTCGGAAATTTTGAAATTTTCTTCAGAATCCTCCACTCATATTCAGGATAACGGAGGGCAGGAATTTGATAAGATTCATTCAATTCCTTCATTTCGCTTTTCTTTAATCGCAAAAATTCCAGTTCATTTAATCTATCCATGTCATATTCGTCTATATTTGTCTTTATCTGCACTTCATAATCATCTAATTTCCGCTTTTCATAAATTAAAACAGTTACATCCTGCGTTGATTCTGTGAAAACTCTTGTCTTTTCCGGAAACTGCAATATTTTATCTACAATTGTTTCCTCAAATATAAGCTTTCTCAACGGCTCTGAATCCCTCTCACTGAGGAAAGAGCTTGGAAAAATCATAGAAAATCTCCCTCCTTTCTTCAGTAAATAGAAACATTTCTCCAAAAAAAGCTTATAAAAATTGAAATTTCCCCTTTGATACTTGTAAAAATGCTCATATATCCTACTGAAAATTTCCCTTTCTTCTTTTGATAGGACTTGTTTTATCCTACCATAAGGGGGATTCCCCAAAATAACATGAAATCCTCTCTCTTCCACCGGCAACGCATCACCATTCCTATCAAAGAATGCATGCCAGAACTCCAAAACCCAGTGAAGAGGTCTTGTCAGCCCCTTGCAAGAAGGCAAACCCTCTCTCTCCAAATATTTTTCAAACTCTTTGTCCAATTCTCTTCTCAATCTCCCTTTTATTTCTCTTATTTTGTCTATAATTGCTATTTCTCCTGTCTCCAAATATTTTTCCCGCAATTTAAACAGCTCCTTTATTTCTTCCTTATAGTTCTGCTCCAAATATCTTACTGCTAAATCTTCAGGTAATCCAACTAATGCATCTCCATTTCCAAAATTCAACTCTAAATCCGGAAGAACATGTGCTAATTTTTCATCTTTTCTCTTTTCATACCTGAAATCTTCAGGAGATAATTTTATACTTTCCCTCCATAGATTTCCCTTCGCAATATCTAATGCCCTCTCATCTATATCATTCCCATAAATATGTCTCAGCAAAATATGAAAAATACGACGTTTGCTGTCTGTCCGTATGTGGTAATCGATGTGTAATCTCTGTATGAAATCACCTAAACTTCGCTCCCAAGTGATAATTTGCTTATTTTCCTCAAAGATGCTCTTCAAATTATTATATTTATCCCAAAAAACTCGCAATGCTTTAATTAAGAATGACGCCGAACCACATGCAGGGTCAAGAACTTTAACAGACACAAATTTCTCCAACAGCTCTTTTAACCGCTTAATATGTCTCTCTTTCTCCCCATAAATTTTATTATATTCCTCTTTTAACACATTTATCTCTCTTTGCAAATTCTTTATCTCTTCCTCTATTTTTTCCTCTCATGCAATGCTCTCCTTACATCTCTCCACTTTCTTATTTGCTCTCTTTTCTTCCTTTTTTCTCTTAAACTTTCCTCTTTATCTCTTATTTCTTCTTCTTTTCTCTTTATTTCGCCTAATCTCTCAAATTCCGCTTTTATCTCATTTAATATTTCATCCAAAATACACCCAACAGTGTTATTCACAATATACTTTGTGATACTTTTTGGTGTATAAAATATACCTTTCTCCTTCCTATGTTCCGCCAGATACCTCTCATATGATTTTCCAGATATATCTTCATCAATGTTCCTATAATAATATTGTGTTATTCCTCTGTAATCTCTTTCCATTTTACTTTTTAGACCTAAAACTATTTCTAATTTTTTTTCAAATTCTATTATATTCTCCCTTTCAGCATTTATTTTGATTTCTCCTCCCTTAAATAGTTCAGTACCATATACATCATAAAAGTATTTGTCAAGGAAATTTAGGAAATCCAGGATATTTCTGCCTCTGCTTTTGTATTCCTCCCATTTTCTCTTTATCCATAACGGTTCAATTAACATAAAATCATCAAGCACTTCAACAAAAACGAGCTTGTTTATTAGATTTATGATTATTTCATCTTTCTCTCTTTCACTACATTCAAACTTAATATCGCCAAGTATTCTCTTCCATTCCTTCAAATTCTTGAAAAATCTCTCATCTAAATCTTCTTTCTCAAATACCTCCTGTTTCTTCTCCAAGAACTCCCTTAAGTCTCCAAAATTCTTCAACTCATTTAAGAATTCAAAAAACTCACATTCATAAAAAGGTTTACAATTCTCTTCCGAAATACAGCTCTTTGTGCTAAAAAATAGCCATTTCTTATAGTTTGTTAGTATAACATATTTTGTCTGTCCAATATATTTATAAATTTGTTTTTTCAATTCACTTTTTAATCTATCTCCGTCTAATTGCTCTTGCTTTAAAATTCCCCTCCTCTTATCTTTAACAAAAAGTGGTTTCAGTTCTAATGAAATAAAATCTTTCTCTATTGTATAATCTGGTTTCCCTTTTTCTCCTCCTGCTTTCTTTATTTTCTGTAACTTCTTTATAAAAGGGTCTTTCTGAAATAAAAAGCTGTCTAATGAATCCTCAGCTTCTCCTCCTTCAAATATATTATGCAGATAATCCTTAGCATCATTTGTTCTCAAATACACATCGTTTATGTCTTCAATCTTATCTTTTCTAAAAAGATTTCTCAAATCATGATCAAAGTCATGCTCTCTTCTCAGCAATCTTTCCCTTTCCTCAGGCGGGAAATTCTTCAATTTTTTAATAGTCTCATCACAGTAAGGGCAAATGGTATATAGTTCTCCCCTAATTACCTTTAAGCGACATTCCTCCACATTGAAATATCTCAAACAGTGAGGACACACACGATTCCCATGCATGCCACCTCTCCCGCTCATAAGCTCTACCTTCTGTTCCCTTGTATTAGCGCAGCTTTTCCTCCTTCGCTATTGCTCACGCTTATGTCCGTTATAATATAAGTAATTTACCACCCGCCTCCTCAGCTCCATAAAAGGTAGGAGCAGCAACAATATTAAGAAATGAGGGCGAGGGCATACGCACCATCGCACATTTCAGGCTTTTTTGAAATCTGCGAGAATGAGAATCCGCTGTTAAAAGGCTCTGTCGGCTGCGGTGTTCTGCTTTCCGCTGGCTGCTTCACGGAAGTGCGAGTATGCGAGTGCGAAGAGACAGAAATACGCATAAGAATAAATGGGAACGAGGAGGAGGCGCCGACAACGAGGTCTGTCGTTGCGAAGATGCTCGCATCAGCAGCTGTCAGCACGAAAGAGGGGAGCGTTTTGTGTTCTCGTGGACACGAGATTTGAAGTGCCTCTGCGGAACGGTTTCGGTGCGAGCGGAGCAGGCGCATTAAGCACCGCTCTCGCATTGAACGATGCACTTTCGCTGCGATTAACGCTGAATGAGCTTGCGCAGATTGCACATCTTGCGGAAATTGAGAACGGAACGGGCTTGGGAGATGTCGTTGCGGAGACTTTCGGCGGAGGCGTTGTCATTCGTAAGAAGGCGGGAGCGCCCGGAATAGGAGAAATAGACAGGATTCCGACGAGAAGCATCACAGTGAGTTATGCGGTTTTAGGCAGAGGAATAGAAACGAGGAGGATGCTGCGAGATGCTTCGCATGACAAAGAACTGCGACGCAGAATTAACAACGCAGGTAAAGCCTCAATGCGAGCGCTCTTGCGTGAGCCAACGATTGAGAATTTCATGCGTTGCTCTCAAAATTTCGCCTTGAAGACAGGACTTGCGAGTGAGCGTTGCGTTGATGCGATTGAGGCAGTCGCCGCTGAAGGAAAAATTGCGAGTGTCGCTATGCTCGGCGAAACTGTTTTTGTCGTCGGCGAGAGCGAGGCTTTGAGGGAGTTTGGCGATGTCAAAACGAGCAAGATTTCATTTTCAGGCGCAAAACTGCTCTAAATCACTTCAAATTCTCTTTCCCTTTCACGATGCAGAATGGCTGCAGAATTGGAAGCGTGCAAAGCTGCTTCACTTTAAATCCTTTGTCTTCTTCACTGCAACGACCTTACCGCTCTCGTCAAGCTCAAACTCAATCAGAATGCGGTCTTTCAGGCTCTTCTTCGGATTGAATGCGTTTCCGCAGACGCCACACTCAACATCCGACTCAAGCACGACAGCATACCAACTCGCATCCGCATAAAAAGCACCACAGTGCGGGCATACACTCACAGAAACATCCAAATATGCCTTTTTCCGTTGCGACATCTTCTTACTTCTCCTTCACGCACACAACACGCACAACGCTAAACAGGCTCAAGCCATTTCATATACTTACTCTCTTTCGCATGGACGACATCAAAAAATTTCCTTTGTATCTCTCTTGTTATCTCACCGACCTCGCCGTTGCCGATGATGATGCCATCAATCTCACGAATTGGTGTGATTTCAGCTGCGGTTCCCGTGAAGAAAGCCTCATCAGCACTCAAAACTTCAGATTTCGTGAGCTCTTTTCTCCTCTACCGCAATCCCAATGTCTTTCGCAAGCTGTATTACTGTGTCTCTTGTGATGCCCGGTAGAATTCCAGATGAGAAGTCAGGCGTCAGGAGTTTTCCATCTTTCACGATGAAAATGTTTTCGCCGGGTCCTTCCGCAACGAAGCCCTCGCAATCAAGCATGATTGCCTCGTCGTAGCCCTTCTTTCGTGCCTCTAAGGCGGCGAGAAGCGAGTTCAAGTAATGACCGCAGGCTTTCGCAGTCGTCGGAAGCGTGTTAGGATGGATGCGATGCCAAGATGAGAAAGTGCATCTTATTCCGCTGCGCAGCGATTCTTCGCCGAGGTATGCGCCCCATTTCCACGCTGCAATCACACACTCCACAGGACAGCCCGTCGGCATCACGCCGAGATGGTGAAAGCCGTAAAACACAATCGGGCGAATGTAACACTCATCAAGACCATTTATGCGAATTGTTTCCTTTATTGCAGTGCATATTTCATCCTGCGAGTATGGAATTCTCATGCCGTAGAGCTTTGCAGAGCGAAATAGGCGGTCAACATGCTCCCGTAGTCTGAAAATGAAAGAGCCTTTATCGGTAGAATAGCACCTTATCCCCTCAAATACACCTGTTCCGTAGTGCAAGCCGTGAGAAAGCACATGCACCTTCGCATCCTTCCAATCAACGAAACGACCGTTGAACCAGATTTTTCCCCCTCAGGCAACTTCGCCGGGACTTCTCCCTCCGACATCCCTACGCCTCCTTTCAACTGCTTTCAATTTAAAAATTGCTGTTTGTCCTCTGCCTCTGAAGACCTCCGCAACTGAATGTCCTTTTTCCTACCTCCCCTAATTCTCCTGTTCCGCTCTCTTTCTTCATCAAAATATTTTAAGGTGTAAGACGCTTGCTTGTTTGGAGGTGAAAGGGTAATGGGCAAAGCGAAAAACGCTCTGCTTTTGTTGCTGCTCGCCTCGCTGACAACTGTTAGCGTCATTCCACTTACAACCGCCTCATCCACGCCTCCGCCTTCTCTTCCTCCTGCGCCCACAACCGCCTCACATACGCCTTCTCCCGCCTCTCCTCTTACTAAAGTCATTACTGACCGCTCAATTCCTACACTCAAACCTCCTTTAAACTTCGACAACTTCTCAACCGAAGAAATCACTTTTGACAAGAGCGGTGATGAGTGGGTGCTTAAAGACGGAGAAGGTGATATCATAGGCGTTGAAATCAGCGGTTGGTATGAAAGCATTGCATTGCTAAAGAGGAGAATCGCAGTAAATTTAACAAAATCTCTCATCGTTGAATACAAAATCAGATTCTATTTCAGAGAAAGTGAGAGCCATGCAACTGTGAATATATTCCTTGACCCTCCTGCGAACGAGAGCTGGTGGAATGACCCCATTGGCGGATATACCGGTAAAATCAACGATGATGTTCTCAATTTCTTGCATTCTTTCGGTAGAGATTCCTGCTATGGAGGCAAAGTAGGCGTTGCCGATAATGTTGAAGGTAGCGGTATTCCATGCAAGAGCGCACCTTACCCGAGGGATGGAGAGTGGGTAACAGTCAAAGTGATGATGAACGAGGGCGGATTCCATGTGATAAGCAAAGGAGACAAGGGATACAGCAGGGAAGAGTTCTACTCTTACGACCTGAGAGGCGTGAGGTATATCGGTGTAGGCTTCGGCGACCAGAGGAGAACAAGAGTTGAAGTTGACTACATTAAAATCTACTACGGACCACTTTCAATATGGACTGATAAAAGCGAATACGAGCTTGGGGATGTCGTTAAGCTCGGACTTGAAATAAACAACACATTTGGACTGCCTATAATGACGCAATTCTCGCTCAAACTTGAGCAGCCGGGCGGAGACATTGACACGATTTACGAGAGCAGTCCGTTTTTAATGCCAGCGGGCTTCCATTTCAAAAAGAATGTTCCTTTCCCAATACCAGTCAGCTGGTTCATTGAAGGAGGCAATTACACATTTGTAGCGACGCTTATGGCGCCTACAACGAATGAAACTCTCGGCGAGGACGCTGCAAAATTCCACATTTCTGACGAAATGAGGGCAGCGAAGGAATTTCAGTCGTTAGATGAGGCGCTCGGCGAGGCAGCAGCAAGACAAGCTGGCAGAGCATAGCGCCATTTCTTATTTTTTCCCTTTTCTTCTTCCGCTTCTTCCTCCTCGCTTCTTGTGCGTGCTGCGTCAGCTTCCAGAATTTGTCAAAATTTGTCCGTCGAGGAGTGTTGACAATTCTTTAAAAGACGAAGGATAATATTGACATTGTCGGATGCAAGAGAAGGAAGGACATGCGTTTTCTCGACGTTCTCGCCTCTCCACTCTTAAAATTTGTCAAAATTTTCAAGAATTTTCATAGCAATTAGCAAAATCTGTCCGTCGATGAGTTGAGCACGTGTCAAAAATATATTTTGAAAATAATGACAATAGCAGGAGATACTCCCTGGCATCATCGCTCCTTTCCTCTTTCTCTTCTCTTTTTTCTTTTTTATATGAAGGAGGACGAAGTGAGGACAAAGTGAAAGAGGGGGACGATGTGAGAGTCTGCATTCTTCGCATAGAAGGGACGAACTGCGAGTGGGAGACATGCCTCTGCTTCCGCAATCTCGGCGCATCCGCAGAAATCGTGCATCTGAAGCAACTCACGGGTGAGCATTCAGAGCGCAGGAGCTTGGAAGATTACGACATTCTTGTGTTGCCAGGAGGCTTCTCAGCAGGCGACTATGTCAGAGCGGGAGCGATATTCGCAGCGAGAATGCGCGCAATATGGAGAGATTTGCGTTCTTTTGTGGATGCTGGAAAGCCAGTTCTCGGCATTTGCAACGGATTTCAGGTGCTTGTTGAGCTCGGTCTTCTCCCCGGATGGGATGAGAAGCGAGAGGTTGCACTTACTTTGAACGATTCTGCACGCTTTGAATGCAGGCTCACGATTTTAAAGCACGAGAACAGAGGAAAATGCGTATTCACGAAAGACATCCCGCAAGGAAGCCTCTTGAGAATGCCTTGCGCTCACGCAGAGGGCAAGTTTTTTGTCCCTGCAGAGAGCAAGGAGCGAGTGCTTCTTCGCCTTGAAGAGAATGACCAAATCGTTTTCCGCTATTCTGACGCCGAAGGTCGCACAGACGCAGGATACCCTTGGAATCCGAACGGCTCTTTCTCAAATATCGCAGGAATATGCAACCCCGCAGGGAATGTCTTCGGACTCATGCCGCATCCTGAAAGGGCTTTCTTCGCTTTCCAAACCCAAGAGTGGGCGAGAAAACGGGCAATTGCAGAAGCAGAAACAGAAACAGAAACAAAAACAAAAGCGGAAGCGGAAACAGGAGAGGAAACAGAAGCGGAAATATATGGAGACGGTAAGCGGATATTTGAGTGCGTTCTTGAGCATGTTCGCCGCTTTAAGCATTAAATCTCTTTAAAAAGCATTCATGAACGCATAGATTCTCCCTCCTAAATGAACGACTGTCGCAAATTCGCCTCAAAGTTTCCCTCACACCCTTTATCTTCCAGTCAGAAGGAGATGCTTTTTTGAAAAATGTTTGCGTTTCGCAATTTTTTCTCACAATCTTTCTATTAAAAACAACGAAATCGCCACATTTCAGCAGGAACTCGCACTCACGAAATCCTCGCACAAGCTCCCAGCCCTTTGTGTCTTCGGAGATGTCGTATATTGCGATGTCTGCTTTTGCGCCTGTGCCGAGATGCCCTTTATTCAGCGATAAGAGGCGTGCAGGATTTGCTCTCGTCGCAAGCACGAGCTCGGAAAGCGAGAACTCAACACTCGGCAGTTCTGAGGCGAGCGAGCCGATGATTTCTTCTCGCAAGTGCCTGTCAAGGAGCAAAGCGAGGATTTTTGGGAATTCTTTTATGGAACCTGCTGAGCAGAGGGCAAAAGAGCCATGCTCCTCAACCGCCTCAAGAGCGAGTTTCAACGCAAACAGAACCGCTTCCTCGGATGGTTTCGTTCGCTTGAACACAATAGGCTTCTCAAAGCCCAAATCTATGAAAACTGTGCCTTCGCAGGAATCACATACAGCAGTCCGTAAAGGGATGGCAATAGAAGCGAGACCTCCACCGCATAGAAATTTCAACGCATTCTCATACTTCTCCTCACTGTCTACGCCCGCTGTGATGTTTGCGAGCCTGAATGAACGCAGTTCTTCAAAAGGCGCTTCCAAAACCGCAGGCGTCGCCCTCAAATGCATCCGCACATTCTCCGCCGTCTCATGCTCTTCTACGCCCTCGCCTTCTCCCGCCGTGTCGCCCTCTCTCTTTCCTTCGCCCTCATTTGATACCTTCTGGAGGAATCTTAGGCATGTATTCATGTCAATATCACGATAAAAGAATCCCTTTTTCTCAAAATGAACACGAGAATCATAAATTTTGATGCCTATTGCCTTTGTCATATCTGCGAGAATGTTGAAAACTGCACGAACAGTCTCAAAATCTCCCTCCCTTATCTCCTTCGCAAAATCTCTCAGGCTTAACGCTGTGAATGTTGAAGCGTCCACGAAGGGAATGGATGCGAGTTCGTGATGCACACTGCAAGCGGTCTCAAGCGTTGCGAGAGGTTCATTCACATGCGTGAAGCCCATTTTCGCATAAGAAACGCCTATCTCATGCACAGTAGGGAATTTTAGCAAAAAACGAGCAAGATTCATGCCAAATGTCGCCACATAACTGTGCGCATCTATCCCCGCTGGCATTACAATCTTTCCTGAAACATCCAATATTTTTTCCGCTTTTCCACTTAATTCCTCAACAATCACGCCATTCTCTATGAAAATGTCCTTTCTCTCGCCTTCTATACCATTCAAAGGGTCGTAAACTATTCCATTCTTTATCCAAATCCTATTTTTTCCTCTTCCCCGCTCCCTCTCTTCCGCTACTTCCATCTTTCTCTCACCTATTCCCTGACCTGCACACACCTCTTTAACACCGCCCTTAACATAAAAATAAACAAAGTAAAAAGGAGGAGAGGCGTGAGGGATGGGCGGAATTGTCGGTATTTTCAACAGCGAGAACGCTCACGAGAGAATATTCAAAGCGCTGAGGCAAATGCAAATGGAATTGTCGTCATTAGGAGAGCAAATATTCTTTATTTTCAGTGAAGATTCCGAAATCAGATGTGAGAATTTGGAGGAATTGAAGAGAGTAGTGCGGGAATACGATGATTTGATTGCGTGTTGCGTGCCTAAAAGCAGAGAAGGAGACTTCAAACGCTTGAAACGCTTCTTCAATTCTTTAGGCATTCAGCGAGTTGTTGCAGATGCGGAAATATTCAATTTTGATGAAATAGAGAGCATGCGAATGAGCGAAGGGCGGATATTAGATGCTTTAGAAGGCGCTTATGCGATATGTTTATGGCATTCTGATGGAAAAGTGCAATTATTAAGGGACATTTTTGGCTTGAGACCGATATATTTTGCGCATTTTGATGATTGCTTTGCGTTCTCTTCACACAGAAATGCGATGTCTGCGATGGGTTTCCATTTCTCTTTTGAACTTGAGCCGAGAACACTGCTGAATTACAAGAATGGTCGCTTAAAGTTTGCGTCTTATTTATGCGAATGCGAAGGCGAGGAGGCAGAGGCTGCGAAGGATTTAAAGGGGCGCTTGCTCTCTTTACTCCGTGAGAGCCTCTCTACAATTACGAGCGAGGATTTCGGCATTCTGTTCTCGGGAGGGCTGGACTCAACGCTTCTCGCATTCCTCTGCAAGGAACTACGCAGGAAATTCAGATGCTACACGGCGGTTTTCTCGGAGGCGGAAGAGGCTTCGGAGGCTTCAGGGGCTTCAGGGGTGAAGGGGGCGAAGGAGGCGAAGCAAGCGGAGGATTTTGTGTATGCGAGCAGAGTGGCAAGGGAGTTGGGGCTGGATTTGAGGGTTATAGAGGTGAAAATTGATGAAGTTGAAGGATATTTGAAGGAAATAGTGCCTTTAGTGGGTGCGGATGTTGTTAAAGTTGGCGTTGCGCTTCCTATTTTCATCGCTTGTGAGCGTGCAGTTGCAGATGGAATTCGCACACTTATTTACGGTCTCGGCTCTGAAGAATTATTTGGAGGCTACGAGAGGCATAAGCGAGCATTTCAGGCGGGTAAATTGAGAGAGGCGTGCATTTCAGGCGTTAAAAGCATGTTCAGGCGAGACACTTGCAGAGACCTCGCAATCGCTCGTAAATTAGGCGTCTCTTTGCGAAGCCCATTTTTAACGAAGAAAGTTGCGAATTTCGCATTTTCGCTTCCAGATGCACTAAAAGTTCGCAAAAAGGATGCTGAATTTCAAGAAAAGGTCATTTTAAGGGAGATTGCAGCGGATTTAGGATTGAAAATTGTTGCGGAAAGGAAGAAGAGGGCTGCTCAATACGGCTCAAAGTTCCATAAAGCGATTGAGAAATTGGCAAAAATGAGGGGTTTCAAGCGTAAGCGAGAATATTTGAGGCAGTTTCATCCAGAAGCGAAGATGAGGCTCGGATGCCTTTTCAGCGGAGGGAAGGACAGCACGCTCGCCCTGCAGGCGATGCTTGAGGCAGGTTTCATCGTTGACTGCTTGCTCACTGTGAGGAGCGAGAATCCCGCAGCGATGCTCTTTCACACGCCTGCTGTTGAGATTACAGATTTGCAGGCGGATGCAATCGGCTTGCCTCTGCTCTCCTACGAGACTTCGGGAAGGAGCGAGGCGGAAGAGCTCGCAGACTTGCACGCTGCGCTTGAGGATGCTCGCAGGGAGTTTCAAATTGAAGGCGTTGTCGCAGGAGCTTTGTGGAGCGAATACCAGCGTCGTCGCATTGAGCGCATCTGTAAAGAACTTCGCTTGAAAGCATTCTTCCCGCTCTGGCATCTCAACCAAGAGACAGCTATGCGCATCGCTGTCCGCAATTTTGATTTCATTTTAACGGGCATCGCAGCTTACGGATTGGATAAAACATGGCTCGGAAGGCGGATAAGCGATGAAGATGTGGATAGATTAGTTGAAATAAGCGAGAAATGGAAGATAAATGTGGCGGGAGAGGGAGGAGAATTTGAAACTTTAGTGCTTGACGCTCCATTTTTCCGCAAACGCATCGTTATTCTTGCGAGTGAAATCGTAGAAGAAGGTGCGAACACCGCAAGGCTCGTTGTGAAGAATGCGAAATTGGAGGAGAAAGAGGCGTGGGAGCTGGCGTGAGGCGTTTGCGAGTTGTGTTGCTTAGGGTGGTGTTGCGGTGAGTGTGCGGGTTGCGTTGAAAATCGGATACATCGGAACGAACTATTACGGCTTTCAAATTCAGCCTGATGTTCCGACGATTGAGGCGGAGATTTTTCGTGCTTTGGAAGAATTGGACATCATAAAAAGCAGGAGAGATGCGCATTTCTCATACGCAGGCAGGACAGACAGGGGCGTTCATGCCCGCTCCCAAGTTATTTCTTTTGATGCAACGAGAGAAATCTCGCCTCGCATGCTGAACAGTGCGCTTCCTGACGACATTTTCGCTTACGCAGTCGCTTACCCACCGCAGAAATTCAACGCTCGTAAGGATGCAATCTCAAGAACTTACAGATATTTCCTGTTTGCGCCTGATTTGAGTGTTGAGCGCATGCGTTCAGCAGCTTCTCTCTTTGAGGGCGTTCACGACTTCTCAAATTTTGCGGAGCTTGACAAGGAGCGTCGCTCACCGATAAGGCATGTGCTTCGCTTGGAAGTGCGCAGAAGAGGCGATTTCGTCGTTTTTGATGTCTGCGCTCGGAGCTTTCTTCGCAAGATGGTGCGGAAGATTGTCGCTGCTTTGGCGTGCATTGGAAGAGGCGAGAAGGACGAGGCGTGGCTTGAAGACCTTTTGGCTGTGAGAGTGCGTGAATTCATAAAACCTGTGCCTCCCTTTGGGCTTGTTCTCTGGGATGTTCAATATTCTCGTGATGTGGAATTTGAGGAAGATGCGTATGCTTTGGAGAAAATTAATGAGAAATTGTCAGAGCAATTCATATTTCATCGCACGCTTTCAGCAGTTTTCCGTGATTTGATGGAATAAATAAACGAAAACCTATGCATATTTGAGAATTTCCCATTCAACTCTATTTTCCTCAATCGCATCCCTTACAAGCTTCTCCCTCCTGCTCAGTGTTGATTTCCCTGATTTCACCTCAACAAAAACTATTCTTCTCAGTTCTCCTTCGTCAAGACCGTCAAAAACAATAAAATCAATTGGCGAGCCGATGAAGCGTGCATCTTTCGGATTGTATTTGAATTCAGGGAGGTATGGGGCAATCTGCTCGGTAACTCTTCCTGCAATTGCCGCCCTGCTCTTCTTTACCGCATCTTTTCTTATCTCCTTCTCGTGTCTCTGCTTCCACTCTTCAAAAAGAATCTCTGCTTTCCTCTGTCGAAGTGCTTTCAAGCTCCTTTTCTTTCCACTCCTCAAATATCTGTCTTGCTCTCTGCTCTAGTTGCTCTCGCTATTTCCTGTTAAGCTCAGCATACTTCCAGAGTAGAATTATAAGGGCGAGGAAGGCGAGAAAAAGCAGAAGGAGCGGAAGAAAAATCAAATAATCCATATTTAACACCCGGTTAGCGAGGTGCTTTGATTAGACCGAACGATTCCAGAACGGCTCGCAGCTTCTTCTCATTTTCTTCGCTTAATGCTCCGAGCGGAAGTCTCGTGTGTCCCGCAGGGAGACCCATGAGCGCTGCAGCCCTCTTCACAGGAATCGGATTCGTCTCCAAGAACATCGCATCCATTAACGGAAGCAGTTTGTAGTTCAGAGCGAGAGCCTTCTCAAAATCACCGTTCAGAAACGCATGAACCATCTCCGCAGTCTCTTTCGGAATGATGTTCGCAATTACCGAAATGACGCCCTTACCGCCGACGCTCATAATCGGAATCGTCAAAATGTCGTCACCTGAAATCACAGTGAAGTCCAATTTACGCTCCCTCACGCCATTAATGATGTGTTGCACTTGCTTCAAGTCGCCAGAAGCCTCCTTTATACCGACAATATTGCTTTCTTCTGCGAGTTCCAAAACGACATCCGCACTCATGTTCAATCCTGTGCGTGAAGGTATATTGTATAAAATTAAAGGGATGTCAACAGCATCGGCAATACGCTTGAAATGCTCAATTAATCCCCTTTTGTTGGGTTTGTTGTAGTAAGGAGTGATGAGCAGGCATGCATCCGCACCCACATCTTCAGCATGCTTCGTGAGTTCCAGCGCTTCTGCAGTGCTGTTTGAGCCTGTTCCCGCAATTACTTTCTTCTTCGCACAGTCAACAACGACCTCAACTACACGCTTATGCTCTTCGTGTGAGAGCGTCGCACTTTCACCTGTTGTGCCGCAAGGGACAACACCATCCACACCACCAGCCTCAACATACTCAACAAGACGACGCAAACCCTCCTCGTCCACCTTGTCGTCCTTCGTGAAAGGCGTTATTAACGCAGGAAACACGCCACTCCACTCCGTCTCTACCATTTCTCAACCCTCCTCCATTCGCTTTCGCTCCTTTCCCCCTCACTAATTCAATTATTCCTTGCCTCTCTTCCTTTCTACTCCTCGTTTCCATTCATCCGCTTTTCTCTGCAATCTCAGGCTTCCGCTCACCCCAGACTTCGGGTCTGCCATGCCTTTTGAGGCGTGTAATGTATCCTGCGACCCTGTTCCGCACTTCCTTGCTCTCCACACTCAGATATTCCTCTACCAAACGCTTGTTCTCTTCAAAATCTTCAGAGAACGAATCCACGACCTTCATTAAAGTTTTCGCCAGCTTTTTTATGTATGTCGGCTTCACAGTCCCCAACGCTATTCACCCTTTCCCTCCTAACTTCCTCACTGTCCGCTACCTCCTTCTGCCTCTTCAGCCATCTCTTCTCGCTTGCTCTTTATGTCACTCACGCCTATCATCAGAAAAATAGCACCAACAAGCAGCACTATTATACCCACTACTCCCAAAATCACGGGCATTAGATATTCCCAAAACTTCCAGATTGCGAAGCCCGTGAGACCTCCGCCGATGCACGCAAGCAGAACGCCGAGAAGCAACTCCAACCACTCATTCAACCCTCTTACTCACCCCCTCTTCTCTTCTCTCTTCTTACCCACATTCTCACCCCACACCACACGCACCATGCACACTTCACACTTCCGCCCTCGTTTGCTCCACGCATCTCTCACGCTCACCTGCGAATTAAGAACTCTGCGGTTTCAGGCTTGTATTCCCAGTCTGCGGGTAGAACGCCCTCCCTCTTGTAATACTTCTGCAATCTCCATATTTTTGACTCCGTGAGTTGGAGCGCACGCTTGTTGTGCATGTCTTTTCGGTGCGCTTCCAAATGCTTTCGCAGTCTTATCGCCTTCTTTATCAAAGACTGCAAGTCTTCTGGAATCGCAGGTGCGAGACCTCGCTCACGCAAAATCTGCAAAATTTTCTTTCCAGTGAGCAGTTTGACATCTGGAACGCCATAAGAATCTCGCAAAACCATTCCGATTTGAGCAGTTGAGAGCCCTTGCTTCGCCAATTCAACTACCTTCTCCTCAACCTCACGAGCACTCAACTCACACCACTCCGGCGGCTCCGCTCTGAACGGCTTCTTCGAGCCTGACTTCCCCTTCCTGCGAGCATAAATCCGTGCCATTACGCTCCCCTCTTAACTCTTTGCTCTTTGTGACCTCCTCACCTCAAGCCCTCACCTCAAGCACAGGTTCCCCGCTTCACCGAGGAGACTTGCCACAGCTCTCTCCGCCTTGCCGTGGCAGAGGTCTCCCTCTTCACATTTAGGACTTGCTCTGCTTTCATCCAGTCCGAGATATGCTCCCCCTCTTATATAAATATTACCCCACACGCCTCTCCTGCTGAAAGAAAATTAGCAGCAACAATATTCAATTCTGCATCGTCGCCACCGTTTGGTAACAAAAGGCGAAGGGAGCAACTCCCTCTAAATCCCTCTAAAATCTCCCTGCTCTCCTTTTCAAAAGCGCTGATGTCGCAGTGCGAGACTTGGACTTGTGCTGCAATACATAAATCATTCCAGTCCTACTGTTTTGAGGAGTTCCTTTAGAGCTTCCATGTTCTCCCTGTACTGCTGTAAAGGAGGACAGTCGGCGAGCTTTTTTTGACCTCTCACCATCGCCATGGCGAAGGCGAAGCAGTTCGGGAGACCGCACTCTCCGCAGTTCGTCTTTGGGAGAAGAGCAAGGATGTCCTTCGCTCTTAATGTCCTCTTCTCATAAACGGGAGTTATCTCGCCCCTCCTCTCCCAGGTCTTGTTAATTAGTTCTCTGAGCTCGTTCAAAGCGGACTTCCCTTCTTCAAGTGTAGGAACCTGAGCCAAATTTATAGCTCGGGGAAAGAGCGAGACAAGCATCCCTTTAAATCTGAAAGTTAGGCTCTTTCCATTAGGGTTATAAACAGCATCACTTATTATTGCGTTGAGATAAGGAAGAACCTCACTGATGTCATCTGAAAGCTCCGTCTTTATTCTTTTCCAATCGGGATTCACGATACAGGGAAGAACCTCCGTTATCCGCCATTCCCTTAAAAGCATATCTCCACCCATTCACATCTTCACCCCCTTATTTTGCCCCTTCACGTTTAAATCCACATGGATTACATTTCACCTTCTCCCTTATATCCTACCAACCACCCCATCTTTCCTCACCTCCTTCTTCTTTATATTCACAGCAGCTTAAGCACGGAGAGGCATCCCATGACACTTGCAATCTCAGAGAACGCTCAAGGGGAACAGCAGCTCGCAAATCGGGGCATCTTCACCGCTTTGAATGAAGTGAGTAATTGGAGCCGAGCAGGAATTTCACATACCTCAAAACGCTTTTCGCCGTCAGTTTCAGCAAAGAAGGGCGACGCAAGAACTCCCGTAGCACATCAAGAAGCACGACAGAGGGAAAATCCATGTCGCCTCCCGAAACCTTTCGCAGCAAATCCGAATGCTTGAAGCATGAAAAAATCTGCTCAAACTCCGCATCTGTGAGCATGCATCTCAAACGATGCACACGCAACCCAAACGAAATCTCTCCGCCGAGTAAGCGACGCCATTCACGCTCGTATTCGCTCAAAACGGAAAAATCACCGCTCAACGCAGCCTCCGCAGCCTTCTCACCTGCGAGCCTCCCGCATTTCAAAGCGTAGAAGACGCCTCCGCCTGAAATCGGCTTCACCTGACAAGCAGCATCACCAACGAGCAACACGCCTCGCTCCGCAGACGCCGTCCTGCCACGCAAACCGAGAGGAATCGCACCCGCATTCAACGCAAGCAGCACTCGCCTACTCGCTCGCTCACGGTCTTCGCCGACGCTTCGGCTGCGGACGACGGGATGCCTGAAAAGAGCGCTCAAGAGCGAGAGCGGGTCTTTCGGCTCTGTGGAAGAAGTGCGAAAAGAGGAACGGAGAGGAGACCTCGGGGTCAACACAAAGCCCGACACGAGAGACGCATTCACCCGCAGGAACAGACCAAGCGAAGAATCCGGGGGCAATCTTCCTGCCTACGAAGACCTCTGCGAGCCTTTCATGCTCGTAAGCGCACTCCGCTTGCACACAGCTCAAAATCTTGTGTTCCTCGTTTAAGCCTGCGCTCCTCGCAACAACACTACAAACGCCGTCCGCACCAACGACAACCTTCGCTCGTATCTCACGAAACCCCGCAGGAGTTGCGAATTTCAGCGTGGAGAAGCCTCGCTCCCTGCGCAGAGAAACGACCTTCGCATGCGTCTGTATTTCAGCACCCGCACGGACAGCGGACTCCGCAAGCAAGCGGTCAAAAATCGCCCGATGAATGACCACCGCATTCTCGTAAGGGATGCGGATTTCTGTGTTGAACGGTGAGTAGGCGACGACGCCCTTCACCTCGGATGCGACGCAACGCCACTTCTCACGAATCCCACTTTCTTCCAACGCTTTCTTGCTGACGAGCCCTGCACACTGAACGGGATTTCCAAGCGATGCATGCTCCTCCAAAATGAGCGTCTTCGCTCCCCTTAACGCCGAAAATCTCGCAGTCGTGCAGCCTGCAGGACCACCGCCTACGACAACAACATCGTATTCCTCCCTACCACCACAAACGGACATATCTATGTGTCTTCTTTGGAAAGGGAAGAGTGCGGGGAGGGAAAAAAGATATATATGTATATGGCATGTTTGCATGTAACGGAGGGAGCTGCGGACATGTGCCGCCGAGTGCTGCCCGAGCGCAATATGTGGTGGCGGGAGAGGTGAGTGGATGAATGGCTTTAACAAAATCAAGACAGCCGAGGAAGCAGCGTAAGGCGAGGTTCAATGCACCGCTTCACATCCGAAGGAAGTTCTTGAGTGCGCCGCTTGACGATGCGTTGCGTGAGAAGTTCGGTAGGCGGAGCTTCCCCATCAGGAAGGGCGACACGGTCAGAATCATGCGTGGCGACTTCAAGGGTCACGAGGGAAAGGTTCTCTCTGTGGATTTGAAGCGGGAGCGAATAACCGTTGAGGGCGTTGTCGTTGCGAGAGCCGACCTCTCAGAAGTGCCGAGACCAATTCACCCCTCAAATGTGAAAATCATAAAATTGGACTTGAAAGACAAGCGAAGGGAAGCAGCTCTCCTACGAGGCTCTTGACGCAAGTAGCAAAAATTATTCGTTTTCCTTCAGAGCAAAAACCTCCTCATAAAGCTTCTTCGCACGCTCAACAGCTGGATGATTTGCCCCAAGCTTCTCTTTGAACTCTTTAAGCGCCTCTTCAATGCTCATTCTGCGGTCATGAGCAATTAAATTGTCAGCACACGCAACAATCTTCTCCTCAATAGTTTCAGGAATGAAATCTTTTGCTGGCAATCCCAAATTTTTAGCCTCTTCAGCAGGAATTCCAGCGCCTATATGCCTCTCAATAATCCTCACTATTCGCTCGTCAAGACCCAGCGACCTCGCAATCTCCGCTCCTACATATGCGTGCTTAATGCCGTGTGTGCGAGACCTGCCGATGTCGTGCAGTAATGCGCCTCTGAACACTAATTCCTCGTCCACTTCCTCGCCGCCTCTCTCTTTGCTTCCCTCTTCCGCCTCACACTCGCCTCCTTCAGAGCTGCGTGAGCGTCCGGCGTTTTGAGTTTCTCAAGCGAGCAATCTCAAGTGCAAGCTCGGCGACGGCGATGCAATGCCTGATGACCTCTTCTGAACATCCGACTTTGCGCAAAATTTCAACACACTCGCCCTTTATTCTCTCTTCAGTCGCCGCATCCATCGCTCTAATACTTCAATCTGCTCCTCTAATTGCCTTATCATTGGCTCATTGTCAACATATTCAAGGGGCATATTGCATTCATCACACCAGAAATTCATCGCAGCAGCCTCTTCAAAGGATATTCGTTGGCACTTGCACTGGTAAAACATCCCGCTTCGCTCCCTCTCTATGCGAGCTTGCAACTCTTTCAACTTTCGCTCTATGTCCTGCATAATTAAATGCTTCACTCTGCCGAAATCTATCCGCCACCAGTATGTAATCCAACCGCTCTCGTCGTCCTTTTCCGTGCGATACTCCGCAATACGACAGTCGTAGAGCGTGTAAAGCACTTTCCGCACTTCCGTGAGCTTCACATCCGTCCGCTTCGCAAGCTCCTCATCCGTGACCTCCCCTTCAGGAACTGCCTCCAAAATCTTCAGCCCCTCATCTCCAACGAGCTTCCTGAGGAACTCTCTGACAAGAGAGCCGTTTGAGCCGAATCTCTGCCACAGCGCACACTCCGCCATCACTTTAAAATTATTTTCAAATTAATTTAAATTTTCTGCATCTCTTCAGGCTCTCCTATATTCACTCCGCAACCTTCATCTGCACGACATGCATGCAAAGGAATTTTTAGAGAAAAATGAAGAATGAAAGAGAGGGAAAGAGAGGGAGAGGGTCTTGAGCGACAAAATACTTGTGTTGTGCGTGGACAGGGACAACGATGTTGGAGAGAAAGCGGGAGTGGAGACGCCTGTCGTCGGAAAGACTGCCGTTGAAGATGCTGCAAAGAAATTCGCACTCGCAGACCCCGAAGATTCTGATGTGAATGCTCTCTTCGCAGCACTCAAAATCTATGAAGATTTAAAAGAGCGAACAGCACAGCAAAAAGAAAGCGAAGAAGGAGCAGAAATTGCGTTAATTGCAGGCGACAGAGACATCGGTGTGAAATCTGACACGAAAATAGCATCGCAGTTGGATGAAGTATTAGCGAGAACAGGTGCAAAAAGGGCGATAATCGTGACAGATGGCAGTGAAGATGAGGAGATTCTGCCGATTGTTCAGTCAAGGATGCGTATTGATGCGGTTCGCAGGGTCGTCGTCAGGCAGAGTGAGCCTTTAGAGAGCGGTTTTTACATGCTAAAGCGTTTGTTTGAGGAGGAGAAGTTCTCTCGTTCCTTCCTTACGCCTTTGGGTCTTGCGATGCTCGCAATCTCAATCTCGCTCATTTTGGGTCAGCCTTCCCTCTCCATCGGTCTCATTCTCGGCATTCTCGGCATTTACGCTCTTCTTAAAGGCATCGGTCTCGGCGGCGTCCTCGCTGATTTCATCGCAGCGATGCGCTCCTCGCTTTACACGGGCAAAATCTCATTCGTCACGGACATCTGCGCTCTCGTTCTTGCGCTCGCAGGCGCATTTCAGGGGACGCTCTCCGCTCTCTCGCTCCTTCCTGAAATTCACACAGAGAGCTTCAGCGGTTCTATACTTGTTGCAACTGCTTTCGTCAGGGCTTCAATATGGTGGTTTATCTGCGCTGCTGTCGCTATTGTTGTAGGTAAAATGATGAATATGGTGATAGAAGGCGAGAGAATCGTGAGGCAGTGGGCAATCCTTTTCTCAATCGTCGCATCCGGTCTCATTTTATATGGAGGTTCTGAATGTATTATGGCAATAAGTGGAATAAACGGAGGAAACGCATGGGAAGGTTACCAAATTCTGTTCTTCTCTATTCTCGGTGCTGTCTTTTTATCCTTTATCGGTGTCAGAATATCGTGGTATGCGAGAGGTAGAAAGTGGATGGAAGAGCAAGGAGAGCAGGGAGAGCAGAGTGGGCGGAGAGTGCGAGCGTGAAGTTACGGTTAAAGGCGATGTAGCTGCGGAAGAAGCGGAAAATTAAAAAATGGAGGGGGAGACTTCGCATTTGAAAATGGGAAGTGGTAAAACGCTTGTTGAGAAGATATTGAGTGAGCGATTGCATCGTGAAGTTCAGGCGGGAGAGATTGTAGTCGTGCCTGTTGACCTCGTTTTCGCACACGACGGGACGCTTCCGATGGCGATGGAGCAGATGCGGAAGTTGGGCGTTGAAAGCGTGTTTGATGCTCGCAAGGTCATTGCGGTCTGCGACCATGCGGTTCCACCGCCAAGCGAGAAAGTTGCGAACATTCACGCAGCGATGCGTGCATTTGCTCGTGCGAATAAATTCACGCTCTACGAGAACGGCGAGGGCATCTGCCACCAGATTGTCCTTGAACGCTTCTCCGCTCCGACGAAAATCATCATCGGTGCGGACTCGCACTCATGCACGCACGGAGCAGTCGCAGCTTTCGCAACAGGCATGGGCTCTACGGATGTCGCCGCAATCTTAGCATACGGAAAGACTTGGGTGAGAGTGCCTGAGAGCATCCGTGTTGAAATTTCTGGCGAACTTCCAGAGGGCGTCTCCTCAAAGGATGTCTTCCTTCACTTAATCGGCGAAATCGGTGAAGACGGCGCAGCATACAAGAGCATTGAGTTCGTCGGCTCTTCTGTTGAAGAAATGAGCGTCGCAGAGCGAGCCACGCTCACTAACATGGCTGTTGAAGCGGGTGCGAAGTGCGGAATATGTCCTGCAGACCGCAGAACGAGAGAATTCCTCCGTGAGCAAGGTAGAGAGGAGGAGTTCAGGGAAGTTTCCCCCGACAAGAATGCAGATTACGAGGAAGAGTTTGAGATTGAGGCGGGAAAAGTTGAGCCGATGGTCGCATGTCCGCACAAAGTTTCAAATGTGAGAGCGGTCTCTGAGTGTGAAGGCGTTGAAGTAGATGTCGTTTGCATCGGTTCTTGCACAAACGGTAGGATTGAAGACCTGCGAAAAGCGGCGAAAATCCTCAAGGGAAAGAAAGTCGCACCCGACACGAGACTGCTCGTTTGCCCGGCATCAAGAAAAGTATTCGTTCAAGCGGTTCGTGAGCATCTCATTGAAATCTTTTTGGAGGCAGGAGCATCTGTTTTGACGCCTTCCTGCTCTTTCTGCATCGGCAGAACTGTCGCTCTCGCAGACGGGGAGGTCGCACTCTCCACTCAAAACCGCAACTTCAAAGGCAGAATGGGAAACAAAAACGCCGAAATATACCTTTGCAGTCCTGAAACAGCAGCAGCTTCCGCAGTCCAAGGGAAAATTACAGACCCAAGAGCGGTAGCAAGCAAGCGGTAGCAAGCAGCAGTCGCTTTAAGCGTGTGTTAGCGGAGCGGGATTGCACCGAAAAGAAAAGCATCGCATTTCAGCAGTTCTTCCCACGCATTCCTGCAAGGGCATTCCAGCGAAGAAAAAACGCTCAAATCTTGCGTCAGGTTGAATTTTTTTATTGCTTTCGCCACCGAGCTGTCGCACTTACCGCAGTTGTGCGGACCACGAGGCGCTCCAGCTGCGACAGGGTCCGAAATCACGACCTTTTCTGGAAACTCGCTCTTAATTCGCTCAACGGCTGCGACCGCACTCCAAAGCCACGGCGGTCGGTATATATTTCTAAACCAGAGCCTCTCAACGAAAGTTCCACGCTGCACATTACAAAGGTTTAGCGAGAATGTTGAGGCGTAGCGATGAACCTCACGAGCAGAACGCAGTGCATCCTCAATCGCCTCTCGCTCCGAGACGAAAGGAGGCTTCAAAAGCAGATAAACTTTCACTTTCGCACCGCATTTCCTCACAATTTCCGCCGCATTTTTGAAGTCATCCAGCGTGAAACCCTTGTTTATGTATTCATTTCTGATGAAATCATTTGCAGTTTCCAAGCCGAATGCGACTTCAAGCGTTGCATTTCGCATGAAATCAAAATCAGAACCAGCATTTCCAGCACTTCCAGCACTTCCCACACCCTTTTCACGCTCAAGCACGGCGACGCACTCGCTCACCTTCTCCTCACTCACAAATTCAGGTCTCGTCTCCACAATAACTTTCACGCAATTCTCAGGCAACATCCGAAGCATTCGCAGTCTCGTTTCAGGAGAAATCTCAGCATCGTCAAAGAAACTGCCAGATGTGAATATTTTAAGCATGAACACTTCCCCTTTTCCTCCATCTTTCCCTACTTTGCTCTCGTTTAACGCCACTTTCAATTGCTTAACGATTTCTTCTTGCGATATTTTCGGCGAAGATTCATGCCAGAATCCGCACATTCGGCATGAACGCCAACTGCAGCCCCGTGTGCGAAGAATGACCGTGAGCGTTTTCACTGGGCGACGCTCCTCCGCAAAGAAATCTTCACTCACCCAGAAGCGTGTGCTTTCCGCCGAAAAGCGGTATGCTTTCTTTCTCCTCACTTCAACTCTCCTTCCTCACATTATCTCGTCTATTTCACATTTTCTTTATTTTTTCTTTTGCACTTTTGATAAATAATTGGGGGAGAGCTAACTTTTTAAGAAGACGAGGAGGAATCCAAAAATAATGCTCAAGCTTGTTTCGGAGAGGAACGAGGGCGTGAAGACAGCAAGGAAGAGCAAAACAGAAGACATAGTGAGGCGAGTAGGCGTGATAACAGCGGAGAGCGTGCATCTTAGAGATTATCCGCTGAGGAATCCAGTGGCGATTTTCAACGCATCACTCACAATTGATGGCGATTATGCGGTTTTGTATGGGCGGATAGTCCTCGGATACTTCACTTATGCGAGTGCGATTGCGGAAATTAGGGTTCCTATTGCGGATATTCAATCTGGAAAGATAAAAAAGCATTTAAATGCGGAAATCGCAATCATTCCAGACAACAATTTTGATATTTGGGGTTGTGAAGACCCGAGAGTGTGCGAAGTTGACAATAAAATAATCATGACTTACTGCGGTAGAACGGTAAATTACTTTGATGCCTCAAAGAGAGCGAACAGGACGCTTCCTATTGCTGCGATTCGTCAAGAAAGTGGCAGAGAGAGGGGGAGAGGCGGAGAAGAGGAAGAGGGTGGCAGGAGAGGGCGGGAGAGGTGGCGAAAGATATGTGTTTTCAGGCTTCCTATGGAGTTAAGAGACTTTCTTATAAGCGATAAGGATGCATTTGTCTCAAGAATAGGCTCTAATTTGCGCCTATTTCACAGAATACACATGATGGATGAGCGTTTTTATCTTGTAATAAGCGAAATTCCCGAATATGCACTGCGAGCAGTCGGGGGAATAAGCGAAGTTTCCGTCAAGAATACCGCTCTCGTATTTGAGCATGCTGATTTTGAGGAGCGGATAGGCTGGGGAACGCCACCGATTGAGGTCGCTGCTGGCGAATATCTGTTTCTGCTGCATAGTGTCTGCAAGGACAAATTTTATCGTGTTTTTGCAGTTCTTATGAATGAAAAAGCGGAAGTTACAGCGGTTACGCCACATTACATAATGGAACCGAGGGAGAATTACGAAGTTTACGGGGACAGACCTTTCACTGTTTTCCCCTGCGGCGCTCAAGTTATAGATGATGAAATCATTATTTCATACGGAGCAGCAGATTCTTTCATCGGAATAGGTTCTATTGACATCAGCGAACTGCTTTCTGTGCTTGATACGGGCAGATTTTAGGGGCAAAAGTAGAAAGTGGAGAGAAAAAAGGGAGTGCGAGGGCAGGGGGCGGGGAAGCACAAACGCCCGCCTAATGCGTCGACCGGGATTCGAACCCGGGCTGTGGGCTTGGAAGGCCCAAGTCATACCGCTAGACCATCGACGCCCTCTATTTTTTGTTGTTTTGTCATATTTAAATTTTAGACTTCGTAATCTCTACCTCTTCTCACTGCCTCCTACTCCTCTTCTTGCGCCCATACGCCCTTTCTGCTCTTCCGCTCCTGCTCCTGTTGCTTCTCTTTTTGTTCGCCCCATCGCTTCGTGTTCAAGTGAATGCCGAAGGCGTCGAGCGCCCTCGCAACGACGAAATCCACGAGTTCAAGCACGCTTCTCGGCTTATTGTAAAATGCGGGACACGCAGGCATCACGACCGCTCCTGCACGGCGCACTCGCAGCATGTTCTCCAAGTGAATCTCGCTGAGTGGCGTCTCCCTCGTCACGAGAACCAAACGGCGATTTTCTTTCAGGCATACCTCCGCAACTCGCTCAATCAGCGTTGAAGAGATGCCATTCGCTATATTTCCGAGCGTTTTCATGCTGCAAGGCGCTATTATCGCCCCTTCAAATAGGAAAGAGCCACTGCAAACAGGCGCAGTAAAATCGTTATTTGCGAAGACATGTGTTGCTTTCGCCTCAATCTCCTTCAAATCATATCCCGTTTCTATCTCTATTACTTGCTTTGCGTTCTCAGAAATGATTAAGAATGTCTCTGCGTTTTTAAGAAAATCCAAGAGTCTGATGCCGTAGATTACGCCACTTGCGCCTGTGATGCCCACGACAATTCGCACTTCACACTCCCCCTCTCCTCTAACTCGGCATCCTTCTCTCTGCTCTCACGCCAACTAGGGCTTGGGGAACTGAAGCTTAGTTTTATTTCCTCGCTCCTCCCACCAATATTTTCTTGACACGGATGTGCGGTGCGAACTCTGCGACGGGCACTTCTTGCCCCTCTTTTCCGCAGAAGCCGATTGAGCCTCTTCGCATATCTCTACCAACGGCATCAATATTTTTCAGGGTTTCAAGCGTCTTCCCAGAGAGCGAGACATTTTTCAGGCGTTTTGTGAGTTCGCCTTTCTGAATGAGGAAAGCCTCTTCTGCGCTGAACTGGAATTCGCCCTTGACGGTGTCGACCTCGCCACCTCGCATGCCCTTTGCGTATATTCCCTCTTTTATGCCTTCAAGCATCTCTTCAAAACGCCAGTCACGAGGCTCAACAACGATATTGCTCATCCTCACAATAGGCGTTGCGTCGTAGTCAGAGGCACGAGCATTCCCAGTCGGCGACGCTTTCAAGCGAAATGCGGTCTCACGAGTGTGCAAGAAACTCACGAGGACGCCGTTGCGAATGATTTCCTTCCTTCGTGCTTTAACGCCTTCGTCGTCGTATTTGAAGAAGCCGAAAGATGCCTCTATCGTAGGGTCGTCTGCAACGGTCAGCGCTTCCGCAGCAACCTCTTCGTGAAGCTTACCTCGCAGTATGGACTCGCCTCGCAGAACATGGTCGGCTTCCGCAGCATGACCGAGAGCTTCGTGCATGAAAACGCCTGTGAGTTTGTTGTCCATCACGACTGGAAGCGCCCCAGCGGGAGGAAGCTCCGCATCCAAGAGGCGAACAGCCTTGTCCGCTGCTTTCAAAGCAATCGTGTTTGGTTCGTCCTCTTGAAAGATTTCGAGTCCTGCGACCGCTCCAACGCTCTCTCTGCCTTCCTGAAGCATTCCCGCCTTTGATGCGAATGCACGCACCCTGAAGAAAACCGCAGGCGTCTCTGAAACGATGAAACTGCCCTCCGAATTTGCGTATATTTTGCGTTCGTAGCCTTCCATGTATAGAACGGAGACGCTCTTCACAAGCGGTGAATGCCCCTTCGCAACATCGTAAGCGTCTTTCACGATGCCTTTCTTCTCCTCAATATCTACATCCTCAAAATCCTTGCGAGGCTTCAAGCAGAAATGCTCGCTCACGACTTCCACAGGCGCAAGCGACACTCCCTCGCCTCCTCTCTTCCTCCCCTTCGTCTCCACTCTCTCTTTGTTTCTCCTGCTGCCCTCCTGCACTTGTGCTTTCTGCTCTTCTCCGCTTCTGCGAGAGGGCGTTGCTGATGCGAAGAGCCTCTTCAACAGTTTCTTTGAGGCGAGAGAGGTCGTTTGAAGATGCGAAGCCCCAAGCACCGTTGCGAAGGACACGGACGCCGAAGCCCTCGTCGATGCCGAAGGACATCTCCCTGAATGTGCCGTCACGCAGGTCAATTACAGCGGTGCGGTTCATCTCCACTCTTATGTCTGCGAAATCCGCACCACGAGCAACGACCCACTCCAACGCTGACTTTATCTCATCTTCCATCTCGTCACACGCCTCCTACTCGCTGCCACGCAGCCCACGCCCTCCCCACCTCCTCGCTACCTCCGCTACAAACAACAATATTTTTAAGTGAAGAGTAAGAGAAAGAAGGGTGAAGGAGGAGTAAAGGGAGTAAGAGAGGGGGGTCGTAGCTCAGCCTGGGAGAGCGCTCGGCTGAAGACCGAGTTGTCCCGAGTTCAAATCTCGGCGACCCCATTTTGGTGGTTCAGTGTGGGAGAGGTGGGAGAAGGGACAAATTCTTCTGCGGAGCATGCGAAGACGAGGGAGCGGAGGAATCAAAGGATTGATTGGGATGAGTATTGGATGAACATTGCAAAGGATGTTGCGAAGCGTTCAACTTGCCTGCGTCGTCAGATAGGAGCGGTCATCGTTAAGGACAATGTGATAATTTCAACGGGATACAACGGCGCCCCTCGTGGCTTCCCGCACTGTTTGGATGTCGGATGTCGCAGGGATAAGCTCAACATTAAGAGCGGTGAGCGGCACGAGGAGTGCATCGGCGTGCATGCGGAGCAAAATGCGCTCATTCAGGCGGGAAGGGAGGCTGCGGGTGCGACCCTTTATGTGAATTCTTACCCGTGCAAAATCTGTGCGAAGCTCATTATTAACGCAGGGATACGAAGGGTCGTTATGAGCGGTGAATACAGCGACAGAGAAGGCTTGGAATTCCTGCGGAAAGCGGGCATTGAACTCACATTCTTGGACTGAAGCGGTTGCGTTAAATATAATCCTGCTGAATATTGAGAGATGCGAATAGGCATTCTCGGCCCAGAGGGGACATTCTCGGAGAGCGCCGCTCGCTACTGGCTGAAGCGTTTCCGCAATGATGAGGAAAGCACGGAAGCGGAGTTCAGATTTTACGAGACAATTTCAGATGTTTATGAGGGTTTGATGCGTTACGAGATAGATTTTGGTGTTGTTCCGATTGAGAATTCGCTTGAAGGCTCTGTAAGCGACACGCTTGATGTCCTCTCAAGCGGATGCGATGAGGGAGAAGATGCGGAAGAACGAACAAAAATTCAAATAGTAGGGGAGGTTTTGATGCCTATTCGCATTTTTCTGCTCGGAAAAGGTCATGTGCGTAAAGTTGTGTCGCATCCTCACGCCCTCGCACAGTGCAAGCGTTTTTTGAGGTCGCTTCGCAAGAAAGGCGTTGAAGTTAAGGCGGTGGAAAGCACTGCTCTCGCAGCAAAAATTGCGAGCCTCGCTCCCGCTGAGGAGGGCGTCGCAGCGTTGGCATCAGAAGAGGCAGCCCGTAAATACAAATTGCGTGTGCTTGCTCGTGATGTTCAGGACAGGGAGAGCGTTACTCGCTTCGTCGTTCTTGCTCGTGAATACGAGACAAAGCCCACAGGACACGACAAGACTTCCATTTTGATTTACCTGAAAGACAGACCTGGAGCGCTCTACGAGGTGCTTGGCGAGTTCGCACACCGAAAAATAAATCTCACAAAAATTGAGTCAAGACCTTCAAAAAAGGCGCTCGGCGATTACATGTTTCACATAGACTGCGAGGGTCATATCTCAGAGAAATTGGTGAGAGAAGCAATAGAAGGCGTGAGAAAGAAAGTCACGATGCTCAAAATTCTCGGCTCTTACCCCAGAGATTCGTTGAAAGGTCGCTGAAGAAAGGAAAAGAGAGGCATAAAAGGCAGGCAAGAGAGAGGAACAGAAAAAGGAGGGGAGCGAGAAAACAAGAAGGAAAGCGTGAAAGCGGGAAAGCAGGAAGGAGAAAGTAAGAAGGGAGGAAGAAGAGGAAAGTGAAATGGAGGGGATTGAGGATTTAGAGGGGCAAGAGGAATTACGAAGGAGGCAGTTTGAGCGAGAATACCTCGCATGGCTGAAGTTCTCCGCAAGGGAGATTGCGGAATCGCTGAGGCGTCTGAGTGCTGAGCGTAGGGAGGAAATCTTCGCTTTCTACGAGAGGGTGCTGCGAGAGCCTGAGAAGATGCATTCACCGCTTTCTTCGGATGAAAGGAAACGCTTGGAACGCATTCTCGGCGGTGGTGTGCGTGCAGGTGCGGATGCGTGCGGAGGTTGCGGAGGTAGATGCGGCGGAAGCGGTGGAGGAGAGGGCGAGCATACGGGGAGCGGGGAGGTTGCGGTCAATCGTGCTGTTAAAGACGCCTGCGGTCGTATTTGCCCATGCGATTTTCCCCGCCTCTTCGTTTTTTGATGTCGGAGTGGCGATGCATCGCAGGTTCTTTGTTGGAGGTCGCTGGTTCGCCGTGATTTCGCTGAACGCATCTTATCTTGAAATTGCTTCTGATGCGATGCTACGCTACCTGCTTGAGCATGAGTTGATTCAGGGAGAGATGTATGAGGAGCTCGCAAGGATGAATGTCAGGCATCTCAGCCCCGAGCTGAAGGGCGCATACCACGAGGCTGCTCGGCTTGAAGCAATTCGCAGAACTCGCATCTCAGAAGAAGAGGTTCGCAGCGAGGAGGAAATCATCCGTGAGCTCTCGCTAAAAGAGCCTCTTGTCCCGACGGGCTTCGCAGCCTCTTCCATTTACTTGCACCTCCTCAGAAATTACGAGGCGTTGAGGCACTTCGGCTGGGAAAGCAGAGACGATATGGAGCGGGAGTGGGAGCGTCTCTCTCACGAATTCGCCTCTTGGATTGAATTTTCTGTGCATTCCTTCGGCGTCTTCGTGAGCGAGTTGAAGCGTCTTGTCCGCTCTGCAGGCGAATTTTCTGTGGAATTCGTTTGAGTTCAGAGAGGAAGTTGAGCAGATTGCCGCCGAAATCGCTCCATTTCCGTTTCTTTTGCTGTGAGGTGTTGCCCGCCTTGTGGAATCCGCCTCCTCGCTCCCCATGCTCATCGCTCGGCGGACGCATGGCAGGCGGGCAGTAATCCATTCAAAGCAGGAAAAA
>JANPRD010000001.1 GCA_024699715.1 Candidatus Methanophagales archaeon
GAGGAACACTTGCACGACTTCTCCCCGCTCAACATCCACGAGACCCTTGTCTGTGATTCTCAACGATGGTATGACAGGTAGAGCGATGAATGAAAGCGTGTAAATTGCGTCCAGCGAGCATCCCCGTTTTCTCAATTCCGCCTCCAAACGCTCGCAACGCTCCAACACGCGCTCAACGCTCTCGTCGCTCATCAGTCCTGCAATCGGCAGTGGAATCTCACTCACAACAAAACCGCTGTCGCAAAGGACAATACCGCCTCCTATTTCAGATAACCTGTTGCAAGCGAGAGCCATGTCCCGCTCATTTGTGCCAATAACGACAATATTGTGCGAATCATGTGCGATAGTAGATGCAATTGCACCGCTATTTAAGCCAAAACCCTCCACGAAACCTATTCCTATGTTGCCAGTGCGGTGATGTCGCTCAACTACTGCTGCCTTAAGAATCTTTGGTGCCTCAATACCGATTATTTCCTCTATTTTTGCCTCTGTCACGATTTCATTCTCAATTAAACGAATCACCCTCGCCTTCCTTCTTTTCCCTGTGAGCCTGCATGCTTTCTCCTCCTCAAGAATGAAGTCTTCGGCGGAAACATGCGGAGCATTCACGCTTCTCCCGTGCTTTGGGTATATGAATTTCTCCCTTCTTTCGGAATTCTTTGCTTATTTCACGCCCATTCACAAACACTTTCAGCACTTCAAAACGCTCAAGATTCCTCACGATGACAATATCTGCGATTTTTCCCGGCGTTATGCTACCGATTTCACGCAAATTGAACCATGTTGCGGGGTTGATTGTGCATAATTGAACGGCTTTCACGGGGTCTATGCCCTCTTCAATCGCCCTTCTCAGCAGGAAATCCATGTGTCCTTGTGAGAGCAAGTCCTTTGGTGTGCGGTCGCCGTCGGTGACGAGCATGCAGTTTCGTGTGTCGCATTCCTTCAGAACGGGAGCAATCGCCCGTAAGTTCTTCGCAGCGGAGCCTTCCCTGACCATCACACGCATCCCAAGCCTCAATTTCTCTCTCGCTTCTTCCGCAGAAATGCTCTCGTGGTCAGAGCCTGCACCGCTCAAAATGTATGCGTTGAGTTCGCAACCGCTCAAAAGAGGGGCATGCCCGTCAACCGCCTTACCGCTCTTTACTGCCGCTTCAATCTTTGCGAAGATTTCAGGGTCGCCTCGCAGCACCGCATCAAAGTCCATGACCTCCGCCAAGCCAACGAATTCCTCGCAGCAGCGAAGCAGATTTTCAACTTCAGATGCTCCGATGCTCGCACCTGCGGTCTCAAGCGAGGTTGAAGGGACGCAGGAAGGCACTGTGAAAAATACTTTCAGCGGAGTCGTCTTCGCTTCTTCAAGCATCGCTTCAATGCCTGCGACGCCCAAGACATTCGCAATCTCATGCGGGTCTGCGACGACTGCCGTCGTGCCTCTCGGAACAACAACACGAGCAAACTCGCTCACGGAAAGCATGCTCATTTCAATATGCGTATGCCCGTCAATTAAGCCCGGAACGGCAAAATTCCCCCTCGCATCCTCCTCTTTTATGCCTTTGTATCTTCCGACGCCGACAATTATTCCTTTGTGTATGGCAATATCCGCCTCGTGAATCTCACCACTGCATACATTCACAACATTTGCATCCTTAATTACGAATTCCGCACGCTTTTCGCCTCTCGCAACGCTCAATAATTCTTCCCTTAATGCGCTATTCCTGAAAATTTCCATTTTCATTTCGCCTCACGCAACACCCTCTCAGGAGAAAAATGAAGAGACGCCTTTGAACAGGAAAAAGATGCCGAGAGCAGCGAGGAAGGAGGCGACGGCGAGCATTACAGCCTCGTATTTATCTGTGAGGAATTTTCTGCCCCTTGAGAGCGAGAAAGAGAGGAGAGAATACCAAGCGAAGTCGGAAAGGACATGCCCCGCTATTACGACGGCGACACCTGCGAGTGCGAGAGGCGATGCGAGACCTGCGAGCAGGACGGCGTAGCCCGCTGTCGCCCACCAAGGCACAAAAGAAGGGTTGAACGCCGTGAAGAAAGCGCCTCCAAGCACGCTTGCTGCGGCTGCTTTTGCGCCTGCGTTTGCGTCTGTGCCTGTTGCGTCTGTGCCCGTGTCAGAGATGGGAACAGCAGCGGTGGTGGCAGAGGGGTTAGGAGTGTTAGCGATTTCTGCGATTTCAGGGCATTGTTTTGCTTTTCTGACTGCTTCTCGTTGTTGTTGGTGGTGGCAAGCCTCTTTTCTTGCTGAATGAACGATAAGTGTAGCCATTAGGATGAATGCAATTCCGCCTGCGGTGTAAGTGAAGTGCTGAAATTTCAGCAGAATGAAGCCGAGACCGAGCAGGAAAGCGAAAATAAGCGGCATCTCCACGATTACATGACCGAGTGCGGAGAGCGGACCTGAGATGAAGCCCTTTTTGAGCGTGTCAGAGACGACGAAGGCGAAGAGCGGACCCGGAATGACCGCACCACTCAGTCCCGTGAGGAATCCCATGACGAAGAGCTGCGCAACAACGACAAGAGACGCAAGCGACGCATCCATTTCCCCGCCCCCTGCTCTTCCTTCCGCTCCTTCCGCTCCCCCTCCGCAACTCGCAACAAAATTTATTTAATCCAAAAATAAAAGAGAAGGCGTGGTCTGAAGGAAGGCAAGAGGAGAGCAAGTGGGCTCGTAGCTCAGTGGAAGAGCGCCGCCTTCGCGAGGCGGAGGCCACGGGTTCAAATCCCGTCGAGTCCATGTGAAATAGCGGAAGAAGGAAGAGAAAGGTGTGAGAAAGGGTAAGGTAGAGAAAAGTGAGGAGAGGGAGAAGAGGGAGGAAAAAGGGTAGGAAGTGGTTCAAATGATGCCTCAAATGGGATATGACCGTGCGATAACGGTTTTCAGCCCTGATGGGCGGCTTTTTCAGGTGGAATATGCGAGAGAAGCGGTGAAAAGAGGGACAACAGCAATCGGAATAAAGGCGAAAGACGGTGTAGTTCTGCTTGCGGACAAGCGAATAGCGTCAAGACTGCTTGAGATGGGTTCAATTGAGAAGATTTTTCTTATAGATGAGCATATAGGAGCTGCGACTTCTGGATTAGTAGCGGATGCGAGGGTTTTAATAGACAGAGGAAGATTGGAGGCGCAAATAAACAGGATTTTGTATGATGAGCCGATAGATGTTGCGACACTTGCGAAGAGGATATGCGATTTCAAGCAGATTTACACGCAAATCGGGGGCTTGAGACCTTTCGGAACGGCATTACTGCTCGCAGGTGTTTACAACGGAAGATGCTATCTCTTTGAAACAGACCCGAGTGGAGCGCTTCTTGAATATAAGGCGACAGCCATAGGAAGCGGAAGGAACATGGTGATGGAGATGCTTGAGGCGAAGTATAGGGAAGATATGACGATGGAAGATGCGATTTCACTCGGCTTATCCGCACTTAACAAGGTTACAGAGGGAAAAATAGAGACGAAGAGTGTGGATATTGGTGTTGCAGAGATTGAAAAGGGCAAATTCAGGATATTGTCTTCATCGGAAGTGGAGCATTATCTGAAGAAAATGAAGGAAAAAGAGGGGAGAGGAGGAGAAGTAAAAGATATTTTTTCTTTTGGAAGGGTGGGTTGAGAGATGGTGAGGTTGGAGGATGCGGTAGTTGCTCGTTTAAAGCGAGGTAAGAAAGTGTTTGAGGTGCTTGTTGACCCTTATGGTGCGGAGAAGTTCAGGTCTTCCGCAGAGGGCGGTGGCGGTGGTAGTAGAAATAGGCGTTGAAATTTCAGAGATTATGGCGGTTGACGAGATATTTGAGGACGCTTCAAAGGGAGAGCGAGCGAAAGAGGAGGATTTAAGGGCTGTATTCGGGACGACAGATGTGAATGAGATTGCTGCGAGGATTTTGCGAGAAGGCACAATACAACTGACAACATCGCAGAGGAGGAAAATGGCGGAAGAGAAGCGGAGAGCGGTAATTGACCGCATTGCACGCATTTGCACGAACCCGCAGACGAACACGCCACATCCACCGAAGAGAATAGAGATTGCGCTGGAGGAGGCGAAATTTCATGTAGACCCGATGAAGAGCGTTGATGAGCTTGTGAAAGATGCGATAAATGCGCTTAAGCCAATTTTACCGATAAAAGTTCACACGAATGAGATTGCTGTGAAGATTCCAGCAGCATACACGGGCAGAATACATGAAATAAAGAGGAATTACGAGGTTGTTAAGGAGGAATGGCAATCTGATGGTTCATTCATTGCGCTTTTCAAAGTCCCTGCGGGGATGAAAGATGATTTCTTCTCGCTATTGAACAAGCTCACGAGGGGAGAGGCGGAGACGAAGATTTTGAGATGAGCTTACTCATGCCTGCGTCTTACGATTTGCGCCGTCAGATGTGCGTCTTGGGAGGTAGTTAAATGGAAATGTATAAGATTGTAGTTCCTGGGGATTTCTTATCGAGGGATGTGAAGCGTGCAGGAGAAGGAACTTATGTTGAAGATGGCTGTGTTTATGCGCATCTTTACGGCATTCTTGACGAAAAGGATGAGATAAAGGTCGTTGCACTCTCGGGAAAGTATGTTCCCCGTCGTGGAGATGTTGTTATCGGCAGAATCGTTGACTTCTCTTTCCCCTACTGGGTCGTGGATATTGCGTCTCCCTACAAGGCACTTTTGCATGTCGCAGAGGTCGCAGAAGAGGGAGAGAGGATTGAGATGAGCAGAATGCACGAGTATTTAGACATAGATGATTTGATAGTTGCGAAAGTGAAGAGTGTTGACGCTTCCATGCGAGTGGAACTCTCATTAATGAAGGAATTTCGTGTGCGAAGAGGCGATAGACTGATTGAAATATCGCATACTAAAATACCTCGCATCATAGGAAGGCACGGTTCTATGATAAAGATGCTTAAGGAGCGGAGTGGATGCTTCATATTCATAGCAAAAAATGGAAGAATATGGATTAAAGGCAGGGAAGATGCGGTGGATGTCGTCTCTGAAGCGATTTTGATGATTGCTAACGAGGCTCACACATCCGGTCTCACGGACAGGGTTGCGAGAATGCTCGATACTTTCAGATTTCAACGCAGAATCTTTAGGAAACAGGGGGCTGGAGTGAAAGAAAGAACAGAAAAGAGAGAGGTGGGCGGATACGGGAGCGTAGGAAGTGATGTGAGGGAGAGCGAAAGTAAAAGCGAAAGTGAGAGTGAGAACGAGAGCGAGAGTGAGAGTGAGTGCGAAAGTGAGAGCAAGAGCGAGAGAGTAGGTGAGGGAGGAGAGGTTGGTTTAGGTGAGCGGCGAATTTTTGATGAATAGCGGGAGGAGGAGAAATAGGGGAGAGAGATGAAGAAGAAAGGAGTGCAATTAATAAAGGACGGTCGTCGGATTGACGGCAGGGCGTTTGACGAGCTGCGACCGATAAGGATTGAGGTTGGCGTTTTGAAGCGAGCAGATGGCTCTTGCTACTTTGAACTTGGCGAGAACAAAGTGATTGCAGCAGTTTACGGACCGAGAGAGTTGCACCCTCGCCACATTCAAGATGCGAAAAGGGCAATTATTCAATACAGATACAACATGGCGCCCTTCAGCGTTGACGAAAGGAAGCGTCCTGGACCTGACCGTCGCTCTATTGAGATTTCAAAGGTCAGCAGAGAGGCATTAGAGCCTGTAATCATGACTGAATTCTACCCGAGAACGACCATAGATGTATTCGTTGAGGTCTTGCAGTCAGACGCAGGAACTCGCACCGCAGGAATAAACGCAGCGTCAGTCGCACTCGCAGACGCAGGCATTCCCATGCGAGACTTAGTCACTTCTGTCGCAGTCGGTAAGGTTGATGGCGAGATTGTATTGGATTTGAACGCATACGAGGACAATTACGGCGAGGCGGACATGCCTATTGCGATGATTGTCCGCAAAAATAAGATAACGATGATGCAAATGGACGGCAAAATGACTAAAGATGAGATAAAAAAGGCTCTTAAACTTGCGAAGAAAGCGTGTGAGAAGATTTATCAATTGCAGAGGGAGGCTCTTATTGCGAAATACAGTGAGGAAATTGAGCGTGAAGAGCAATCTGATGAGCAATCTGCTCAGTGGCTAAAAGTTTGAAAATGTGAGGCGAGCCGAAAGGAGAAGAGGAGAGGCGAAATGACGGAAGTTGTGGATGAATTGCGTCGTGACTATGTGTGCAACTTAATTCGTAGCGGGAAGCGAATGGACGGCAGGGACTTCCTTGAATACCGAGAGATAAGCGTTGAGCGGGGGTTTGCGAAGAAGGCGGAAGGCTCTGCGAGGGTGAAAATAGGCGGGACGCAAGTCCTCGTTGGTGTGAAGATGGAGGTCGGAGAGCCTTTCCCAGACACGCCTGACGAGGGCATAATCATCACGAATGCGGAATTAGTTCCGCTTGCTTCGCCTGAATTTGAGCCTGGTCCGCCTGATGAGAACAGTGTTGAGCTCGCAAGGGTCGTAGACAGGGGCATAAGAGGCTCTAATGCGATAGATTTACGCTCACTTTGCATAGAAGAAGGCTCAAAGGTGTGGATTATTTTCGTGGATATTCATGTGCTTGATGACGATGGCAATCTTTTGGACGCATCCGCACTCGGAGCAATCGCAGCACTCTTGGACACGAAAATACCTTACGAGAGGCACGGCTTCGCACCTTGCGAGGTGAATCCGAAGACGGAGCGTTTGAGCGTTAAGATGCGTCCTGTCGCTGTCACGATGGCTGATGTGGAGGGAAACATCCTTGTTGACCCCAATTTATTTGAGGAAAGTGCAGCAAATGCAAAAATTACCATCACCACAAACGAAGATGGGAGCATATCTTGCATTCAAAAGAGCGGAGTAGGAATGTTAGAGTGGGAAAAAGTGGATGAATTGATAGAAATAGCGGAGGAAAAGGGTAAAGAAATAAGGAATGCGTTTTTAAAATGAGCAAATGAGATTAAAATGAAACGAAGAAATTAGCGAAAGGGAAAGCGGATGAAAATTAAAATTGCCACAGTTTCAGTTGTTTTGCGATGCATTCTTCCCCAGGAACCTCAACAGGATACTTTCCAGTGAGACATCCGAGGCAAAGGTTTTCAGCTGGCATCCCAATAGCATCAATTAATCCCTCAATACTGAGATAACCGATGGAATCTGCATTCAAAATTGAGCAAATCTCATTAATGCTGTGTGAAGATGCGATTAATTCTTCTCTCGTTGGCGTGTCTATGCCGAAATAGCAGGGTGCTTTTATCGGAGGAGAGCCGATGCGCAGATGCACTTCCTTCGCACCTGCACGGCGGACACGCTCAACGATGCGTTTTGATGTCGTGCCTCTGACGATGCTGTCGTCGACTAAAATCACCCTTTTGGATGCGACATTCTCACGAACTACATTCAATTTAAGGCGAACTGCTGTCTCACGAGCCTCTCTTTCGGGCATAATGAATGTGCGACCAACATATCTGTTCTTTATAAACGCCTCAATGTAATCAATTGATGAGCGTTTTGCGTATCCTATTGCGAATGTAACGCCAGAATCTGGTATGGGAGATACAATATCAGCATCAACAGGATGCTCTTCCGCAAGTCTCTCTCCTATTTTCAAACGAACATCGTAAACTAATCTGCCATCAAGCACGGAATCTGGACGGGCAAAGTATATGTATTCAAAGACGCAGTGTGCCTTGTTCGTGGCTTTGCAGAATTGAAAACTCTCATATTCACACCCTTCTCGCACAATTATGACCTCACCAGGACGAACATCTCGCAGTGTGATGCCTCCAAGAGTATCAATTGCGGTGCTTTCTGAAGCAAAAATGACTCCATTCGCATCTTTCTCCCCTTCAATGAAACCCATGCAGAGTGGTCTGAACCCTACGGGGTCTCTCACAGCGATAAGCGTGTCATTCACAAGCATCGTCAGCGAATAAGAGCCAATAACTCTACGCATCACTTCTTCTAACGCAGAGATGGGGTCATTATGCTTCATTAATCCTTTCACGAATATGTGAGCGAGGACTTCAGTGTCGGTTTCAGAGTGAAAAATCCTCCCTTCTTTCTTCAATTCATTTCTAAGTTGCGATGCATTTACAATATTTCCATTATGGGCGATTGCAATTCTGCCATCTCGGTAGTCAACGACAAGCGGTTCTGCATTTTTCAGTGTTGAAGCACCTGTTGTTGAGTAGCGAACATGCCCAATGCCGATGTTTCCTTTCAATTTTGAGAGGTTCTCTCGGAAGACCTCGCTCACAAGTCCCATGCCACGCTCCAGATGTATTTCCCCGCTTCCTCCGACGCTTCCCGCACCCGCAGTTCCGCTAACGGTTGCGATGCCCGCTGATTCTTGACCGCGGTGCTGAAGCGAGTAGAGGGCGTAGAAAATAGGGATTGCAGCTCTCGCCGAAACATCCTCAAGGGCGATGCCGACAATTCCGCACATTTCACTCACCCTTCCTTGCTGCACTCCTGCTCCTTAATTTTTCTCACACATTCTTCCACGCTCACGCTTTCTTGCTCACCTGTGCGTAAGTTTCGCAGCGTGACTCTTCCTTCTTTTAACTCTCGCTCACCGATGATGACCGCAAAAGATGCGCCGATTGCGTCTGCGTATGCGAGTTGTGCGCTGAGATTCCTTCCGAGAACATCTGTGAGCGTGACGAAGTGCGAGCGGAGGATGCGAGCAGTTTTGAGCGCGGCTATCTGCAAATCCCTACGGAGACCCGCATCCGCTTTTCTCAAAACAGGCACAACGACGACCTTCAAATCCGAAGGTGCTTCAAACGGGAAAATCTCAGACAAGCGGTCAAATCCGAAGGCGAAGCCCGTTGAAGGCGTGTCCTCTCCGCCGAAGAGGTGGGCAATCCTGTAAGAACCGCCACCGCAAATCTGACGCTGCGCTCCAAGTTTCTCCGCCTCTGCGTAAATCTCAAAGACCAAGCCCGTGTAGTAGTCGAGACCACGAGCAATTCCGAGATTCAGCGTGAACGGCGTCCCGTAGCCCTCAGAAAGCAGTTCCGCAACCGCTTCCAATTCTCGCAACTTATCTAAAGCAGTTCCTCTGCTATTCTCTCCGTTCTCGCCGTCGCCACTGCGGAGCATCTCTCTTGCTTCTTTCAGAGCGTCCTCGCCTCTCAAACTGACCATTCCGAACAAATCCGCAATAGCATCATCTTTAAACCCTTTAGCACGCATAAATTCCTCTATTTGCTCCTTCGCTCCCTTGTCTATGAGCCTCATTATCCTGTTCTTTTCATCTTCATTGAGGCTTACACCGGATTCTTCGCTCAATTTCGCAAGGAAATCCCTCAATATTCCGACATGACCTATCTCAATTGAGCCTTTTATATGCAGAGCATTCAGAATTTCGTGTGCGAGAGCGATGATTTCCGCTTGAGCTTCTGGGCTGTCCGCTCCGATGATTTCAGCGCCGAACTGCCAGAACTCTCGGTATCTTGCCCTCTGAGGCTCTTCGTAGCGGAAGCAGTTCCCGAAGTAGAAGAAGCGTAGCGGCTTACGAGCCATCTTAAGCTCATTCACGAACATTCTGATGACTGGAGCGGTGAGTTCAGGTCGCAGGGCGAGATGTCTGCCCCCCTTGTCGACAAATTCATACATCTCCTTCAAAATCTCTTCGCCCGATTTCAGCGTGAAAAGCTCAGCATGCTCAAAAGTAGGTGTTTGAACCTCCTCGTAGCCCCATTTTATTGCGACTTCCCGCATTATCCGCTCCATCTCTCGCCTCTTCTTCATCTCAGCAGGCAAGAAATCCCGTGTGCCTCTCACTCGCTCCACTTTAACCATCTCACACTCGCCTATACTTCTAATTTAAAAAATGAAAGAAAAATTTCTTTAGGAATCGCATGTGAGTTAGTAAGGAAGAGAAAACACATTAAATAATTGACATGCCCATTACCATACTCAAAATATACCCAATATAAGCAAGCAGAAGCAATCTTGCAGCGTAATCCACACCTCCAATCCATCTTAACGCCTTGCTTACTTCCGCTCTGTAGGCTGCTAATGCTTGCTTCTCTTCAGATGAATGCGAAAGTACCTTTCTGATAGCTGAATACCACTTTTAATTTCCTCACTGCAGTACGGATCGTAGTTCCGAAAGTGCGTCTGCTCGCACAAAGAGAATGATTTCTAGTTTGACTTGTTCGTAAGTTTTACATGTATCAGAACCTTAGAAAGATTGGGGGCGTGATTGTGATGCCTGAGGAGAAGGGAGGAAGAGAAGGGAACAAAGGGGAAAAAGTGATTGAGACGACGGATTCATTTGTGGAGAGGTTTGCTGTAGGTGCCGTAGTGACAGTTGGGAAAGAGAACATTGTAATCGTTGAGTTCCTGAAGCCGGTGTTATCACTCGTAGGAAAAGAAGATGGACGGATAATTGGACACAGAGGGGAGCTAAGACCTGACGTGCGTATTTTTCTCCCCTACTCGGTTGCTAAAAGGTTAAGGGATGCGCTCAATGAGCAGATAAAAAGAGTTGAGGAGGGGTAAAAGAATGATTACAATCTATAATCTACAAGCTGTAAGCGCAACTGCTGAGACAAAATTGTTCCTAAGAGATGGCTATCCCAGGTATGATGTGGAAATTAGAGCTGAGATAGAGGCATCACGAGCATACGAAACTGGACCGGCTATCGGTATAGAAACACTTGAGATTGCAAGAGGAGTGGTGATTGGAGAGCAGAACTTGACACTACTTGCTCCTCCGCCTCACATGGACGAGCTAAAAAAGGAATATCCGGAGATTGTGGAGCTTCGTGATAAATTGTTGAGGAAGGAGCCTTTCGACAGGAGAGACGAGTGGAATTTGAAGGAACTCTGTGAGGCTACGGGATGGGACAAAGATGATGTAAAAGAGGAGCTTGCGAATATTGATAAGGATCCCGTTGAGAGAGAGAAGGTATACGCCGACTTATTCAGCAAATACTACGAGGGGGCGAGAAGATTGAAGGAAGAGGGTGACGATGTGCAGGCAGCTGAGAAGCTCTGGGGTGCAATCACCGCACTGGTGAAAGTATATAGTTGCAAGAAGGGAGTGTTCGTAGCGCATTGGGGAAGGGGAAAACTTCATAAATTCGTGGAAGAGAATGTGGAGGAAGCGTTTAGAGAAAAGTTTTCCGATTTATTAACCTTTGGAGGAGAGCTCCACGAACACTTCTTTGAGAGGCATCTTCCAAGAAGAGAATTTGACAGACGCTGGAACCAGTGCATAAGACTCATTGATGAACTTAAAGAACGAGTTAATTGATGGGATTGCGCTCGAAGCACATTGGAAGCTCCCCAGTGTTAGCTGCTGTTATCTCCTTGCTTCGCTCAGCAGCTCCTGCGTCTTCGGGTCGTAGAGGGAGCCCAGCTATGCGGCTAACTTTCGTACCATGGACAGGAGAGTGAATAAACATCTGCTAAGGTGAAGAGGGAATTTTAAATATTTTGTTCCATTTGTAGTATATGCAAGAAGAGGAGATAGTATTTCAGTTATTGGAGCAAGACAGGAAGGCTCGCATTGAAAGAATAGTGGAGGAGCGGAAAATAACGACGGAGGATTGCCTTGTTCTCGGCATATTGAGAATACATCGTGAGGTGGGCGGGTTACATGGCGATATAGCGAGTTTGCGTGGGGAAATAGAGCGGATACATAAGCGAATAGACGAATAGATAAGAGAATAGTGAGATAGGTGGGAGAATGATGAAATAGATAGGAGAGTAGATGAAATAAGTGGGAGAGTAGAGGAGACAAATGATAGAATAGACGAAATGAATAAGAGAATAGATGAGACAAACAGAAGGATAGAGAGCAATTTCAAGTGGACGATAGGAATGATTCTTGGAACATGGGCGAGTTTATTGGCTATTCTCATCCCCATACTACTTAAATAGAAAAAGACGCCAGCGAATTCACTACTCTCTCACGCTCTTCCTCCCCGCTTTCCTGCGACCACATATTTTTTAGGGCTTTTTGCAGAAGAAATGAGAAAATGAGATTGAGCAGGGAATTGAGTGCGGAGTTGGAGCGAGCGGCGAAGAATGCGTTGAAAAACAGACACAGATTCATGCTTATGCTCTGCACTTCGCATCTTGAGAGCGATGTGATGAAGTTGGCGGAGAAATTATACAAAAAGTATGAGAAAATTGTTGAGAAGTTTGAGGAAGAGGTGAGGGGAAGGGAGAAAGAAGAGGGAGAGAAAAAGTCAGAAGGGGCTGAAAAATCAGAAGAAAAGGAGAAGAAGGAGAATAAGAAAGAGAATAAAGAACTTTTAATTGTTGGGAGAACGAAATTTTTAGACATCGCTTCCGCATATTTCAAGGGTAAATTTGTGCATTTCGCAGATTCAGAACGATTGCTCGGCGAGACATACGCATCTCTCATTCTTGACCTCACGGAAGGCTTCCACCCGAACGACCTCGGAATCATCGTTGAGACGATTGCAGCGGGCGGCATGATTCTTGCGGTTGCACCGCCTCTTGACGCTTGGAGCAGTTTGCGAGGAAAATGGCACGAAGAGCTTGTGAGCGAGCCTTTCAGCCTCTCGCAAGTCGTTCCGAGATTCTACCGCAGGTTCGCTAAACGAACACTCGCAGCAGAAGGCATCATTATTTACGATTTTGATGAGAAAAAATTGGTGAAGAGATATGAGTTTGGAAGAGAGGGGGCAGAAAAGGATGCATCGGAGGCAGAAAAGGGTATATCCGAGGCATTAGAGGCGCCAAAAGTGGAAATAAAAATACCTGAAGAGCGAAAGATAAAGAAGAAATTGTATAAGTTATGTGCGACGCAGGACCAAGTTGAATTTCTTCGTCTGATGGAGCGATTTTTTGAGCGGAAGAAGGCTCGTAAGGCAGTTATTCTCACAGCAGACAGGGGTCGTGGCAAGACAGCGGTGCTTGGCATCGTCACGCCTTTTCTGATTTCAAGGATGTATGCGGTGCTTAAGCGACCTGTGCGGATAATTCTTGTTGCTCCTTCTCCTGCTGCGGTGCAAACCTTCTTCGTTTTCCTTCGTAAAGCACTAATTCGCCAAGGAATGCGGAAATTCAAGAGCAAAGAGACCGCAGAAGGTCTCACAACCGTCGTAAGCACGAAATATGCTCGTGTGGAATATGTGATTCCGAGGCGTGCATTGGTTGAGAAAGAGCTTGCAGACATCATTATTGTGGATGAAGCCGCTGCTATTGATGTTTCCGTCCTCAGAAAAATAACAGAAGGAAGCACTTATACAATATTCTCATCAACAATTCACGGCTACGAAGGCGCCGGTAGAGGCTTTTCAGTCAGATTTTTGAAGTATCTTGAGGCGGATGCGGATGTGGAATTGGAGAGAATGCACATGGAAGAGCCTATTCGTTACGGCAAAGGCGACCCGATAGAGAAATGGCTGAACGATGTGCTTCTTTTGGATGCGAAGCCCGCAGAGTTGAGCGATGAGGACATTCGTGCGGTTTCTTCGGGCGAAATGAAATTTGAGCAGCTGGATAAGGATGCCATTTCTGAGCGGATTTTGCGTGAATTCTTCGGCATTTATGTGCTTGCTCACTACCGAAATCGCCCTTCTGATGTCGCAATTCTCTTGGATATGCCGAACCATTTCGCTTTTCGTGTCAGCGTGAACGGCAAAACAATATGTTCGTTGCATATTGCGGTTGAAGGAGGTCTTTCTTCGGAAATGATAGAGAAAATGAAGAGCGGATTCAAGCCAAGAGGTCAAATGATTCCCGATTTGATGCTTAAGCACTACTGGATGGAGGATTTTCCGAAGTTGAAGGGTGTTCGCATCGTGAGAATTGCAACGCACCCCGCTTTGATGCGGCGAGGCATTGGGAGTTTTGCACTCAGAGAGCTGCTGAAATGGGCTTCTTCTTTTGACTGGGTCGGCGCTGGCTTCGGCGTCTCTCCTGAGCTGCTTCGCTTCTGGCTCCGCAACGGCTTCCTTCCAGCGCACATCACGCCACAACGCAACGAAATCTCCGGAGAGCACACAGTTGTCGTTTTGAAGGCGTCAAATTTTGATTTGGAGGCGGTGAATGCGGAGTTCGTCAGGCGTCTCGTAGAATATCTCTGCGATGAGTTGCGGGATTTGGAGACGGAGACCGCACTGGGTCTTATTCGGAGCATTAAGCGTAAAGGAGCGCCGAAAATCTCACTCGGAAATGTTGAGCGGTGCAGAATGCAGAAATATCTTGAGGGTTTCAGCGCTTACGAATACATCGCAGACATTGCGAGACCGCTCGTAAAGGCTTTCTACTGCGCAGGAGGAAGTATTGACATTGACGAGCGAGATGAGCGTGTGCTCGTTGCGAAGTGCTTGCAACTCAAGTCCTGGCGGGAAATTGAGGAGGAAGAGACTGCGAGACACGCACACTGCAGAAAAAGAGGTGCGAGCGGCCACAGGGACAGACCGAAGCAAGAAAGGGGCAGAAAAGGCGGAGGAAGCGAGCAGGAGCGGAAGGAAGGAAAGAGCAGTGGCAACGCAAGGAATGTGGCGGAGATGTTGAGGGATGCTCTCCGCTCGGTTTGGAATTGGTATGAAAGCGAGGGATGCGAAAAGGGAAATTAGGGCTTTCCGAAAGGTCGAGTAGAGGAGGACAGAGGAGAAAAGAAAGAAGAAAAGCTGAAGCGGAGGAGGGCTGTGTTTGATATAAGAGGAGGCAAGAAGGCAAGGAGAAAGAGGAAAGGAAAAGGTGATGAAAACGGCGGAGGCAGAAGGCATTCCCGAGTTGAACATCGGCATGGTAGGTCATGTTGACCACGGCAAGACGACACTCGTCAAAGCTCTCTCAGGTGTCTGGACGGACAGGCACAGCGAGGAGATTAAGCGAGGCATTTCCATCCGCTTAGGCTACGCAGATGCGACATTCCGAAGATGTCCGAACTGCGAGCCACCTGAATGCTTCACCGTGCGTGAGAAGTGCGAGCACTGCCACTCACTCACAAATGTCCTTCGCACCGTTTCCTTCGTTGACTCGCCCGGGCATGAAACGCTCATGGCAGTTATGCTAAGCGGCGCAGCAATCATGGACGGTGCTGTCCTGCTCATCGCAGCATCAGAGCCTTGTCCGCAACCTCAAACGGAAGAGCATTTAATCGCCCTCCAGATGCGTGGCATTAAGAACATAGTAATCGCTCAAAACAAGATTGACATCGTAACGAAGGAGCAAGCCCTCTCAAACTATGAGCAGATTTGCGATTTTGTTGAGGGAACAATCGCAGAGAACGCACCAATTATCCCAATTTCAGCACAAAGAAACATAAATATAGATGCTCTTATTCAAGCGATTGAGGAAAACATACCAACGCCTGAGCGAGATTTGAGCAAGACGCCTCGCATGTTCGTCGCTCGCTCTTTTGATGTGAATAAGCCCGGGACTCCCATCAGAAACCTGCGAGGTGGCGTGATTGGAGGCTCTGTCATTCAGGGAAAATTCAAAGTTGGCGATGAAATTGAGATAAGACCGGGCATTCTTGTGAGGAAAAGTGCAAAGAAGGCGGGCGAGTGGACGCCACTACTCACCGAAATCACTTCAATAATGACAGCGGGGAAGCAAGTGAAAGAGGCAACACCCGGAGGATTAGTCGGAATCGGCACTAAGTTGGACCCTGCGCTGACGAAGGGAGATGCATTAATTGGGCAACTCGTCGGTAAGCCAGACACGCTACCACCGACGCTTCATCGCATTAATTTTGAGGTTCAACTGCTTGAGCGAGTCGTCGGAATATCGGAGAAGATGCGTGTTGAACCCATTAAAACGGGTGAGATGCTCATGCTCAGCGTCGGCACCGCTACCACGCTCGGCGTCGTTGAACATGCCTCAAAAGACACCGTTGAGGCGAGATTGAGCAGACCTGTGTGTGCGGAAGTGGGCGACACTCTCGCAATCAGCCGAAGAATTGGTGCAAGATGGCACCTCATCGGCTCAGGAAATTTGAAATGAAGCTCACAGTATGAGGACTGATTATTATGCGTGTGTTGTTGCGTGTGTGAGCATGTGTGAGTGTGTTGTGCGAGCAGTGAAAGGAGAAGGAGGATAGAATAGAAATGAAGGGTGAGCGGAAATGAAGAGTGAGCGTGAGAATGGTTCTACAATTATAATAACCTGCCGTGCTTGTCAATTTCCCCTCTTTTTATCCTTGTTGACGAAATTAATTTGCCATCTTCAGCCTTCACATGCGGAACGCACACTATTTCTATCGGCTTCTTTCCCTTTTTCGCCCTCAATTCATTTATCTTTACGGCAACTTCGTAAGTTTCAGGCGAAATCACAATGAAATCAAAATCTTCTTCAAGCGTAGTCCCATATCTGTCGTTCAATTCAACAATTTCAACATCAACACCGAACCTCTTACGCATGAACTGCCGAAGGTTTTCCGCCCTCGCCCTGAATGAGAGGACGACACGCTCCCTGTTCTTGCGAGCAAAATCGTCAGATGTGATGCCGACGACAATTCTACCATCGCTTCCGCTCAACTCGTAAGCCTTCTCAAGCAGCTTCTTATGCCCTTCGTGGAGCGGGTCAAATGTCCCTCCAATAGCAACTCTCTTCCCTGCGCTACGCATCTCTCATCCTAAACCTCCCCACAAAAAAGCACAGAGGAATGCGAGAAGACCGAAGGCGAGAGCGAGAAGCGTCTCCTTACGACAGCTCTCCAACTCAAGACGCCACATTTGCCCCTCATTCGCATGCATTCTGCCATGAATCGCATACAAACGCACACAAACATGCAAGAAAAGGGCATCTGCAACAGAAATAGGGATGAAATATGCTGGATTAAGGAACAGGAGAGAATTTTTGAGTGCAAGTGGAAGAATGCTGAGTGCAACAGCGAGGGAATAAAAAGCAACAGAGACCTTTATCGCACTTTTCACGCCGTAGTGGCGGGCAATACTTCTGATGTTGCGAGCAGCGTCGCCCTCAAAGTCCTGAATTCCCTTCATTACCTCTCTGCCGAAGCCTGCGAAGAATGCGAGTGCAGCGGCGAGAATTGTTGCGAGGCTCAAGCGTCCAACGAGCAGACCGCCGAAAACGAAGGGCGCAGACATCGTGAATGCGATGTAAATGTTTCCTGCGATGCCCGTTTCTTTGAGCTTCAAGTCGTAAGCGATGCCGAGAAATGCGAGAGCGGAGGCGAATGCGAATGCTGCTGCGTTCAAAAGCGAGGCGAGTGCGACACCGAGAGCGAGTGCAACGACCGAAACTGCGAGTGCCGAACTCCTTTTTAATGCTCCTCGCACAAGCGGTCTGTCAGTCCTGCGGTTCAGAATGTCAACCTCAAAATCGCAGTAGTCGTTCAGGGCGAAAGAACCCGCCTCAACGAGGAGTGCAACGAGCGCACCGAGAAGGATGCGAGTGTCTGCGAGAAGCGTTAGTGTGCGAGCATCATCAGCAGAAAGAATGACGCCGAGAACGACGCCGACGCCATACATTATGCCGTGTTCAAGGCGAGTAAGTTGCCAAAGTGCGACCACCTTCGCACTCAAATTGTGCAATCCACTCCTCCACCCTCCCGCCTCTTTTTGCTCCTCTTTCTTTTCATCCATTTTTACTCTCGCTCAGTTATTGCGGGGATTTTAAATTTCCCGAAAAAGCGGGCATTTCTGGTGACGATGTGTAATATTGTGCCAAAAGAAATACTAATGAAAGGAAATTTTTCAGAGGGAGTTGCTGCATGATACAAATCTTCATTGCTCGCTGAGCGTGGGGCGGTGCGGTAGAAGCCTTCTCTGAGCCGATGTCCGTAAGAAAGAGCCTCCGGGTAAGTTCAGATAGAGGAAATGTGAACCTCCATGAATAATGCCAAAGTGTTAGAATGAGGTCACCACGCCTCTCTCTCACTGCTCTCTGCACCTGAGATACTTTTTCATTTGAAATACCACTGTTTGTTGAGCATAGGGATTAGAGCCATGAGGACGCACATTTCCGTGATTTCCCTGCGGTTCGTGAGGTTCTTGCTCAGAAATCCGACTGCACCCGCCTTCTCTCCTATATTTTTCTCGCCCGTGAGAGCCTCAAAAGCCCGCTCAATCTCCACTCCTTCACGAAGAACCCGCTCAATCACCGCAGGAGGATGCTCAAATCCGGGACCGCAGCCGAGCGAAATTCTCCCCTCGCTGTCGGCGATTGCACACCACTGCACATCCACGAAACCTGTTCTGAGGAATTTTGCTTTCGGCATGCTGAAAAGACCCGCCTCTATTCCGACGCCGAAATCCGCAGGGCAACGCCTCAAAGCCTCTTTCGCCCTGTTCACCGCACCTCTCACAGTATCCTCGTTGAAAGGCTGCGGAGGAACGCCAGAATTGACTTTCACAGCAAAAACATTCACAGCACTGAAAATGCGTGAGAATACCGCTCTAACGGCTGCGACCTTCACGGGATTCTCAGAGCCTACCGCTACAACAAGCACCATCCTTTAGTTTACCACGCAGCAGCATGAAAAACGCTATTCTTTAAATAGAGTTTAAGAATATGCGGGAAGGGGTGATGCGAGTGAGGAAGAGGGTTTTTGCTGCTGTGCTGGCTCTTTCGCTTCTTGCACTCCTCACTGCTGCCTCAACGGTAGTAGCGGAAGAGGGTGCGGAAGAAGCGGCGGCTACTGCGAACGGATGGATAGCAATCGCAGCAGGAATTGCGATGGCAGGCTCGGCTCTCGCTGCGGGAATGGCAATCGCCTCAACGGGAACGGCGGCGACAGGTGCGACAGCAGAGAAGCCAGAGGTGTTCGGTCGTGTTTTGATATTTGTTGCTCTCGCTGAAGCTCTCGCCATATACGGCCTGCTCATCGCTTTCATGCTCTGGACAAAGATAGCATAGGCATCTACCAACTTTACACTCTTTGTTTAATTTCATTTTTCCCCTCTATTTTTCTTTCATATATGCATGTATAGGTGTCACAAGTGCCAAAATCATAAATTTTATATTGTGAATTTTCTGGACTTGATGGCAAGAGGTGAAGATAAAGGTGAGAAAGGGGGAATACTGCCCATACTCATGTTTTCTCTCCCGTTTCTTGCGTTAGTAGGGACTGCATCTGCAGCTGGAGGAGGAGCAACATGCACAAAGATAAAATGAACATCGGTGGAAAAATGAAGCGAAAAACATACATATATCTTCACGCTATTCCTTATGCCGTTCTCATTTCTTCGCTCACTTTTGTTGGCTTATTTCTCGGATTTACCGTCGGAAAACGCTTTGATAGTGATGTTTTCCTCTTTGCTTTCTCCTCATTTTTTACATTCGCAGGATTCGCTGCAGGTCTTGCCATCTCTTATTTCATTTTGAAGTCAAAATATTTTGATGACGCAGGAAGAAAGCAGAGCGGAAACGAGAGGGGACGGTGTCGCTAAGGTGCGAGTTAAGGCGCCGAGCAGGTTGCATTTCTCGTTAATTGACCTAAATGGCTCTCTTGGCAGGGTTGACGGTGGAATCGGCGTTGCGTTGAACGAGCCTTATTCGGAAATTGAAATTGAGAGCGTGGGAGAGAGGCAGGTGCCGCCTCCTTCTCCTGAAGTTGCACAAATTTTAGAGCGTTTGAAAAAATTGGGCTTGAAAAGAAATTACAGTGTGCGAATTCTCCGTCGTTTGCCCTCGCATGTCGGCTTAGGCTCAAAAACGCAACTCGCTTTGAGTATTGCTCGTGGCGTCGCAGTCCTTGAAGGTCTTGAAGTAAGCACGAGGGAGCTCGCAAGGATTGTTCGCAGGGGTGGAACTTCAGGCATCGGCGTCGCTGCTTTTGAAAAAGGCGGATTCATTCTTGACGGCGGGCATCCGTTCAGACGGAGCGTGCCGCAAGAGAGCGAGGTGGTGAGAGCGTGAAAACGAGTTTTCTGCCCTCTTCTGCGTCGAGGGTGCCGCCCCCACCTGTTCTTTTTCAGCATCCGCTACCTGAGGACTGGTTTTTTGTTCTTGCGACGCCTGCGGTGCGAAGGGGCGCTCACGGCACTGAAGAAGTTGAAATTTTCCAGAAGTATTGCCCAATTCGTGGCGAGGATGTCGCTGAAATCTGCAGGATTATTCTTATGAGGATTCTACCTGCGGTTCTTGAGCGGGACATTGAGACATTTGCGTCTTCGCTGACGATGCTTCAACATCTCGGATTCAAGCGTTTGGAGGTCGCACTACAACACAAAATCGTCAGAGAGCTCTTCGCTTTTTACGAGAAGCATGAAGCTCTCGGCTACGGAATGTCCTCTTTCGGTCCTACGACTTTCGCTGTCGTTCAGGGAAGGAGCGAGGCGGAGAAACTTGCGGAAGCGGTGAGAGGATTTCTTGAGGAGAAGGGCATTCGTGGCGCCGTCTGCTTCTCTAACGCAAATAATCTCGGGGCGGAAGTGCGGGTGCAAAAGGAACACTGAAAACTTCACGAAGGCGACCCTTTGAACGCCAGAGTTTGACCTTTCCGACCTTTATTCGTTTCACGGCACGAGGCTCAACAGGCGTCAGCACGACAGCAGAGCCACGCTTTTCGTCAATTTTTCTGAGTATGCCGATGCCAAGCGCCTCTTCTTCTTGAGATGCAGTGAAGAGACCCAGAAGAGAGCCTTCTTCAACAACGGGCAGACAGCCAGAACGCTCAAAAAGCGAGATGTCAAAGCGTCTGTTCCTCGCATTTCTGAAGTATCTGTTGAACGCTTCTTCTCGCAATCTTCGTCGCAGGGGCTTGCACTTCCTTTTTGCTTCCGCAGAGGCACGCAATATGCATATGCGAGCATCTGTGTATTCGGGCAGCAAAGAAAGGATGTGCTGAAGTTCGCCCTCTTCTCGCTCAATCGCAAGCACAGAGGACGGCTCTACCGCACCGATTTCAAGGAGTTTGAACATTTTCGCCTTATTGCCGAAGACCCAGCCTGTTGAATCCACGATAACGACATCTGCAAGTTCTCTCGCCTTCCTGACGCCTGCGACGGTTCCGAGAATGCTCTCTCGCATGCAACCGTTTGGAGATGTGCTTCCGACGAAGAATAAGCTGTGAGGCGGAACTTCTCGCAAAGAACGAATTTCACGATGCAAAACGCCAACGCCGACGCAGCAAGGCGGTCCGATGTCGCTCTGACCGATGTCAGCGTCAACGACCGCAACCCTCTCGCTCCTCTGCAAGAACGCATTCGCAATTCTAACTGCGGTGAATGTCTTACCGACATCTGTGGCGCCGAGCATGAAAACTGTCAGGCGACCTTCACGCTCAAAGTCCTCCTCTAAATCCTTCAGGACGCTTGGAAATGACATCTCCTTCCGCCATGTGCGAGGAGGAGCAGTGTGCAACAATTATTTATATCTTATCCTTCCTTTATTTAAAAGGAGGCGGAGCGTGCGAGGAGAGAGGTGTGCGATGTAAAGAGGGAGGTGATTGAGTATGGAAGAGAAGGACAAGGAGCTCACGATAAGGAAATGTGCGGAGATGCTTGAGCGAATAATCAGCGATGTGACGGTGCCTCGCAACATTCGCAAGTCTGCGGAGACGCTGAAGGATGAATTATTAAACGGTGAGGGTTCAATTGCGATGCGAGCGGCATCCGCAATCTCTGAATTGGAAGAGCTTACGAGCGACCCGAATATGCCTTCTCATGCGAGGACGCTTGTCTGGAGCATCGTCAGCGAGCTTGAAACGATTTCTGTGGAAGAATAATTGCAGAAGCAGTCGTGAGCGTCGTCGGAGTGTCCGAGTGTCTGTCGGAGAGGGATGATTTCGCTTGGTATTGCGGGTAAGCCGAATGTTGGAAAGTCCACATTCTTCAAGGCTGCGACGCTTGCTCCTGCGGAGGTTGCACCTTACCCGTTCACGACAATTTCCCCAAATATAGGAGTGGCTGCGGTTCGTGTGAGATGCCCTTGTGTTGAGCCTCTTGTGAGGGAGGGGGCGAGGCTTTCTGCGGGGGAGTTCTGTGGCTCTTGCGTTGAAGGCTCTCGTTTCATTCCCGTGCAGTTAATAGATGTTGCAGGACTCGTGAAGGGCGCACACGAGGGTCGTGGCTTGGGGAACGAGTTCCTTGACGACTTGCGCAGAGCAGAAGCAATAATTCAAGTGGTAGATGTCGCAGGGGCGACGGATGCTGAGGGAAATCCCGTCGGTGTCGGAGAGCATGACCCCGTTGAGGATGTCATTTCGTTTGAGGAGGAACTTCTTCTTTGGGTATTCGGCATTTTGAAGCGGAACTGGCGTAAGATTCTGCGTAAAGCTTCGCTTGAGCGCATTCCAGTCGCAAGGCTAATTGCGGAGCAGCTCGCAGGCGTCGGCGTCTCTGAGGCTCAAGTGAGAACCGCAATCTCACGCTCCGCCGTTTCAGAAGAGGTCAAGGATTGGGACGACGAGGAACTGCGAAGAATTGCCTCGCAAATACTGCGGGTGAGCAAGCGAATGGTCATCGCTGCAAACAAAGCTGACATCGCTCCAAAAGAGAACATCCGCAGGCTTCAGGATTTCATACGGCGAAGGGAGCGTGAGCAGCAGGCGGGCAGTGAAAGTAGTGAATGCGGCGGAAGCGAGAAGGAGAGTGTGTGAGCGAGAGCGAGCGAGAACAGGAGCAAGAGCGAGAGAGAACGGAGAACGGCAGCACGGCGGTAATTCCCTGCTCTGCGGAGGCTGAGCTTGCACTGCGAAGAGCAGCGGAGAAAGGCATCGTGAAGTATTTACCTGGCGATGCGGACTTTGAAATTGTCGGCGAGGTCACCGCTGCACAGAGGAGAGCGCTTGAGCGTATTCGTGAGTTCATGCGAGAGAACGGCGGAACAGGCGTCCAGCAAGTCCTGAACCATGCGGTCTTTCACCTGCTTTCGTATGTCGTTGTGTATCCTGTCGAGGATGAACACAAGTTCAGCGATTCATCAGGTAGAATTCTGCCCGACGCTTTCCTTTTGAAGCGTGGAAGCACCGCAAGAGACCTCGCATTCGCAGTCCACACAGACATCGGAAAGCATTTTCTCTTCGCAATAGATGCGAGAACGAAGCGAAGGCTCGGCGAGAAATACGAACTGAAAAATAATGACATCATTAAAATCGTCCACACGCAACGATAATCGCCTCAGTTCCCTACAATATACCCCTAAACTTGAAATTTGAGGGGCGAAAGAGCAACAAAATGAGCGAGAAATTGGAGGAAGTAGGCGAGAGGGGATTAATAGAACGAATAAGGGAGCGATTTAAGGAGAAAGTGCCTTTTTTAGAGGCAGGTGCGGGTGCTGACGACTGTGCTGTTGTGGATTTTGATGCGTTAAAGGGAGCGTGCCTAACTGAAGTGAAAGGGAAGAAGGCGGGAAAAGGAAAAGCGAGAGAGGCGTGTAAAATGCTCGTAACGACAGACATGCTCTTAAAATCTTCGCACTTCCCCGAAGGAATCACACCATTTCAGATGGGTTGGAGCGTTGTTGCCGTGAATTTGAGCGATATTGCGGCGATGGGCGCCCGTCCTTTGCTCCTAACGGTTGCAATAGGTCTTCCGGAAGGGACAGAAATATCATTTTTTGATGAAATTCTGCGAGGAATCTCGGCTTGTTGCGAGAAATATCAGACGGTTGTGGTGGGAGGAGACATCGTGAAAAGCGCTGAAATGACATTTTCAGGCACTTGCATCGGCTTCGCAACGCATCCTCTGCGGAGGAAAGGCGCAAAAGTCGGCGATTTCGTCTGCGTGACAGGCACGCTTGGAGACGCTGCTCTCGGAATGAAAGTTGTGCGAGGCGAGATAAAGCTGCGAGATGCGCTTGCGTCGTATGCGAAGAGGGCGTTGTTTCAGCCAGAGCCTCGTGTCCGAGAGGGCTTGCTAATTGCATCTTCAGGATATGCGACCGCAATGATTGACATCAGCGACGGTCTCGCAATCTCACTCGCAGAGCTCGCAGCGCAGAACGGCGTCGGATTTGAGATTTGGGAGGAGAGCGTGCCTGTGAGCGAAGCACTCAAAGCCTGCGAAATCTCAAAGAGTGAGCGAAGAGAGCTTGTTTTCCACTTCGGCGGCGACTACGAATTGCTATTCACCGCAGATGCGAGCATCCTTGAGGACAATAAAACACTTGAAATGCTGAAAAGTGAGGCGAAGGTGAGTATTATAGGGCGAGTAGTGCCGAAAGAGCGAGGGATTTATGTGAAAGATAAGAGTGGTAAAAAAGAACAAATAGCAGAGAGAGGATACCAACACTTTTGATTTTGTTTTTAAATTCGGGCGAAGAAAGCATCAATCCCCCTTCTTATGTTCTTCAGCAGTGAGAATGCGAGTGCTTGTGATGGGAAAGAGCTGAGACCGCAGTCCGCACCGACATATTTTATGCGAGAGCCGAATTTTGAGAACGCATTTTTCATGCGCTTACACACAATTTCCGGGCTGTTGAACTCATCTATGACCTTGCGAAGCGCATCTTCACCCTCTCTGAAGACATTAGTGTTGTGCTTTTCGTCATATTCCGCAGCCATACTTGCGAAATCCGTCCTTGCAACGCCTACTCGCAGGAATTTGTCCGCCTCTTCAAGACGCTCCCTCGCAATTAAGTCCAAATAAGATGGATTTGCAGCGGACTCAACACCTATTACGCATATTGAGCGCACATTCAACACAGTTTCGTAGAAAATTGGCGAGTGCAAGTGAATTTGAGTGTCAATGCGGTGCTTAAATGCGAACTCTGTTGCGATTTCAAGCGCAGAAATGACGCCTTCCTCCTCTATTCTGGGGTCAAGACCGAGCGAAGGCTCGTCAACGCAAACACACGCAACCTCGTAATTGCGAGCATGCTCAACACTCCATTTCACGAACCTCTGAACAGACTTCGCTATATTTTTGAGGATGTCCTCGTAAACAGGAGGTTGAAATATCCTGTAGTAGAGTTCTATTGGTCCTGTGACGCAGACTCTTATGCGTAATTTCTCGCCTTTTTCCTCCTTGTATCTCGCTGCAAACGCCTCTAATGCATCTAATTCCGCAATTTTCGCCTCCTCCTCTCGCACTAAAAACGGCTCTTCCGTCCTTGAATCGTCCAAAATCGGTTCTGAGAACTGCGAAATCATATCTTGGAACTGCGGATAATTCGGAAGTTCAACACCAGCATCCAATTTCTGCCGAATTGCGTTTCCTACGAGCTCCTGAATCCTTCGCTTGTTCTCCTCGTATGCTCTGAATGCTTGCTTAACCCACTCACGAGTGATGCCCTCCGGGAGCGGATAACTGCCGACATCGTCAAAAATCACTTTCATTTTGTATAGTTGAGGCAACGCCCTTTTTTAACTTTCCGAGAAATGCGAATGCGAAGAGAGGATGGAAGAAAGCGAGTATGTCAGACACTTCTCAAAGCTCGTTCAGCGTGAGCGAGAGGCACAAATGAAGATGCACGAGCAAGAGATGCGCACGCTGAGCGGAGAGGAGCGAGAGCGTCGTGGTCGTGCTTTCTTGCGGATGCGTGGAAAATATCTCGGTCTCGGTCTCGGCGGAAAGCATCTCGTCAAATTCACGAAGCAACGCAGCGGTGAAATGCTGCCAGAGAGCGAGATTGATGTCGGCGATGTCGTGCTTGTGAGCAAAACAAGTCTCTGGGCGAGGGAGAACCCCACAGGAACAGTCGCAGAGAAGACAAAGTTCTCAATTACCGTCGCATTTGACGAGAAGCCTCCAAAATTCGTCTTCGGAAAGGACTTGCGTATTGACTTGTTCGTAAATGACATCACTTTTCAACGAATGCTTGACGCTTTAAAGCGTTTTAAGCACTTGCCTCAACGCAAGAAAGCGATTATTTTGGGTAAAGCTTCGCCTGAATTTGCGGAAATTGAAAATGCGGAAATTGAGAAGATTGAATTTTTTAACGAAAGATTGAACGAGAGTCAGCGAGAAGCGGTGCTTCGCAGCCTCTCCGCCGAAGACTTTTTCCTCATTCACGGACCGCCAGGCACGGGAAAAACAGTCACTTGCGTTGAAATAATCGCACAACTCGTCAGGCGAGGATTGAAGGTCTTGGCAACCGCAGAATCAAATATCGCAGTTGACAACATCGTTGAAGGTCTCGTTAAAGCGGGCGTGAATGTCGTTAGGGTCGGACATCCCGCAAGGGTCGTTCCAGCACTGCGAGAGCGTTCCTTAGACTTTCTCGTTCAGCACGAAGAGGAGTTCAAGCAGGCTCAAAATCTGAGAGAGCAGGCGTTTGAGCTGAAAGAGAAGCAGAAGCGGTTCTTAATGCCTGAGATGAAGTGGCGTCGTGGTCTCAGCGACGACGCAATTCTGAAACTTGCGGAGGAAGGAAAAACGACAAGAGGCATACCGAAGCAAGTTTTGAGGGAGATGAGTGCGTGGTTAAAGCTGAAAAAGCGGATAGATGAAATATTTGAGAGGGCACATTCGCTTGAACAGAGGGCAATTGAACGCATTTTGAATTCTGCAGATGTAATATGTGCGACGAACAGCACAGCAGGCTCGGAAATTCTCGCAAATTTTCGCTTTGATGTCGCAGTTATTGACGAGGCTACGCAGTCCACAGAGCCTTCTTCGCTGATTGCCGTTTTGAAGGCGGAGCGATTTATTATGGCTGGAGACCACAAGCAGCTCCCTCCCACAGTATTGAGCGAAGAAGCAGCAAAAAAAGGTCTCAGAAAGAGCATGTTTGAGCGATTACTTGAGATGCACGGCGATAAAGTGCGTGCAATGTTGCGAGTTCAATACAGAATGAACGAAGAGATCGCAGCGTTTCCGAACCGTGAGTTCTACGAGGGAAAAATTCAAACGGCAGAAGGCGTGAAAAGGCGTTGCTTGTGTGATTTGCTTTCCCCTGATTTTCTCTTGCTGCGTGGAAAAAAGCAAAATGCAAAGGAAAAGGAAGCGCTCGCAAAAATTGTTCTTGATTGTAAGCCGATTCTCTTCTTGGACACCGCTGGCTTGTTCAAAGAGCGCACACGAAAAGGCTCAACATCAAAGGAAAACAGAGGAGAGGCGTTTCTTGTGAGCGAAATCGTCAAAATACTGCTGAATGCTGGCATTCGCCCCGAAGACATCGGCGTCATTTCGCCTTATGATGACCAAGTCTCGCTACTCAGACGCCTTCTTCCTTTCGCATCGCTTGAAATAAAATCTGTTGACGGCTTTCAGGGTCGTGAGAAGGAGGTTGTCGTTGTCTCTTTCGTGAGGAGCAACGAAGAGCGGGATATAGGATTTCTGAATGATTTGCGCCGCTTGAATGTCTCGCTGACGAGGGCGAAACGCAAATTAATATTAGTAGGCGATGCTAAAACGCTTGAAAGCAACCCATGCTACCGCAGACTCATCCATTTCTACAAGCAGAAGAACGCCTTCGTTCGGTTAGGAGAGGATTTCTCGCTGCTTTTGCGTTAAAAAACTGTCGGTTAAGTGAGAAACTAAGCGTTAAAGGTGCAGTGGTGAAATTACTTACTGACAATTTCCACGATTTTACGCCTGCTTTTCGCACCTGCGACGATGCGGACTTCTGCTGCGTTGAAGTGTCTCGCAAGCACCTTAAGCAGCGCCTTGTTCGCTTTCCCGCTCTCCGCAGGCTCTTTCACTTTCACTACCAAAGGCTCTCCCTCCCCTCGCTCAATCACTTCCTCACGAGACGCTTTCGGCACCACCTTCACTTCCACCCGCCTTTTCGCCGCCAACGCTCACACGCACCTCCTCCGCAAAACTTTTCTTTCACGCTTTTTGAAGTGAATAGAATGAAGGTCAGGGCGCATGTTTTCATCAGCGGGAGGGTGCAAGGCGTTTTCTTCAGGTATGCGACGCTTGAGGAGGCGAAGGCGAGAGGCGTGTGCGGGTGGGTGCGAAATCTTCCAGATAAAAGAGTGGAGGCGGTTTTTGAGGGCGAGAAGGAGGCTGTTGAGGAGATGATTGCTTTCTGCCACAGAGGTCCGCCCGCTGCGAAGGTCACGAAAGTTGAAGTTCACTGGGAGGAATACAAGGGCGAGTTCAAAGACTTTTATATCCGATATTAGACTATTCTTTATGCATTTCCAGCGCTCTTAATGCCTTTCTGAGCATGCCGTGAAGAGTTCGCACCTCTCTGCTCGTTATTCCCGCTCTGCCGAATATGCGTTTGAGGACGAGAAGTGTGCGCTCTACCCTGTGCTCACGAGCCTCCACTCGCTCCAAAAACTCTCGGAAGTGCGCAAGCAACTTCTCCTTCTCCTCCACACTCGCTAATTTCACCGCATTACTACCAGCAACACTCCCAACATTCCCCTTCCCCTTTCTGCTGCTTTTGCTCAACTCATAAAGGACGACAGCAACAGCATGAGAGAGATTCAGCACAGGATATGCTGGATTTGCTGGAATATGCACAATAAAATCGCACTTCCTTAACTCCTCATTAAGCAAACCGAAGTCTTCACGACCAAAAACGAGTGTCAGAATGCCATTTTTTCCCTCAACAATCTCTCTTAACCGCTCTGGCTCAACGAAATTCCTCAACACATTATTCTCAGAAGCCGTCTTTGCTGTTGTTCCAACGACAATATGCGAACCTGCAATCGCCTCCTCAAGTGTCCTCACGAATTTGCATTTCTCAAGCACATCTTCAGCGTGGTAAGCAACATAAAACGCCTTCTCTCCCACTGAATCGCCGACAATATAAAGCGAATAAAATCCAAAATTCTTCATTACTCTCGCAACAGCACCAACATTCTCGTCCCTCTTCGGCTCTACAAGAACTACTCTCACATCCATTTAACCTAAATCCTCCCTTTTCATGCCTATTCTATGCCTCTTCTCTCTGCTTCGCCTCTCTGTTCCGCCTCGTCATTCTGCATATTTTCACCATTATCTCCTTTTTCTCTTTTTTGTGGAACCAGAAGCGCCTCTTCAACGGAAAAACGGCGGAATAGCACTCAACACTCACGCACTCAGGCAAGAAAGCACTCAAATCACTGCGAGCATTATGAATGGAATAAACGACATTTGCGACATCTAAAGCACGCTCCACGAAAACTCTGTCCGCATGCCTGTTCGCAATTTGAGCGCCAAAAGGCGGATTCATCACGACAGTATCTCCCTTTCTCGTTGAAATCTCTCACATCTGAATGCACAAGTTCCACTTCTACGCCCAACTTTTGTGCATTTCTGCGTGCAATTTCCAAAGCATTCTCGTCAATATCAACGCAAACGACCCTCTTCGCACCGAGCATTTTCGCAGCGATGCCCAAAATGCCGTTACCGCAGCCGAAGTCAAATACCGTCTTTTCTGCAATATCTCCGTTAAGGAACGCAAAGAATATGAGTTCGGCAGCGAGGCTCGCAGGCGTTGTGTATTGTTCAATATGCACATTCGGCGCAGGTATGTCCTCTAATTGCTCAAGCAGCATCTCCAAATGCCTCTTCCGCATCAAACGCCTACCGCTCACCTTCGCACCTCTGCGAGCAGTGGAATTCAGCGTGAGTTCGGAAAGTGCGGGGGGCAGGATTCGAACCTGCGAACCCCTTCGGGAGCAGATCTTGAGTCTGCCACCTTTGACCTGGCTCGGTAACCCCCGCTCCCCTTCTTTCTTTATTCCTCATAATTTAAAAATCCTTTTCTCCGAACCTCCTAAACCTCAACTAAACCTCAATTAGCCCTGTGACGCCGAGTATTGCAATGATTAAGCCCATTAAACCGAGCAGACCAAGATATTTGAGCTCTTCTCGGAGATATTTGAAATGGGAGAAGAAAGAGAAGAAGCAAAAGAAGAACAAATACCAGGGATTATGCAGTTTAAATGCTTGAAATCCTAAGAAACCGAGAAATCCAAAGAATCCATTCATCCATCTTTTGCTCTTCTCTGCCTCTTTTCCGCTCATTTTCAAACAATAATTGTGGCGGCAGATGCGATATGAGAGAATCGCTCAACCGCCTCCCTCGCAACAGGGCCCCTTATCTCAGAGCCTTTCGGGTTTCCCTTGTCGTCAACAATCACAGCAGCGTTGTCCTCAAATTTTATGCGTATGCCTGAAGGTCTGCGGTATTCCTTCCGTTGCCTTATGATTACAGCACGCATCACTTGCTTACGCACCTCAGGGCGACCCTTCTTCACAGTTACGACGACCATATCTCCGACACCCGCCGAAGGATACCTGCGACGAGTCCCCTTGTAGCCGATGACCGCAATTATTTGCAGCACCTTCGCTCCCGTATTGTCAGCACACTCAAGCACCGCACCCGTCGGCAACGCCCTCGTCACCTTCGCACTTATTCCCTTCATGCTTCACCACCACCACACTCCTTTCTCTTCCCTCTCCTTTCTTAATCTCACTTCTTAATCTCACTTCACGCCCCCTCACAGCATCCTTCACTACCGCTCCAAGAAGACTGAACAGCAGCGCCAGCAGAGCAGCACACTCAGAGGACGGGCACGCTCACTCGTTTCTTCTTTTTCGGCAAAATTATTTGAAGGATGCCGTTTTTGAGTGTTGCTTTCGCCTCCTCCGCATTCACTTTCTCGGGCAGTCGCACCGTCTTTTTGAAAGCCTCAAATGAAACGCTTCGCTGGACGCAACCCCAACGCTCCCAGCAAACCGCTCGCTGCATCCTCGCAGAAACTTCAACCGTGTCTTCGGTCGTCTTCACTTCAACATCCTCCTTCCGCACATTCGGCAAGTCAAATGTCAGAACGAATGCATCTCCTCTGTCTTCTATTTCGTGCAAAGGCTCCAATTTACCGTCCTCCATCCATGAAGAACGCAATATACGCATCTCCCTCCTCTCAATATCTCTCCACCTCATTTTCACATCCCTTCTCTTCCCCTTCCTCCTTCTCTTATCTTATTTTTCTCTTCTGGGATGTCTTTCCGCCTTCTTTTTATCGCTCACCTGTGCCACCTGCACACTTCACTTACCTGCACCTCTTCACTTCGCTTGCTCTTTGAGTTTGATGCTGTCGGCGTCATGACGGAAAGAGGAAAACACAAAGTTCACACCTCTTCGTCCTTTCTAAACACTGTCGGAATCCTCTTCACGGGAATCTGAGGCGTCTTCCTCAAATCCGCAGCGTAGTCCGTGAACCAAAGCGTGCCTGAGAAGCTCGTTGATATTGAATGCTGCTTACGCCAGAGCGTCGCATGGCGGAACTTCCTCAAAACAGCCTCAAATTTCTCACGAATCTCTTCCAACCTCGCCTCCTTTTCCTCTTTCCCCTCTCGCTCCTTTTGCTCTAATTCGTTGTAAAGCTCGTCAACTGCCTTGAAAATTTCAATTAATTCCTCATCTTCCGTGTAATAACTGGCAAGCTTCTGCAATTCTTCACGCACTTCCTTCAATTTTTCTATGCAAACATCCTTAAGGGATACCTCACAACCGCTCAATTTCCGTTCAAGCCTGTCAAGCGTCCAACCACTCGCAAGCACCTTCACCTTCGGGTAAATCCACTTGACGCATTCAGGAAGCATCGTAAGCACATTCCGCACCGAGACAATGCCGAGAGGAATGTCCCGCTCAACAACAGGCAACCTCTTTATCTTGTTCGCAGCGAGCTTCTTACACGCTTCCTCAACGGTGGCGTCTGGCTCAATTGTGATTAAAGGCGTGCTCATTATCTCCTTCGCAAGCACTTCATTCGCCTTCTTGTCCTTTAAAATCACTCGTAGTGCAATATCCCGCTCCGTAATAATGCCAACAGGTCTCCCCTTCCTCGTAATTACAACACTTCCTATGCCTAATTCCGCCATTTCCCTCGCTATTTTGTCAACTGTTTCGTTCTCGTCCTCCGTAATGAGGGGTCTTGTCATGATGTCCCGAACCTTCACCTTCTCCACCACCTCTCACTTCACCCCTACCACTCCATTCTACTTTATCCTAAACAAACGCTTGCGAGTGCGCTCACACACGCCCAGCAACCGAAAAGCTTTTAACCGAATGACATTTTCTTGCATATCGGTGAGCGGGCATGGAGCGGAAGTGGAAGTGGATTTTGGCACTCTGCGTCGCATGCGTTGTCCTTGCTTCTCTTGCTCTCGCATTCTACTTCGCTTCGCCGCCTTCTCCGCCTTCGCCACCTGCGCAGCCTCAAACGCTCAAAGTATTCCACGCAGGCAGCCTCGCAGTCCCTTTCAGCGAAATAGAGGAGGAATTTGAGACCTCGCATCCCGGCGTGGATGTTCAGCGAGAGAGTATGGGAAGTGTTCAGGCGGTTCGCCAAGTGACGGATGTCGGCAAGAGAGCGGATGTCCTCGCAGTCGCAGACTACTCGCTCATTCCTCAAATGATGTTTCCTGAGCATGCAGACTTCGTCATAAGATTCGCAAGAAACGAGCTCGTTCTCGCTTACACGGATAAAAGCAAGCATTCTTCAGCAATAAATGAGAGCAATTGGCATGAAATTTTGCGGCTTCCAGATGTAACTTTCGGATTTTCAAACCCTAATCTTGACCCCTGCGGATACAGAGCGTTAATTGCGATGCAACTCGCAGAAATCTACTACAACGACGCTTCAATATTTGACGATTTAGTCTGCGAGAACACCGCAATTACGGTCAGCGAATCTGAGAACGGATTTCTTGTTGAAGTGCCTGCGGAATTGGAGCCGAACACGAGCAAAGTAGCGGTGAGGGACAAATCTGTTGCACTCGTTGCGATGCTTGAGCAAGGCGGAATTGACTACGCTTTTGAATACAGGAGTGTTGCGGTTCAACACAACTTGAAATTTGTGGATTTGCCACCGCAAATAGACTTGAGCGATGAGGAATATGCTGATTTCTACGGTAAAGTGAGCGTGAAAACCGCAGATGGGAAAGTAAAAAGAGGAAAACCCATCATTTATGGCATCACTATACCGAAGAATGCACCGAATCCTTCGCTTGCACGCTCATTTGTTGCGTTTGTCTTGTCCGAAGAAGGTCGAAAAACGCTTGAAGAATGTGGTCAAGAGCCGATTGTGCCTGCTGTCGGCGAGGGAAATGTCTCGGCGTTGAGGGCGTTTGGGGCGCTTGTTTCGTTGCAGCAGTCGTGAGGAGTGAGAAGTGAGGAATGAGGAGTGCTGAGTGAAGATGTGAGGATGTGAGGTGGTGAATGCGTGTTCGCAGCGCTTGCGTTGAGAATGAAAAGGGAGAAAATCTTCATTCTTTCTCTATTTTTAGGTATTTTCCTCGTTGCATTTGTCTGCATCGCGCTCGGAAATATGTTTTACACGCAAGCAAAGGACATTTCAGCGTTAATAGAAGCCGCTAAGGACGCTAATGTGCTTAAGGCGATATGGATAAGCATTTCAGCTGCTTCCACTGCGACGCTAATTGCATTCATCTTTGGGACGCCTCTCGCATACTTCCTCGCAAGGAAGGAATTTTTCGGTAAAAGTATCATTGAGGGCATTGTGGATGTCCCGCTCATGATTCCGCACATAGTCGCAGGAATCGCACTCTACGCCGTTTTCATGCGTTATGGCGTTTTAGGCGCCCCCCTTCAGCGCTTAGGTCTGGCATTTCAGGACGCTTTCGCAGGCATCGTCGTTGCGATGCTTTTCGTTTCCTTTCCGCTCTTTGTAGATGCTGCGAAGGAGGGCTTCAAGCAGGTTGACCCTCGTTTTGAGAATGGGTTGCTCGCTCTCTCGGCGCCTCGCAACTGCGAACATTCTTTGAAGTGACATTCCCGCTTGCCTCTCCCTCAATCATAAGCGGTGCGATAATGTGCTGGGGTCGTGCAATAAGCGAGTTCTCCGCTGTTCTTGTCCTCGCATCTTTCCCGAGAAGCGCTCCTGTGCTGATTTACGAGCGTTTCACATCCTACGGCTTGAAAGCAGCGATGCCCGTCGCAGTCCTTTTAATCTCAATCTGCCTGCTCATTTTCGTGCTTCTGCGTTTGCTCGGCACAAAAGCGGGCAGTTCAAAGAAATAGAAGGGGGGAGGTGGCAGCCTGAGTGATTGAACTGCGAGGAGTGAGCAAGCGTTGGAGGGAATTTTCCATAAAAAACATCACTTTAGAAGTCAAAAAAGGGGAATATTTTGTTATTTTAGGACCGACAGGTGCGGGAAAGACGCTATTACTTGAATTAATTGCGGGCTTTCATTTTCCAGATGAGGGCAAGATTCTAATAGATGGTGAAGATATGACATTTTCTCCGCCTGAAGAGCGGAATATTGGCTTCATTTATCAGGATTACATGCTTTTCCCGCATCTTACGGTTGAGAAGAACATCGCATTCGGGTTGAGAGCGAGGCAGCGAGGGCGTTTCAAGCGAGAGAGGCGAGAGAAGCGAGAGAGGCGAGAGGAAATAGAGAGGAAAGTGAAGGAAGTGCTCCAAATGCTTGGAATTGAGCATTTAGCGAAGAGGCGACCTGCGACGCTCAGCGGAGGGGAGCAGCAAAAGGTTGCGATTGCTCGTGCTTTAGCGATTGAGCCGAGGATTTTGCTTTTGGACGAGCCGCTTTCTGCCCTTGACATGCGGACAAGGGAGCAATTAAGGGAGGATTTGAGGCGTTTAAACCGTGAAAAAGGCATCACTATGGTTCATGTCACGCATGACCAGACGGAAGCTGCGATGCTTGCGGACAGAATAGCGGTAATGATGCGTGGTAGAATCGTGCAGATAGGCACGCCTCGTGAGATTTTCAGCAGACCTGCGAGTGCGGAGATTGCGGAATTCGTCGGCGTTGAGAACATTTTCAGCGGTGTCGTCGTGAGGAACGAAGGGAGGACTCGCAGAAATCAAGATTGCTTCGGCGGGTTTGGCTGGTTCGGCTGGTTTGGCAGGTTCGGCGGGTTCAGCGACATTCAGCGGAAGTGAGACCATTTTCGCAGTCTCAAAATACGGCGAGGGAACAGCGGTAAATGTGTTTGTCCGCCCTGAAGACATTATTTTGGCGAAGAGCATTCAAGACTTCGGCGGAAGCAGTAGCGCAAGAAATGTGATTCGCTGTGAGATTGAGCGGATTACGAGCATGGGAGCGCTTGTCCGTGTGAGGATGCGGAACGGGCTTGTCGCTCTCGTCACTGCGCATGCGGTTGAAGAGTTAGGGTTGAGAGAGGGAGACGAAGTTTTCGCTATTTTTAAGGCTACCGCTGCACATACAATAAAAGCATAAACAGAGGCGGAGTGTAAGAGGGGCGAGAGGGAGTAGTGGGGTCGTGGGGTAGCATGGACATCCTATCGGGCTCCGGACCCGATGACCTGGGTTCAAATCCCAGCGACTCCGCTTTTTATTAATTCCAGAGAGCCTGCACCTCCGCAAATTTTTTCTTGCTTCTTGTGAAGTTACGCTTGCTCGCACCGCTGGGTGCTTAAGGGAAGCCCAAAGGGGTCATGAGGCGAGAAGAGCGGGCGAAGAGCGAGGAGAAGGAATCGCAAAATGATGCTGGGCGGGAGAAGGCAGAGAGCGCAGAGGGAGCAGGGAAAGTGAGAGAAGCGGAGGAAGGAGGAGGCGTCCCCAGAATTTTATTCGTTTGCGTGGGGAACGCATGCAGAAGCCCGATGGCTGCGGGTCTCGCAAGAAAAATGCTGAACGCAGAGGCGGAAAGTGCGGGAATCGCACCATTCGGGGCGTGTGCAACAAAAGAAGCGTTGGAAGTCATGCGAAAGTTCGGCGTTGACATATCCTCTCATAAGCCGAAGCATGTCACAGAGGTTCCGCTACAAAATTTTGACCTCATCGTCGCATTAGACTCGTTTGTTGGCGAGTGCTTGCGTTCATATTACAATGTTCCCGCAGAAAAACTCATTATTTGGGACATTGATGACCCTTTCATGAAGGGATTAGGAGCATACGAGAGATGCGCAAGGGAAATTTACGCACATATTCAAAAATTATCAGAGGATTTGAAAAGGCGTGTGAAGATTGAGGGCGAGATTAGTGAGGGCGAGAGAAAAAAGTGAAAGGTAAGGAGCGACTTTTGCATATTTACGCATATTTACGCAAGGACGGGATGGTAAGGAGATGATTGAGGTAGATGGCTCATTCGGGGAGGGAGGCGGTCAAATAATAAGGACGGCGGTAGCACTCTCAGCAATCACAGGCGAGCCCGTTGAAATACGAAATATAAGGGCGAACCGCCCGAATCCAGGGCTTCAAGCACAGCACTTGAATGCGGTGAAAGCGGTCGCTGCGATGACCGACGCCGAGACCGAGGGATTGAAACTGCGAAGCACACGCCTGAAATTCGTGCCTCAGAGTCGGAAAGCGCTGAGAACCGAAATTGATATTGGGACTGCGGGAAGCATCACTTTACTACTCCAATGCATCATTCCTGTGGCGTTGTTCGCCGATGGAGAGACAAAATTGCGAATTATCGGTGGAACAGATGTGAAATGGTCGCCTCCAATTGACTTTTACCGCTTTGTATTTGCGAAGGCACTCGCAGAAATGGGCTGTGAGGTGCAAATTTCACTGCTAAAAAGAGGATATTACCCGAAGGGTGGTGGTGTTGTTGATGTGAGTGTGAAGCCTGTGCGTAAATTAAATGGATTTGTGAGGCTTGAGGAGGAGAGCGAGGAAGGAGAGGCTGCGGGAGAGGTGCTTGTGAGAGGCATATCTCACTGCCGGGGTCTGCCTTCGCATGTCGCATCTCGTCAAGCGTCTTCCGCAGAAAAGAAACTCAGGGAGCGAGGCTACAACGCAGCGATTGAAGTTGATGCTGGTGAGCATGCTGCTGCGACTGCGGTTGCGGTTGGTGAAGAGGCAGAAAAGACGGAAAGGGCGGGAAAGGGAAAGAGGAGAGGGGGCGGTGCGAGAGAAACGGTCGGCAGTGGCATCACCCTTTGGCATAACTACAAGAGCGGTAGTGCATTAGGCGAGCCTCGGAAGCCTGCGGAGAGCGTTGGCGAGGAAGCAGCATCTCTCATTTTGAGCGAATTAGAGTCCGCATCTACCGTAGATGTGCATCTCGCAGACCAACTTATCCCATACATTGCCCTCGCTGAAGGGCATTCTGCATTCAAAGTCCGTGAAATAACAGGTCATCTACGCACAAATATATATATCGTGAGGCAATTTTTGGATGTGGAAATTGCTATTAGGCGAGAGGAGAACATTTTTGTTATTGAAAAAGATTGAATTTGGCGGAATTGAACAGGAAAAAGGGAGTGGCTGTATTTTAATGAATGAGTGAGGGGGTGGCGTTCTCAAGCGAAAGAGAGAAATGCGAAAATACTAAAGGTGAGAAGTGAATGCAAGGCAAGGGAGACCGCTTGGAATTTCAAGAGGGCGACAGGGTTCGTGTTCGGAAGAAGACTGCTTTCGGCGAAGTGTGCTACGAGGGCATTGTGATGCCTTCCTACACGAAGAGCCTTGTTCTCAAGCTTGACAGCGGATACAACATCGGCATTCGCACCGAGAATGCGGAGATTGAGGTGCTTGAGAGAGGCGGTGTCAAAGACAAAGGAAGAGGAGTGAGCGAAAGAGAGGAGGCGAGCGTTAGCGAGGAAGTCGGCGAGCGAGAGCAGAGCGAGGGCACTGAGGAGAGGCTCAAACCGAAAGGAGAGCTTCCAAAGGTCTCAATACTCTCAACAGGCGGGACGATTGCCTCAAAGGTTGACTACCGAACGGGGGCGGTCTCTCCGCAGTTCTCAACAGCGGACATTCTTGAGGCGATTCCAGAGCTTGCGGAAATTGCAGACATTCGTGGAAAGGTCATTTTCAGCATTTTGAGCGAGAACATGCGTCCTGCGTTCTGGCGTAAGCTCGCTCGTGAGGTCTTTGAAGAGATTAAGAAAGGTGCGGAAGGCGTCGTCGTGACGCATGGCACAGACACAATGGGCTATTCAGCAGCAGCACTCTCTTTCATGCTTAAGACACCCGTCCCAGTTGTTTTCGTAGGCTCTCAGCGTAGCGCAGACAGACCTTCAAGCGACGCTGCGATGAATGCGATTTGCGCAACGAAAGCGGCGACGAGCGAGCTTGGCGAGGTCGCGGTTGTGATGCACGGAAGCACTTCAGACGACTTCTGCGATATTCATCGTGGCACAAGAGTGCGAAAGATGCACACATCCGCAAGATATGCTTTCGTTTCAGTGAACGCAGAGCCAATCGGCAGGGTTTTCTACCACAGGAATCCGAGGAATGTGCGTGTTGAGCTCTTTAATGCGACGCTGCGTGGCGAGAGACCGCTTGAACTCTGCGAAAAGCTTGAGGAGCGTTGCGCACTCATTAAGTTTTATCCCGGTGAAGACCCCGCAGTCTTTGACTTTTTCGTTGAGAATGGCTACAAGGGCATCGTCGTTGAGGGAACGGGCTTGGGGCATGTCTCCGCAGATTGGATTCCGCACATCGCTCGTGCCACGAAGGACGGAATTCCTGTTGTGATGACTTCGCAGTGCCTCTTCGGAAGCGTATGCCTCCGTGTCTACGACACGGGCAGAGATTTGCTGAAAGCAGGCGTGATTGAGGGCGGAGACATGCTTCCTGAGACTGCGCTCGTGAAATTAATGTGGGTTCTCGCACAGACTTCAGACTACGAGGAGGTTCGTGAGCTCATGCAAAAAAATATTGCGGGGGAATTAGGGGAACGGAGAACTGTGCATCACGCTCTTTGCAATGAAATGTTAGTGGATGAGTCTTTGAGGAAAAACTCGCTCCAGAATTTTAATTGCGGGGGCAGGTTTGAAGCACAGTGAAGCACGGAAAGGAGAGAGAAAGAGAGGAGTGGGACAAAAAAACTCAAGATATGAAGTCTTCGGGGCGGGGCATCTCAAGTTTCAAGCCCTTTCTGCGTCTGACTTCCATGACTTTCTCGTAGAACATGCTTTGAGGCAGCGTTTCGTAGCCTGCGAACTCGGTGCTCCAGATTGCTCTTCCTTCTGTTGCGGAACGAATATCAGATGCGAAGCCGAACATCTCTGCGACGGGTGCGATTGCTTTCACGGTGACGAACTCGCCCTCTGTTTTCATATCTATGATGCGTGCTCTGCGACCCTGCAAGTCCTTCGTCACATTTCCGAGCATGTTCTCAGGTATGCTGATGAAAATCTCAAGCATAGGCTCCAAAAATATGGGATTCGCCTGCAATATCGCAGCGCTTATCGCATTCTTCACCGCTGGAATGACTTGAGCAGGTCCTCTGTGTATGGCATCTTCATGCAACTTCGCATCTACTAACTTCACTTTCACGCCACGACACTTCTCTCTTGCGAGCGGTCCGTTCTCCATCACATTCCTGAAGCCTTCAATCACGAGTTCCATCGTCTCACTTAGGTATTGAATGCCCTTTGTCAAGTCTAAAAGCACATTGCCCTCAACAATATCAACGACATTCTTCGCCTCTTCCATGCTCATTCCCGCATCAAGCAGTTTCTTCCTGACCGCTTTCTTGTCCTTCTCCATTTTAATGCCTTCCGCTACGATTTTCTCAACCACTTCAGGCTCAAGCGGTTCAACCTCAAAGTAGAATCTGTTGTGTCTGTTCGGAGATTTGCCCTCAACAGGTCCTGCTTTGCCCTGAACTGTCTCACGGTAAACGACAATCGGCGGTGAAGTTATGATTGGAACGCCTTCGTCGTGGTGAATTCTGTGCGTTATGATTTCAAGATGCAGTTCTCCCATGCCAGAAATGAGGTGTTCGCCTGTCTCCTCGTTTATCTCAACACGAACCATCGGGTCTTCCTTGCTGATTTTTCGCAAAACTTCAATCAGGCGAGGCAAGTCTTTCGTGTTTTTCGCCTCCACCGCAACCGTAACGACAGGCTCGCTGTAATGTCGGATGCTCTCAAAAGGCGTCATCTCAACGGAAGAGAGCGTCGTGCCTACGACCGCATCCTTCACGCCGACGAGTGCTGCAATGTTCCCTGCGGGAATCTGCTCAACTTCAACACGCTCAGGACCCATGTAAACGCTGACTTGCTGCACCCTGTTCTTCTTGTAAGTGCCGGAAACGAAGAGTTCAACGCCCTTGCGTAGCGTTCCGCTGAAAAGGCGACCTGTTGCGACCTCTCCCGCATGCGGGTCTACTGAAATATGTGTAACGATGAAGGCAATTTCTCCGTTCCTGTCGCAGTTAAGCATCGCTTTCCCGATTTCACTCTCAATATCTCCACGCCAAATGACGGGAATTCGCTCCTTTTGTGCTTCTATCGGTGAAGGAAGATGCTTTATTACCATGTCAAGCACCGCAACATAGGCGGGACATTTCTTCGCCAAATCCTTCATATTACCTTGCGTGCAGAAATCATAAACTTCTTTGAAGCCGATGCCCGTGCGTTTCATCGTTTCTATGCTTATCGCCCAGTTGTAGAGTGCGGAGCCGAATGCAACGCTCCCTTCAGAGGCGTCAAGACGCCACTCATCATACTTCTCAGGCTTCATTCCCCTTATTAACTTGTTCACATCGTCTATGATTCTGCCGAGACGCACTTGCATCTCTTCCAAAGAGAGCTTCAACTCGTTAATCATCCTGTCTACCTTGTTCACGAAAAGCACTGGCTTCACATTCTCCTTCATCGCCTGACGCAACACCGTCTCCGTCTGAGGCATCACGCCCTCTACCGCATCCACGACAACGACCGCACCGTCAACCGCTCGCAACGCCCTCGTCACATCTCCTCCGAAATCAACATGCCCAGGCGTGTCAATTAGGTTAATTAGGTAGTCTTTGCCCTCGTATGTGTGAACCATTGAGACATTTGCGGAGAATATTGTGATTCCTCGCTGCTGCTCCAAATAGTAAGAGTCTGTGAAACAGCTGTTTTCCAGCCAATTCTGTTGAAATCACACCCGCTCCTGCGAGCAGATTGTCCGTAAGCGTCGTCTTTCCGTGGTCAATGTGCGCAATTATGCCTATGTTTCTTATGCGCTCCGTCTTGTCCATCAGCGCCTTCGCCCTCTCTACCGCTCTCTTCCCTCTCGTCGCCATTTCCCTCGCTTCACCTTTTATCTTCCCCTTTCCCTTCTTTCTCCTTACTTAAAACTTCCTTTCTCACCTTGGTGGAAGCGGAAGGCGTATTGCATTAGCGATTCAAACGGATGTGAGCTTGCGTTAAGTGGCGAGCTGCGAGTGCTGCAGTGAGCGAAATCTCGCCTGCGAGAACCGCACATGCGACAATCTCCGCAAACTTCCGAGCGTTTGAGCCTTCAGGTGTGCCACCTCCAGCGACGCCCATCATTTTCAATGCCTCCTGCTGCGTTTCAAGCGGAGTCCCGCCACCGACAGTTCCGACGCAAAGGGAAGGCAGCGTAACTGCGAAGTGAAGACCGCCATCAACGATTTCAGCGGTCGTTACGCCGAGAGAGCCTTCAACGACATGCGCAGCGTCCTGACCCGTTGCGATGAAAATCGCAGCAATAATGTTTGCGAAGTGTGCGTTGAATCCCAGCGAGGATGCGAATGCACTACCCACGAGGCACTTACGCATGACGACCTCAAACATCGCCTCTTTCGTCGTTTTCAGCACATCCTCAATCACTTCTTCGCTCAAAACAACCTCCGCAACGACTGTTTTGCCACGACCTAAAATGAAATTCAACGCAGATGGCTTCTTGTCGGTGCAAACATTCCCACTTACAGCCACTAACTTCAAACCCGTTTTCTCTTCAATAAATGAAGAGACTTCATCTGTTGCGATAGTTACCATGTTCATGCCCATCGCATCTCCAGTCTCACAGACAAAACGCAAAAAGACATTTCTACCCACTAAAAAAGGCTGAATTTCCTTCAATTTCAAGTGTCTTGATGTTGATTCCGCAATCTCTCTCAGCTTTTCCTCGTTCTCACGGATGAAATTGATTGCATTTATCGCATGTTCAACAGAATTCGCACGGAAAACGGGAGCACGAGTCATCCCTTCAGCGACAATAAACGCAGAAGCACCGCCAGAGCGGTTTATAGCAGTGCATCCTCTGTTCACAGATGCGACTAATGCGCCTTCTGTCGTCGCAAGCGGGATGAAGAACTCTCCAGATGCGAAGCGACCTTTCACTCTGAGAGGTCCTGCGACACCAAGCGGAACTTGCGTCGCACCGATCATATTTTCAATATTTGCTCGCATCGCCCGCTCTGCGTTCAATGAGAAATGTCCGATATGCTTCAGATGCGTTCCCGTTTTCTTCTCCACGAATGCACGCCTCAACTCGACGGCACGAAGGACATCTCCGCCGACTGCTCGCTCAATCTCATGCATCTTCAGCTCTCCACGCAGAACCGCTTCCAATATCTCCTCATCCGATTTCATCATCGTCCATTTTCCCTTGCTTATTCTAAATTTCTGAGCGCTTCAACAAGCCTCCTGTTCTCGCTCCTTCTTCCAACGGTTATTCTGACGAAATTCCCTTTTAAGCCCAGCATGTCGGTCACATTTCTTATAATTATCCCATTTTTGTATAGGGATTCCATCAATTCCGAAGCTGCGATGCTCAATTTCACGAGAATGAAGTTTGCTTCAGACGGAAAAGGCTTCAAAAAGCTTATTTTCTTCAGCGATTCGTATAAATATGCACGCTCCTCAACGATTTTATCCCTGATTTTATTGAAATATTCCACTTCTTTTATCGCTTGAACCGCTGCTTTCGCTCCGATTGATGAGATTGCGAAAGGCTGTCTCAACTTCTCAAAGAGCGAAGCAAGCTGCTTTGGTGCGACTGCGTAGCCGATGCGGAGACCTGCGAGTGCGAAGAATTTTGAGAATGAGCGCACAACTACCAAATTCTCATGCTCAAGCGCATCTGAAACGACGCTCTTCCCGCTGAATTCTGCGTAAGCCTCGTCAACAACGACAATCGCATTCACATGCTCAACAATTTTCTTTATCTCAGCAGGCGGTAAAACTGCACCCGTAGGATTGCACGGAGAGCATAAAAAAACGAGCTTCGCATCTTCAGCAGCGTCAATAATCTCCTCCGAAGAAGGAACAAAGCATTTCTCCTCCGCAGTTTCTATGAACTTAAGCGATGCATCACGCATCATCGCATAAAATGCATACATCGTGTATGTCGGAATCGGTATCACTACCCTGTCAAGAGGCTCTAAAATATTGCAAATGCATGAGAAAATATCATTCGCACCGGTTCCTAAGACGATGTTCTCAGCGGGAACGCCGATATACGAAGAAATCGCCTCCTTCAGCTCTGGATATTTCGGGTCAGGGTAGCGTGAGGAGTGCTTCGCAGCCTCATATATCGCATGAATAACGCTTCTCGGCAGCGGATATGGATTCTCGTTTGAATTCAGATTCACGATTTTTCGCAGTGGCACACCGTATTTTCTCGAAATATCCTCCGGGAAATCCCCCGCGTCGTATGCCTCGATGTGTTCAAACTTGCATACATACTCTTCTTGCCTTACTCCCTCTCCCACGCCTCTCACGCTCTACTCCCCTTCCTACGCCTACGCCTCTCACACACCACCTATTCCGCACCGACTTCCTTCCTCAACGCCTCAAGCTCCTTCTCCAATTCCTCCAGCGGAACGACTTTCGTCTCTTTCTCAGGGACGCCTGCGAGTGCCCAGAAAAGCCTTGCGGTGATGAGCATGAGCTTACCTGCGTAGCCGGGAGCGTAAGGCAGAAGATTTCCAGCAGCGTCCCCGCACTTCTCAAGCGTCTCCTTTTCCAGTTCCGCAACCCTCTCCGCAGCATACCCTAAGATTGAGATGCCACTTCCAAGCACCCGCTCACGAGCAGCATAAGCCTTCGCTGCCTCACTCGTGATGCGATGCACTCCCATTTTCTTCACCTCCTCCTCTCCAAGCTCAACAATCTCGCCCGCCTCACACACCCAAAGCTCACACACTCGCCCTAATAATCAAGATACTTCATTATCTCCCAAGGTGTAACATAGAGGCAATATTGATTCCATTCGTCTATTTTCAGGCTCACGAAAGCCTCGTAGATGTGATTTCCGAGTGTTTCTTGAAGCACTTCATCCGTTGTGAGGTGGTCTATTGCATCTCTCAGTGTTGTAGGCAGTTCCCCAATACCGTATTTCTCCTTCTCAGTAGGCGAAAGCTCATACATATCCATCCTCAGCGGCTCTCCAGGCTCTATCTTCTTTTTAATGCCGTCAAGACCGGCAGCGAGCAGGCAAGAGAACGCCAAATAAGGATTGCAACTCGGGTCAACCGCTCTATATTCGCATCTCATCGCCTTCGGACGCTTGAAGTAAGTGGGAACTCTCACCAATGCACTCCTATTTCGTGGCGACCAGCTGATGTTTATTGGCGCCTCAAATCCCGGAACGAGACGCTTGTAGCTGTTCACTGTCGGACAGCATATAGCGGTGAGCGCCTTTGAATGCTCAATCAGCCCGCCTATGAAATATCTTGCGGTCTGCGATAATCCGAACTCATCGTCGGCATCAAAAAACACATTCTCGCCTTTGAAAGGCTCTCCCCTCCACAGACTTATGTGCGTGTGCATCCCAGAGGCATTGTCCAAATACAAAGGCTTCGGCATGAAAGTCGCAACCCATCCGAACTTCTTTGCGATGTTTCTCGCCACAAATTTGTATATGTAGAAGGCATCCCCGCATGGTATTAACTCCATAGGCTTGTAGTTAAGCTCAATCTGCCCAGCAGTTGCGACTTCATGGTGGTGGTATTCGACATATATGCCCATTTTTCTGAGGTAATATGCGACTTCATTCCTGTATTCATTTGTCGTGTCCTCTGGTGGCGCCCTGAAATATGCCTCCTTCGGTCTCAAGATGAGTCCTCCGGGTCTGATTTCTGGAGATGAAGGCACCACACGAGGAGGACCCCAAGAATCTCCCTTCCCACCCGCAGGGGACACCCACAAGTCATACACGAGCTTCGTGGGGTCTATGCTCTCAAACACAAAATACTCAATCTCAGGTCCGAATACCGCTCTGAAGCCCATTTTCTCCGCTTTAAGCATCGCCCTGCGAGCAACATAACCACGAGGGTCAACCTCTGAAATGACGCCTCCGCCACGCTCTCCGAATGCCTCGTATATGTCGCCGAAAATTATTGCTGATTTCTGAATGGGGTCTTCAATCCAAGGAATAACTCTTGTGGTGCTTGCGTCAGGCACCCAAACCATGTCGCTCATTTCAATCGTCTTGAATCCTCTGATTGAAGAGCCGTCAAAGCCTATGCCTTCAAATGCGTCTCCCTCCGTGAATTCCTCCGCAGGAACCGTGAAACTCTGGAGAATCCCCCTGAGGTCGCTGAACATGCATAGCACATTCTTCACCCCCGCATCCCTCAACTTCTCCCTCGCAGACTCCTTTTCTTCTCGTCCCGCTTCTCGTCCCGCTCTCTCCCGCCATTCTCACCCCCTACCCTTCTTCTACCCTTCTACCTTCTACTGCTACCGCATACCCATTCCGCATTCTGTCTTCCTTCCTCTCACCTGTCCAAACTTCAAAATTCATTCTCCTTTTTCAAATTCATTTGAGAAATTTTCACAAAAATTATGAGAAATTAGGAATCAGAGGATGAACATTAAGCGGAAGGGATTGTGAAAGCATCATTAGTGAGAATTCACGCTGAAAACAGGCGGTCTTTCTCGCTTATGCTTCGCTCTCTCAATCATTTTTTGCACCTTCTCCACTTCTTCCATGTCGCAATTCGTGAAGTTCCACGATTCTATCGCCTTCAAAATCTTGTCAAGTTCATCGTAAGACATTCCTATTTCTGATTCGTCTGTCTGACCCCTCCAGAGACCTGCTGAAGGCTTCTTCCTCAATATTTCATCGGGAATTCCGAGAAATTCCGCCAATTGTCGCACTTCTGTCTTGTATAAATCGCCTAATGGAAGTATGTCGGCTGCTCCGTCGCCGTATTTCGTGAAGTATCCGACCATTAACTCGCTCTTATTCCCCGTCCCAGCGACCAAATAGTTCAATTTATTCGCAAAATAGTATAAAGTAAGCATCCTCAAGCGAGGCTTCAAATTCGCAATCGCAATGTCTTTCGGTGAATATGCACGAGGCGGTGGCTCAAGCGTCCTTAAAAGCAGTGCAAACACAGGTGAAAGGTCTATCTCCTTCGTCTCAATTTCGTATTTCGCAGCGACAAGCCTCGCATGCTCAATATCCTCATGCTCGCTCTCGCATGGCATAATTAAGCCGAGTGTTGCGTCTGGGAATGCCCGCTTGCACAGAACCGCAGTCACGGATGAATCTAAACCACCGCTCATCCCCACAACAACGCCCTCAGCGCCAGCGGACTCCACCTGCTCACGAATCCACTCGCTTATTTCAGCCGCTAAAACGCCTATGTCCTTCCCTCTTAAACGCATCTCCCACCCTACCTCCTGCCTCTTACGCACTCTCACACGCTCTCAACATTCAACTCGCAACTTTCTTTGCCTCCAGCAGAGCGGATGATTTAAATTATTATGCAGAATTATTAAGATGGTGCTGTCGTTTTTCGGGTGAGTTTGCATGGAAAGCAGAAGTGAAGGGGTAGAGGAGCGAGATAAGGTCGTAATTTTAGATTTCGGCGGGCAATACTCACATTTAATAGTGCGAAGATGCAGAGAGTTGGGCGTGTATGCGGAGCTTTTACCCTATGATTTCCCTGTTGAAGAGCTGAAGAAGGGCGTTGAGCGTGAGAAAGGGAAGGGTAAAATCATGGGAATAATATTTTCGGGCAGCCCATTCAGCGTTCTTGACGAAAATTCTCCGAAATGCTCTTCTGCGGTGCTGAACTTGGGCGTTCCCGTGCTCGGAATCTGCTACGGCGCTCAGCTTATTGCCCACTTGAATGGCGGTCGTGTCCGCAGAGGCGAAAGAGGTGAGTTCGGCAGTGCAGATTTCTTCTTCAAGAAGGAAGAGAGGCTGTTCAAAGGCATCGCTGACAGCGAAAGTGGTGGCAGTGGTGGCAGTGGTGAAGGCGAAGGTGACGGAAAGGTAGGAAAAACAAAAGTGTGGATGTCGCATGAGGATGTGATTGAGGATTTAGGAAGCGGTGGCGAGGTCATTGGTTGGACGGAGAACACACCTGTTGCAGCATTCCGCATAAGAAGCAACATTTACGGCGTGCAATTCCACCCTGAAGTGCATCACACCGAAAAAGGTAAGGAGATTTTGCGCAATTTTCTTTTTGAAATCTGCTTTTGTGAGAGAAATTGGCGAATAGACGAGGATTTTGTGCGTAAGAAGGTTGAGGAGATTCGCAGAGAGGTCGGAGATGGCAGAGTAGTTTGTGCGTTGAGCGGGGGCGTAGATTCATTCACGACAGCGGTTCTCGTCCACAAGGCGATTGGTGAGCGACTGACTTGCATTTTCATTGACCACGGTCTTCTTCGTGAGGGCGAGCGAGAGGAAGTTTTGAAATCGCTTGAGAATTCAGGTATGCGATTCGTGTTTGTAGACGCTTCGCAGAGATTTTTGAGTGCGTTGCGTGGCGTTAAAGATGCGGAGGAGAAGCGGAAGGTGATTGGAAGGCTCTTTTTGGAGGTTTTTGAGGAGGAGGCGAGAAAAATAGGAGCGGAATTCCTCGCTCAAGGCACGATTTATCCAGATAGAATAGAGAGTGCGAGGGCAGGAGCATCAAAAGGAAGAGCATCACGCATAAAATCGCATCATAATGTCGGTGCTTTGCCCGAAAGGTTGAACTTGAAGTTAGTGGAGCCGTTGCGTGATTTGTATAAGGACGAGGTCAGGGCGTTGGCGAAGACGCTTCGCATTCCTGAAGGAATTCTGAAGAGGCATCCTTTCCCCGGTCCAGGGCTCGCAGCACGGATTATTGGCGAAGTGACAGCGGAGAAACTGCGTATTTGTCGCTCCGCATCAAGAATTGTTGAGGAAGAGTTGCGGAAAAGCGGTTGGTATGAGCGAGTTTGGCAGGCGTTTGCGGTTGTTGGAGATGACCTCGCCACTGGCGTTTTCGGGGATGCTCGTAAAGTCGGTAGAATTGTCATTATTCGCATCGTTTCATCCGAAGAGGCGATGACCGCAGACTTCGTGAGGTTGCCTTACGAAATCCTTGAAAGGATGAGCAGACGCATCACAAACGAGGTTGAAGGCGTCACATGGGTCGCTTACGCAGTCTCCTCAAAACCGCCTTCAACTATTGAGCCGTGCTGAATTATAAGCATTAAAGAAGAAAGAGATAACTAGCTCGGTCTATCCTCTTTTAAAGCAAAAATATATAAAATTATAATTGATTGAAATCCATGCGATTAAGAAAGGAGCGAGGGATAATTGTTGCATTTGACATGGAGAATGTAGAATTAGCGACGAAATTGGCTGAAGATTTGAGAGGTGTGGAAGGGAATTTCGCTATTAAAATAGGGAGACCTCTGGAGATGCAGGTGGGCAAAAAGATAATTACGAAGATAAAAGAGATTTCAGAGTTGCCCATTATATATGATGGAAAAATTGCAGATATTCCATACATAAGTCGTAAAATTGCGGAAATCGCTTATGATGCTGGTGCTGATGCAGTAATAGTGCAGGGTTTTGTCGGTTCAGATGTGCTGAAAGAAATAAGGGAATTGGATAAAGGGGATTTGATTGTAGTAATAGAGATGACACATAAGGGAAGTGATGAGTTCATTCGTGCGGAAGCAGAGAGAATTGCGCTCATGAGCAGAGAAATAGGTGTTGACGGTGTTGTGCTTCCTGCAAACAAACCGGAAAGGCTGAGAAAGCTTGCAGCTCTCATAGATGCGTATATAATTTCACCAGGCATTAAGGTGCAGGGTGCAAGACCTGGCGATGCCATCCTTGCAGGTGCTGATTATGAGGTCGTGGGAAGAGCGATATATGGATCGGAAGACCCAAAGAAAGCGGCAGAGGAGATTTATAAGGAGGTGCTGGAGCGTTGCAAATGAAAGCTTATGAGGAAAGATTCCTTTTACATTTAGTTAAGACAGGTGCAATAAAATTTGGAGAGTTCCGATTGAAGAGCGGACGCATTTCGCCATACTTCATAAACTTGGCAGATGCGATGAAAACAGGTGAAGATGCGATAGAAGTTGCGGATGCTTTTGTCGCAAAAATCATGGAAATAGGCACCGATTTTGACTACATCCATGGCGCAGCATATAAAGGAATCCCACTTGCAGCTCTGATTGCGGCAAGATTAAGCGAACTGCACAACATAAATGTGAGATGGGGTTATGACAGAAAGGAGAAAAAGGAGCACGGTGTCCCTTCAGAGGAAGTTATTGTCGGTGATTTAAGGGATAATGATACAGTGTTGATTGTAGATGATGTAATCACGACAGGAATGACAAAGATTGAAATATGGGAAAAATTGAGAGTGAAGAGAGTGCGACCGAAGGGCATAGTTGTTGCTGTTGACCGAGAAGAGCTGAGCGACGCAGACAAAGAAATGCTCAAAAATAAGCGTTTAAACATATTTCCGATTCTTAGGATAACGCAGATATTTGATTTCCTTTTAAATAAAGAAATAAATGGAAGAATTTATGTCAATGAGCAAATAAGAAAGCGTTTGGAGGAATATCTAAGAAGATACGGTGAGAAGAAATGACAGAAATTACAGATAGCGTATTGATAAACAACTTATATAGGATATTATGCTTACCCGAATTTGGATTGAATAGATTTAGGGAGATTTTTGAGGAAATAGGCATATTATCTGAAGTGGAAAATGGAGAAATTAGGCATGAACAAATCAGAAGAATCAATGAGTGGATGGAAAGAAACAGAGGAAGTAATAATGATGAAATTAGATTTATAGAATATTTGGAAAAATTTAGAAAGCTTAGCAAGAGTGAAGGAAATTTTAATGAACAATTGGAGGTGACAAAAAATATTATCGATTATCTTTTAAAATTACTACCTACTCCTTCTTCTCAACTATTACTATTGTTCGTACTATATATGAGGATAATGTGGAGGGTGATGTTGAGTTATCTTCCGAAAACACAAGAACATGCATTGAGAATAGCGAAGTTCAGAAGAGACAATATTATACATTCATTCAGAGTTTTCCTCTTAGGTTGCTATATACTATACAGTTTATACGATGAAAAGGGAGATTACATAACCAAATGTTTCAAGGAAGACCTCAAATTAATATGTGAGTGCCTCTCGGATGATTTTAAAAGATTAATATTTGGGACACTCCCTGATGAGATAATAAGGCAACACATAGAGGAGGTAGAATTTAATATTAGAGATATACTATTGATGTGGCTTCTTCCGTCGCTATTTCATGATATTGGCAAACCAGTAGAGGATGCTGTAGAAGAAATCAAAAGATTAATGAATACTTACAATATAGAAGGGATTGACATAGACAGCCTGGTTTTCAGCGTCGCAGAAGTTCTAAAAGTTAATAGTAATAAAGTAGAGGAATTCACCGAACTATTAGAGAAAATATTAAGAGATAGTGATAATAATAACTCTAATTTTTGTGGACAAATACGCCAGTTTCTCCGTAATAGAACAGGGTCGGAAAAGAAATGGGATCATGGGATTTTGAGTGCTATGATGTTGTATTCTTTAGGTGATATTACGGAAGAGTTATCCATAGGAGAAAGGTTATCCACAGAATTGCTTCGTAATTCTCCTTATTTACTTTTACTGTTATATCCACTTATCGCAATTATGCTACATACGGAACCATCTAAATACATATTTTGCACATCATTAACGCAACTTCTCATTATATGCGATGAATTACAAGAGTGGAACCGCATAACAGCAATCGGAGATAGAGAAGTGAGGATATTTCCCTGTAAGAGTTTGCATATGGAGTTAGAAAATAGAGAGATGCGAGTATTTATACCTTACGAAAGACCAATAGATGTAATAAGTCAGGAAATATTCAGAAGGTTTGACCCGAAAAGACGATGGAGAGAAATTGCTAAGGGAAACCCTGTTTGCAGAAATAACGATCTCCTCCTTCAGAAAATAACCGTTCATGTTTTACTGGATCAGACATGTAAAATTTGCACAATAGAGATACATCCTAATGGAATAAATTATAGTATTTCTCATCCATTTTTATATTGATCTTCTATCCTTATTTTTATAAAATCATCGTATATAAATTCCTTTCCATACTTTTTCCTTAGTTCTTCCTTCAATTCATTTATGTGATTTTCATTCACTATATATGCACCTATCTTAATGTCCATTTTTTTGAATTTTTCCTCTCCGAGAATTTTATAAATATCCTTAATAATTTTTTTAACATGTTCTCCTTTATCAATAGCATCATCAAATATAATTATTTTTTCCAATTCTTCTAACTTTTTTTCATCTTTCAATTTCCAAATTTTTAGTTTCAATTTAAATTCTTCATCCGAAACGACCTTTAACCTTTTCTCTTCTAATTTCTCTTTAATCGTTTTATCGTCAGTTTTGTGCTCAACAAAAGCATATCCCTTCCTCAACAGTAATACCAAGAACTTATACCCATGTTTATTCGCATAATTTCCAATTCTTTCCATAATTTCTTCTATTTCCCTCTCAATATTTTTAATTTCTTCGTGAAGGAATTTTGGAGGTTTGAATTCATCATGTGGTTCTTGGATTTCCTGTTCAGCGTCCTCAAATAATTCCTTTAATTCTGGCAATTTCTCCATTAAAATTTCCTTTATTTTATTTTCATTTCCTATATTTGTGTCTTTATATTTACTGCTCACGTAATTCCAGAAGCATTTATTAATCTTAAAATTGAACTTTTTCCTGAAATGACTTAAGAATTCTGATACAAAATCCATTGTTATGTTAAACAATATGCAGTCACGGCACACTTCCTCCTCTCCATACGCATTTCTGTAATCTGCAAAATCATTCTCACAGAACTTATAATCATAATTATAAGAACATTCCTTTTTCTTTATGCAAGGTATTTTTGGATTAATAATAGGAATCAGCTGAAACTTATATGCTTCCGCATTTCCATCTAAGAAAAATATAAAGCGTATCTTGCGCTGAGGGATTTCTATTTTACTTTTTTCATAGGGAATATCATAGATACCTATTTTCTTCTTGCTTGGATGGTAGAATCTGATGTCGGATTCGTAAACGCCACCAGCATTAATTTCCTTTCTCAATTCTTGCATTTTTTTCCATAACTCTTCATACGGTATTTTCTTTAATAAACCTTCTATAATTAAATGGTCAGGGTCAAGAATTTCCCCTATATGTGCGAAATAATTTATTATTCTATTCTCAACTTCCCTACGGAAACCACTTATTGTAATGAATTTCTCATATAATTCTATAGGTTTGATGTGTTCATCAATATTTTGGAATGGTATAGAAATTTCTCCTCTGTTAAAAAATCGTCTTTCCCAATATCCGTTGACTTTTTCCCATTTTGCCGTCAGTATTCCTGCATCTAATAATTTATCCAATACCCTCTCAACATCTTCTTTATCTGAGATTCTATTAATTAATTCCTCATAGGAATATCCTTCATCGCGCCTTTTTGTCGTATATAAAAATATCTCCGCTGCTGCGGGGTCATATCCCAACATTCGCTCAAGAACATTTTCCGTTTTCAGGAACATTATGTCAAGCGCTGTAAGTGTAACTCGCCTTTTTTCCCCATCCTCCAATATCCAGACTTCCTCTCCCATACCCCTCCACCTCCTAACAAGAACCTTTCTCATAAACATTATATTTAAAATGTAGTGTTTTTTAATTTTCCATAATATTATTTAAATATCTTCGACATCTCAAAATTTTTTTCGGTAAGGGGCGGCGACAGACAGTTTAATTTAGGGTGAGAGCGTAAAAGGGAGTGAGTGCGTGGTATGTCATCGGATTTTGAGATTGGGACGGATTTGGTGAAGCGAGGATTTGCGAAGATGCAGAAGGGCGGGGTCATCATGGATGTGACGAACGCATCGCAGGCAGAAATTGCGGAGGATGCGGGTGCGGTTGCGGTGATGGCTCTTCACAAGGTTCCAGCAGACATAAGAGCAGAGGGAGGCGTCGCAAGAATGGCGGACCCCGCAAGAATCCTTGAAATAATGGATGCGGTCACGATACCAGTGATGGCGAAGTGCCGCATAGGACATGTTGCGGAGGCTCGTGCTTTGGAGGCGTTAGGCGTTGACATGATTGACGAATCAGAGGTGCTTACGCCTGCTGACAATTTTTTCCACATAGACAAGCGGAAGTTCACCGTGCCTTTCGTCTGCGGCGCTCGTTCATTGGGCGAAGCCGTTCGGCGCATCTGGGAAGGAGCAGCGATGATTCGCACAAAGGGCGAAGCAGGCACGGGAAATGTCGTTGAGGCGGTGAAGCACATGCGAATGATGAATTTTGCGATTGCCACGCTACAAAAGATGACAGAGGAGGAAATTCATGCGGTTGCGGAGAAGTATGCGAGTGCTTACACTAAACTTGCGAGTCTCGTTGCGAGAGAAGAGATGGGTCTCTCAACTGAGGCATTTGAGGCGTTGCTCTGCGAGCGAGGAGAGCCTGTTTTTGAGGAATACACGCTTGAAGAGATTAAGGAGGGCATTCACGAGGTTCTGCTTGAAGTGAAGCGTTTAGGAAGGCTTCCAGTCGTTAATTTCGCAGCTGGCGGTGTCGCAACTCCTGCGGACGCAGCATTAATGATGCAACTCGGCGCAGACGGCGTTTTCGTAGGTTCAGGCATATTCAAATCTGCGAACCCTGAGGGGTATGCTCGTGCAATCGTTGAAGCGGTTCAGCACTACGACGACCCAAAAACAGTTGCAGAAGTCTCAAAAGGCTTGGGAGAGGCGATGCGAGGAAAGGAAATCGCTGCCCTTAATGAGAAACTGCAAGTGAGAGGGCTTTGAGTTTCAATTTCCGCTCTCTTTCTTTTCTCTACTTGTTGCTTCCTCGTCAAGATGCGAGTTGCGGTTGTGGGCGTTCAGGGAGATGTAGAGGAGCATGTTTTCGCAACGAAGAGAGCGATGCGGAATCTCGGTGTTGATGGCGAGGTCATTGCGACTCGTAAGCGGGGGGTTGTGGCGAAGAGCGACGCTGTTATTTTACCGGGCGGAGAAAGCACGACAATAAGCAAATTGATTTTCAGGGAGGGCATCGCCGAAGAAATCCTGCTCGCCGCAGAGGAAGGGAAGCAAATCATGGGGACTTGCGCAGGTCTCATTCTTCTTGCCTCTGAAGGAGATGAGCAGGTGGCAAAGACAGGCACGAAACTCCTCCGCCTCATGGACATTTCAGTGCGAAGGAACGCATTCGGCAGACAACGAGAAAGCTTTCAATGCTCGCTGAATTTTGAAGGTGTCGGGGAAGTGCCTGCTGTTTTCATTAGAGCGCCTGCAATCACCCGCATCGGCAAGGATGTGAAGCCCCTCGCTCACTTGAATGAATTTGTTGTCGCAGCTCAGCAGAAGAACATACTCGCACTCGCTTTCCATCCCGAACTCACTGAAGACACTCGCATCCACGAGTATTTCCTGCGAAATGCACTGAAATCCTGAAATTTTCGCTCTTACGCCCTATTTCACACGCTACTTATCCTTTTCTGATATATTCTTGATGCGATTCCGAGAGCGGATGCTATGATAGCGACCGCAAAAGTGCTTGTGAAACCCACATTAATAGGTGCAGATATGCGGAAATTGCCAGAAGACATGGCGAACTTCCCAGTTCCTACGATGTATGGCATGGAGAAATCTATCAATGCACCGCCCATGAGTTGAGTTGCGGAATTCACGAGAAATGTTGCGATGAAAAGCACGACGACAAATGCGACGACGAGCCAGAGGAGTTTCAGCGATGAGAAGCGGACAAGCGTCTCAGCACTTTCAGCATGCTTCTCCGAGAGTGAGAGGAGCGAGCCTGCGAGCAGAGCGGCGCCGAAGTAAGCGTAGCAGAGTTTGAAAGCGAGGCAGAGCCACCAAAGAAGAGGGGAGAGCTGCACCGCCTCTGCCGTTGAAATCTGCTTGTTGAAAATGAGGAATTTGAATTCAAATGGAGATGCGAGGATGCTGAAAATGCCCCCGTCTGTGCCAAGAGTGAGATGCCACCATGCCCCTGAAAACGGCAGTAAAAGTGTCAAGATGCCTGCGAGGACACCAAAAAAGTTCAAACGCCTCCAAAGCCTCTCAGACGCCTTTTCCACTGTTGTCACCCCCTCCAGCTCCTCCTGTCTGCTGCTGTCGGCGGTGGCGTTGCGAAGCTCTGAAACTCAACCTCCACGCCTTTCACCTCCATTTTCAAAGTGATTTTGCCCACTTCAAGCCCCGCTGCTGCTTGCTGTGCGGAAGAGGCGTTGAACGGTGCTTCAAATCGTAGGATTGCAGAGCCTCCCGCAGGAATCACCACAGGCTCCACCAAATTGAACTCACTGCCTCCTGCGTAGAGCGACGCAGATTTCACCGTTACATTCGCAGGGAAAGGCGAGCGGGCGGAAAGCGTGACGAACATTTTGTCCCCTTCAACGCCAGCGTCCTCAATTTTCAGAAACTCCTCCCCTCTTGTTGCGTTGAGCGGTGTGAGCATCTTCTCCGCAAGCACTTCTTCAGGAGACGCCGAGAACAGCGTTGATTTCAGCGAGAAGCCGTGTGTTGCGAATGCTGCAAGAATACAAAGAATGAAGAGCAGCGTCGGAATCACACGCAAGACCCACTTTAACACGCCCATTTTCTCACCCTCTCTTTTTATTTTCACTTCATTTGTTCTCGCATTTTCTTTTAAAGATAGCCCTAAATAGCCTCAAGCAATGAAATGGAATCACAAGCACACCACACGCTTAATTTGCGACGGAGGAGGAGAGGGGAAGGAAATAGCAAGAATAAGTGAAATCAGCCTTTCTCAAAGAAGAAATCGCCACACAGCGGGTCTTCAGCGAGGAAGTCTCCGCTTTTCACGAATGCTCTTGCCCTGCATCCGCCGCAAATCTCACGATGCTTGCATATTGAGCAGCGACCTTTCACCGCTCTACGCCTCAGTGCTGAGAGAATTTCGGATTTCAAAATACTGCGAAGGCTCTCCTCACGCACATTCCCCACGCTGATTTCAAGCAAAGGACACGGAACAACATTCCCGTTGGGTTTAATTGAGAGCATGCTTATTCCTGCTCTGCATCCCGGCGTCTCGTTCCAAAAGAAATCGGGGACGAAAGCGCCCTCAGATGCCTTCCTTCGCAAAATCACCCAGTATTGGCATGCCTGCGTCGTGCAGATTTCAATTCCTCGCCTCCTCACCTGCTCCTCGTAGATGCGTTGTAAGTTCGCTGCATATTCCTCAAAACTCAGCTCGTTTTCTTTCGCACCGATGCCACGACCGAGTGCGATGAAGTGGAAAATTCTGACCTGCGATGCTCCCAAGCGTTCAGCAATGTCCAGAATTTGTGTCAATTCCGCCTCGTTCTCTCGCAATATGCAAGGGTCAATTACAAGGCGAAGCCCCGCCTTCCTGCATGCTTTCGCAGCTCTCACAGCACGCTCAAAGGAGTTCTTGCCACGAAGCCATTCGTGTGTGCGTTTCGTGCCGTCTATCGGAATAATCACCTCAGAGACGCCACACGCTCGCAGTTTGTATGCCGTCTCTTCGTCAAGAAGCGTGCCATTCGTCGCTAAGGACATGCTCAAACCCCGCTCCTTCCCGTAGGCGAGAATCTCAAAGAGGTCTTCTCGCAGCAAAGGCTCGCCACCGCCAAATGTCACACGCACTCCTCCTCCACCGCAAGCGTTCCCGCCGACTTCGCCTCCTTCGGCACCTCCGTCCTCTTCGCCTCCTCCGCCACTTCTGCCACCTCCGCCGAAAGTCTTCGCAATCTCGTCAACGACTGCGAGTGCCTCTTCTGTGCTGAGTTCGTTCGCTTGTGGCTCGCCCGCCTCAAAGTAGCAGTGCCTGCACCGCAAATTGCAACGCCTCGTGATGTTCCAATTTATGCTGAAATTCATATTTGTTAAAGGGAAAACTCAAATAATAAAGAGAGCAACATTTGAAAAATGGATCGCAGGTATTTTTTCCCGCCTCTCGCACTCCCCTTCTTCTTACTGCTTTTCCTTTTACCGCTGTTTCTGCTCTCTATTCTGCTCCTCTTTGCATTTCTCGGCATGGGACGAGCACTTGGCTTCTCGGCATTCCAAACGCTCTGCATCCTTTATGCGAGCCTTCTTGGGAGTGTTGTGAATATTCCCGTGAAGGAGTTTGAGCGTCCTCCGAAGGTCGTGCTGCGAGAGTTCTCCTTCTTCGGCATCCGCTACTCCATTCCAACGGTGCATGCTCAAAAGACAATTCTCGCAGTGAATCTCGGTGGTGCGGTCGTTCCCGTGCTTGTCGCATTTTACATCCTGCCAGAATTACCGCTCTGTGCATTCTTCATCGCATTTCTCGCCGTTGTTGCGATTTCCTACGCTTTCTCAAGGGTCGTTGAGGGCGTTGGTGTCGTCGTTCCCGCATTTATTCCGCCATTTTTTGCTGCCCTCTCATCCTTTGTCGCTTTGCTCCTCTGCTCCTTCCCAGTGAATTTCGCAGTTCTGCCCAAACTTGCGTTCGCAGCTGGCGTTCTTGGCGTCCTTTTCGGCGCAGACATCCTAAATTTAAGGGAAGTGCTGAAAACAGGAGCGCCCATGGTCAGCATAGGAGGAGCAGGCATATTTGACGGAATCTTCCTAACAGGTGTCGCATCCGTCTTGCTTTCTCTTCTCTTTTTCTGATTTACTCCTTTCTTGTGCTGGAAGCAGGAAAGAGACCTCCTCACTGAATGGGCAGTGAGGCTCATAGCTTCCTCTTACATCCACCGAGCTTACCCTTCAGACGGGCAGAGGCTCAGTGAGGGTTTCTCTTCGGGTGTGCAACGCCCTACGCTCTGCAAGCAATAATATTTACCGACCGCATCCTCTGCTGTATCCCATTGAAAAGGTAGAGCAGCAACAATATTCTTAACTACCCCAAAACCTCCCTCACACACCGACCCTAATTTATTCTATCACTTAAGGAGCTTGGCGACCTTAATACAGACGAAAAGTGTAAGGAACTTACCATTCACAGATTGCATCACATGAGGATATTTATTCATGCTACGGAGCTCACGGACTTTGCGTATCAGCTCCACTATAAGCGACTTCAGCAATTAAGAAGGTAATTCTGTCGTTTTTTATAGTATCTGGTAGCGGTATAATTGCAATGTTCTTGTATTTAAATGCACTGCCATAAAATTTTAATGGAACGACCATAGGTTTTCCTGTTGTTTCATTCTTGACCTCTATTTTTACTATTCCGTCCTCCTTTTCTATGGAAATGAGTTTTATTAGATTGCCTTTCACAGTGGCGCTCTCGTTTATTTTCATTTCAATCTCTTCAAACTTCGGCACTATTTTCTCTTCCATTTCCTTAAAGTTCGGCGGTAGAGGCCCCCATGTAGTTGGTTCAGGTGTTGAGGTTGTTTGTGAGGTTCTCGGTTGAACGGGAAGAGCAGGCACAGGATTTGGAAGAAGAGCGAGTATATCTTCGTTGAGCGGCAAAAACTCCTCCTCCCTCGTCCCTGGGGGTCTATCGTATTTTCCTGTTATTAAATCATATGCTATTTCATCAGCCCAAGTGTATTCTCTCATTTGAGTTTCGATTTCTTGTCGTAGTTTTGTTATTTCATCTTCATCGTAAGTATAGTTCTTCTTTCCTGCTGCACCAAGTGAAGTGCAGGCAACCTCATTCTTGCTCCGATTCTGAGCCATAACCAACACAACGCCACACACCAGTAACACCATTATCCCAATCGCCAATATCTTCTTCATCTTTTCACCTCCTTTTCCTTCATTTTACATCCTCTTCTTTTTAGCGCCCCTCCTCGGCGCTCACCACAGGTATCGCTCAAATTATATAAATACTTTTCCACAGACATCCACTGCTCTACATTTGAAAAATGTAGGGATTAGCAGCAACAATATTCTTAAACTTGAGAATATACTCACACTGTCACTTCAGTGCCGAGCAAGCGCTCATCAGTCAGGAATTTAAGCACGGAAAGCGGTCTTTTTGCGTTGAAAAGAAGAGAATTAATTCCTTTTGACGCCAAATCTGCGAGAAGACGAACCTTCTCAAGCATTCCACCCGTGACATCCACATGCTCAGAGCCTCTTAAGGAAGCTATTTTCTCAACCTCTGTGTGCCGAATGCTCTCAATTAAACGACCTTTGCTGTCAAGAACGCCGTCTTTGTCCGTGCCGACGCCGACCTTTTTTGCGTTGAAATGCGCTGCGAGATGCACAACGATGCGGTCTCCACTCAAAATTTGGAAAGAATCGCCGTTGAAGATGACATCGCCGTGAAGAACAGGGACAAGAATGTCGCTTGCTCGCTCACTTTTTTCCGCATTCGCATTCAAAATTCTCGCCACTTGCTCATTTAACGCATTGAAATCCTCAGATGCAGAAAAGATGCAGAAAGGATGCAGGGGAATTGCACTCACACCTTTTCGCAGCAGTGAGGCGACGAACATCGCATTCAATTCGCAGACTGCGAGGTGCGTGAGGATTGCGTCCCTCGCTTCCCCGCTCTTTAAAAACTTCATCGCTTGAGGGTGTCCGAAAGAGCCCGCACCATGCACGAGAATGAGCATTCTTCGCATAGAAGATTCTCGCCACTCTTGCATCGCTGCTGCGATTTCTCCCGAGATTCGCTCTATTTCACTCGCTCTCGCACTTTTCTCAGCTCCCTTCTCCGTCAGCACACTGCCTCCTATTTTAAGCACATAAATATCGTTCGCATACATTTTCGCCCACCTTCAATTAATTACATGCAGAACATTACCATAGCAATGATAAAAAGTTTGGCAATTACGCTGAAAGAATAATTTACTATGCTTATTTTTACTCCCAATTTCCCAAAAAGCGAGACATACATGGAGAAACTATGCTTCATATATATCATTGTTATTGTTAATATGCTTCCAACGAGCAGCGTTAAAATCGCCTGCTTCGCATTTATTACTTCGCTTTGCAAGAGTGCGGAAACTGTCGCATAGCCTGCTGAGAAGTGAATCAAATCCGCCATTATCGCAGTTATGCATTCACCTGGAAGACCAAAAACATGCAAAACTGGTTCAAAAATCCCGCTAATAACTTCCATACCTCCTGAAATAAGCAGAAAATCTATGATTAAAAATGCAATTACAAGCGTTGGAATGACCTTCTTAAGCGTTTTCACTGACTTTATCAGTGCAGTTTTCAAGCGCTCCCTTCGTTCTTCTTTCCGCTCCGATGCCTCTCGCTCTTTCACCGTCTCCGCCTCTTTTCCTTCGTTCTCCTCATTCACATTCGCAGTTCCGCTTGCACTCCTCTCAAGAGCAACCGCTTCAGCGCTTCCCTCTCTTACGCTCAATCTTCGCTGGGCTTCTTGCACCTGCACCACCACCGCTCCTCTTCCCTCCACCGCTTTCCCCTTTTGCTGCGTGTTTTGGGCGTGAGGTTGAGCGGAAGGCTCGTGAAGCATTCTTGCGAGGAAGAAAGCCACTCCGCTTTGAATGAGAGCGGAGAAGAGGTTGAGCAGGATGTAAGCGGTGCCGATGAAAGGACCGAGCAGAACGACTGCGAGCGGCGCTTGCACCCTGAAGAGCGACTCGCCAGCGACAATCGGGAAAGTGCTCATTACTGATGTGAGCAGTGCCTCCCTTTCACTCACTTTTCGTGATTGGTAGAAGCCTGCGAGCATCGCCTTACCCGCAGTTGGATTGAAAAAGCAAGTTAAAAGTGAGATAACGCATTCCTTTGGCAGTCTTGAAGCATGACAAAATGGCAGGAATAGCGGTGTTAAACGCTCAATTACGCCACTCTCCATCAAAATGTTCGCAAGTATTACGCCGACAACAATCAAAATAACCGCTCTCAATAGAAATTTTGTTGCATCGCTCATGAGTGCTTGCAAGACTTCCATTACTTTACTATTTGAGGAGGATTAAATTGTTGCTTTTCTTAGCTCCTTTTTCTCTCTTTTGCTCCCCCTTTAAACGCTTTTAAATAAGGAAAGAAGAAGAGAAGAAGGTGAGGGTGCGTCTTTACGCATACGATGCGGGTGATTGCGACCCGAAGAGATGCACGGTGCGGAGACTTGCTGCGTTTGGGCTTGTGAAGCTTGTGAAATTGAAACACTTACGGAAGTCTCTTCTCCTCTTCCCGACGGCTGAGAAGGCGCTCTCACCTGCGGATGCTGAGCTGGCTCGCAGCGGTGGGATTGCGGTGCTTGACTGCTCTTGGCGTCGCTTTGAAGCTTCTGACTTCGGCGGTGCGTTCGGCGGTGTTTTGCGTGTGAAGAGGATGCGAGCGTTGCCGTTTTTGCTTGCTGCGAATCCTGTGAATTTCGGTAAGCCATTCGTTTTGAGCTCTGCGGAGGCATTCGCAGCCTCGCTCTTCATCTTGGGCGAGAAAGAGCTCGCATTCGCTGTTTTGGGAAAATTCAAGTGGGGTCATGCGTTCTTTCAACTGAACGGTGAAATGCTTTCCGCATACGAAAAGGCGAAGAACAGCACGGAAGTCGTTGAAATGCAGATGCGCTTCCTCGCAGCTCTCGAAAAGAGGAGAAACAAAGACTCTTAAACCGCTACCGAAAGCATCAGAAAGTAGAGATGGCTTGGGAGGGAAATCTATTGCAGGATGTTGTCAAGATATTTTTGGTATTCCTCCACGGCGACGGGTCTGCCCGTCCAGAACTTCACGACCTCTCCCTTGTGAATAATTGCGTTCATCGGCAGTAGTTTCTCGCCCTCCCCTTGGTGAATAATGTGGTAGAGAGCGACCTCTGGCGAGGAGTCGAAAATTTCGTAGAAAGTGATGCTTTCGCCGTATATGCGTTTCAACGCCTCAACATTCGGGCGGTCTCGCTCACAAATCATGCACACTTCTTCGCTGCACGGGTCTCTGCGAATGTTCAGTAGCACGGGTCGCTCTTGTGAGAGTGCGTTAAGCCTCGCCACAACTTTCTCTACGACCTCATACTTCTCCTGAATGAAGCGTTCAATCGCCTCCGCAAACCTGCTCCGCACATCCTCCTCGCTCGCTCCATGCTTCTTTGCGAGTGCGGAAACGACTTTACGGCGGAATTCCTCCCTATGCGTCCTCAAAAGCTCCTCAAGCATCATATATTACAATTAGATTTCAAAAAATTACTCCGCCACGAAAAAACCGCTACGACAGAAGAACGAAGAGCGAGGAGGAGGGACGAGAAGGAGCAAAGCTTGAGAGCGTCAAGGGAATACCCCTGCACTCATTCCTGTTGCGGAAGCCGCCTGCTCTGCGAGCCTGAAGATGAAGAGCGAGAGGGCATCAGAGACGGGTTGTGGAAGCACAGGCTGGGCAAAGAACAAAACGAAGAAGAGAATGGAGTAAATTGCGGTGATTGTGAGCGGAATTACCATGAGCAAAACGAGGGGAGATGTCTCTTTCAGTCCTCTTTCATTCTTTGACGACTCTGATGACGGAGATTCAAAAAATGCAGTCCTTATGATTGGGAAGAAATAAATGACATCAAGAAAAGAGCTGACGATGATGACAGTGAGGAGGAAGAATGCAAGCAAAGAGGAATGATTGTGCCATTCCCACGCACCGAAGCACATGAAAAGCTTACTTACAAGCCCCGCAATCGGCGGAAGACCGCACATACCCAGCGCTCCAACCGTGAAAGCGAGCATCGTAATCGGCATTTCTTTCCCGACTCCCGCCATCTCACTTATATTTTTCTTTCCTGTGACGACCATTATCGCACCTGCGCAGAGGAAGAGCGTGATTTTCATATAGCCATGGAATGGAATATGGAGCATTGCACCCATCACGCCGTCATTCCAGAGCAAAGATGCGCCGAAAATAATGTATGAGAGCTGCGAAATGGTTGAATAAGCGAGCCTCCTCTTCAAATTATCCTGTGCGATTGCGAAAAGAGATGCGACAATCATCGTGAAAGATGCAATTAGCGCAGTAATAAGCCATAGATTTGTCTCATACATCGCTTGCGTGCCGAAAACGAAGCAAATTGTGCGGACAATGCCGAAAGCACCCGCCTTCACGACAGCGACGGCATGAAGCAACGCACTAACAGGCGTCGGCGCTATCATTGCGGTCGGCAGCCAAGAGTGGAATGGCATCCACGCAGACTTCATGAAGCCGAGAAGGAAGCAGAAAAGAAGCACCGCAGGAAGCACCGTAGAGACTTTCATGGCAGCGTTCGCCAAGCCCTGGAATGCCTCCCGCATGGAAGTCTGTCGTGCCTGCGAGGTAGTAAGTGAGAACCGTTGCAGCGAGCAGAAAACATCCTGCGGTCATTAAATATGCGAGATACTTGCGTCCTGCGGAAATTGCCTCCCTGCTCTGCTCGTGAATCACAAGCGGGTATGTTGAAACGGTGAGAATCTCGTAAAAAATGAAGAGCGTGAGCAAATTCTTCGCCATCGCAACGCCCACAGCACCGAAAATCGCCCAGCAGAAGCAGAAGAAATAGCGAGTTTGAGCATGCTCCTCCAAAGAACGCATGTATCCTATGGAGTAAAATGAGACAAGAATCCACAAAGATGATGCGGTAATTGCGAAAATCTCGCCAAAAGCGTCAACCTTGAACGCAACATCCAAATTTGCGAATATTGTGTGGAACAGCACGCACTCCACCGCTCCCGCATCCAAAATCGTCGGAGCCATTGAAATGACGATTGCGAAGAGCGAGAACGCAGCGGAGAGCGTCCAGAACTCTCGCAAATTCGGGCGATTTCTTGAGAGCAGAATCAGCGGAGCGGCAACCGCAGGACACAACACCGCAAGCAACGGCTTCAAAGAATGCACCACTGTAGCAGACGCAGATGCATCGGCGAGAAGCACCGCTGGCATTTAAACACCACCTCCGACGCTTGACAACGCCGTCGCAACACTCATGACAACAGGTGGTTGCGGAAGCCCAAACCTCGCAAGCAACTCGCTCACAAGCGTTGCGGGTAGCGGCGTGAGCCAAAGAATGCCCACCAAAATGCATGCGGAAGCGAGGACAAGCATGGAAAATAGCATCGCACGGGGAATTCCATCCCCTTTAGTAACGGAAGCGGAGGCAGAAGATGCGGAAGGAACGGAGCCTTCAGGAGCGCTTTCAGCAGCGATTTCATGTTCATGCTCCACGAAATACATCCGCTCAATCACCCGCCAGAAATAAACGAGGTTCAGGAGACTGCTGAAAAGCAGAATTGCGATGAACGCATATCCCGAAGACATGGATTTTGATGCCTCTGCGGACGCAATAAGCAGGAAAATTTTTGATGCGAAGCCAGTTGTGGGAGGAACTCCAATCATAGAAAGCGCAGCAATCGTGAAAAATGCGCTCGTCCATGGCATTTTCTTACCTAAACCATCAAAATATCGTATGTCAAGGAGTTTCAATCGGTGGAAAAATCCTCCCACTGACATGAAAAGACAGCATTTCATTATCGCATGGTTGAGAATGTGAGCGACAGCACCCACCAAGCCCCAGACGGAAAGTGGTGCGAGTCCAACGCCGAGCATTATATAACCAATCTGCGAAATGGAAGAATAAGCGAGCATTCTTTTTATATTTCGCTGCGCTATCGCAAATATTGAACCCATTATTATACCTATAGCGGCAATCCAGCAAATAATGACATCCAAACCGGCATAATGTCGTATGAAATCTACTGTGAAAACGGTGAAAATTACTCTTATTAGGGCGTAAACGGAGACTTTTGACATCGTTGCTGCGATGAGTGCGCTGACCGTTGAAGGAGCGTAAGTGTAAGCGTCGGGCTGCCAGAGATGCAGGGGGAAGAGAGCCATTTTTATGCTGAAGCCCACAAAAATGAAGACGAAAGCGGCTTGAACCATTTTGTTCTCGTAGAGAGGCGGAAGGATGTGCTGAATGTCAAGCATGTTAAGCGAGCCTGTCACCGCATATAAGAAGCCGACGCCTAAAAGGTAGAAGCAAGCGCCGATTGAACCCATGATTAAGTAGTTGAATGACGCTCTCAATGCCCTGCCGCCAGCAGCGGCGATAAGCGCATAGCCCGTGAGAGAAGCGATTTCAAGGAAAACATAGAGGTTGAACATATCTCCAGTGACCACTATTCCGCAAAGACCCGTGATTAAAAGCTGAAGAATGACATAAAAAGAGACTATTTTGCGAGCTTCTATCTCCTTCTCAACATTCTTCCAGCCGTAAATGACGCAAAGAACGCTGACAAAAAGTATTGCAACAAGCACAAATGCGTTAAGTGCATCCACAACATACAAGATTCCCCACGGAGCAGCCCAACCGCCGAGCCTGTATTTAATCGGTCCTGCGGTCAAAACATGACGCAAAATGAGGACTGCGAGGGCAAACTGAAAGAGGACAGTGGCAAGCGATATTGGGAAGCATGCCTTGCGGTTGAACCAGCCTGCGACGAGAATCGTGTATGCGGAGAGCAACGAGACCGTAACGACAAGCACCGGGAAATGTTCCACGCCGAGCAACGCTGACACCTCTTCTTTTTTCTGTGTCTCTTGTGTTCTCCGTGTCTTCCACTCTGCATTAAAAAGCTTTCGCTTTTTCCCGCTCTGTCCCCTCTCTCGCTCCTCGCTCTACCTCGCTCTACCGCCCCCAGCCTTGCACTTCACTTTCACGCCTCGCTTTTTGAGTGCTGAATTGGAATGGAAAGGAAGTCGGAGAGGGGGAAATGGAGAAAAGTGCCACTGAAGGTGCAGAATGGAGAGAAGCAAGAGAGCAGCAGGTAGGCAAGCGAGAGCAGGCGGCGTTCAAGCGGTGTAAGCGAGGTAAATTGCCAAGAGAAGAGCGAAGAATATGAGGACGAGAAGCACACCTGTTCCTATTGCGATGTTCTCCACAGGTTCATGATACCTGCGACGCAATTCGTTCAAGTCCGCCTCGTATTTCTTGTAAGCAGGGTTGAAAGGTCTCAGAACTGCTATTGCAGCGGCATCCACGAACATCCTCGTCGTTGCGGTCGGATTTCTTGAGAATGAAATGAGGGCATCTGAAATCTTCATAACTCCGCTCTCAACAGATTTCGCAAAGTCCATCAGCGGACCTTCGCAGAAGTGCAAGAATGCTCTCCCCGCTCTCCTGTAAATGTGGTCTATGTCGTAGGTGATTCTTTCGTGAGGCTTGAAGAAGCCGAAGGCGAAGAACATGAATGCGGTCATCAAAAGCAGTTCGGCGGTTCCGAGCGTGTGACCTGCGGAATAAGCATTGTAGTGGAAAGCCTCTTCAGGATAAGGCAGAATGCGATAAAGCATCTGCGGATACACGCCGATTGCAACACATAGCGCAGCGGTCGCCACCATCGGAATGAGCATCGTAATAGGGGCTTCCTTCGCTTGAATCTCCTCTGAAGGCGCTGCGAAGAATGTGAAGTATGTGAGTTTCAGGAAAGAGAGGAAAGTGCCTACGGAAGCGAGCATGAGAGCGAGAGCGATGAGATGCAGGTGAGATTCCTCCGCTGCATGAATAATCATGCCCTTGCTCACATATCCGTTAAAGCCAATCACACCTGAAATTGAGAACGCTGCGACGATGCAAGTGAGTGTCGTAACAGGCATCTTCCGGGCAAGACCCCCAAGTTCTGTGAGATTCATGCGACCCGTCTCGTAAATCACGGCGCCCATGCACATGAAAAGCAACGCTTTGTATAGAATGTGGTTGAAAACATGAGCAATTCCTCCATTAATTCCCATCATTGTCCCTATTCCTACACCAGCGACCATGTATCCGACCTGCGAGACGATGTGATATGAAAGTAACTTGCGCACATCATTTTGAAGAAGTGCGAAAACGACGCCATAAATCGCCATCACAGCACCCATATATGCAACGGCTCCGCCCGCTTCTGCCGCAGGGAAGGTTCTTGCGAGTGCATAGACGCCTGTTTTCGTCGTGTAAACGCTCAAAAACACCGAGCCTGCAATCGTCGCCTTCGGATAAGAGTCGGGAAGCCATGTGTGAAGCGGGATGAATGCGGTGTTCACGCCTATTCCGAGAAGAATCAGGAAGTATGCGAGACCCATTTCTTCAATAGGTCCTGCGGTGAGCGAGCCTGTCGTGAGGAAATGAATAATTATGCCTGCGAGCAGTGCGCAACCGCCGAAAAGGTGGAAGAGAATATAACGCATCCCCGCATCTCTCGCCCTCTTTGAGCCTTCATACCAGATTAAACCGAGCGATGAAACCGCCATTATCTCCCAGAAAATGTAAAGGGTGATGAAATCTCCCGCAAAAACCGCACCTAAAGAGCTTCCGATGTAGAGTAAAGCGCAGATATGATGCCCTGTTTCCTTCACCGCATCCAACGAATAGATTATTGCGAACAAGCCAATCAGTGTGAATATGTATCCCATGATGAGACTGAGAGCATCCGCATGCAACAGCGTCAGCTTAATCTCTGGAAGAATCTGAAGCATCCAACTCGTCTGCGGCTTTAAAGTGAATGCGAGAGCGAGTCCGAGAACGCCGATAGCCACAAGATATGCCTTTCTCGCCCTGCCTTTGAACAAAGGTAAAAGCGCAGCACCCAAAATATACACAAATGCAGGCGGTATGCTCTGCAAAATCCCTAAAAATCCCGCTATTTCATTCATCTTGCCTCCCCTCCCGCTGTGCTAACGACAATATCCGCATCGCAAATGCAAAAAATAACACCCCTACCGCTCCTATTATCGCATGAAATCCCAAAAAAGGCTCATTATGATTTGAAAGTATCAGCGAAAGCGCTAATGCGACGCATATTCCGCCTATACTAACTGCAATTACAGCATTCCTCACACTATTCGTCATCTCCTTCACCTTTCAGCGAACAAGTGTCTCCTATGTAATATGTGTTTCATGTGTCCTTAAATAAACCGCTCAATAAATCTATGCTTCTGTATATGCAGGTGCATTTTAAGAGGGTGTTGAAGATGCAAAAGATGCAAAAATTGCAAGGATACATGCAAAATTTTCTTAAGGCATCTTCAAACTTTCAATGAATGCCTTTCCTCGCTCAGAAATTCGGTAATAAGTGGCATTACCTCGCTCAATCTTCTCAACAAGCCCCAATTTCAGCAGAGAATTTGCCTCGTCAAATCTGCTTCCCATGCCCCGCAGTCCTCCGAGAACATTCGTGGGGTCTATCCCTGTGTTCCTTGAGATTTCCGCAGGGTAGGACGCCTTCGGGTAGATTTTGTAGAGATACATTAAAATCTCCGTTCGCACCCTGCTCCTTCTTAAAGCACGCAGAATCTCTCCAAAACTCACTCCCTCCTCTTCTAAACGCTCCTCACTCTCCCTCCCGCCACCGCTTCGCTCCCTCGCCTCAGCCTCCTCAGTCCCCTCAGCCTCTTCAGACTCCGCAGAAGCCTTCTCCACTCGCATTCCTCCCTCGCTCACGCCTGCTCCTCCTTCTCCCACTTCATTCTTCCTCCGTTTCCACATTCGTCTTGCGACCACCAATCGTTCAAGCACTTCAAAGAGATTCTTCACCGTGAACGGCTTCCAGAGGCACGCATCCGCACCCGCTTCAAGCGAAGCCTTCTCATATTCAGGCGTCCCTAATGCGGTAATCACGAGAATTTTCACCCTTTTATCATACTTCCTTATCTCCTTTATCGCCTGAATTCCGTCCATTACCTCCATAACTAAGTCCATCGTTACAATATCAGGCTTCAACTCCTTATATTTCTCAACCGCTTCTCGCCCATTCACTGCAAAACCCACAATTTCATACCTATCTCGCTGCTGATTCAGCATCTCTTCCAGCATCTCCCGCATGTAAGCGGCATCCTCAACAATCAAAATACGAATTTTTCGCCTTTCGCCTCCATCTTTCCGCTCATTCTTCCACATCCGCCCTCACCTTCTAACCGCTCATTCGCCTCGCTCCTCTTTCTCTCGCTTCCCTTCCTGTCTTTTAGGAAGAGTGAAGAAGAATTTTGAGCCTTTTCCGACCTCACTCGTTGCCCACACTTTCCCGCCGTGCATCCGCACATACTCCTTCACGATTGAAAGTCCGAGCCCTAAACTTCCTGATTTCCTCGTCAGCGAAGTGTCAACGACATAAAAACGCTCAAATATCTTCGGTAAATGCTCTTTCGGAATTCCTATGCCCGTGTCGGCAACACAACATTTTATATCTTCGCCCCTGTCCTCAACAATCACTTCTATTCTACCCCCTTCTTTCGTGTATTTTATTGCGTTTGATATTAAATTAGTGAAAACTTCAATTATTTTCTGCTTATCGCACTCTATTTCAACATCAGGAACGCTCAATGAAATTTTATGACGCTTCTCTCTCGCCTCAGTCAGGAGAGTTGCAACCGCTTGCTCAACTATTTTCCTTACTGATGCCTTTTCAATGCTCAATTTCACCGCCTCTCCATCTATTCTCGCAAGTTCAAGCATCCTATTTATCATTTTTTCCAACTGCCTCGCACATCTTTCAATAGAACGAACATATTTCCTCTCTTTCTCGGTGTGTGCGCACATTTCCAACATGCTGGCATATCCAACGATGGGTGCGAGCGGAGAACGCATCTCGTGATACGCAACATTCAGAAAATCCCGCTTCATTTTGTCCAATTCTTCAAGTTTCTTGCATGTTTCACGCAGTTCCTCCTCCTTTTTCTTCAATTCAGTGATGTCAAGCAGTGAAAGGATGCATTCTTTGCTGTTTGGAATAGGCTCCATACATGCATTCACATATTTTCTTTCACCTTTTGAGTTTATGAATTTGAAAAGAGAGCAAGCGGGTGCGCCTCCTTTCCGCCTGCTTTCGCAGTAGTCCCTCGCTCTTTCCGCATCCTCCTCCGCTACGAAATCTGTCCAGTGTCTTCCTCTGAGATTCTCCGCTTGAAGACCGACGAGCTCCTCAAACTGCCTGTTCGCAAGCAGGATTCTTCCTTCGGCGTCAACGACGCAAAGAGCGGTGAGGGCATGCTCAAATATCGTGCGGTAACGCTCTTCCGCAGATTTCAACTCCTCACGAGCATCCTCACATCGCTGACTTATCAGACCGATGGTGTAAGCAACGATGAACAGCATGCTCGCCCTGCCCAAAGATTCCATAAATATTCCCAGAGCTGGAGATGTGAAAATAGAGGAGAAAATATGCATCACACCGAGAAGGATTGCGATATAAATTGCCCTTTTCTTATACCATATCGCCGCTAAGATGATGGGAATATAGAAGAAATGAGCATAAACTATTGTCTTATGCATTGAAGCGAAGAAAATAGAGATGGAAATACATAGTAGAATCAGTGAGAGGAGCGTGAAAAATTTGAAACTCCTCCTGCGAGCAGTTTCTTTTGCCCCCTTCTGATTATGCTTCTTCCACACCGTCAATTTTCCCTCTTACTTAATTTGGAGAAGAAAATAAATCATTTTTTCAGCAATTCGTTTGTCTCACAAGCCTGCCTTTGCCATCTCTTTCAGGGAAAGCGGAAATAAACAGAACCACGGAGCGGGCATCGCCTCTTTCTTTGCTCCTCTACTCTTCTTCTCCGCACGCTATCGCCACTCTCTCCACCACCGAGGCTCACCGCCAGAGGACGCCGTAAGAGAGGTAAATGAAGAGGTATAGCGTGAAGAAAATCAGGACGAGGAGGACGCCAGTGCCGATGCCCATCCTATGCACCACTTCATCCGAATAAACGCGCTTCAACTCATTCAAATCCCGCTCATACTTCTCGTTTAATGGGTTGAATGGCTTGAAAACGATTGCACCTGTCAGTGCAACGAGCATTCTTGAAGCGACTGCGGGGTTATTTGCGAGCCATGCGAAGAAATCTGCGATTTTTCTGAGCGCACCGTCAATAATTTCGGCGAATGTGATGAGTGGTTGCTCGCAGAACCATATAAATTTGCGACCTGCGAGGCGGAATAGCCAATCTGTGTCGAGTGTGATTTTCTGCTCTGGACGCAGGTTCTCTCTTAGCATCCAGAAAGCGAGGAAAGTGAAAATGAGCATTTCGCATGTTGAAATCACATGTCCGGGAGCGTAAGGTTCGTAATGAACAGCGTAAGGGAGCATTCCGTAGAGGAATTGCGGGAAAATACCGATGAAAACGCAGAGAAATGCGACGATGCCCATCGCAAAAAGCATGTTCTTCGGCGGTTCTCTCGCCTCGCACTTGACGCCTGAAAAGAATGTGAAGTAAGGAAGCTTCAAGCCAACAACAAGAAATGTTCCGATTGCAGCACACTCAAGCAGGAGCCACACGATTTCATGCCCATGCGCCGCCGCTTCTACGACCATCGTCTTGCTCACGAATCCGCTGAATAGAGGAAATCCAGAAATTGAGAACGCTCCTATCATGTAAAGCCAGAAAGTTCGTGGCATGAATCTGTAAAGACCTCCGAGCTCGGTGAGTTTGCTCTTTCCCGTGACTTCAAGCACTGCACCAGCAGCCATGAAAAGCAGCGCCATGTAAAGAACGCAACAGAAGGCATGAGCAATCGCACCGTTCACCGCAATCTCCCCCACTTTTGTGCCTAAAACGCCCATTCCCACACCTGCAACCATGTATCCTCCCTGACTGATGATGGAATAAGCGAGCAATCTTCGTATGTCATTCTCAAGAACAGCGAAGATTATACCGTAAATTGCCATTATTGCACCCAACCATATCAGAATTTCAACGCCAGAAAAGCCTCGCAGCAGCACATATATCGCACTCTTCGTTGTGAATGCCGTGAGAAATACCGCTCCTGCGACTGTCGCCTCTGGATATGCATCAGAAAGCCACGCATGCAAAGGCGGAACGGCAGCATTCAGGATGAAGCCGAGAAGAATAAGGTAAGAAGGTATGAAAGAATGGCCGAGACCCCAAGCGAATGCATCAAAAGCGATGCCTTCCTGCCCTGGAAAGCTCATTATGTGCAGTATTATGCCGGCAAGCAGGAACATTCCGCCGAAAAGATGCCACAGAATATAGCGAAATCCCGCTTCATGCGCCCTCTTCGTGCCACGATACCATATTAAAGCGAGTGAGGAGAACGCCATAATCTCCCAGAAGATGTATAGGGTGATAAGGTCTCCCGCAAATACGACGCCAAGCGTTGCTCCCACATAGAGAAATGCTGCGATGTGATGACCGCTCTCGCTCACATGCAACGCATAAATCGTCATACATAGCGATGCAATCACGAAAACATAAGCGAAAACCATGCTCAAAGCATCTACTCTGCCGAAAATTAGCTCATAATTTAGGAAAGGAACACGCCAGTATTCCCCATAGGACATGAATAAAAGGTCTATAAGTGCCATTACTGGCAGTGCAATCATATACACATTCCTGATTTTCCTGCTTATTCTCTCAAATAATGGGATGAGAAGTGCGCCGAGAATGAATATTAAGCCTGGGTGAATCCACTCACTCACGCTCTCTCACCTCCTTCCGCTCTCGCATAACCGCTGACACGCCCCCAATACTCGTAATAGCCCTCATCACGCTGAAGGAAGCGCTGCCCGAGCCATTTTGACACGAATATAATCAGAATACATGCAATAAATCCGTAAAATGCGCTAAATCCTGGTATTTCATGCAATAAAAATGCAGCGTGCTCTTGTGCGCTGTGAGCGAAAAAGCGGAAAATCACATCCGCAAGCACGCTTAACGCCAAACCCGCATATAAAATGCGGAACAGCAATACATTCTTCCCCATTTCACTCCATCACCTCTTTACTCACACACCTCCTCGCACCCCTTCATGCACTTCGCCCTTCGCTTTCCTTCCACGCCTCACACCCTAAAACCAGAACTTCCCGTAGGTCAGGTAGAGGAAGGAGTAGAAGGAGAGGAAGAGGAGCGAGTGCAAGGCGACACTGCCAATCGCAGCACGACGCATGCTTAAGCGGTGAGTGCGCCGAATGCTCTCCAAGTCCCGCTCACAACGCTTGTGAAATGCTTGCAGAGAAGCGCTCAACGGATTGAAAGGACGCAAAAGATGCACGGCTGCGAGTTCCACGAGAAGCCTCGTCGCAAGTGTTGGGTCGCTGCGGAGACCTCTCAAAACCCTCAAAACAGCACAAAAACCGCCACTCTCTTCCGCCGTCCCCACCACCTCCTTATGTATCTGCATATACAGTTGCATATTATAAGTTTTTCGGTTTCGGCGGTGGGCGGCGGAGCGGTGGCGAAGGAGGGCGTGCAGCCTGAGGAAGAGAGCCGCTGCGCCCCGGGGAGGCGAGGGGGATGGCATCCGGAGCGAGCGACGAGGGGAGGCCCCAGTGTGCGAAAAGCAGCAGCGCTGCGCTCCCACAGCGGGCCGGAGGAGCCCCGGGAAGCCGCTGCGGAAGCTGGCGGTGGCGGGGCTTATCTTCCTGTAAAAATGGAAACGACATCGCCGTCGCAGAGTTTATGTTCAAGACCGACCCTTTGACCTTCGTATTTTACAGATTTACCCCAAATGCGAGCATATTTGAATTTCTTTCGCATTTCTCTGTGTATTTTGTCGCAGACATCTCCGACTGTCGCACCTTCACGCAGAATCATCGGCTCTTTCTCCGCCTCTTTCCTCCCAGGAGGCTTCAAATATATGCGTAAAAATCTCAATTTATTGAATATCGCATCCTTTAACGCCTCAATATTCGCTCCTTCCTTCGCAGAAATCGGAATGATGTCAGAAGCCTCAAAGAAGAAGCCTGAACGATCCAAATCTTCACGCATCTCTTGAATACTTGACTTAATTTCGCCTCCACATCCGCACAAATCTATTTTATTCACTGCAATTATCGCAGGAATGTATCTGCGATTTCCTTCAATAGCGTCAATAAAACGCTCAATTGTTATATTTTCATCCGTGATGAACACATCTGCGTTATGTATTCTGTATTCTTGAAGGATAGAGCGGACTGTTTTCTCGTCAATAGAGAGCGAGTTGGGTGCGAAGATTGAGATGCCTCCTCGCTCTTTCCTCACGATTTTCACCGCAGGCGGCTTTTCGTTCAGGCGAATCCCCGCATTCACGAGCTCGTTCAGGAGAGCGTGCATGTCTGTGCGGAAGACATCGGTTACGAGGAGCAGCAAGTCCGCATTTCTGACGACGGAGAGGACTTCCCTGCCACGACCTCGCCCTTCTGAGGCGCCTTCAACAAGACCAGGGGCGTCAAGCACTTGAATCTCCGCACCTTTGTGTGAGAGCATTCCCGGAACGACACGCACAGTGGTGAAGTCGTAGTCTGCGACCGCTGAAGATGCGTTCGTGAGTGCGTTCAGCAGCGTTGACTTTCCAACAGAGGGGTAACCCACAAGCACAACTGTTGCGTCGCCCTCCTTGCGAATGGCAGCAGCTCCACCACTTCCTCTGGCAGCTGCGCTGCGCTTCCGCTCAAGCTCACTGCGAAGCCTCGCAATCTTCGCTTTCAGCCTGCCGATGTGGTGTTCAGTCGCCTTGTTGTAAGGCGTCTTGCGAATTTCCTCCTCTAAACGCTGAATCTCTTCAAGAATTCCTGCCCCTTTACCTCTCTTCTGTCTTTCTTGCCTCTCCTGCCTTTCCTGCCTCTCTCGCCTCTTTTGCTTTCTCCGCTCTCCTCCTTGCACTTTCTAATGCTTCGCTTGAAATGCTTAAAGCCACTGCGGAACGCTACCAAGGCACTTCCTTGAGCATGCTCCAAGTTTGGTAAGCGAGGGGGATTGCGACCACGAGAAGCCATATTTCAGGTCTGAGATCTGCGAGTGCAGAGAACTCTTCAGCCTCACCGATGATGAAATTCAGAGCGTCAGCGAACATTAAGAGCAAATAGAGGACGCCGAAGACAACAGAGAGAAATAGACCGCCGACGAGCAAGGAAAGCCCACGGAAGTCGCCCGCTCGCAAGCCTTTGATTGAAGTGATGTAAGTTGAAGCGATGACAAGAGAAACGAGACCTCCGAAGAAATCCGCTGGAATCGGTGTCAGTTCAATGCCTGAAAACACTAAAGCGACCTCCAAAACGCCGAAAGCGATGTATAAGATGCCAAGAATCGCCGCATATATCGCCATTTTACCACCAATTTCAGCATTAAAAGCCATTTCTCACACCTCCACCACTCACTCTGCTCCCACCACTACTACCCTATATCCTACTACTCACGCCACTCACGACATTCACCACATCTTCCTTTTAAGAGAATCCGAGCAATCTTCCGACGCCGATGATTATTCCTGCGACGATGAAAGCGAGAGCAATTAAGTAAGCGACTGCGAAGAGTGTCCACTTCACCGAATTCGTCTCCCTGTAAATTGTTGCGACGGATGCGACGCAAGGCACATAAATGAGCACGAAAGCCATGAATGCGAAGCCCGTGAGCGGAGTGAAAACGCCTGATGCGACGAGAGCCTCTCTGACCGCCTCTTCCTCCTCGCCGCCACCGCCGAGAAGAAGCCCGTAAGTGCCGACAACAACTTCTTTTGCGAGGAATCCGAAGAATAATGCGACTGCTGCCATCCAATCCCACCCGAAAGGTCTGAAAATAGGCTCAATTGCATGCCCGAAAGAGGAAATAAGCGAGTTTTCAATGATTTCTCCGCCGTTTGTCGCATCCCAAGGCATCACTGTCAGGAACCAAACGAGAATCATTACGCCGAAAATTATCGTTCCTGCCTTCATTAAGAAGAGTCTTCCACGCTCCCATGTATGAATAAGCGTGCTTCGCAGCGTCGGCATCATATATCTCGGCAGTTCAAGCACGAATGCGGAGGGCTTTCCCTTGAACAGCGTCCTGCGGAAGAGCAACGCCATCAGAACGGCGAGTGCAATCCCCAAGACATACATCAGGAATATTGCCGTCCCTGCTGCATATCCTGCACCGAAAATCACGCCTGAAATCAGCACATAGACAGGTAACCTCGCACTACAACTCATTAGCGGATTCACTAATATCGTTATCAGCCTGTCTTTCTCGCTCTCTATGCTGCGAGTTGCCATTATTCCCGGTATATTGCAGCCGAAACCGCACATCAATGGTATGAATGAGCGTCCATGTAACCCCAACTTATACATTATTCTGTCCATTACGAACGCTGCTCTCGCAAGGTATCCGCAGTCCTCAAGGATTGCGAGTGCGAAGAAGAGGCAGAAAATCGGCGGAACGAACACGAGAACGGAGCCGAGACCTTCGCAGATTCCTCCTGAAACGAAAGAGGCGAGCATCTCATTCGCTATGTTTTCCTCCGCAATACCGCCGAGCCATCCGAAGAATTTCTCAATCATCGCCATGAACGGCTCTGAAAACGAGAATGTGAATTGGAAAAGTGCCCAGAGCAGAGACAAAAATATTGGAATTCCGAGCGTTTTATGCAAAAAAACATGGTCAAGAATGTCTGTCTTCGTCCATTTCTTCTCCCCAGAGACGACCTCAGAGACTATTCTTGAAATGACTTCGTAGCGCTTCTCCGCAAGAACAACCTCTGGGTCCTCTCCTAAAATATCCAGCACTCGCCTCTCTCCTACTACGCCACCCGTCCAACTCCACTACCACCCGCATCGCCCTCCGTCATTTTAAACCACCTCCTTAACCACACTCAACCTCAACCCTTCAACCCTTAACCCTCAACACCGCCGCCGGCACCGACACCGACGCCAGCAGCACGCAGAACTTCGTCCTTCGCAGGGCTGTCTTCCAACTTTTTCAGCGCCCACTCGTCCCGCTCAATCACTTTTATTGCGAACCACCGTGTCGGATACTTCGCAGAAAGCCGCTCGTCCCTCCGCAAAGCCTCCTCTACTTGCTTAATTAAGCCCTCAATCTCTCTTCCGTAGCTGAAAACGACCTTCCTTCGCCTGTTCTTCTCACGAGCAGCATTCAAAACCGCATCCTTCAACGCCGAAATTCCCTCTCCAGTTGTCGCAACCGTCGGAACTACTTCGCATCCCAAGAACTCTGAAAGCCGCTTCACATCTATTTGAATGCCTCTTTCTCGCACAACATCCCACATGTTCAACGCAACAACTACATTCGCCTCTAACTCCAACAAAAGAAGCGTCAAATACAAATTACGCTCCAAGTTTGTTGCATCTACAATGTCAATCACAACATCCGGCTTCTCCTCAACGATATAATTGCGTGCAATGAGCTCATCTATCGCATGAGCAGTCAAACTATATATCCCAGGTAAATCCACAATCAGCATTTCTTCTCCTTTATGCACGCATCTTCCCACTTTCTTCTCCACTGTAACCCCAGGCCAGTTCCCAACATGCTGACGCATTCCAGTCAACCGGTTGAAAAGTTCAGTCTTTCCCACATTCGGATTGCCAACAAGCGCAACAGTTAGCATTTTTCACGACCTCCTCACCCTCCATTCTCTCATTTCGCTCAAAAATCCTCCCATTTCCCGCTGCTGTCTTTTCTGATGCCTGCACCGCTGCTTCCGCTTGCGATGCTGCTTCCTCGTATGCCATTCACAAGAATTTTCATCGCAACGCCCCTGCCGAGAGCGATTCTTGAGCCTCTGACGCTCACAAGCATGGGTCCTGGTGGCGAAGATTTCAGCACTCGCACTCTCGTTGCGGGCGTGAAGCCCATTTCCGTGAGCCTTTGAGTGAGACCCCCGCCTCCTGAAATCTCAACAATCTCGGCTTCATCGCCTTCAGAGAGGAAAGCGAGCGGAATCGCACTCTTTAATTCCTCGCTGTGCCTGAGCAAGTCGTGCAGATGCTCGTCCACTTCCTCAAGACCCCTTTTGAACTCTTCCGTTTCTGTGCTTCCTTCTTCAGATGAAGCCTTCAATCGCTCAACATCCGCATGCACATGCTCTAAATCCTCACTCAAATGCTCAATCAGCTTCCTAATGCCGAAAATTCTGCCTCTTGACCTCATTTATGCTCCTCCTCCACTCTCTTTGCACTGCTCTCACCGCCACCTGAAAATGTTTCAGCCGCCACTTCCTCTCCGCCTCCTTTGACGCCCTCAATTGAGGAGATTTCAACCCACACATTTTCAGCCTCAGAGCCTCGCAGCGAGAGATTGTAGCCTCGCACTGAAATCTCAACGGGGTCGCCGAGAGGCGCTCTGCGCAAGACCTCAACGCTCACGCCCCTGACGATGCCCATGTCAAGCAGTTTTCGGCGTAGTGCGCCAGAACCATTCACACGAGACTACTTTCCCTCGCTCACCCGGAGACATCTCGCTTAAACGCTTCCGCATCGCTCTCCCTCCCGCAAGTCTCCGCCTTCCGCTTTCTGCACCGAAACATTCATCAAAATCATCTCAAAATATCTCTTGAATTCAGATATTGAAATAATTTGCCCTAAAAAATTTAGATTTATGGATGAAAACCTAATTTTATGCTCAATATTCCGCTCATATCTCACATATTTCCGCTCATTGCACCGCATTTTACCGCAAACCTCCCCTACCCAACAAAAATAAGAAAAAATAAGAGAAGAATTTAAAATAGTTTGAATGCTGGTATCCAATCGTCGTGCTTTCTGTTGTTAGCATCCACGAAGGATGTGCAGTTTATCCATCCGCCTGTTGCGTTCAGCGCTTTCTTGTGGTGAATCTGCGGATAAGAGCCTGTTCGGATTTCGTAGAAGTATGTTTCGTTAGCGAAAAGCGTGAAAGGCTCTTCAAATTCAATGATTCTCCAGTCGCCTGCTCGGTAGCCATCCCAATTTCCGACGGCAACGACTGAACCAGTTTCGTCGTAAATTTTCACGAATTCTGCGTGTCCGCCCGTTCCAACGCAAGGATAAATGAGCATTTTGCTCACTGAAATGTTGCTCGCAGGTATGATTGCGCCCTTGTGAACGCCAGAGATGCTCGGATAAGGATTCGCAGGCTCTCCCGTGTCAAAGATAAAAGCGGAGCTGAACGCAAAAACACGAGCCTCTGGAAGGTAGAGGAACGCAGATTTCAAATCCTCTTTCGCATATTTGAACGCTTTCTTCTCTTCAGATGTCGCCGTTCCAGTCTTGCATTTCTTTCTTAAATCAAAAAATCGCTCTGGAAATATGTCTTCCCTCGCTTCAACACGAACTTCATGCCCGCTTGACTTCTGAATGAATGTGTAAGCGTAGTTCTCAACGCTCAAATTCACTATGTCCGTTCCCGCAGGAAGCTCAATTCTCAAATTCTCACCGCCAAAAATGTATTCAAATGTCTGTTTATGCCCCTTTGATGGGTGAGCGCAGATGACTTTGATGTCGCCTCTCACGGGAATGCTCTCAAATTCAGAGAATGCGAGCTGCGTGGCTCTGAACGCCGACGCAACGCAAGGACAGATTTCGCCGTGATACTCGCCGACTTCCTCAATTGTGATGTTCAAAAGCGTTTCACCGTCGTAGTCGTAAATCTGCAGAACGAATGTTGAAATCTCCCTGTTCGCTGAAATCTCCACCCATTTCACCATATTTTCGTGAGGGCAGAGCGCCTTGCTACCGTTGTATTTGTATGTTAAGTTTTCAAGAAGCATCGGAATGTATTTTTTCGTGAAGAAGCCCACGCTCACCATGTTCGCAACGACGACAGGCGTTGAGTTCACGCTCACATTCTCAACAACCGCTCGCAGTCCAAGCTCTGGATGCATCGTTTTGTTGTCCACGACGGGCAAATGAATGAAGCCGAAGCGCACATCCTCAATTGGAATGCCCTTGCGATGCCTCAAAATGAGTTTTATCTGCTCCGCAAGCGACTCGTGGTCCGCAATCCACTCCTCAAGGTAAGAGGCGTTGAAAGTGCCGTGAGATGCGAAGACAACTGTCTCGTTCTCCGCATCAGAAATGAGCTCTGCTGCGTTCTCAGCAAGCGTCTGTGCGAGCAATGAGCTGTTGTCCAACGCATTCGTAAGAATAATTTCTGCGGTTGTGTTCACGGGGACGAGCTCCTCTTCCTCCGTATGCTTCACTGTGAGCGCAGGCGTCAAATATTCACGGCGAATGATGCATTTTCCTTCCACTGCGAGGACGGAACGGCGGACAGGCTTCCCTTCAACGAAAGTAAGCATTTCTGACGCTGGAGGCGTTTCTCGGAGGCGTAGAACATATTTTATCTCCTCAATATGACCGCTGTGCGACGAAATGAACAGAGGAACCGCTACAATTTTCGTGACATTATGCTCGTTCAGCCTGTCAACCGCTATGTTTATCGTCTCATTCGGCACAAATTCAAGAAATCCGAGCTCAACAGGATAAGGAAGCTCTGAAGCAACACTGCGAACAACCTCACGAACAGGCTCGCACCATGTCTCTCTCGGACTGCCGTGTGCAATTACAAGTATGCCAACGCTCTCATTTCCTTCACCTTTCCCCGCTGCTCCCACGCTTTCACCGCTTTGCGCCGCTTCTGCTTGCGCTTCTGCTGCCGCTTCTTGCAATTCCCCCTGCGATGCATGCAACGCAACCGAAGGCAGCACTGAAGAAAGTATTAATATTAGAACCACAGTAGCAATCAATATCTTGACCTTTCGCATCATTTCCCGCATCATCTTCCATCACAAAGTGATTGTTGGAGTTAGAAACTCAAAAATTTTGCCCTAAAACTTTTAGATTTCAAAAAATTATCCTAAAATTTTTAGAATTTTGCCCGAAATAAATTCCCCAATCCCCTACGGAATCTCCCCCTTGCGCCGACAACGCCACGACGCATTTAACCTTGCAGGCACCGCATTCGCCTCCACTCGTCCCGTTGCACTGCAAATGTTTGCAAATATCGCACAAGAAACATCAAGAAGCGGTGAAAATCTTCGCATCCTCGCAGAACCACTGCCCCAATTCACGCTTTATTTCCTCAAAATGCCTCTCTATATCCACCGCTGTCATCATCTCATACCATTCTTCCGCTGATAACTTCCTCAAAAGCCTTTCTAAATCCTTCAAAACCCTGCTCATTTCCTCCGTTCTCACCTCCATCCACCTCCTTTTCTCCTCTCTCCCCTTTCGTTCCGCCACCTGCTCCGCAACGACCCTGCTTCACGCCGCTGAGCGCAAGAAAGAGACAAACAAAGGGAAAATGCATAAACTCGCATATTCCCATGCAAAGCCGCATATTTACCCAACATTTGCCCAATATTTGCCCGCATTTGCCCCATGTTTCCCACTAAAATTATAGTTTTGATTAGACATGCAAATAATTTTCCCTAAAAAATGTAGATTAATGAGGTGAAAATCAAACTATTCTCGCCTCGCATTGCGGAGCATCCCTTAAACGGGCGGGGAAAGGGGTTGCGTGTGGCATGAAATATCTGATGCTAACATGATAAAAGGATTGACATGCGAATGAGCGTATTATGACATTCAAGATGCTTGGAATATGCGAGGGTTTTGAGCCAACCATTCGCCCAATTCCTCCTTTATTTCACTAAATCTCCTTTCTATCTCTCCCTCCTCAACTTCAAATCCCTCCTCCTTCAGCTTCCGCAGCAGTTTTTCCAGCTCAAAAAGTATTCTCAATACATAAGCATTCATAATCTACGCAAATAAAATGGAATTAATAAATGTTTCATTATTTTAAAAAAAATTAAAAAGATTTTTGAATTTATTTGCGATTATTTATCACATTTTTTATCATATGCGCAAGGATGCCTGCCTGTCTTGCAGAAAATCTCAAAATGCTTGAGCCATAGTGGGTAGTCAGGAGCGGAGAGCACGAAATCCACAAGCTTCTTTATCTGCTCAATCGTCTTCGGATGCAATTCATGCTCCATCACGCAAGCGTCATCGTTCGCAATTTCGGGAGGAACGAGCAAGATTTCAAGTAGTCTGCGGATTGCTGTGTGGCGCTCCACGATGACTTTTCCGATTTCGGCACCCTGCTCCGTGAGCCAAATACCATCATGCTTGCGATATTCCACGAGTCCCATATCATTCAATCGCCGAACCATGCTGACGACGCTTGATGGCTTCACACCTAACGCCTTTGCGATGTCTTTCACACGGACGACGCCCTTCTGCTCCGCTATATTTATAATCGCTTCAAGATAATCCTCCGCCCTCCTGCTCAGCATATTCTTACTTCCGCATGTGCCTCCCTTAAATATTTTTCCCTTCTAAAATATTTCGGTATGACTAACAAAAGGAGGGCAAGAATTTAAGGGCAGTGAGGAATAAGGGGTAGGACAGGAAGGGAAGGAAGGAAATGGGAGCCGGCGAGAGAAAGGGAAGCGGAACGAAGAAGGGAGAGAAGCAGACGAAGGAAAGGGGGTTGAGGACGCCGATTCTCGCAGTTCTCGGACACATTGACCACGGTAAGACAACGCTTTTGGATGCGATTCGTGGCACGAGCAGTCGCAGAGAGAGAAGCGGGTAGAGTCACTCAGCACATCGGCGCAACTGAGATTCCGATAGATGCGATAAAGCGGATATGCTCGCCTCTGAAACGCTCTTGGGATGACATTAAAGTGCCCGGCTTACTCTTCATTGACACGCCCGGTCACCACGCCTTCGCCTCGCTTCGTAAAAGAGGCAGCGCACTTGCGGACATTGCAGTGCTTGTTGTGGATGTGATTGAGGGATTTCAGCCTCAGACATACGAATCTTTGAATGTTTTACGCATGTTGAAGACGCCATTTGTCGTTGCTTTGAACAAAATAGACAGAATAAGCGGATGGATTTCAAGAAATAAGCCTTTTGTGATGAATTATCGTGAGCAAAATGAGAGTGCTCGTGAGGAATTGGACGATAAAGTGTATAAAATAGTGGAGACGCTTTTTGAAGAGGGGTTTTCCGCTGAAAGATATGACCGCATAAGAGATTTCACGAGGAATGTGAGCATCGTGCCTTTGAGTGCAAAAACAGGAGAGGGCATTCCCGACCTCCTTCTTGTCTTAATAGGACTTTCGCAGCGTTTCCTTGAGAAGAGTTTGAGATTACATGCGGAAGGGGCGGGCGAAGGGACAATTTTGGAGAAGAAGGAGGAGCGAGGTCTCGGAACTACAATAGATGTGATTTTATACGACGGGAAATTGAGTGTTGGAGATGCAATTGTAGTAGGAAGCACAAAAGGAGAGCCGATAGTGACGAAAGTGAAGGCGCTTCTGAAGCCAGAACCATTAAGAGAGATGGCGATGGAGCGAAAATTCAGGCATATTAAATCGGTAACGGCTGCTGCAGGCGTTAAAATTGTCGCTCCTATGCTTGAAGATGCCCTTCCTGGTGCTCCTCTCATTCAGATTAGAAACGCAGAGGAAGAAGAAATGGCGAAGGAGCGCATACGCAAGGAGTTTGAGGCGATGCAGATTGAGACGCAACCGGAAGGCGTCGTGATTAAGGCGGATACGATGGGCTCGCTTGAGGCTCTCGCTTATGAGTTGCATGCAAAAAAGATTCCTATAAGCAAAGCAGATGTTGGAAATATATCAAAGCGAGATGTAATTGATGCGACGGCTGTGAAAGATGAATTTTTAAGGGTGATTCTCGGCTTCAATGTGCCTGTTAATGCGGATGCGAAAGAGGAAGCGAAGGAGAATGATGTGAAAATCTTCACGAATAATGTCATATATCGGCTGATTGAGGATTATGAGTTATGGGTTGCTGCGAAGAAAGAGGCGATGCTCCGTGAGAAATTCAAGCATTTGACGACGCCTGCCGCTGTGAGAATCCTTGCGGGACACATTTTCAGGCAGAGCAAGCCAGCAATATTCGGCGTTGAGGTTCTCGCAGGCAAGATAAAGCCCGGCGTGGCGCTCATGACCGCAGAAGGAAAGGACATCGGCAAAATAAACGAGATTCAGGACAAGGGAGAGAGCATTCAAGAAGCGACTGCTGGTATGCGAGTCGCAATTTCCATGAAAAAACCGATTTTTGGCAGGCATATACATGAGAATGACATCCTTTACACAAATCTCAACGCAGAGGAAGTTGAAGCGTTGCGAGAATTGTATGATTTTTTGACTGAGGAAGAGAGGAAAATTCTTGATGAAGTCTTGCGGATAAAGGGAAAGGGGGCTTTGGGCTTTGAGCGTTGACTGAGTGCGTGTGAAGTGGCGAGGTGATTTGAATGGAGTTTCAGGTGGTTTTGAGCGACCCCAAAACGGGCAAGGCATACAAAATAGAAGTGAAGGGGGAGAAAGCGGAGAGGCTCGTAGGGAAGCGCATCGGTGATGTCTTGGATGGCGATATTTTGGGACTGCGAGGTTACAAAGTCCAAATCACAGGAGGCACGGACAGAGATGGATTCCCGATGCGTCCAGATATTCCCGGCACTGGAAGGAGGCGTGTCCTGCTTTCTGCTCCTCCCGGTTTCAGACCAAAGGAGAAAGGTCAGCGAAGGCGGAAAACGGTGCGTGGTAACGAGATTTCCGCTGAAATCGCTCAAATAAACATGCGCATCGTTGAGTTCGGCGAGAAGCCTGTTGAGGAAATTCTCCTGCGAGAAGGAGAAGAGAGCGAGAGACAGGCGGCAGAAGTCGGATGAAACGGGGAACGAAACGGAGAGAGAAACGGGGAAGGGGAGGAAGAGGAGAGAAGGGGAGAGAGGGAGAAGAGAGGAGAAGAAGCGAACTACTACTGAAAACGAGGACTTGCCTCCTGCAGCAGCGCTAGCAGCGCTGAGGGTTCCCGACGCATCAGCATCCGAAGAGCCTGCAGCGCTCTCACCTCTGACGGCGCCACAGACGCAAAATCAGTTCGTTATTCTCCTTCCACTGCTGTTTCTTTTCAGAAGCACCTTTTTCAAGAAGTTTCCACGCATGGGGCAAGTCTTCCCAATATCAAAAATGCTCAAAATAGTGCATTTGTCTCCGTTCGCAAGCCCTGCAGGATGACATAAATCATAAAAATCGCATGTCCATTCGTCGCAAGAGGGCATTTCAAACACGATTTTTGAGCCTTCCACTGCCTTTCTCGCCTCTAAAGCAGCTTCAATCTCAGCCTCAACGACTTCAACGACGCAGACACCGTCCTCGTGAAGCGGGCATTCGTGCTTTATGCCCTCTCTAACGCTCTCCACTTTGTATCTGCGACCCTCCTCAAGGTTCAAACAAGTGCTCCGCAGCCTGCAATCCTCGCATTTTCTCGTGCCTCCGAGAAAAATGAACTCTTGACCCACTTTCGCAAACGGCACGCCTACAAGCGTCACAATTCTGCTCCCGCTCCTCTCTTCTGACATTCGCCGCTCACCTCCTCCCAAACAAACTCTTCTATCTTTTATCTTCTCATCGTTTCCTGACCCGAAAGCATGAAAGCATGAACTAGAAAGAGGGGGTTAAAAGCTGGGTGCGCCACAAGTGGACATTTTCCTTTTTTAGAAGCATTTTTATATAAGCGAATTGAATCGAATATCATGCCAGCAGAAGGTATTTGTGTGGTTCTTAACAGAAGAACTGCGAGCGAGCATTCGGCTTCTTCGCTACTGCAATCCGGCGTCAAGCGTCAAAATGCCCACACCGTTCATTCAGATGCCCGCAAAATTAAAGGCAGGAGGAAACATGCATAAGAAAAGTCACTTAGTTGGTCACATAGCATATATAGGTTTATATGGGATGTTGATAATCTCTACCATTATTCATTACAATTCTGCCGATTTAGCGGAATTAGTATATGCGGGATGGATAATCTTGGCATTTGGAATCATTTTTCTGTTGTGGTCAAGCAAATCACGAAAGAAGGGGCATGCAGAAGGTATTGGACTTGTTGAAAGAGGGATGTATGCTTTTGTTCGCCATCCTGAATTCTTGGGTCATATCCTGATAATTTCTGCTTTGGTTATTATTTCACAGCACTGGATCAGCTTTATTGTTGGCGCAATATTAATTGTTCTGCTGTGTCTCGCAATGATAGAAGAAGAAAAAAGAAACATAGAAAAGTTTGGCAATGCATACAGAGATTATATGAAAAGAGTCCCAAGAATAAATCTAATAGCAGGAATTATCAAGCAAATTAACAGGAGAAAATAAAGATGGAAATAAGATGTGAGAGTTGCTCTGCAGTGCTTTGCACATTGCCTTTCATCTTAAATGACTTATGCTCCGCATCACATTAAAAGCGGCGTGCTCACGCAACAGGGTTTATGCGAGGATTGCCAATTCAATTGATGGAAAATTTTTTATTGTTGTCGTTGTGAGGAGTGAGGGGAATCTTGCTATATTTATTTCCCGTTTCTTTCATTTACAAGAGCGGGAGCAAGGTGAGAAAAGAGCGAAAAATTTAACAAAAGAGATGAAGGAGGCGTGGAGATGGGCGGAGAGGCGAAGGCGATGGAACTGCGAGAGATAGAGCGGAAGTGGCAACAAAAATGGGCATCTGCGAGGATTTTTGAGGCTGATGCCTCCGCTGCGAAGAAGAAATTCTACTTGAATGTCGCATATCCTTACCCTTCGGGAGCGATGCATGTCGGTCATGGACGCACATACACCGTTCCGGATGTGATTGCCCGCTACAAAAGGATGCAAGGCTTCAATGTCCTCTTTCCGATGGCTTTCCATGTCACAGGCACGCCAGTCATCGGCATCTCACGAAGAATAGCGAGAGGCGACGAGAGTGCAATTCACATTTACAGAGACATTTACAAGGTTCCAGAGGAGGAATTGAGGAATTTCACCGAGCCTGAACGCATCGTCTCATATTTCACGGCGGAATACCGCAGAATCATGGACGAGATGGGCTTCTCAATTGACTGGCGCAGATGCTTCACAACCGTTGACGCTCACTACCAAAAGTTCATCCATTGGCAATACATGCGTCTTAAAGAAGGCGGTTTTATCGCAAAAGGCGAGCATCCAGTGAAGTTTTGCCCCTCTTGCGGAAATCCTGTGGGCGACCACGACCTTCTTTCAGGTGAAGGAGCATCAATTTTGGAATTCACACTGCTGAAATTCAAGTTGAAAGGCGAAGAGGATGTTTTTCTGCCCGTTGCAACGCTCCGCCCTGAAACGATTTTTGGCGTGACGAACTTATGGGTGAATCCGAGCAGCGAATACATTTATGCGAAAGTCTCTCGTAATGGCGAAAGTGGCGAAGAGACTTGGATAATAAGCAAAGAATGCGCATTTAAAATCAAATATCAGGGTTATAAGGTTGAAGTTATTGAAGGAAGTGAGATAAAGGGGGAGGATTTAGTGGGTAAATTTGCAGTAAATCCCGTGAATGGTGAAGAAGTAGAGATATTGCCTGCGAGTTTTGTTGATGTTTCTTTCGGAACTGGTGTTGTGATGAGCGTCCCTGCACACGCACCTTACGATTTTGTCGCCCTTCGTGACTTGCACGCTCAAGGTAAGTATCTGAATATCAAGCCACGAAAAATTATTCGCTGCGAGGCGTTGTTGCGAGGGTTGCGAGGAGAAGCGGAAGCGACGGCGGAAGCGGCAGAAGCGGTGCCTGCTGAGATTGTTGTCAAGCGTTTGGGCATCAAGAATCAGGAGGACAGCAGGCTTGAGAAAGCGACTGAAGAGCTCTACGCAATGGAGTTCAACAAGGGCGAGATGCTTGTTCAGGGCTACGAGGGCATGCCTGTTCGTGAGGCTCGTGAGCGAGTGAAAGAAGCTCTCACCGAGAAAGGCTTTGCGTCGCCGATGTATGAGTTCAGTGAGCGTCCTGTTGTTTGCAGGTGCAACACGCCCGTTGTCGTTTCGCTGCTGAGCGACCAGTGGTTCTTGCGCTACGACGACGAATCTTGGAAGGAGCGTGTGCGAGAGCTGCTCAATCGTGTGAATTTCGTGCCTCCAGAGATAAGAGTTGAGTTTGAGGAGACGGTTGACTGGCTTCGTGCATGGGCATGCGCACGCAGGCTCGGCTTGGGGACGAAGTTGCCCTGGGATGAGCGTTGGATTGTTGAGCCTCTCAGCGATTCAACGATTTACATGGCTTACTACACGATTTCTCACATCTTGCGAGAAGTTGATGCCGAAATTTTGGACGAAAATGCGTTCAATTACATATTTCTGGGCGAAGGCTCTCCCGCTCATGCATTTGAGCATGCATTTGAGCGCATGAGGAAGGAATTTTTATATTGGTATCCGTATGATTGCAGATTTTCAGCGAGGGATTTGGTGCGAAACCATCTTACATTCCAACTATTCCACCATGTTGCGATATTTCCTGCGGAGTTTCATCCTCGTTGCATTGTTGTTTTCGGCATGGCAACGAAGGACGGAAAGAAAATGAGCAGTTCAAAGGGTAATATTGTGCTTTTGAGCGATGCGATTGAGAAATACGGTGCTGATGCGGTTCGCCTCTTCCTTCTGAGTGCTGCTGAGCCTTGGCAGGACTTTGATTGGAACGAAGAGGGCGCATTCGCAGCGAAAAAGCATGTTGAACGCTTCCTTAACACTGCAAGCGAGATTGCTGAATGGACAAAGGACGCAAAGCTTCTCAGCGCTGCAGGTGGTGGTGCGGAGCAGGGAGAGCAGAGAGAGCAGGGAGGCAGGAGAGCTGGAGAGAGAAGTCAGAAAAGGAGAGCGGGAAGAGGAGCAAGAGCAAGAAAGGGAGGGAGAGCTTCGTTTTGAGGATTTAAGCGGTGTGGAGCGTTGGCTTTTGAGCAGGGTGCAGCAGCACATTCGTGCCACGACGGATGCTTTGGAGCATTTTCAGTGCAGGCGAGCATTACAGCACGCATTCTTTGAATTTGAGAGCGACTTGCGGTGGTTCAGGCGCAGGACTCGCTGGGAGCAGACGCAGGGAGCGGAGAGGGAGAGGCTTCGGAGCGTTTTGAGGTTCGTTTTGGATGTCTGGGTCAGGCTTCTCGCTCCGTTCATTCCGCATGCTTGCGAGGAGATTTGGAGCAGAATGGGAAAGAACCCCGACGGAAAGCAGTTCGTTTCGCTTGCAGCGTTTCCGAAAGCGAGCGCTGCGCTTGAAGACAGGAAAGCACTTCTGGAGGAGCAGTTCCTCTCGCTTGTCGTTGAGGATGTGAATGAGATTTTGAAGGTCACGGGCATCTCACCGCAGAAAATCGTGCTTTTTGTGGCGCCTGCGTGGAAGCGTGAGGTGTTCAGAAGCGTGCTGAAAATGCTCGCAGACGGAAAGGGCGTCAAAGAAATGCTTCCAGCACTGATGCGGGAGGAGCATCTTCGCCCACACCGGAAGGAGCTGCCCACGCTTGTGAAAGGCATCGTTGAGCGAGTGCAGTTTTTAAGGGCGAAAATGGCGTTGGGGGCGGAGGCAGTAGAAGAGCTTGCGGGGATTGAAGAGTTGAGCGTTCTGCTCGCTGCTCGTGAATTTTTAGAGCGAGAGTTCAAGTGCAGATGCGAGATTTACGATGCGGATGCGGTGGACGAGAGCGTAGACCCGAAGAAGAGGCGTAAGAACGCAATTCCGCTGAGACCCGCAATTTTTGTGTTGTGAAGCGCTGAAAGCAGCCGCAAAAGCAGCAAAAAAAGCAAAGCGAAAAAAATAAGGGGAAAAGGCAGGGTTTGCTCGCAGTGTTCAGACGATTGCGACCCAGCGACCTTTTGTGCGCTTCTCAACTAATCCGTGCCTTGCGAGCAAAGAAAGGATGTCTCCGACCATTGCGATGTCGTCTATGCCTGCGTAGCGTGCAATCATCCGTTTTGAGCGACCTCTGGGGTCTTCCTCTCTTGCCTTCCGAGCAGCTTCCAACACCTTCACGACATCGTCAACGACGGGCGCAAGTTTCGGAGGCACTGCCGGCTCTTCACCCAAGATGCGTCGCACATCAGACAAAGATTCCCCTTCTATGCATATCTTCGCCATCCCCATCACCTCATTCAGAGCATTACAACGACCTTATATATAAAACTTAATGCTCCTTGCATGCTTACTGCGAGCAATATCCACAACAACAGCGGAAGTTGAGACTTCCACCTTCCCCTTTACCCTAAAGTGAAATGTCTGACAGATGGAAGGAGAGGTGCGTTAGGAGGCGGTGAGGGAATAGAAAAAAAGGACGCATGTGAAAGGCAGAAAGGATGTGAAGGGGGTAGAGGGGGAGATATTATTTTAAAAGAATTTTATTTTAAATAATGGACGATTGGACGGGGTTTTTCAGCGGAATGATATGGTTGCTCCTCATACTCTACCTAATTTTAGCCCCGCAGTTGCATTATCGGCAATTATCGGCGGCAAGGCGCTCTGTTTTGAGGAGAATGGGAGCGAAGAGAGGCACGAATGTGATTGCGATGATTCATCGTCAGGAGAGCATCGGAATCTTCGGCATCCCTTTCTACCGCTTCATTGACATAGAAGATTCGGAGAAAATTTTGCGTGCAATAAGAAGGACGCCGAAGGACAAGCCGATTGACCTGATTTTGCACACGCCCGGCGGTCTTGTGCTTGCAGCGTCGCAAATAGCGAAGGCGTTGAAGAGCCATCCTGCGAAGACGACGGTAATTGTGCCGCACTATGCGATGAGCGGAGGGACACTTATTGCGCTCGCAGCGGATGAAATCGTGATGGACTCGCATGCTGTTCTCGGACCTGTTGACCCCCAAATTATGAGTTATCCAGCGCCATCTGTGAAGCGAGCGGTTGAGCAGAAGAAAAAAGAGGACTTGGACGACGAGACGCTCATACTCGCAGATATTGCAGAGAAAGCAATCCGTCAGGTGAGAGAGCTCGTTTTTGAACTGCTTAAAGATAAAATGCCCGAAGAGAAAGCTCGTGAGGTCGCCACTGCGCTCACAGAAGGACGCTGGACGCATGACTTCCCGCTCACTGCGGATGTCGCCCGCCAGCTCGGCTTGAATGTCTCCGAAGAAGTGCCGCCTGAAGTCTACGAACTCATGGAACTCTACCCGCAACCTCTAATGCAGAGGCATCCCAGCGTTGAATTCGTCCCCGCACCTCAAAGAGGAAAAGAGCGAGAAAAAATTTTCCTCTTCAGACCATTCTGAACCTTCCGAACCTTCCAATCCCTCCAACCCTTCCAATCTTTCCGACCCTTCCGACATCCCACAGTCTCGCAGCGCCACACGCAACTACATCTGCTTTTTCACCCACGCCTGCTCAAAATTTAGCCCAGACCAGCATATTTTGTATCCCATTTCTGCGAGAATATCAGTAGAAAGCCCGTATTTTTTGAGTATTTTTGACACTGAAGCGAGCTTCTTCATCTCTACTGCATCTATTTCAGCACGCACTCGCTCAAGCACATCCTTGCGAATGGCGTAAGAGCCGACGACTGCGTAGCCTTTCTGCAAAGCCCGCTCCTCTAACACACGCATCTCAACGAGATGCCTCTCCGCAAGCTCACGCAAATTCACCACATCCGCATCGCCAAGTTCAAAAGCTTCTGAACGCAACTTTTCCTCTATCTTCCGGGCAACTTCAACATAAGGAATCCTCTTTGAGAACAAAATCACATCCTCAAGAGGCTCAAATTTCGTCCCGTAATCCTCTCTCGCAATAATAATTAGCGGAACTTTCGCCTTTTTAACCTTCTCCACTTTCGCCCTCAAATATTCAGGCGTCCAAAATCCCACTATTTCTACATAAACTTCCCTCTTCTCACTCGCACATGCTTTTCCATCTGCTCCCACGCCTGCAGCCGCCGATTTTGACTGCGAAATCGGGAATGAATGCGTGAGTTCCTGCCTTCACGACGGAAGGCTCTCTGATTACCTCAAACTGCGGGTTAATTGCACGCATCGCTGCTTCAAATTCCTGCTCAAGTGAGGAATCATAAGCGATTTTTTCATCAAACTTCGGGAAAAGGTATGCTTTTGATGCGTCAAGCTCAAGCAAGTAAATGCGATTTTCGTGAAGAATCTCAGCACGGAGCCACCACTTTCCAGCATTCAACACTGAAGGTAGCAATTTTGCGATTGCCGTCCCGTATTTGCGAGTCATCTTAAGGATTGAAGCCGCTCCTGTAATCTCAACAAGCATCTTTCCACCTTCCTCACGCAATTCATACATCAGTCCGAGCCATTTTATGCGGCGAAATATCTCTTTATGGTTTGAATTCGTCCAAAAAGTGAGCCTTAAGGCGTCAAATAGCACCGTTTGTAGCAAAGATAAATTGTAAAATTTCATCAAATCTGCTGCATTCACATCGCTAATGCTCTCAAGAAGCATCTCTTCTTCCCTGTCTGCGAACATTGCGGCATCCAATTCCGCAGGCGTCGTTTGGAATTGCTCAGCGACCTCACGAAGCACCCTCAAACGCTCTTCCTCGCTTGTGACGAAGCCTTTTGAGAAGAGAGCGAGGCGAATGCGAAGCGGTTCAAGGTGCGTGCCTGAAGTGAATGTGCAGAAGCGTTCAAGCACATTTGCGAAGCCCCGCACCTTCCTGAAGTTCTCGGCGGATTCAAGCGATTTCAGGCGAGAAAGCGTGTCTCCGTATTTCTTTCGGATGCCCTCCTTGAAAACACGAATGACGCTCTCCGCAAGAAGCAAATCCTTACTGCCCTTCGCAAATCTCGGATAAATCCTGCCTCGCATCCGCCGAACATCAAGCAAATC
>JANPRD010000016.1 GCA_024699715.1 Candidatus Methanophagales archaeon
ACTGCTTTCGTCCTCAATCCTATTGCCATACCTCTCCGCCTCTCGCTTCTTTCGCTTATTTCGCCTTAGATTTTTAGTTACGGGGCGATTTTGGTTATCCTCCTACAGTCCTAATGTGGAATGCAATGAAACGAATGTAGGCATAACAAGCGAAGAAATGAGTTATGCTTCAAGTGCGGGAGACATCCTCACTTCCACATTGAGGGCATCTCACAGGCATCTTGAAAGGGTCTTCTTGAAACACATAACCGCATATATTGCACACGAAAAACACCTTTCCTGCGTCCAAATCCTCCATTTTAACCACTCACCGTGACATTATGCACGACAAGTGTAAGCCTTAAATCAGAAGCAACTCCATTTTCACCTTTAGAAATGTTCAACCAGCAGAAGTTCTTGTTCTTTCCCGCATTTTTTGGATGCTCGCCGAAAGTATCTTCGTAGGATTTATTGAGGAAGCGAGACCAAGCCTCTGCATAAGAGCTGCGAATGGAAATATTCACGGAATTTAATGAGCGGTTGTAAACAATATATATAGGGTCATTTTGATGGAAAAGCATTTCTGTTGTCCCGCCACCTGCGGAGAAATCGCCTGAAACATTTATTACGGAGATGAAAATGTGAGGTTTTCCTGTGTAGTTTGCGAAGAATATAGGAGGTTCTGAAATAATAATGCTTCCTCCTGGTGAATATTCAATAACTGCACCGTTCTCATAAATAATTTTGCGAGAGCCGAGCGTGTATTCTATGCTTCCAAAATCAATGTGATGGGATGAATTTTCAATAATTGTGATGTTACCCGCAACTTTTTTCGTGCTAACGCTTCCTTTAGCGAGGTTTAATTTGAAAGAGAGCGAGGGAGACTGCCCGAATGCGACCTTTTCAATGCTTTTTTGCATCGCAATGAAAGCATTTTCCATGCTTTTGAACGCAGCATTCTCCCTTGTCTGCTCAATAATGGGCATTCCACCCGCATAAATGACGGAAATAATGCAAACTGTAATTGAAAGGATGAGCAAATATCCCACGACTTCAGAGACGCCTGCACGCAACATTTAACTGCCACCTCCTCTACCTCTCCTCAATGTAATTTTCACCTTTGAAACGCCGCCGTAAGCGGTCAAACTGACGGATGCATTCGTCTCTGCGCTCATTCCGCTGAGCGTGTAGTTGAACACGATGCCTTTGAACGAGTAAATTTGTATTTGGTCGCTGCTTGCGTCCATGTGAATGCGGTATTGGTGCAATCCTATCTCTTGCGGTAGTGTCTCCTCAAATTCCACAGATGCTTTGTGCGGCAAAGTGAGAATAGCAGATGCGAGTTCGGTGCTTAATGCATTTCCCAAGTCGTTAAACTGCTGTTGAATCGCAACATCTGAAGGGAAATCAACAAATGCATCCTTGTAAAGATGCAGAGATGCGATGAAAATGAGTGCGGAAGAGGCGAAGAGAATGAACGCTATCGGAACGGACACGCCTTCACATTCACTTATTCCTCCTACACCACGCCTCCCTCTCCCGCTCATTTCTAATTTAAGGTTTCAGCTGAATAAGCCTGTCAGGTCCGAGCGTGAAATTCACATTTTCACTGCGGAATTGAATGGTCAGATTTGCTATATTTTCAGTGCTATTATATGCGGAAATACTCACATAAAAGCCGTGAAGTGCGTAAATTTTTGATACATTTTCGCTGAAATATTCCATACTTTTACTGAAATTATCTTTATCTTCTTTCCAAACAAGCTTTGCAGTTCTTACTGTTTCCTCGTATATTTCGTTGATTTCGTGAGCGGGGAATTCTGTCTCGGAGAGTGCGACCTTGTAGCCTGCGGAGAGTGCTTCGTTGAGTAGCGTAGTGAGGCTGACGAGACCAACAGCGAGTATGATGCCTGAGAGGATGAGCCACTGCCCCTTTCGTGCTTTCTGCATCTATTTGCGTTCGTGGCGAATACTTTAATGCTTGCGGAGAATGAAATTTTATTGTAGTTGAAAGTGGAATGAGGCTGAGATGTGGCGATGAAAGTGGGAATTCTTGATGGTTATGTGGATGAGCCTTCATGTTTAGGCGTTCCGCCGTATATTTCACCATATCCTCGCTATATATGGGGCATGTTGAAGCATTTAAGGGCGGATTTATGCGGATATTTCACGATAGATGAATTCAGAAAGGATGGAAAAGTGAGGGAAAAGCTTTCAGAATGCGATATTTTAATTGTAATTGCGGGTGCTGTTGTTCCTGGCAAGTATTTAGGAGGCGTTCCGCTCTCAAAGAGGGAGTTGCCGAGAGTTGCATGCGGTCGCATGAACATTCTTGTAGGTCCGCTGACGCTTGAGCTCACGAAAAATGAGCGAGAGGAACTGCATCAATTTGAAATCGTTGAATTTCCGTTTGAGGAGCGACTCTTTGAGCTTCTCTGCAACATTTTTCACACCGACGCCGAATTTGACCTCAACGAATTTGCGCTGCGGGGCGCTGAAGTTGTGCGTTTTCATCCTGAATTTCCGCATGTGATTTGCGAGATGGAGACATACAGGGGCTGCTACTGGTCTAAATGCTCTTTCTGTGTGGAGCGATTTCAGCGTTTCATGATGAGAGAGCCGAAGTGCGTGCTTGCGGAGTTTGAGCGTTTGTATTCGCTCGGCGTGAGGCACTTCAGGCTCGGCAGACAAACAGATTTCTTAACTTACATGGCAGACTTCAACGAAGATTTCCCGAAGCCAGAGCCTGAGAAGATGCGTTCATTTCACGAGGCAATCTGGCGTCTCTGCCCAGAAATAAAAACGCTTCACTTGGACAACATTAACCCGAAGACGATTGCGATGCACCCTGAGGAGAGCAGAGCGGTGCTTAAAACGATTGTTCGCTTTCAAACGGCGGGAAATGTCGCAGTTTTCGGCATGGAGACCGCAGACGAGCGAGTTGTCAGAGCAAATAATCTCGCAGCAATGCCTGAAGAGGTGCTTTTCGCAGTGGAAATGGTGAATTCGCTCGGAAGAGAGCGAGGGGCAAACGGCATGCCCAAATTCCTGCCGGGCTTGAACTTCGTCACGGGGTTAAAAGGAGAGACGAAGGAGACTTATGAGAAGAATTACGAGTTTTTAAATATGCTTCTTGAGCGGAATTTACTACTGCGACGCATAAATATTCGCCAAGTTAAGATTCTACCGGGGACGCCGATGGCAGAATTCGGCTACAAAAATGTGCGAAAGCACAAAAAATACTTCAAAATATTCAAGCGGAAGGTGCGTGAGTATGTAGACAGGGAAATGTTGAGGCGAATTTTGCCTTTAGGAACTGTCTTAAGGGATTTGCGTTGTGAAGTGAGGAAAGGGAAGGTCACTTTTGCGAGGCAGTTTGGTTCCTATCCTCTCCTCGTGGGCATTATTGGCGAATATGAGCGGAATAATTATGTGAATGCGAAGGTTATTGACTACGGAATGCGTTCAATCACTGCAATAGAGTATCCTTTAGATGTGAATAAGGCGAAGTTGTATCAGTTGGAGGCGATTCCTGGTGTTGGAAGCAGGACTGCTGCGAGAATTGTGGCGAACAGACCTTTCAAGCGTGTTGAGGACTTGAAGGAAGTGGTGGGCGAGGAGGAATTTTCAAAATTGAAAGATTTTGTTTGCGTGTGAATGAGTGAATGCGAGCTCCTCCCGAGAGTGGTGAAATACTTCAGCATGCGAGGGGGCGAGAGGGAAAAATTATAATAATAGGACATAAAAGAAAATATGGGACACATACATGTGAATGTGAAAGTGCTGAATTTGGAACTTTCCGAGTCGGAGGAGGTGCGTCTTCTGGTAGATACAGGCTCCACCTACACCTGGATACCTGAAGAAACGCTTGAGCGGGTGGGAATAAGGCGTGAGAGAGTGCGAGAATTCGTGACGATTGAAGGAAAACTGGTGAGAAGAGATATTGGAATGGGCATTGTGGAACTTTTGGGCGAGAGGGCGCCGACAGTTCTCGTTTTCGCTGCTGAAGGGGATGCGAATGTGCTTGGAATTCACGCCCTTGAAGGCTTAGGTCTTGAATTTGACCCCGTTAGGATGGAGTTGAGGAAGGTTAAGGCGATATTAGCTGTCTGAGCGCTTTTTGCCCCCGTGTGCTTAACGCTTCTCCTCCCCGCTCCTTTTCTCAATCACAACGAAGCTTTTTGTCTTACTGAGCGGTCGGCATTCAGCGATTTTCACGAAATCTCCGACTTTTGCTGCGATGCAAGGCGGGTTGTGGGCGTGAATTTTTGACCTTCGCTTCTCATACCTCTCATATTTCGCAATCTTACGCAGATATGTGCGTTCAACGACGACCGTCTTGGGCATTTTATCGCTTACGACCACGCCCTCAAGAATTTGACCCCTCACGGGAAGCGTGCCGTGAAAAGGGCAGTTCTCATCGTCACACTCTCTCTCAGGCGGCTGCACATCTATCCCGATGTCCCGTGCCTTCTTTGCCATTTCACCACACCTCTTCACTCACTTTTGATGCTCTTCCCTTCACTCGTTTTTCCCTTTTTTTACTTCTTACTGCGAATGCTGGAAACGCTTCACGCCGACGCCCGCAAGTTTTTTAATGCGGTCTTCAGGTCTCGCAACTAAAATATCGCCATTCACCCTGACTTTTATTCGCTTTCCTTCGCTTTTGAATGAGAAAACGAACACATTCCCCGCCTTCGGCAGTTTCTTCAAGCGACGCCTCTCGTCCTCAATAACAAGCATCTTCATCGTCTCGTCCACCACTCGCCCACGAATGCCCTCCATGCTCTTGTTCGTGCTTCTCTCTACCTCCACTTCAAGCCCTATCAATTCGTGCTGCAGAAGATTTGCGGGTGTCAGCTTCATTTCCACATTCGGCTTCCGCTTGTGCCTTCAGTTTTGCTTTTGCCTCCGCCACTCTCACCCCTGCTCTCGCCCTCGCTCTCCGTCAGTCCTCACCCTCAACAGTGTAGCCCATTTCACGGAGAACCTTGCGCACGAGTTTTGTTTGGTCGCCCTGCAGTTCAATGCGACCCTGTTTCACGGTGCCGCCGCATGCGCACTTCGCCTTCAGCTCCTTCGCAAGCTCCTTCAAATCCACATCTGCGCTGTCGAGACCCTCAACGATTGTTGCGATTTTTCCGAAGCGGCGTCTCGCCGTTGAAATCCTCACGACCTGCTGCTCCTTCGCTATTTCCTTGCATATACAGAGGTCTTTGGGAAGCCCGCACTTCTCACAGATTTCCATACCGCTACCGCTCCTCATCTCCTCCTTCTTCCCCACACGCTACCCTCTCTCTTTCTCACGCTAACTCAACACCTTCTCACGCTCAAACGCTCACACTTCCCCCACGCACACCACGCATTCCACACACTCCACACACTCACACACTTTCCACATTCTCATTACCTTTCTTCCTTTTTATAAACTCCACAGCACAAAAATGCACAGAAAAATTCATATTCGCTCTCTTCGCATAATTACTACCGCCGCTTCTCACCTTCAGAGAGCAATTCACGCTCCCTCAAAACTGTTTTTATGCGGGCAATCGTCCTCCTTATCTCACGAATCCTCCCTGGATTTTCAGGTGTGCCTCCCGTTGCGACCATGCTCCGCTCTCGTATTAAGTCTCTTTGCAGACGCTCAAGCTCCTCCACGAGCTCTCTTTCGCTCATTTTCCGAATTTCATCAATCTTGAGAATGCTCATTTCGCTCCACACTCCTTGCTCACGCACACCCTTCACGCCGTCTCTGCTGTCTTCGTGTCTGCACGCTCTTCACGCTCCTCTGCACCTTCTCCCTCTTTCCCCAGTTTCTTCCTCTTCTACCGCTCTCTCTTCTTCCGCTTCCACTTCCTCTCCTTCCGCATTCGTTTCCGCTGTCGCCTCAGCCTTCGCCTCCTCTTCGGGTATTTTCAGCTGGAAAAGGTCAGGAATCTTCGCATCTGGCGGGACGATGCGGACTTTCACGCCGATGACGCCCGCTTTTTTCATGGCGACTGCGAAGCCCTCCTTCACAATCTCATCAATAGAGCCGCCGCAGTGCTTAATGTAGCCCTCAACAATCTTCTCTGTGCGAGCTCTCGCACCTGTTAATTTACCTGAAATCGTGATTTCGCAGCCGAGTGCGCCTGCATCCATTATTCTGTGGAGTGTGAGGCGTCCTGCTCTTCTGAAGTGCCAGCCTCTTTCAATAAGCTTTGCGAGGCGGGATGCCATCAATTGAGCGTTCAATTCAGGCACTTCAACATGCTGAACATCTATTTGAGGGTTGTCAAGCTCCTTCCTCGCTGAAACCTCTTCCGTTATTTCTCGTATTCGCTTGCCATCCCGACCGATAATTATGCCCGGTCGCTCCACAAATACAGTTATTTGCGTTCCCATCGGCGTCCTTTTGATGTCCATTCCGCCATAGCCCGCTCTATCCAGTGTCCGCTTGAAGTATTCGTCCAAGCGCACCTTCTTTATGCCTTCCTCCACGAACACTCGCTCAATCATACGCGCACCTCTCTTGCCGCTACTGCTCTTTCCACTCTCTACCTCTTCTCTCCGCTATTTTAAATGTTTGCTCACTTTCCTGCTTCGCTTGCACAGGGGTTTTTTGCTTTTTGAGAGGAAAGGCGAAGGGATGAGATTGGAGAGATATGTTGAGATGCTTGAGGAAGCGTGGAGGGAGCGTTTGAAGGGAAGAGAGCCAGCGGAGACGCTTTACACGCCGATTTCAGACTTTTTGGGCAGAGGGGGGAAGCGACTGCGACCTTGCTTGTGCCTGCTCGCTTGCGAGTTTGTGGGCGGAGATGCGGAGAAAGCACTGCCAACCGCTCTGAGTGTGGAGCTTTTCCACAACTTCTCGCTCGTTCACGATGATATTGAAGATGGAAGCGTTTTACGGAGGAATCAGCCGACGCTACACATCAAATATGGGTTGCCCATTGCGGTGAATGCAGGCGACGCTCTTTACGCTCTCTGCCTTGAGACGCTTTGCGAGAACGAGAGGTTGCTTGGCGTTGAGCGAGCGTGGCGGATTTTCTGCGAGATTGCGGCGTTAGGCGTCGTCCTTGCGGAGGGGCAGGCTCTTGACATGCGTTTCAAGCAGACGAAGCAGATGAGCATTGAAGAAGTGCTTCTTCTCTTACGAAAGAAGACAGGCAGGCTCTTCGCAGTTTCCGCTGCTTGCGGTGCGATTGCAGGTGGCGCTCCTTACGAGCTCGCATCTCTGCTCGGAGAGGCATGGGAGAGCATAGGCGTCGCATTTCAAGTGCGAGACGATGTGCTGAATCTCAAGGGAGAGGAGCGTGCTTACGGTAAGCGAATAGGCGAGGACATCTCAGAGGGGAAGCCGACGCTTATTCTCGTTCACTGCCTTCAGCGATGCTCACAAGAGGAAAAACAGCGGATTCTCGCTGCAATCGGCGAATACGACGCAGAGAAAATTGCGGATGCTGTTGAAATTATTGAAAAGCACCGCTCTATTGAGTTTGCCGAGAAAATCGCAGATGATTTCCTGCATAAAGGCTTGGAAACGCTCAAAAAATTGGAAGGAAATGAGAGCGTTAAGGCAGAAATGGAGGAGTTTGCAAGGTTCTTCGTGGAGCGTGTCCGCTGAGCAACTGGCAGGGTAGCCGCGGGTGGCAGAGTGGCAGCAGCAAGGGGAAAGAGTTAAAAGGTAAGAGGCGAAAAGAGTGTGAGAGATGGCGAAGGAGCGTAGGAGAATCTACGGAAGGAGCGCACACGAATGCCGAAGGTGCGGTCGCAAGCGAGGACTCATCCGTAGGTATGGGCTTTACCTCTGCCGGCAGTGCTTCAGGGAAATTGCGAAGGAAATCGGCTTCAAAAAATACAATTAAGGGCGGTGAGCGTAAAAGGAGGAGGGGTGAATGAAATGTCGTTGAATGACCCGCTTTCGGATGCGCTTTCGCATATAAAAAATGTGGAGCGAATCGGTAGAAAGGAGTGCATCGTGAAACCAGCGTCAAAATTGATAGGAAATGTGTTGAGAGTGATGCAAGAAGCGGGATACATAGAGGAATTTGAGTTCATAGACGATGGTAAATCGGGGATGTTTAAAGTGAAACTGCGAGGAAAGATAAACAATTGCAACGCAATAAAGCCGAGATTTCCGGTGAAGGCTCGTGAGTTTGAGAAGTGGGAGAAGCGATTTCTGCCTGCGAGAGACTTCGGCATTCTCATCGTAACGACTTCAAAGGGCGTAATGTCGCACAGAAAGGCGATTGAGCGGGGCTTGGGCGGTCATTTGCTCGCTTTCGTTTATTAAGTTTTCTTTTTCCCTCTTGAAATGCCTCTTAAGGAGGGAGATATTGTTCATCTTATTGATAGGAAAGGCAAGAAATACCAAATAATGCTGAAAAAAGGAGGGTCTTTCTTTTTCCATCGTGGTTCCGTTTCGCATGATGATATAATTGGGCTTGAAGAAGGGAGCATCGTGAAGTCAACAAGGGGCGAGCCTCTTTTCGTTTGGCGACCCACGCTTTCTGATTTCATTTTGAAGATGCGTCGTGGTGCGCAGGTGATTTACCCGAAGGACATCGGCGCCATCCTCATGCTTGCGGACATTTTCCCCGGTGCGAGGGTTTTAGAGGCGGGAACAGGCTCAGGCGCTCTCACCCTCGCCCTTCTGCGTGCAGTTGGCGAAAATGGCATCGTTTTTTCTTACGAGAACCGCAGCGATTTCCTTGAGATTGCGAAGCAGAACATTCAAACTTTTTTCAAGCATGCGGCGGCGGGAAGCGAAGTGGGCATCGGAAAACTCGTCCTACGGCAGCAAGACATATACGAGGGCATCGCAGAGCGGAATCTTGACCGCATCATTCTTGACTTGCCGACGCCTTGGCGTGCGCTCAAGCATGTGAAAGCATCGCTGAGAAGCGGTGGCATCCTTTTGTGCTACTTACCCACCGTGCTTCAAGTATTCAAACTTGCGAAACGCATATCTAAAATCGGAGGCTTCAGCATCACAGGAATACACGAGCTCTTAATGCGAGAATGGGAGATTTCAGGCATCAGCATACGACCAGCGCACAGAATGGTCGCCCATACAGGCTTCATTTTCGTCGCCCGGAGGCTTGCTGAAGAAGAGAACTGAACTGAAACTGAACTGCAGCGTGGAAGCATCGGCTTCCTGCCTCGTGTGCCTGACTATGCCTACTGTGTCTGACCCGCATTGAAAATGGAAGGAGAGAGTCCAGATGCGTGAAAACTTGAGCGGACAGCGGAAAAAAGCACGCTTCGTTGAGGCGAGAAGAAAAGGTGGCTCTCGCATCCGCAGTCAGAACAGCCGAAACCTCTCACAAATTCCAAGCCATTGCGGAGCAAGTGAGAGGCGATTTCGCACTCCTTCCTCTCTTTTGTTTGAGCGAGAATAATGGCAACAATTCTCACTGCGGGGCTTGCGAGCAGGAAGTCAATGTGCCAGTGCTTCTTCTTCGTTTCGCCTTGCGAACTGCGTAAGTGTCGCTGTATGCGATGCTCCAAGCCTGAGAGTGCGGAGCCGACATAGGCGTAGAAGCCTCGCTTAAAGAAAATGCTTCGTTTTGCCCTTCCCACTTCAATCTCGGTCTCACGAGAAACCTCAAGAATAAGCACATAAACGCCTCTTCCCGCCAGCACTGCTTCTGTCT
>JANPRD010000013.1 GCA_024699715.1 Candidatus Methanophagales archaeon
CATTTCTTTTACCTTCACGCAATTTCTTTGCACACTCCACGAAAAACTCCAATATCTCATACATTTTCTTCTAATGTTTTTTGTGAAAAACGCCTCTCCACAGGCCAAATCTTCTCTAAATTCTCCGTGAAGCGATAATAATCATAATATCGCATGATATTATCTGCTGCTCTCAAATTTGAGAGCCTCCACTTTATCAATTCCACATATTCAGGGTCTATTTCAATGCCAATAGCATTTCTTTTAAGCTGCTTTGCCACGACTAATGTCGTTCCTGTTCCAGCGAAAGGGTCAAGAATCGTATCATTTGGGAGGGAAGATGCGAGGATAATGCGTAAAAGGAGGGCAATAGGTGTCTGCTGTGTATGTATTCTGTTTCCTTTTGCGTCTCTTAGTGCTTCTTCGCCTGCGAAGTAGCCGGAAGTGAGCTCTCTTATATCGTCCCAGACATCCGTCACGAATATGCCGTTTTTTCTCGTGTATTTGTATTCTGGTGGCGGTGGAGCGTCAACTCGCAGTTTGTTGAACACCCTCGCTCTTTCTCCTTTCACTGCGAAAGCGATAATTTGATACTGTTTTGAGAAATAAGGGTAAGGAACCGCAGATGTTTTCTTCTTCCAAATAATCAAATTTTTGAAATTCCATCCCGATTCTCGCAGCGCTCTCAGCACAAATTCCGTGTTTTTCTCACGATGCATGAAGTAAATAGCTCCACCTTTCACTGTAATATCGTGAATAAGCGATAGAATCTCCTCAATCCACTTCCAATATTCCCATTCAGGCATGTTATCATTGAAATATCTGTAATTCTTGCCCTGCCTGAACGGAGGGTCAAGGAATGTCAAGTGAATCCGTTTTTCTCTGTTCGCTCTCAACCATTCCACGCAATCTCCCCAAACAACCTCCACAGGCTCTCCGGGCATCCCCTTAAATCAAATTGCTTTCTACCTTTGCTTAAGTTTTCCGCTCAAAGTTTTTTCCAACCGCTCGCATGCGATTTTAATCCTATTTTCGCTCTCACAGAGGGAGAATCGGAGGAATCCTTCGCCGTATTCGCCGAATCCAACGCCGGGAGTTGCGAGAATTCCCGCTTTTTCAAGCAATAGCATCGCAAAATCCACCGAAGAGAAGCCTTTGGGAACTCTTGCCCACACATAAAAAGTTGCTTTCGGCTTCTTCGCATATATTCCTACGGTATTCAAGCATTCAACTAAAATGTCTCGCCTCCGTCGGTAAGTCTCAGTTGCGGTGCGAATGCATTCCTGCGGTCCTGTGAGAGCTGCGATTGCAGCAACTTGAATCGCCTGAAATGTGCCTGAATCAATGTTCGTCTTCATCTTTTTCAACCCTTCAAGCACTTCCGCATTTCCGACTGCGAATCCAATACGCCAACCCGTCATGTTGTATGTTTTAGAAAGCGAATTGAACTCTATTCCGACTTCAATCGCTCCATCAACAGCGAGAAAACTCGGTGCAAAGTAGCCGTCGTATGTTAATTCCGAATAGGGATTGTCATGAAAAACGATAATTTCATGCTCTTTTGCGAAATCAACGACCTCTCTGAAGAAATCTTCTGATGCTGTCGCAGTTGTTGGATTGTTCGGGTAATTCAGGAACAGGACTTTCGCCTTCGCAGCGACATCCTCGGGAATGCTCCACAGGTCAGGCTTGAAATCGTTCTCTTCTCGCAGCGGAACCGTGAAAGGCTTCGCTCCCGCAAGGAGCGTCGCATTTCTGTAAACGGGGTAAGCAGGGTCAGGCACGAGTGCAACATCCCCTTCGTCAAGGAATGCGAGAGCTGCGTGTGCAATCCCCTCTTTAGAGCCGATGAGCGTCAGCACTTCTCTCTCTGCGTCAAGCGAAACGCCCTTCCTGCGTTCATACCACGAAGCGACCGCCTCTCTGAAAGCGAGCATCCCCTCGTATGAAGGGTAGCGGTGGTTTCTTGGGTCTTTCAGCGCCTCGCAACACGCCTCAACGATGTGCGGTGGCGTCGGAATGTCAGGGTCGCCGACACTTAAATCAATGATGTCTATGCCTCTCCTCGCAGCCTCCTCTTTCTTTTTGTCTAACGCAGCGAAAAGGTAAGGCGGTAATGCCTTCAGCCTGCGAGCAAGCATAATTTAAGCGAGGCGTGAAATCTGAAAAGGATTTCTTTTCGCATGCGAAATTTTGAGAGGTGCTTGGTAATGAGCGGAGAGGTTGAAAGGCTCGGCATCGATTGAATTGCAGACACGAAAGAGCGTGAGGAGAGGGGAGAGAACGAGTATTGAGAGCCTATTCTCATACGGTGAGCGGCGCAAGCAGTTTGAGCTTGAGGCGGATGTGAGGCGTTGGCGCACGAAGGTGCGTGTGAAAATCTTGCTGATGCCACCTGAGGAGGCGTTGAGTGTGCTGAAATCGTGGCGTGAAGGGATAAAAATTGAGATTCCCAAGCTCGGCTCGCTCACAACACTCGCAGACATCACGAAAAAGCGAGGAGAGAAAACAAGTCTGAATGGCATACTCGCATCCACCGCCCGCAGAACGCCTTTCTTTGCGGAAGAGAGCGTGAGCGCAGGCGAGAGCGTTCTATGCCATCTTGAAATCATCCATTGATTGAGACAAAAAGTCAAAAGAGGCATCCGTCTCTCCCATCAAGCAGGAAGTCCCTCACCGACGACTTAATGTGAGCAGGCTCTCACTCATCCACTCGCTCCCTTCTCTTCATCCTTTCCCTTTTCCTCCCCCTCCTCTTTCCTCCTCCCTCTCCCCACCCGCTCACTTCCTATCTACTCACTTCCCACCCACTCATCCACTCATTCCTCGCCTCTTCTCCCCTCACATCTTCTCCAATTCGCTCAAAAATCCTCTCAACTCCTCGTTGAATCTACCAATATACTTAGGTGAAGAGAAGCAGATGCGCACTCTTTTCTCAAGATTCATCTGCGAAAGCACTTCTTTCAACCTTTCCATCGTGAAATAAATAGCGGCTTTGCTCCCTTCGTCCAGCTTACACTCTTCTTCCGGGCATGCAACAATCAAAACACCCTTTATTCCCTCGTAAATCGCCTGAATCACATGCAGAACATCTACTCTGCCAGAGCAAGGCATCGGAATGACCTCAACACCTTCAGGCAGCTCTTCGCCGTCAATGTGGCTGAACTCGCACCACTGACAGCAGAAAACGAGCAGTTTCGTCTTTCCTTCAGAAGCAATCTCGTGAATTCTCGCTGAAATCCTGTCAAACTCCCAGCCTTTGAGGTCAACAGCATGCGCAGGACACACTGCAGCGCAAATTCCGCAACCCTTGCACTTCTCCAAGTCAAATTCCGCAACAGGTCCCGGCGGAACCACACGAGCAGCACCCGTCGGGCAGAACGCCTGACACTCCGCACATCCCAAGCACTTGTAAGGCTTAAATACGACCTTTAAGACATCACGACGCAACTGAACAGCATCCTTTGGAATTCCGAATGCACTGAAAATCTGCTGAATCATACGAACTTTCTTCGTTAACGCCTCGCTACCTCGCACAAATCTGCAGAAATCTTCCTCACATGGCATCAAAATGACCTTCTTATTCCTCATAACGACGGCATCAATGATGAATTCCGCCCTCAAACGACCTGCACAGGGCAGTAGCAGTGCGAAGTATTTTCTGAAATCTTCCTCGCTGACGCCGAGACGGCGACGCAATTCATCGTAAGAAGGCACATTCCCCCTGCATGCCGCTACAATTACTGGTGCGTCGCTCAATTCCAAATCATTTTCAAGCGATGCGAGGTCGTAGTAAATGTATTGGATGGCACTTGAGGGGCAAGTGGTGTAGCAAACCGCACACATTTGACACTTCTCAATATCCACTTCCATCCTCTCCGTATCTTCGTTGTAGTGTATTGCGTTGAACGGGCATGCCTTCTCGCACATTCGGCACCTCGCACATATCTCCGCATCCACTTCAATTCCATACTCATATCCCCAAAGTGCAGCAGATACCGCCATTTCCATATCCATTCCCGCACTTCATTAATAAAAATGAGCGTTTTGAATGGAATGAAGCAGAGACAGCGGAAGCAGAAGGAGCGTTGAGCGGAGCGTGTGGAGCGGGCGTGTGGTGTAGGGTGAGGTGTTGGAGCGTTGAAAAATGCGAAGTGCAAGAAGTGCGGAAAGCCAGCGGTGGTGAAGTTCAGAACCTACCGAATTTCGCTCTGCGAAGCGTGCTTACCCGCATTTTACGAGTCGCTTGTTGAGCGTAGCGTGAAAAGGCATCGCATTTTGCGTGAGAATGAGCGAGTTCTTGTCGCAGTTTCAGGCGGAAAGGACAGCGTAGCACTCGCAAGCACCCTCAAAAATCTCGCATCTAAGCTCAATCTCTCGCTTGAAATCATTCATATCAATCTTGGCATCGGCGAATATTCCGAGAAATCGGAAGAAGTGGTGAGGGAACTCGCAGAAATGCTTGAAATCCCGCTTCAAGTTGAGCATCTTTCCGATTTCGGCTTCACAATCCCTGCGGTTAGAATGCGAAAGGTCTGCTCCGCATGCGGAACTGCGAAGAGGTATTTAATGAACAGATATGCTCGCTTGCACCGTTTTGATGTCGTTGCCACAGGACACACCTGCGATGACTTCGCAGCATTTGCGTTGAAAAATATTGCGGGTGGGAATTTGGAGTGGCTTCTGAAGTTTCAGCCGAGAGCGGAGAGCTTCGCAGAAGGCGTTGTCACGAAGGTTCGCCCACTCTTTGAGCGGACAGAGGAGGAGAACTTGCTCTATGTTAAAGCGAAGAAGTTGCCATTTCTTGCGGATAAATGCCCTTTCTCACCACCGAAGGACGAATGGAAGGAGATTGTCCGTGAAATAGAGCGGAAGAAGGCGGGATTCATGCGGAATTTTGTGAGAGGAATTGCGAAAATCGCAGCGGAGTCGGGTGAAAGCGTTGCTTCAGTGAAATACTGCAAGATTTGTGGTGAAATCGCCTCTTCAGATGTCTGTGCGTTTTGCAAGTTGAGGCTTCGTAGCGTCGTAGCGGGGAGTGAGAATGAGATGCGGAGGTGCACTGGTTATTTCATGTGAGGTGAAAATAAATGACATGACTTACGACCTTACTGTGGTGGGAGGAGGTCCCGCAGGACTCTCTGCAGCGATATATGCGGTGCGTAGCGGTTTGAACACGCTTTTGATTGAGAAAGGACTCTGCGGAGGTCTTTTGAATGAGATTCCGCAAATAGAGAACTACCCTGCATTTAAAAGCATCAGTGGCATGGAACTCGCATCAAAACTGAAGGAGCATGCATCCGAGTATGCTGAAATTAGGGAGTTAGAAGAGGTATTGAGCATCATGCGAAAAGGAGAGAATTTCGTCGTCAAAACGGAGAAAGGAGAATACGAAACGAGGGCTGTCGCTCTCTGCACAGGCTCTCGGAAGCGGAAGCTCGGCGTTGAGGGCGAAGAAAAGTTCTTGGGTAAAGGCGTCTCCTACTGTGCGACATGCGACGGCTTCTTCTTCAAGAACAAGCGTGTGCTTGTCGTTGGTGGGGGTAATTCCGCAGTAACCGAAGCACTATTTCTCAAAAATATCGGATGCAATGTAACACTTGTGCATCGTAGAGACACATTAAGGGCTGAAAAATACCTTCAAATGAGGCTTCTAAAGGAAATTCCTGTGCGATGGAATGCAGAAGTCCGTCGTATTGAAGGAGAAGAGCGTGTGCAAAGGGTCGTAATTTATGACAAGAAGCGTCAGCGGGAGGAAGAAGTAGAATGCGATGCGGTTTTCATTGCGATAGGCGAAGAGCCGAACAGCGAGCTTGCCTCTCAACTGGGAGTCGCCCTTGACCCCGAACAAATACATAATTACGGACAAGCACCAAAGGACGAATGTTCAGCGTGTTTACGCCGCTGGGGATGTCGCTGGCGGTCTTCGTCAGGTTGTTGTTGCTTGTGCTGAGGGTGCAGTCGCCGCAATCTCCGCTTACAACGACTTGCTCTAATTTGAGAACATTTTGAGAAAAAATTTCAGTATTCTTCATATTTTTATGCATTCGTTACGCATGAATTCTGATGCGTTCAACACATGCACAGGTGAGCATAGATTTCATGATTGCAATCACCATACTTTCATTCGGAATAGTGCTTATTATAACGCAAATACCCATGCTCTTCGCTCCTTTCCACACAATTTCAACTGATATTCACGCAGTCGCTTACAGAACAAGCATGATTCTTGCCGAAGATGCGGGTATTTATTGCGAGAATGAGAGCATTACTTCCGCTTGGGAGACCGCAGGCGAGCCTGAAAACCGCTCCAGAAACTTCTCCTTTTACAGAGACAAGATTGCAAATTACCTCTCAAATGTCAGGAGAATAGGTCTCGCAAGGAATGCACCCGTGTGGTCATCCTCAGAGGATGCGATTCCGAACAACCTTTCAAGGCGGAAAATAGAGGCGTTGCAGGATTGGTGGAATGACGACGCAAACAGAAGCATGCTTTGGGAAAAACTCGGTCTTCTCGTGTCTTACAACGGCAAGCCTGTGAATTACTCTTTCAATATTTCACTCAAAGGCTTCAACAACATGCTAATTTGGAATAACTCTGCTGGCAAACCATTACTACAAATAGGCTATCCTATCCCAAGAGGTGCGACGGTGGAGAGAATAGAGCGAATTGTTGCGATTGACGACTGCGAAAATCTCAGTAATTACACGAGAATAGGAGATAATGAATGCTGTGGGGTATTAGAGATATGTATTTGGCGTTAAAGTTGAGTTAAAATGATGGGAAAGTATGGGAAAAGCGGGCAAATGCACACTGTTGAGGCGCTTATTGCTCTTGTTCTAATCATAGGAGCGGTGACTTTTGCCTCTCAAATGTCTCCAAAGCAAGTTTACACGGGAGGAGATGTCAAAACTCAATTGTTTCTCTACGGAAAGGACTTTCTTAACTTGCTTGACATGGAGCGTAGAAACCACACAAGCTGGCTTTACCACCAAATTAACGGAACAGTGAACGGAAGCGGGTGGGATGCCGCCGCAAACATTACAAATGAGTGGCTTAACACCTCTCTCAACGCAAAAGGAGTGTTCTGTAAGGTTGAAATTGTGAATTTAACCGCTGATGGGATTAATGTTGTGAATTCCAACGCTTCTTTCGGAGAACCTCCAAAAGAGGCAGTCACAGTTTCAAAACTCGTGACGCTTGTCAAGCCCGTTAGAGTTTACGAGGTCAGACTCACGCTTTGGTATTAAAAGAAATGGAAATGAGATATGGCGTGAGAAGTCAGCGAGCATGCAATATATTTCTGATAGCAATTAAGTCAATTTTTGACTGTGTTTTTATTTTTCCCCTCACCGGATCTGCAAATAATATGTTTAATTTGACCAAATATCTCTTTGAAATCTCATCAATTTCATCGTTATCTATATGCTCTCGCTCAGCGAACATGCTTAATGCCTCAATCACTCGCTCATAATCCACATTATATTCCTCACCGTATATGCTGATTCTTTCTCCGAATTCCCTCAATATCTTGAGTCTCTGCCTTATCTCACTCTCTCTCACAGATAAAATTTCCTCAACCTTTTTCCTTTTGTCTTCAGATTTCACTATTTCAACTAAATAAACCGGCTTTCCGCCCACATTCTCCCACACATACGCTATCTCTTCATCGCTTAAGCCTTTTCTCTTGAGAAATTCCTTCGTTTCTTCGTAATCAAAATCGTCAACGAGCAGAAAACGGCATCTGCCGTGAAGCATCGCCTCCGCATATATTCGTTCTATGAACAAACTATCCGATGTAACCGCAAAAACATGGCAGATATGCAGCTCCTTTGTCAAGCGAATGAAGAAGTTGAAGAGTTTGTAAATGAGCAGTTCGTCTATTTTAACATCCTTTATCACCTGCAGTTCGTCCATAATGAGGACAGGAATGAATTTTTCCGATATTCGCTTGAAAAACATTTCAAGATATCTGAACACATTTTCAACCTCCTTGCCCTCAAAAAACCTTAAGAATGCGGATTTTGGTATTGGAATGCCTCCTACGCTGCGAGGAAGAGCATCTATTACAACTTTGAGAAATTCCCTTACTGTCCTTTCTTCTTCCTCAACCTCAAAAAGAACCTTGAGAAAATCATCCGCTTCTCTGACATAAACTCCCCTCAAATTTATGTAAAATACCTTGTATTTTTCGGGCAATTTCCCAATCAAATAGTTAAACAATTCCGTTTTTCCCGAATTTATCGGCCCATAAACGAAAGTGATGATGTCTGGTCTCGTGTCAAGTATGTTCATTAACTCCTTTATTTCTTCCTCCCTGTCGTGAAAACCTATCTCTACCCTCAAGCCCCCTCTCGCCTCCTTACCCTTCTTCTTTTCTTCGCCTCTTCCTCCACGCTCTCCCTTTTCCTCCCTTCCTGCTCTCTGCTCTTCGCCCCCTTACTCTCGTTCTCCCTTTGCTTCCCCCTATTCTCTTTTTCTTTACCCCCACTTGTCATCCTCATTTTCCACTCTTACAACATTTTACTTTCATTTACCTCTCACTGAAGAGCGGAAAGGAGCATGAAAATGAAATCTCCGAGCAAGGAAGCGGTGAAGAAGCCTGCGGTTAGGAAAACAACGAAAGGAAGTTCAGGCGTAATCCACACTTCTTTCACAATTCCTCTCTTCGCAGCATCCTCAATCTGCCTCAAATATTCCTCAGAAGGCTCTAAACCGCCCCAAACATATTTGCACTTCGCTCTTTTTGCGTCAGGTGCGGTGGGTGCGGTGAGGTGCGGGAGGTGCATGCATAAGTCTGAAGAATTTTCTATTTCGCAGTGAATCGGCAGGCACTTTGATGCCGAGAAACATGAGAGGGGAGAAGTTTCCTCGCAGAGCATTCGCTACGAATAGCGTTAAAGGAGCGGAAATTCCCAATATTAGTGCGTTCGTGACGACACTTAAAACGAAGATTTCAAGCGGGGGGATGCCTGCGAGCGGGAAGCATGCGAATTTCGGGTAGCGAGGGAAAAGCAGAGCAATAGCAAATATCGCCTTTATGTCAGCACCGCCGAAATTGAGCTTGTAGAGGGCGAGAGCGAGGACGCTTGCGACAGTGAGCGATGTGAAGAGCATTAAAGGGTTGAAATCCACTGCGAGAAAAACAAGGGCTGCGAGTAGCATTGCAATCCAAACAGCATCCGAAATCTCCCGCTCACGAGCATCCATGAATGCTGCTACGAGAAGCAACACGCCTCCGACGCAAAAACTCAAAAACGAATAATCCATTCGCACTCACCTGCTTGCCCTCCTCCCTCTCTTTCCTCTTCTACCTTACGCACCCTCCCGCTCTCCTCCCTTCTCCCTCCCCTACATACCTCCTCAATCCTTCCCTCTCCCCACTTACTCTACTAAAAATATCCATAAATGGATAATTTTCTTGCCTATATCTTCAATTACTCAACAAATGTTCGCACTTTACTCCCTTATATTGCTCAAAATTCTTTAATCCTTCAAAACTACTTTTGACTTCTTCCCTCTATTTGAATAAAAAGGCGGTTAGGAGGTGATGTGAAAAGAAATGAAAGCAAGAAAAATCGTGAGGAATCGCAGGAAAATGGATGAGAAGGGCGTCTCGCCTGTCATCGGCGTCATCCTAATGGTCGCAGCCACTATCGTCATCGCAGCGGTCGTCATGGGCATGCTCGGAGGGTTCACACCGCCAACAGCACACTCCATTTGCGTAACAGCTACTCAAGTTGAGAACATAATCTGTAACTTACAAGGGGGACACTATCAAGCGTATGAGTGGCAAATTCGTGTTCTTTAGGCACAGCTATAATACGTAAATGTTAGGACAACTTCGGGGTTGGCATATTTTCATGAATTAACACCCAACGTGGGTGTCACCTTATTGCTAGGCGCAATACACCAGGTAGAGATCATATCGTAGTTACGACTGTATTCAAAGATGGGACGAGCAAGTCGTTCTTGACACTATGTGTAAGCGAAAATTGTAATTTTTCTTCTCTTTTTTATCTTTGTTGAGGAATTCGCAGGGATGTAAGGTAGAAATGAATTTCTTTGCGGGTAAATTGTAAGAGAGGGTCAAGGCGCGAGAGAGTTAAAGGGAAGCAGAGAGAAAAAGCGAAGGAGGAAGCAGTTTTAAAGAGTGCGTGAAGGGGAAGTGCATTAGTAAGGAGCGAGGAGAAATTGAAATGAGGGAGAGAGGGAGAGAGTGAAGAGAGATGAAGGAGATAGAGGTAGTGTATGAGAAAGGGGTGTTCAAGCCTTTAGAGGATGTAGAACTGAAAGAGGGAGTGAAGGGGAAAGTGAGGATAGAAGAAGAGGAGGAGGGTTTTGAAGATTTTGAAAGATTTTTCGGAATTTTCAAGGGGAAAGAGATTCATATAGATGAAGAGAGGGATGAAATGATAAGAGAGAGGATAAGTGATAGGCATGAAAATATTTCTTGACACTTCATTTTTTGTCTCCTTTTTAAGAGGAGAAGGGAGAGCGAAGGAAATTTATGAGAAAATTCGCTCAGAGGAACTATATACTTCCTTAAATGTAGTTGAGGAGACAACATATATACTGATGAAACTTAAAGCATCCGAATTGACAGGAATAGAAGGGCATTATGATGTGATAAAGGAGCTGAAAAAGAATGAAAATGTGTATAAGGAGTGCCTCACTTTATCAAAAGAATTCTTTCGTGTCATGTTGAATAGGAAAATTGAGATACTTCCAGCAACAATATCATGGTCAGATGTGCTTGATATGATGGAAAAATATCATTTATTGCCAAATGATGCGCTTATTGCTGCTATATGTAAGCATCATGGCATAGGAAAGATAGCGACATTTGACGAGGATTTCAAGCGAGTGGATTTCTTAGATGTTATTGAAATTGAGGATAAATAAATGAGGAGCGTGAATGAAGGTTAAAGGTGGGGGGAATGGCGAGGGAGATAGAGGCGGTTTATGAGAAAGGAGTTCTGAAGCCATTAGAGCGGTTGGATTTGAGAGAAGGAGAGCGGGTGAAGGTGGAAATAAAGAGGCATGAGAGGGAGAGGGTTTTAGAGAGGTATGTAGGGCGCATAAAATTGGATAGAGAGGTGAAGTTGAGGGATATTTATATAGGGAATGAAATCCTTAAGGCGAGTGGATTTGAGAGAGTGCGAGCGGGAGAGAGGCGTAATTACATCGGAGGATATTCAAGAAATAGCGAGGATAGTTGAGAAATTGCCAAAGGTGAAGATGGAAGAGGAGAAATTGGATGAAATATACTATGAGGGTAAGATGTTTGATTGAATCTTGACTTTAACAAGGAGCGAGCAGTCCTCGCAGGTGAAGTAATTGTGTGAGCGAGAGCAAATTAAGCAAATAAGGCTAAAATTTCCCTCGCATCGTCAGGAACAAAACAAGGGCGAGCGAACTGAGAATTCCGCCGTAAGTGAAAGTGTGCGAGGGTGAGAAATTCCAAAGGAAGCCTGCGAAAACGCTTGCTGGCAGTGAAGCGAGACCGACAGAAGTGTGAAATGCTCCGAGTGCGGTCGCTTTCGCCTCTTCTGGTGCGAGGTCAGCGACGAAAGCACGCTGGTTCCCCTCTAAAATTGCCCTCACAATGCCGTAAGATGCGAAGAGTGCTGAGAAAATGAGCAGAGCGAGCGGCATCGTGACAGACTTTGCGTCTGTGAGCGAAACTGCAAGTGCAAAGCAGAAGCAAGTGAGTGCGTAGAGCGAGAAACCCGCTGAAATCACTTTGAACCGCCCTATTTTGTCTGAAAGTTTGCCGAATGGAATCGCAAATATCGCATAGAATATGTTGAAAAGCGTGTAAAGAGCGATTGAAATGACCAATGCTGCGTGACTTTCGCCGTTAGTGCCGAAGTAGAGCATAGCACCGTATATGAAAAACATGTAACTGAAGTTAGAAAGGGCGAAAACGGTTGAAACTGCGATGAAATGTGCGAGCGGTGAGTGCTTTCTTCTTCGTCTCGCTTTCTCTGCGACCCTGTCCGCCGACGCTGCTGCCTTTGCTGCCTCCGTTGCTTCCGCTGCTTCCGCTGCTTTCGCCGTATCTGCTGTGAGCAATTTTCGCTTTTGCAGCGTTTCTTTCACGAAGAGAAGGGGCAAAAGAGAAGAGAATGCGATGACTGCTGCGAGCAAAATGACGAACTTGAGTTCAAATCCGTAAAGAATGAACAGAAGTGCGGCGATATTTCCGAGAATTGCGCCCACAGTGTCCATTGCTCTGTGAATTCCGAAGCCTCTACCTCGCTCAGAAGGCATGGATTCGGCGATAATCGCATCTCTCGGTGCGGTTCGCAGTCCTTTTCCGACACGCTCAACGCTCAGGAATGCGAGTGCGTGCTGCCAGACACGAGAGAACGCAAGTAAGAATTTGAAAATTGCGGAAATGAAGTAGCCAGAGGCGACAAAAATCTTTCTGCGACGCAGTTTGTCGGAGATGTAGCCAGCAGGCGCCTTCAGAACGCTTGAAATGCTCTCTTGGAAGCCACCAACAAGCCCGATTGCGATGCTTGCCTCCGCAGGACTCGCAAGAGAACGAATGAAAGCAGGCAGAATCGGCATAATCATCTCGCTACTCAAGTCGTTGAGCAGGCTGACTACGCCGAGAAGCAGGACATTCCTCTGAAGCTTCCTCTCACTCGCCCCGCCTTTTCTCTCGTTTGCCACTTCCACCCGCTTCTGTTTCTCTTTTTTCTCTTTTTATCTCTTATTGTGTGCAGAGGATGGAAGGCAGAGTTCGTGTTAAAATATGTGGTGTTCGTCGTGAGGAAGATGCTCTGCTCGCTGCTTCTGCGGGAGCGGATGCAGTCGGCGTAATTCAGGTGGAAGGCACAAAAAGGTTTGTGAGCTTGGAGCGAGCGAAGAGGATTTTTGACGCTCTTCCTCCGTTTGTGACGAAAGTTGCGGTCGTCGCATTTGACGCTCTCTCTGAGGCGGAGATGCTTGAGCGAGTGAGGGCGTTTGAGCGGATTGGAGCGGACTGCCTCCAACTTCACGGCAACGAAAGCATTGAAACGGTTGAGCGCTTGAAAGCGGAGACTTCTCTGAAAATCATAAAAAAGGTCGGCGTCCCCGCTCTTCCGCAGAGCAGCAAGGAGGAAAAGCACATGCGAGAGCTTACAAGAGATGTTTTGAGTGCTGCGAGGGCTTACGAGAGGGTTGCGGATGCCATTCTGCTTGACAGCGTTCCTCACAAAGGCAAAGCGAAAGGAGAGGGAGGGGAAAGCCAAGAGAGCGTTCAAGGCGGGACAGGAGTAAAGCACGACTGGAGCATTTCAAAGAGCGTCGTCGCAGCGTTGCGGAAGCCCGTGATTCTTGCAGGCGGTCTGAATCCTGAGAATGTGAGCGAGGCGGTGCGTGAAGTGCGACCTTTTGCGGTGGATGTTTCAAGCGGTGTTGAAAACGCTTCAGGCTGGAAAGACGAGGCAAAGGTTCGTAAGTTCATCTCCACAGTAAAACACTTGTGAGGAACGAGAAGAGGCGAGGGACTGGCGTGAAGCGGAGGGGAGAATGGGAAGAAAGAGTGGCAAAAGAGACAGGTGAGATGAAAGAAAGAGAGGAGAGTAGAGAGAGGAGGAGCGTGAAAGAAATGTATTCGCAACCTGACGAAACGGGGAAATTCGGGAAATACGGTGGTAGGTTCGCACCAGAGGTTTTAATGTCTGCGTTAGAGGAGCTTGAGCGGGCATTCCGCAAATTTCACGCCGATAAAGATTTCAATGAGGAGCTAAACTACCTTCTGCGGACTTACGCAGGGCGACCGACGCCACTCTACTTTGCGAAGAACCTTTCGGAGTTTTGCGACCCTTCGGGGCATGTGAAGATTTACTTGAAGCGGGAGGACTTGCTTCACGGAGGAGCGCACAAGCTCAACAACACGCTCGGACAGGCACTGCTCGCAAAAAGAATGGGAAAGGAAAGGATAATTGCGGAGACAGGCGCAGGACAGCATGGCGTCGCAACTGCGATGGCAGCAGCAAAACTCGGTTTGAAGTGCGAGATTTACATGGGAACTGAGGATGTTGAGCGGCAGAAATTGAATGTTTTTCGCATGAAACTGCTCGGTGCGAATGTGATTCCTGTGGATGCAGGCTCTAAAACGCTGAAGGATGCGATAAACGAGGCGTTAAGGGACTGGGTGACGAATGTTGAGAACACATATTATTTGATAGGGAGCGTTGTAGGACCGCATCCTTATCCGATGATTGTGCGAGAGTTCCAGCGAGTCATAGGGAAAGAGACAAAAACGCAAATATTGGAGGCGGAAGGCAGGCTTCCAGATGCGATTGTCGCTTGTGTCGGTGGCGGAAGCAACGCAATGGGCATATTCTACGACTTCCTTGAGGACGAAGATGTGGAGCTTGTGGGCGTTGAAGCCGCAGGTAAAGGCTTGCACACGGGAATGCACGGCGCTTCCATCTGCGCAGGCACCGATGGCGTGCTTCACGGCATGTTCTCAAAGCTGCTTCAAGACGAATACGGTCAAATCAAACAGTCTTACAGCATCGCAGCAGGCTTGGACTACCCCGGTGTAGGACCTGAGCTTGTCTTCTTGGCGGAGAGCGGGCGTGTTCGCATGACATCCGCAACAGATGAGGAGACACTCACCGCTTTTAAGATTCTTGCGGAGAAGGAGGGCATTATTCCCGCTCTTGAATCTGCGCATGCCGTCCACGAAGCAATTGAAATCGCTAAAAAAATGGCAAATGAAGACAACGACGAGCATATTATTGTCGTAAATCTTTCAGGAAGGGGAGACAAAGACATTTTCATCGCAGCAGAAGCGCTTTCAGCTAACGGTGCGTTAAAATGAGTTACGAAAGTTTCAAGAAGGAAGTTGAGCGTGTGCTTTTGGAGCGAGGAGAGCCGATGACATGGAGCGAAATAAAGAAATTTTCGGGAAAACTGAAGCAGAGAGCGCCTTACCATGTGTTCGTGCAGAAACTGCAAGGCGAAATAGGACTCGTGAGGTTCAAACCTCGTGGCTCACAGCAAACTCTCTGGGCGCTACGCAGGTGGTTTGAGGAAGGTCGCTTCAGAGATTTGCTCCCTGAGCGGATGCGTTTCGTCGTCCTCCATTCTGAAGGAGAAACTGCGTTCGTCGCAGATGAATTCAGGAATTTGAGACGCATTTTCCCCGTAAAGAGCGTGGAGGTTCATGAGGAGGAGGCGAAGGAAGCAGGGGAAGCAGGAGAAGGAGAAGCAAGGGAAGTGAAGAAAGTAAAGGAAGTGGGGGAAGCGAAGGAAGGGAGGGAGAGAGAAGAAGCGTGGGAGGGGGGAGAGGCGGAAAGAGAGGAAGGTGGGAATAGGGATTTAAGGCGTTGGGATGTTGTAGAGGCGGAGATTTCCTCTTTATTTCCGGAGGAGGACAGGCGACCTGAGAGCATTCGTGTCCGCAGTCTGCGTTTTTTGAGGCGAGTGGAGGAGGACAGTGAGCGCTTAAAAATCTTGGAGAGCGTTTCAGAGAGCGGGGAGTTCCTTCACACAGACGCTTGGCGTAAGCATGGAAAGACGCTTGGGATGACGAGACCGAGATTCCGCTGCTTCTACTTTTACGATGCGAGATGCCAGTTCTTCTGCGACCAGCGTGTATGCTTGGGGCATGACATACCCTCAAAAATATCAAAAGAAGAGGTATTAGGCGATAAAGTTTATTTCATTTTGGAGACAGAAGAGCAGAAGAATGAGGTGAAGTGGATTATTTCTCTGGTCAAAGGATGTGGAGTGGTGCTTAAAGGCGGTAATTTCGGTTCAAGACCCGAAGCAGAGGCGTCTTGAGGTGTGAGAAGTGAGCGTGAAGGAAAGGAGCGTAAAGGAAAGGTTTCTCGCATTCTCCCCCACAGACTACAGGTATGCGGTTGAGGACTTGCGGGCGTTCCTCTCTGAGGAGGCGTTTGTGAAATACAAGGCGAGGGTTGAGGCTGCTTTAGCGAAGGCTTTCGCCTCAAAAGGAATACTCCGCAAGGAGCTCTGCGAAGAAATCGTGCGTGCTTGCGAGGAAGTGTCAGCGGAAGAAGTTTACGAGGAGGAGAAGCGAACACGCCACGACATTCGTGCATTAGTGAATGTAATAAGGAGGAAAGTGAGCGAAGAAGCGAAGCCATTTGTGCATTTATGTGCGACTTCTTATGATATTGTTGATACTGCGAATGCACTTCGCTATAAAGATGCGTTGGAAAAGGTCATTATTCCCGACTTATTGCGATTAGAGAGCGTGTGGATGCGTTTGGCGCTGCGAGAGAAGGACACTTTACAGATTGGAAGGACGCATGGTCAGCACGCAGTTCCGATCACATTCGGCTTCGCAATCGCAAATTATGTCCACAGGCTCGGCACCTGCATTCTGCGTTTGAAGGACGCTGCATCAAACTTAGTGGGTAAATTTTCGGGTGCTGTCGGCGCTTACAATGCTCTTTCCCTTATTTTTGAGAATTCTGACGATGTAGAGGCGTTTGAGCGTGAAGTTTTGGGCATTTTAGGCTTGAAACCCGCATTAATTTCAACGCAGATAGTCCCTGCGGAGCATTTTCTTGAGTTAGTTCATGCGGTTATTGCCTGTTTTTCAGTGCTTGCGAACTTCTGCGACGACATGCGTAATTTGCAGCGTTCAGAGATTGCGGAGGTGCGAGAGAGCTTTGAGGAAGAACGGCAGGTAGGCTCCTCAACGATGCCTCACAAGCGTAATCCTGTGGGATTTGAGGGCGTAAAGAGCCTTTGGAAGCGTTTCATGCCTCAAATCGTGACGATGCATTTAGACCAAATCTCGGAGCATCAGCGAGACCTCACGAATTCCGCATCGCAGAGATATTTGCAGGAGCTTCTCGTCGTTTTTGACTTCTGTGTGCGCCGTTTGACTCGCATTTCAGAGCGTTTGGAGGTTGAGCGTGAGAACATGCGTCGTAACTTTGAAATTTCAAAGGATTTCGTGACGGCAGAACCGCTTTACATACTTCTCGCCTTGCACGGACACCCAAACGCTCACGAGCATGTGAGAAAACTCGCATTTGAGGCTTACAGAGAGGGGAAATCGCTGAAAGAGATTGCGATGCAGGACAAAGAAATCGCATATTACATGCAAAAATTCACAGAAAGGCAGCGAGAAATCGTGTTTAACGCCGAAAAGTATGTGGGGATTGCATCAAAAAAAGTGGAGCGTGTCGTTGAATATTGGAAACAGCGGTTGAATATTCATTTGTAATTTTATGTTTTCTCGTCAATGCGTTTTTCCTTACTCTCGCTCTCTCACACTCTCACACCTCACACTCTCACCCTCTCACTCTTTCGCTCTCTCGCTTCCTCACTCCTTCACTCTCCCCTCGCTCATCGCTCTCAAATAATTTCGCAACGACAGCACGAGCACGCTCACGAACCTCCTCCTCGCCCTTAACATGCCTATTTTGCATGAGAATTTCGCCATTGCAGATGACAGTATCCACACAATTGCCATTCGCAGCGAATACAATGTTTGAGATTATGTTGTGAGTAGGCACGAAACTCTCATTATTGAGGTCAATAAGGAGCAGGTCGGCGAGTTTTCCCTCAGCAATCTCGCCTGCATCCACCCTAAATGCACGAGCAGCATTCAAAGTTGCCATCTCAAACGCCTCATGTGCGGGCATCGCAGTCGGGTCGCCTGTGTGTGCCTTTTGCAGTAAAGATGCGAACTTCATCTCCTCAAACATATCCAAATTATTGTTTGAAGCGCAGCCGTCTGTTCCCAAAAGAATGTTTTTGCGCAGTCCCGCCCGCTTCATCTCCTCGTAAGGCATCACGCCAGATGCAAGTTTCATGTTTGATGCTGGATTATGCACAATCTTCACATCATTCTCACGCAAAATCTCCATCTCTTTCCTGCTTAAATGGACACAGTGAGCAGCAATCACTCGCTCGTTGAGGAAGTCAAGCGATGCGAGGAACTCAACAGGTCGCTTACCGTGCTTTTTCACGCATTCTTCTACTTCAGCCTGCGTCTCTGCGAGGTGAATGTGAACGAGCAAGTCATTTTTCTCGGCGAAATCACGAGTCCAGCAGAGAGCCTCCTCTGAAACGGTGTAAATTGCGTGCGGACCAAGCGCAAATATGATTCTGCCGTCTGAACGCTTTGCGAACTCTCTCGCAGCGCTGAAAAGCTGCTCGTTCCTCCGCTTCTGCTCTTCCGTTGCTGTGGGGTCGCCAAAGTCAACGAAAACCGCAGAGATTGCTGCACGCAGACCGCTCTCAAGGACAGCACGAGCAGTCCCGTGCCAGTGCCAATACATGTCGTTGAAAAATGTCGTGCCTGTCTTCGTCATTTCAAGGCATGCAAGGCGTGTCCCCCAGTAGACATCTTCTTCGGTGAGGCGTGCTTCAATCGGCCAAATCTTCTCGCTTAACCACTCATGAAGGGGCAAGTCATCCGCATAACCACGAAAAAGTGTCATCGCTGCGTGCGTGTGTGCGTTGAAAAGCGATGGAATTGCCGCCTTCTTCCTGCCATCAATCACAAATTCCGCCTCCACAGACCTCGCATCTCCAGAAGATGGCTCGCTAATCTCCACTATTCTGTTCCCTTCTATGCGAATGTCCCTCTCTTTACCCCAAAGAAGCACATTTTTTATGAGAATTGAGGATGCCATTCTTCTCTCACCTCGCCAACACTCCTCAACTTGCCAACTCGCTCACTTTGCGACCCTTTCACCACTCCGCCTTCACATTAAAAATTTGCCGAGAGCGAGCGCAAAAATACCACCTGAGAGCGTTGCAAGTGCATTTACTTCGTGATTGTTCAGTTTATTTCTGTTTTCGAGTGTTGCGCCTAAGAAACTGTCAGCGATGCAGCCGAAGAAGCCTGAGAGTGTGCAAATTAGAAGAGTTACGGGTGCTGTGAGAGGTGCTGCTGATGCGGTAGTGGTTGCTGTTGTTGCTGTATTCTGCGATGTTGCGGTTGCGAAGAATTCCGAATGTGCGGAGAGCAGTGATAGGAATGAAACCACTGAAATTAGAGAGGCGCCGAGGAAAGCTGCGCAGAGACCCGCCAAGCTGACACCGCCGTTTGTGCCGACAGGGACTCTTCGCAAATTTGTAATTAAGCGGGGCTTCTTGCACAATGCCTGACCGATTTCTGTTGCGAAAGTGTCTGCGCAGGCAGTCGCCACCGCACCTGAGAAGCCGAGCAGGAAGAGGGGATGCTGCGAGAATGCGTAGAGAATGCCGAAGAGCGAGGGGGAGAGACCATTTCCAAGCACATTACCAAGACTTCTCTTGCCTTTTTGCGCTTCTGCAACGCCCATTCGCTCCTTCTCTTCAAATTTATATTTTGTGACGAGGTTTCCGAAGAGGAAAAATGCGAGAAGTGCGATGATTCCCACGCATCCTACGGTCAAAAATACCGTTATTCCGACCGCAACCGCCCCTAATAACCCATATTTGTCTATCTTCCGCTTCCTGTATGCGTAAATAACGAAGAATGTTGCGGTGAGCAACACGATGGCAGTCGCAAGGACATTTCCACATGCTACGGGCATTTCTACCTCCTCTCCCTTCCTACTCCCTTCCTTAAAAATCCTTTCTTAACCTAAACCCTCACACTACTACCGCTCTCACTCTCGCTAATTCTCTCATCTTTTCAGGAGCCGGGAGCGCAGATAGTTAAAGGATGCGGCGGAAGTTAAGAATATGGAGGAGTGCGTTTTCTGCAAGATTGTGCGGGGGGAGTTGCCTGCTGCGAAGATATATGAGGGAGAGCGTTCGCTTGCGTTCTTGGACATAAACCCGATTTCGCCCGGACACACGCTCGTGATTCCGAAGGAGCATGCGTCTTCGCTTGTTGAGCTTGACGAGGCGACGACTGCGGATGTGTTCAATGCGGTGCGAATGGTCATGCGCATGCTTAAGGTGGCTTTGCACCCTGACGGCTTCAACATCGGCATAAACGACGGTAAGGCTGCGGGTCAAGAAATCATGCATGTGCATGTGAATGTCATTCCGAGGTATGAGGGCGACGGCGGTAAGCCCGTTCAGTCAATTGTAAGAAACCCGCCGAGAGAGAGCTTGGAGGAGATTGCGGAGAAAATTAAAAGGGTGTGAATGCTGCGTTGTTGTGGTGTGTGTGTGTTGTGGTGGTGCAGTGGTGCTGCAAGTGCGGTGTTGGAAATGGAAATTTCAGCGAAGGATGTGATGAGTGAGCGTTTCGTTGCTTTAAGCGAAGAAGAGATGCTTTCAAAAGCGATAACGGTATTTGAGGAGAGGTCGCCAGAGGCAATCGTTGTATTTGACAGCAACGGCACATACAAAGGCGTGCTTTCTGAGCGCTGGATTTACCGAGCGAGGATAGACCCCCGCAGGACGAAGGTGAAGAGCCTCACAAGAGGCGTTCCAGCGGTTTCAGAGGACACGAACATCGTTGAAGTTGCCCGAAAGATGCTTGAGAGCGGTGTTCAAGCCGTGCCTGTTTTCAAAGCTTCAGCGTCGCTCAGCGTCAGCATCGGCGTCAGCAGCAAGCAGAACAGCGGAAAAGTGTCTTGGCATCGTCAGCGACATTCGCCTGCTCTCTGCGGCTGCGGAGAAAACGCCTTTTGGCAAAGAGGAAGTGAAGAAGTATGCAACTACGAATCTTATTTACCTGCGCCCGAAGGACAGCGTCGCAAAAGCCCTCGCAACTTTCCGTGAGCATGCAATTTCAAGGGCGCCTGTCCTTGAGGGCGGAAAAGTCGTGGGCATAATAACGATGCACGACATCGTCACACGGTTTCTCATGCCGAGGGAGCGGGCGACATTCGGCGACTTCGCAGGCGAGAAGCTGCGACCGCTCTCCGTGCCTATTGAAGGCGTGATGTCCTCTCCGCTCATTTCTGTCCCGCCTGAAGGCAAGGTCAAAGATGCGGTCTCGCTCATGCGAGAGAACGACATTTCAAGTGTCCTCATTGAAGAGCGGGAGCGTTGCATGGGCATCCTCACAAAGCGGGACTTGCTTGAGGCTTTCATTAAATTCTCAACCGTGAAGGAGCGGAGAAGGGTGGAAGTGCAGTTCGCAGGCGATTACGACGACATTGATGCGTTTCAAATGTCGCACATTCAGAGCGATTTGGATGTTCTGGCGAAGAAATTGGCTAAAATATACGAAGAAGGTCTGCTTGTCGTGCATTTCAAACGAATAAAAGCGGGCATTGAAGCGAGTGAAGCGGGCGAGGCGAGTGAAGAAGCAGGCGAGCATTTCAACATTAGAATGCGATTTATTACGCCTCAAAATGTGTTCTCCGCACAAGCAGAGGGCTTCGGAGCGCTTGATGTCTTTGAGCGTGTGAAAGACAGCATTGAGCGGAAAATCTTTGAGGAGAAAGTGCTGAAGCGAGAGAAGAGACGGAAAGAGCGGGGGCATGAGCGTGAGCCGTGAGCATTCTGAACTAACGGAGAGACAAAACACGAGAGGCACGCATGTGTTTGCGTGTTTGCGTGTGTGCAGTGCAGGAAGCAGAAGGCAGGAAGCAAGAGGCGGGAAGAGGGAGGATGGGGTAGGGTAGAGTAAAGCGGAGAGCGAAGGGGGGATTGGTGTGCGAGACGAAATCCGTTTTCTTGGGACTGCGGGTGCGAGATTTGTAATGATTAAGCAACTACGGAGTTCAGCGGGCATATTTTTGACGCTGCGAGGCACGAATATTCTTGTTGACCCTGGACCTGGGACGCTTGTCCGCTTTGCGAAGAGCAAGCCGAGAATAGACCCTGCGAAGTTGCACGCAATCGTCCTGACGCACAAGCATCTTGACCACTCAAATGATGTGAATGTGATGATTGAGGCGATGACAGAGGGCGGATTCAAGCGAAGAGGCACACTTATATGCCCAAAAGATGCGAGTTTCAGATGAAGGAGATGCGGTTGTATTGAAATACTGTCGTGAGTTGATTGAAAATATTGAGATAATGGAAGAAGGAAAGTCATTTTTTGTCGGCAATTTGGAAATAAACACGCCAAAGAGGCATGTTCATGGCGTTGAAACTTATGGATTGAATATCTTTGAGAGAGAGAAGGGTGGCGAGAGGGGCGAGAGTGGTGAAAGAGTGAAGGAGTGGAGGGTGAGCGGGGTGAGCGTCGCCCGAAGGTCTCATTTGTTGCGGACACTCTTTACTTTGAGGGGCTTGAGCGCATATATAATGGCGAGGTTTTGGTGATGAATGTGGCGATGTTCAGGCATCGTGAGGGCGTTCTTCACCTCTGCGTTGACGATGCACGCAAGATTTTGAAAGAAGCAGAGCCGAAGGTCGCAATTTTAACACATTTCGGCATGACTATGCTGCGTCACAACCCTGAAGAAATTGCAAAAAGGCTCAGCGATGAGACGGGTGTGCGTGTAATTGCCGCAAGGGATGGAATGCGGTTTGATTTGAATGCGCTCAAAGTCTTCTAATTTCTGCTTTGCCCCCGTCTTCTTTTGTCCAAGTGAAAAGGCGCCTTCAGTGAATTTTTACATGCATTCTCGCCTTCTTAATCCCTCTTCATCCGCATATTTCTCAATAAGATGCCTGATTTCCTCGCTAAACCATCCCTTCTTTACGAATTTCGGGTAAATTGGGAGGCGTTCTCGGAGTTCGTGTGGTGAAATCATGCGACGCAAATCCTCCTCGCTCGGCCAAGGCGCCTCTGGATTAATGTAGTCGTGGGTTTTCGCAGAGATTCCGCCGAGGTCGTTAGCACCCGCTTCAATTAGCGAGCGGAGCTCCCTCGCTGAAGAAACAAGGTTCGGAGGCACTTGAACCGCAACATCTTCGGGCAAAATCTCCCTCGCCCACTTGACGCATCGCCTCAAATCCTCAAACTTCGGTGGCTTGCGATTTGCGAAGGGCGTGTGCTTCTTCGGTGCGAAAGGCTGAATAATTACCTCCTGAATGTGTCCGAACCTTCGGTGAATCGCTGCAATTGCCTCAAGCGATGCGATTCGCTCTTCTTCGCTCTCGCCGATGCCCACGAGAATGCCTGTTGTGAATGGTATTTTCAGTCTGCCCGCAGATTCAATCGTCCTCAAACGCTCCTTCGGGTCTTTGCCCGGTGAGAACTTGTGGGCATCTACATGCGCTATTGTCTCAAGCATGAGTCCCATTGAAGCATTCACATCCTTCAAACGCCTTAACTCCTCTTCGCTCAACACGCCTATGTTCGTGTGAGGCAGTAATCCATGCTTTATTGCGATTTTGCAGAGCATTCTCGTGTATTCAACAAGCGAGATGTTGTTGTTTTTCGCAACTGAACGCCAAAATGGAGAGCATTCTGGCTTCTCACCTGCGGAGAACAGTGCCTCTGAGGCACCACCGCAATTCCTAAATAGGCGTTCAACTTCAGAAACGCTCACGAGGTAGGCGTCTTCCGCACTGCGAGCACGAAAACCGCAGTATGCGCAGGCATTCCTGCACACATTCGTAACTGCAACGAAAACATTCTTTGAGAATGTGACCCTCATATTTGAATGTTCGGCGTATAATGAAAAATGCTTGTCACGATTGTCGGCGGCGCAGGAGCGATGGGGCGTTGGTTCGCCCGCTTCTTCAAGCACACTGGTCATGAAGTCAGAATCGTGGACAGGAGCGAGAGAACGCCTGAAATCGCAAGGTCGCTTGGCGTTGATTTCATTAAAGAGGATGTCCTCGCACTCCGCTCCGCCTCTACCTCTGTCTCTGCCTCCGCTTCTGCCTCTGCCTCCGCCTCTGTGGCATCTGCGAAAAATAAAATTTCAGAAATCACGGACACGGATGTCCTTCTTGTCTCAGTTCCGATTGAAATCACATGCGAAGTGATTGAAACGCTCGGCGTTGAGATGAAAAAAGGCTCTCTGCTCATGGATTTGACATCTGTTAAGCGAAAGCCTGTGGAGAAAATGCGAGAATGCACCGCAGAAGGCGTTGAAATTCTCGGAACTCATCCACTTTTCGGTCCTACAGCAAGAAGCATGAAAAATCAAACGGTAATTATTGTGGAAGTTCCCGAAAGAAAAGGCAGATTATGCTCGCATATAGAGGAAATTTTCAAGAGAGAGGGGGCGAAAATAGAATTCATGTCTGCGGAAGAGCATGACAGGACGATGGCGGTCATTCAAGGTCTCACGCATTTCGTCTTGCTCTCTTACGGCATCACTCTCCGTCGTCTGAAATTCAATCAAGAGATTTCTCGCAGATATATGAGTCCGATGTATGAGATTTTTATGGATTTCGTTGGCAGAATATTGCATCAAGACCCGCAATTGTATGCATCAATTCAGATGAATTTTGATATGAAAGAGATTCACGATGCTTTTATTTCAACTGCAAGCAAGCTTGCTTCCCTCATCTCAAGGCGAGAGCGAGAAGAATTTGAGCGTGAGATTTCTGAGGCGAGAAGGCATTTCGGGAACACGGAGAAAGCGTTAAACGACTCTGACGAGATTATTGAGGAGAAATTGAGGCGGAGGGCGTGTGAAGGGGAATGCTGAGAAGGCTACTGCGGTGGGCGGTGAATGAACTTTAATGCGATGCGGGGCGAGCATCATTCTAATTTGAATGCGGGAATCCAATCGTTGTGAATTCTGCCATTAACATCTTCATACTTCACACAAATAATTTTACCACCTTCCACTTCTGCACTTTGTTTATGGAGGATTTGAGGATAAGAGCCTGTTTTGATGGTAATGTTGTATGTTTCGCCTGCAATTAGCGTGAAGTTATTCGCATTAAATTCCACTGCTCATCAAAAATAGGGTCATTCGGCGTGAATAATGCACGAACTATATGCACATCTTCTATACATTCAATTGAATTAAGCGATTGCGACTTCAATTCACCTAAATATCTCGCATCAACTAACACACAATTTATCTCTTCTATCCTATCCAAGTAATTCCCAGGAGGAATTCTGTCCTTAAAGCATACAATTTTCATCTCACTCCATTCTTCTACTCCACTCTTACCTCCTTCTCCGCTTGCAAGCGTTAAAACGCAAAAAGCAGTGAAAATGCAGAGAACTGAAATGCAAGAAAGCGTCAAGACACTCACACTTCTCCCTCCTTTCATCGCTCATCCCTCCGTCGCAACGGTTTCATTTAAAGGTAGCGTTCTCTTAAAGATGGATTTCACAAAAAGCCGAATTACCGCCTACTTCCAAATCAAGCGTTCTACTTTTATGAGGGGCGCACATGCCTCAGGAATCGCCACGAAACCCTCCTTTGAGAGGCGTAGCGACATGCCTTCTCGCACATTCTCTTCGCCACGCAAGACAACGCCACGAGCAGTCCTCGTAATCGTGATGTTTGGGAACTCTCCTTCTCGCTTCTCCTCGCCTAATTCCTCAATTCTGACCTCTACATTGTCGTCGCCGTAAAGAATATCGCCGACATTCACGGGTATTTGTTGATATTTTCCCTCTGAAAGTGTCCATTTCAACTCCAATTCCACTTCTAAAGTCTTGCTTCCGCAGAAAAATGATGCAATCGCTAACGCTGCCACCACACATGCACACACAATCCCTACCAATATCCACTTCATTTTTCTCTTCTCCCTTGCGGTGCAGGATTACTTCCTCTTTTTGCCTCCCCTTGCTCCTCCGCTCCCTGCGCCTGCGTTGTGTTTTCTGCTTTTTGTTTTTGAGCTTGTGCCTGCCGCCTTTCTCTCCCGCCTTGTCATTTTCTTCCTCGCATCCGTCACGAATGTCGTTGTCGTGGCTTTTTTGCTTTCTTCACCAAGCGTTCTGCGGACTTTCGTTCTTTCCAAGCGACATACCAGCGTAGAATGCCTGCGTTAAGCATCCAAGTGTTCATTAAATCGGCGAAGAGACCGAAAAGAAGGACAGCAGAAATGTCACGAAGCATCGGAATAGGTGGAAAAGGAGAGGCAAGAGGGAGGACAGAAGCCACGAAGAACATTGCGAAAACTGCTGCGATTGTCGTTGCGGTCATCGTCAGACCCGTCTTCATCGCACTCCTCACCTTCTCGTTCAATTCGCCACGACCTCGCAAGATTTTTGTCGTGAGCAGAATGTCAGAGTCAACTGAATAACCGATAAGCATGAGAAGAGCAGCGATTGTCCCCAAAGAAAGCTCCATTCCAACAATATTCATACAAGCAGTCGCAATAACAATATCTGAAAATGCCGAAAGAACCACTGCAAATGATGGCACTGGCGTCTTGAACACAAATAAAACGACGATTGCCATCATTAAAAATGCAACAAGCACGGCTGTTATCGCTTGTTCTAAATATCTTTTGCCAACTACACCGCTAATGTCTCTCGGAATCTCGTATGCGTCGCCGAAATGCTCGTAAAGCGTCTCGTTCAGTCGCTCCTTCTCCGCCTTACTCATCGGTCCGAAGATGAGCATTTTTCCTGTTGCGCCTGAAGGCTCGCTGAAATCTCGCACACTCTTCAGCGGGAAATCTGCGAAAATCGCTTTTAACGCATGCTCCTCCTCCGCAGTCCGCACTTTCACAACTGTCCCGCCTGTGAAGTCCATGCTCAACTTAACCGGCGAGCCTGTTGAGAACTGTGAGTATCCGAGAACCGCAAGAGCGAGCAGAAGAATGAGCAAAGGAACGAGAACGAGCTTCTTTAGCGAATACTTCGTCACATCTATTCGCTCAAAGATTTCGCCAGCGTTGAGCATCTCCGCTTACCCCCTGTCCCTTTCCCGCTTCTCACTTTCACTAAATAAACCTTGTCCCTCCCATGCCTCTCGTCTCTCGCTTCTGACAACCTCTCATGTCATCCCCTCTTCCCGCAATTCAGCTTTTAGGAAATTCCACTTGAAACTCAATTTTATCGCCGGATACATTATAAGTGAGCAAGATTGGAGGCTCAACGACAACTTTACAGGAATTTTCAGGATAAGGAATATCTAATATTTCCTCTCTTATCCCTTTAACTTCATTAATAGCCGAAGGAGATGCCTTGAAACCTATACAAATAGGCTGCAATATTAGGCTCCTAACAGGTGGCTTTGCGTATGCTGTCGAAAATTGTGCCATCCAATATGCATAACGATACATCTGCTTGATCGTATTCACATCAATACGCTCTCTTTTAAGCTCAATTGGCACCGCTTTATATCTAACTTTATCCTTATAAAGCACAAGAATATCAACACTTTCTCCACCTATACCGTAGGTTACCCAATTACCCCAATATTCTAAATTCTCTAGTGGGAACAAAATCCGAGAAAATAGGTATTCCTTTGTCTATATTTTTCATAATCCACGCCTGCAAAACGGACTCGTAGGGGACTTTCCCACCTTCACCCAACTCAAGTTCTATTTGTCGTTTCACCACAGGTTTATAGGGCTTTCGCTCCAAAACTTGCCCTTCTACCCTCGTTCTTCTTATACAATAAACGCCTTAATTTAACTGCTTCCTCGGGTAATATCTGGTTTATACTTCTTTCTCTTCCCGGACCATATATTTTTCGGAAGAGCATACTCCAAATAGTACCCTCATTAAGTCTATTTACATAAGCAGTATTGTCATCTACGGGCTTTTCAAAATATTCTAAAGGCTCAATTAATACCCTGTTAGGTAGTATATGCTGCGTAATAACTTTCTTTCTCCCGATGGATATCCAACCGACCTTTCCCCCACACGCTGGGCAAGAGGCATCGTCAAGCTCGCTGAACTCTGCTTGACAATGGGGACATTTACCAAGAACAAGATTCCCGCCCCATCCCACATCTGTAGCGTCTATGAAAGGCTCTGAAATTACCCTAAAAATTCCTCTGAATCCCCGCTCTTCTGGCGGTTCGTCAATCCTTCTTTGATAGAAAAACACAATATCCCCCTTTCTTATCGCAAATAAATCCGCATATACCCTATTCCTCATGTCCTCATTGTGAGGATTTTTCACTCCACAGAAGCATTTTGAGCGATGAACAGGGTAAGAAAATCTATCAACAACAAATACATGCGCTCTCACAGACATTAAGAGCATCATTACATCACCTCAAGGGCATTAGCAGAAATCCTGTAGGGATGTCTCCTCCACTTTGCTTTTTTTCAACTTCTCAACTAATCTCGGTCTATATCTTATGGGTCTGTTCATCTTATTCACCTCATTTCCCACGGGTTTATAGAAAACAAGGATGTAAATATGCAAGTTCATGGCTTGATAGGGGGGTTTTCCAAATGGTCTGAATCCTCCACTGCGGTAGTAACGCCAAATATATATGTCAAATAGCGTAAAACCAATATTTCTCATTATATTTACCACATCAACATGCACAGGAAGTATTTTTCTTGACGCTGCAATTCTATGGTCCGCACAAAATATCACACAATACTTTCCACGACGCAAAACTCTCCACATCTCATTCGTGCATTTCTCTAATTCCTTCAAAAACAATTCATAATCGTCAATTGTGCTTAAATCCTCAGGAATATCGGAGTATTTTATCATATTTGCGTATGGAATATCGGTAATTATTGCATCTATACTCTCATTCTCTAAGGGTAAATTCCTCGCATCTTGCACTTCTATTATATGAAAAGTGTTGCAATAATCTTCATTCTCTTTTATTTCTCTCAATCTTTCCTCTAATTTCTTTATCTCCTTCTCTATTTGAATACGCTCAAATTTCTTCTCCGCTTTCTTTAACTCTTTTTTATATTCCTCCAAAAGCTCTCTCGTCATACTTATCATTTCACTTTTGTCAAGAGCAGACAGCTTTTTCTGCGCTAATTTCACCGCATAAGGATTAATATCATAATTTATGGAGTTTCTTCCTTGAATTTTAGCCTCAACTGCGAGTGTTCCAGAGCCACAAAAGGGGTCAAGAATGACATCCCCTCGCTCTGAAAATCTGTCAACAACAATTGAAAACACAATTGGTCTTATTTTGCTCGGATATTCGCCAATTGCGTGGACGCCGTAGTTCGCTTTCCCCTCCCTTCCGAAATCCCACACAGACTTGTAGCTCATTGCCTCCTTCTTTCATCCTGTTCTGCCTTCTTTAAATATTTTGTTTGCAAAAGCATGTGAAATGTTGAGGACGCCTGCGATTGTCTGTGTTTTGCGAGAGCTTTCAATTTCAAAGGCGCTGACCGCTTTGCGGCGGGGAGCAGACGCAGTTGAGTTGAGGCTTGACCTCTTCAAGCCGGAGGAGAGAGAGGCAACGAGGGTCAAGGCTTTCGTGGAGGCGTTGAGAGAGGAGGCGAAAGCAGGTGTCATTCTAACGAACCGTTCTGCGTCAGAAGGCGGCAAGTTTGAAGGCTCTGAGGATGAGCGCTTGAGCCTGCTGAAAGAGGCGCTTGAGGCTTCGGAGGCGGATGCGGTGGATGTTGAATACTTCGCAGAGCCTCGCAAGAGGGCGGAAATCGTCGCTCTCTCTCGCAAGTTGAACGCAACGGTCATTTTCTCCTTCCACGACTTCGCAGGGATGCCCGACGCTGCTGAACTTGAGCATCTCGCTTTGAAAATGCATGCGGAAGGTGCTGACATCGCTAAAATTGCAGTCACGCCCGAAACTGCGGAGGATGCCTTGAAACTCCTTGAACTCACCCTGAAACTAAAAGCCTCAAATGCCTCAAGAGAAAGCAGCAGGCGAGAAGGGCGTTGCTTTCATCGGAATGGGCAGCGTAGGAAGGCATTTGCGTGTTCTCGCCCCCATTTACGGCTCCGCACTCACATACGGCTTCCTTGAAGGCGAAGAAAGCGTCGCACCCGGACAACTCAGCATCTCTGAACTGCGAAGCATGATTGACAAACTAAGCATGTCTTAGCTCGCTTAGCGCCTCCTCTACCCTCCTCTACTCTACTTCTACTCTACTTTCCACGCAATCGCCCGCTTACGAAGCGAGCGCAGAGATTCAACTGTTTTGAACCCTGCGACGCCGAGGATTTCGCCTATTCGCTCCCTGTAACTGCGTTCAACACGCAAGCCTTCCTTTTCAAGCCGAGAAGTGAGTTTTCTGTTGAAGTTCTTACCCTTCCTGTCGTAGTCGGTGAGAATGACAACACACTTAAATTTCCTTAAATGCTCAACGAAAGCGTCATGCGTGAATTTTGAGCGGTATTTCAGGATTTCTTTCGTGATACCCATCTCTTCCAACGCCTGTTTGTCCCTCATTCCCTCAACAATTATCGCATCCACCCGCTCATCCTCGTTCAATTCTCGCAGAACTCCCTCTAATTCCTCGTAAATCTCGTATTCCCGCCTCTGCATTTTCCCTCTTGCTTTGAAGGCGGTGCATTTAAATTTTTTTGTTTTGTTAGAAAAGTAAATGGAGTGGAATGTTGTTGTGACAGCGGAGCGGGGAGCGGAGCGAGAACTGCTTGAATCGCTTTCAGAAGACGGCGATTTTGAGCGTTCAGGGTTCAGGGATGTTCTCATAGGAAGAGTTTCCGACATTTCAGACTTCCTGGACGATGCTGAGCGAGGAAAATTCAGCGGTCTGAGCAGGATAATTCCGATTGACGAGTGCTTTTCGGTCTCACCTTCAAACATAGTGAGCGTGCTTAAGCGGAAAGTTGAGCGGTATATTGACGAAATAGAGCCTTCGGAGACTTTTGCTGTGCGAGTAGAGCGTAGAGGAATGAAAGAGCAAGTCTCAAGCAGGGAAGTTGAGCGAGAAGTCGGCGGTTATTTGTATGATTTAATTGAGAAAATGCACGGAAGGAAGCCGAAAGTGGACTTGAAGAAGCCAGATAAGTTGATTATTATTGAAATTCTCGGAAACAAATGCGGAATCGGTCTCATAACGAAGGAAATGCGTGAGAAATATGCGGTTATTCGTGTGAAGTGAAGCCTTAGGGCAGAGGAATAATATGCGGTTGTTGCGAGTTCTCACCGTAGGAGGCTCGGATAGCAGTGCGGGTGCGGGCATTCAGGCGGATTTGAAGACTTTCACTGCGTTGGGTGTCTCTCCAGCAGTTGCAATCACTGCGGTCACCGCACAGAACGCATTCGGCGTTGAAGCGATTTACGAAGTGCCTGCGAGCGTTGTTGAGGCGCAGTTGCGTGCGGTTCTCGCCGAAGGAGAAGTCGCTTTTGCGAAGACAGGTATGCTCTTCTCCGCCGAAATCGTGAAAGTTGTCGCTGATTTTTTCTCTTCACACGGCATAAAATTCGTTCTTGACCCCGTTTTAAGGGCGGGTTCAGGCGTCTCGTTGCTGAAGCAGGATGCATTTAAGGCATTAGTTGAGCGATTATTGCCTCTTTCTGCGGTTGTCACGCCGAATGTTTCGGAGGCGGAGGCGATTTCAGGCGTCAAAATAGAAACGGTGGAGGATGCTCGTGAGGCAGCGTTGAGAGATTGCTGCGAGAAGGGAGCGAAGGCGGTTGTGGTGAAAGGCGGTCACTTACGCTCCGAAATCGCATCGGGAAGAAGCACAGACATTCTTTACATCGCAGAAAAGGATGAGTTCGCCGTGTTTGAGGGCGATTTCCTGCCGCTGAAAAGGGCGCACGGCGCAGGATGCACATTTTCCGCAGCGCTTGCAGTCGCTCTCGCAAAAGGTCTCGCTTTGAAAGAAGCGGTCGCATTCGCAAAGAAATTTGTGAGAGATGCGTTGAAATTTGGCGTTTCAGTCACAGACACCGCAGGCGAGGGTCGCAGCGTTTCAGTCGTGAATCCCGCAGGTGCAGTTCGCAAGAATGCTGAGCGGTTTTATGTCTTGGAGAATTTAAAAGAGGCATTGCGACGCCTGAAAGCGATGAAAGATTTCCGAAAACTCATTCCTGAAGTTGGAGCGAATTTAGGTATGGCAACGGAGGATGCGGAAAGTGAGGCGGATGTTGCTGCTGTTGACGGCAGAATCACACGCACAAAACACGGATTTCGTGTCGGAAGGATTGAATTTGGAGCGAGCAGTCATGTTGCGAGGGCAATTCTAACGATGATGCGATTCAACAGAGCAGTAAGAAGTGCGATAAACATAAAATATTCGCCTGAAATTGTTGAAATTTGTGAGCGTTTGTTCTCAGTCGCCTCATTTGAGCGGGAGAGAGAGCCGAATGCATCTGAAGAAGGAAAAACGATGGAGTGGGGCATCAGCAGCGCAATTCAGAATGCACTGAAAGAGCGAGGCAGCATCCCGGATGTGATTTTTGACTGCGGTGCGGTTGGAAAGGAGCCGATGTTAAGAATCTTCGGCAGGGATGCGGTTGAAGTCGTTGAAAAGGTCTCTCGCATTTTGAATGAATTGCGTTAGGAAGGAGGGGCAAAGCATCCCTAAAGCGAATGAGCATTTCAGAAAAACGAAAACATAATTCATATTTATATGAGGGGCGCAAGGACTTCGGTGTGAGCAGCGATGATGATGCGGCGAAGGGAAAGAAGCGGAGGAAGCGTTGTAAGTGGAAATGGCGAAAGGGTGAAAGCTCTTTCTTTTGCATCTGCCTTTCTTCTCACGGTGCTTGCGCTGCAAGTGGTTCAAGCCGCTACGGTGAATGTAGAGAGGGTCGTTCCGGCTTCTGTTGCTCCGAGTGCGGAGTTTGAAGTCCTCTTGCGAATTGAGGGCGAGCCTCCTTTGGTCGTCGGCATCACTGAAACAATCCCTGAAGGCTTCTCATTCGTAAGCACAAACTGCAAACATTTTAATATTTCAGGTCAAAAAGTGGCATTCGCAGCAATAAATGCGACCGAAATAAGATACAAAGTGAGGGCGCCTTCGTCAGGTGAAGGGAACTTTCTCAGGCTCTTGGATTGATTTCTTGAGCGAAAAGGAGGGGAATATAGCAAATACCACAGTCATTGTTGAGGGAATTACTCCGACAATTGCCTCACCTTCACCACTGCCGACCGCATCTCCAACGCCTACGCCAACATCCACGCCTACGCCGACACCACAGGGATTTGAGACGCTCTTCGCAATCGCATCCGTGCTTCTGCTGTCTTTGTTTTCTCTCGGAAGAGGTGGAAAAGGCAGAAGAGGAGTGGCGGAAGAAGTGGAAGAGAAGAAGGAGGAAAAGCAGCGGGGGAGGTGAAGGAGGAGTGAGGAAGATTTTGGCATTTTCGTTATTATTCTTGATTTTTTCAATTTTAGTTGGGTGTGCGAGCGGTTATCCGATAAACATTACGGACTCTGCGGGGAGGAATGTGACGATTAAAGCGCCGATAAAGAAGATAATAGTGTTGAATAGTGATGCTGCGGAAGCGGTGAAGGTGCTCGGCAGGGTTGAAAGCATTGTAGGCGTGACTGATAGTGTGAAAAAGAAGAGTTATTATTTTCCAGAGTTGCAGAATAAGGAAACTGTCGGCACTTGGAAGGAATTTGACTACGAGAAGATTGCAGAACTTGCGAAGAACGAGACAACTGGCAGGAATGACCCGACGCTTGTGATTACTTACACATTCAAACTTGAGCCTGCGGAGAAATTAGAGGGCATTGAGAACATCACAGTTGTCGCTTTTGACTTCTGCAAGGAGGAGAAGTTGAGCGAAGAAGTGGAGAAATTAGGTGAGATTCTCGGTGCGGAGGAGAGGGCGAATGATTTCATCAATTGGTGGCGTGAGAAGCGTGCTGCTGTTGAAGATGCGGTCTCAGAAAGCATTTCCGCCGAATCCATTTCAGAGGACGAGCTCGCTAATGAGATTCTGTCATATCTCAGAGCGACATATCTCGGAACGACAGAGGGGCATTTAGATTTAGAGAGGCTGAGGAGGCACGCATGGTTTTATGCCTACGGCTCAAAGCCATGGGTTTTCATAGAAGGAACTGCGAAGGGCTTGGAAGACATCGCAACGAAAGGAAATGGCTCCGCAGACCACGCAACTTGCACGCTCGCAGGCGGATACAACATCGCAGGCGAACTCGGTAGTGCATTTCCGCATGTCTCTTGGGAATGGGTGCTTGAACGCAATCCCGATGTGATAATTAAGGGCGTATATACCTCAGGATGGGGATGGAGCGGAGTTGAAGAGCCTGCGGAGCTTGTAGATGATATAAAGAGCCGTCCGGGTGCGGATAGCATATTTGCAGTGAAAGACAACCGTGTTTATGCATTCTGCAACGAGCTTCTTTACGGAATGGACAGCGTCGTCGGTCTCACATATTGGGCTAAAATCTTCCATCCCTCTGCAAAATTGAATCCTAAAGAGGTATACACAGAATATTTGGAATTCATGAACTTAACTTATCCTGAAGATAGGATATTTGTATATCCAGAGGTGTGAAAAATGAAAAAGATTATATTGGCATTGCTTTTCACATCAATGTTGCTTGCAGTTATGCCTATTGCTTCAGGGAAAGGAATGAAAAAGATACCTGGTGATGCAAATAATGATGAAAAACTGACTGAAGAGGAGCTTGCGAGTGCAATCATCTCGTATATGCTTGGGGAAGCAGGGCATCTTGAGATAGAAGACTTAAGAGATGCTGCTCATGTCTACGCATATTGGGGAGGCGAGCCAAAGAGAATTACGGATTCTGCGGGCAGAAATATCACGATATACAAGCCGATAAAGAGAGTTGTTGTGTTTAATAGTGAGACTGTTGAGACGATGCGTTCGTTAAATGCGAGTGATAAGATTGTTGGAGCATGCAAATATGCGATTCAGAATGATTTGTTTTTCCCAGAGTTCAAAAATTTGACAAATGTGGGTTCCGTGTGGTCTCCTAATTACGAGGAGGTGTTAAAATGTCAGCCTGATACGGTCTTTCTCTACGCAACTGTCTCCGTTTCATATTGCGATGAGATAGAGAAAACTTTAAAAGAGCTGGATCCAAGCATTACTGTCATTCGTTTTGATTGCTTTAAGCCATCAAGTTATGCGGAGGAAGTGAGGAAGTTGGGGTATATTCTTGAAAGAGAGGAGGAAGCGGAGGATTTAATAGATTTCTATGAGGGTTTCTTGAGTCAAATATACGACAAAGTGGAAGATATTCCTGAAGAAAACAGGACAAGAGTATATATTGAGGCTTGGAGACCATATCATACGGCGGGAAATGGCTCTGGATGGCACGAGAAAGTTGAACTTGTCGGTGGTTACAATATTTTCAGTGACTTTTCTGGTTATTTTGATGTGGATGCGGAGGAAGTTGCGAGGCGTAATCCTGATGTTATAATTAGAATTGCGAAAGAAGAAGGTGGATATGATACAAGTGATGCGACTGAGTTGAGCGATTTGAGGGACGAAATCATGAATCGTTCAGAGCTTTCTGGGGTTTCCGCAGTGAAGAACGGAAGGGTTTATGTGATCAGCACAGATATTCTCGGCGGTGTTCGGCATTTCGTTGGCATGGGATATATTGCAAAATGGTTGTATCCCGAAATGTTCAGCGATTTGAACCCTGAGGAAATTCACAGGCAATACTTAGTAGAATTTCAGGGATTGAGCGAAGATTTGGTCAGCAACGGTGTATTTGTTTATCCCGAACGCTGAAGAAAGGGAGAAGAACATGACAGGGAACGGCGAAACGGCATCTGAAGCGGTGAAGACAGTGGAAATAATGGAAGAATACAGGAGATTTATAGGACGTAAAGTCGCTTTTATCATCTCTTGTGTCGTCCTGATTTTCATTCTCGCAGGCGTCTCGGCAACGCTCGGCTCTTACCCCATTACCGTTACAGAGGTCTATTCAATCATTTTTCGCTGTCTTTTTCAATCGCCTGAAACAACGAAGGAGGTAATTGTTTGGGATTTGCGCTTACCACGCATTTTGATGGGCATTCTCGCTGGCACAGGACTCGCAATCGCAGGAACGATAATGCAGGCAATATTAAGAAATCCGCTCGCAAGCCCTTTCACATTGGGAATCTCCGCAGGTGCGGGCTTCGGCGCAGCGCTCGCTATTCTACTCGGCGCAGGTCTCGTCGGAGGTAAATATCTCATCATAGGCAACGCATTCATTTTCGCACTTATTCCCACATTCGTGATTATTGGATTGACACGCTTCAGAAGAGCCACTCCCGAAACGATGATTCTCGCAGGCATCGCACTCCTCTATATTTTCAGCGCAGCGACCACCTTGCTCATGTATTTCGGCGAGGCGGAAGCGGTGAAAGAGGCATACTTCTGGATGGTCGGCTCTCTCGGGAAATCTTCCTGGGAGCAACTTATTTTCCAGTTAAAGCTGGGTCCCGCATCCATAATAATGCCAGGAGCGGTGCCTGCAGTGCTTATCGTATGCATTATACCGCTCATGTTGAAATCTTGGGACTTGAATGTGATGTCAGCAGGGGACGAGACTGCGAAAAGTTTGGGCGTTAATGTCGAGCAAACACGCATATTCGTGTTGATTCTCGCATCTCTAATGACCGCTGCAATCGTGAGCTTCACAGGAACAATAGGATTCATAGGATTGGTCGCTCCTCACATGTGTCGCATAGTCATCGGTGCGGATAACCGATTTCTGATTCCCGCTTCTGGTCTGCTCGGAGGTGCGCTTCTACTTGCTGCGGACACCGCTGCGAGAACAATCATGGCACCTGTTATTCTGCCCGTTGGCGTGCTTACCGCTTTCATGGGCGGTCCTTTGTTCCTCTACCTCATACTACGCAGGCGAAAGGAGTTCTGGTGAGCGGGATGCACATCTTTTTCCGTCAGCTCCCACTCCCCCTTTCCTTTGTCAGACTCACGAAGCCAGATTGCCCAGCAGATAAAAATCTGCGAATATCCGATTTCTTTTGAAAAACGCTCAACTTCACGGATGAAAGCGATGTCGTCGCCCGCATTTATGCCGAACTCCTCGCTCAGAACACGCTTAATTACCTTGTCTGGCATTGTTGTGTCAACGCCCGCTTGCATCCGCAGGTATTGAAATGTGACGAGACCAACGCCTTTTATTCTACCGATTTCGTCCTCTCGCCATTTCTCAGGCTCCGCTCGCTCCGCCCAACGACGAAGCGCCTCAAAATCGCTCAAGCACTCTCGTTCCTTTAATGCGTTGAATACTCTGCTCGCAGACACCGCAACATTCCAAACCCTCCGATTTTTCATTATTTTGAGCAGCGAAGTATCATCCGGAGAGCGCTCCGCAAGCTTCTCAAATGAGTCTATTTCGCCTGTCCTCACGAATTCCTCCCAAAACTTCCTCACACGAGGCACTACAATATTGAAATAATTCAAGCCAATGGAGTCAAGAGCAGCGTCAACAAGCATTAAAACCGCAGAACCTCCCCAACGCTTGCCTTCTAAACATCTCCTCTCTCCCTCTCTCGCACCCTCAAGCACGCTTGCAAATCGCTCTTCAAAACGCCTGCGTAGCCACCACCCTCTCTTCGTCATTTCACAACGAAAACTGCCACCACGCCCTCACACCCTCACACCTTCACACCTACACCACACTCACTCGCACATGCCACTCGCTAAGCTCACAAGAAATGCTCTTTCACGAAATCCGCTATTTTCTTTGCACACGCCTCCGCACTCATTTTTTCGGTGTCAACGACGACTTCAGGGTGCAAAGGCGCTTCGTAAGGCACATTCACACCGGGGACTGTCGCCTTCTCTTTCAAAGCCTTCTCGTAGATTCCTGTGGGTGAATGCTCCGCCTTCCGCACTCTTTCACGCCGCATCGCCGTTGAAAGCGAGCATTTCACATGAACCTCCGCAAATCTCGGAATAAGCGACCTTGCACGCTCCCTGAAACGACGACGGTTTGCAGTCGCATCAATAATCACAGGCTGACCGCACTCAACGAGCAACTTCGCCATGTATGCGAGTGCAGCATAAACTATCTCACGCTCCTCTTCCGAGTATGTGGGATGAGGCGTCAAAAACTTCCTTATCTCGTCAAGCTCAAGAATCTTCGCAGAAACGCCGAAATCTTTGAGCATTTCACGCAATCTCCTCGCAATCGTCGTCTTCCCGCTTCCTGGAAGCCCAGTCAGCCAGACTGCGAACATATTCACCACTCAAACCGCTCAAACTTTCTTGCGGACAATCCTCCGCTCTTCAATTTTCGTTGCGTGGTCAAGTGCGATTCCGAGTGCTTTGAAAATCGCTTCCGCAATGTGATGCTCGTTCTCGCCACCCGCATGAATGTGCATCGTGAATTTCGCTTCAGATGCGAATGAGCGTAAGAAGTGCAAAATATCTTCTGTTGCGGTATCTTCAATGATGCGATGCGAGAAATTCACACGCAAAACTGTGAAGCTGCGCTCACTAATGCCTCCAATATCAACAGCACACATCGCAATAGCATCGTCCATCGGCACAATCGCATGCCCGAACCTCACTAATTTCGCTCTTTCCGATGCAGTGCCGAGTGCTTTTCTGAATGCAGAGCCGAGAGCAATCCCGACATCCTCAACAATATGGTGGCTCAAGTCGCCTTCCGCATTCAAGCGAATGTCAAAGAAGCCATGCCTCGCAAAAGTCTCAAGCATGTGATTGAAAAAACGCAAAGAAGTGCTAATTTCGCTCTCTCCGACGCCATCTATGTTAAGAACCACCTCTACTTTCGTCTCCGCTGTCTCACGAGATATGCTTACTTCCCTCATTTCTCCTCCCTGTTCTTATCTTCTATTCAAGACACCTCCCGAGGAATACGCAGGGGGATGTGAATGAGTAATTTTTAAAATAAGTAAAGAAACCACGCCATTGATTGTGCCGTTTTGGGACAGAGCGGAAAATCCCCGAAAGAGCACTTGCTCACTGGTGCGCTACGCAAGTTTAA
>JANPRD010000009.1 GCA_024699715.1 Candidatus Methanophagales archaeon
GCTCACCTCCTCTCAAGCTGTTTCCTCCTCGTTAAGAAGGCAGTAGTTACAAATTCATCTTCTTTACTTAATTCTCTATACTTTCTCTCACCGCTATGCATTCATCCATCTTACCCTCATAAATTGCCTCTGGTTCCTTCACTGTTTCAAGAACCTCAAAATAATAGCCTGCCATCTCTGAATGCTCTTCTGTAATATGAATCCATCTTTCCTCTGTTAATCCGATTGGCACACCATTTTTGGATTTAACTATGCCCATCTCTTCTCAATCCTATTGTCATGCAAGCTTTTTTGCCATGGACTTGTGGTTCTAAGTTATCCTTATCCATAACTCTTTTCACCGCTATGAAACCGCTTCTTACATCTCCAATTGCTTCCCGCTGAAGCATCCACAAAATGAGGGTCTATGCATTATCTCCAAAAACCAACAACAGAAATCATTTTATCAGCTCCTTTATCCTCTTAACGAATTTCCTAACATTTTCCATACCATCCTTAACAGTTTCCTCAGGTAACCAATTCTCATAGAAGTTCTGATGCAGAGAATTTGCAGAGAACCTCTCTTCAGCCTGCCTTAAATATGATTTTGCCATTTTGATGTTATCCAATCCTTATCACCTCCCCAAAACGATAGTCAGGCTTCAAAATCCAATACCACTTCCTGCCCATTCTAACCCTCTTTGACCCCAACTCTTCAAGCCTTTTCCTGACCCTCTCCAAGATTTTCATGAAGAAATCCTCTTTATCGTATGCGATTATTGCATCCTCAACCATGTCCAAATACAGAGGTGAGAGCCTCATCGCCTCCTCAGGTGTTTTTATTATGGGAGAGAAGTCAATGAAGTAACCCTCATCAAAAAGCTCATTCAAATATCCTTCCAACTCTTTTTCAACTTCCATGAATTCCTTCTGCCTTTCAAGCCTCCTTTTCGGGATTGAATCTATGACCAACAGCAAATCTACATCGCTATCCTTTCTCGCCTCTCCCCTCGCAACAGACCCAAAAACGACTAAGGAGATAAACTTATCCCCGTATTTCCTTTTCAAAGCCTCACTCAACCTCTCTATTAGAGTTTTGTATGGTTCTCTCATTTCCTACATTTCTAAGCCAAGAAGGAAAAGTCCATCGGTTTAAGCTCCCCGTTATCGGATCACCTGTAAGCCAAGTAATTCAAGCGTTGTGACGCCAAGAAGGGTGTTGCACCTCTTGGAAGGAACGCAACAATTGAAGTGACTCCCTCCCCTGCAATCTCTATGTATGCCTCCCCCACCGGAAGCTCCTTCAGCTCTCCACTTGCCGTCTTAAATCGCCTCTTTCCCCTCGCAACAATCCCAAATCCTTCAAAATATCCTCTGGAATCGCCGTATATATCGCACCAGTATCTGCTATCAGCTCTATTTCTTTACTCCTTTCCCTCTCCACATTTGATACCTTCGCCCTCACTTTTATCCCATTTCTCATCTCCTCATACATCTCATATTCTTCAAAGGCTTTTTTCGCTTCCACTTGCATATTCTTTTTCTCAGAGCTTGATTGCTTTGAAGATTTCATCGCAATTTTGTTTCGTATTTAAAGCAATTCCGTAGGCTCTTTCCCGTAACAACATCTACCTCTCCAACGCCTCTAAGGCTGTTCCGCCAAGCAAGCCTTCCCTTTCCTACTCCCTGAATAGAGTGCCGATGCCGAAGGAAGTGCCGGAGGTGCCAGAGCTGCCTGCGCCTGAAGGCAGGAATGGTCTGAGAGCGGCTGCGAGGTTAGCAAGCGTCATTGACTGAAGAAGCACACGACCGGGTCCTCGCAAAGTTGTGAGGAATATGCCTTCACCGCCGAAGAGCATGCTCTTCACATTTCCTGCGAGTGCGATGTCATACTCAACAGAGGCGTCAAAACCGACAACACTGCCCGTGTCAACCTTCACGACCTCACCAGGAGCGAGTTCCATCTCAACGAAATCGCCGCAGGCGTGAATGAACGCTGTGCCTTTGCCGCTCAATCGCTCAAGAATGAAGCCCTCTCCGCCGAAGATGCCTGCACGCAACTTCTTCGTGAAAGCAATATCGAGGTCAACGCCCTCTTGAGCGCAGAGGAAAGCGTCCTTCTGTGCGATGAACTCTTCGCCTTTCAACTCTATCGCCTTTATTCTTCCGGGAGCGTTCCCTGCGAAAGCGACGAAGCCCTCACCGGAACGAGGCGTGAATTCCGTCAGGAAGAAAGTCTCACCTGCGAGCTTACGCTTCAAGCCTTTTAGAAAACCTCCTCTCGCCCTCGCATTCATTTCCATGTTCTCGCTCATGTAAACCATCGCTCCCGCCTCCCCATACACCATCTCGCCCGCTGAAAGATGCACTACTACCATCTGCAAGTTGTCCCCCACAATTTCATACCTCATTCTTACTCCCGCCTCCTCTGCTCCTTTTCTTTCTTTCACTATTTAAAGCAGAGAGTCAAGTCTAACAATCCTAACTTTCTGAGGCGCTTTGATGTGTTTCTGTCGTTCACTCGCTTCAGCTCCGACTGATGCTCTGAGATTTTGTGATTCCAATACCACCAGTCCGAAAGCAAGGGTTTTCCGCTGAACGCTATGCTCTGCTTCTCATCTTCTATCCAAGCGGTTATGATGTTCGCTACGCCTAAATCTACAAAGGCTTTTCTCGAGGAGGTGGTATGCCTTGGTTGATCAACTTCAACGCTCTGATGTGCATACCACCTCCCCGTCAGGTCATCATAATAAATTTCCAAGCGACCTTGCTTACCTTCCCATCTGATTGAGCCTGTCACTCTAACTCTCAAACCTTTAGGTAGAACTAACCACTTCTTCTTCCCTTCTTCCTCAATCCTATAACTATCGTTCCTGATGACTGTCATTAGCCTTCTCCTTCCAGTCTTTCTATCTTTCCAGTAGCGTGGTGGAGAGACGTTGTGGATGTGTGGAGGAAGCTTACCTTCACCTTTCAGCTTGAGCAGTGCGAAGAAGCTTCTCCACGCCTCGTTGTTCTTTCTTATGATTTGCTGAGCAGTCGCAGCCCCTATGATAGGCTTGAACTCATCATATAGCTCAGCGACGCCTTCTTCCCAGTCAAATAAGCCTTCAAAGAAGCGTTGTCGTCTGATGTAGTTGAGCTTGTTCCAGAGGACTGCTGACATCTCACAGAGGTTGAGCAGGGCTTTCTCTTGTTCTTCAGTGGGTCTGAGCCTGAGCTTGTTCGTTCTTCTCATCGCTCTCATCACTCTCGTTGAAAACCATCTCATAGATTTTATCTGCGAGCTCGTTCCAACTCATGCACCTCAGCCTTACTTGAACCTCTTTCAGCTTCCAGAACGCCTCATCCGAGAGCGTTACGTTCTTTGGCATCACTTCATATAAGGGAAAAGAGTATTTAAGTGTTTCAGTTGTTTAACTGAGACCCACTCTCCTCCCCTAATTCATCCCCGCCCTGAAGGGCTAGGCTTTCTCGGCGACATTTTGTAGGAAGGATAAAAGTGTTCTCAATTCATGCCTATCTGCTAAATCTTCCACAAATGTGCGAAATCTATTAAGAATCTCCTGCCTGCTTGGCTTCAAATGCCTGTGCAATTTCTCCGCATCTTCAGGAAGTCCATATTTCTTCACATCAAGTCCTGAATTTCTCGCCACTTCAAGTATCCATTCCTCCACTCTCGGTCGTAAAATTATGAGTTTCGCCTCATTTAACCTTAATATGCGGATGTTCGCACGCTCATCATTCGCAAATTCTTCAAAATTCCTGAGAAGCGGAGGTTGAGTTTTATCAGGGTCTTCGTCCACAACGCCTACAATATGCTCCTTACTCTCTTCCTTTAGTGCCTTCAAGACCTCAGTCTTGCACATTCCTTTGAATCTCACCTGCTTCCTTGAAACTTTTGTCAGCACTAATACAAGTTCTCGGTGCGCAACATCCTCAACATAAAATTTAACTATATTCATGCCTCTTCTTGCATTAAAGCATCAAGATTGATATATGAAATCTGAGCCGAATTCAAGCACATCTTCAGTTTTTAAGGGCGTTACTCTCGTGTATTCTTTGAATGAAGTTGCGAATATGCTCACATCCCCTTCTTTTGCCTTCTCAATTACCCTAATAACAAAGGAAGGATTGTGCGTTGATATGAAATATTGGTTGCGTGAGTCGGATGCGATTCGCTCTGCGAGGTCAACGGTGTAGAAAGGGAATGCGTGAGCCTCAGGCTCCTCAAACACAAGAACGGAATTTTCGTTTGTGTAAATTGCGGCGATGTGGAAAATAAAGCGCTGAAGCGTGTCGGAGATGAGCGAATATGGAACTGAAGTGACGACGCCCTTGCGCAACTCATGCTGAATGCTTATTCTACGCTCACTAATGTCAAGTTTCACTTCAAGCCCAAAGCGTTGAAAGAGCCTGCTGAATTCCTCCATTAGTTCGTCGTGTTCAAGAAGCACCTGAAGCAAGTTCTTACCGTCTGGCGGCAAAAGAGGTCTCGGCTCCTCTCTAGGAAATTTGTGCATTGCGCGGAAACGGTAAAATTTAAATCGCTCTAAATCCTTCCATTCCTTTTTTCTTTCTCTTGTCTTTCTTCTCTCTTCTTTCTCGACTTTTTAGCACTCGGCTCCCTTAATTATTAATTCACTGTCTCCTTTGAGTAAATGTATGTCTTCACCCTCCCATTTCAGCGTATAAATATTGTTGTTAATAGCAATTTTCGCAATACGAGTTCCGTAATAGAAAATATCTGAGGCTTTTTCGCAACGCACAAATGGCGATAGGCTTATAATATTTTCTCCCTCTCCGTAATATGCGAATGAAAGCAAGCCTAAAGCCTCAAGAATATTTGATTTTCCCGCATTAGGCTCACCGATAAAGAAATTCACTCGCTTGCACTCAAGTTCCAATTCCTTGACAGACTTGAAGTTTTCAATGCGAAGACGCTTAAGCCACTCTGTCATGCTTTCCTCACCTTTAATATTTTCTTTCCGCAAATATATTTTTCATTCATGAAAAAAATGGTTGTCTGGCCCGCATATATTGACGCAACGAAGACGAGAAGCGAGGGCAGAAAAATCTCACAGCACGATGCTGTTAAGTCTCCTTCGCTGCGAGAGATTGCTTATGCTGCTTCTGCGCTCCGCTTGGAATACGAAGTTGAGGAGGGGCATGCATACCCTAGGTCGCACTGGGAGCGCTCTGGCAGGGTTCTCGTTGAGAAAGCAGGAAAGAAAACGGAGATTTTGAGGGAAATCGCTGCCAAAATAAAAGAGAAGAGGAGCAAATCTGCGACAGAAAGAGAGGCGGAAGGAGAGAGGCGTAAAGTGAAGAAAAAGAAGAAGAAAGAAAAGAGAAAAAAGCAGTGAAGAACGAAAACATGGAGGAGGCGTGCAATATGAATTCCGCTGAAATCATAGAGAAGGAGCGAAAATACATCATGCAGTCATACGGAAGGCAGAAGATAGTGATAGTTGAGGGCAAAGGAGCGGTTGTTAAGGACATAAATGGCAGAGAATACATAGATTGTGTCGCTGGAATTGCCGTAAATGGCGTTGGACACTGCCATCCTCTTGTTGTGAAGGCGATATGCGAGCAAGCGAAGCGGCTTATTCACACATCTAACCTTTACTACACGGAACCGCAGGTGGAACTCGCTGCGAAACTCACCGAACTAACGGGAATGAGCAAGGTATTCTTCTGCAATTCAGGTGCGGAGAGCGTTGAGGCTGCTTTGAAACTTGCGTTCAAAATCACGGGAAAGCGGAAGTTCGTCGCAGCGAAAGGAGGCTTTCACGGCAGAACACTCGGAGCGTTGAGCGTAACGCACTCAAAAAGGGGCATTTTTGAGCCTTTGCTTCTGAAAACTGTTGATTTCGTGCCTTACGGTGATGCTCTTGCGTTGAGAAATGCGATTGATGAAGATACTGCTGCTGTTATTCTTGAGCCTATTCAGGGAGAAGGAGGCGTTGTCGTTCCTCCTGAAGGATATTTGCGGGAGGTTCGTGAGATTTGCGACGAGAAAGGCGTCATTTTCATCTTGGATGAGATTCAAACGGGCTTCGGACGCACAGGAAAATGGTTCTGCAAGGAACATGAGGGCGTTCAACCCGACATCCTCACGGTTGCGAAAGCTCTCGGCGGAGGCTTCCCCATCGGTGCGATGCTCTCTCTTGATGCGGAATTTCAGCGTGGTGAGCATGCATCCACTTTCGGCGGGAATCCGCTTGCTTGCGCAGCTGCCCTTGCAGCCTTGAATGCGATTGAGAGCGAAAATCTGGTTCAAAGAGCGGCAGAGCTCGGCTCTTACTTTCTGAGCAGGGCGAAAAAGGAGCTTGAGACGCTTCCTGCGGTGAAAGAAGTGAGAGGTCGTGGCTTAATGCTCGGCGTTGAGTTGAGCGAGTGCTGCGAGGGATGCGAGAGCGTCGTTGAGCGGGCTTGCGAGCGAGGCGTCCTGCTTAACTGCACCGCTGGGCGAGTTATCAGGCTTGTCCCGCCTCTTGTCATTCAAAAATCGCAGTTAGACACCGCTTTCTCCGTTCTAAAGGAGATTCTTGAGGAAATGAGCAAAAATTGCAAAGATTTTCACGGCAAAAACGGTGAGAATGGCGAGAATAGTGGAAATTAGGCGGACTATTGGCGTTGATATAGGCGGAACGAACATAGATATTGTGCTTTTTGATGTTCATAGAGATAAATATGAGCATATTGCGACGCTCCCCACCGAGAAACACCTCAAAAGCGTTGGAGAGACGCTTAAAAAATATGTTTTGGAGTTTTCAGCGGATGCTCTCGGCGTAGGTGCTGCGGTTTGGCTTAAAAAAGGCTCTGTTATTCACGCTCCCAACTTGCCTTCACGCTCAATTAAGTTAGAAGAGATGCCTGTTCCTGTATTTTTGGAGAATGATGCGAATTGCTTCGCAATTTTCGCACACAGAAAACTGAAATTTGATTATATTTTTGCTGTTACTATCGGAACTGGCATCGGCAGCGGAATCATCGTGAACGGAAAGATCTACAAGGGCGAGGGAATCGCAGGCGAAATCGGACACTTTGAGGTTTCTGCGGAGATGCCTGCGCTTCGTTGCAGATGCGGAGGTTTCAACCATCTTGAATGCTACTTCAGCGGCTGGGCGCTTCAGGAAAGATACGGGAAGAGCGTTGAAGAGCTGATGAAAGAGCGAGATATACACGATTTAGAGGAATTTGATGTGTTTTGCAGAGCAGTTTCAAACGCAATCAAGCTGCTTGACCCTTCAGCAGTCGCCTTAGGCGGCAGAATAGGAGCGAGATTGGACGAAAAGAGGGTGAAAGCGTGCATTTATCGCCACCTCTTGAGAGGTTTTTCACCAGAAATAAGCGTTTTGAACGACGAATTTGCGGTTGCGAAAGGGGCTTGCTTGCTCCCTCTCCTCCATTCTGGTTTCACGCCTTAATAATTTTCCCTTTTTCTATTTATTTTTTCCATCTCTTCTGTTATTTTTAGCAAAATATATAATTTTGGAGTTTTTATTTATGGAATAAGGTGTGGTATGCGTTCAAAAACATACAAATTTTTAAATAGAGCGTTTCAATTGTGTGAGAAGACGAACTCTTCTTCCTTTTTCGTTCGGAGGAGGTGAGAGAAAATGAGGACTGCTATTTTCGGACAGGGGTATGTTGCCTCCATTTTGGCTGTCGGACTGCAGCGGATAAAGGAAGGAGAGATAGGCTACGAGGGCATTCCGCTCGCAGACACGATACCGAGGAGCATAGAGGACATTGAACTCGTGCTTGCTTTTGACATCGACGAGAGGAAGGTGGGCAGGCGTCTTTCAGAAATCGCAGAGGAATACTGGGGCAGAATAGATTTTGATTGCGATTACGAAGTGAAAAGGGGCTTCGGTGGCGGAGGAATGAATGGAATGTGGAACGGTGATGGTGAATCGGAGGATTTAGAGGAGGTAATAGGGCGTCTCGTGGATGAATACGAGAGGAATGATGTGGAAATATTCATAAATCTGATAACGACGGAGCGAGTTCAGCCGTTTTTTGATGCGGATAAGATGGAGCGTGCGATAAAAGAGAACGATGTTGCGAGGCTCTCGCCATCACAAATATATTTCTACTCTGTGGCGCAATACGAGCGACAGACAGCATTCATAAATTGCATTCCTGCGCATATTGCGAATGACCCCGCATGTGTTCGCATCGCAGAGAGGAACGAATGCGTGATTTTCGGCGACGACGGCGCATCTGGCGCCACACCGCTGACCGCAGACATCCTTGAGCATTTGCATCAGAGGCGACGAAGAGTGAAGTGCATCGCTCAATTCAACATCGGCGGAAACACAGACTTTCTTACGCTTCAAGAGCCCGAAAGGAATCTTGCGAAAGAAGAGACGAAGAGTTCAATCGTGAAGGACATCTTAGGATACGATGTCCCGCACTTCATAAAGCCAACAGGCTACTTGGAGCCTCTCGGCGACAAGAAGTTCGTTGCGATGCACATTCCTTACATCTCTTTCAACGAGGCAGAGGACGAACTCATCATAACAGCGAGAATAAACGACAGTCCTGCGCTCGCAGGAATGCTCATAGACCTCATAAGACTCGCTGCGATAGCGATAGAGCGAAAAGAATTCGGCACAGTATATCCTGTGAATGCGTTCTACATGAAAATGCCAGGGCCGAGAGAGGCGCTTGCAACATCAAAAATGCGAGCGTATGAGATGCTGAAGGCGTGGGTGGGCTATGAAAGTATTGATTTTGGCGGCAGGGAGGGGCTCAAGACTGCATGAAATCACGAAGAGGAAGCCGAAGCCTGCGATTGAAATATGCGGTGTTCCTCTCATCCTTCGCAATTTTTTCATTTTAAGGAAGCTAAATGCGGAAGTTATTGTCGTTGTGGGGTATAAAGCTGATATAATAGAGGGAATTTTTGAGAAGGAAGGGATTTCTGATGTTGAATTCGTGAGAAATGACGATTTGGAGCGAGGTAACGCATATTCAGCGCTTTGTGCGAAGTCTGCTTTGAAGCACGAAGCGAAATTTGTCGTGCTTATGGGCGACCACATATTCAGCGAGTCATTCTTGAGAGAAACACTGAGGAAAGCGGAAGAAGTAGAAGGCAATTATGCGATTGTTTGCTCAAAAAATGATTTCATTGATGAGGGAGAGGCGACAAAAATACTTGCAAAAGATGGAGAAGTGCATGAAATAGGAAAGAATTTGAGCGAATGGACGCACATAGACACCGGTGCTTTCATCTGCACAAACGAAATTTTTGATATTTTAGAGGAGATTTTCAGGAAGAAGAGAGAAGTTGCGTGGTCTGATGTCGTGAGAACGGCGAAAATGAAGATTCACGAAATCAACGATTTCTGGATGGATATTGACACTATTGATGACTTGAAAAGGGCAGAAAAAGCATTATTAAAGCAATTAATAAAGGAAGATGACGGAATAATTTCAAAAAATATCAACAGAAAGATATCGTTAAGAATATCATCGTATTTAAGTTCATTTAATATAGACCCTAATGCGATATCTCTTGCCTCATTTTCGCTTTCTATTGCCGCATCTTTCCTCTTCTTGCTCCATTCTTACATTCTTGCAGGCATATTAGCGCAAATATCATCAATAATTGACGGTGTTGACGGTGAGATTGCCCGCTTAAAGTTCAGAACGACAAAGTTTGGGGGATTTTTTGATGCTGTTTTGGACAGATATGCGGATTTCATCCTGCTTTCTTGCATTTTTTTGTCGTTACCGTTCAATATATTTGATTTTTTGGCTTTTCTATTCGCTATATCAGGCTCTTCTCTCGTCAGCTACACCGCTTCAAAGTTCAAAGAGACTTTCGGAGAGAGGGCAGAGCATTTTGAACGCTTTTCTTCGTTTATTCCTGCGAAAAGGGACGAAAGGACATTCCTAATTTTCGTTTTTTCAATACTCGCAGCATTAGACATGATTTTTATAAGAGTTCTGCTTATTTCGCTCGCAATACTCACGAATTTGAGGGTAATAATGCGTATAATGATTGCGAAGAATTTGAAGGATTGATTTTTTGCCTTGATTTTTTTAATGCTGGCAGTTTTAGAGCAGTAGTAGGTCTTCAGGCGTGTTAATGTTCGTGAATGTGCGTAGCAGAGGGTCAAACTTTCTGATTTTTGCGACGGGCACGAAATTCACTTTGAGCGAAGAGATTGCGCATGAAATCTTGTGTTCTCCCTTTCTGATTGCTTCTTTTGTCGCTTTCAGCATCGCTTTCTTTCGGTAAATCGCATGCAAAGGCTCAATTTTACCGTCTTCCCAAAGAGGGACGACCGCATCGTAATTTGAACGCTGCTCTGCGAGAAATTTCAACGCCTCTTCGCTCAAGAAAGGCATGTCGCAACCGACGACGATGGAAAAAGGGTTTGAAGAAGCTTGAAGACCTGCGAGTATGCCTGCGAGCGGACCGAAGTTTTGAATGCGGTCAAAAGTGAGCGTGATTTCGTGCGGTATTTCGCATTTCAACGCAGCACCCTGCTCTTCATCCCTCGCAACGACAACAATCTCCGATGCGACGCTGCGAAGTCGTTCAACGACATGCAAGATTAGCGGCTTTCCCTTGAACAGAGCGATGCACTTCTCAACGGGAAAGAAGCGCTGACAACGACCTCCCGCAAGGATGACAGCGGAAATTTTTGGAGACATGGAAGCATCTCCCCTTTTTATTTTCAAAATATTAAAGGGAAAAGGGAGATTGTAGGATAAGGGAGGAGAGGCGTCGTGGTAGTGGAAGTGAGAGATGCCATATTTGCGGTTGTGATGGTCTGCGCCGCTTTCGTTCTATCCTTACGAATTTTAAGCACATATAACAAGAACGACCCGGTGATAGTGCTTGCAGTTGTTGTTCTAACAGCGATGATTGCGCTACTATTTTTGAGCGTTGAGGAGCGATTAAGGAGAATAGAGAACGATATTTCGGAGAAAGAGCGCTCTATTAGGGTGAGTATGCAATCCGTTGAGGATGAAGTTCGTGAGAGAGTGGATGCGGCGATGAGCAGATTTGAGGAGATAGCAAGGAAATGGGGGAGGCACCGATGAGCGTGAATGTGCGTGTGCGTGAAAACGAAGGAAATTGGTGAGGGATGTGAGGGAGGAGTATGTAGTATGTGGTCAGAGATAATGGCGAGATTTGAGAGGACGCCGTCGCAACGAAAAGTCGTCTCTTTGTTGCTTGAGCGAGGATTCGGCGTGAGTCCTTCTGGAAAAGTCGTTTCAGGCGGAATAGAAATACCACATGCGCAAGTGGCGAAGGAGGCAGGCGTTGACAGGCGAGTTGTAGATGCGACTGTTAAGCGCATTCTGAGCGATGCGACGCTGCGAAAAATATTTGAAAATATGAGAACTGTGCCTTTTCTTGCGGATGTCGCACCCATGCTCGGCTTAACTGTGCTTGTGATTCATGCTGTTGACCCGAAGGAGCGTGGAATTTTGGGAGAAGTCGCCGCTAAAATCGCAGAGCGGGGCATAAGCATCCGCCAAGCGGTGAGCGACGACCCTTACTTCGTGAAAGAGCCGAAACTCACAATTATTACTGAGGGGAACATCCCAGGAGATTTGCTTGAGGAGATTGCGTGTCTGAAGAAGGTGAAGAGCGTTCAAATTTACCGCAGTGGTGCAGAGAGCGAGGAAAACACAAAATAAGAGAGAGGAGAGAGATGTTTGAGGGGAAGGAAGAGAGGCGTTTGTTTTTGATTTCCGCATTCACAGTTTTTGCATTTTTTGCGGTTGTCTCTTTGCTTGCGACACTCGGCGGAGGTTTGGAGCCTGGGCGACCTTTCCTCACAATCGCAGGCGTGGACATCTCAGCATACGCAGAGAGCGTTAATAGAGCCATTTTGAATGTTTCCGTGTGCATTGACAACAGTGGAGACGCATACTCGGGCGAAGTTGAAGTGGAAGTGAAAGCTTACGACGCAGAAACGAATTTGTTAGTGGCAACAAACAGAACTACAGTCGGTAAAATCGCACCGAAGAAGTCCGAATATGCTTTCTGCTTGCTCTCGCTTCCGAAAGAGGGAGGCTACCGCATTGAAGTCGTTGTTTTTGAGAACGGAAAGGGCATACTGCGAGCGGAGCGCAAAATCTACGGGCTTGAGACGCTTGAACCTCCAGGGACAGCGAAAATTTCACTGCGAGAGCTGGACTTCATGGTCGCCTCTGTTGAGAGCGTCGGCGGTAAGGAATATGCGAAAATCAACACGACACTTTTTATTGACAATCTCGGCGGAGATGTCAGCGGACTGAAAGCACTTGTGAAGGCGAGAGACAACGAGACGAGGCTCATCGCAGACAGGAAGTGGGTGGAACTCGGCACGCTGAAAAGCGGGACGACATCTTTGCGTTACGCCACATTGACCGTGCCGAACCGCCGAGACTACATCGTTGAGGTTCAAGTGTTTCAGCACGGAAGAATAATTAAGGAAAGCAGTGGAATGGTTCTACTCTCTCCTTTCGCAAATAGGACAGTTGTGCTTGAAGCGCAGGAGAAGCGGGTGGAAATCTCACCTTCGTTCAAAATATCCGATTTCATTCCGCTTGAGAAAGGTAGAATGCCCTATGCGACGCCGATTCCGAGGATTCCGAAGCCTGAAAGAGCGCCTGCACCGCCAGCCCAGCCGGGATTTGAGGCTTTATTCGCTCTCTCCGCCCTCGTCCTCACAGTCGTCTTAGGGAAGGCGAGGAAGGGAAAGAGCAGAAAGAGCAAAATGGAGGGAGAGCGTAGGAAGTTGTGAGAGGGGGAAGCAATGGAAGGTAAAGGTGAAGAGGTAGAAAGGGAGAAGGAAAAAGGAGATGTGTTTTCTCCCGAAAACCTTTTCAGATATTTCAGGTTTGGTGTGTTTGTCATTTTGATGCTCTTGCTTCTCGTTGCGGTCTTCCAGTTCTATTTCTCTGCCCTCTCTGCGATTTCAAGCATGTTCAAATACGAGTTTGAGCCGTTGGTGCAAGCCATTTTTGCTCTCTGCGTCGCTGTTGTCGTCCTCTGCTCGCTGCGCTGGGTAATTGCATCGGGGAGAAAGTAGTAGAGTAGTGAGCGGTGCGACGGCGGTGTGCGAGAGAACGGTGCGAGAGAACGGAAGCAAACGAGAGCGTGAAGCGTGTTGAAAAGCATAGGCACAAAGAAGGGGGGGTGGAAGACGGTGAAGGAGAGGCGAGCGCTCTACATAGGCAGGTTTCAGCCTTACCACAAAGGGCATCATGCGGTCATTCGTGAGATTGCCTCTGAAGTTGACGAAATCATAATATGCATCGGCTCTGCGCAGCGCAGTCATGAGATTGAAAATCCATTCACCGCTGGAGAACGCTACCTCATGATTTCAAAATCTTTGCGTGCTGAGGGCATAAACAACTTCTACATCGTCCCGATTTTGGATGTGAATTGGAACGCAGTTTGGGTTTCGCATGTAGAAGCGCTCATTCCGCCCGTTCAAGTCGTTTACACGAACAACCCGCTGACCAAGCGCTTGTTTAAGGAGCGAGGTTACGAGGTCAGGACGCCGATGCTTTTCAACAGAAAGTCATTTTCAGGAAGCGAAGTCAGGAGAAGGATGCTCTGCGGCGAAAACTGGGAGGAGCTTGTCCCGCCTGCTGTCGTTGAGGTCATTCGTGAGATTTCAGGCGTTGAAAGGTTGCGAGAACTCGCAAAAAGCGACAAAGAGGAATGAGCGGATATTGTGAAGAAGAATTTCTCGTAGAAAAAGGTTAAAAAGTGTGTGAGAGGAGAGAGGAAAAAAAGGAGCGGAGGAGGGGAGCGTGATGGAGAAATTTAATGAGCGGGCGAATGCCCTCGCATCAGAATATTGGAGGTTAAAGCATCTCGCTTCAAAGGAGGAGGACGAAGAGAGGCTTGAAGAGATTGAAAGGCTCTTGGAGAAAGGCATCGGCGGTAAGCTGCGTGAGAAATTAGAGCGTGAGGCTCGCTTGCTTCGTCAGGCAAGAGAGGAGCGTAGTAATGCGATGCGAAATTTAGAGATTGTGAGGAACGAGCTTTTGGAGCTCACCGCAGAGTTCGCTCCTAATCTTGACCTTGCGGAAGGTTCTTTCTTCCCATACGACAGCGAACCCCTTTCTGAAGATTTCTTCAGGGCAATCACAGACATTTTGTTCGGAAAACCTGAGAAAAGTATAGAGCTGAAGGAGGCATCTTTCTCAAAAGAAGGCATAAAAGTGAAAGTTGACGCTTCTCCACTCAGCATCCTCGACCATGTAATAACTATTTTGCAGGAGACTGCGAAGAAGAAGCTCGGATTACCGAACAAAATGGACGAGAGTTGGAGGAAACTTGCGCAGAAAGAGTATGCATTCGTCGCCCTGAATGTGCTTGTGAATGCGGAGCAGGCACTTCCATTTGAGGAAGTAAAGAGGATTTCGCATGAGAACGATAACGAATTCAAAGAGCTTGTGAAAGACGCTTATTATGACCGAAAATTGAGAGATGCGCTCTCTTTCCTTGCTGGCGACGGCTGGGAATACAAGCTCGTGACATCAAAAGGAGGAAAATACGAGGCGACAAGCTTCGGCGAATGGCTCTGGAAACTCTGCAATTCAGAAATGAAGAGAACGCTTAACAAAACAAACGGCAAAACAAACGGCGAAGAAAGAACAGGAATACTGCAAGAGCGCATGAGTATGCAGAAAATCATAAAATTCTTCAGGAAATAATTAACGAAAGGGGGAGAAGCGTCAAAGTGACTGCGGAGCGGTGGCTGTAAGGGCAGCGTGGGTGCGTAAATTGTATTGTCTGGTTGTTGCGTTGGCGTTGAGAGGGGTGTGCTGTGATGAGGAGCGGAAGGAGGCGTATTGAGAAAGAGAAAGTGATAGCTTACAGGCGTTCAAAGTTGTTTCCTTGGAATTTCATTTTTGAGGATGTTGAGCCTGCTGCGATTGAGCATTTCGTTCCTTATGCGGTGCAAGTGCTCGGAGACCTAAGAAACAGTGGCGAGGAGAATGCAAAGACTGAGACTGAGGCTAAGGCGACGACAGAGGCGACAGAGGAGGCATTGGCATGGGCGTCATCCGCAACGGTGCGGAGAAGGATGTGGAGTGGCGGTGCGAGTAGTGTCGGTGCGAGCAGGGGGAGATTGAGAGGTCTGCGAGAGGAGCAAAAAGACGCAGAAGCGAGGAAAGGAGAAAAGGAGCGTTTGAGGGAGCGCATTCGTGAGGAGGTTCACCTTGCGGTCTCCGATTTCCTATCTGACACGGACGACGAGGACGCCCTGAGGATGCACGGGGACTTCGCAATGCTTTTCCCATTTGCATTCTCGCAGTGCCTCGTTCAAGCGATGCTCCAGAAACTCAATCTTCGCTTGGAGGATGTAATAGATGTGCGTGCAATAAGCGAGTTGATGGGAGTAAGTGTGCGTGATATAAGGAGAAGGGAGGATTTTATCCGTGATTTGCTTGCTCATCAGCGTAATATGCGTTTTCTTGGGGCGAACATATTTGGGAAAAAGGTAATGTCTGCGGAGGGAGAGCGAATAGGTAGCGTTGCTGACATTATTTTTGATGCTGAAACGGGTGTATTACGAGGAATAATGGTGAAAACGGAAAAGCGAGAATGGGTGAAAGAGAGTGCTGCGAAAGAGGGAGAAAGAGGCGTGAGTTCAGCATCATCGGCGAATGAATCGCAGTTTGCGGAGAAGAGCGGGGAAGTGAAAAGAGGTGGCGTGGAAAAGCGTAAAGGTTTAGTATATTTGCCCATTCAAGCAGTGCGCTTCAATTCCTACAACGGAGGTTTCGTGCTGAAATCCACAGTGTTCTAAAGCAGAATTTCAAACGAAAGAAAATTTTTATAAGGCGTGCAGGACGAATGTAACAGGAGGCGTGGAGGAAAGAGAGCGAAGAGAGAGAAGAAAATGTAGGAAAGGGTAAAATGGTAAGAGAGGCGAGGGGATAAAGGGGGGAGTCAGGTATGAAAGTGTTTGTGATAGGCTTCGGACAGGCGGGTGGTAAAATTGCGGACATGTTTATGAAGTTTGAGAAGGAGCGTCGCATGGGTTGCATCGTCAGGGCGTTGGCGATAAACACCGCAAGGTCAGATTTGAAAGGTTTAGAACACATTCCGATGGAGGATAGGCTGCTAATTGGAGAGGCAATAGCGAAAGGACACGGCATCGGCGCTAATAATGAGCTGGGTGCAAGGGTCGCAATGGAGGAAATTCACACAATTCAGAGTGCAATTGACAAAAAAGGGACTCACTTGGTTGATGCTTTCCTAATTATTGCGGGTCTCGGCGGCGGAACAGGCTCAGGTGGCGCTCCAGTCCTCGCTCGCAGATTGAAGATGCTGTATGATGAACCTGTCTATGGGCTTGGCATCCTTCCCGCTCGTGAAGAAGGCTCTTTGTATGCGTTAAATGCCGCTCGCAGCTTGAAAACTTTTGTTAAGGAGGTTGACAACTTATTTTTATTTGACAATGACGCTTGGAAGCGCTCTGGAGAGAGCGTGAAGTCCGCATACGAGGACATAAATATGGAAATAGTGCGACGCTTCAGCATACTTTTCGGCGCTGGTGAATCAAATGAAGTCGGTCAAATGGTCGTTGACGCTGCTGAAATCATAGAAACGCTCAGAGGCGGTGGCATCTCTACAATCGGATACGCAGCAGAAGAAGTGAGCGAGGAATACGACGGCGGTGGAGGCGGCTTTCTGAAAATCTTCGGCAGAAAGAAAAAGACTTCCATTGAAACAATTGACGGCGTCACTCGCATCCTTTCGCTTACGAAGCGTGCAATCGTCGGCAGATTGACGATTCCTTGCGATGTCTCAACCGCAGAGCGAGCGTTAATTATTGTTGCGGGTCCGCCTGAGCATCTCAGCAGGAAAGGCGTTGAAAGTGCGAAACTGCGAATTGAAGAGTTAATCAGAGGCACAGAAGTGAGAGGCGGAGATTTCCCCATTCCAAAGAGCAGGCATGTCGCAACTCTCGTCCTCTTCTCCGGCGTTTCTGACATTCCGAGAGTGAAAGAGCTTCAAGAAATGGCTGTCTCCGCTCAAGAGCAACTGAAAGAAATCTCAGAAGAGAAGCAGCGTGAATACGAAGAACTCCTCGAAAGCAGGGATGAAATAAAACCGCTGTTCTGAAGTTTTCTTTTTTCTCTTCTCAAAGCTCGGAGAAGTCGGAGGGGAGTTGGAGAGGCAGGGGGGAGGAGAGAGGTAGACTTAGGCGTGTGGTGGAGTGTGTGGTGAGCTAAGAGTGAAAAGAACGAAAAAATAAAAAGGAATAAAAGGGGAGAACGAAGAGTGCGGTAGAGAGTAAAGAGGGAAGGGATTAGGAGGGGGAGCATGTTGAACGCAAGGCATTTTGGCTTTTCCGTTCTGCTCGTTTTCTGCGTTTCTGCGCTGCTCTTCGCTGTGTCGGTGCCTGCGGCTGTCTCTACTGCACAGCTCGGCGACGGGGGTTCGGAACTGCTTCTGACACCTTTTTTGGAGAACAAGAGTTCAATCTCTTGCCCGGATAAATCCGCTCAAGAATTCCTTAATTCGTATGGAATGCTGAAGAATGGCAGTGAATTCACGCTAAAAGTCACACTGACACCGACAAATTACAGCAAAGAGATAGGAAAAACGAAACTATTCCTCTACTCTTACTTCATAGACAGGGGAATTGAGCCTTCAATATGGGTGAACGATGAGAATATTGGCTACCGTAATCCTTTTGAAATGAATCCGGAGACGGATAAGAAGGTTGAAGTGATATTAAGCGCAGAAAGCACCAGAAGTAAGCGTAAAAGAACACCAATAACTCTGCTTAAAATTGTTCAAGAGACTTCAAAAGGAGAAATATTTAGTTGTGAATATTACGAAAAATGTCTCTTCTCCGCTGATAGAGGAGGCTCTTGCAGAGATAGAAAAGGCAAAAGATGAGATAGAGAAGGCGAAGAAAGTCATCAAATGAGACAGCTCGGAAGAGGCTTCCAAATTATCTGCAAACTGCTGAGTTGCACCTACGGAATGCGGAGAATGCTTATAACGAAGGCAGACCTGTGGAGGCTCGTGAAGAGGCGAAAAACGCAATTGAGAGCGCAAGGCTCGCATGCGAGAAGGCGAGTGCTGCGAGAGGCTTCGCAGGCATGCTGAAGCTCGTCGCCCTCGCTGTCGTCGTTGTCGTTGTCGTCATCGCAGTCCTGCTTCTGCTCTTGAAACGGCAGAGAGAGCGAGGAAAACTCGGCTGAATAATTAAATAGGAGCAATTAACTGCTTCAATTAGAATTTTCCTCTTTTTTGGGAATCAGAGATAACAGAGACAAGAAGATGCTTGAGGGGCAAAAGCGTAATGATGCGAGAGAAGTGCGTGTGCAGCGCATTCGTTTGAGGGACGCAAGCGATGAGGAATTAATGCGTTTAAGTGAAAATTTAGGTCTTTCGCTGAATTCCGACGAAATGAAAAGAATTCAACGCTACTTCAGCGAGAAGGGCAGAGACCCTACGGATATTGAGCTGCAGAGCATAGCACAGGCGTGGTCTGAGCACTGCTGCTACAAGAGTTCAAAAAGCATACTCCGCAAGTTCATTTTCAGCACGGCGGACAGCAGATGCATCTGCAATGAGGACGCAGGCGTCGTTGAGTTTGACGAGGAGCATGCGTATGTCGTCGCTTTTGAGTCGCACAACCACCCCTCGGCGATTGAGCCTTACGGCGGCGCAGCGACAGGCATCGGCGGAATCGTCAGAGATGTCGTATGCATGGGTGCGCAGCCCGTCGCTTTGATTGATGCGCTCTTCTTCGGACCGCTTGACTTCTCACGAAAACTGCCGAAGGGCGTGAAGCATCCTCGCTATTTGTTTGAGGGCGTCGTTGCGGGAATAAGCGACTACGGGAACCGCATCGGCATTCCGACATGTGCGGGCATGCTTTTCTTTGACGAGGGCTTCGTCGGCAACTGCATCGTGAATGTCGGATGCGTCGGCGTGCTTCGCAAGAAAGACATTAGGCACAGTTCAGCAGCGCCAAACGAGGCTCTCGTTCTCGTCGGCGGTCTCACGGGCAGAGATGGCATTCACGGCGTCACATTCGCATCCGCAACGATTGAGGCTCGCACAGAAGAGGCGTTCAGGAGTGCCGTTCAGCTCGGCGACCCCATTAAAAAAGAACCGCTCATTCACGCAATCCTTGAGGCGAACTCGCAAGGTCTAATCAGCGGAATGAAGGATTTAGGCGGTGGCGGTCTTTCATGCGCAGTAACTGAAATGTGCGCCGCTGGAAACTGTGGTGCTGATATTTATTTAGAGCGAGTGAAGTTGAAGGAAGCGGGGCTTTTGCCTTGGGAAATATGGCTTTCTGAATCGCAAGAACGCTTCCTCATTTCCACATCACACGAAAATGTCCCCCGTTTGCTCAAAATTTTTGAAGATTGGGACATTGACGCATCTGTTATTGGCGAAACTCGTGAATACGAGAGAGGAAAGGAGAAAATAAGGATTTTTTACGAAGGAGAACTCATCTACGAGCTTGAGATTTCATTTTTGGCAAACTCACCAGTCTACGAGCGTCCTCGCAAAGTGCGTAAGGTCGTGGAGAAAGAAGTGGCGTTTTCAGAGCCTTCTGACTATGAGGAAGTGCTTACGAGGCTACTTTCAACGCCGAATATCGCATCAAGGGAATATGTTGTGCGTCAATACGACTTTGATGTGCGAGCATCAACAATTGTGAAGCCATTACATGGCATAATTGGTTTGGAAACGCATGCAGATGCAACAGTTTTGAAGCCTCTCGCTCACTCATTCAGGGGAATTGCGCTCACTGCGGATGTAAATCCCGCTTACACACGCATAAATCCATTTTGGGGCGCGGCATCCGCCGTTGACGAGGCGTGCAGGAATTTGGTTGCTGTGGGAGCGAGACCTCATGCTTTTGCAGACTGCCTGAACTTCGGCAATCCTGAAAACGAGGAAGTGATGGGCGACTTTTACGAATGCTGCCGGGCGTTGAATTTCATGGCTGAATCGCTGAAAATTCCATTTGTGAGCGGAAATGTGAGCTTTTATAATGAAAATGAGGAGACTGGCGAGGCGATTCCACCAACTCCGACAATTTTAGGCATTGGAATTTGCGAAGATGTGCGTTCATGCGTGACTGTTGATGCTAAATTGCCCTCTAATCCGCTCTATATTGTGGGAGAAACGAGGAACGAGCTTGGAGGAAGTGCATATTTTAAGCTGCGAGGTATTGAAGGCGGAATAGTGCCGAGGACATCGCCCGTTGAGCTGAAGAGGCGAATGGATGCGGTTCTGAACGCAATTCATGCTGGCTTTGTGGCAGCGTGTCACGACATTTCCGAGGGGGGTCTCGCAGTCTCGCTCTGTGAAATGCTCTTCGGCGGCGATTTGGGTGCTGAAATTGACCTGCGAACTCTCGGAGAGGCGAGGAGCGACATAAAACTCTTCGCAGAGACGAACTCACGGTGGATTGTTGAGGTTAAGCGTTCAAAGGAAGAGGATTTTGAGGCTGAAATGAGGAGAAGAGGCGTTTTTGTGAGGCGAATAGGTGAATTAAAGCGGGATAAGAGCCTTGTAGTCATTGATTTCGGTGGAGAAATTTTGAATGTTCCGCTTGATGTCCTCAGGAATGCGTGGAGAAGTGCTTTTTAACTTTCTTCTTCGTCTTTGCGGCACCCTGCACTGCTCTGATGCTTATGATGCTTTATTCGTATCTGACAGCCTCAACGGGACTCATTTTCGCCGCTTTCCTTGCGGGATAAATGCCTGAGAGAACGCCGACGATGACTGCGACTGCAAGACCGCCAAGCAAGACTTCAGCATGCAAAATCGCAGGAATTTCAACACCGAATGCGGATTCCAAGCCAACACTTATCACATTTGCACCTATTGCTCCGATAAGTATGCCTAAAATGCCACCAATCACGCTAATTATCCCAGATTCAAGCAGGAAAATGGTGAGAATATCCCTATTTCTCGCACCTATCGCTTTCATCACGCCTATTTCATGCGTTTTTTCGTTCCAACCATTTTTCGTTCCAACCACAATTAACGGAAATGCACACGACATAAACCCTGTTGCCGCAGATAGTGTGAGATGCGTGAGAAGCGTGTGAGAAGCAGGATGCCGGGGGCGGGGTTCGAACCCGCGACCTTCAGATTATGAGTCTGACGCCCCTCCAGCTAGGCCACCCCGGCTCGTCGCCGCACCCATTCACTCCATTCACACCATCACCTTTTCACAAGCACTGAATTAATTCCTCACATCTTTTTGCCTTTTCTCTTTCTCTGTGCAGCCAGCCGTTGCCGCCAAACTGCCCGCTTCTTCGCTGTTGCAGCCGAGTTCCCTGCGCAGTTCGCCGAGCAGAGCGATTCTTTCAGCGACCGCCTCATGCTGATGTATGCTCTCTTCATTTATTTGAATTATGCGCACAACCGCATCATCAGGCAGCTCCTTGAAATTCTCAACGACACGAAGCGCCATCTCTCTCACGCAGTCCTCCGCAAACTTCGGATTTCTGTGCGCTTTCATCGTAACAAAAGCCTCGTCAGGTCGCTTTAGCAGTTCATATGTGCGGGCACTCATGGATTCCCCTATTATTCCTATTATTTTCTCCAAAGGAATTTTGTATTTTCCGTCAACTTCTATTGAAATTATGCCTCTTCCTCGCTGATTATGCGTTGCAATAGGCACAACACTCAAAATCTCCTCTATTTCACGCTCAGACCTTCCTTGCTTCTTCAATGCTTCTCTCGCCAACTCCTTCATTAATTCCTGCGCACAGGGGCATGTCGTCACGCCGACGACCTCCGCACCTATCCGCTTGCGAATGACAACGCCCTCACGCCTGTCCTCCGCCTCCTCTCGCTCTCGCTGCATCCTGCAGTCGCTTCTGCTGGGCTATCCCACCGCTCTCTTCTCTGAACGCCTTCGCCTCCGCAAAAATGACGACAGGCTCTTGGCATTCCATCGCAGTCACGGGCGTTTTTCGTTTTGCGATGAACTCGCTGCGCATCCTGACCTCTGCGACGCTCGCATATTTGTGTCGCTGAAGCAGTCTTTTTGCAACTTCCACACACAACTCTTCAATCTCGTAGAAAGGCGTATTCACCGCAGACTCAAGCACCTCATACATCGCCTCAAAGTTCCGTGAGAGGTTCGCTCCCTTCATTGAAGAGGGCAAGTCAACGAAGATGTCAAATGTGGAGACGAGAACAATCGGTCGCTTGCCTCCTTTCCTTGCGAGCTCAACAAGCTTCTTCACATTCCTGACGCCCACTCTCGTCAGGTTGAGCGGAATCTCTGGACTGCTCGCTTGCACATCCGGTAAGTGCTTCATCTTCTCCTCCTCACACGCAACCGCTTTAAACTTTTCTATTTTTATTTGAATGCGTGAGGGAAAAAGGCTGCGGTGCTTCTCACAATCCTTCGCTTTTAGGCGTTGGCAAACTGGAATACGGCGTGCTTGATGCTTTGCTACGCATTCTCAGCGTTGAGGATGAGCGGGTGATTGTGCGACCCCGTGTGGGCGAAGATGCAGCTGTCATTGACTTCGGCGAAAGGTATTTAGTGGCGAAAGCGGACCCGATTGTGTGCGTTGAGGAGGACATCGGCTATTACGCACCGATAATTAATGCGAATGATGTTGCAGTGATGGGAGCAAAGCCACGCTGGTTCCTCGCAACAGTGCTTCTTCCGAGAAATGCGGACGAGGAACTTGCGAATGAAATATTCAGGCAAATGAGCGAGAGTTGCAGAGAGCTAAATGTCTCAATCGTCGGCGGACACACGGAAGTCGTCGCAGATTTGGAGCGTCCGATTATTGCGGGTGCGATGCTCGGCGAGGTTGAGCGAGAGAATCTTGTGCGGAAGTGTGCGAGAGCGGGGGACGCTGTCGTGCTTGTGAAGGGCGTTGCAATTGAAGCGACGAGCATTATTGCGAGTGAGCGAAGCGAAGAGGTGAGAGCGAGGCACGGCGAAGCTTTCTACGAGCGCTGCAGAAACTTTGTGCGAGAGCCTGGCATTTCAGTTGTGCGAGAGGCGTTGCTCGCAAGAGATGTTGCGACGGCGATGCACGACCCCACAGAAGGCGGTCTGCTCGCAGGTCTCTACGAGCTCGCAGTCGCTTGCGGAAAAGGCATACTCGTTTGGAAGGATAAGATTCCGATTTACGAAGAAACTGCGGTATTGTGTGAAGATTTCGGGCTGAATCCTCTCGCAATATTCGCATCAGGCGCACTCATCGTCACCGTTCCTGAAGATAAATTGGGTTATTTGCTGCGTAAATATGAAGAGAATGGGATAAATGCGGTGAAAATAGGTGAAATAAGGGCGAAGGAGGAGGGTTTATGCATCGTAAATGAGAGGGGCGAGAAAGAAGAGCTGAAATGCTCAGCAAAGGACGAAATAAGCGTGAAATTCGCATCTTTGCAGCACTGACACCGTTTGCACACGCCCTCGCTTGATTGGGATGGGAAAAGGCATGAGGAAAAAAGCATAAGATTTATTTATAGGAAAATGGGAGCATAGAACATGATTATAACGAAGGAGAAGCCGTTGGAGGAGATTTTGAGTTTCTTGGAGCCATACCGCAAGGTGCTTGTCGTGGGATGCGACGGGTGCGTGCAACCTCCTCGTGGCTTAAGAGAGGCGGAGACATACGCATCGCTCATTGAGATGGCGTCAAAAGCTCGTGGTAAGCCGATTGAGTGCAAAGCGATAACAGTTTCGAGGCAGTGTTGCGAGGAAGGACTTCCGAACTGGGTGAAGCCTGATGGATTTGAAGCGATGCTTTCGATGGCTTGCGGGATAGGCGTTCAAGTGATGAACATGATTTTCCCCGAGATACCGACATACCCTGCGCAGAACACCGTTTTCATGGGTGCGGAAGAGAAGCGAGAGGGTCGCATGTATGAGCTTTGTCGTGCATGTGGCGACTGCATTCTCGGCGAGACTGGCGGTATATGCCCACGCACGAGATGTGCGAAAGGACTCATGAATGGTCCCTGCGGTGGATGCGTCGGCGGCAAGTGCGAGGTCACTGTTGAGATCAAGAATTGGAAGGGCGAAGTGATTGAAGAGGTGCAGAATGACTGCGCATGGTATCTCATCTTTGAGCGACTGCGAACATTGGGAAGGATTGACCTTTTCAGGAAGCTGAGAGACCCGACTGACCACAGCATCTGGGTGCCGCCTCGCAGGATTTGATGTTAAATAGGAAGGAGAGGTGGTGATGGAAAATGGCGGAGGAGAAGAAGGCATTTTCGGAATTAATGAAGAAGATACAGGCAGGAGAGTTCGTATACACGGGAGAATTGGAGCCGCATCGCAGTATAGATTTGTCAGAAGTGATAAGTTGGGCGAATACTTTGAAAGAGACGGGTAGAATTACCGCTGCAAATGTCACAGACAATCCGAAGAGCGATTCAGCAATAAGCAGTTTGGCAGCATCATACATCATTCAGCGGGAGACAGGTCTTGAAATGATTTATCAGTTGCGGACAGCAGACAGAAACAGGCTCGCACTCGTTTCAGACATTTTAGGAGCAGCGGCGCTTGGATTGAAGAACATTCTTGCGCTGACTGGCGACCACACGAAGTCAGGCACAACGCCGAGTGCGAAGCCCGTTTTTGACCTTGACGGGACGAACCTTGTGAGGCTCGTTCACACGATGGTCTACGAGGGCAAAGACCTCTGGGGAAATGAAATACATGGTCCTCGCCCCGAGCTGAATGTCGGCGCAGCAGGAAATCCCGGCATGGAGCCTCTGGAGGCTGAGGTGCTGAAATTGGAGCGGAAGGCGGAGGCGGGTGCGGACTTCTTCCAGACGCAAGCGGTTTTTGATGTTGAGATTGCTCGCAGATTCTTGAAGGCGATTGAACACATCGGCGTCCCGACGCTCATCGGCATCTTCCCGCCTCGCACATACGGGCAGGCTGAGTTCTTCGACAAGTTCGTCCCTGGTGTGAGCGTCCCAGCGGAGTTCATGGAGGCGTTCGCTAAATTCAAGGAACTCCCAAAAGAAAAGCGAAGAGAGAAGATAAATGAGTTCAATGTGGACTACTTCGTCGCATTCATAAAGGAAATAAAGAAAGAGAAGGCGTGTGCTGGATGCCACATCATGGCTGTCGGCTACCCAGAAGTCATCGGACCTATAATTGAAGGCGTGGAAAAGTAAATAAAACAACACAAAACAACGCAAAATTTTGTGTTTTCTCTCCCTCCCCTCTCCTCCTCTCCTCTTCTTCCTCCTCACCTTCCTCTCCACCTTCCTCCCCTCTTAAGAGATGCTTACTGCATGAGGGGGATTGGGGCATGTGTCGTGGGGGAAGTGAGCGGGGATGGCGTCGGAAGAGCGTCTTGCATTTTTCAAGCGTTTTGAAGCGAAGGATTTTTCGGTTGCGAGGGAAGTGCCTCGTTGCATTTCAGCGTGTCCTGCGGGTTGCGATGTGCAGCGCTACATAAAATTGATTGCGGAGGGTCGCCTCGCTGAAGCGTATGCGGTGATTCGTGAGACCGTGCCTTTTCCGGCGACAATCGGCAGGATATGCTACCATCCATGCGAGGATGCGTGCAGGCGAAGATTCTTTGACGAGGCGGTGGCAATCGCAGCACTCAAGCGTTTCGTCGGCGACAAGTATCGTCGTAGTAAAGCGGAGAAAGCGAGGGCGGAAATAGCAGGCTCGCAGCGCTCAATTGCGGTCATCGGTGCTGGACCTGCAGGTCTCACTGCCGCTTACAGGCTCGCAAAGAAAGGCTACTCCGTGAAAATATTTGAGCGTTCGCATGTTGCGGGTGGCATGTTGTATGCGGGAATTCCGCCTTACAGACTTCCGAAGGATGTTTTAAAGAGGGAAATAGAGGATTTATGCGAGGAAGTTGATGGAAAAATAGAAATAGAGTATGGAGTTAATGTGGATAGAGAAAGATTTAGAGATATTTGTGAGGAGTATGATGCAGTTTTTGTTGCGGTAGGGGCGCAGAAGAGCAGGCGGATGGGCATAGAAGGTGAGGATTTGGATGGAGTATTACACGGTTTGGAATTTTTGAGGCGTTTGAATCTCGGAGATGATGCAGAGATAGAGGAATTGAAGCGAGTTCTTGGCAAGAAGGTGCTTGTCGTTGGCGGAGGAAATGTTGCGATGGATGTTTCACGAAGCGCTCTCCGCTTGGGGGCGGAAGTCACGATTGCATACAGGCGGAGCAGGGAAGAGATGCCTGCGAGAGAAGAAGAGGTTCGTGAGGCTGAGGAAGAAGGCGTCAAATTCATGTTCCTGGTGAATCCTAAGCGGATAATAGGCGAAGAGAGGGTTGAGAAAGTTGAACTGATAAGGATGCGATTAGGCGCTCCAGATGCATCAGGTAGAAGGAAACCCATTCCAATTGAGGGTTCAGAGTTCTTTTTTGATGCTGATTCGGTGATAATTGCGATTGGTCAAGAGGTGGATTACGATTTTCTGGAAGGTAGCGGCGTCAAAATTGAAAGAGGTCTGATAAAAACAGACGATAAAGGATACACAGGCGTTAAAAACATATTCGCAGGCGGTGACTGCGTCAGGGGAGCAGCTTTCGCTGTTGATGCGATTGCTGACGGTAACAGAGTTGCGGAAGCCATACACGATTTCCTCAGTGGTGCTGCTGCAGAGGATGCAGAGGGGCGTGGCTCCGCAGAGACAGAAGCGGCTGCCGGCGGCACAAAAGAGGAGGAAGAGTTCATTCGTGAGGAGCTGATGGATGAGGAGGCTCTCGGCTTGATAAAGCGAGAGAGGCGTCGTGAGATGCCCTCGCTCAGTGCGGAGGAGCGTGTTCGGAGCTTTGCGGAAATATACAAAGGCTTTTCAGAGGAGGATGCTCTCGCAGAAGCGGGGAGATGCCTGCGTTGCAGGAGTTGCTTGCTCGTTGCAGAGCCTGCTGAGGAGGCTGCTGTTGAAGCGGTTGCGAAGGCGGGCGTTGAGATTGAGCGTGATTTAGAGCATCTTGCGCTCCTGAAGGGCGTGAACAAGTGTGCGGAGTGCGGTGAATGCACTGCAGCGTGTCCCGTCACTGCGCTTGAACCCGCTTTCTCGCCTCGCAGGGTTGCAGGAATGGCGTTAATGGAGAGCGCTTCAAAGCTCGTGAATGGCGAAGACATTTGGCTCTGCCTCTCCTGCGGCATCTGCAATGCCTTGTGTCCTTACGGCGTTGACTTTCTCGGCTTCATGCAGGGTCTCCGAAAATTCGCATTCATGCGGGGCAACTTCCCTCGCTACGAGGAAGGGCGTGTTATTGCTGTTGAGAATGTTGCGGGAGCGGAAGGAGGAGAAGAGAAGAAGAAAAAAGCAGCATTCAGCGGCAGGTTGAACTGGTTGTTGCGAGGAGGAGGGGACTCGCTGAAGGTTGCGGAGAAGGGCGAAGTTTACTACTTTGCGGGCTGTCTCTCTTATTTAAGCAGGATTTACGCAGAGCGGGAGAATTTGCATTTGGAGGAAATTGCGAGGTCAGCAGTGAGGCTTCTGAACGCAGTCGGCGTCGTTCCTGCGGTGAGCGAAGAAGAGAGATGCTGCGGTCACGACCTGCTCTGGGCGGGAGACGAGCATCGCTTCAAAGAGCTCATGCATGCGAACATAGAAGCGATAAAGAAAAGCGGGGCGAAGGTTGTCGTTTTCACATGTGCGGAGTGCCTGCGAACATTTGAAGTGGATTACAGACGCTTCCTTGCGGAAGAGGGCGTTGAACTCGACCTGAAATTCATGCATATTTCGGAGTTCTTGATTGAGCGTGGCATTTTTGAAAAAATTCGCCCCTCCGCTTCCGCAGGAATCGTTACTTACCACGACCCTTGCAGGCTGAGGCATCTACGCATTTTTGAAGCGCCCCGTGAGCTCTTGCGAAATGTTGCGGAATTGCGAGAGATGCCCCATAATAGAGAGCGGGGGTTGTGCTGCGGTGTCGGAGCGATGCTCACATGCGGGGCGGTGGCGAGAGCAATTCAGGCTCAAAGACTGGACGAAGCAGAGCGGACGGGGGCGTCAAAATTGGTTGTGGCATGCCCCAAATGCTGGATTCATCTTGACTGTGCTGTCTCCGCGCTCGGACGGAAAATAGAAGTGGAGGACTTGACGCTCACGCTCGCTAACGCACTGCTTGGAAAAAGCGAATAATTACGCATGTGAATTAGAATGCTTTTTCATCTTTTCATTCCACCTGCTCGCTCCCCTTCTTGCTTCTTTTTAGGCTTGCGATGTAAGATGTAAGGTAGGGGGAGGAGGGGAAAGCAAAAAGCATCATCTATCCGCTTCAGGCGGGAAGTATCCAAAGCTAATGTAAACAGCCCAGAAGTCGGCGAGTCTTTCGCCCTTCACCGCCTCCATGAAAGCACGCAAGTTAGCGAGGCAGGGTGTTGCCGCTCTCACTCTGTAAGGCACATTTGACTCGCCATCGCTTATGATTGAGTATAGTAGCGAGCCACGAGCAGCCTCTGTAATTGCTGAGAACTCTCCACGAGGCAGCACAATATTCCCGAATGCTCGGTAGAAATATCCTCGTATGTCTGAAGAAAACATGTCCTTGCACTCACCGAGAACATCCTCGCTCAAAATCTCACCTTTAATATGCTGGAGGGCGTCGACAGCCTGCTGAATGATGCGGAAACTCTGCTTCATCTCCTCAACACGCACGAGAAACCTCGCAAGTGCGTCGCCTTCGTCGCTCACAGGAATCTCAAACTCAACATCGTCGTAAGCCTCGTAAGGCTCAATCTTCCTCACATCATACTCAACGCCTGAAGCCCTCAAGAAGGGTCCTACGCATCCCAAACGAATCGCATCTTCCTTTGAAAGCACGCCAACGCCCTTCAATCTCGCAATCGTCACAGGGTTTCGCACAAATATGTCCATGTAGCGTTCCCATCTTTTCCTCACCGCAGATGTGAATTTCTTCACCGCTTGAAGCACTTCTTGAGGAACATCCCGCCTTATCCCGCCAGGAACAATGAAAGAAGTGGTGATTCTCGCACCTGTTATCTTCGTAAGGAGGTCGACAAGCACCTCTCGCAGTGCAAAGCAATACATAAATCCTGTTGTATGACCGAGAAACATCGGACCAATCGCAGCATCGTAAAGGAAAGTGCCTATTCTGCTCAGCTCTGCAAGAATCATTCTGATGTATTTTGCACGCTCAGGCACTTCAATTTTAAGCGCACGCTCAATCGCACGCACATATCCGAGTGTGATGTTCGCACTGTCAACGATTGAGCAGCGCTCAAATAGCGGCATGCTTTGAATGTAAAGCAGGTTCTCTGCGGTTTTCTCCATGCCACGATGCACATACCCAGGGTCAGGAATCGCATCCGTGATGATGTCGCCTTTCACCCTCAATATTGTGCGGAGATGCCCGCTTCCCGGATGGTGAGGCCCTACGAACACCACATATTCATCGCTCTCATGAGCCTCCTTCAAATCAAAAGGAACGGGCAACTCCAAGTCCGAAGGAGGCTCATTCCTCACATCTTCTTCGCCCTTCTCAAGCACATATCTCGCCTCTCTCAACTTGAAATCCTTCCTCAACGGGTATTCTGGCGAGTCAGGCGCAAGAAAGAACTTCTTGCCCATCCAAGGGTTTCCATCAAACCACACACCGAAGAACTCGTGCATCTCCCTTTCCTGATAATCCGCACTCTCCCAAACATCTTTCAAGCTCGCAACTCTCGCATCTTCACGAGGAATCTCGCAGAAAACGCTCAAAAGAACGGGCTTCAATTCCTCATGCGAATAACTGGAGACCACATATTCAACAATAAATTTATTCTCATGCGGAACATCAACGACATTCACGCTCTTCACATGGTCAAATCCCATCTCCTTTAATTTCAGAGCAACATCTTTCATTTTTTCTCGTGTGGTTTTCAACGCAATCCTGTTCATTCCGATGATTGTCGCCTTTGCATTCTCACCGCTCAGCTCAGCGACCAATTCCCTGCCGAAAGACCATGCCTTTTCCGCATTTTCATCTCGCATGTCTATGCGAACTGCAGGCGTAAGCGCAAAAATTTTCGGCGTCGTCGGGACAAGACGCTCTTCAATCGCCTCTTTCGGCGGAAGTTCAGCATCCTTAAACTGAATTGTTGTGCGGTCAATGCCCTCTATTTTGTCTTGAACCGCTCTGCAGCCCCTAAGCAAGCCCTCAGGCGTCGGCGGACACCCTGGCACGAAAAAATCCACAGGAACAACATCCGAAGGTCGCACAATATTGTAGCCGTTCCAGAAGAGTCCGCCTTTCTGACCGCATGCACCAAGCACAATCACAAACTTCGGCTCGGGCATCTGACCCCAAACGAAGCGCAAAGCACGAGCCATTTTTCGTGTGATTGCACCCTCCACGATGATGAAGTTCGTTTGTCTTGAGATGCCGTAGTTGAGAACGCCCCAGCGCTCACCGTCATATCCGCAGGCGAAAGCGTGAGCCAACTCAACACCGCAACACGCAGTCACAAAGTGCGCAGGCCACAAACTCCAGCGAGTCCCCCACCTCTTTATCGGTGCAAGCACGCCCGAATTCAAAAATTCAACGCTCTCATCCGACATTTTAAAACACCCCTTCCCTCTCTCTTCCACTCTCTCTCCCACTTTCACCGCTCCTCTTTTATCCTTTCCTCACGCCACGCACTCGCTCCCTCACTCTGACTCGCTCCGCCTCCGCAATCTCAACCGCAAGTTTGTATCCCACGAAAACAGCAGGCAACACAATCGCAAGCGAAAGCAGCAGGAACACTGCGAAGTTCAGCATTTCACACGCAGTAAAAAGCAAATAAAGAACTGCAACAGGCTCTACTGCCATGAATAAAAACATAAATCCGAAATATTGCATCGGCAATACATACTTTTGGTCAGGCATGGGGACATTTCCCGCCTCCCATCTCGCCATCTTCACATCCGTTGGCTTGTATCTCGGCAATATCTTTATGACAATAAGCATTACTCCGTCAACAATCAGACAAATTAGTATCAATAATGCTATCACTAAAGCCTCCCCCAGCATTACCGCATCCCCCTCCTGCTCTTTCTCATTTCACTCCCACTTATTTCATTCATTCCATTTCCGCTCCTTTTCTTCTTTACGCCCCACGACTTCATATTCCAAGCGTTAGAGGCAGCGTCTTTACGCCCTGAACGAACCATTCAGGCGGGATTACAGTTATTAAAGCAATTATTACAACGGCGATTGCGATGAAATTTGCGATATTTGCCCGCCAATCAACGCCCAATTCACGAGCAATCCGCACATAATACGGAATGGATATGGCTGAATTAAGCACAAGAATGCCCGCAAGCCAATAGAATTTGATTTCTACGAGTGAAAGCAGTATGAAAAGTTTTCCCCAGAAGCCCAGAAGGGGAGGGACGCCGATGAATGAGAAAGCGAGTATGTAAAGGAGGGGAGCGAAAGCACCTTCGCCCTTTATTGCGTTGAAGAAGCCGATTTTTCCCGCTGCATTACCAAAGAGCAGGAGCAGACCGCCGATGACCGCAGCGTAGACAAATTCCTCTTCCGCAGAAGGATGCGAGACCACTGCGATGCACGCAAGCACATATCCCATGTTCGCAACCGTTGAATATGCGAGCACTCTCGCATGCTCCCTCGCAGTCAACGCACCGATATTCCCTACGAACATTGAGAAGGCTGCGAGAACCGCTGTGAGTGCGACTGCCGTCATCGGAATTTCACCAAATGAAGCAATAATCCTCAAAGCAACGACAAAAGGCACAATCTTCGCTATTGATGCGATTACTGAAACTGGAACAGGGTCAGCAACAGTGAAAACATCGGGAACCCACTCGTGAAACGGTGCAACGCCAACCTCTAAACATAATCCAAGCACAAGCATCACATATCCGACAAGAAAAATCACACCTTCCGCACCTGAAGCGAGGATAATTGCACCCGTTAAGAATAAAACAGTGGCGAAAACCATGAAAACTATGTATTTTACGCCTATTTCCACATCTACAGCACCCTCTCTGAGCATCACAAGTATGTAAGTAGGCACTGAAATGATGACAAGAGCGGTGAGAACGGTTGCGAGATTCGCAGTGCTGAACACGATAAATGTTGCGAGTGCGATTAAACCGACGAGACCGAAGTCCACGCCCTTTATTTCATTAGGCAGCGCTTCAAGCGAAAAGAGGTTCAGAAGGGCGATTGCGAGAATGAACACCGCATAGACGAAGCAATTTGAGATGAATGAAGATGCGAGGAATCCTATGAAAACGGCAATAACTGCGGTAATAAGCCCCAATCTATGATATTTATACGAGAAAACGGAGCCAAGAACAAGAATAATTAAAGCAATTAGGAAGGCTGAAATACTTTCCATGCTCATTCCTGCATTTAGCATTCCACCGTTCATGGCATCACACCCCATATTGCACTTAAAATAAGGAAAAACATCACGAATCCGAGAACAATTTTCGTGTAGTCTTTCAAATATCCCGTTTGGATTGCTCTTATTCCCTTTGAGATGATTTCGAAGAGAGCGGGCATGACCTTCGTGTTGCAGAACGCATCTATGCCCTTGTTTCCGTAATTCACGGCTTTCGCAACCGCAAACCCGATTGCAGGCGCTATGAAGTCGTTAAGTGCGGGAAGAAGCATCCTGTCGTTGAAGAAAGTTCCGATTTTTGAAAGTGCTGATATTCTCGGCCTCAGAACTGCGCCAATATACGCAATAAATACCGCAGAACCGACCGCAAGTGATGCAGGCATGAATCCTGCGGAAACAAATTCGGGAAGTTGCGTTAGAATGATGAAAATGAGGATGAAAAGCACAGAAACCATCATCAAATATCCCGCTTTCATGAGTGTTGCGCCTTCTACATGCTCGTGATGCGGCTTCTCTCCCTTCAAAAAGTTCAAACTGAGGAATCTTGCGAGTATCGCTGCGTAGCATATTGACGCTGCGACGAGAAGGAAGAGGGGAATGCTCATTTTTTCGTGTATGAGGAGATGCTCCATGACCTCATCCATTGCGGACTTCACCCAATAAGCAGGCGGCAGGAATCCCACCAAGAGTGCGGTTGCAAGCACGGTCGCAAGAAATGCGGGAAGCATTTTCTTTCCGAACTCAAGGTCGCCCTCAGAGAAGCGTGAGTGCGTCGCATGAATCAGATGACCGCTGACGAGGAATAGCGTCGCCTTCGCAAAAGCGTGAACCGCCATATACCAGAACGCTGCGAGGAGAGCGAAGTTCATTCCACCGCCAACAGCATGCTCATGCGTCGGAATCCAGTAAGAAGCGGCGGCGCTCCCGAACATTAAACCCAGCGAACTCATCGTTGAGGCAGCAAGCAAAACCTTACGCTCAAGCATTCCTGTTGCGACGAGTGCGCCGTAGAGCGCAGACACGAGACCGACGAAGAGGACGAGAGCATAAACGAACTCCAAGCCTTCAACATGATGCAAATCCCACGGATGAATATACCAGCTCACCTTAATGAAAACGAAAGCGCCTGCTGCGACCATCGTTGCGCTGTGAAGCAATGCACTCACAGTCGTCGGACCTGTCATTGCGGTCATGAGCCACTCGCTGAATGGCAACTGCGCAGATTTCGTGAACAAGCCGAGAAGGAACATCGTGAAAATGATTATTGTGCCTGCGGCTCCAGCCTTTAAAAACAAAGATTCCCAATTAATCTCAGAAATATTGATGTTATGCCCATCAGAAAGCATCCAAATCGCTGCGATTGCGAGGAACATCGGCACATCTCCGAAACGGATTGTTGAAATTGCTCGCCACCCTCCAAAGCTCGGCGGCCACCAGAGCTTCAGCGGTCCCAAACGCCTCTCAGGCACGCCAACAAATGTGATTTCGTCGTCGTCACGATACCAATGCCCAATAAGACCCCAAGAGGCGATTCCGAGACCCTCCCAGCCGACGAAAAGCAGGAATAGGTTGTCGCTGTAAACGACAAGAAGCATGGATGCAGTGAAAAGATTGAAAAAGAACCAATACCAAGGCAGCCTGTAATCATCTTTCATGTAATCAAGCCCATAAATCGCAATAATAAATGCGATTAATGCCGTTATTACGCCCATACTCGCACTCAAATAGTCAATACGAAGCACCATGTCTATGCCGAGTTGTGGTATCCATTCGTAAGAGAAGGACTTGTCCATGAAAATTTCAGGGTGGAAAAGGATGTAGAGGCTGCAAATGAGCGAGACGAATATGCCTGCGACTGAAAGCGGTGGCATCTTCCGCACGAGCTCCTTGCGCCTGTATGCTAAGGCAATTGGAATGCTGCTCAACACAGGTGCAAGGAACAGAACGGGAAAAATCCATTCGTTCAAGGCAAGAGACCACCTCCCACAGCAGCAGAAGCGGAAAGACCGCCACTCACGACACTACTACCGCCCATGCCGACAGAGACCGCTTTGAACAGCTCGGGGACCCATGCGGAGGAGAAAGGTGGGAAGAAGAAAAGCACGGAAAGGGCGCCGAGAACGAAGAGCGGGACGAAAAGATATGCACTGGCGTGACTGCTTTCTGCTGAAGAAGATGCGATTGAAGAGCGGGGTCTGCCGTAGAAGACTTTGCGAAGCGTGTAGAAGCCATACCATCCTGAGAGGATGAAAATGAAAACGACAGGCAGAATGAAAGCGAGGTTTGCGCCGAAAGCCTCCACAAGACCTCTCAAAATGAAGAACTCGCCGAACATTCCGACGGTCAAAATGCCTGCGAGGTTCATGAATCCAATCACGGCAGCGTTTGAAATCTCAGGCACGAAATCGTGGAGACCGCCCATCTTCTCAATGTCTCGCAGACCGAAGAGGGCAATCAAACCGCCCGCACTGCAGAACAGGATTGACTTGCCGAATGCATGCGACATGTATTGCACCGCAACGCCCATCGCACCGAATTTCACCGCCTCCTCGTTTGGACTGCCGAGCAGACACAACGCAATCAGAATGTAGCCCATCTGCGAGACGGTTGAATATGCGAGAAGTCGCTTGAAGTCTGTCTGAACAAATACAGAAAATCCAGCGTAAATGCTTGAAATCGCAGCGTAAATGAATATCGGAACGGTGAAAACTCTGAAGAAAACAGCATCAATAAGCGCAACCCTCAACATAATATAACCTGCGAGTCCGACAGTAAGGGGAGAAAGCAAAGCACTAACAGGCGTCGGCGCCTCCGCATGCGCCCAAGGAAGCCAAATGTGCGGTCCTAAGCCGGGAAGCTCAATAATCATTCCTGCGAAAATGAAAGCCCATGCGACCATTCCGACGGTGCGTAGAGCGTCCAAAGCGAGCGTCCCGTTCTCAAATGCAATTATAAGGAAGCCGACAAGCGTCAGAACGCCCGCAATGCAACACCAAATTAAGTAAAGGAGACCGACCCATTGCCTGTTTCCATACCCATACATGTAAATTAAGAGAAAAGCAGTTATCAACATAACCTCCAAGAATATGTAAAGCATGATTAAGTTGCCGCAATGAACGAGCCATAGCATAGAAACAGCATATAAATTGTATATGAAAATGTATTTTCTGAACTCACTTTCAATATCAACACCCATCTCTTTGAAGCGATGCTCCATGTAAGGTATCGCATAAAGGGCAACCATCGCAGATACCGCACAAATTGAGAGTGCAAAGATTGAAGTTATGCCATCTGAAAACAAATAGAATTCACCAATAGGCTCTGAAAGTGTGATTAGTGTCTCTTTAGGCGGAAAACCTGTGAAAATGAAATTAAGAATGCCGAAAAATGGGACTAAGAATGCGATTGAAGAGAGCCAAGATGCGATGCGACGAGGTAAAAGCGGTGCAACGAACACCGCCACAAGAGGAACAAGCAGAAGGTAAAGCAAAATCACACCTTGTCACCTCCTTCGCTCACTAATTCCGCATCTATGCTCCTTTTACGCCTGTCAAAAATGGTAATCGCCGCAATTAATATGAGGAGTTCGCTACTACTCACAAAAATTGTCAAAATTAGGATGGCAAATGCCGTGCTTTGCATCGCAGGAAGCGAGAAAAGTGGTATGAGTGCGAGGAAAACTGCACCAAACATCATCTCTAAAGAGATTAAAAGGCGAATCAAATCCTTGCTTGAGACCGCTGTCAGATATGCAACAAGCAGAACTGCGAACGCAGTTGCGTAGATTAAAGAGGCTTCGCTCATTTCCACTTGTGCTGCTGTCGCTGAAGATGCCACCGCTGACGACGCACCTGCGAGGAGCATTCAAGCCTCCCTCCCGTAGATTCTCAAAATTGCGGAAACAAGCAGAACGACAAGCGAAATGAGGAAAATAACGAGCAATATGTTTTCAGGAGTGAGGAAATCACGCATTTTAAATCCAATTTCAGAGAGATTAGGGGAATGAGCATGCCAAAGGAATGCGGAATATCCTAAAATTGCAGCGGTTATGACAGAAGGAGCAATCCAAAGCGGAGAAATCTGACGCTCTGGCGGCTTTCTGTATGTGGCTGCGAGAGCAACTGTGACGATGCCGATTGCACCGACGAAAACGAATGCGATGAGGACAAATGCCGGGTGCAGCCCGAAGAATCCGTAGCAGGAAGCGACGAAAATCATCGTGAGTGCCATGTAGAGCGCAGCGTAAAAATTATCTTTGGTGAGCAGGACGCCGAGAGATGCTAAAACGGTGAGGCAGGAAACCGCTGCGAGAACGCCGAACTCCGCCGTCATCTGCATGTCTCACTTCACTCCCCGAAGATTATTTAAAAAACTTACGGTTTTTTCCGCCCCTCTCTCTGCCGCAAGCAAATGGAAAACGGCAAACGCTTACGCACCTACCCCCTCGCACACTCACGCCTCTCTCTTTCAAGACGGCGGTGGAGCGAGGAAAGGCTGAAGCATGGGCATCAGAACGGCGAATGCCACCGCAAGTGCAATCACCAAAGGAATGAGAAGCGCAAGAAGCACGACGAGAATCGCCTTTCCAGATGTCATTTCTTGAAGTTGCATCACGCCGCTTATCACGACAATCAACGCCCATATCGGCGCAATCAGAATGTTAGGACCGGGAAGCCACCCAATCACATAAATCGGCGTTGCACCGTAAGCAACCGCCTTGAATGTCTGCGTCAAGCCCTTTCTGCCGCCGAGCAGGAAGACAAATATGTGAAGCCAGACGCTTCCGTAGAGGATTAGTAAGAAGCCGCCGACAAGGACGCCTGCGAATGTCCCTCCTACAACTAAGGGGAAAAACTCCGAAAGAAGCGCACTTATGCCTGTCGCATTTAAAGCGCCGAAGACGAGAGCAGTGAGAAGAACCGCAAGAAACACGAGCCAAGGCAGGAAATACTTGAATGCGTCGCTTAAGGCGTCTTGCCTCGCTTCCTTGAATGCCTCCGCAGGATGAAATAAAATGCCTCGCACTTGCTCAAGCATGTGTTCGCATTCTCACATTCATTATTTAAATCTTACTCATTTCTCACGAAGCACCGAGAACTCAAGGAACACGCTCAAAGAGTTTCTTTGGCTTGCCCAAAGGCTGTCCGCTCTTCAGCGGAACGGTCATTTCCTCAATGCCTACGGCGTGAATGTCGCTGTCCATGCCGAGTTGCGACCACAGTTCCTCCATTTTTGAGGGCATCACAGGCTCAAGCAGGACGCAAACCGCCTTGAGCAATTGAAGCGTGTTCTTCACGATTTCACCGCACCGCTTCCTTTCTGCCTCGCCACCTTTGATGAGATGCCACGGCTCTTCACGCTGAAAATACTTGTTTGCGAAGTCAGCGAGCTTCATTGAAGCATCAACGAACTTTTTGAAGTCGTATGCGAATATCGCTTTCACCGCCTCTTCCCTCGCCGTTTGAATGCGAGCGAGAACCTCTTCGTGCAGTTCACCCTCAGGCACCGCCCCGAAATGCTTTTGAGCGAATGAAAGCACCCGCAGCGCCAAATTCCCGAGAATCGCAACAAGCTCGTTATTCACCCTCGTCTTGAATGCATCCCACGAGAAATCCAACTCTTTAGTGTGGCTTGAATGCGAAACTAAGAAGTATCTTAGCGTGTCTGCGTGGAATTTCTTCAGGAAATCCGCAACCCAAACGACATTTCCTCTGCTTTTTGAAAGTGGTTTGCCGTTTATTGTGACCATTCCGGAGGCGACGACCGCATTAGGAAGCGAATATTCAGCAGCGATGAGCATCGCAGGCCAGAAAATGCAGTGGTGGTAAATGATGTCTGTGCCGATGAAGTGGACGATTGTCGCCTTGCTCTCCTTCCAAATCTCTCGCCACGCCTGCTCCCAGTTGTCAGATTTCCGCTTCAACGCCTCTTCCGTGAATGAAATGTAGCCGATGGGAGCGTCAACCCAGACATAAACGACGAGGTCTTCCCTTGAGGGAAACTTAACGCCCCAGTCCAAGTCACGAGTGATGCACCAGTCCTTCAACTCACGCCGAACCCACTCAAGAGCGTAATTGCGAGCATTCGGAGTGCCGTCCAAATTCCGCAGGAAATCTTCAAGCTGCGATGCGAATGCCGAAAGCTTGAAGTAGTAGTGAGTGCGTTCCTTGAATGTCGCTTCAGAGCCACAAATCTTGCACACAGGCTCAAGAATCTCGCCAGGCTCCAAATGACGCCCGCAACCCTGGTCGCACTCGTCACCACGAGCATGCTCACCGCAGTAGGGGCATTTTCCCTCCACATATCTGTCAGGCAGAAACCTGTTGCAGCGCTCACAGAACGCTAACTTCACCTTCTTCTCGTAAACATACCCTTTCTCAATTAGCGTCCTCACAATCTCTTGCGTCCTTTTGTGGTTGCTTTCGTCATCAGTGCTGCCGTAGTAGTCAAAATTGATGCCTAAGGCGTTGAAAATGCGCTGAAAATGCTCATGATACCGCTCAACTATTTCTTTTGGGGAGACGCCTTCCGCTTCTGCGCTGAAAACAATTGGCGTTCCATGCGTGTCTGAACCGCAGACAAATAGAACTTCGTAGCCGAGCTTGCGAAGCATCCTCGTGAATATGTCCGCAGGCACATATGTGCGAAGATGACCTATGTGGCACTCCCCGTTCACATACGGCAACGCAGCCGTCACAAGCACCTCTCTATCCCTCGGAAACATCCTAATACACCTTCTCTCCTCTACTACGCACCACCACTACTACGCACTCACCCTTCCCTCGCTCACACCCCTCTGGTTTGACTCAACTTTCAAATTTCTCCTTGAACCACTCAAAAGTCAGCCTCAAGCCCTCCTCAAGGCTCACCTTAGGCTCAAAGCCCAAGAGCGTTCTCGCCCTCGTAATGTCGGGGCATCGCCTCCTCGGGTCATCCGGAAGAGCGGGCAGAAACTCCAGCGGAACTTTTCTGGCTGCGACACGCTGAATAACAGCAGCGAGCTTCAAAATCTCTATCTCTTGCGGACTTCCGATATTCACAACAGCGCCTCTCGCATTTTCAACGCAAAGAAGCCGAAGCAATCCCTCAATCTGATCGGTAATATAGCAAAAACTTCTTGTTTGATGCCCATCTCCGAAGATAGTAATGGGTTTTCCGCTCAAAACTTGATGAATAAAGCGTGGTATTACCCTTCCGTAGACGCCTTCAGCCCTCATTCTCGGCCCATAAGTGTTGAATATGCGGGCAATTCGCACATCCAAATTGTGCTGTCTCTCGTAAGCCTTGCAGAGCGCCTCACCGCACCGCTTCGCCTCGTCGTAGCATGAACGCACACCAACGCAGCTCACATTCCCGTTGTAATTTTCAGGCGTCGGAATGACCTCTGCATCGCCGTAAACCTCGCTTGTTGATGTGAATAATAGTCTTGCACGCTTTCTCTTTGCGATTCCGAGAGCAATCCAAGTGCCAATTGTGTTCGCCTTCACGATTTGAATGGGAAATTTCTCAAATTCCAGCGGTGAAGCCCTTGATGCAAGGTGCAAAATTGCGTCTACTCTGCCCTCAACCTCTAACGGTTTCACAATATCGTGTTTGATGAAACTGAAATTCTCTCGCTCAAGCAGATGCGAGATGTTCTCTCTCAGCCCAGAGGCAAGATTGTCAACACACAACACAAGCTCAGCGCCATTCTCAACCAAAACATCGCAGAGCCAAGAGCCTATGAATCCTGCTCCTCCAGTAACGATTATTCTTTTGTCTTCCACACAGTCCCTCACATTAAAATTCCTGCTTATTTCCTCAATTCCTCTCGCAATAACCTCATCAATCATAGCACACCAGCCCACTTTCCGCTCAAATAAAGCGCCTCAGCATAAAATTCCGGCGTTCCTATGTCTAATCTACGCTCATCATCGCCAAGTTTCACCGCATAAACACTGAATCCCCATTCTATTAACTTCTGAATGCCGTCTGTCAGCTGCTTCTCTCCGCCCTTACCTCTCGGAATCTTCTCCAATGCACGGAAAATTATGGGTTTGAAAACATAAACGGGCAGAATTGCGATTGAGGATGGTGGCTCTTCTGGCTTCTCCACAACCCTTTTTACCTTAAAAACGCCTTCTTCAACCTCTTCTCCCTCCACAACGCCATACATACGGGGATTTTCCACCTCAAAAGTGAGGAAAGCAGCATCCGCATTCATGGATTCAAACACGGAAACAAGCATTTTGAAGCAATTGTTCGCCGGAGATTGAATGTAAGTGTCGCCCGCACAAACCAAGAAAGGCTCGTCCTGAACGAAAGGCTCGCTCAGCAGAACCGCAGCGCCAAATCCCTCAGGCTTAGGCTGATATTTCCAAAAAATATTTGAATTGTCAAGCATTTTGTAGAAATTTTCCAGCTCTTTCGCCAAATCATCCTTCCCTTTGCTCCTCAAATACTCTAAATATGCGTAATCTTGCGTGAAATGCTCCTCAATACTGCGCTTCCCCCGCCCTGTAATGAAGCAGAAATCACGAATTCCGAACCGATACAACTGCTCAAATACGATTTGCAAGAGTGGTTTGACGCAAACGCCACCGCTCACGCTTCTGTCAAATAGAGGAAGCATCTCCTTCGCCTGCTCCTTCGTTGCGGGAAGCATTCTCGTCCCTTCACCCGCCGTCGTGATTACCGCTTTCCTCAACATTTCCTACCTCCGTTGTTCCTTCGTCCCTCTTCCGCTCTTCTCTCGCTTTCACTCTCTTCGCTTTCACTCCCTCGCTTTCACTCTCGCACCCCATACTTCTCCCGCATTTCCTCATTTATCTCATCAACAGCACGCAAAAGCTTCACATCCCTGAACTTTGAGGCGAAGGAAATGAATGCTTTGAGGTCTTTTGGCAGGCACTTACCCCCAAAAGCTTTCCCATGAATTGTTCCATACTTGCCGATGCGTGGGTCAAGACCTACAATATCAGCAACAATCTTTGAATCTACGCCTATTTCCTTGCAAATGAGGAAAATTTCGTTCCAGAATGATATTTTTGTTGCAAGCATGCAGTTTGAAGCATATTTTATCATCTCTGCTGTCTTTAAATCCGTTCTGAATATCGGAATACGCAATGGTTTATATAATTCTTCAAGAATATCCCCTGATTTCTTGTCATATTCGCCTATAACTATTCTATCTTCTGTGAAGAAATCCTTTTTGAATGTTGAATTTTGAGTCCAAGTATGCTCTATTTCTGTCAAGAACTCTGGATTCATGCAAACACCGAAGTCTTCCCCGCATTTCTTACCAGAGGAACGCTCAAGAGCGGGGATTACGACGCTTTCTGTCGTTCCGGGAATAACAGTGCTTTTCACAACGACTAAATGGTAATTCTGCTTCTCCGCAAGCACATTTCCTATGCTTTCAGATGCATTTTCAACATAACTTAAGTCTATTTCGCCGTCCTCTTTTGTGGGAGTAGGCACGCAAATGAATGAAATATCCGAATTCTTCACCGCTTCTTCTATGTTCTTCGTGAAATTTGGGAGTTCTTTGTCCACGATGTCGTGGAAAATCACATAGTTGCCCATTTTTGCGAGACCTTTGCCTATCGCAGTCCCGACCCAGCCAGAGCCTACAATGCTGACCCTCATTTTCTATTCACCACCTCTCCCCCCTCATCGCTTACTTCCTTCTTTCCTTACTTTTATTTCTTTTAATAGTTATGTGGCAGGCGAGAGTCAGGCAGATAGGCATTATTCACACGCCATTCAGAGAAATGAGCGAAGTGCCTCGGCAGAGTGCCCTCGCTGAAGCGATATGCGAGGTGGAAGTATTCAAAGAATATGAGGAGGGCTTGAAAGACATAGAGACTTTCTCGCACATTTTCGTCCTGTATTGGTTGCACAAGTCCGAAGGTTTCTCTTTGCTCGTGAAAACGCCTTGGGATGACGCCCCTCATGGTGTATTCGCAACGAGGTCGCCGAGAAGACCGAATCCGATAGGTATTTCCGTCGTTAAACTCATTGAACGCAGGGGAAATGTTCTCGTTGTCAGCGGAATTGATGCGATTGACGGCACTCCTCTTATTGATATTAAGCCTTTTATACCAGAATTTGACAGCAAAAATGCGAATTCAGGATGGCTTGAGGGGAAAATTAAAAAGGAGCGTGTCTAATGCGGGCAAATAACAATCCAAACTCCGAAAGCGTGCATCTCAAATCTCAATTCCTATTTTTCCCCTCCTCCTAAAATCTCAACTCCTTTACCTTCTTCCTCTTCCCCCTTCCATTTTTTGTTTCCCCTCGTCCCCCTCATTCTTTCTTCTCGCTCTTCGCCACAAGCACTTCAGTCGCTTTTATCACCGCTTCCACATCGTCTCCCTCATTCAAATTCAATTCTTCAACCGCTTCCCTCGTTATTAATGCCGTTATTTCCGCAGGTGCCTTTATTTCTATTCTCACTTTCGCAGCAATTCCATCCTTCTCAACGCTCTTCACAACGCCACGCAAATAATTCCTCGCACTTATCTTCATAAATATCGCCTCCAAACATTCCTCTTCAATCAAATTATCCAAAAACCGCTCATATCTCTCATACTCTCGCAGTATTCTCTCTCCTTCATGTGTGAGTTTCGCAGAGCCACCGCCCCTCGCACCTCCCCTTCGTGTCTCAACGATTTTCTTACCCAACACTCGCTCAATCCTGCGAATATGCTCCCATGCGGTTCGGTAAGGCATTGAAAGGTTTTCAGCCGCCTTCGCTATTGAATTCGTTTGTCGAATCTCTCGCAGTAGTTTCGCCATTCCCTCGCCCAAGATTTGCCTTCCTTGACCCTTTTCCTTCCGCTCAATCCACACCTTCGCAGCTTGAGGCATACGCCTGCTCGCTCACACGGTTAGAAAAGTTTTTAAAAAGGGTTGCGAAGGCGAAAGCGGAGGTGAAGTGCGAGAAACAGTGAAAATAATTCTATCGGAAGCAGGTGACAGGAAGTCATGGCGAAGACGAATAGCTGGGCAGCTCGCAACACGCATCAACAGGAAGGCAATTCCGAATGTTGTTCCGAGCAGCGATTGCAAGCCGATTATCAGTACGAGAATAGTGATGCTCGTTGATGTTATTGGCATGAACAAAACGAACTGCAGAACATAGAGAGAACCATAATGTCGCAATATCACGTGAGGGATTGTGATGCTTCGCAAGGTACCAACTCATACATTTGTCGCTCCCTTTGATTCATCTGGCATCTTTGAGGCAGGTGTCAAGATGGTGCAGGAGATGATGCCAGAACTTGAGCCGAAGTCTGCACTCATCGTGGATGTAAAGGAAATTTTCGTCACATCTCCAGGACCCGATGCGGAAAAAAGATTGAATAGAAACATAACACAAGCTGAAAATTTTCTTTTATGTTTTCAATTTCCAGCTGCGTGTAAAGGCAAACAGAATAGGCGAGAAGGAGGGGAGAGTAAAGATGAAAATAGGGGTGATTTCAGACACACACGACAATTTAGAGATGATTAAGCGAGCAGTTGATTTATTCAACAGCGAGGGAGTTGAGCTTGTGATTCACGCAGGCGACTTCGTCTCTCCTTTCACGGAGAAGCCGTTCAGGGCGTTGAATGCGAAGTTCGTTGGCATCTTCGGGAACAACGACGGCGACAAATTGCTTCTTCGTGAGAAATATCGTGGCGTCGGAGAGTTGAGCGAAGAGCCTCTCGTTTTAGAGATGAATGCACGAAAGATTGTTGTGACGCACAAGCCGAAGATTGTTGAAGCCCTCGTTGCCTCTCGCATTTACGATGTCGTGATTTTCGGACACACGCACAAGGCGGAGGTGCGAAAGGAGAAAGAAGAGAAGAGCGAAGACAGCGGAGGGAAGAAGGGGAAAGAAGTTTTAGTGCTGAATCCTGGTGAGTGCTGTGGCTACCTCACAGGTCGCAAGACGGTCGCAATTTTGGATTTGGAGACGCTTTCCGCTCGCATTGAAGAGATTTAGGTGTGCTGGCGTGTGCTTGAAGCGGTTGGGAAGCGAGTGAGAGGAAGGAGTTGGGAGTGTGAGGGGAGCGTGGAGGGAAGAAGGAAAAAAATAGAAAGTTATTTAAGGTAGAGAGAGGAAGGTGGGGAAAAACGGGAGGTAATGCTCATGGGAGAGCTTTTGGAAGAGATAATAGAGTATGGAGGCGAGATCTTCGGCAGGGAGCACATGGAGACGATTCGTGAGTGCGTTCAGTGCGGGAAATGCACAGGCAGCTGTCCATCAGGCAGAATAACGGCATACAGAACAAGGAAGATGATACAAATGGCGAGGATGAACATGCGAGAAGTGCTGAGCATGTATGAACTTTGGTTCTGCACGACATGCTTCACATGCTACGAGAGGTGTCCTCGTGGTGTGAAAACGACTGATATCGTGCGAACAATCAGGAATATCGCCGTGAAGGAGGGTCATATGTCTCTCAGTCACAAGAAGGTCGCAACATATGTGTTCAAAACGGGTCATGCGGTCCCGATAGGAGAACCGCAGATGAAGCAGCGAGAGGCGGTCGGCTTGGAACCGATGGCGCCGACAACACAGAAATTCCCGGAACAGCTTGAACAGGTGCGAACAATCGTGAAGACCACCGGCTTCGACAAGAAAGTCGGCTTTGACTGGGAGACGATGAAGTTGAGGGAGGAGTTAGAGAGCGAAAGTAAGAAATAGACGAGGGAGAAGTAAATAATGGCAAATAAAAGTAAGAAAAGCAGCAGAAGAATGGAGAGGTGATGTGAATGGCGGAGAAATTGGGCGAATATGCTTACTTTTTGGGATGCATCACGCCGAACCGCTACCCTGGGATTGAAGCGGCGACGAAGAAAGTGTTCAAGGCATTCGGCATAGAGACGAAGGAGATGGTCGGTGCTTCATGCTGTCCCGCACCTGGCGTTTTCGGCTCTTTTGACCTTCACACATGGCTTCCGATTGCGGCTCGCAACCTCGCTATTGCAGAAGAAATGGACCTTGAAATATATGTGACATGCAACGGATGCTACGGCTCGCTTCAAGAGGCGGACCATTTGCTGAAGCATAACGAGAGATTGAGGGAGAGAGTGAATAAGGTGCTCGCAAAAATAGGTAGAGAATACAAAGGGAAGACGAAAGTGAACCATTCAATTGTGATTTTGCACGATGTTATCGGGCTTGACCGCATAAGAGAGGCGGTGAAGAAGCCGATGGACGATGTGAATGTCGCAATCCACTACGGATGCCACTTCCTCAAGCCTTCAGAGGTCAGAGGACATGGCTCTCCAGAGCGACCTTACATACTTGAAGACCTCGCTCATGCGATAGGTGCGAAGACACCTTACTACAAGGACAAACTCATGTGTTGTGGCGCAGGTGGCGGTGTCCGCAGTTTTGAAGCGCCCACTTCTCTCGAATGGACACGACAGAAAATCGTGAACATGATTGAGGCGGGTTGCGACTGCATCATGCATCCTTGTGCCTTCTGCCACCTGCAACTCGACAGAGGTCAGGCGGAAATGCAACAGCTCTTCGGCATTGAACCGAAGATGCCCGTCCTTTTCGCCACCCAACTCATCGGTCTCGCAATGGGATTCTCCGAAAAAGAGCTCGGTTTGGACCAGCATGTGGTAAAGATGCCAGAGAAACTGCTGAAGAAGTGAAATCTTTCTCCCTTTTCTTTTAATAATGCAAGATTCTGAAATGAATTATTGTGACGAACTCCTCGTCGTGCAATTTTCCATAAATTTTACGCAAGTCTCTCAGTAAAGCCTCTTTGCTTGCGAAGCCGTCCCTGCGTGCATCTCTCTTGTCAATCTCAGAGAGCCTCTTGACCTCAACAGAAACCACTTCTGCGGTCGCAAAAGGCTTGTTTGATGCGACGAGCTGAACTCGCTCGCCGACCGCATACCTTCGGATGCCCCTCCTTACGGTCGTCGTCTTCTCGCCTGTCAGTATTTGCGGGATGTATTTGCTGTCAAAATGAATGCGCTTCATATCGTTTTATTCGTTTATGCCTATATCTCCTTTAAATAGTTTTCGTCAGCTCGCCACTCCCTCGTGCTGAAGGCGAGGCGTCGTGGTGAATGATGTGGTGGGTGGGGTGCTTTAAGCAGCAGAAGGGCTGCGGGAGCGGAATGAGTGTCTGCTGCTCGCAGTGAAGACACAGTAGAGACACAAGGGATGCGAGAAAGACAAAGAATAAGGAGGCATGCGAAAGGTGAGGAGGAATGAGCAAGCGTAGCATGGTAGAAGTGGAGAGGAAGGAGGAAGGGGTTAAGAGCATCGTTGTGGGCGGTAGGAGATTTCTGCCGGAGGTTCGGAGGCTGAAGGACATGGTTGAAGTTGTCTGCGACAAGCAATTTTTGGAGCATGCGGACTTGAACGCAGCGTTGTATTTCATGTTCAGGGATGTGTTCGCAAGCGAGGAGGACTTGCGAAAAATAAAAGAGCGGGGATTGCGCTACGACATCACGGTCATGCCGCCGAACACGCTCGGAAAGGAGTTCGTGAAGACGGTGGGACACTACCACCCGCCTGCGTCCCCGCACTCAAACATCTCTTACCCTGAAATATACGAGGTTCTTGAGGGGAAGGCTCACTTCCTACTGCAAAAGCGGGAAATCGTGAGTGAAAGTGAGAAAGAGAATGAGGAGGCGGAGGAGCGGATAGTAGATGTCGTGGTGATTTCCGCAAGAGAAGGGGATAAAGTTTTGATTCCGCCGAACTACGGGCATGTAACGATTAATCCTGCGGGAGAAACGCTGAAGATGGCGAATTTTGTTGCGAGGCACTTCTCCTCAATCTACGAGCCTTACCGCAGGAAAGGAGGCGCTGCATACTTTGAGCTCACGAGTGGGAAGTTCGTGAAGAATGAGAGGTATGGGGAAGTCCCTGAAATCCGCTTCTTGAATGCGCCTTCGCTTGACGATTTCGGCATATACCACGACACTCCGATGTATGAACTCATCAGGGAGCCACATAAACTTGAATTTTTGACACGCCCTGAGAAATTCAAAGAGCTGTTTGAGCGTGCTTTAAGAAGAAAGCGGATGAGCGAGTGGGTGTTGAGAAATGAGGAGAGAGGATGTTTTGATAGAGGCACTGCCATACATTCGCAGATTTTACGGAAGTAAAATCGTGATAAAGGTCGGCGGTCATGCATTAATCAGCGAAGAATTGATGGAAAACATCACTAAAGATATTGTTTTACTCAAGTTCGTTGGCATAAATCCAGTTGTTGTGCATGGAGGAGGTCCAGAAATAACAAAACTGATGGAGAGATTGGGGAAGAAGCCGAGATTTGTCGCAGGCTTAAGAATTACGGACGAGGAAACGATGAAGATAGCGAGGATGGTTCTCGTAGGCGATGTGAATGAGAAAATAGTTTCGCTCATCGGAAAGCACGGCGGAAAGGGCATAGGTCTCTCAGGAAACGACGGCAAATTAATCGTTGCTCGTAGGAAGGAGAAGTTGCTTGTGAAAGTGGAGGGCGAAGAGAAGGAAGTAGACTTGGGATGGGTCGGTGATGTTGAGAAGATAAACCCTGAAATACTTGAAATCACAGCGGAGAAGGGATACATTCCCGTTGTTGCACCTATTGCTGTTGATAAAGAAGGCAACAGTTTGAATGTTAACGCTGATTCCGTCGCAGGAGAGATAGCAATTGCGCTGAAAGCTTCAAAACTCATACTTCTGACGGATGTTCCAGGCATTTTAAAGGATGCGAGTGACGAATCTTCGCTTATTTCGTCTTTGAGATGTGAAGAGTTGCGTCGCATGATTTCCGAAGGCATTGTCGCTGGAGGGATGCTACCGAAGGCGGATGCATGCTTGAGGGTCGCTGATGAGGGAATCGCTTGCCACATCATTGACGGCAGGAGACCGCATTCTTTGCTGCTTGAGCTCTTCACTGACGAGGGCGTAGGGACGATGGTCGAAATGAAACAAAATGAAAGCGAGATGCGAAGCTCGGCTAATGGCTCTTATTCTGCTATTTTTCTGCTTTTATGGATTTGAGATTTCAGATGCGAAAGTGCTGATAACTGAGGTTTATGCCGATACTTTGATGAAAGGAGAGCCTGATGAGTTCATAGTGTTGGAGAATTTTGGCGATTCCGCCGTGAATTTAGAGGGATGGAGCATTTCAGACGGCGAAGGAGAGATTATTTTTCCCGATTTTGTCGTTCAACCGCATCAAAAAGTGTATGTTGTTCGTGAGGCGGAGGCATTTGAGCGGCAGGCACTTGATTTCGGTGTTGCTGTGAGAGCAGACTTTGAGTATGAAGATTCTTCTGAGGAAGTGCCGAATTTGCAGGAGAGAGGCGTTTTCGCCTTGCGGAACAAGGGCGATGAGGTCATTCTGCGGGACAAAGGCGGAGAAGTCGTTGACGCAGTCATATTCGGAGATGCGAAATTCAACGGCGACGCTTGGCGAGGCGCTCCACTTCAGCGACCTGTTGAGGGCATGGTATTCAAGCGTAAAGGTGGCAAAGACACGAACACGAGGCGGGATTGGGTGCTTCTCTGGCTTCACACACCATATTTTGATGCAAAAAGATTCAATTGCGTGGAGGCAGTTGCTTTCGTCTCTCCTGATTGCAGTTTTGAAGTCATTTGCGACGAATTAGCGAGAGCTTCTTCGTTTATATGCTTAAATGTTTATGAATTTGAGAGTTTTGCGTTGAAAGATGCGTTGAGGAATGCGATTTTGCGAGGTGTTAAAGTGAAGATTTTGCTTGAAGGCTCTCCAGTTGGAGGAATGAGCGATGAAGAGGAGGAGATTGTGGAAGAATTGCGTGAAGCGGGTGCGGAAGTGAGATTTTCAGACGAACATTTCGTGAATCATGCGAAATATGCGGTTATTGACGGCGAATCAGTGATAATAATGACAGAGAATTGGGGAAATTCGGGAGTTCCACACGAAAAAACATTCGGAAATCGTGGCTGGGGCATCATATTACGAAGTAAAGAGCTTGCGGAATATTTCAAAAATGTGTTTGATGCGGACTTCCGCAGGGGAAAGGCAGAGTTGAATGAGGGGGCGAAGGAAAATCGGGAAGCGTATGGAAAGGCAGGAAAAGGAGGGGAAGTGGAGGGAAAAGGAATGCCGGAATTGCTTCTTGCATCTTCAGATGCGGAATATGTGCTTGTTGGTGATATTGAGCCTTTTTATGCGTGTGGAAACATCACGGTTGAGCCTATTCTCGCTCCTGACAACGCATATGAGGAAATTTTGAGCATGTTAGAAGGTGCGAGAGAGCGAATATATGTTGAAATGTTCTCTGCGGAGAAGATAGGTTTAATAATGAGTGCATGATGAATCCGTTTTTTGATGCTTTAATCTCAGCTGCTCGTCGTGGATGCGAAGTGAAAGTGCTTTTAGATGCGAAGGAATACAATCTTGACGGAAATAACGACAACGATGAAGTAGTTGCATGGCTGAATGGCGTTGCTCGTGCTGAAAATCTCAATTTGAGAGCGGAGATTGCTGATTTAGATGCATTAGGACTGCTTAAAATTCATAATAAAGGTGCGATTATTGACGGTCAGAAGGTGCTTATTTCGTCGTTGAATTGGAAATCTTGCTCTTTGCATAATCGTGAGGCGGGAGTAATTGTTGAAAGTGAGCCTGTTGCACGATATTATGAGCAGGTTTTCATGCACGATTGGAACTTAACAGTGAAAGGAGGCGGTGAAATTTTGCATCCGAGTGGTAAAACAATGAGTGAAGAATGGGGCAAAATTTTTTATATTGCTCTGACCTTTGTCATTACTGTTGTCATATTTCTGTTAATTAAGAGATACAGAGGATAGAGATAGAGGTAGAGGTGAGCGTGTAAATGTTCATTGTGTTGGAGGGTTGCGATGGTTCTGGTCTGACGACGCAAACGAAACTATTGAGTGAAGCTCTTAAGAGGGCGAAAATGAAGGTATGGGCGACGAAAGAGCCTACAAAATCTGAAATTGGCATCCTAATCAGAAAGATTCTCGCAAAGCAAGAGAAGAACGAGAAAATGGCTATGTATGATGCGAAAGCACTCGCACTTCTTTTTGCAGCAGACAGAATGATGCACCAGAAAGAAATTAGAAAGCGACTTAGTGAAGGCTATATTGTCATTTCCGATAGATATTTGCTCTCTTCTTATGTTTATCAGGTGGAAGAAGGACTTCCTTTTGAATGGGTGAAGTGCATAAATGAGGGTTGCATCGCACCAGACATTACTTTTGTGTTGAATGTGCCTCCTGAAGTGTGCATGGAACGCTTAAAGAGGCGGAAAAACTTTGAAATATTTGAGAACGAGGCGAAACTCAGAAAAATTCACAAAAGATATTTGAAACTTGCCTCGCTGATGGAAAATGTGTTCGTAATTGACGGCGACAGACCGAAAGAGGAGGTTCTCGCCGATATTTTGGAATGTCTGAAAAGAAAATACGCTTTCGGCGTTAAGGAAGAGCGAAGTGGAAAGTGAAAAATAGAAAAGAGAAGCAACATGGGAATATGCGAGAGTTCAAGTGCATCTTTGTGGATTGGGAGCGTGCTTACGACATTTGCAGGGAAGTCTGCGAGGCGGTTCGCCGTTCTGAATTCAGACCTGAGGTTGTCGTCGGCATCTCTCGTGGCGGTTTGTTCCTTGCTCGCATACTCTGCGACTTCTTTCTTTTGAAGGATTTATTATGCTTGAAGATGGAGCATTGGGGCATTACAGCAACAATCACAGGAAAAGCGGAGATGAAATATGGAATTGATGAGCGTGCAAAGGAAATTTTGCGAGGCAAAAAAGTGATTATTGCGGATGACATCACTGATACAGGCGAAAGTTTGCGTCTCGCATCATCTTTCCTGCGTTCAATCGGTGCGGTAGAGGTGAAAACTGCGACAATGCATCACAAAACCGTCTCTTCATTCGTGCCTGACTTCTACGGCGAGCGGATGGAGGAGTGGAAGTGGGTGATTTACCCCTGGAGCTTCTACGAGGACTTTTCAGAGCTCGTCCTCAAAATATTAGTAGATGCGGCGAAGATATCCGTTTTTGATTTGAGAGAGGAGCTTTTCAAGCGTTTTGGCATCTGGTTGTCTCTGCATAAACTGCAAGAAGTATTGGAAAACATGGCTTTTCATGGAAAAATAATGGTAGAGAAGGAGAAAAATGGCAAAGAAATCGTGGTGGAAGCGGTAGAGAAGAAGCGTGAGAAATGAGATTGCCGTATTTTCGGTTAGTGAAAGGCATTTTAAAGAATAAAATTGGTGTGCAAGCACCACTGACACTCGCCTACGAAGCGACAGCAGCGTGTAATCTTCGCTGTCGTTTCTGCTCTTTCTGGAAGCGTCAGAGAGGAGATGAGCTTGAGCTAAGCGAGGTGAGAGACGCAATCGCTCAGGCGGTTTCAGAGGGAGCCTCATTCTTCGCTGCGACTGGCGGAGAGCCGCTTTTGCGAGAGGACATCCCTCAAATCTTGAAATTCGCTCGCAAGCGGATGCTCACGCTTCTCGTGACGAATGGCGTGCTTCTCGCAGAGAGAATAGATGAAATCGCTCCATTTTTGGATTTTCTTACCGTGAGTCTTGACACTTTGAACCCTTCAAAATACAAATATTTGAGGGGTTGCGACTGTTTAGAGGATGTTCTTGAGGGAATATCCGCATATGAGGAGAGAAGAAAGAAGTATCCGCATCTGAAATTCAACATAAACACGGTTTTGATGCGTGAAACGCTGCCTGAAGTCCCTTATTTACTGAATTTCGCATTGAAAAAGCGAATAGGCATAACTTTCGAGCCCGTCGTTCCACTCACATCCGACGCTTCATGCGAAAATCCGCCTGAATGGGGAAGTCCTGAAGATTTTAATAATGCATTGAAGGAGATTTTGCGGTTTAAAGCGAGGCATCCTGCGACAGTTTGGAACACCGATTACTATTTGAAATGGATTTTGGAGCGCAAAAATTTCATCTGTCGCTCAGAAACGCTCATAAGAATGGATGCCTGCGGAAATATTATTGCTCCTTGCTACGACCATCCTTCCTACGATGTCGTCGGGAACATTCGTGAGAAGCGTTTGAGCGAGATTTTGCACTCAAAAAAGGCGAGAGAACTGCATGAAAGTGCGCACAAATGTCCTCGTAAGGACTGCTATTTGATGTGTTATGTTGAGCCTTCACTCGTTATTTCAAGCTTTTCGCTCGCTTTCAGGGGTTTGGCGAGCATGTTCATGAAACTTAGGGCATGAATATGCAAGAGATGCAAGGCAAGAGAAGGGAAGAAGAGGGGAAGTAGCATTTGAGGGGATGGGAAATGGGCATTAAGACGCTTTGTGCATGGTTTGAGCTTGCAGCTCTGCCGAAGTTTGCGACCACGCTGCTTCCTTTCACGCTGGGTGCGGTTCTCGCATGGTCAGAGGGTTTTACGCCAGATTTCCCCGCTTTCGCCGTCTCTTTGCTTGCGGTCTTCCTGCTGACGGCATTCTGCTTCGTTTTGAATGCTGCGAGTGTGTTCTCCGACCTCTGTTCTGTTCGTGCAGAAGCAGGAAGCGTGCTTGAAGAGGGAGCGAAGGAGGGAGAAAAAAAGCGTTCAGCAGCGTCAAGTTTCCACTCAACAGCCTCAACAGGAAGGTTCAGCACACTCGCAAGCGGTAAAATAACGGTGAAGGAGGCAACATTAGGGGCATATTTGTGCGTTATTCTCGCACTCCCTCTCGGATTTCTCTTGCAGTTTTACTTTCGCACTGGCGATTTCACACTACTACTCGGATTTATTGGCATTTTCACCGCTTATTCTTACTCAAGGGGCTTGCGTTTTTCTTACAGAGGCTTCGGGGAACTCGCACTCGCATTCGGCGTCGGCTTCCTCACGGTGTTCAGCGGCTTCTACCTGCAGGCTCGTTCTTTGAGCGTGCTTCCTGCGGTCTTTTCGCTGCCATTCGTTGTTGAAGTGTTCAAAATGAAATTGGCTCGTGAGGTCCCAGACTACGAGTGCGACAGCGCTGTGAATCGCCGAAACCTCGTCGTTCGCTTCGGCAAAGAATTCGCAACCCGCCTCTACGCCCCTCTCACGCTCATCGCTTGGCTCTCTTTCGTTCCCGTTTTCTTGCTCGTGAGCATTCCCCCATTTTCGCTACCGCTTCTCGCAGCGCCAGCATATTTCTCGTGGAAGAGTGCGATTCTTTCACTCGCAAATAAGTGGAAAACGAGAGAAGGGACAATTGAAATATGCAAAAATGGCTTCACGGGCATGACTTTGCTCCCAATTGCTTTAATTGTGATGCTTTTGCTTAAGATGTTTTTCGCTTAAAATGATTGAGTAGTAGAAATTAATGCCATAGTTTCTCCTTCACCTTCAACAAATGAGGACGCACCCTCACGAACAAAGCGGGTTCGCCCCTCGTGATTTCAATGTGTTCGTTTGTTGCGACATTTCGGTAGAATTGACCGTCTATGACGAGAAGCGCATCCTTTTCAGAGAGCAGTTCAACGCTCACCTTCTTCTCAATGTCCAAGACAAGCGGGCGGGCAGAAAGCTTGAAAGGAGCAATAGGCACGACAATCATCGCTTTAACGCTCGTGTCCACAATTGGACCGCCTGCGCTCATTGCGTAAGCGGTGCTTCCTGTTGGAGTTGCGAAAATCACGCCATCCGCACGAAGACGCTCAAACTCCTCGCCGTTGATGAGAATTGCGAAATGCAGCATCTTCCCGGGCTTTGATGTGATTACGACCGCCTCGTTCATCGCAAAAGGAATTCTTTCTTTAGCGGAGATGCTCACTGAGAGCCTTTCCTCCTCCTCAACCTCGTAATTGCCTGCGAGAATTTTTTCAAGCACTCCAAACACATCAGAAGGCTGAACTTCCGTTAAGAAGCCTAAACCTCCCATATTTACACCAAGAATGGGAATTGATTGCCTCAGAAAATGTAATGTTCTGAGTATAGTTCCGTCGCCACCCACGCAAATAATAAGGTTCGCATCATCCATATCTTCTATTTTCGTCCCTTTCACATTCAACTTTCGTGCTGTGTCCTCACCAATTAGCACTTCCACGCCCCTTTCTGAAATGAAATCGCTCAATTTTTTCACTGCGAGTATGTCATCAGGTCTGCCCCTGCTCACGATGCCTATGCAGCGTGGTGGCGACGAGGGCATTGCCATTTTCAATTCTCTCCGCTCTTACCTGCAGAGAGCCTTGAAATCGCTTCTGCAAGGTCGCCTCCCGTCTCCTCAAGCATCTTCCTCGCCTCTTCTTCAGTGCAGCCCGCAGTAGCGGCAACGAGAGCAATGTCCTCTTCTGGAATTTCCTCCTCAGCCTCTTCTTCAACTGCCTCCGAAGACGCCTCTTCCGCTGCCTTTGCTTTCTCCTCGCTGCGCTCTCTTATTTGAGGCGTTCCGAAGATTTGAAAGATTTTAGAGCCTTGAGCGTCCATTACAGTTACAGAAGCGTCCTCAAACACAATCTCCGCATCCGCAGTTTTGATAACCACTTGCTCAACGCCCTCCAATTCCTCCACACGAATGCCCGCCTGACGCATCAGTTGAGAAAGCATCTTCGGACTCAATCCCGCCCTGAATCCCCCTCGCATCCGCATTTTTACTTTTTTATCTTCATTTTTAATAGAAGGTGTGAGAGGCATGTGTGAGAGGCGTGGGATGTGCAACAAGCAGAAGGGGGCCCGTGGTCTAGGGGTATGACGTCGCCTTTACGAGGCGAAGGTCGTGCGTTCGAATCGCATCGGGCCCATTCTCCCCTCTCCTTTCACTTGTGACCTCGTAGGGTCGTAGGGATTTGGAAGTAGAAGCCTCGTCTCCTATTGTTTCCGCCTTTTTTCTCGCTCCTCTTCCTCACTGCCCTCCTTTCTCTTCTCCTCCTCTACCCACTGCTTCTCGCTCTCTCGCCCCGCAACAACAAGTTCTCCGTCCTCAACGACGAAGGAGCCACGAAATCCGCAGTCCTTGCATTCGTAAATCTCGCCGAGCCAAGGCATGTATTTCAGGTTTTTAGAACCGCACATCGGACATATTTTCATTTCCTCCCTCTTCTCCCTCTCCCGCTCTCTCCTCACTTTACCGTGCCGTCGCAGCGCATTCAGATGCCAGAGACGAGGTCAAGGAGAGCTTTTTTGGGGTCTTCCGCTTTCACGACGCCTGAAGCGAGCAGGACGCCGTCAGCACCGAGTTCAATCGCAGCACGCACATCCTCCCCGTTTGTTATACCCGCACCGCAAAGCACAACACACTCTTCGTGTATTTCCTTCACCGCTTTCACCGTGTCTGAGACGACTGCTGGGTCGACCTTTGAGACTGCTCTTCCCGTGCCTATGAGTTCAGGAGGCTCAACCGCCACAGAATAAGGCTTCAACGCCGCAACCGCCCTGCTTACTCTCACATTGTTCGTGCATACAATCGTCAAGAGTCCGAGCGAAGCAGCACGGCTCACAAGAAACTCAATGTCCGCAATCTTCAAACGATGTTCGGAATGGTTCAAAAGTGTTCCGACCGCTCCCGCCTCTTTCACCGCCTCAAGCGTCACAAATCCCGTGAAGCTACCGGGAGGAACCGCATCTGCGTGCTGTGCGAAGCAAGGAATGCTCACTGAAGAGGCGACTTGTGCAAGGAAAACTTGCTGTGGGCATATTGCGATACTCACTCCCCTTTCTGAAGCGACTTCTTCACATATCTTCGCAAGTTTGAGACCATTCTGCCCTATTGATTCCGCATACGCCTTCACATTTATCACTATTATCGGCGTCTCCAGCCCCTTTCTCTCTTCCTTCAAGCGCCATTCCACACCCACCTATTCCTCCATTTTTCCCACATCACAGCAAAATATCTCTCAATTGCCTTATATCTTTCACCCAAAATTTCGGCTCGCATTCAACTTTCGTTCTTGAGACAAGCACCGCATCCATTCCCGCTCTCTTCGCTGCGAGGATGCCCAAAGGGCTGTCGTCAACCAAAATTGCATTTTCACGAGGCACTTTCAACTCATCCAGCACGAGATTCAAGTGGAAAGGATTCGGCTTTCGCAGCGACAAAGCACGCAAATCGCTTGAACGACCATGCCAGACAGCAAAAAATGGCTTGAGTTTGAAATGCTCAAGGGCGAACTCAACGCATTCTTGCTGTGAATCGCTCACAACAGCAAGCAAAAAGTCCTCGCTCAAGTCCTTTACTACATCGTAAGCGCCTTCACAAAGCGTTATTTCACCGCTTCTCATCGCTTCCTTCTTCGCTTCAATCACATCTCGCTCCCTGTTACGCCAGAAATCCTCAACATTTAGATTGAAGCGACGGCAGAACTTCCTCACGCCTTCCTCGTTCTCCGCATGTAGCGGTGCAAGAAAGAGCGTGTCTATTTCTCTGCGGGAGAGTGAGAGACCGTAGCGGCTGAGTGTCTTCTCAAACGCCCGGTATGCCCACTCGTAAGCCACCGCAGAGCGACCCCTGGAGTTCAAAAGCGTGTCATCCATGTCAAATATCACAAGCCTGTATTTGCTCCCTCTCCTCTTCCGCACCCGCTCACTTCGCCCAATTCGCCCAATTCGCTCACTTCGCTCACGAGCCATTTCCCACACACACTCGCACTCCCGCTTTTTCCATTTCTTCTTATCCCATTTCTTCCCGCCTTTGCTCTTGCGGTTAGTGCGTGTCAAGCCCTTCTTCGCTTACATCGGGCTGATTTGCGAATGCTTATCCGAAGTAAGCGAGTGTGCGTTCCACTCTCTCGTAAATCCTGCGCAGAGCATCGGAAAAATCCTCGTAGCAGTGAAATGAAGTTCTGCGAGATGCCTTCCGCTCAAATTCTTTAAGTGTGCGTTCAACCCGCTCCTTCGCTCTCTCAAGATTTATCCACCGCATATCTACGACCTCCTCAACATTAAAATCTTCTAAATATGTTGTGAAATACATATTTTCTAACGCATAAGTCGCCTCTTCTCGCCCTATTTCACCCTCTAAAAAACGCAAAATTATTTTACCCGCTCTTAAAATATCCGCCCTCCGCCTTATTCCAAATTTTTTATCCGCATTAAGCCATGGTGGTGTCGCCAAACCTGCGTAAGAGAAGTTCTGCGTCCTCAAAAACACACGAACAAAATCAGGAGCATGCTCGCTCAATTCAGCGAAAAACGAAAGAATGTCGTCCCTGCGTGGCATTCCCATTAAACCGAGCGTCTCCATTAAAACTAAAGGCTCCTCGTATTCCCCTAAAACGCTCCCTCTTTCTTCTCCCGCTCCTCTCTCTTCCCCTCCGCTGCTTGCCTCCTCCGCCTCCGCTTCCGCTCCGAGTTTCAAACGAATGAAGCTGCGAAGTCCTTGAGCAGTTACCTCAACGAGGGCATCCGGAAGAAAGTGCGCAACTCGCAAATTCGCCCGCTGCATCGTCGTAACAAATTGCGATTGCTCATGCAAAAACATATTCAAATCACCACTGTAAAACTCTTCAATGTCCGCAAGATACGCAAAATTGTGGCTCACTATGCCCAACTTTGAGAGAAATGAGCCGTAATAATCAAATCTCACCCTCTCATTTGGAGTTGAAAAACGCATCTCCCTCTCCATAGGATATATTAATGCTGGATTCTTGAAACGATACCATGTTCTCGCATCATAAGTTATGCTGAAAGTGTCGAAAATTTCGTTATAAAAGTATTTCTTCATCTCCCTGAACGCAGCCTGCCACTCCGATTTCAACCCCTCAATTTCCCGCTCAACGCTCATTTAATCCTTCTCTCATTCTTCTTGCGTCCTCACAACGACACCGCTCATTTCGCTCCCTCGCTCAGTAGCCATTTTTTCACCCGCTCCTTCTTCGCTCTCGCAGATTTCGCTGCAAGTTCCACACGGCGAGCCATCTCCTCAAATTCGGCATCCGAGACGCTTTCACCGACGACCTTTTTAAGAGGCGTGTAGGCGGACTCACGAAACTTCGGCACAAGCGGATTACGCTCGCCTCCCACGACAATCTCAGCAGAACCTCCTTGCGACGACGCCTCCTCCACAAAACCGACCTCAGAGATTTTGACGCCCGCCCGCTCAACTGCCTCTCGCACACAAGCAGCGACATCTTCAGGACATATAACAAGCAAAGCATCAAGAGAGACACCTAAATAGTCAATTTTCAAGCGATTGAGCATGTCAAGCACCTTCTTATTGACTAATTCCCTTATTTTATCTTCATAAAGAACTAATTTAACGCCTGCAACCTTCGCAATTTCGTTCGCATCGCCTCTTATTCCGCCGTTAGTGACATCAGTCATTGTATGAATGTTTGAAATTCCCTCGTTAATGATTGCTTCGCATGCACGGATGAATTTAATATTGAGTGTCTCACGAACGACCTCATAGAAGCCGTTGTAGAGGGCAGTGGTTGATATAGTTCCGCCGCCTGCTCCTTCTGTCATGAGGATGACATCGCCCGCCTTGCGCAGCGCTTTTTGTGAATATTTGAGAGGCAACGCCAACAGCACCGACGCAGCCCGTCATGCGTGTTCCTATGACTGAATCGCCACCTATGCGGAGCGTTGAGCCTGTCACGAGAGGGACGCCCACCGCCTCAGCGACCGCAGAGATGCCCGCAATATGCTCAAATATTTTCGCAACATCTCCGTCGTCTGCGACATGAATGTCTGAGAAGAGGGCGAGTGGCTTCGCTCCCATCACATAGACATCCCTTAATGCCGCTCTCGCAACATGAAATCCCGCAAGAAACGGAAAATCGCTCAGCCTTGAGTGCATTCCATCAACAGTCACAACGATGTATTTCTGCTTTGTCTGCGCTTTCTTCTGCCCATTCTGCCCTTTCTGCGCTTCGTGTCCATTCTGCTCGTCTTGCGGTAAGCTCACAACGCCTGAATCGCTCAGTGTTGAAGAGTCTGCGATTGCATTCGTCCTGCCGATGATTTCTGCGATTTTCTCATGCGTGTAGAAGTCGCCTGAACCTCTTGAGCCTACGCCGAATTCTCCCATGCGAACGCCTGAATGCGACATCTGAAGCACGCTCCGAAGTATTTCGTCGTCTTCACTTCGCTGAAAACACGCAGCGTGCATTTCGCCTCCTCAAGCACCGCAGAAGCGAGCCTTTCAGCATAATCCTCGCTCACATCTTTGATTTCCAAAATCCTCTTCCGCATCTCTGAAATGATTTCCTCTTCTTTCGCCCCTCGCTTTAGCATCCGCTTCGCAAAGCCCTCTAAATCCATATTCTCTCCTCTCCCTTCCTCACCCTCAAAATTCCTCCGCTCAAACATTATTCCTTCGCATTCAAACGAGCGTTTCTCGCCCTCAAAGCGTGGTCTGCGAGGACGATTGCGAGCATCGCCTCCGCAACAGGCACAATACGAGGGCAAATGCAGGGGTCATGCCTCCCCTTAATGCTTAATTCAACCTCTTCCATGCGTTCAATGTCCACGCTTTGTTGCTTTTTTGATATTGATGGCGTCGGTTTGACTGCGATTCTGCAAATAATCGGCTCTCCCGTTGAAATTCCGCCGAGAATTCCTCCCGCTCTGTTCGTTTTCATCCTTACTTTTTTTCCATTAATGAAAAATTCATCGTTCATCTCGCTTCCGAGCATTCTTGCGGACTGAAAACCTGCGCCTATTTCAACGCCTTTAACGGCGCCGATGCTCATTAATGCCTTCGCAATATCCGCATCTAACTTGTCAAAAACGGGTTCGCCCAAGCCAGCAGGCACATTCAAAGCGATGACCTCAACAATTCCGCCGACGGAGTCGCCTGAAGCCTTCGCCTCCCTTATGCGTTCTTCCATTTTCCTCGCTGCGTTCAAATCTGCGCAACGCACCGCATTCCTCTCTGCGTTCCTGCGAATCTCTTCAACGCTCAATCCCTCACGAGCTCTGACGCCACCGATTTCAACGACATGCCCGAGAATTTCAGTATTGTGAAGCGCTGCAAGAAGACGCTTTGCGATTGCTCCCGCTGCAACTCTTCCGACGGTCTCACGAGCGGATGCACGACCCCCGCCCCTGTAATCTCTGAAGCCGTATTTCAGCGTGTATGTGATGTCCGCATGCCCCGGTCTCGGAATGCTCTTCATCGGCTCGTAGGGCTTTGAATCCACATCCCTGTTCCACACAAGCATTGATATGGGCGTTCCGAGCGTTCTGCCCTGAAATATGCCTGAGAGAATTTCAACCTCGTCCTCCTCCTTCCTCGCACTCACAAACTCGCTCTTACCCGGCTTCCTGCGGTCAAGCTCTCTCTGAATATCCTCTTTCGTGATTTCAAGCCCCGCTGGACATCCATCCACGACGACACCGACCGCTCTCCCGTGAGATTCGCCCCAAGTGGTGACTCTGAACGCCTCTCCGAATGAATTGCCGGGCATCTTCTTCTTTAAGCGAGCCGCCTTAAACCCTTTTGTGCAGTCAGTCCTCACAGCAGGGAAGGTGCGAGAGCGTTTAGAATATTTGAGGAGGGTGAGCGTTTCTGTTGTTGCGAGCAGCGAAGAGGATGCAGTCGTTGCGAAGGAAGTGCTGAAGAGCATGCGTTTGCGTGAGATCAGAGTATTTGAAGCTTCCTCCAACGCCTCTCGCACAGATTTTAAGCGGGCTTTCATCCGCACAGACGCTGTTTTGGGCGGTTTTGACTTCCAAATGCAGAAAATTTCAGCGGAAGCAGCATCAGAGCTCGGAATTCCTTTCGTCTCTTGGGGCGTCGTCACCGTGATTCTGCCTGATGGCTTCTCTTTTGACGAGATTGAATTTGAGACATTCCTCAAAGAATTGAACGCACTCATTCGCTTTGACACACTGCGAGGCGTTCTCAACGGCGTTGTCCGCTCGCTTCAGTCGCTTGAAATTTTCAAACTGTTCGCAGGTCTCGGCGAGCCCGCTTTCGCACCACAGGCACTTGTCCCCTCTCTCTCACCCTCACGATTTGAATTAAGTGTGAAAAAGAGGCAGTTGAGGCTAAAAAAAGATGAAAGTGGATAGCAAAATGTTGAATTGTGTGTTCGTATGCTATCGGATGTATTCAAGTTCTTCGCCTGCACGCATGGGAGCTTGAGCCTGTTCCATCTTTTTCAATCGCTCAACGACACGCTCCATCTCCTTTGCCCGCTCTTCAAGCGCATGCATGTCCATTTCAAGTCCGAGAATCTTGCAAAGCACACGCAGGACTGCTTGAGCGCTCTTCGGGTCAACGAGGTATCCGGAGGTGACGCCGAGCAAGCAGACAGCGGGAATGCCTCGCATCTTTCCGAGACCGAGGAGCAGACCTGAGGCGCCGACGATGCTGCCACCGGGCTCTTCTTCCATGAATTCCACGCCGAATCGCCTCATTTCTTCCACTAATTCAGGAGTGTTCGCAGCACCGATGACCCTTTGCTCCTCTACGAGATGCCCAATTCCGTAACCGCCGAGTGTGAAAATGCGTGAGACACCGAACTTTTCCGCAATATCCAAGTATTTTTCCGTGAGAATGTAGTGTCCCTCGTTTGTGATGCTCTGTTGGTCGCCTGTGAGTATGAGCAGGTCCAATTTCGGCGAAGACCACGCATATATCTCATTCCTACAGAGGCGAACAGTGCCATCATCCTTCACAAATACCTGCGGTGGAAAGTGCCATGAGTATATTTCTATTATTTTTTCCGCATGCAACTCCTCTATCATGTGCTCTACTACCAATTTACCGACATTTCCGACGCCCGGCAAACCCTCTATCATCACAGGTGCGTTCAACTTCACACGCTTCAACTCACGAATCTCTATCTCTTTCATTCCCATCCTCCATCCTTTCCTTACCCCTTTACCCCTCTACCTCCTCTACAACCTCTCTCTTTTCCTCTCCGCTTCCTCCACTTTCTCCCTCTCCGCCTCCTCTCCATCTTTTCTCCTCTCCTGCCCGCAGCGCACGCAAGCCCCCTCTCCCTCTTCAGCATCCTTCGGTATTTCCCATATCTGTCCGTGGGAGAGAAGCGAGGAGGCAGCGGGCTCACCGTCCTCGCACCACAACGCACACAAACTTCCTTCAGCGTGTATTCCCCGCATGCCTCACACTTCCTCATCCTTGCCTTCACATCATCCTTTTAAACCTGACGGATTTTAATTATTCCCTGCCCCTTGCTCTCTTTCCCTTATCCCAGCTGTCACTGTCGGATGCGGTTGAGAAGAGGCAAAATACTGCCCTTGCTCGTGAGAACGATGCTCCTGACTGCGTTTTAAAAAATTTCAGAGTAAGAGAAAAAAAGAAAATTAATTTAGCCATTTTTATTACATAAGTAAGAGAGATGGTGAGGTTGCGAATAAGGGGCGTGGAATTCGGCTACGGAAGCGAGGCGGTGCTGAAAGGCATCAGCATAGAAATACCGCAGGGAGAGATGCTCAGCATCGTAGGTCCGAATGGTGCGGGCAAGACAACACTTTTAAGGTGCATAAATCGCATTTTGAAGCCGAGAAGAGGGCGTTATTATGGTAAATGGTAAGAGTATAGAGGAGATGAGCAGGCGGGAGATAGCGAAAAAGATGGGATATGTTCCTCAAAGCACGCATCAAGTGTTCCCAAACACTGTTTTTGATGTCATTTTAATGGGCAGACGCCCACATTTCGCATGGAAATGCAACGAGAAAGACATAGAAAAGGTGCTTGAAACGCTTAAGATGCTCGGAATTGAAAATCTTGCGATGCGAGACATCACCGAACTCAGCGGAGGACAACAACAGAAGGTCTTCATCGCAAGAGCGCTCGCTCAAGAGCCTGAAATTCTGCTTTTGGACGAACCTACATCAAATTTAGATATAAAACATCAACTTGAGGTGATGAATATCATAAAAAGTATAACGAATGAGAGGGGAATAACTGCGATTATGGCGATTCACGACTTGAACTTGGCTTCAAGATATGCTGATAGGGTGATAATGATGCACAAAGGTAGGATTTTTGCGGTTGGTTCGCCGGAGGAAGTGCTGACGCCTGAGAATATTCGTGAAGTCTACGGCGTTGAAGCCGAAGTCTTGTGCGGGAAAGACGGGAAACCTCTCATTCTGCCCATCCGTCCATATTATTAATTCCGTTTATTTTGCAAAAATTTAAGAAAATAAGAGCAATAAGTGAGAGGAAAGGGGAATAGAAGAAGAAAGGTGTAAAGGTGAGAGGGGGATGAGGCTTGTTGCGATAGTCTGGCGTGCTGACATCTCGCTTTTGAGGCGGGCGTGTGAGGCGTTGCAAATAGATTTAGTTGCGTGGAGTCGTGAGGATTTGCGAGAGCGTTTGGATGAATGCTTGAAATCGCTTGAGCGTGCGGATTTCGTGCTTCTGCATCCTTCGCATGAGGACGCTTGGTCAGCGGTTGAGGTTGCGTTGGAGAAAATTCATGTGCCTGCGGTCGCTGTGGGCTACGACACATCCCTTTGGTCGCTTTCAAATGTGAAGCCTGAAGTCGTTGCGACTGCAAACGCATACTTCGTCAAAGGTGGCTACGAGAATGTGCTGAACATGCTGAAGTTTCTCGTGAGCGAAATTCTTGGTGCAAGCGGCGAGAAATGGGCGTATGAGCCGCCGAAAGAAGAGCGCTGGCAGGGATTTTACCACCCAGATGCGGAAAGCGTGTTCGGTAGCATTGAAGATTACCTTTCCTGGTATGCCACACGCTCACAAGGAAGCAAGGGGCAGAAGCAGGCAGCGTCGGATGTAAGAGTGGAGCGTAAGCCTCGTGTAGGCATTCTATTCTACCGCACTTACTTTTTGAACGAAGATTTAGAAGTTGTGGATGCGCTGATTCGTGAGTTTGAGCGTCAAGGATTCGCTGTGATTTCCGCATTCTGCACGGGAATGGGCGACAAAGAGGCGGGTGCGAAGACCAGTGGGGAAGTCATTGAAGAGTTTGTCGGGAAAGTGGATGCTCTCGTGAATCTTCAACCTGTTTTTCTTGCGACGGTTGAAGGTGCGGTGAGTGTGCTGAAGAAGTTGGATGTGCCTGTTTTCCACCCTGTGCTGCTCTACTACAAGACAGCGAAGGAGTGGCGTGAAGACCCTCACGGCTTGAGCGCTGCGGAGGTCGGATGGAGCGTTGCGATGCCCGAATTTGAGGGCTTAATAGAGCCTTTAGTTGTGGGAGCTTGCGATGAAGCGGAAAAGAGCAAGCATGTTCCTGTGGATGAAAGAGTTCGTAAGATTGTGCGCAGGGTGAAGAAATGGGTTGAACTGCGAAAGAAGCCGAAAGCGGAGAGGAGAGTCGCTTTTATCCTGCACAACAAGCCCTGTGCATCCGTAGAGGCGACGGTGGGAAGTGCCTCACATTTAGATGCGTTAGAGAGTGTTGCCCGCATTCTGAAGCGGATGCGAGAGGAAGGCTATGCGGTTGAGAACCCACCTGAGAATGGAAAGGCGTTAATTGATGAAATCATGCGTCGTAAGGCGATTTCTGAGTTCAGGTGGACGACAGTTGAGGAAATCGTGAAGAAGGGTGGAGCTCTCGCTCTCATCAGCAGGGAGGAATATGAGGAATGGTTCAACCGTTTGGATGAAGAGGTGCGGAAGAAAGTTTGTGAAGCATGGGGAGAACCTCCGGGCAATGCGATGGTCTTTGAAGGTAAATTGGTGGTAACAGGCTTGAAATTCGGGAATGCAATCGTCTGCGTTCAGCCTAAGCGAGGGTGTGCGGGTGCGAGGTGCGATGGTCAAGTTTGTAAGATTTTGCATGACCCTGAGGTGCCACCGCCTCACCAATATCTCGCAACTTACAAATATTTGGAGGAGAATGCGGATGTCGTCGTGCATGTCGGCACGCATGGAAACCTGGAGTTCCTGCCCGGAAAGTCCGTTGGGCTTTCGGAGCGCTGCTTCCCAGATATTGCGATAGGCGATTTGCCTCACCTCTACATCTACAACTCGGATAATCCACCTGAGGGAACAATTGCGAAGCGACGAAGTTATGCGACACTTGTTGACCATATGCAGGCGGTTCTCACGGAGAGCGGACTTTACGGCGAGCTGAAGGAACTTGAGGATGCGATTGCAGAATATCGTAAAGTGAAAGGTGAAAACAAGGCTCGTGAGAGCGAGTTGCGGAAACAAATTATTTCATTGCTACGAAAGACGAGACTTTTTGATGAAATAAGGAATGAATTGAGGCGAAAAGTCGGTGAAAGATGCGGAAAGGTGTGCGAAAACGATGAAGATTTCGGAGAAGAGGAATTTGATGCTGTTTTAGATGCGATTCACAGGGCACTCTCACGCATTTACGACACTCAAATACCCGACGGGATGCACATTTTCGGTGAGAAGGTTGAAGGTGAGCGGAAGGTGAATTTCATTTACGCAATTCTACGCAGAGATTTCAGGAAGGCGCTTCGCAAGGGTTCTGCTGCCGAAGCTGACGAGATTGCGAAGGGGATTCTGCGCAGGTTTCTGAGCGGTGAGGAATGGTGCGGAAATTGCCGAAATGAATGCTGTTTTGAGCGGTGGCGAGGAGATTTTGAGATTGAAGGAGAAGTGTGAGGAGATTTCAGCGAGGTTGGATGCCACTGACGAGATGGGAGCGTTGCTTCACGGGCTTGATGCGGGTTATGTGGAGCCTGGACCTTCGGGATTAATAACGAAAGGTAAGGTTGAAGTGCTACCGACGGGTCGCAATTTTTACTCGTTAGACCCCTTCAAAATACCGACGAAGGCTGCGTGGGAAGTCGGAAAGAGGCTTGCGGATGCTCTTCTTCGCAAATATGAAGAGGAGTGTGGCGAGATTCCAGAGAATATTGCGATGTATTGGATGGCTTCGGATATTATGTGGGCGGATGGCGAGCAACTTGCTCAAATTCTTTACCTGATTGGCGTTGAGCCTGTTTGGGATGCCTCCGGAAGAGTTCATTCGTTCAGAATCATTCCGCTTGAAGAGCTCAAAAGACCGAGAATAGATGTCACGGTGAGAGTGAGCGGAATCATCCGTGACTGCTTCTACAATTGCATAGAGTTTTTAGACAGAGCGATAAGAGCGGTTTCGGCACTTGAAGAGCCTCCTTCGCTGAACTTTTTGAGGAAGCATGCAGAAGACGCTGAAAGAGCGGAAGGAGTGAAAGGAGCGGAAGGAGCGAAGGAGCAGGAGGAGCGGAAGGAGCGGAGAAGTATGCGAGGATATTTTCCTCAAAGCCCGGCACTTACGGGAGCGGTGTGAATCTTGCGGTGTATGCATCCGCTTGGAAGACGCCTAAGGACTTGGCGGAAGTGTTCATCGTGTGGAACGGCTACGCTTACGGCGAAAATATGTTCGGCGAACCCGCCCATAAAACACTCAAATCGCAGCTGAAAACCGTTTCTGCGACTTTCAACAAGACGACGACCGACGAGTATGACATGCTCGGGTGCTGCTGCTACTTCAGCACGCATGGCGGTCTCACGGTTGCTGCCCGTGAAATCTCAGGAAAGAATGTCATTGCCCTGTATGGAGACACTCGCAACGAAGAAAATGTTGAAGTCAGGACGCTTGCGGATGAAATTAGGCGGGTTGTCCGCACGAAACTGCTGAATCCGAAGTGGATTGAAGGCATGAAAAGGCACGGATACAAGGGAGCAGGAGACATTTCAAAGAGAATAGGCAGAGTTTACGGCTGGGAAGCAACGACAGAGGAGGTGGATGACTGGATTTTTGATGAAATTGCTCGCACTTTCGTGCTTGACGACGAAATGAGGGCGTTTTTTGAGCGTGAAAACCCCTGGGCGCTTGAGGAAATAGGAAGAAGGCTGATTGAGGCGCATGAAAGAGGTCTCTGGAAGGCATCTGAGGATGTTCTTGACGCTTTAAGAGGCGCTCTTTTAGAGGTTGAGGGCTGGATGGAGGAGAAAATGGGCGTTATTGAGGGCGAATTTCAGGGAAGTTCCATTGATGTCGTGACGAAAGAGGAAGTGGAGGCGTGGAAGAAGAAATATGAGGAGATTTTGCGTGAGTAATCGGGCGCGTGAGCAATTAAGTGCCTATGTGCGAGCGGGAAACAGGAGATTAAGAGGTATCCTGCTTCTTTAGCGGTTATGAGTCGTAACTTATATAGCGCACAGCATTAGTGTAGGCATCTAAGCAACTTTATCACACAAGCTTATGAAATCGTCCAGCTCGTTGATATAATCAATATTACTCATAAGCGTAGAGTATGTGAGATACCTAACTATTTGACCTCTTAAAAGTTTCCTTACTGCAGGTTCTTCATAACATCTCTTCAGCGTATTAAGCTTAGAATCGGGTATAACTGTAATTAATTCTGCACGAAGCTCCTTTGTTTCCATAATATTAGCCATTCTTAATATCCCCATTCTCGGATTTGTCGTGTTTTCCACTTCTATTAGAAATACGCAGTTGGGACGCCACCAAATCACATCAACATAATGGTGGTCAAAGAAATCAGGAAAGCAGGAAAGATGTACACAGGTATATGAGTGAAGAAGACACGTTTTGGCTAAGGTTACGCCCTGTGTCAATGGATTACTGACTCCTGTTAGGGGATATACAACTTTTCTATATTGCATTGAAAATCGTATTAAAGAGAAACATGCCGGAAAAGCTTTCAGCGAGGTTTCGGCACCATTCCATGCGGATGCACTGCAATTTCATTCTTCCAATCGTTATTTAATCCGAGCCAGCAAGAAGCCATATAACTCAACTCATAATAGGAATAGACTCTCCATACTCAGGGTCAGTAAAGACATAATCCACAGAGTTATCCTTAACGGCAATCTTCTCCATCATTGAACAAAAATAATGCTTCTCCTCTGAGCGAGGTTGCCTCCTTTTACCCTCCACAATCTTTCTGAACCTATTTCTAAAACATGAAAAACATTCATTCGAGAAAATTCGGACGGATTACATAGTTTTTTCGCCCACCTATTCATTCGTCTTCATGTTACTGCACTCTAATATGTAGCAAGCAAAGAAAAAGTCTCTTTATTTCATTTTCACTTATTAGTTCAGGTCTTAGAATAGACAGGCAATCAAATTTCTCTTTGTGAATAGTTTATCAACACTTTCAGTTCGGGTCTATATGTATGGAATCGCTCATTATTTGGATACTTAGTTCAAAATTTGGGTATAATATGCTGGAAAAGCCTACAAGATTCTGGGATGGTGTGAGGAATGGACGTGGTCATACAATCTAGCCAGAAGCATTTGAACATCAAGGAAAGCGCACATACATTCGCTTTGGATTTTATGTAGAAGATCAAAATTACCCGTCACAGATTCGGACGAGGGATAATACAATTTGCGATACCTAGGCAATGATTTTGAGTTCTTCCGTCCCTCTTGGAATCGGCAATACGTAATTTACCAGAAAAGAGTGGTGCTATAAAATGACAAAGCTTATTCAAATCATTATAAATCCCTTTTCTGCCCAATCTCGCAGCTTCGATTACTGATACTCCACATCCAGCGAAAGGATCTAATACTATTTCTCCCTCATTGTATAATGTTCAATATACTTTGAGACGATATTGTGCGGTTTTCTACCCCAAAATCTGATCATATCGTATAAAGGTGTGTTGGGTTGAGCAATCTGTGCAGGAGCGGGGATACTTATGTCCGAGCAATTATTCGGTTCATCTCCTACTCTTCCCCCAAAAATGTAAAGCGTGAGCGAGCGGACCCGGCGGGACTTGAACCCGCGATCCCCGGCTTAGAAGGCCGGTGCTCTATCCATGCTGAGCCACGGGCCCTTACTTCAGCCATCCTCCATTTTTCTTTTCTGCATATAAAAGCATCAGGGGTGATTTGTCGTGGAACTGACGCCCATGCTCCGTCAATATTTTCGCATAAAGGAGAAATACAAGGATGCAATCCTTTTCTTCAGGGTCGGCGACTTCTACGAGACCTTCGGTGAAGATGCGAGAATCGCATCAAAAGAGCTTGGAATCGCACTCACCTCACGCTCACGAGGCTCAAGAGGTAGAGGAGAGGCGAGAATTCCGATGGCTGGCGTCCCTCATCATGCAGCGGAGCCTTACATCCGTCAGTTGATTGAGCGAGGCTACAAGGTCGCAATATGCGAGCAGATTGATGCGACATCCACCGCTTCAACGAAAGTGAAAGGAGGCATAGAGCATCGTGAAGTCGTCCGCTTAATCACGCCCGGAACCGTCATTGAAGATGCTTTGCTTGAGGAGCGTAGCAGTAACTACCTGCTTTCCCTGAACATCCTCGCTTCAAAGGCTGGAATCGCATTCGTGGATGTCTCAACAGGCGAGTTCTTCCTCACGGAGTTCAGCGATGACGAGCAGCATGCGACGCTGCGAGGCGAGATTGAGCGTCTGAAGCCCGCTGAAATCCTCGTCCCACAGTCGCTTGAGCATGCATTTATTGAGGATGTGGCAAAGAATGTCGCAATAACCCGCTACGACGATTTCTATTTTGATTATGAAGAGGCGTATTCACGCATTCTCAAATTTTACGGCGTGATTTCGCTTGAAGGTTTCGGTTGTGAGGGCATGAAAGCTGCGATTTCCGCCGCTGGCGCCCTGATTTCTTACTTAATAGACACGCAAAAAAGAGTTTTAACGCATATAAAAAAGCCAAAAACATTCTTCATCAGCGATTTCATGGTCGTTGACAGCATCACGCTTCGCAACCTTGAGATTTTCAAGAACATAAGGGATGGCTCTCAAAGAGGCACGCTACTCTCCGTGATTGACAAAACGCTCACGGGCATGGGTTCTCGCCTTTTGAAGCGGAATCTGCGTTTTCCTTTGAAGGATGTCGCTGAAATAAACAGAAGGCTTGAGGCTGTGAGCGAACTTCACGAGGATATTCTCACGAGAGCGGAGTTGAGAGAGATTCTGCGTGAAATCAGCGATTTGGAGCGAATAACCGCAAGAATTTCTCTCGGCAGTGCGAACGCTCGTGACTTAGTTGCGTTGAAGAAATCTTTAAAGCAGTTGAGCGAGTTGCGAGAGGCTTTGAAGAAGTGCAAGTCTCAAAAATTAAGGGAGATTTTGCGCTCTCTGCGAGATTTTTCGGCGGTTGTTGAACTGATTGAGCGTGCAATAGTTGAAGAACCTCCCACAACTGTGAAAGAAGGTGGCATCATTAAGCAGAATTTTGATGCTGAATTGGATGAATTGCGGAGGATTAAGCGATGAGGGCAGGCAGTGGCTCGCAGATTTTGAACGCAGGGAGCGAGCGAGAACGGGCATAAAACTTAAAGTCGGCTACAATAAGGTCTTTGGCTTCTACATAGAGGTTAAGAAGGCGTTTGCGGCGAAAGTTCCCCGTGAATACATCAGAAAGCAGACGCTGACTGATGCTGAGCGCTTCGTAACTGAGGAATTGAAGGCGTTTGAGGCGAAATTTTTGAGTGCGGAAGAGCGAATAAAGGCGCTTGAATACGAGATATTTGAGCGAATTCGCAGGGAAGTTGCGAGGTATGCCCGTGAAATTCAGTCAGTAGCGGCGAAGATTGCGGAGTTAGACATGCTTCTTTCATTTGCAGAGGTTGCATCTGCGAACAGATACTGCCGTCCGCAAGTTGACGATGGCTCTGAAATTGTCATTAGGGGAGGTCGCCATCCCGTTGTTGAGCATCAGGTTGAGGATTTCGTGCCTAATGATGTCGTTCTGAACGAAGAGAACAGACTTATAATCTTAACAGGACCGAACATGAGCGGAAAATCCACTTTCTTGAGGCAAATCGCTCTGATCGTGCTTCTCGCTCAAATAGGCTCTTTTGTTCCCGCTGATTATGCGAAAATTGGCATCGTTGACCGCATTTTCACCCGTGTCGGCGCCTATGATGACCTTTCAATGGGTCAAAGTTCGTTCATGGTTGAGATGAGTGAGACCGCAAACATATTAAATAATGCGACTGCTCGCAGTTTAGTGATTCTTGATGAGATAGGCAGAGGGACAAGCACGCTTGACGGTCTCAGTATTGCTTGGGCGGTTGCTTCTTACCTGCACGAAAAGGTGAAGGCGAAGACGCTTTTCGCAACTCACTTCCACGAACTCACAGAACTCGCCTCTTCGCTTGAACATGCGAAATGCTTTTTCGTCTCTGTGGAGGAACGCAACAACCAGATTTTCTTCGTGAGGAAGGTGAAAGAGGGAAAAGGGAGCAGGAGCTACGGCATTCAAGTCGCTGAACTCGCAGGTCTGCCTGAAGAAGTCATTGAGCATGCGAAAGCAGTCCTGAAAATGCTTGAGGCTCGGCAGGCGAGAGAGCGGAGCGTGGGGGAGGAAGGCGAGGAGAAAGCGAGTGAAAGCATAAGGAGAGATGCAAGATGTAAAGAAGCGGGAGAGGAGCGGGAGGCGGCGATGCGTGTGCTTGAGGAGTTAAAATCGCTTCATTTGGACGAGATTTCGCCGAGAGAAGCGTTGAACAAGTTATATGAATTGAAGAGTGAAATTGAAAGGGCAGGAAAGTAGATGAGAAGTTGAAGAAAATTGAAGGAGGATTAGTGAATGTGAGAAAGTAGAATATAAGACATAGGAAAATTTTAGTGAAATGGGATGGGGAGCGATAAGCGGAGCGGGGGAGAAAAAGAGGAGTGAGAGGACATGGTGAGAATAGAAGGGAGTGGCAGTGAGAGAGGAGAGAAGAAGGAGTTAGTTTTGCGTGTTGCGGATGCTCCTCGCAAGTATGCGAATGCGGGAATGGCGATTCTGAACAGGGAGACGATGCGAGAGTTGGGCGTAGAGAGCGGAGATGTCATTGAAATAGAGGGTAAAAAGGTCGCAACTGCGATTGTATGGCCTGATCCGCTCGGAGGAGACCCATCAGTCATTCGCATAGACGGCAATATACGGAGAAATGCGGGTGTCGCAATAGATGACAAGGTGAAAGTGCGCAAGACAACGGCGAAAGAAGCACGAAGGGTCGTATTACAGCCGACGCAACCCGTGAGGATTGCGGGAGGCGAAAGATACTTGGCGAGGATTTTGCGAGGTCGTCCGCTGACGAAGGGTCAAATAGTGCGAGTAGATTTGCTCGGCTCTCCGATTGCGTTTGAGGTCGTGAACACTGTCCCTTCAGGAACGGTCATACCGAATTTGGAGACGGAGATTGTGTTGCGTGAGGCTCGTGAGGGAGCTGAGATTCCTCGTGTGACTTACGAGGACATCGGCGGTCTTAAGAAGGAAATTCAGCTGATTAGGGAGATGATTGAGCTTCCTCTGAGGCATCCCGAGCTTTTTGAGCGCTTGGGCATAGAGCCGCCGAAGGGCGTTCTGCTATATGGACCTCCTGGAACGGGAAAAACGCTTATTGCGAAGGCGGTTGCGAATGAAACCGCAGCATCATTTTACTCAATTTCAGGTCCTGAAATAATGAGCAAGTATTACGGAGAGAGTGAGCGTCAGTTGCGTGAGATATTTGAGGAGGCTCGCAAGAACGCTCCTTCAATCATTTTCATAGACGAGATAGATTCGATTGCGCCGAAGCGAGAAGAGACGCATGGCGAAGTGGAGCGTAGGGTCGTTGCTCAGCTCTTGGCTTTGATGGATGGCTTGGAGGCTCGTGGTCAAGTCGTCGTCATAGGAGCGACGAACAGAGTAAATGCACTTGACCCCGCTCTTCGCCGTCCGGGTCGCTTTGACAGAGAGATTGAGATAGGAATTCCGGACAGGGATGGTCGTGAGGAGATTCTGCAGGTGCATACGAGGGGAATGCCTCTCGCCTCAGATGTAGATTTGAAAGAGATTGCGAATCTGACGCATGGTTTTGTTGGTGCGGACCTTGCTGCGCTCTGCAAGGAGGCTGCGATGCACGCCCTTCGCAGAATACTGCCAGAAATAGACATTGAAGCGGAGGAGATTCCGCCTGAGGTGATGGAGAGGCTTGAAGTTCGCAGGGAGGATTTCATGGAGGCACTGAAGAACATAGAGCCTTCTGCGCTGCGGGAGGTTTTCGTTGAAGTGCCGAATGTGCGCTGGGACGACATAGGCGATTTAGAGGATGTGAAGAAGGAATTGCGAGAGATTGTTGAGTGGCCTCTCAAGTTTCCTGATGTGTTTGAGAGGATGAAGACGAAGCCACCGAAGGGGATTCTGCTCTTTGGACCGCCCGGAACAGGAAAAACAATGCTCGCTAAAGCGGTTGCGAATGAAAGCGAGGCGAATTTCATCTCAATAAAGGGTCCTGAACTGCTCTGTGTCTCCGCAGAGACGCCAATATTCACAGACAAAGGACTGGCACGCATTGAGGATTTCTACAATGCGATGAAGGAGCATGCGGAAGTGGAAGTGAGTGCGGAAGAAGCAGGATTTGAAGTTCTCAAACTTAAGGAGCCTGTATTCTCTTTCGGCGTTAAGAATGGGAAAATTGTGAAGACTGCGATAAAAAGAATATACAAATTGTTCGTTTCCGAGTGTTACAAGCTTTCATTCACGAACAACAGCGAGATTGTTGTGTCAAAGAATCAGCCATTCCTCTCACTCTCAAAAAATAAAATCGTGTGGAAGCGTGCTGAAGATTTGGAGTGTGGGGATTTGGTGGCGATACCTGCGAAATTGGGCATTTTCGCTGCTGACGGAGAGGAGGAGCATGCGGCAAGCGTAAAGAGCAGAGAAGAGGCGGAATTCCTCGGCTTCCTCGTCAGCGAGGGAAGCTTCTCAATCCGTGCTGCCGAAGCCTTCAATTCTGTGAGGCGAGAGTGCGAGAGCATGCGTTCCCGCTCATCCGAAGGTCTGGGAGGCAAGAAGGGCGATAAAATTGCCGTTCCATCTTCAATTTTCAGTTCATCAGCGGAGGTTATTGCGGGTTTCTTGCGAGGTCTCTGGCGAGGAGATGGACATGTCGGCGACAGAAAAATTGAATATTGGACGAAAAGCAAGGAATTAGCATCGGGAATAGTCTATTTGCTCACGCAGTTAGGGATAAAGAGCAAATATAGTGAGCGGAAAGGCGGAATACACATCGTAACAATCTCTGGAAAGGATGAAATACTGCGGTTCAAACACATAATCTATAATGAGGAGATTGACCGCAACAGCAGCAGGAAAGGCGGTGCTTCTTCCTTGCTCGGCTACGGTAGTAGAGCCAGCGGAGAGGGCGAAAAGAGGGCGAATGGCGATTTGAGTTGGGTGCGTGTGTCAGCGAAGGAGAGGGCGGAACCTCAAATCATGTTTGATGTTGAGACTGAAGCGGGTTCATTCGTCGGCGGGGAATTACCCTTGATTCTTCACAATTCCAAATGGGTGGGCGAGTCGGAACGTGCCGTTCGTGAGGTTTTCAGGAAGGCTCGGCAGGCAGCGCCATGCGTGATTTTCCTTGACGAGATAGATTCAATCGCACCTGTGCGGGGAATGGGCTACGATTCGCATGTGACGGAGCGAGTGGTCTCGCAACTGCTCACTGAACTTGATGGTATTGAGGAGTTAAAGGATGTTGTTGTGATTGCAGCGACGAATCGTCCCGACATGGTTGACCCCGCTTTGCTCCGTCCGGGTCGCTTTGACAGGCTGATTTATGTGAAACCGCCTGACAAAGAAGCTCGTAAGAAGATATTTGAGGTGCATTTGCGAGGCAAGCCGCTTGCGAAAGATGTGAGCTTGGATGAACTTGCGGAGCGAACGGAGGGATATGTCGGTGCGGACATCGCTGCGATTGTTCGTGAGGCGGTGATGGCTGCGATTCGTGAATTCTTGGCTTCTTTCCCGCCAGGCACAGACACAGAACACATGCGGGAAGCCTCAAAGAACATCGTCTTGCGGAAGAAGCATTTTGAGGAGGCTTTCAAGAAAGTGAAGCCGAGTGCATCGCCTAAAACGCTTGAGGAATTTGAGGAGAAGTCTGAGAGCATGCTCAAGCGTGCTTACATTTAAGTGCGTGAGCCAAATGTTTGAGAATTGAGAGAGAAGGAGGGCGTGGAATGGGTATTTTAACCGTTTACGACAACAAATCCTGCAAGCATGGCTTGAAGTCGGCATGGGGCTTCGCCTGCGTCGTTGACCGCAGAATTCTATTTGACACGGGAGGAGAAGGCTCTACACTGCTCTCAAACATGCGAGCGTTGGGCGTTGATTTGAGCAGAATTGAGGCACTCGTCCTCTCTCACGAGCACTGGGACCACACCGGCGGTGTCTCTGCATTTCTGGAAGCGGTGCGTGAAGCGGGGAAAGAAGTGCGTGTATTTGTTCCCTGCTCTTTCTCTTCGGGTTTCAAGCAGAAGCTTTCGGCGTCTGATGCTGTCTCTGAGGTCGTTGAGGTTCAGCCGCACTCCCCTGAGAAAATTCTCGGTAATGCGTTCTCAACAGGCGAGCTCGGCACTTGGACGAAGGAGCAAGCACTCGTCTTGAGAGCGAGGAAAGGCTTGGTCGTTGTGACGGGATGCGCACACCCGGGCATCGTGAATATTTTGCGTTATGCGAAAGAAGCGTTCAACGACGAGATATTGCTTGCTCTCGGCGGATTCCACCTCGGCTCAAAGGATGTCACGCACGCTTTCCGCAGGCTCGGCGTTCGGAAGGTCGCTCCCTGCCACTGCACAGGTGAAGTCGCAACCGCTCTGCTCAAACAGGCGTTCGGAGCGGATTTCGTTGAAAATTGCGTCGGCAGAGAAATTGAATACGAAGCTCTCTAAGGTGCTCTGAATGGAGCGAAGAGGAAGCGTCAGTAGGGGCAGAGGTGAGAGGACGAGCAAACATGCGAGCCTCGTGAGGCATGTTTTCGGACCTGTGCCTTCAAGGAGGCTCTCTCGCTCTTTAGGGATAGACCCTGTGCCGTTCAAGACATGCACATTTGACTGCATTTACTGCCAGCTCGGCAGGACAACGCAAAAAACTGTGGAGCGGAAGGAATATGTGCCTTGCGAAGTCGTTGTGAAGGAGTTGCGAGATTACCTTTCAAACGCTCCACCGTTTGACTTCGTCACATTTTCAGGCTCAGGCGAGCCCACACTCAACAAAGCGCTGGGAAAAATGATTTCTGCGGTTAGAGAGCTTACAGAAGCGCAGATTGCAGTGCTTACGAACGGCTCCCTGCTGTTTGATGAGCGAGTTGCGGAGGATTTGAGCGGGGCGGATGTCGTTTTGCCTTCGCTTGATGCCGCATCTGAGGAAATTTTCAGGCGAGTGAACAGACCTCACGAGAGCATTTCGCTCCAGAAGCTCGTTGAGGGTCTGAAGAAATTCAGGAAACGCTTCAAAGGAGAAATCTGGGTTGAAGTCATGCTTTTAAGCGGTGTGAACGACGGAGAGGAGCATTTGCTCGCACTCGCAAGGCTCTTGCGTGAAGTGAATGCGGAGAAGGTGCAGTTGAACACGCCCGTTCGTCCTTCTCCTGAGAGATGTGCTGCACTGAGCGAGTCAGATTTGGAGCGTGCATTGAAATTGTTTCTTGAGGAGGGCGTGCCTGCCGAAATCATTCCGAGTGTTCCGAGCATTCCGACCGCATCCGCCTCCTCTACGACCGATGCTTTCACGGCGAAGGAGCAGGTGCGTGGTGTGCGTGGTGTTGAGTGGGAGCGGAAGAAATCGGAGGTTCAGGCGCTGTTGAGCAGGCGACCTTGCACGGTTGAAGAGATTTCCACTTCTCTGGGGCTGAATGCGAGTGAGGTTGTGAAATACCTGCGAATACTTGAGAGTGAGGGAAAACTAAGGATGCGTAAGCATGGAGAAAGGACATTTTTCGCAGTTATTCGCTGAAAATGAAGGCTGATTGCGCTGATTTCAGGCGGTTTAGACTCCGTTCTTGCGGCTAAAATCGTGAAAGAGCAAGGCATATTCGTCGTGGGGTTGCATGTGAAGATTCCGTTTGTCGCTGAGAAGAAGGAATATGCTCGCCTCTCCGCCTCTCAAATCGGAATTCCACTGCTCACAGTTCATGCTGGAGAAGAATTCCTGCGTATTGTTCGCAACCCAAGGTTCGGCTACGGCTCCGCTCTGAATCCATGCATAGACTGCCGCATTTTCATGCTGCGGAAGGCGAAAGAGCTTGCGGAGCGGATAAATGCATCCTTCGTTGTGACAGGCGAGGTTCTCAACGAGCGACCGATGAGCCAGCACCGCACCGCTTTGAGGCTTGTTGAGCGAGAATCGGGCTTGGAAGGTCTTGTTTTGAGACCGCTTTCTGCGAAGTTGCTACCTGCTACGATTCCAGAGCGGGAAGGCTGGGTTGAACGCAGGAAAATGCTTGCGATTCGTGGTCGCAGTCGCAAAATTCAGCTCGCTCTCGCACGAAAGTTCGGCATTTCCCTTGAAAATGTTGCCTCGCCTGCTGGCGGTTGCCTCCTCACTTACAAAGAATTCGCAGCAAAATTGAGAGATTTGTTTGAGCATAATGCAGAAGTAACGCTGCGAGATGTTGAGAGGCTGAAAGTAGGCAGGCATTTCCGCTTCAAACGCTTCAAAATCATCGTCGGAAGGAACGAAGAGGAGAACAAGCGACTCCTTTCGTTAAGGAAAGCATCCGATTTTGTCCTTGAAGTGAGGGGTTTTGGCAGTCCCGTGACGATTTTGGAAGTGCCAGCGGAAGTGGAAGCAGGGGAAACGAAAGAAATTGAGGAGGCGGTTGAGGTTGCTGCTCGCCTCACTGCAAGGTATTCGGATGCGAAAGACAGGGCAGAAGTTTTGGTGTCAGTGCGTAGAGACGGTGAAAGCGAGGTGAGGGTGTCTCCTCTTGCGAGTGAGGAGGAAATCTCACGGTTGCGAGTTTGAGTGTGTTGCGAGTTTGAGTGTCTTTAATTTACATTTAAGTAAGGGGAGGCGAAATTTTGCTCGTTGCGTTGCGGAGCAGCAGAGGTGGTGGTGAGGTTGCCGTCGTCGTCGGAGTTTTCGCTTGAGGAGGAGATGCGTAAGGCGGTTGAGAGTGTCTTTGAGGCGGTGCGCAGGCATCACGAATTTTACAGGTTCGCATTGCCGATGATTGCGAGTGAGAATGTCACAAGCCTCTCTGTTCGGAAGCTTCTCGCATCAGATTTCTCGCACCGCTACGCAGAAGGAGATGTAGGAAAGCGTTTTTACCAGGGCTGTGAGTTCATTGACGAGGTTGAATCTCTCGCTTTGGAACTTGCGAAGCGTCTTTTCGGCGCCGAGCATGTGAATGTGAAGCCCACTTCTGGCGTGAACGCAAACATCGCAGCAATATTCGCATTAACGAATGTAGGAGACAGAATAATGGCTCTTTCCGTTCCTGATGGAGGTCATATAAGCCATTCAAAGTTCTCCGCACCGAGTATTAGGGGTTTAAAAGTTGATTATTTGCCTTTTAATGCTGAAGAGATGAATATAGATGTTGAGAGAATGCGTCAAGAGATAGAGGAGAAGAAGCCTCGCATGATTATTTTGGGAGCATCCCTTTTCCTCTTCCCGCATCCTGTCAGAGAGGCGGTTGAAGCGATTTCTGAAGCGGATGCAAACGCAAGCGTCCTCTACGACGGCTCGCATGTTCTCGGTTTAATTGCGGGAAAGCAGTTTCAGGACCCGCTGCGAGAGGGCGCAGATGTCCTCGTCAGCAGCACGCACAAGACATTCCCGGGTCCGCAAGGAGCAATACTCCTGTGGAACAACGATGAATTGAGCGAGAGATTGGAGAATGCGGTGTTTCCCGGCACTGTGAGCAACCACCACTTGCACCATGTCGCAGGTCTCGCAGTCGCTCTCGCAGAAATGCTCGCTTTCGGTGAGGCGTATGCATCTCAAACCGTGAAAAATGCGAAGGCATTAGCGAGGAAACTGCACGAAGAAGGGTTTGATGTGCTGTGCAAGCATAAGGGCTTCACCGCATCGCATCAAGTTGCTGTGGATGTCTCTTCGCTCGGCGGCGGCTCTAAAATCGCATCTCTGCTTGAATCCGCTCACATTATCGTGAATAAGAACATGCTTCCTTGGGACAAATCGCCTGAAAATCCCTCAGGAATACGCATCGGCGTCCAAGAGCTCACTCGCATCGGAATGAAGGAGCGGGAAATGGCTGAAATCGCTGTTTTCATGCGCAGGGTTGCGATTGACTGCGAACCGCCTGAAAATGTCAAGCGGGATGTGATTGAATTCCGCAGAGATTTCCAAAATGTGCATTTCTCATTTGACGACGGGGATGCTTACGCATTCTTCGACGAACTGAAAGGTTGACGGGCTGGCGGGCTGACGAGCTGAGCGAGCTGACGAGTTGGCGAGTTGAAAAGCGAGGAGTGAAGCGAAGGGGGCAGGAGAGAGGGAGGCAGAAAACGAAAATATTTAAATAGAGAGGGGGCAAGCGAGGAAAAAAGGGGAGCGAGTGAGAACGGGGAATGTTAGAGGAATTTGAGGAGCGGAGAGCGGAAATTGCGAAGAAAGTTGAGGAGTTTAAGAAGCGAAGGGGGGAGCTTAACGCAGAAGCGTCAAAGTGGTCGAAACTGCGGGATGAGTTGAACAAGCAAGTGAGAGAAGTGCTTGAGCGGGCGAAAAAACTGAGAGAGCAGAGGGACGAATACGAGCGTTTAATTGAGGAGTTCAAGGAGAAGCGGAACAAACTGAACAAGGAAGCGTCAGAATGCTACGCACTTGTTGAGAAAATAAGGAGAGAGCAGAAGATAATGGACACGAGTGTGCGTGCATTTGAAGAATTGCGACAGAAAATAGAGCAGTTAGAGATGCGACAGCAGACGGAAGTGATGAGTGTTGAGCAAGAGCGGAAGTTAGTTGCGAAGATTTCGGCGCTGCGAAGGGAATTTGAGCGGATGCAAAAGGTGCTTGAGCAGGACAAGCAGCTGAAGGAACTGCTTAAGAAGGCTCAAAGCATCAAAAAAGAGGCGGACAAATACCACGAGGAAGTGCTTAAGTATGTGAAACTCTCGCATGAGTGCAGGGACAAGATTTCAGAGTGCTACAAAGAAGCGGACAGGCTGCGAGAGAAGGCTGACGAAGCCCACAGGATGTTTCTTGACGCCCAGCGTGCTGCTGACGAGGCACATGCTCTCTACCTGAAATACAAGCGAGATTTGCGAGACTTTGACAAACTAATTGACGGACTTCGCCGAAAGATGCGAGCGGACTGGACATTCAGGGAGCGAATGGAGGCAAGGAAGAAACTCAAGGACTTGCTTGAGCGCTTCAAGGAGGGTAAAAAACTGAGCACCGAAGACTTAATGCTATTCCAACGACTTGAACAGCTGTGATTTACCCCCCTCTATTTTTAGACTTTTATTCCTCCTCCTTCCCAAGAAGGGCTTATGAGGGGATTAAGGTGGTTGCGATGGCGGGCTTGCTTTTCCTTGCTCCGCTTGCGGGCATTCTCGCCCTCGTGTTCGCAGGGTTTTTCGCCTTCTGGACGCTGAAGCAGCCGAAAGGAGACGAAAGTATGAATGCGGTTTCTGAGGCGATTCAAGAGGGCGCTTCAGCATACATGCGTCGCCAGTTTAAAACAATTGCCGTCGTTGCGGTTTTGATTGCTGCGATTCTTGCGGTTGCACTCGCAAAAGCGAAGGGATTTCACGGATTTCTTGATTCTTCAAGGGTTGCTCTCGGCTTCCTCGCAGGCTCTTTCTTCTCCGCTCTCGCAGGCTATGTCGGAATGACCGTCTCAACTCGCTCAAATGTCAGAGTTGCGCAAGCAGCAAAGACGGCGGGACTGCGGAGAGCATTTGAAGTTGCGTTCAGGGGCGGAGCGGTCACGGGATTCTCTGTTGTAGGTCTCGCCTTGCTCGGCATTTCTCTCTTCTACATCGCATACGGCGGTTTGGACGCAGAGAGGGCGGTTCACGCTGTTGACCTCGTCGTCGGCTTCGGCTTCGGCGCATCGCTAATCTCGCTGTTCGCAAGAATAGGCGGCGGAATATACACAAAATCTGCGGATGTCGGCGCAGACCTCGTCGGTAAGGTGGAGGCGGGCATTCCTGAGGACGACCCGAGAAACGCAGGCGTGATTGCTGACAATGTCGGCGATAATGTCGGCGACTGCGCTGGAATGGCAGCGGATTTATTTGAGACTTATGTCGTTACTGCGATTGCTGCGATGCTTATTGGGGGTTTAATCTTAAAAAAGGGGATTTTAAATGAAATTTTTGGTCTTAAAGCGGTTGAATATCCGCTCATTCTTTGTGCTATGGCGATTTTCGCATCCATCGTTGCTGTTTTCACAGTTCGCATGGGCAAGAAAGAGAATATTATGGGTGCGATGTATCGTGGTGTCGCAACTTCAGCCGTTTTAAGCATTATTTTGTTCTATATTGTGACAGTTAAGATGTTTGGAGCGGGTGTTATTCCGCTTTCTATATTCATTTCTGCGGTTGTGGGCATCGTGATAATGGCGTTAATGATAGTAGTGACTGAATATTTCACGCAGATGCACGCTCCAGTGAGAGCGATTGCAGACGCAAGCAAGACAGGTGCGGGAACGAATCTGATAATGGGGCTTTCTGTGGGTATGCTCTCCACAGGACTTCCCGTCGTGATTATTTGTGCTGGAATACTCGCAGCGTTCCTCGTTCCTTTCGCTTTCGCAAGAGCGGTGGGTGCAGGCGTTGAAGTGGCATTCTTGCTGGGACTCTACGGCATCGCCATCGCTGCGGTTGCGATGCTTTCAACGACAGGCATGATTATCACACTTGACGCTTACGGTCCAATCACGGATAACGCAGGCGGAATTGCAGAAATGGCTTCGCTTCCCGAAGAGGTGCGTGCAACGACAGATAAATTGGACGCCGTCGGAAACACGACAAAAGCGGTCACGAAAGGCTACGCAATCGCATCCGCAGCACTCGCAGCACTCGCTCTTTTCTCAGATTATTTGCATAAGGTGGGACTCACCGCTGATAAATTCAGCCTTTTTAATCCATTTCGTGCTTGTCGGTCTCCTTCTCGGCGGATTGCTTCCTTTCATTTTCAGTGCGGTGACGATGCGAGCAGTCGGTAAAGGAGCGTTCAAGGTCGTTGAAGAAGTGCGGCGTCAGTTCAGAGAGATTAAGGGTCTCTGGGAAGGGAAGGCGAAGCCCGAATACGGCAAGTGCGTTGACATCGTTACCGCTGCAGCTCTGCGAGAGATGGTCATTCCTGGGTTGATTGCGGTCGTTGTGCCACTCGCAGTCGGCTTCCTTCTCGGCTCTGTCGCACTCGGCGGTCTCCTCATAGGTGTGATTGTCTCTGGCTTGGTGCTTGCTCTTATGATGGCTAACGGCGGCGCCGCTTGGGACAACGCAAAGAAAATGATTGAAGACGGTTATCTCGGCGGTAAAGGCAGCGATGCTCACAAAGCCGCTGTCGTCGGAGACACCGTCGGAGACCCCTTCAAAGACACCGCAGGACCCGCTATTAACCCGCTTATAAAGGCGATGAACATGGTCGCCATCCTCTTCTCCTCGCTATTCCTCGCTTACGGCGTGTTCTCCATTTCTGTGTGAAGTGTGGGTGTGAAGTGAGCTCGCTAAAACACGCAAAACGGAAGGTTTCCCAGTTTTTTCCTGTCGACGCCACCACAGAGTAAAGTTTTTAAAGGATGCTCGCTTATTTTTCAGTAGCGGGGTGGGGTAGTCAGGACATCCCGTCGGGCTCATAACCCGGAGATCGGTGGTTCGAATCCACCCCCCGCTATCACGACGCTTTCCCCTCTTCCTTTCGCCCACTGCATTCAGCAGTCGCAACGGAAAACAGAAAACACAGCGGAAAGCAGAAGAAAGCGAAAACCAAGAAAAAAGGCGAAAAGCGGCATGGAAATTGTGATTCTTCGGCTCGGACACCGCCCTGAGAGAGACAAGCGAGTGACGACGCATGTCGCACTCACGGGAAGAGCCTTCGGGGCGAAAGGCATGATTCTCTCCACGGAGGATGAAAGCGTAAAGCGCAGCATTTCGGATGTTTCCGCACGCTGGGGTGGCGATTTCTTCGTTAAAACGGAAAATTGGCGTCAAGCACTCCAAAAATGGAAGCAAAATGGCGGAAAAGTGTGCCATCTCACGATGTATGGTCTTCATATTCTTGATGTTCTGCATGAAATTCGTCAAGTTCAGAGATTAATGGTCGTCGTCGGTGCGGAGAAAGTGCCTCGTGAAGTGTTTGAAATCGCAGACTGGAATGTTGCAGTGGGTCACCAGCCACATTCAGAGGTCGCTGCACTCGCAGTCTTCCTCGTGCTTCTTCTCGGTGAGGACGCTTTGAGAACTCGTTTTGAGGACGCTCTACTTGAAATCGTGCCGAGCGAGCGGGGTAAAAAAGTGCTGAGGCGCTCTGAAAAGAATGGAAAGAAATGATGCGAAGAGGCATGCTGCGAATAAAGCGAGTGGAAGCGTGTGCGTGTCTGCGAGTTTTAGAGCGGGCTGAAATCACTTGAACCGCACTTCAACTGAGCGAGCGTGCATTTCCATGCCTTCTGCACGAGCAAGCTGGACGACCGCATCCTTAATTTTACGCAGACCCTCGGCGTCAAGCATCTGAACGGTCATTCTACGCATGAAGTCATGGACGCTCAATCCTGAAAAGAGAGAGGCGAAGCCAGCAGTCGGCAAGACATGGTTCGCACCCGTTGCGTAGTCTCCTGCTGCGACTGGCGAGAACGCACCCAAGAAGACGGAGCCTGCGTTTTTCACACCTCGCAAAACTTCAAAAGGCTCACGAACAACGATTTCAAGGTGCTCAGGCGCATATTCATTCGCAAACTCCACGCACTCCTCCATGCTTCCGAGCAGAATCCAGAATTGCCTCGCTCCTGCACTCCCCCTCGCCTCCGCCTTCTCTGCCTTCTCTGCCCGCTCTGCCCGCTCTACCTGCTCTTCTGCAAGCTCTAATTCTTTTTGCACTGCGTTTGCAAGCCTCTCGTCGTCAGTGAGCAGTATTGCCTTTGAGTGAGTGCCGTGTTCCGCCTGTGCGAGCATGTCCGCAGCAATAAATTCGGGATTTGCGGAGGCATCTGCGATAATTAGAACTTCAGAGGGACCCGCAGGGAACTCAATCTCTGTGCGACGCTCACTACGCAAGAGCATCTTCGCAGCAGTCACAAAGACATTACCGGGACCGACAATCTTCTGCACCTTCGGAATCGTTTCAGTGCCGAATGCGAGGGCTGCAATCGCTTGAGCGCCTCCCACCTTGAATATGCGAGATGCACCTGCGAGGCGAGCGGCGAAAAGCACTGCAGCGCTGATTTTCCCGTCCTTCCGCTGCGGAGGCGTGCAAACTGCGATTTCACGCACACCCGCAACACTCGCAGGAATCACGCACATTAAAGCGGTGCTGAAGTAGCCTGAAGGCACATAAACGCCCACTCGCTCAAGCGGGACGAAAACCTCGCCGAGAATGATGCTTCCTTTGCTGCCACTTCTCACGACGCCTCTCTCGCTTTCAACGCCACCAACGCCGAAATCTTCAAACCAAGACTTGCTTTTCTGTCTGAAGTGGAACTTACGAATGGCTTCCGCTGCGAATTCTATGCTTTTCTTCAGAGCGGGGTCAAGGCTCGCCTCCGCCTCCTCCAATTCCGCCTCGCTCACCTCTAATTCGCTGGGTTGCAATTTCACACCGTCAAATCGCTCTGTGAGCTCAACTAACGCAGCATCACCTCGCTCCTTCACCGCTTCCACAATCTCACGCACCGCAGGGAAGACCGCCTCTATTTCAGACAAGCCTCGCATCTCCGCCTTTTCCGCATCGCTCAAATCCCTTATCCTCGCTCTACGCACACGCATCCGTCCTCTTTTCCCACTGAGAGCGAAAAATGAATAAGGATAACACGCATCAGCACACCGCAAGGTCAAGCGTCTTGCGAAAAATAAAATTTAAAAACGCAGCGGAAAGCAAGCGAGGTAGAAGAGGGAGGCGGGCGAGCATGGAAGGCGTTGAGGCTGTCGCATCAGAAGGAGCGGGAACAGCAGGAACGGAGGAACGGAAGAGGAAGAGAGGCAAGAAAGAGGGAGTCAGCGTCAGCATTCCCGTGCCTGCGGGCGTCAGCGTTGAAATTGAGGATGGAAAAGTCAGGGTTTCGGGACCGAAAGGCGTGCTTGAGCGTTCGCTTCGCTTTCCTGGCGTGAAAATAGAGAAGAGAGCGGTGGAAAGCGGTTCTGCTGCGGCGGAAGGGAGCGGTGTTGAAATCGTTGTAGAGAGCGATTCCGCTCGCAGGAAGAAGAAGGCGATTGTCGGCACTTTCGCCGCTCACATCCGCAACATGATTCTCGGCGTCACTGAAGGCTTCTACTACAAACTCCGCATATTGCATTCTCATTTCCCGATTCAAGTGAGCGTCTCAAGGGACAGCGTCCTCATTTCCAACTTCTTGGGCGAGAAGAAGAGCAGGGTTGCGAAGATTCTTGAGGGCGTCTCCGTTGAGGTCAAAGGCAAGGAAATCATCGTGAGAGGCATAAATAAGGAAGCAGTCGGGCAGACAGCAGCAAATATTGAGCGATGCACTCGCATAAAGCGAAGAGACCCACGAGTCTTCCAAGACGGCATTTACATCGTTGAAAAAGGAACAGGGAGCGGCGAAGCCGAAGAGGCGTAAGAGCGTAAGAGAGAGCGAGGGGCGAGGAGAGCGAGCGTCTGAAAAGGCGGAGAGAGAAAGACGCTGGAGAGCTGGGAAGAAGGGGGGCTGTGCGTAATGACGGTTGGAAGGTTGGAGGGCGTGAGTCCCACGAGGATGGAGTTGCTCCGTCTGAGCAGGCGAGAGAAGCTTGCGGAGAAGGGAGAGGAGTTGTTGCGTGAAAAGAGGGATGCGTTAATTGCGGAGTTATTGGATGTGGTGGGCGAGGTCAGGAGCGCTCGTAAAGAGGTTGAGGCGAAGTTGAGAGAGGCATTCACGCATCTCGCAATCGCAAAAGCGCTCATGGGAGAAGATGCGGTGAGGCAGCTCGCTTTCGCAGCGAAGCCTCGTGAGCTTCAAATGGAGTTCGCATCAAGGAGCGTGATGGGCGTGAGTGTCCCGATGATTGAATTTTCGCCTCTCGTAAGAAGGGCGACGGAGCGAGGATATAGCATTCACGACAGCTCGGCAGCGCTTGACGATGCCGCTCGCTGCTTTGAAGAGGCGCTTGAGAAGATTTTGAGGCTTGCTGAGGTTGAAGAAGCGGTGAGACATCTCGCATCTGAGGTTGAGAAGACGAAGAGGCGTGTGAATGCCCTCAAATACATTATGATTCCTCGCTTGAAGGCAACAAGAAAATACATAGAGATGCGCCTTGAGGAGATGGAGCGAGAGAACTTCACTCGCTTGAAGAAAATAAAGGCGGTGCTTGAGCGTAGAGCGTCGGCAGAAGCGTCGTCGGCGTCGTCAGCGGTGGTGGAGGCGGGTGTCGGTGGAGGCAGTGAAGGAGATTTAAAGGTGAGCGAAGGAGAAGGAAAGCCTTAAAAAGGAGAGAAGTATTTGAGGAGAAGGGGAAGGTGGGGAAAGTTTTTTTAATACCTCCTTCGGACATTTCAAACTCAAATGAGAAGAGGATGGTGGAGGAGAAAGGAGATGCTTGGCGTGTTTGTCTCCTCTTGCTTTGTGCTTGGATGTGGAATGGAGGCATCACGCTCATCCGCTCAAGGATGGGGGCGCTTCTCGGTGGGGCGCCTTATAAATACCGCCGAGAACCGAAAAGCATAAAAATATATAAGGGGAGAAGAAGGTGAAAAGCGGAAGGGAGGTGATGAAAGGAGAAATGGAAGGGAAGTGGAAGATTGCAGGAGCAGCGATTGCAGTGATGCTGGTGATTTCAGTGCTTGCTGCGATAGTGCCGATGGTGAGTGCAAGAGACCTGCTGCAAATCAAATAGACAGTGGAGATACAGTATACATTGGAGAGCAAGGGATTGAACTTTCGACACGGTAGTATGGTGACGGCAGATGTCCGTATGTGTGATGACGTGGTACATTAGAAGGGGTTCCAGACACTCCTACAGAAGGTGCATCTCCTATTACTGTGTCAGCAGGTATGACAATACCTGAGACAACGGAGGGGAAATACTATGCTGATACGGATGGTACTCCTGGTTGGAGTGCAGGCGACTTTTATGTATTCATTGACCATGCGGAGATTACAGCGGATGTAATATTGAATAATGCAGACCAGGATTCGGTAGAGGGGAAAAGTGTTCCCACTAGTTCAGAGATTGTGTTCAAAATAGAGCCGAATTTTGGAGGAAAGATACCAGATGCACAGGTAAAGATCTCGTTGAAAGACCCTGATGGAATAGAGTTCTTGCATAGATGGGCAATCTCTTAGGAATTTCTGGCACTTGGGACCACGTTTTATGTCATGGGACCTGATGGAGACCCTGACGCTGACGATCCAAGAACGCCGGTAGATGAGAGCAGAGATGGAATATCTCTGACACCACCTCCATACACAGATGCATTAGATTTGACGGATATGGATACAGGCGAATACACATTCCGAGTAAAGACAGTGAAAGCCACATGCAACCTGCTGGATATTGAGTCATCAGAATATTCGTTCACAGTTCGCAGTGAGGAGCTTGAGATAGAGGCTGTAGATAAGACAGTCGGTAAAGGAGAAGACATGTCTGTAAAATCCAGCTGGAATCCTAACGACTGGTACTATTTGATAGTCACTGGAGTCAGCGATGCGCAGGAGAACCTCCAGAAGTACCAGAAATAAGAATGGCTGGAGATGTCAAGATGCGAGATGACGTATTAGGAGATGCAGCAGGGGCTGCATATCCCGTCAACGGCATCCAGTACGGGAGAGACTAATTTAGCTGCATGGGTACAAACGGGAGATGATGGTATCGCTGAAGTGAAAATTGATACAACCGGATGCGGATGAGAGAACATATACCGTGAAAGTGTATCGCAACCCGGTCAACTGTAGGGCCTGATGGCAGAGCTGGAACTGCAGATGACGCACCATTGCATAGGAAACTACGGTCCGGACAGTGACGAATAGATCCTGACGCCAGAGGATGATGAAGATCATGTGACATAACGGTTGAGGAGGCAGAGGTGACCTTTGATATACCGAAGAGTGCAGTAATTGGAGAAGAAGTCACGATTAAGAGGACAATAAGTGCTGGAGATCATGTTGACATAGTAATAGATGATGCATACTTTGTATTGCTGATGAACCTGTGGATGAGAACAAGGAATTTGAAGTAGACTGGGATACCTCAGGGTATGACGGTAGGTTCGTATACGATAGAGGTTTACATAGATAGAGATGATTGCACGTGATGGCACACCAGATGCCGTGAGGTAGGCAACCGTATTGAGCCAATATATGATGAAGATGGATCAACAAGCATAAGGTTAGTGGTTCCAGAGCTTGACGTGGAGCAAGAGAGGAATTTGTTGCTGAAGGTGATGACTATGAGATAGAGGGAACTGCGACAGGCGTGGATGATGTGGATCTGGTTCTGATAGGCCCAGAAGGATATCCATCGCGATCCGGGACTTGACGTGCTTAAATGGTCTTGACATAACTTCGATATCTGTGACTGAGAAGATGAATTCAGTGAGGAGATAACGATGACAGATGGCGTTGATACAGGTATGTGGATAGCAATAGTTTTTCACCCGGACGAGATGGCACGTATGGGGATTTGGAGTGGCCTCTGGGAATCCCCTTGAAGCAGGAGAGCTCGTGGATGTCGTTAATGATGTATGAACCTTGCCGGCAAGGATCAAGACCAGATCGTAGACATGCTCTTGGATCATACAGTTAATGTGGCGGGAAGTGATGATTTGTGCAACATTCACATTCAAAGTGGAAAGTGCGTACGTCAGAGTTGAATCCAGTGGAGACTGTAAGGTAGGAGAGCCGCTGAATGTAAGCGGAACAACAAACAGAGAGCCTGGGACAATAATAACAGTTTCAACATTTCAGGACCTACGGATCTACCAGCTGAGATGGTAGAGGTGGAATGGCCAACACAAGACGATAGGTGTATTCAAGCGACAATAGATACTTCGGATGCAGTTCCAGGAACATACATACTTGAGGCTGATGATGGAGACGGACACACAGATACAGTAACCGTGGAGATAAAAGCAGCAGTCCCATCGCCAACACCATCGCCTTCACCAACGGTTTCGCCAACACCGACGCCTACGCCGACGCCGACACCAACGCCCTCACCGACAGTCTCTCCTGTTGCGCCGACAACACCTACGCCGACACCATCGCCTTCACCCTCACCGACGCCGGGCTTTGAGGCGATATTCGCAGTTGCAGGGTTGCTCGCAGTCACATACTTCGTGCTGCGTAGGAAGAAGTAGAGCGAAAGTTGAAAAGTTGAAAATGTAAGGGGGAATTTTTTTATCCCCTTCCTATTTTTTTGCGATTTCTCTGTTCCAAAAAGAAGTGTATTAACTATAATGACGCTAAGGAAGCCTCTCACGATGAATTTTCCGAGCTTCAAGAATCTTGGGGTTCAGCCTACGAGGGAGAAGGATTCTTAAGACACTCACATATTCAAGCGTTCTGCGAGTGCTTTCGCCTCTGCTTCCGCTTTTGCGATGAAGAAAGCGATGTTCTCGCTCGTGTAAATGCATGCGTTCAGAGAGAGGTTGAATGCTTGTGCGAGAGCCTTCTGGAGCAGCGCTCTTATTGTCGTTTTTGTCGGATAATTGATGCTTAAAGCGAGAGAATTTGCGTAATATGATGCTTCTGCGAGCAAACTTCCGACGGTTAGATGCGTTGGATAAGCATATTTTATGTTGAAAGCGAGATTGAATGCGTGCTTCGCACACTCTTCCACTTGCTTAAGCACATCTTCTGGCTTTATTCGCAATACATCGGGCAAGAATAGGATTCCAGCATCTCTATCATATATCGCTTGAAGCGTCAAACCCTCCTCAACGGGGTAAATCTCAAGTTTTGCGAGGACATCTGCGACTTCAGGCGAAACTCTCTCGCCCGCTTTCACGACGACCGTCCGCTTCTTCACGACGACCTTCCCACGCTCAATCCCTGCGGGTATGCCTACTCGCTGCAACTCTCCAACGACAGGTCCGGGTCGCAGTGAAGTTTCTCCAGCCTCAACGACAATATCTTTCGGTGCGACCGCTCCCGCTCTTATCGGTGCGGGCTTCTTGCTACTTTCTATCAGTTTGAAGAGCTCAAATGGGTCAAGATTTGAAAAAACTAATGCCGTCTGGTCATTTACATATGGAATCATATCCTCAACTCCGCTATCCTTCAGCGAAAACCTTATTAAACTGTTCTTTGAAACACGAATTATGCATTTTCCCCTGAAATCTCGCCTTATTTCCTGAAACTGTTTTGCTCGCAGTCCCCTGAAATTGACGATTGCAACGGTTTTGTAAGCGCTGAGCATGCTCTTCAGTCGCTCAACTTCCTCCCTCTTCCGCTCCTTCGCCCGCTTTCGCATTTTCATCGCAAACACCTCGTCAAAACCCCTCTCTTTCCCCTCTTGCCCCTTTTGCCCCTTTTACCCCTTTTGCACCCAAGCCTTTACTGCCTTCCACTCTTCGCCTTCAGGCAACTCTCACAGCAGGACCCATCGTCGTCTTCACATAAATTGAGGCGATGTTCTGCCAGCCTCGCTCAAGTGAGCGCTCAACCGCTCTTATGACGGTGTATGCGTTCTCCGCAATTTCCCTCGGAGGCATTTTCTCGTTTCCGACTTTCACCCAGAGCGTTGTGGATTTTGAGCGCACTTTCACCGTCCGCTTCAAACGCTCCAAAATCTTCGCAGGGTCAGCACTCGGCGGAACAGGTTCAGGCATCTTATCCCTCGGACCGAAGATTACGCCAAGCGTTCTTCCTATTAAAGGCATTAATTCAGCAGATGCAATGAGAAAATCATATTTTGATGCTATCTCACGAGCCTTTTTCTTATCAATATGCTTCAATTCCTCCGCATCTATCACATCCGCACCCGCAGATTTCGCCTTCAATGCGAGTTCTCCTGATGCAAACGCAGCAATCTTCGGCTCTTTCGGCGGATTCGGAAGCAAAACTCGCAAATTCAGCCTGTTCTTCGGCTGCCTCAAGTCAATATCCTTTAAATTTATCACCATATCTACACTCTCTACAAAATTCCGCTTCTTCCGCACTTCCAAAGCCTTCCTGACCGCTTCCTCTATTTCCTCAACCTCTAACGGCATACACCTCACCTCTCATCGTCCCACATTTAAATCTATTTCAACCAATCTCAATAAATTTCAACATGGTATTCCATGTTTTCAACTCTCCTCCTCTTTTAAGTTTATTTCAAAAATCTCTATCGATATTTCCATGTTTTCAACTCTCCTCCTCTCTCAGCATATCGTCGTATTTACCATCGTCAATTTCCCTCTGCACTTCTCTTGGGTCTTTTCCGTCCACACGAATGCCCATTGACTTGCATGTGCCGAGCACTTCCTTCACCGCCTTCTTCAGCGAGCTTGCGAGCATCTGCCTCCTTTTCATCCTCGCAACTTTCACAACGCTCTCAAGCGAGATAGAGAGATTGGGGGCATTTTCAGGCGTCACTTTCTCAACCCCCAACTCCTTTTTGAGCAGCACGGATGTCGGCGGCGTCCCGACTGAAATCTCAAACTTCCCATCTGCTGTGACTTTAACTTTAACAGGCACTTGCATGCCCTCGTAGTCCTTCGTTAGCCTGTTTATCTCTTCAACGACCGCCTTCACATTCACGCCAAGCGGTCCGAGTGCGGGTCCAAGAGGCGGTCCGGGCGTCGCCTTCCCTCCTTCAACAAGCACCTCCACTTCCTTCATCTCTACCGCTCCTCTCTCCTTCTCCTCTCACTCACTTAAATCTTCTCCTCTACTACCCTCAACCCTTCACGCTCGCACTGACGACTTTAAGCATGGCGAACAAAAGAGAAAGAAAGGGGAAATGGGTGCGGACATCGGCGAAATCCTGCCGAAGCGGGAGGTGCGTATTGAAGAGATTTCTCGCAAAATCGTTGCAGTTGACGCATACAATATGCTTTACCAGTTTTTAAGCACGATTCGTCAGCCTGACGGGACGCCGCTGAAAGACTCGCAGGGCAGAATAACCTCGCACCTCTCCGGCATAATTTACCGAGTAACGAAACTGTTAGAGCGGGGCATTCTTCCAGTTTTCGTTTTTGACGGCACGCCTCCTGCGCTTAAGGCGGAGGTTTTGCAGCGTAGGAAGGAGCGTCGTGATGCTGAACGCCTGAAATGGGAGGCGTTGAGGGAGATTTCGCCTGCTGAAGCGTTGAAACATGCGAAGGCGTCTGCTCGTGTTGACGAGGATGTCGTGAACGGTGCGAAGCGTCTGCTCTCTTTTCTCGGCATCCCAATCGTGCAGGCACCTTCGGAGGGCGAGGCTCAAGCGGCGTTCATCGTTGCTCGTGGCGACGCTCATTTTGTTGCTTCGCAGGACTACGACGCTCTTCTCTTCGGTTCTCCCTCGTTGCTGCGGAATTTGAGCGTGAGTGCTTTGCAGAAGGACAGCTCTTTGCCTCTCATTTCGCTTGAAGAAACGCTGAAATCTCTCAAAATTTCAAGAGAACAGCTCGTTGACATCGCAATTCTCACAGGCACGGACTACAACGAGGGCGTAAAAGGCATCGGTCCCAAAACCGCTCTGAAACTCGTGAGGAAGTTCGGTGGTATTGAAAAACTGCTCGCCTCCGGAAAAATTCAAACTGCGGGAATTGAAAACTACAAGGAAGTTAGGGAGATTTTCCTCGCTCCGAAGGTCACATCCGCTTACGAATTGAAGTGGCATCCACCTGACGAGGAGAAAGTGCTTGAATTTCTTTGCGAGGAGCATGACTTCTCCGAAGAGCGAGTGGCGAAGGCTCTCAAACGCATACGCAAAGGCATGGAAGCAGACAAAGGAGCAAGCAGCGGGGATGCTGACGAGGAAAGCAGAAGCGAGGAGAGGAGGAGCAGCAGCAGAAAAAGGAAGAAAGAGATGCTTGCGAAGGGTCAAGCAACGCTCTCTGAATGGTTCTAATGATGAGTTTGACATGCCCGTGACACGCTCGGCGGGTGCGGGGAGCATGCGGGGAGCAGGCGAAGCAGGTAAGAGAAGAAGGCAAAATTTAAATATAGGTCTGTGGTAGAAATACTTGAGCCGCCGTAACTCAGTTGGTAGAGTGTCCGGCTGTTAACCGGATAGTCACAGGTTCGAGTCCTGTCGGCGGCGCTCCCTTTTTAAAGGAGGGGTAGGAGGGGAAAGGAGGGAGGGAATGAGCCTTGCTTCCGCTCGCCAAAATTTCGCAAGTCGTATGAATGTTATTGTAGTGATATGGATGGTTTCGCAAAATAAATGGCTTAAAAGCAAAAACATAAAGAAAAATGGAGTGATGAAGAGGAAAATGAAGACTAAAACATTAGTAACTCTTGGTTATTGTAGTTATTCTCGGTGTTCTTATGATTAGTGGTGTAATTCTGCAGTTGAAACCTAAAACAAAGTTATACGAAGTGAAAATTGGGTGGTGGGGCAGTGACGGAATCAACTTTACACGGTATCATTTTAAATATTTTGATGGAAGCGAATCTAAGGTGATAGAGGCTGAGAAACCATCCGAATTAGTGTTAAGATACGACATCAGTTTGCATAATGGAGAGATTGAGTTGAAAGTTGTTTCTCCTGGCGAATGTATAATTTGGAATAAATCATTTACTCGTGGCGAAAGAGGTTTGAAAGAAATCATGCTGAATAAGAGTGGCTGGTATAAAATTATTATTTGTGGTGATTCCGCTGAAGAAGGATACTTTAATGTGTCATGGAATATTTAACGCCTGACGCTCGCAAACTCCGTCGCTCGCTCTTCGCAAATATGCCACCTCTTCGCAAATATGCTACGAGAAATAAGCGAAAGGAATAAGAAGAGATGAAGATGGCATGGGAATAAGGGTAAGGAATGAAAGGGGTAAGATGCAGCAGTTATTAATAGTATCGGTGGCTTTTGCATTATTTATTGTGTGTCCGAGAATGGCGGGAATGACCAATGTTATAACCAATGCCACGCAAACAAATATAATTCATGTGGCAATTATAGGGACAATAATATCGCTTCCATTGATTATAGCGATGGTTCTAATCTTCAAGCAATATGGATTATTTGCTGCGCTTGGCTTTTGTGTCCTGACTGACCTCTGTGCTGCGTTGGTAATGAGGCAAATCAGCTTCAAAGCGGGCTTGGAAACTTTCATAATCGCTTTATTTTTGATTCTTGGCGTCAAAGTCGCATCAATAATTTCAAGTTATTTATGAATGCTCTGCGAAGCTCTCTGCTACGCCCACTCCTTTCGCTCTGTGCTGAGCGGGACTTCACACTTTTCTATCCGTCGCAATGCGAGCAGTGAGCGACGACAGCCTCAACCGCAGAGCGGAAGTCAATTTTGCCTGTGTAGAGAGCGCTTCCGACGACAACGCCTGCAGCGCCAGCATCGCAAACCGCAAGCACATCCTCAACAGAGGAGACACCGCCAGAGGCAACGACAGGCACGCTCACCGCACGAACAACCTCTCTAATTGCCGAGACATTCACGCCTCGCATTAAGCCTTCCACATCTATGTTTGTGAACAGAATGCTTCCTGCTCCTATGCTTTCTGCGTGCTTCGCCGCTTCTCTCACGCCGATTTCTGTGGTGTGTTGCCAGCCTTCCACCGCAACCTTGCCGCCACGAGCATCCAAAGCAACCATTACTCGCCGCTTTGAGAAATCCTCCGCAACCGCTCTCACAACCTCTGGACGACGAAACGCAACCGTCCCGAAGATTACCCTTTCAACGCCTGCGTTCAGCAGTTTCTCCGCACTCTCGTAATCACGAATGCCTCCCCCGACTTGAATTTTGCACTTTGAGGAGCAAGCATGCACAGCCTCCAAAATTCGCTTGATTTGCTGAAAATGCACGAGAGTGCCACGAAAAGCCCCGTCCAAATCAACGATGTGGAGCGTCCTCGCACCGAGAGCGACCCAACGCCTCGCTATTTCCTCAGGAGGCTCATCCGTTGAGAAAATGACATCCGAGGCTCTGCCCTGCCTTAGTTGAACGCACTTACCGCCTTTCAAATCAATCGCAGGAATGACCTCAAACATGCCTCACGCCGTCTCGCACACCTCGCCTCGTGATGCTATGCATTCAATTGTGCAGTTCAATTTGAAGTTTTCTTGCGAGTTCCTTGTATCTCACGCGTAGAGTGACTTCTGTGACGCCTGCGACCTCCGCAACAGCTTTCTGCGTCTGTCTTTTTCCGCAGAGGATTGCAGCGATGTAGACTGCGGATGCTGCGATGCTCGGCGGACCTCTGCCGCTTGTAATGTTCTTTTCGAGTGCTTTACGCACAATCTCCTCTGCCTTCTCACGCACTCTACCCTTCAAGTTCAACTTCTCGCAGAAGCGATGCACATACTCAATCGGAGAGACAGGCGGCAAACTCAGCGAGAGGCGACCTGCAAGCACCTTGCACGCCCTCACGATGTCTTTCCTTGCGACATTCGTCGCCTTCTCAAGCTCATCAAGCGTCATCGGAATTCTGTTACGACGGCAAGCAGCATAGACAGAAGCGGCGACCATCTTCTCCACAGAGCGACCGTGAATCAAGTCCCGCTCCCACGCCTGCTGGTATATGCTCAAACTCTCCTCCTTTATCCTTTCAGGAATTGAAAGCATCGCTGAAATCCGCTCAATTTCCGCACTCGCCGTCAAACGATGCCTACGCAGATTGCTCACCCTCCTTTTCCGAAGCCTCTCACTGATTCTTTGCAGGCGCTCACGCTCCTCTTCCTCCTTCCTGCTCAAATGCTCACTTTTTTTCGTCACGCCTCTTCTCTCCTCCCTTCCCGCTCTTTCTCTCTCACTTCTCTCCCTCTTCTCCCCCTCTTCTCCCACTTCTCTACCCACTACGCCTCTCACCGCTCCTCATCTCTGCAAAATAAACACATTACGACCGAGCAATTTAAGCAAACGACGCTCACTTACGCCCTGAAAAATCTTAACACTCACATAAGGACTTGAAACAGGACCGAAAATATCATGAACTTTGCCCACTTTTTTCTTTCCCTTCGCAACAACTATTGCATTTTGAACCCTGCGAACATTCAAAGGACGCTCACTCCTCACTACAAGAACACTACCAAGCACATGCAACGCCCTGCCGAGCCGAACTTTCTTCCCCTTCTTCCGCTTCTTCCGCTTTTTCTCCGCTTTTCTCTCTGCTTTCTCTCTTGCTTCCTGCACTGCAGCGTCGGGAGAGGGGCGTTTCGGCTTTTCTGACACTCTCCTCCGCACTCTCAGCCATTAATTCCGAATAAATACAAAAGTATATAAAATTAACGGTGGGTTTCCTGTTCTCTCAAACTGCTTCTCGTTTCGCTTCTTTTACTTCTCTTTTGCTTTCAGTTGTCGAAATGAGCGTGGCGAATGAGCATGGGAGGGCATCACATATGTGGAAGGAAGAGTTAGAGGCGGGAAAGGAGAAAGAAGTGCGTTTTCTCATAGATGGCGGAGCAACTTACACGCTTCTACCTAAGGTGGCAGGAAATCTGAAAACGAAGAGGGAGCATACATTCGTCCTTGCGGATGGAAGCGAGGTGAAGCGAAAGTTTTCTGAATGCTATATAATTTTACCGCAGGGAGAAGCACACACGCCTGTAATCTTGGGGGAGGAAGCGAGAAATGTCGCAAGAAGCGAAAGAGCGAAAGAGGGTGGCGATTTTCCGACCTGAAGGTGCGATTGAGCGGACACGAAAGGCGGTAGAGCAGGCGGGCTTCGCATTCTTTGGCTTCCCCGTTTTCAAGCTCGTAGCGAAGAAGGAGGCACTGCCAGAAATTAAAAATATTTTTTCTGCGTCTCCGTCGCCAGTGGCGAAGGCGGTGGATTTTGTCGTTTTCACGAGTGCGAATGGCGTCAGATTTGCATTTGAAATTTGCGAGAGCGAAGGGCTTGACCTCCGAGATTTGCTTTCTTCTGCACATATCGTTGCAATTGGACCTGCGACGGTGCAAGAGTTAAAGAAAAGGGGCTTAAGTGCGGACTTCGTGCCTCAAGAGTTCAGCTCAAGAGGTCTTGTGCGTTTGCTCGCAAGCGTCGGCGTCAAAGGGAAAAAAGTGCTTCTTTTGCGAAGTTCAGCAGGCTCTTCTTCGCTACGGATGCAAATTGAGGAGCTCGGCGCTTCCGTTGAAGACATTGCGGTTTACGAGCCTGTTTTGAGGGAGGACGCTGACGCAAAACGGGACTTTGAACGCCTCATTGAATTTGAGCCTGAATTCGCAGTTTTCACATCAAGCCTCACATTCAAATCATTTTTGAAGCTTTCCCGTGCATTCGGCGTTGAGAGCGATGTTTTGAGCATGCTGAATGCTGCTAAAATTGTTGCGATTGGCGAGCCTACCGCATCCGCAGTCAGAGATGCGGGGCTTGAAGTGAGCATTATACCGGAAAAAAGCACTATTGAAAGCATTTTGGAGGCAATAAAGCGTTATGTTGAGAGCAGTAGAAAGGATGAGAATGAGAGATGATGAGGGATGAGGATGAAGGATTTGTGATGTTAGGGCGAGTAGTTGGCGATAAATCTGCGAGGTTCAAGCATCGCTGGTTCGGAATTCTTCAGGTAGAGACTGAAGAGGGGCAAATACTCTCGCTTTACATGTCTGGAAGCGTCGCACAGTGGCTGAAGAATGGTGAGCGTGTTGAGGTTAAGGTGCTGAAAGAGCGTGAGGAGGGGAAAGAGCGAGAAGGAGGGCGAGAAATTCTGCTTTTTGACGAATACGAGCTTTTCAAGTTTTGCGAAGAGCGTGAAAGCAGTGAAAATGAGGGGCGACGAGGTGAAGAAAAAAGTGAGGAAAAGGGCGAAAGGAGAGAGAGGGCAAAGCGAACAAAGCGAAAAGCGAGAGCGAGGAGAGAGGAAGTTAAAGGTTTGGCCTGTTTGGGAGAAGGTGGTGAGATTTGAGAGGAGGGACGCTTTGGACTTAAACACGCTTTACGAGTATGATTTGAGAGCGAGGGAAGCAATTTACGAGTCGGACTACGAGGAAATTGCGGAACTTGAGCAGTATCACTATGCGTCGCAGAAGGAATATGTGGCGGTGTGGAGATGCGAGAAGTGCCACGAACTTATTGAGGCGAACACAAAACCGCTGTGCGAGAGATGCGGAACGGATGAGCATGTCCACATTCTTGAAATAAAGGGTTCAACGCCGGCATCTCGCTTCCTGCTGCTTGAACTGAAGAAAAGGAGCGGTTACGAGCCGAGAGTTCTCGGATATGTGCGAATAGACCCGCCTGTCCCGCAGATGCACCGCCGTCTGCCGACGGGTGAAATAGTCCGAAACATAAGAGAGAGCGTTTTTGAGCCTTCGTGGTTTGAGCCTTCATTCAGCCCAGAGCGAGAACTGAAGGAAATCTTCGCAGAGCTCCGAAAAGAGAGGCGAAGCAAGAAAATAGCGAGGCGGATGCTCTGGGAGGAAGAGAAGTGGCGTGCTTTAGAAGCGAGCAACACCGCTGTTTCAAGAATTGCTCGTGTCGTCATTCATCCCGACTACCGCTCTGACGGCTTGGGTCAGCTCGCAGTTCGCCTCGCTGTTGAGTGGGTTAAAGAGCGATGCGTTCCTGAAATGCGTCGTAAGAAGCATCTCGTTGAGGTAATTGCCCAAATGGCTCGCTTCAACCCCTTCTTTGAGAAGGCGGGCTTCAAATACCTCTGGGACACGAGTGGCGGAAAGCCCGTGCTTTACTTCCCGCTCACCGCAGATGCGGAGCGGAAAATTCAGGAATTCCTCAGAAAAGACAGATTTGCGAAGAAGCACAAAGGAAGGCTCTGCAAACCCTCTTACGGCAGGGTTGAGAGGCTTTCATCGCCCATTATTTTAGAGAATGTCACGAAAATTTACAGCAACGAGATGGATTTAGAGGGCATTTCGCCTGAAGTTCTTGCTGTTTTGCAGGCATTTCAAGTGAAGCATCGCCTTATTCAGCGTGAAGTGCTTCGCAATCTCAGCATTCGCATAAATCCCGGCGAGATTGTTTGCGTTGTAGGTGCGAGTGGCGCTGGAAAAACGACATTCTTGCGTATTCTTGCGGGTGCAGCGCTGAAATTGGATGATGCAAAGTTCGCTCCAGATGCGGGAGAGGTTAAAATGCCTGAGAATGTGCGTGCTTCCGTGCTAATTCCGGGGGAATTTGAGCCTGAATTTGGTGAGGAAAGCGTAATTGAGCATGTTTTCGGTAAGTGCAAGGACTTGAACATGGCGGTTGAGGTGCTTAACACTTGCGGTCTTTCGGATGCTGTGCTTTACCGTGCGAAGTTTAAAGAGCTCTCAACGGGTCAAAAAGAGCGGGCGAAAATCGCATCTCTGTTTGCGGAGAAGCCGAATTTAATTATTGTTGACGAGTTTGCTGCGCATCTTGACCCTCTCTTGGCGAGGCGGATTGCGAGGAAGGTCGGAGAGATGTGCAGGAATGCGGGCATCACTCTCGTTGTTGCGACGCACAGACCTGAAGTGAAGGATGCTCTCGCACCTGACAAAATCCTCCACATCGGCTACGGCACTTACTTCGTGGAAAAGAGGAAAAAATAAGAAGACAGGGCGACATTAAGAAAAAATGAGAAGAAGCAAAAGCGGTTGTTTGCTCTTTTCCCGCCTCCTCACAAGTTTTCAACGCCTATTGACTGAAGAAGCACCTCTTTGTTCACTTTACCGCTCTTGAACACCTTTCCGCTTTTAAGCTCGTTCACTGTGATTTCAGCGGGAGCGAACATCGCAGCATCCACCTTGAAGAAGTCGAATCCTGCTTCCTTGAATGTGATGTAGAAGGGTCTGCCGTAGTCTCTGGAGTTAAGCGAAGGAACTTTTCGCACATATTCCTTCAATTCATCCAAATTCTCATATTCAACAGCATAAAACATGCGACCTCCGTAAATAATGCAGTCGTTTGATGCTCCCATGCACTTGACATCGTCGCCAACAACAGGTGAAATTGGGACAATCCCATGACCATGCTTTATTTTGTTTATGTCAAATCCGATGGATTCAAACTTATGAATGCCTGTTTCAACGCCACGAGCTGCTATTTGCACAAGTCCTGCGACGGATGCGGTCGGAGCGACGACAATTCTCAAACTTTCAGTGTCAACCATGCACTCTTCCGCAATCTTCGCAGTGACCGCCTCGTCAGGTAGCTTTGAGGCTTCAAGCACGAGAACTGCCTCGTCAGCATCGTCAAAATATCCGATTTTCTCGTAGAGTTCTGCGGGCTTCCTTGAGAGTGCGCGAGCAGGCCCAGAACCCATTCCGAAGAACTTCCCGACTTTCACCCTCCAACCAGCATATTGCGATGCCATACATGCAATAACAGGATGGTCTGTCGTCACTTCTACCGCAGGAAGACTCAATTCATCAATGTTGTATGTTGTGAATCTGATGTCTGCGAGGTCTGCCATGCAAATTCTCGCAATAAAAAGACCCGCTTCAAAACCTCCTTTCGCAGAAACGCCCGCATCTATGACCGTTGTTCCGTTGTCAAGCTCAATTGCTTCCACATTCAGTTCCTCCGCAAGGTCCAACATCTCCTCAAATACTTCAACCCCATACTCATTCACGCTCAACATCTCCGCAACACCCCC
>JANPRD010000014.1 GCA_024699715.1 Candidatus Methanophagales archaeon
CCCTCCTTTTGCTTCTTTGTTTTTCCTTCAATTATTTAAGCGGATTTAGTGTCCGAATAGGGCAATGAAATTTCCATTTGTTTCGCTTTGATTAATTCGTGTGATGTTGCCTCTTCTGCTCCCATTTCAGCTGTCAGAGTCATATTTCAGCACCTCAAATCCAACACTTTCTCCCTTCTTTCTACTTCTTTCTCAATTTTTCTCCATTTATTTAATATTGCTTCCCTTTGTAAGCCGGTAAATAGATGAAAACCTTACCATTGATTGCGCAAGTTCAATTGTTAATTTGAATTTCTGTCCTCCATTTTCATATCACCTTTGCACTCATATCCTCAGTCTGAAGTCCGATTACGCCTAATGTTTGCGGATAAAAGAATGCTCCGGCCGGGATTTGAACCCGGGTCTTCGGCTCGAAAGGCCGGAATGATTGGCCGGGCTACACCACCGGAGCATCATAAATTGCGGGGAGAAAGGGGGCGAAATGTGCTGCGGTGCGCCTCGGCTTTCATCCGAAAAGCGCTGCGAGACCTTCCACGCCCGCCTCTTCCTTCTTCTCTTCCTCCTCTTCTTTCTTCTTCTCCTCCTTTTCCGCCGCTGCTTCCGCTTTCGCAGGCTCAGGTTCGGCTGCCGGTGCTGCTTCCGCTGGAGCTGCCGTCGGAGCTGCTGCGGGTGCTGCGACTGGAGCGAAGGCGGGTTGAGCCTGCGAGATAGCCTCTTCAATATTCACGCCGTTTAGAGCCTGAACGAGAGCCTTCACTCTGCCCATGTCCGCCGAGATTCCAGCAGCGTTAAGCACTGCCGCCACTTTCTCCTCCGTTATCTCCGCACCCGCACTGTGCAAGAGCAAAGCCGCATACACATATTCCATACCGCTTTGCATAGCCCCCACCTCTTTTATTAGTTTATTATTAAAGCATGCGTTTAAAAATATCGCCTCCGCTGAAAATGGAGCGAAGACAAGGGCAAGGGCGAGGAGAAGCAGAAGTGAATGAAAGCGAATTAGAGGAGATTTTTGAGAGGGTTGCGAGAATAGGAAAGAAGGCGGTCTCCGAAGGTCTTGTGAATGCGAACTTCGGGAATCTCAGCGTGAGAGTGGGCAGTAAAATGCTCATTTCTCGCAGCGGTGCTTTCCTTGACGAATTGCACAAAGGGAATCTCGTAGAGGTCAGGATTGAGGAAGAAGGAAATGAAGCGGGTGGCGGTGAAGAGAGCGGTGCCTCATCAGAGGCGATTGTCCATCGTGAAATATACAAAAACACGGAAGCGAAGGCAATCCTTCACACGCATTCACCTTTCGCAGTCTCTATTTCGCTGCTTCTCGGCGAGGGTGCGGTTGTGAAGCCTGTGGATGTTGAAGGCACTCTCTTGCTCGGTGAGATTCCAGTTGTGGGAGGTGCGCCCGGCAGCATTGAACTCGCCTCAAACCTCGCCTCCGCACTGAAATCGCACAGAGCTGCAATCGCTCACGCTCACGGCTGCTTCGCCGTCGGAAGCACGATTGAAGAGGCTTTTGTCGTCGCATCCGCCGTTGAGCATGCTTGCAAGGTGAAATTCCTCTGCGAAATCTCACGAAGCGTATTTAAAACAAATAAGGAGGTGAAACTATGAAAATAGGTATATAATCTATTCGGATGATCCTGAAACTGTATGGAACGCTTTCCGGTTTGGAAATTTTGCATTGAGCGAGGGTGATGAAGTGAGGTATTCTTACTTGGCAAAGGCGTGGAGTGTCGTCTCTGGACACAGATAAATTTAAGATAACAGAACAAATGCGGAAATTCGTTGATAATGGTGGCAAGATATTTGCATGTGGCGCTTGTCTGAAAATTCGCCAATCCGAAGGTTCGGAAATGTGTCCAATTTCAACGATGAAAGATTTGTACGAAATTGTAAAAGAGTGTGAAAAAATTGTTACATTTTGAACGCACAGCAGAAACACGCTCACTGGCTTCAGGCGTCCGGCTTCGCACCGCAAACTTTATATGCTCGTCAGAATTCAGGCGGAATTGCAAAAGAAAGTGGAGGTAGAAAAGGAGGCGTTAAAATGGCTGAGAAAGAGAGATTGAACATGTTTTGCTACCAATGCTCCCAGACTGCGAAAGGGACGGGTTGCACTGTGAAAGGTGTGTGTGGAAAGGATGCTACGGTTGCCCGTTTACAAGACAACCTGTTGTTTGCAATGAAAGGGATAACAGCCTATCTATACCACGCAAGGGAGCTCGGATATACAGACACCGAGATAGATGCTTTTTTGGAGCATGCTTTTTACGCAACGCTCACAAATGTTAACTTTGACGCAGAAGAATTTATCAGACTTGCTGTTGAGGCGGGAGAGATGAATTTGAGGACGATGCGGCTTCTAAAAAAGGCGCATATTGAAACTTACGGAGAGCCAGAGCCTACTGAGGTGCAAACAGGCACCGTCAAAGGTCGTGGGATAATTGTTACTGGTCACGGTCTCAAGGCACTTGAAGCGTTACTTGAACAGACCGAGGGGACAGGCATAAATGTCTACACACACTCCGAACTTCTACCTGCTCATGCGTATCCAAAGCTGAAAAGGTATGAACACTTGGTCGGAAATCTGGGAAAAGCATGGTTTGACCAAAGAAAACTTTTCTCAAAATACCCCGTTGCGATTCTTGGGACATCAAACTGCGTCCTTATCCCTCGTGATGAGTATAAAGACAGAATGTTCACCACAGGACCCGCTCGGCTACCCGGTGTGCAGCACATTTCCGAATATGACTATACTCCTGTGATAGAGAAAGCAAAATCTTTGCCTGAACTTGAGGATGAGCGTGGGGAAGTTGTATTAACGACAGGTTTCTCCAAGTCTGCGATTCTCTCCCAAAGGGATAAAATCAAGCAACTTGTCGAAGAAGGAAAAATACGCCATTTCTTCCTCGTGGGCGGCTGCGACGCGCCTCTCAAAAAAATGGAATACTACCGGGAGTTTGTCCAACGGTTGCCACGAGATACCGTTGTCTTAACTCTCGGTTGTGGTAAGTTCAGGTTCAACGACATGAATCTTGGTGATATAGAAGGAATCCCAAGATTAATGGACTTGGGGCAGTGCAATGACGCCATTGTTGCCATAGAAATTGCCGATTCTCTTGCTGAATTGTTCGGTGTAGGCATAAATGAACTCCCACTTACTTTAGTTCTCAGTTGGATGGAGCAGAAAGCGGTTGCTATCCTTTGGAGTCTTCTCGCAATCGGTATGAAGGGCATTTATTTGGGTCCTATTCTTCCCGCTTGGGTGAATGACGAAATACTGAAGGTGTTGAGGGAGAACTACGAAATACAACTCGTAAGCAATCCAGAAGAGGACATTAAGCACATATTGAGTTAAAACTTCGCCTAAGCTGGCTTCGCATACGGCAACTTTGATGTCGCGAGCGCCACTGCCATGCCACCGCCACTGTTGAGTTGGCTTTGTTACTTTTCTCCCCCCCTCATCTGCTTTTACGCACTTCGCATTCCTTAACTTAGGAAGCGGAGCCGCTGGGATTTGAACCCAGGTCATCGGGTCCGAAGCCCGAAGGGATGTCCTGACTACCACACGGCTCCTCTAAATATTAAGGTGCGGAAATATTTTTCCTTTGCCCCTTTTTCCCTTGCCCCTACTTCTCTCCTTCCTCCTGCTCATGCATGCAGGCAAGAATTTCCATGACGATTCTCGCAGCGCTCACGCTTGTTATCCGATTTCTCCGCTCCATGCGAGGATTCACCTCAACGACATCCGCAGCGACGACATTACTTGATGCAAAAATGCCGTTGATTAGCGAAAGCACCTCTGAAACGCTCAAACCGCAAGGCTCAGGATACTCAACAGCAGGCGCAACACAGGGGTCAAGCACATCCACATCCACAGAGAGATAAGCATTCTTGCCTGCGACGCTCCTCTCACTCGCCAATTCTGAAAGCACGCCTCTCAAGTCCTCACGCACACGCCAAGCATCGTAAATTCGCAGTTTCCATTTCTTCTTACCTTGCCACTCGCCTTGCCCTCGCCCCCGCTGTCGCTGAAAATGCAGAGCCTCGTATTCCTCCGCAGAAGCGGAGCGAACACCAATCGCAACGACATTCTCAGCGCCAACGAGCTCAACAATCCGACGCAAAACGCAGGCATTTGAGAACTTGTTCCCCTTGTAGCTCTCTCTGAAGTCCGCATGGGCGTCAAGCACGAAGACTTTTTCCACAAATCCTCGCTCAAACAGGTGCTTAACTAACGCAAATGTGACGGAATGGTCGCCTCCCAAAAAAATCTTCCTACGCTCAGAACGCAGAGGGGGCTGAACGCTCACTTCAAATTTTTCCCCAAATTCCCGCCTCGTTGGGAAGGAAACGGCGATGTCGCCTGCATCTGCGAAAAGTATCTCTGAAATCTCAACCTCCTTACGCCAAAGGAATGTCTCAAGCGTGTGAGAGGCTCGCCTGATTGCCATCGGTCCCTTGCGGGCGCCCTTTAGCACCGCATTTCCGTCAAAAGGAACGCCAAAAATCTCAATCCTCGCCTTATCCCTGTCCGCCTTCGTGAGCGAGCCTGCAAATCTCATTTTCCACATTCGCAGTATGCAAGCACAAAAAAAGGAATGCAAAGAAATCCGTCGGGGCGATTTAATATTTAATACTTGAGTCTGCCTCTCACGATTTTCTTAGGCGCTCTCATTTTCGCTCTCCGCTCCTTCATAATCCACTCCTTTGTCCTGCCTGCGATTTGTGCTTCAACATCCTCAGCCTCCTTCTCAACCTCGCTCTTCGCAATATGCAAATCGTGGATGCGTAGCATGCCGATTGCACCCTCAACCGCAGAGATTAGAGCCTGCTCCTTCACAACGAAAGCGTCAAGGATGCCTCGCTCAACGACATCAGCAACGACCTCCTTCTCCAAGGCTGAGATGCCCGCATTCACATTGCCGGAAGCGTGAGCAGCACGCAGAGCGGTGAGCGTGTCAAGAGCGTCCATGCCACAGTTGCGGGCGAGCGCCTTCGGAATCTCCTCAAGGGCGTCTGCGAAAGCCTCAATTGCGAACTGCTCCTTTCTCGGAACGGAACGAGCAAACTTACGCAAGCGCAACGCACACTCAATCTCCGCTGCTCCTCCGCCAGGAAGCACTCTCGGCTCCTCAAAAACCCTCGCAACCGCATTCAGCGCACTCTTCACCTCGCCGACTATGCCCTCAAGCACCCTGTTTGAAACGCCTCTTATTAAAATTGCACACGCCTTCTTCTGCGGACAGTCCTCAAAAAACACATATTTAACGCCTGCCAAGTCCCTTTGAACAACTCTTCCTGCCTTTCCGAGCTTTTCTGCTGTTAATTCTTCAGGCTCTTTCACGATTTTCGCACCTGTCGCCCGCTCTAATCGCTGCAAATCAGTGAATTTCACTCGCTTCATCACCATTATCCCCTCTTTTCTGAAGTAATCAATCGCTTCTTCGTCAATTCCCCAGCGACAGCAGACAACATTCGCACCGCTCTCAAGAATCGGCTTCAAAAGCTCTTCAAACATTTCCCTGCGCTTCTCGTAGAACGCTTTTATCGCATTTGGCGATGTCATTTTGAAGAAGAAGCCCGTCGCCCCCTCTGTCTCTCCTGCCTTTGAGCGCTTCCTCGGGAATTCTTCCTTGAGTGCTTTCCTGCCCGTTATTCTCGCAGGCTCCCAGTGCTCAATCGGGAAGTCAAGCAGAGCGACTTTCGCATCTTCAACAGAAGTCGGAAGGTCGTCTAAAACCTCCCTGTCAATTAAAACGCCGTCCACAAGTTTTGTCTCTTTCACTGCACCCCCTGACTTCGCTTCAATCAAAACATCGTCTACATCTATCGGCTTCTTATCGCTTATCCGCTTTATCGCCTCAACAATTATCCCTGCGAGCTCGTTCTCGTCCCAATAATCGCTCTTCTTAAGAGCAGTTCTCGCAACTTTCCTCAAAGTTTCATCATCTTTCGCATCTACTTCCAAAGAAATCTCTTTTAAGACGCTGCGAGCATGCTCCAACGCCATCTCGTAGCCGTGAGCAACGGTATTTTGGTGTATTCCCATATCACGCAGTTCAAATCCACGACGCACTAACTCGCCGAGCAGAACGAGCATCGTCGCAACACCGTCGCCGACAGCATCGCCGAGAGCAATCCCTGATTCTGTGAGGATGTCCGCCGTCGGATGTTCGTATCTCAGCTCTTTGAGGAGTGTGTAGCCACTGCTTGAGACGAGTTCCGCCACTTCCTCCTTCGTCATCTCGCTCGTAAGCATCTTCTTTGATGCAATCGGTCCGAGAATTGAGCGGAACATGTCTGAAAACGCCTCGCATACTATCCGATTCGCATGCTGAATTTCCTCAGGTGGAACTTCTCCGGGCGGTAACACTTCCTCTATCATTTCCCCTATCCCTCACTCCTTCACTTTCACTCCTCAACACTTCTCAGTCGCTTTCTCGCTCCCTCTCTTATCTCGCTCCCGCTCTCTCCGCAACACAGCAAAGCCTAACAACAAATATAGTGGGGAAATATATCTTTCTTCTGCTGTCTCTTGTGATGCCTTGAATGCATCGCCAACTGAAGCTTTTTATGCTGAAAATGAGAAAGCAAAAAGGGGGTGCGAATGCATGAGTGGGCGTTGGCTGAAGCAGTAATATCTGCAATTATGAGGGAATCGGAGCGAGCAGGACTGAAAAAAGTCACGAAAGTGAAGATAAGAGTGGGCGAGTTGCAGCAAATAGACATGGATATTTTTGAGGATGCGGTGAAAATGCTCGCATCGCATGAACCTTTGCTCTCTCATTTTGAATTGGAATGCGAGATTGAGCGAACTGTTTTCAGATGCCGTGCATGCGGTAGAGAATGGTTCTGGTCAGAGCGACAACAGGAACAAAGTATGCAGGAACAACAGCAAGGAGAGCATGAACAGAGGGAGCGGGAAAAAGGCGAGAGAAAAGAGCTGGGAGCGAATGAGCAAGAGGCTATTCATTTTGTTCCTGAATCTGCTCACGCTTTCCTGAGGTGTCCTGCATGCAAGAGTCCGGATTTTGAAATAAGCAAGGGGAGAGGCGTCTGGGTTGAGCGCATCACAGGTGTAATGTCCTCTTCTTCTTGACTTGCCATTCGTAACAGTCGCGCTCTGGTGGTAGTCGTCGCTCTGGTGGTCGGAGATGCCACACAAAACATTTAGATAGACAGCTTTTGTGGAGAAACGAATGAAGCCCTCGTTTCCACTTGACCATTAGACCGATTTCGTGTGCGCCGGGGTTGGCGGAGGAGGCGAAGAGGGCGGAAAAGAAAAATATTTAAGGGCTGGTGAAAGAGGGAAGGAGGTTCGCAACAGTAACTGATAATTTTATATAAAATCACACATCTCAACACATGAAGGTGAATGCGTCAAAACGATTTATAAGATGCGATGCATTCTCATATTGAGCTGACGCTACCTGCGGGTATAGAATTGAGCGGAGGAGAAGAGGAGAAGGCGCTTCAAAACCTGTTTTTCGCATTTGGAAAAGCGAGGCGCCTATGTTATTCGCTAAGACAAAAGTATGAGCTCAAGGAGAGAATGTCAAGGAGCGAGATAATAAAGAGGGTTCAGAGCTCACAGGGTTGAACAGCAGATATGTGAAGGATGCGTATGCGACGATAGAAAATTTGCCTGCGCATGCGACTTTCGGTGGTCTTAAGAATCAGAGATTGAGAGAGAAAGGGAAAATAACGAGAGAAGAATACAAGAAGCGAAGGAATTCAATCATATATGCGAGAGGAGATAAAACGAAAGGAGGAAACTTAAATCTAAGAATTGTTGAAATCGCATGCGAGAAATATTTAAGAGTGAATATCGGTGATAGAAAGTGGCTTCTCTTGAAATTGTTCATACCCGATAAGTATATGAAGAAGTATGCTCAATATTTGAACGGAAGCCATCCTTATTCCGTTCTAATAAAGCGAAAGGATGATGATGAAGGATATGATGTCCGCATCACGATAAGAGCTGAATGTAATGTGAATGAAGGTTCGAGGATAATCGCATTAGATATGAACAAATCGCATATAGATTTCTGCGTGATGGACAAAAAGCATAAGGATGTTGTTGCAGTCGGTAAAATAAACACATCAGAGCTTCAGAACACTCGCAGCAATAAGAGAGAACATCAGATAAAGAAGGTCGCTCACAAAGTGAAGAACATAGCAAAGCATTTCAATGCTGATGTTTTTATTGGAAAATTGCGCACTTCAAATTTCAAATCTCATAGGAAGGCGAATAGGATAGTTCATCAGATGCCTCAGTTAAAGTTAAGGAAGTGGATAAAGCACATATGCGTGAAAAATGGTGTGAAATGCGAGGAGAGAAGCGAAGCAAATACAACGAGAGTGGGTCGCATTCTCTCTCCTATCCTGGGTTTGGATGTGCATAAATGCGCCGCAATTGCATTTGCCCTCAAGTTATCAGATTTTCATCTGTTCAAGCTCCTCTCCGGAGTCTCCTCAAATGAAGGCGATGGAAGCCTGAGAGGAAGGCGAAGGAGAGGAAGCTCCCCTACCGGGACAGCTCAGCACGACGAAAAGGATGAAATGCTGGGCTGCGATGATGCCCTCTCCTTGTAGAGGAAGAGAGAGAGGGGCGGAGGCTACCCGGAGACACCTGGTATCCGGGGTCTGCTCCTCATGAGCAGATTGAAAGCGAACCTACCTTTACATATAAATGTGAAGATATGGTAGGTTATCGTGACC
>JANPRD010000007.1 GCA_024699715.1 Candidatus Methanophagales archaeon
TTTGCTTGATGTTCGGCGGATGCGAGGCAGGATTTATCCGAGATTTGCGAAGGGCAGTAAGGATTTGCTTCTTGCGGAGAGCGTCATTCGTGTTTTCAAGGAGGGCATCCGAAAGAAATACGGAGACACGCTTTCTCGCCTGAAATCGCTTGAATCCGCCGAGAACTTCAGGAAGGTGCGGGGCTTCGCAAATGTGCTTGAACGCTTCTGCACATTCACTTCAGGCACGCACCTTGAACCGCTTCGCATTCGCCTCGCTCTCTTCTCAAAAGGCTTCGTCACAAGCGAGGAAGAGCGTTTGAGGGTGCTTCGTGAGGTCGCTGAGCAATTCCAAACGACGCCTGCGGAATTGGATGCCGCAATGTTCGCAGACAGGGAAGAAGAGATGCTTCTTGAGAGCATTAGCGATGTGAATGCAGCAGATTTGATGAAATTTTACAATTTATCTTTGCTACAAACGGTGCTATTTGACGCCTTAAGGCTCACTTTTTGGACGAATTCAAACCATAAAGAGATATTTCGCCGCATAAAATGGCTCGGACTGATGTATGAATTGCGAGAGGAAGGTGGAAAGATGCTTGTTGAGATTACAGGAGCGGCTTCAATCCTTAAGATGACTCGCAAATACGGGACGGCAATCGCAAAATTGCTACCTTCAGTGTTGAATGCTGGAAAGTGGTGGCTCCGTGCTGAGATTCTTCACGAAAATCGCATTTACTTGCTTGAGCTTGACGCATCAAAAGCATACCTTTTCCCGAAGTTTGATGAAAAAATCGCTTATGATTCCTCACTTGAGCAGGAATTTGAAGCAGCGATGCGTGCAATTAACCCGCAGTTTGAGGTAATCAGAGAGCCTTCCGTCGTGAAGGCAGGAACTCACGCATTCATTCCCGATTTCGCAGTTAAAATCGGCGGTGCAGGCGTGGGAGCAGATGGAAAAGCATGTGCGAGTGAGAAGAGGGAAGTTTATGTAGAAATAGTGGGATTTTGGACGCCTGAATATTTGAGGGCGAAAGTGGAGAAGGTTAAAAAGGCGAAAGTTCCGCTAATTATTATTGCGAGAGAGGATTACGGGACGAAATTTGAGCCTCTTGAGGATGTGATTTTGTTCTCAAAGAGGATTCCTTATGTTGAAGTTGCCCGGAAGATAGAGGAAAAGTTGCGTTCAGAAGCTTTTGAACTTGGCGATGCGGATGTGGTGAATTTGCGTGAGCTTGCGGAGAGGCATCTCGTTGAGATGCGTGTGTTAGAGGAGCGGGCTTTGCAGAAAGGCTACGCAGTCGTCGGCTCTTACGCCATTCGCAAGGATGTGCTTGAGCGAGTGCGTGCTGAAATAGATGCAGTAGAGATGAAGAAGCTCGCTTCAGTGTCAAAAATACTCAAAAAATACGGGCTTTCTACTGATATTCTCGCAGAAATGGGATACAAAATATGCTGGTCTGGGCTAAATTTTGAGCAGGCGTGGGTGAAAAAGCAGATGTAGTTGCGTGTGGCGCTGCGAGACTGTGGGATGTCGGAAGGGTCGGAAAGATTGGAAGGGTTGGAGGGATTGGAAGTTGGAAGGTTCAGAATGGTCTGAAGAGGAAAATTTTTTCTCGCTCTTTTCCTCTTTGAGGTGCGGGGACGAATTCAACGCTGGGATGCCTCTGCATTAGAGGTTGCGGGTAGAGTTCCATGAGTTCGTAGACTTCAGGCGGAACTTCTTCGGAGACATTCAAGCCGAGCTGGCGGGCGACATCCGCAGTGAGCGGGAAGTCATGCGTCCAGCGTCCTTCTGTGAGCGCAGTGGCGACCTCACGAGCTTTCTCTTCGGGCATTTTATCTTTAAGCAGTTCAAAAACGAGCTCTCTCACCTGACGGATTGCTTTCTCTGCAATATCTGCGAGTATGAGCGTCTCGTCGTCCAAGTCCTCTTTTTTCTTCTGCTCAACCGCTCGCTTCACAGATGGCGCTGGATAACTCATAATTTGAGGGTCAACAGGTCCGAGAACAGCATGCGAGTCCATCACGATTTCATCCGCTGCGAGCGCAATAAGTGTCCCTCCGCTCATCGCATAGTGCGGCACAATTACCGTCGTCTTCGCAGGATGGCTCTTCAACGCCTTCGCTATTTGCGACGCTGCAAGCACAAGACCGCCGGGCGTGTGCAAAATCAGGTCAATCGGCTTGTCCTTCGGCGTCCTTCTTATTGCACGCAAAATTTTCTCCGAATCTTCTATGTCAATGAAACGGTAGAAAGGGATGCCGAAGATTCCGATGCTCTCCTGACGATGAATCATCGCAATCACATTCGTGCCTCTCTTCGCTCCCATTCTCCTCAAAACAGAGCGCCTTGCCGCCGATAATTGCCGATAATGCATCTGCGGGGCTAAAATTAGGTAGAGTATGAGGAGCAACCATATCATTCCGCTGAAAAACCCCGTCCAATCGTCCATTATTTAAAATAAAATTCTTTTAAAATAATATCTCTCCCTCTACCCCCTTCCCTTTCACTATGCCTTTCACATGCGTCCTTTTTTTCTATTCCCTCACCGCCTCCTAACGCACCTCTCCTTCCATCTGTCAGACATTTCACTTTAGGGTAAAGGGGAAGGTGGAAGTCTCAACTTCCGCTGTTGTTGTGGATATTGCTCGCAGTAAGCATGCAAGGAGCATTAAGTTTTATATATAAGGTCGTTGTAATGCTCTGAATGAGGTGATGGGGATGGCGAAGATATGCATAGAAGGGGAATCTTTGTCTGATGTGCGACGCATCTTGGGTGAAGAGCCGGCAGTGCCTCCGAAACTTGCGCCCGTCGTTGACGATGTCGTGAAGGTGTTGGAAGCTGCTCGGAAGGCAAGAGAGGAAGACCCCAGAGGTCGCTCAAAACGGATGATTGCACGCTACGCAGGCATAGACGACATCGCAATGGTCGGAGACATCCTTTCTTTGCTCGCAAGGCACGGATTAGTTGAGAAGCGCACAAAAGGTCGCTGGGTCGCAATCGTCTGAACACTGCGAGCAAACCCTGCCTTTTCCCCTTATTTTTTTCGCTTTGCTTTTTTTGCTTTTGCGGCTGCTTTCAGCGCTTCACAACACAAAAATTGCGGGTCTCAGCGGAATTGCGTTCTTACGCCTCTTCTTCGGGTCTACGCTCTCGTCCACCGCATCCGCATCGTAAATCTCGCATCTGCACTTGAACTCTCGCTCTAAAAATTCACGAGCAGCGAGCAGAACGCTCAACTCTTCAATCCCCGCAAGCTCTTCTACTGCCTCCGCCCCCAACGCCATTTTCGCCCTTAAAAACTGCACTCGCTCAACGATGCCTTTCACAAGCGTGGGCAGCTCCTTCCGGTGTGGGCGAAGATGCTCCTCCCGCATCAGTGCTGGAAGCATTTCTTTGACGCCCTTTCCGTCTGCGAGCATTTTCAGCACGCTCCTGAACACCTCACGCTTCCACGCAGGCGCCACAAAAAGCACGATTTTCTGCGGTGAGATGCCCGTGACCTTCAAAATCTCATTCACATCCTCAACGACAAGCGAGAGGAACTGCTCCTCCAGAAGTGCTTTCCTGTCTTCAAGCGCAGCGCTCGCTTTCGGAAACGCTGCAAGCGAAACGAACTGCTTTCCGTCGGGGTTCTTTCCCATTCTGCTCCAAATCTCCTCGCAAGCATGCGGAATGAACGGAGCGAGAAGCCTGACCCAGACATCCAAAACGAACCTCAAAACGCTCCGAAGCCTCTCCCTCTCCGCTCCCTGCGTCTGCTCCCAGCGAGTCCTGCGCCTGAACCACCGCAAGTCGCTCTCAAATTCAAAGAATGCGTGCTGTAATGCTCGCCTGCACTGAAAATGCTCCAAAGCATCCGTCGTGGCACGAATGTGCTGCTGCACCCTGCTCAAAAGCCAACGCTCCACACCGCTTAAATCCTCAAAACGAAGCTCTCCCTCCCTTTCTTGCTCTTGCTCCTCTTCCCGCTCTCCTTTTCTGACTTCTCTCTCCAGCTCTCTCTGCCCTCCCTGCTCTCTCTGCTCTCCCTGCTCCGCACCACCACCTGCAGCGCTGAGAAGCTTTGCGTCCTTTGTCCATTCAGCAATCTCGCTTGCAGTGTTAAGGAAGCGTTCAACATGCTTTTTCGCTGCGAATGCGCCCTCTTCGTTCCAATCAAAGTCCTGCCAAGGCTCAGCAGCACTCAGAAGGAAGAGGCGAACCGCATCAGCACCGTATTTCTCAATCGCATCGCTCAAAAGCACAATATTACCCTTTGAACTGCTCATTTTCTTTCCGTCCTTCGTTGCCATGCCGAAAACAACAATGCAACGAGGATGAAACTCCGCAGGAAATATCGCAACATGGTGGAATAGTTGGAATGTAAGATGGTTTCGCACCAAATCCCTCGCTGAAAATCTGCAATCATACGGATACCAATATAAAAATTCCTTCCTCATGCGCTCAAATGCATGCTCAAATGCATGAGCGGGAGAGCCTTCGCCCAGAAATATGTAATTGAACGCATTTTCGTCCAAAATTTCGGCATCAACTTCTCGCAAGATGTGAGAAATCGTGTAGTAAGCCATGTAAATTGTGGAATCGCTGAGAGGCTCAACAATCCAACGCTCATCCCAGGGCAACTTCGTCCCCAAGCCGAGCCTGCGTGCGCATGCCCATGCACGAAGCCAGTCAACCGTCTCCTCAAACTCAACTCTTATCTCTGGAGGCACGAAATTCACACGATTTAGCAGCTCTCGCACACGCTCCTTCCAAGATTCGTCGTCGTAGCGCAAGAACCACTGGTCGCTCAGCAGCGAAACGACAACGGGCGTGTTGCACCTGCAAACAACAGGACGCTCACTGAACTCATACATCGGCGACGCAAAGCCTTTCTCGGTGAGAGCTTCTTTCACTCGCTCACGAGCCTCACGAACAGGCATGCCCTCGTAGCCCTGAACAAGCATCTCGCCCTTGTTGAACTCCATTGCGTAGAGCTCTTCAGTCGCTTTCTCAAGCCTGCTGTCCTCCTGATTCTTGATGCCCAAACGCTTGACAACAATCTCAGCAGGCACCGCTTCTGCCGCTTCTCCGCTCCGCCGTCGCTTCCGCTTCTCCTCGCAACCCTCGCAACAACGCCTCGCAGCGAATAATTTTTCGTGGCTTGATATTCAGATACTTACCTTGAGCGTGCAAGTCACGAAGGGCGACAAAATCGTAAGGTGCGTGTGCAGGGAACGCTCATCACAATCCCAGTTCCGAAAGAAACATCAACAAAACTCGCAGGCAATATCTCTACTTCTTCACCATTCACGGGATTTACTGCAAATTTACCCACTAAATCCTCCCCCTTTATCTCACTTCCTTCAATAACTTCAACCTTATAACCCTGATATTTGATTTTAAATGCGCATTCTTTGCTTATTATCCAAGTCTCTTCGCCACTTTCGCCATTACGAGAGACTTTCGCATAAATGTATTCGCTGCTCGGATTCACCCATAAGTTCGTCACGCCAAAAATCGTTTCAGGGCGGAGCGTTGCAACGGGCAGAAAAACATCCTCTTCGCCTTTCAACTTGAATTTCAGCAGTGTGAATTCCAAAATTGATGCTCCTTCACCTGAAAGAAGGTCGTGGTCGCCCACAGGATTTCCGCAAGAGGGGCAAAACTTCACAGGATGCTCGCCTTTTGCGATAAAACCGCCTTCTTTAAGACGCATGTATTGCCAATGGATGAACTTTTGGTAGTGAGCGTCAACGGTTGTGAAGCATCTGCGCCAGTCAATTGAGAAGCCCATCTCGTCCATGATTCTGCGGTATTCCGCCGTGAAATATGAGACGATGCGTTCAGGCTCGGTGAAATGCCTCAATTCCTCCTCTGGAACCTTGTAAAGGTCTCGGTAAAGGTGAATTGCACTCTCGTCGCCTCTCGCTATTCTTCGTGAGATGCCGATGACTGGCGTGCCTGTGACATGGAAAGCCATCGGAAAGAGGACATTGAAGCCTTGCATCCTTTTGTAGCGGGCAATCACATCCGGAACGGTGTATGTGCGTCCATGACCGACATGCATCGCTCCCGAAGGGTAAGGATATGCGACATTCAAGTAGAATTTCTTCTTCGCAGCGGAGGCATCAGCCTCAAAAATCCTCGCAGATGCCCATTTTTGTTGCCACTTCCGCTCTATCTCTCGCAGTTCCATCGCCTTCGCCTCTCCGCCCATCTCCACGCCTCCTTCATCTCTTTTGTTAAATTTTTCGCTCTTTTCTCACCTTGCTCCCGCTCTTGTAAATGAAAAAAACGGGAAATAAATATAGCAAGATTCCCCTCACTCCTCACAACGACAACAATAAAAAATATCAATTGAATTGGCAATCCTCGCATTGTTGCGTGAGCACGCCGCTTTTAATGTGATGCGGAGCATAAGTCATTTAAGATGAAAGGCAATGTGCAGAGCACTGCAGAGGCATCTCTCACATCTTATTTCCATCTTTATTTTCTCCTGTTAGATTTGCTTGATAATTCCTGCTATTAGATTTATTCTTGGGACTCTTTTCATATAATCTCTGTATGCATTGCCAAACTTTTCTATGTTTCTTTTTTCTTCTTCTATCATTGCGAGACACAGCAGAACAATTAATATTGCGCCAACAATAACACTAATCCAGTGCTGTGAAATAATAACCAAAGCGAAAATTATGAGGATATGCCCTAAGAATTCAGGATGGCGAACAAAAGCATACATCCCTCTTTCAACAAGTCCTATACCTTCTGCATGCCCTTTCTTTCGTGATTTGCTTGACCACAACAAAAAAACGATTCCAAATGCCAAGATTATCCATCCCGCATATACTAATCCCGCTAAATCGGCAGAATTGTAATGAATAATGGTAGAGATTATCAACATCCCATATAAACCTATATATGCTATGTGACCAACTAAGTGACTTTTCTTATGCATGTTTCCTCCTGCCTTTAATTTTGCGGGCATCTGAATGAACGGTGTGGGCATTTTGACGCTTGACGCCAGATTGGAGTAGCGAAGAAGCCGAATGCTTGCTCGCAGTTCTTCTGTTAAGAACCACACAAATACCTTCTGCTGGCATGATATTCAATTCAATTTGCTTATATAAAAATGCTTCTAAAAATTCAAAGGTCCACTTGTGGCGCGCCCAGCTTTTAACCCCCTCCTTCCAGTTCATGCTTTCAGGGACAGGAAACGATGAGAAGATAAAAGATAGAAGAGTTTGTTTGGGAGGAGGCGAAAGATATGGCAGAAGTGGAGGTAAAAAAGGTATTAGCTCTTGTGCCTGAATTATTAGAGGTGCCGTATCCAAGAATTTGGACATCCTATGATAAGGAGGCAGATGTCTTATACATCAACTTCAAGAAGCCAAGCCATGCGGATGATTCCGAACTCACTGATGATGACATCATGATCAAATATGAGAAAGGGGAGATTATAGGGATTACCGTCCTTAATGCAAGCAAGAGGAGAAGATAAAGACGCTTGAAAGATTGAGAGTGGTGCTTGCTTTATTCTTGAGGGGAAGGAGGAAAGGGAGGCGACGCTTGGAGTTCTCAAGGACAAAGAGACGATGGAGAATATAAAAGCTGCGAATGAGGCATGGGAAGCGAGGAGAATGAAAGAGTTTATGCCTTGGGAGAATGTGAAAAGGTAAATTAAGAGTTGAGATTATCGCATCATTCACAGAATTGAAGATGGAGTGAAAGGACTGATTGAATTCGCATATAGGGTTAGGAGATTGCTTGAAAATGATTGAGAGGTATTTTGATGAGCTGATAAAAATAGCGAAGGAGAGGAAAGAGTACTTTGAAAACTACATGCATTATGCGAGGCTTGTGAAGGAGGCTGTGGGAGGAGAAGTTATTGTTTTTGGCTCTGTTGTTGAAGGCAAGCATACGATGGCATCGGACATAGACCTGCTCGTTGTTCTTGATTCAATTGAGAGAAGGGACGAAATTCTGATGAAGATAAACGAGGTTCTTGGCGAATTCCATCCGTTCCAAATCCATCTCGTGACAAGAAAGGAGTTTGAATGGTATAAGAGGTTCATTAAGAAGTGGAGGCGTGTAGAATGAATTTAAAATTGCTGAAATGGAGACCGAAGAGGAGACCGAAGATGAATCCAAGAGAAGGTGTGAAGAAGCTTTTAAGTTGGATTCATGCAAATAAAGATGTTTATGAAGGGAGTGATTCCTGCTGCTGGGGAGGGGAAGAGAATGAAGCCATACACGAATGCTGTTCCGAAGGAGTTGTTGCTCGTTGGAGATAAGCCGATAATAGAGCATGTGATTGAAGGTTTGAAAATCGCAGGAATAAAGGATATTATAGTGGTCATAAGCAGAGGTAAGTATGCAATTATTGATTATTTAGGTTCTGGAAGTTCGCTTGGCGTTCAATTAACTTATGTGATTCAGGAGAAAAGAGAGGGTCTCGCAAAGGCTGTTGAATGTGCTAAACATTTAATCAACGATACTTTTGTTGTCGTGAATGCAGATAACTTCTTCTATCCGAAAGATGCCATAAGAGATTTGATTTCATTCCACTTTGAGCAGGAAGCGGATGCAACAATAGCTGCGTTTGAGGCTGAAGATGTCACGAGACATGGAATTATTGTGGCTGAAGGGAACAGGGTTATTGATATAGTGGAGAAGCCGAAGCCTGAAGAAGCCCCGAGCAAACTTGGAGATGCGGGAATACATGTTTTTGAGCCTGTTATATTTGATGCAATCTCAAGAATCAAGCCGAGCGTTGGAAACGAGTATCAGCTGACGGATGCGATTAAGATGCTTGTTGAGACGGGGAGAAAAGTTATTTTTAGGAAGATAGATTTTCATGTTGATGTTGGGACTGTAAGAGACTGGAGGAAGGTGAATGAGATAGTGAATCTTTCAAAACTTATTTAAAAATACACATAGGATAAGATAGAAATGAAAGTGCTTGTCATGGGCTTTATCTGGAAGGTGAAACGAAATGTTTGAAGCACTATTTGAAATCCTGCCAAAGCAAATAAGGGGAAAAATGGAAAGGATATTTCATGGATATGATATTGACCCAACAGCAAGAATATCACCAGGCGTGAAGATAATATATAATGATAAAGGGAGAAAAAAATTAAAGATAGGTAAAAACGTATTTATCGGTGTTAATTGTGTCTTAGATATTACAAAAGGTATAGTTATAAAAGATGATGTTCAAATAGCACCAAACGCAATGATATTCACGCATGACAGTTCGAAAGATAGGAAAAATCCGATCGAAAGAGGAGTGATAATTGAAGAGGGGGCGTATATTGGAGCTGGAGCAATAATATTGCACGGCGTGCGGGTAGGTAAAAATGCAATTGTTGGCGCTGGTGCGGTTGTTACAAGGGATGTTGATGATAATGCAATTGTAGGTGGTGTGCCTGCAAAAGTTATATCAAAGCGTTTGAACGAAAACTGGGAGGCGAAACGTTAAAATGTTCCATAGTACTTTATTCAAACTCGGATTTACTTGTAAATACAAACATTTTATGCGACTTTATAATGAAGCTAAAAAAGCACAATACATGCCTTATGATGTTTTAAAGCAAAATCAAGAGAAAAAATTACGGAAGTTAATCCTTTTCGCATATCATAATGTGCCCTATTATCATAAATTGTTCAAAAAATTGAATTTAAAACCAGGGGACATTCGAACAATTGAGGATTTGCAGAAATTACCTATTTTGACTAAGGAGATCATAAAAAAGAACCAAAAGGATTTCATCCCTAATAATTTGAGCAAACAAAAATATATTAACGCTTCGACAGGTGGGTCTACAGGGCAACCATTACAATATAGAATATCAATTGAAGACGCCCTCTTAGACGTTGTTTTATTTTATGTGAATTGTGAACAAGCGGGATACAGGTTAGGGGATAAGATGGCGGTATTTGCTGGCTCACAACTTGTGCCTTCAACGAAATCCAGCTTAGTTAAGAAGATTAAAGGTTGGATAATCAATACGAAATATTTTTCGTCATTTGATATGTCCGACAGATATCTGGATAAGGTTGTGGAGGATTTAAACAGATTTAAACCCCGTTTTCTGAGAGGATATGCGTCGTCAGTGTTCCTGCTCGCTAAGCACATTGCAGATAAGAATTTAGAATTGAAATTTGAAGTAAAAGGTGTGTTCACTTCTTCTGAAGTTTTATTCGATTACCAAAGAGCATTAATAGAGGAGGTTTTTAACTGTAAGGTTTTTGACCAATACAGTCAAAATGATGGTGGTGCTAGTATGTTTGAATGTGAAAAGCACAATGGATTGCATATTGATATGTTCCGTTCAATTGTGGAGGTGGTTGATGAAGAAGGAAAACAACTTGATAGGGGTACTGGGCATATTTTAGCGACAAGTTTACACAACTATGCAATGCCTTTTATTCGATATGATACTGGGGATATGGGCATTTTGTCGGATAAAAAATGCGATTGTGGCAGAGAGATGCCATTAATGGAGAAGATTATAGGTCGTGTGAGTGATTTTATTTACGCACCCAATGGTAATAGAATTCACGGTGAATTTTTTTCGCATATATTTCGCTCTTTGGATGGGGGATACATGAGATTTAGCTGGGTGAAAGAATTTCAAATAGTTCAGAGAAAAATAAATGAACTAACGATAAAAATTGTTCCAGATGATGCAAGAAACATCAATGATTCTGATTTAAACAAATTGAAGGAGATAATTTTAAATAGGACTGGAGAAATGGATATAACTATAGAGATAGTTGATAAAATAGAAAGAACAAAAGCGGGTAAATGGAAATTTATAATTAATGAGGTGAAAAGCTAATGTATCGGCTCAGAAAAGGAATGAGTAGGAAGATAAATAAAACGGAACCGAAAAAGTTTAGGATTCTGTTCCTTTACGATCTCCCCTCTCCATGGGTGGTGAGAGATTTTGAAATGCTTCAAAGACATTTTGAAGTGATTCCTTTACAAAATATGCCGAGATATCATGCTCGGGAGAGTAGATGGAAAATTATTAGAATATTAGATTTTTGCTTTGCAGCATTGTTTCATGTGTTGAAAATACTGAAAAACGTATTGACTACAGATTTGGTGTATGGTTTTTTTGCAAACGAGTGCACTGCAATTGCAATTTTTTTCTCCAAAATATTTAGAAAAAAGTCAGTAGTTGTCACAGGTTGTAGAGTCGTGCTTACAGAACCACCAGATGTTATCAAACAAATGGGAATTTCTTTACCTTTAAGGTATATACTTGGTGCTAGATTTAGTGCGAAGTTTGCTGATCTTCTTCTTGCAATGTCAAAGTATGGAGAAAAAGGTGTTTTAGAGCGAGTAAAACCGAAAAGGATTATACAAGTTAACCTCGGCTGCGATGTTAATAAATTTAAGCCAAATGGGCCGAAAGAAAACATAGTGATAACTGTTGGTTACGTTAATAGAGTAAATGTGATAAGAAAGGGATTTAAAACATTTGTTGAGAGTGCAAAGTATTTGCCTAATGTAAAATTTTATCTTATCGGAAAACATGAAGATGACTCTATAAATGACCTTAAAGCTATAGCAACACCAAATGTAGTGTTTACTGGCTATTTACCAGATGATGAATTACTGTTGATGTATCAGAGAGCGAAGGTATTTTGCCTCCTCTCTCTCCAAGAAGGTGAAGCTGGTGGAGGTGTTTTGGGCGAAGCAATGGCATGCGAATGTATTCCAGTACTATCCAATAGAGCTCCTCCCTTGCGGGAAACTGCTGGTGATCTTGGATTTTATGTTCCTTATGGTGATGCAAAAGCTACCGCGGAGGCTATAAAGAAAGCATTGAATGCTGACCCCAAAATAGGTAAAATGTGCAGAGAGAGGGTCTCAAAACTCCACTCAATGAAGAAAAGGGAGGAAATAGTAGTTAGGGAAATCAAAAGATTGCTTAAAAATGAGGTGATATGAATGAAGAAGAGAGCACTGATAACGGGTATAACAGGACAGGATGGTGCATATTTAGCCAAATTTCTGCTTGAGAAGGGATACGAAGTTTATGGGACATATAGAAGACTATCGTCACCAAACTTCTGGCGTTTGCAATATTTGGATATCTTTGAGAAGGTGAACCTGATACCCGCAGATTTAGTTGATACAGGGTCAATAGTGGAAGCAGTAAAAATCTCCGAACCTGATGAAATCTATCATTTAGCAGCGCAGAGTTTTGTAGGTGCATCTTTTGAACAGCCTATTGGAACTGGAGAGGTGACTGGGTTGGGTGTGACGAGAGTTTTAGAGGCCATTAGACAAATCGATCCCGGAATAAAATTTTACCAAGCTTCAACAAGCGAATTATACGGAAGAGGTCATTCTTCAAGTTTAAATGAAAATTCCCCCTTTCGGCCCGCAAGCCCTTATGCAGCAGCGAAGTTATATGGATATTGGTTGACAAGACAATATAGAGAAGCCTACGGGATTTTCGCTTGCAACGGAATTCTCTTTAACCACGAATCACCGCTAAGAGGCTTAGAGTTTGTTACAAGGAAAATATCTAACGCAGTAGCAAAAATAGCTTTAGGTATAGAAAAAGAATTAAGACTTGGCAATTTAGAAGCGAAGAGAGATTGGGGTTATGCTCCCGATTACGTTGAATCTATGTGGTTAATGCTGCAGCAAAAAGAGCCAGATGATTACGTAATAGGAACAAATGAATCTCATTCTGTGAAAGAATTTGCAGAAAGGGCGTTTGATATCGTAGGCTTAGATTGGCAGGAATACGTCAAAGTAGATAAAAGATTTTTAAGACCTCTAGATGTTAATTTCTTACAAGGTGATTATTCAAAGGCAAAGGCAAAGCTCGGATGGAAACCAAAGGTGAAATTTGATAAGCTTGTGAAGATAATGGTAAATGAGGATTTGAATAGATGGGAGAGGTGGCTGAACGGTGAGAGATTTCCATGGGATGCTCCAAATTATCCTTCTGAGGCAAAAATAATAACAAGGGTGTTGAGAGTATGATTCCTGTAGCCGAACCTTGTTTAGGAAAAGAAGAATTGAAAAATGTTATAGAAGCTGTTAAAAGTGGTTGGATCTCATCAAAAGGAAAATTTATTGAGGAATTTGAGGAAAAATTTGCGAGATATTGTGGCAGAAAATATGGTGTAGCGACCTCTAATGGAACTGTCGCCTTACATTTGGCATTAAAGGCATTAGGAATTGGAAAAGGAGATGAGGTTATAGTTCCAACACTTACTTTCGTTGCAACCGCTAATGCTGTAACTTATTGTAATGCAAAACCTGTTTTCGTTGATTCTCATCCTGAATACTGGTGCATTAATCCAGATAAAATCGAGGAGAAAATTACACCAAGAACTAAAGCAATTATTCCTGTTCATTTGTATGGTCATCCCTGTGATATGGATCTGATAATGAAGATTGCTGAAGATCATAATTTATATGTCATCGAGGATGCAGCGGAAGCTCACGGAGCAGAATACAAAGGCGAAAAAGTTGGCTCGTTTGGAGACATAAGTTGCTTCTCTTTCTACGGAAATAAAATAATTACAACTGGAGAAGGGGGGATGTGCTTAACCAATAATGAGGAATTAGCAGAGAAGATGAGAATTCTAAGAGACCATGGTATGAACCCTACCAGGAGGTATTGGCATGATATAATTGGATTCAATTATAGAATGACGAACATGCAGGCAGCGGTTGGCATAGCTCAACTAAAGAAACTGGATGAGTTCGTTGAAAAAAAGCGAACGATTGCTAAGTTGTATAAAGAAGCTTTGAGCGAATTGGAGAAAAAAAGATTAATAAAATTGCATAAGGAAATGTCTTGGGCGAAGTGTGTTTACTGGATGTATTGTATCTTGATCAATAACAAGGCGAAGATTTCAAGGGATGATCTAATTAAACAGTTGGAGGAAAAAGGAATAGAAACGAGACCGTTTTTTTATCCTATGCATGTTCTACCACCCTATAAAAATAGCGAAGAACTTCCTGTTGCAGAGGAAATAGCGAAAAAAGGGGTCAATTTGCCTTCTGCGGTGGGTTTAACAAAGAGGGATGTACAAATAATTTCTGAAGCGATAACTGGTATTTTGATGGAAAATTATGGAGGTGACTGAGAGAATATGAGGAAAGAAAATAGATTAAAGACCTTAGAAAGTTATTATCCTTCAACTAGTCATAAAGATTTAAGAGACATTCCAAAAAATATGAACATAGATTTTGGTTTTTACTTCAGGGAATTTTTAGATAGGAATGATTATAAGATGCTTGAAATCGGCTGTGCAACAGGTAATTTTTTAGCTAACGATCCAGAGAATATTATAGGAATCGATATAAATAAAAACTTGCTAAAAATTGCAAGAAAGCGTGGTTTTAATGTTCTACTTGTAGATGTAGAAAATGGTTTATGTTTTAAAGATAGCAGTTTTGATGCAATTCATGCATCTCATATTATAGAACATCTGAGTGATCCTATTTATTTCATGAAAGAGTGCTTCAGAATTCTGAAAGAAGGAGGGAAGTTAGTAGTCATAACTGAAGATTTCTCTAAAGCGTATAAGATATTTTATGACGACCCCACACATATTTCCCCTTTAACGAGGAAAAGTTTAAAGATATGTGCAATAGAAGCCGGTTTTAAAGTTAAAGATATCAAAGTAGAACGTCAATGTGTTCCAACCGGAATAGGATTGCTGGTAAGAAAAGGGTATCTTTCGATGAGTAAAGCTCTATTCATATCTAAATGTTTATATAAAGTTGGCATTTATAAGCATAAGCAAGGAACACTTGTATTGGAAGCCAGGAAAGGGTAAAATGAAAACGGGAATCGTAGCTTATGACACGACAAGCAGTGGCAGAAGTTGTTGATTGTGACGGAATACTCGTAGAACTTAGAAATCCGGACCAGTTAGCGGAGGCGATGCTGAAATTATTAAATGATAAAAATTTGCGACAAGAGTTAAGCAAAAAAGCATTAGAACAGGCGAAGAAAATCTATAGGAAGGTAATGCAAAATGAAAATTTACTTCATATCTAAAGATGTTAAAAATCTTGCAAATAAGGCGAGTGGAGGTGGAAAGAGTTCCGAAACTCTTTTGAAGTATTTAACAGAATTAGGGAATGATGTGAAAATATTTAATAGTGCATCTGAATTGAAATCAGACATAAAATCGGAAAAACCTGACATAGTGCTGCATCAAAATATTCAAGAAATGGTGCGAACGCAGCGTATTTGTGAAAAAAACGATGTTCCATTAGTTGTCACAGTTAATAGTTTCATCTCTTGTTGCACTTCAATGCATATAATAAATCGGACAAAATACGGAGAACCGTGTTATAAATGCAGTTTTCTTAAATGTTTTAAATGTATGTTCTCAGGTATAAAATATGCATATCCATCAATACATCTGCGAATAATGGATACACTTTTAACTCCTGCATATTATACAATCAGGGGATTACGAATTAGAGCGTTGAACAAAGCGGACAAAGTAATCTGTATCTCGCCAACAATGAAAAAGATGATAGGGTTAGCGGGAGTAGATACTCAAAAAATAGAAGTGATTCCGCAGCCAGTAGATCCATACTTTCTAAATCCACCTGAATCAAATATATTTGAAGGACTTGATATTGCTTTTATTTCAAGCACGCACTGGTTTAAAGGCGCACACTTGGCAGCAGAAGCTATTTCAAAATTAAATAATATTAGACTTGTAATTGCGGGTGGAGATACAAAAACAGGAAATTATATTAAACAGATATTAGCAGATAGAGCAATATTTGTTGGCATGCTTTCCAAAGAGGAAATGAAAAAATATTACTATTCCGCTCATGTAGTTTTATTTCCAAGCATTTGGTTTGAAGCATTTGGCAGAACGTGGGCAGAAGCATGCATGTGTGGCACACCAGTCGTTGCTTTTAAGGGCAGAGGGGGAGCTTCGGACTACTTAAAACATGAAGAAACAGCCCTGCTTTCAGATTACGATGTTGATGAATATGCAAAACATATAAAAAGACTATTTGAAGATGAAGCATTGTATAGGAAAATAAGCAGGAATGCGAGGGAATATGCGAAGAAAAACTTTTCGGCGGATGTCATTGCTAAAAAGTATGAAAAGGTATTTGAGGAGGTCTTAGAAAAATGAAAATATCACATTTTGAAATAACAAACAAAGGCACTAACATTAAATTAAATAAATGGGAAAAAGATAAATTCAAAATTTGTTTGAAGTACATCAAAAATGGTATGTCAATATTGGATATAGGTTGTTCTACTTGTTCATTCTTTGATTTTCTTCGGGAAAACAAAATAAATGCCAATATGATTGGATTTGATATAGATAAAAAGGCGTTAGAAATAGCAAAAACTAAAGATTACAATGTTTATGATTCGCTTGAGAAAATTAAGGGGTATTTTGATATTATTACGATGTGGGAAGTTATAGAACATCTACAATTAGAAGAATTCCTGGATTACTTGGATTATGTAAAAAGACATCTAAAGATTGATGGGAAATTAATAATTTCCACTCCAAATATTCTTAATCCATTTTATCCTTTCTGGGCAGAGCCTACTCATATCAGACCTTACTCTTTAAAAAGTTTAAGTAGGGTTTTGGAGTCACAAGGATTTAGAATCGTATACAGAAAAGAAACTCATCCTTTAAAACATCCTATTAAAATCTTGTTTTGTTTACTCACCTCTCAAAGTTTCTATTCAAAATTAATTGTTGTCGCTGAGCTACAAAAATGATTATGCTTACTATATTAACTTTTTGCTTAGCAGTCTATAAAACTTATTCCTTTATCTCGCTACAAAAACCTCCCAATAACATTCCTTATCCATTCGGATTTTATTCCCGTTCTTACCTCTATTGCCTTCATAACAATGACATCTTCACGCTCAAATGTTCTCATTATTAAAAGAAGCAAGGCGTAAATGGAAATGTAGAGGACGAACATTGCAATTAAAATATAAATTGAAGTTTTAATTTGCCTCGTTAGCAGATAAATCAGGGAGAGTGAGATGAGTGAAGCGGTGAAAATCTTCGCATAATTTATTCTTACTGGCTGAATGTGTGTGATTTTGAAAACCTCTGCGAATGAAAGTAAGCTCACGGAGAGGACAGAAATGCCTGTTGCTAGTGCAGCTCCCTCTATTCCGTAGCGGGGAATGAGCAGATAATTTAGAATTGCGTCCAGAAACGCTCCGACTGATGTGTTCAGCATTATTAATTTCGTTCTCCCCACCGTCTTTATTATTTGTCCCGTTGGAAACATTATTGATATAAAGAAATATGAGAGAGTGAGAATGCAAAATGCATAAGCCCCTCTTATATATGCAGAACCATACAAAATATTCAAAACATCATCGGAAAAAAGAACCATAAGCATAACTAAGGGCAAAACAATCATAAATATCCATTTTGTAACCGCATAATTTGTGTCTTTTATCTCCTCATGCATCCCTTTTGAATACAGTTCGGTTACAACAGGGAAGAATATGGAAGTAAAGGAGCTTGGAACAATTTTTAGCAGGCTTGCCGTTGAAAGAGATGCTCTGTAAATTCCAACATCCTTTGCAGTGAGAAAATAGCCGAGCATTAATGTGTCAATCCATCCCATAACTAAGCCGAGCATCCCTGCGAACATCAAAGGCCATGAAAAAGAGAGCAGTTCCTTCCTTGTGAAGACCGCCTTTTCTCTCCAAAAAGGAAAAATTTTGTTCAAGCAAAAAAAAGCGACGAAAGGTGCGCCGATTATGGCAAATGTGTAGGCGAATGCAGCCCCATATATACCGTAGCCTAATATAAGAAGAGAGACGAGGATTAAAAGCCTGAAAGCATTCTGGAATATATCTCTCGCAAGAACAACATACTTCATCTCCTGAAATCCCCCTACGGCAGAATTGAAGATGTAATACAGACCGTAGAATGGAATGCCGATTGAGAATATTCTTAGTATTGGTGCTAACTCTTGCTCTTTGAAGATTAAAGATATGGAATCTGCAAAGAAGAATATGATGGAAGATGCAAGTATGCTGAGCGGTAAGACTATTTGAATTGCTGAAACTATCACTCCCTTTATCTTCCCTCCCTCCCCTCTTCCCTTATAAAAAGAGACAAACCTGACTATTCCCTCAGGCATCCCTACTAAAACAACAGTAGAAGCGATTGTAGTAACAGCAGAAGCCAGAGAAATCAAACCGTAGTCTTCCGGACCGAGAAATCTCGCAATTATGAGCATTGAAATGTATGCTAAGAGCATTCCCACTGCTGTCCCGATGAAAACAATTCCTGCTCCTTTCGCCACCTTCAGCAAAGATTGCTCGGAATATTTTTCATCTGGCATCTTTCCGCCCACCTATTTTCACCTAAACCGCAACTATATTTATTTTTTCTCAAATCTATTGGATTTTCAGATGAGAGAGAAAGCATAAGAGGAAAAATAGGAGGAAAAGATGAGACGGAAGATTACGTTTGGATTTTTGAAAAATGAATGGAAAGAAATTCTTCTCTTAACGCTTTGCACATTAATATCTATCATCATTAGCATACTTTTCATAAAGAAATCGCAGATAATTGATGGAGATACTGTATGGTATATTGATGTTGCGAGGAACTTAGCGAATGGAAAGGGGTTTGTTTATAATTATACAACTTTCGATAGAGAAGAACTCCTCCGCCCGCTTTCTGAATGGATGCCTTTATACTCCATCTTCATATTCATTCTCATAAAATTTGGGTTCGACCACACTTTTTCGGCCCGCTTAATTCCCTTAGCATTTTTACCTCTGATTATCTTTTCAACATACTACATGGCGAAACGCATATATGAAAAGAAAGTAGCAATAATGTCCGCAATTTTCCTCTCATTTTCCTATCCATTGTGCGTTATCGGTCATCTACCGCTCGCAGATTCTATGTTTTCTTTCTTCGCAATTTCATCAATGCTATTGTTATCCAAAATAATAACAGATGAAATAAAATTCTCCGAGTTGTTCACCGCTGGCGCGTTTATAGGATTATCATATCTGACAAAAGGGAACGGACTCATACTCATAGCTGTCGCTTTTTTCCTGTTATATTTTATGTCTTCAAGCGCTTCAATTGCGCTTAAACGCTTCTTGGTTTTATTAGGCGGTTTTTTTGTTTTATCTGGTGCATGGTTAATAAGAAACCAAATTACCTTCGGTTTCCCTTTATACTATGGACAGTTTGAGTTCCGCCTTCCGTCGTTTAACGCATTCGCAGATGTGCTTTCAATAGCATTCTTCGATAATTTACCGCTTATTTTATTCCTTCCATATATAGTGAGTTACATGCCAGATAATACAGAGCGCAGAAAAATGCTATTCCTCATATCCTTCCCCGCTGCGTTCTTGCTGTTTTTCACATTTTGGTCAGCTCACTGCACAAGATTGCTTTTCCCTTCCTATCCTTTTCTTATAATTCTTTCAACAAAATCCTTTTGTGGCATGTTTGAAAGAATAGCGAATATTAAAGGAAATACCACATTTCTATTTGGCATTTCAATTGCCATAATTATAATAGCACAGCTGATTTTAATTTGCAATTATTACAATAAATTACCCGCAACAGATTACGGTGATGAGAAATGGGCTGAATGGATAAGGTCAAATACAGATGTAGATGATGTGATTATCGCAAATGAGCCTGCAAGAGTGAGGTATTTAACTTGGAGATACTGCGTTGCTACGGATGCCTTCACATTACATAGAGAAGATGTCAAGCTAATAATTCCACATAGCTTCAACTTAACTGAACTTACAAAGGTTGTGAATTATTACAAGGAATTGTATATTATTGCGAGAACGGGTGCTATTCGTCATTTAAACATTTCTACATTACCAATGACTGTAAGAAATTTGAATGCAGAATACATTGCCCTCTTCAAAAAGAAAGTAAAATCAAAAGAGCGAAATGGGGAGTTCATTTACAATCTTTCAAGAGCAATAAATGTGCCAGAATGTTTAGATGTTATGTATAACGATGAGGAAGTCATTATTTATAGAATTAAGGCAGATAAATTGAAATTTAACGTGCTGTCAACAAGTTCGTTAGTTTAAGGTTGGTCGTAGAAATTGCGGGAATTCCTATAGATATGATGAATAAATTTTTAATCAGATGATCTACAATTGCGATTACAAGTGCTTTATTATATTCAATACCTCCGATTGCAAAAATTCCGACAATTATTCCCTCATATATTCCAATTCCGCCTGGTGTAGCAGGAACTATTTTTGAAATATTTGCCATTGAAACACCAAAAATTATCAAAAGAGGAGACACTTGTGCGTTCAAACTTAACGCTACAACATAACATGTCAACGCCTCCGAAAGCCATATCAGTATAGAATAGAACATATCACAATATACAGAAGACTTAAAAAGAAGATTACGCAAATTCCAGTGAACTTCTTTCCCGACTCTCAGCAATCCTTTCGTCACTTTTAATGTAATTTTCGCTTCTATTATATCAAAAAGACGCTGCATTCTACCTATACTTAAAAACACAAAAATAAGCACAATTATCAGAATGCATGAAATCACTGAAATTATTGCCCAATTTGGAATTGATTCTTTTGTCATGATGAATAGGACTGGAGTTGCAAGCATGATTATGCTTATAATATCGAGAAGTCGTATATATATCACGGAAGCAATCGCCTTATCACCTTCCATACCTTCAGCCTTCAGGAATAGCATCCTTGCTACATCTCCTATTTTAACAGGTAGCAGCACATTTAACGCATAACCAGAAATATTTAGCTTGAATAAATTCTTGAAAGGCATCTTTGAACCAAGAGAAGCGACCGTTCGTTCCAGCCTAATTGTCCTAAAAATCCAAGATAAAGCATATACGATAACCATTATGATAACTGAGTTAACAGATACTTGGGACAAAACTTTAATGAATCTGTTCACATCACCGCAGAATATTAGGAAGAGTAGAATAATCAAGCTAATAAGAAATGAGAATAAATATCTTAAGATGTGAATTTTATTTTTTATCATTTCCCCCGCCGCAACTCATATTCTATTCTATCCAATTTCTTCGCTAAGTAGTCAATAATTAAGCTTATGGAAATCAATTGTATTGCAACTAATATGAGAAATGTCGTGATCAGCGGATAGTATTCGTGTTTCAAAATGCCATATTTAAATTTCTCATATATTGAAATGAAGCCTGCAATTAATCCCACAAAAATGAACAATAGGGATGGAATAATTATCATTTTTGCGAGAAGTGATGTCTCATGCACCGCAACAGAAAACAATGATGTGAACATTTTAAGACCATCACGAAACCGCCTCAACTTTGACTTTCCAATTCGTTTACGGTACTCAATAGGTATCTCAACAATTCTATAACCGAGCTTTGCTGCTCTCACCGTCATTTTTGTCTCAAATTCCAAACCCTTTGCATCCACATCCAATTCACTGAACTTCTCTTTTCTGAATGCACGATATCCTGTCTGTGCATCCGTAATATTCACACAGCCAATATACGAAGCAATAATTGAGAATATACGGTTACCAAGCCTATTCAGAAGCGGTATATTACTTTCCCCTCCCCCAAATCTTGAACCTAAAACTAAATCCGCACCGCGCTTTATTTCTTCAACAAATATCGGAATGTACTTTGCTGGGTATGTGTAATCGGCATCCATTAATATAATTATGTCGCCCGTAGCTTGCTCAATGCCAGTGCGAATGGCTGCCACCTTTCCCATATTCCTTTCATGCCTATACAATTTCACAGGATATTTACTCGCTATCTCATATGTTCTATCTGTTGAACCATCATCCACTACAATTATCTCGTCAACTTTTCCTAAACACTCCTCTATCACAAGCGATATTCCCTCTTCTTCATTATATGCAGGAAGTATTAAGGAGGTTCTCTCGCCCATTCAGCCTCTCCCCTCTAAAAACATATCATTTTCGCTTAGAGCTGGAAAACCTATGACAAGCACTTCCATATTTCCTCTCGCTCTGTGCAGAGTTCCAGGTTCAATCACAACCAAATCACCCTCCTTTACCTTTATCACATCATCGTTCAGCTCTATCTCTCCTTCTCCCCTCACAATGAAATAGTATTCCTTCGTTTTCTTATGGAAATGCTTTTTTGCATCCTCAATCCTCACGAAATCAAATGAAATATCTTCAGATAATAGCCTCTTTAACGCTCCGCAGTGCCCTCTCTTCCATTCAACATCCTCAAACCTTATCACTCTATACATCTCACCATTCATCTCACCACAAACTCGTTTATTTTCTCACATACATACATCGCTTCTTCCTCACTTAGCAGCGGATGCATGGGAATTGAGAGAATCTCACTGCATATTCTTTCAGTTTTCGGCAATCTGCTTCCATAACCTGAGAAAACAGCCTGTTTATGAACGGGAATTGGGTAATGAATTCCAGTTTCTATCCCATTCGCTTTTAAAAATTCCGCCAATCCATCTCTATTTTTCGTCCTTATCACATAAAGATGATAAACATGCTTTCTGCAATCAAACTCTTCTGGCTTCTTAACTTCTTCTCTCAGCATCTCATCGTATATTCTCGCTATTTTCCTCCTCTTCTCATTCCATTCATCAAGATGCTTGAGCTGTTCAATCCCTACCGCAGCCAATATCTCGGGCATCCTGAAGTTGAAGCCGAGCATCGTGCTTGAATACTTCTCTTTTCTTCTGTAATCCCTGCCGTGGTCTCTCAACGCCTTAAGCCTCGCATCCAACTCGTCATCGTTCGTTACAACCATTCCTCCTTCACCCGCAACTGTAATGTTCTTTGAAGGAAAGAAGGAGAAGCATGCTAAATCTCCGAAAGAGCCTGCTTTCTTGCCATTGAATTCCGCTCCATGTGCTTGTGCAGCATCCTCTATTAAATAAAAATCGTATTTCTCCTTTAACTCAGCGAGAGCATCCATGTCGCACATCTGCCCATACAAATGAACGCATATAACGGCTTTCGTCCTCTCACTTATCTTTCTTTCCACATCACGAACATCAATGTTGTAATCTTCGCCCACATCAACGAAAACTGGCTTTGCTCCCACCATCGGAATGGGCTCGGCGGTTGCTATGAATGTGTGCGATGGAAGAATTACCTCATCTCCCTCCCCTATTCCCAAAGCTCTCAACGCAAGATATATGGCTGCTGTTCCGCTGCTTACCGCAGTTGCGTATTTAACGCCACAGTAATCAGCAAAATCCCTCTCAAATTCTTCAACTTTCGGACCCTTAACAAATCTACCGCTCTCAAGCACTTCCAAAACCGCTCTTTTCATCTCTTCCGTTATCACGGGCTTTGACAGTTGTATCATATCCTCACCTCCATCATACCGTTCACGGACTTTAACGCAATTTCACATAATTTAGTGACGATGTAAGCGGAGAATGCATCATTCACGGGTTTTTTACTTCGCTCAACACACTCAATAAAATGTTTTAATTCCTCCTTCAACGGCTCTTTTTTCTCAATTTTTACCTCAGCGAAACCCCTATTTATCGTCTCATCCTGCCTCACTTCTATGAAGTGTTCCACCATCTTTTGCTCAAGGAAATCCACATAAACCTTCCTTTCTGAAGCTATTATCCATGCATCCCTTCGCTTCAAAGGATGAAGCCAAGATACTTCAAGTGATGCGTAAAAATCACCGTAATCGGCGAGAATTACAGCACTATCCTCCCTTTCCTCCGATATGTAATTTGTTTTCATGCACACCAGCTTTTTTGGAATGCCTATTAAGAATAAAAGGATGTCAAAGAGATGAGATGCAAAGTTAAATATCACACCGCTATCCCTTCTCGGCGGTTTGTGCGAATGGATATACCTCATTGTTATGTTATGAATAATGCCAAACTCACTCATTCTTTCCTTTAACTTCAAAACCGCTGGATTGAATCTGTAGATGTATCCTGATGCCAATATTAGATTCTCTCTCTCCGATATTTTAATGAGTTCCTTCGCCTCTTCTGAGTTCAATGTGATGGGTTTTTCCACCAAAACATGCTTTCCTGCAAGCAAACAATCCTTTGCGACTTCGTAATGCATGTCTGTTGGCACTGCTATTGAAACAGCATCAACAAATTTTAACAGCTCTTTATATGATTCATAGTATTGACAGCCAAATGCCTTTTTTTCATCTCTATCTGAATATCCAACAAGCTCGCACATTCCTTCGCTCTGAAGCTCCTGAAGCACTCTTATGTGGTTGCTCCCCCATTTCCCCGCTCCTATCACGCCAATCCTAAGCATCTCTCAAAACCTCCTCAAGCACTCTTAAATACATGTCGGCAACCTCCCTCCATGTGTAAACCTTCACTCTCTTAACGCCATCAGCAAGCCTTTTACGCAATCCTTCATTTTCTACAAGAACTTTAAGACCCTTTTTCAAGTCATCAGTAAGATAAGCATTCTCAAGATGCGTCAAAACATAATTTAACCGCCCCCTTATGCCAAGTATCGCCTTCCCCGCTTTAATGTATTCAAACATCTTGAGCGTGCAGTCATCGTCAGCAGTTAAAACTAAAATGTCCGCAGCCTTCAAATAGCGAGGCAACTCACTTTGAGGAATCAATCCGAGAAAATGAACATTTTTCATGCCTTCCCACATTCCCCTCAACTCCTCGCTCACCTTACCCGCTAAATACAAATCGCAATCAAGCCCCTTAACAGCTTCAATTAGCATGTCAACTCTCTTCCTCCTTGATATTTCCCCAGCGTAAAATACCTTTATCTCGCCTTCAAGCTCAACAGGATGTTTCTCATCAAAGTCTTCCGGGACGCCATGAGGTATATAAAATACTTTTTTATCCCATAACTTGCATCTTTCATACTTAAATACGCTTGGTGTCGTTATATAATCTGCATTTTCAACCGTGAAGTATTCATACAACGCCATCTTTGTTATTCCATGCTCTTTCCCGTTTATGTCAACATTGTCATCCGTCCAATCGTGAACATGTATCGCCCTTACAAATCTCAATTTCTTCAATACAGAGGGTATAAACGCTATCGGTCCTACGGAGATCAATACATCCGGTTTGAATTTCAAGTATCTGAAGTAAAAGTATTTCCACTCCTGTTTTAGTATGTGGTCGACCTCGTGCCCCTTCTCCTCAAAGTAAAGCGGAAGCCAGTGCCATCTCATTTTGACTACCGGCTCCTTTTCGGTGTTATGTGCAATTATTTGAATTCTCATCTTCCAACCCTTCTTTGTCTCTTATTTTAGATGTTCTCAAAAAATAACTGCTTTTTCTTTCCAATATTTCTACTTCCTCTCTTTCCAGTCTCTATTGGAAAAACCAATCCCCGATAGATTCTTCTTGTCTCTATTCGCTCTGAAATTCGTTCATATTTGCGTTGCCCTCGCATCCTTCTTGAAATTATGAAAACTTCACAGCCTCTCCTCGCCAAACTTTCCGCCACTTTCAACACATGCGTTGAACCCCCTAAAAATTCGCCAGTGTGCGGAACAGGAACATCAGGCGCAATGTAAAGGTTTTCATAACAACTCAACCATGTTAACTTTTCTTTTAAGCTTTTTATCAGCAGTTATCAGCTTGCACCCCTCTTTAAGTGCCAATGTAACATATACAGCGTCATAGAAAGTAATTCCAAAATGCTTCGCATTTTTGTGAATGTCTCTTAAAATTTCAGGTTTATTGATTTCCACAATTTCCATACCGATATCAAAGAGTGCTTTAAAATCGTTCTCCACATCTTTACTATTCTTTGCAGGATGCTTCAAAAAAACATTCCCTAGCTCATAAATAAGCAGTGAAGGCACTAAAACCTCAATTTCCCCCGAACGAACTTATCTCTTATCTCAATAGCTTTCTCCGTATGCTCCTCCTCAGAAACCACTTTACAACTACACTGAAGCATCTAAAACTATCATCTCAATCACGCCATTTCCTCACCCTCTTTTGCACCGATTCCACTTTTTTGACCTTCGTTCTCTTCCGAGATCCTCCGTCTTGGGTTCAGATCGCCTTTTCCTATCCTGCTTCCTGTCCCTAAGCGCTCGCCTCACACAACCTCCCATCACATCCCCTCTTCTCTCTATCTCTAGCTCCAGGTCTGCGCCTCAACATTCACTTCCGACTAGCCACCTTTGAATATAAGGAAATCTGATTGTCCGAGACAAACCCTTCCCATCCTTCGTAGGCATCTCTCCCCGCTCATACAAGTGTGCCTCATCCTCAATATCATCCTTTCTGCAATTCTTCTATCTATTGAGATTCGCATAAACTTTCTCCATCATCTCAACTACTTCATCCCAAGAATGAACTTTTGGCGCATCTTTCGGACTTTTCAACGCCTCCTTCACCGCTTCCGCAAGGTTCCTCGCATCATAATCCCTGAAAATGTATCCATGACCTTTCACCCTGCTCCTCAAAGCCCTGCTCTCCGAAACAACAACCGTTTTGCCACGAGCCCACGCCTCCGAAAGAACGATTGAGAAAGCCTCCGTAAATTCTCCAATGCTCGGTATCACAACCACATCCGCAGCATCATAGGCAGCAATCTTCTCCTCCTCGCTCACAAATCCCAAGAAAAGAACGCTGTCTTGAACGCCTTTTTTCATCGCAAGCCCCTTCAATTCTTCAACATAACCCGCATCAGGACCTATAAAAACGGCAAAAGCATCCCGATACGCCCTTAATATCTCAGGCATCGCCTCCACTAACAATTGCGGACCCTTTAAAGGATGAATCCTATTCACAAACAGAATTATCTTCTTCCCAACTAACCCATACTTCCTTCTAAAATCTATCTTGGGCTTTAAATTGAAGTAATATTTCGGTATTCCGTCTGGAATGACAACAACATTACGCTTTATTTTCCTCACTAACTCAAAATCTATATCATTCTTCACATGAACAATATCGGAAATTGCAGTGGAAATGAGGGATATGAGCTCTATAAACGCCATAAAAGGTCTCAAAAACCTCCTTGGATGCTTTAAAAGTGCGAGAGGCGTGAATACCGTCGCAACAACTGGCTTTTTTGAAATTTTTGCAGCGATTGTGAATAAGAAGGTGAATATATCATCCGTTGAAATCACATGAACAATGTCAAAATGCGAGAGTTTCGGAATTTTCAGGGGAATTTCAACTCTGAATGCAACAAATGCAGACTTTATTCGCTCAACTTCAAACCCCTCGCCCTTTTTTGTATGATTTATTCGCTCACCGCTCGGCGTTCTGTCCGTCGTGAAAACTTTAACGAAATGCCCTCTCTCCGCTAAACCCCTCGCCAACTCGTAAACTGTCTGCTCCCTCCCGCCTCGCACACCAAAGTAAGGTGCGACGATTGCAATCTTCATTTGACTATGCAACTACTACTGCTTCAAACCTTTTGAACCTGCTTCTCAAGTATTTAACCGTGAGACCCAACGATTTCACAATGAAACCCCGCTCAAACAACTCTTTATCGCTCACAACTCTCTGCTTTTGTATCTCTCTCCTCTTCCTTACGAGATTTCTCATATTTCTCAAAACCCATACTAATGCCTTAACATCGCTCAAAGCGAGTGAAGGATTTCTGAATAGTAAGAAAAAGATGGATGCGAATTCAAAAAGGAGTCTTAATGGCAAATATAAAATCAGATTCCTGAATTCATAGCACTTTATCATTGAAGCGATTGTGTTTTTCTGTCTGTGGAAGAGCAATTTACCATTTTTAAATGTGCCACTTCCCTTGTGAAGCACGACGGAGCGAGGCGAGAAATAGACCTCATAGCCCAAAAGACGAGCACGCCAGCACAAATCCGTCTCTTCAAAGTAGAAAAAGTAGTCCTCGTCAAAGCCGTTAAGGCGTTCAAAGAGTTCCTTGCGGACAAAAAGCGCTGCTCCTTTACCTGCGAAAATCGGCGTCGGCTCTTTTGGCTCTTCCATGAAGAAGGAATTCTCAACGGGAAGCCCAAGAACGCTTATGCAATGTCCTGTGCTGTCCGCAACGCTCGGCTCTGCGAGAAGCCTCAAATTCGCCTGCACAATCCCAATTTCGGGATTCTCAAATAACTTCGCAGGCTCTTCTAACCAGCGAGCATCTACCACCGTGTCGTTGTCAAGTAGCACCACTATTTCACCATCGCAAGCCTTCAGACCCTTGTTCTTCCCAACACCTCCAAGATTCCTCGGATTCCTCACAGCTTTCACAGGATATTTTGAGCAAATGTATTCGTAACTGCCATCTGTTGAACCATTATCAAGGAAAATTATCTCAAAATTATCATATTTGGTGTTTAAAACAGATGCTAAACATCTATCAAGTAATTCACCAAGCTTCTCTTTACCGTTCCAATTCGCTATGATTATTGAAAATTTCGGTCCCATTTCGCCACTTCTCTCCACCACTTCCTCTCCCTCTAATTCCTCTGTTGCATTCTCATTTTTCTTCAACTGCTACCTCTTCCTACCTCTTCCTTACTCTGCTTCCCCTCCCGTCTTTTCCTTTCCACTAACCCTCTTTCTTCGCTTCAGTTCCTCTTTTCTCTTTCCCCTTTTAGCTCTGTGAGCAGTTCGCACCACTTCCTCGCAACAGACTCCCACCTTAAATCCTCCGGTGGCTCGTATTCTCTTCTATGCTCAAAGACATCAACTAATGCATCTCTCAGCGAAGGAACGCTTCTCGGCTGCACGAATCTTGTCCCTGCATATTTCCGAAGGCTCTCCCGCAGACCTCCGACATCTGATGCGATTATCGGCATGCCGAATGACATTCCGATGTGTGCGACACCGCTCTGCGAAGCCCTTGTGTAAGGCACTACAAGCACATCCGCAGCAGAGAAGAAAAGTGCTGCTTCCGCATCGCTCACATATCTCGCAACCACGCTAATTCGCTCCCTCCGCTCTGAACGCATTGCGAGTTGCACAGCCTCCTTGTCTTCCCATGTCTCTCCAACAATTAAAAGGCGAGAACGCTCCGCAATCTCCTCGGGAAGACGCTCAAACGCACTCAACAAATACTTCACACCCTTGTATGGTCGGAGCAAGCCGAAGAAAAGAATCACGAAATCCTCTTTTATGCCGAGAGAAGCCCTCGCCTCCTCTTTCGGAAGCTTCTCGTAATGGTCGTAGATGCCATGCGGAATTACCGCTATCTTCTCACGCTTTATTCCGTAAATCCTGCTTATAATCTCCCTATCTGCCTCCGAATGAACGACAAAATGCGCCGCAAACTCTCTTATTGCCCATCCCATCACCCTTGAATATGCCCTTATCGGCAGAATTGAATGCTCAAAAGGGTCTACAACCTCGTGAAATTCTATTATTATTGGCTTTTTTCCCATTAATAGTTCAATCGCAAGATACATGTGTGCAACGCTTGAAGTCCACCATTCAAGGATTACCGCATCCGCTTTCCTCGCAATCTCCACTGCTTTCAGCCATGTGAGCGGATTATACCAGTCAAGAATCTCATGAACTTCCACATTTTCACCGAATTTCAGCGATGAAAGACCCTTCCCGACACGCTTCCATCCCGGAAATAAAATTTTAGGCAGCATCTCCCTGAAAAGTATCGCCTTTACTTCCGCAAATTCCGCTAACGCATTTGAAAGTCTTATCGTGAAGTAACTTATTCCTGAGAGAAATCTCGTTGAAGGTCCTACAATCGCAACTTTCATTTTCACCCTCCTTTACCTCTCCCAGAGGCTCGGCGAACTTGCCACCTGTCCCGTCACTAACAAGAAGAAAAGGAGAAGAGAAAACTTAAGCGATGTCGTCGGGTGAAATCACCGCTGCGGAAATGGCTGCTTTGGATGAAAATTGCAAGGCATTCGGGCTTTCTACGCTTCAACTGATGGAGAACGCTGGCTCTGCCGTCGCCAAAGAAATCGCAAGAAGGTTCAAAGCGGGGAGCGTGCTTGTCCTCGCAGGTAAAGGTAATAATGGTGGCGATGGCTTCGTCGCTGCGAGGCATCTGCTCTCTCTCGGCTTTCGTGTGCGTGTCGTCCTCGTGGGTCGTGAGCGAGACATACGAACGGAAGAGGCGAGACGCAACTACGAGATTTTGAAGGAATGCGGTTGTCCCTGCGAGGAAATTTCAGACGCTTCAGCGTTGAGACGGCGTTGCGAGGAATTACTGGCAGATGCAGACATCGTTGTTGATGCGATATTCGGCACAGGCTTCAAAGGAGTGCCTCGTGAGCCTGAAGCCACCGCAATTGAGATATTGAACGAGGCTCGCCGCCTCAAACGCATCGTTGTCGCTGTTGACATTCCTTCGGGCTTGGACGCTGACACGGGCGAAGCGGAGAAAGCGGAGAAGGCGGTGCATGCGAACCTCACGGTGACATTCCACAAGGCGAAGCCAGCATTAAAAGCGAAGAAGGATTTTGTCGGCGAGGTTGTCGTCGCTCCTATTGGAATTCCCCCTGCGTTTGAGAAACTCGCTGGCCCTGGAGATTTGCGCTCGGTGGTCAAAAAGCGAAGAAAGGAGAGCCACAAGGGCGAGCATGGTCGCATCTTGGTCGTTGGCGGTGGTCCTTTCGCAGGTGCTCCCGCACTCGCAGCACTCGCAGCACTCAGAGCAGGCGCCGACTGGGTGACCGTCGCAGCACCGAAGAGCGTCGCAAGCACAATCGCAAAATTCTCCCCAAATTTGATTGTAAAACCGCTGTCAGCGGACATTTTAGTTGAGGAAGATGTGCCAATTGTGAGGAATTTAGCGAAGAAGCATGATGTTTTGCTGATTGGAACGGGTCTTGGCGACGCTGAAGAGACGAAAAATGCGGTGAGAATGATTTTAGAGGGGGAGGAATGCGAGAAAGCAGTTGTGGATGCTGATGGTTTTTATGGTGTTCCGCTTCCTTTTGATGCGAAAAAGAAGAAGGTGATTCTGACGCCCCACGCAGGCGAGTTCTCAAAGATGGGCGTTGCGTTCAAAGCAAGCACACTTGAGGAGAAAGAGGCGTTTGTGCGTGAATTCTCGCTGAAGAACGGCGTAGTTACGCTGCTTAAGGGGCATATTGACATCATTTCCGACGGCTCTCGCTTGAAAATAAACAAGAAAGGGAACGCAGGAATGACAGTTGGAGGCACTGGAGATGTTCTTGCGGGCATAACTTCGGCATTTCTTGCGGTGAATGACGACGCTTTTAATGTTGCTGTCGCCTCTGCTTATGTTAGTGGTGCTGCTGGCGACCTCGCTTTCGCAGAGAAAGGAAACTGCCTCTTAGCGACGGATGTGATTGAGAAGATTCCTGCGGTTCTGAAGGACTTTTGCTGATGAGGCTGACGAGGCTGATAGAGATTCCGTGAGCATTACACAATTAGCAGCGGCAGAGCAGAGCGTCACGTCGTCGCAGAGGCAGTCGCTCAATTTGCCCACATCTTCCTCGTTTCATCCCCTCTTCTTTTCAAGAGAACATTTTTAAAGGAGGCTTTCTAACACGAGTGTGGTGTGAAAAGTGTTGAGTGTGCTGGCAAATCCGGGCAAGTTTTTTGAGGAGCGAATGAAGAATGAGGAGCGTTTGGGCATTCCCGCCCTTATTGTCGTTCTCAGTGGTGCGGTAGGCGGCGTTAGTGCGTTTTTAATGACAAGCAAAACGATGGAAATTTTGGGCGAGATGATGCGGATGCCTGCAGGAGCGGGCGGTGTATTCACTTCTGTGATGGCATTTGTCAGTGTCATCGGTGCGATTGTCTTCTCATTGCTTTTTTGGCTAATCATTACTGCGATTTTCTATGGCATCTCCGCTATTTTCGGTGGCGAAGGCTCTTTCAAACGCACTCTTGAATTCGTCGGCTACGGCTACATCCCTACAATCTTCGCTGGAATCATCGGAGCAGCGCTCACTTACCATCTCGTTTCCACCCTTACGCTTCCTCACATTCCTGCGGGTGCGGAGCCGATGGAGGTTTCACGCATCGTTCAAGCATGGGCGCAAGGTCTGAAAAGGCATCCGATTTCTATGCTCTCCTCTGCCGTAGGCATCCTATTCACGCTTTGGAGCGCAAACATCTGGATATTCGCCGTGAAGCACGCAAGAGGCTTGACAACAAGAAATGCTCTGCTCACCGTCGGAATTCCTGTCGGCGCTTACATCGCTTACTCGCTATGTCAGTTGCTGCTTGCGTGAGCGTTAGCGGATGGAGATTGATTTGATGTTGTTTAAGAATGTGAATTGAAGGGAGGAAATTGAGGAAATTCGGGAAATTGAGGAAATGAGGGGAGAGGATGCGTGAATGAGCGTGAAATTTGCTTTTCTGTTTGCATTCCTTTTCGTTGCAGTTTTCAGTAGTGCTTTAGTGGGAGGTCAGCAGGCAGCCGTTGCTGGAGCGGAGAGAAGTGAGCGGATACCCATTTCTGTCTCTGCATGCGATATGCGACCTGCGGTTTTCATGCCTCATGATGTTGGAACGGTCACAGTCACGCTCAAAAACGGTGCTGCGGAAGGCAATGTTCGCATCAAATCTGCGCATCTGCTCGGAAGAGAAGTGGAGGTGCTGAGCAAACCCTACTACAACATCGGCAGCCTCGCCCCCGGCGAGAGCCTCAACCTCACTTTTACTGTGAGAGCGCCGTTCAGCGACGGCATTTATTATCCGAAGCTGATTATTGAGACGGGGAGTGGCGAGACCGTCAGATATTCATTCCCGCTCCGTGTTGACAGTTCGGGAGTGAGCGTGAGCGTCGCAAGCATTCCTGAAGAAGTTATAAGTGGTGAGCGAGCATTGCTGAAAATTGCGGTGGGGAATGCCCGTCCAAACGAAGTCGCAGGCGTGAAAATCAGAGCAGAGGTCGCAAACGGCAGCGGTGAAGTCGTCCCTTCTGAAATTTTCATCGGCTCGCTCTCACCTGACGAGAAGAAGATTGTTGCGTTGAATTTCACGCCGCATGCCGAGGGAATGCACACGCTCTCACTCTTTCTCTCGTTCAAAAATGGCGTTAACGCCCACACCTCAGAATTGAGCGTGCATTTGGTTTCCGCTGCGAAGAAGCGACCTGAACTCGTCATTTCTGGGATTGAATGCGAGTTTGATGCGGAAATTAACGCATACAAAATCACAGGCGACATCAGCAACGCAGGACTTTCAGCAGCGAAGGGCGTTGTTATGCGAATTGGCGAGGGCGATGGCTTTTCCGCCGCATATCCATACCCATCCTACTTCGTCGGCTCGCTCAACCCTGACGACTTCAGCAGCTTTGAACTTGATGTCCGCATCTTCTCCAACACCTCCTCCAACGCTCCTCCAATGCCCCTCCAAAGCATCCTCCACAACCGCTGAAAACACCGAGAAGGGAGAAGTGAGCATTCCAATCGTAATTGAGTTCAAAGACGAGGATGGAAATACTTTCAAAAAGACGGAATATGTGAAAGTGAAGCTTTCAGAGCAAGAAGAGTGGGAAACTTCAGCGGAAATATCTCCTCTTTTGATTGCTATTCTTGTAATTATCGCTGCTCTCATCTCGCTATTCATCATTTATTCGTGGAAAAAGCGGTGAAAAAGGATGAATTCCGCTCAACCTCAAGAGGCGGTGCGTTTAGTGGAAGTGACGAAAATTTACAGAATGCCGAGGGGGAGCGTGAAAGCGTTAGACAGGGTGAATTTGAGCATTTCCGCAGGCGATTTTATATCAATAATGGGACCTTCAGGTTCTGGAAAATCCACTCTGCTGAATATTATCGGCTGTTTGGATGTGCCTACGAGTGGAGAAGTTTTCATTGCGGGTAAAAATGTCAGTAAGTTGAGCGAGAGCGGGCGAACAAGGATAAGAAGGGAAAAAATAGGCTTTGTGTTCCAGCAATTCAATCTCATTCCGACACTCACCGCACTTGAAAATATTGCATTTCCGATGCTTTTGCGAGGCGAGCGGAGGCACGAGGAGAAGAGCAGGGCGTTGCTGCGAGCGGTCGGACTGAGCGAAGAATTAGGCGAGCATAAACCTGCGGAGTTGAGCGGAGGAGAGCAGCAAAGGGTTGCAATCGCTCGTGCCTTGGCGAACGACCCTGAAATCATCCTCGCAGATGAGCCTACGGGCAACCTTGACACGAAAACGAGCAGGGAAATCATGGGACTGCTCAAAGCACTGAACGAACGAGGTAAAACAATTGTTGTGGTGACGCATGACCCGCTTGTGGCGAGCCTCACGAGAAGGACGCTGCGAATGCTCGACGGCAGAATTCTTTCTGACGGCGGTGCAACTGACAGCGGTGAAACTTACAGCGGTGAATCTGACAGCGGAGAAATTGACAGCGGAGCGACCGAGCGGAGCGACAGAGAAGAGGAGTGGAAAGCACAGACAGAGACATTCTGAAGATGTGCAGGGAGAGAAATGAGGGCGGTTTTTCTGCGTTTTGCTCTTCGCAACCTTGCGAGGCACAAATTCCGCTCCACTCTCGCAGTCGTTGGTATTGTAATTGGCGTTATTGCCATTTCTTCGCTCGGCATCCTCGGAAACAGCATAAAACTCTCGTTCTCGGAGGCATTTTCAGCGGTGGGAAACGAGTTAGTTGTGCATCCGAAAAGCGAAAGCACGATTTCAGAGAAAGTTTTGCGGGAGGTTGAGCGAGCATCGGGAGCGGGAAGCGAGGTCATTCCTGTGAGGCAGCGAACTGAGCTTGTGGATTTCGGTGCGGAGAAAAAGCCTGTCGTCGTTTACGGGTTGAGGAGCGAGGACATCCCGCTACTCTTGGAACTGGAGGAAGGTCGCCTACTGAAGCGAGGCTCTTCAAATTGCCTGCTCGGCTCCGAAATTGCTGAAGAGCACGATTTGAATGTGGGTGAGCGTTTGCGTGTCGGAACGCAAGAGTTGAGAATCGCAGGCATCCTGAAGGAGCGAGGTCTCGGCTTTGACATAAACCCCGACTATGCGGTCGTCGTTGAGGCGAAGGCATTCGTAAGACTTTTCAACGCCTCACTTTCAGCAGCGGGGAAGGAAGGCTACAACTTCCTGATTGTGCGTGTGAATCGCTTGGAGGATGTTGAACGAGTGAAGTCAGCGATAGAAAGTCGCCTGAACAAGCGAGAGAAGCGAGTTTCTGTGCTTGACTTGAAGCGTCTGATGGAGTCTTTTAATGAGGCATTCGCAAAAATTTCAACATTCTTGCTTGGTATTGGGGCAGTTTCTTTGCTCGTGGCAGGCGTGAGCATTCTGAATGTGATGATGATGTCTGTTGTTGAGCGAACGAAAGAGATTGGAATCATGCGTGCAATCGGAACTTCAAGGGCAGGCGTCCTACGCATGTTCCTCTACGAGTCCCTTCTACTTGGCTTCGCAGGCAGCGCAATCGGCGGCGTCCTCAGCTTCGGCGGCGGCTTCCTCATCCTTTCCTTCTGGATGCAGCAGACTTCATACTTGCTCGCCCCTTCGTCCATTCTTTGCATCTTCTTCGGCATCGCATTCGGCATCGCAACAAGCGTCCTGTCAGGGCTTTACCCCGCTTGGCGAGCCTCAACGCTCAATCCGATAGAGGCACTTCGCCACGAATGAATTCTGCTCTTTGCTCCCTCACGCTTGTGTGCGGGTAAGGAGAAGCAGATGCGAAGTTTTAAGGAAAGGGAGCGTGAAATGGAGCGAAGAGGCGGAAGCAAATAAGGGGGGCGAAAGAGGAAGTGGGCGGCGTCAGGTGGAAGCAGCATTTATTAATCTATGCAGCGATTCTTGCGAGCATTCTCGCATATTTCTTCTCATTCGTTTTTGTCAAGGCGGAGCGCTCCGACATTTACTTCTTGTATTTGCATGTGCCCGCTGCGTGGGTCTGCTACCTCGCATTCTCCATCTCCCTCGCAGGAAGCGTTGCATTCATCGCAAAACGCTCCCCTCGTTCAGACATTATTGCTGAAAATTCCGCAATCCTGGGTCTGCTATTCGGTGCAATCGCCCTAATTGTCGGCTCGCTCTGGGCGAAGGTCGCTTGGAACGCTTACTGGAACTGGGACCCGAGAGAGACGACGACGCTCATCCTTTGGCTCGCTTACGCAGGCTACCTCTCTCTCAAACTCTCAATTGAAAACGAGGAGAAGCGGGCGCTTGTCGGCGCCGTCTACAACATCTTCGCTTTCTCTACAATCCCACTAAGCTATCTTTCAGTGAATTTGTGGTTCTCTCTGCACCCACAAACATCAGAAGTTTCGATGTCTCCGCCTGTTATAACTGCTCTGCTTATAAATCTTTTCTCTGCGACGCTTCTTTTCGCACTACTGCTCTTAATGTTGAATGAAATGCGTATATTAGAGAGGCGAATAGATATGATTTTTGTTGCCTCTTCGCAAGCGTCGGAGGCGAGTGCTGCGGATGTTGCGGATGCAGAATGTTAAGGAGCAAGGAAGATGAGAGCGTTACGGGAGGTGAGAACTGGAATGCCCGCTGAAGGTGCAGGTGTGTTTATTTTCGTTGCCGCCGCAATTTACTGGCTTCTCGTCCTTTTTCTGCTCCTTTGGCTTGAAAGGCGTCTCTACGCACTGCGGGAGCGAGTGTCGGAGTTAGAGCGTGAAAGGAAGCTCGGAGAGCAGGCATGGTCGGATGAGAGGAGGTGAAGAAATGGGCAAGCTGAAGTGGTTTCTCGTGGTGCTTCTCGTAGTCCTCTGTGCGTTCCTGCTGTTTGACGCTTTCTCCTCATATATTAACCCCTACCAAAGCGTCTCTGAAGTTTCGTTGCACCCCGAGAGATATTTGAACAAGAATGTGCAGATTCTCGGCAGAATACATGGGTTGAAATTTCACGAGAACGGCTCTTTGAGCTTTGAACTGATTGAGTTAGAGAGTGAGAAAAAGGCATCGTTAGAAGTATTTTATGCTGGAATACCACCACAAAACATAAGAGAAGGGCAGAGAGTTGTCGTAGTGGGGAAATTAATAGAGCCTAATCGTGTGAATGCGGAGAAATTGCTGACGAAATGTCCTTCAAAGTATGCATAGCTCTCGCCACGCCGAAGCCTGCGAATTCTGCAAACTTGTGAAGGCGGTGAAGAAGCGTGAAGAGGAGAAGTGTGAAGAAGAGAAGCGAGAAGAAGCACCGCATTTTAAATACAAATCTTTGGAAGAGGAGGAAATGGTGAGTGAGCTCGCAGAGGAGACGCAGTATTTCAACCGAAAATTCGCTGAAGCATTGAATAGATTGAGTTCTTGCGAGCTCTGCGAGGGCGGTGAGGGTGGCAGTAACGGGGAGTGTGTGCGAGTCCCAGAGAGCGTTAAAGGGTGGAGTTTGAAGTTGCGAGGAATTTTAAGCGAAAGTTTGGAGCAAATTAAGGATGGAGGAGGGAAAAGAATCCGTCCTATTATATGTATTTTATCTGCGGAAGCGGTTGGTGGAGACAGAGAAGATGCAATAGATGTTGCGATTGCGATAGAACTTTTGCATAATGCATCCTTAATTCATGATGATATTCTTGATAATAATGTAATGAGGCGGAAGAAGCCTTCAAATCCTGCGATGTTCGGTGAGAAGAAGGCGATAATTGTGGGGGATTTCCTCTTCGGTCTCTCTTGCATGTTTCTTGCTGCGTGTGGTGTCCCTTCAGTCGTTGAGAAGGTCTCTGAGGCGGTTGCAGAGACTTCTGCGGGCGAGTGCATTGAGTTTCTTCGGCGTGAATCAGAGGAGAGCGATGAGCATTCATATTTTGAGGTCGTCTCGCTGAAGACCGCATCAGTTTTCAGGGCGAGTGCGGAGGCAGGAGCGATTCTCGGCGGTGGCGACGACGCTTCAATTCAGCATCTGCGTGCATTCGGGCTGAATCTCGGCATCGCTTACCAGATTCAAGACGACATTCTTGACATCTTCGGCGACCCCGCAGAGACGGGAAAGCCTCTCTGTCTCGACATTATGAACGGGGAGCGGACAATCCTTCTGATGCACGCAATGAGGCACGCAAATGCGGAGGAGCGGGCATTCTTGGCGAGTTTGAGAGGAAAGGAGATTAGCGAGGCGGACATTAAGCGAGTGCAACGCATAATGATTGAGCGAGGCTCGGTTGAGTATGCATTCCGCATTTCTGAGCGTTTCCTGCATGCTGCATGCGAGCATCTGCAAAATCTTCGCCCTCCGAGAACTGAGAAGGAGAGAGAGGCAAGACGGAAACTCTCCCTCGTCGCTGATTTGAGCGTGAAGAGGCTCGAAAAGCAGCTTTCAGCAGCCGTCGGCGGTTGCTTCTGAAGAAGGGATTTTGAGATTTCTGTGCGGTGCCTGTGGTGCCTCTGTGTGGTGCGTCTCCGCTCCTTGCTGCTCTTCGTTGCGAAATATTTATATAGAAGGGGAAATCCATGAATGTAGAGGTGAAGGGGGAGATGGCGCAGTTAGGAGGAGTTCCGGTGTTGTTGCTTAAGGAGGGGACGGAGCGCACGACGGGCAAGGACGCACAGACGAGGAACATCCTTGCGGCGAAGGCGATTGCGGAGGCAGTTCGCACAACGCTGGGTCCGAGAGGGATGGACAAGATGCTCGTTGACTCGATGGGCGATGTCGTCATAACGAACGACGGTGCGACGATTCTGAAGGAGATGGACATAGAGCATCCGGCAGCGAAAATGATGGTGGAGGTTGCGAAGACCATAGACGAAGAGGTCGGCGACGGCACGACGACAGCGGTTGTTCTCGCAGGCGAACTGCTTAAGAAGGCGCAGGAGCTGCTTGAGCAGGATGTTCATCCGACGGTGATTGCGAACGGCTACCGAATGGCTGCGGAGGAGGCTCACAAGATTTTGGACGGCATCGCATCGGATGTCTCGCCTGACGATTCTGAGACGCTGAAGAAGATTGCGATGACTGCGATGACTGGAAAAGGAGCGGAGATTGCGAAGGAGCATCTTTCCGAGCTTGCGGTTGAAGCCGTAAGGACAATCGCTCGTGGCAGGCGAAAAGGCGAGCGCATAGACACGGACATGATTAAATTGGAGAAGAAGATAGGCGGTAGCACTGCGGACACGCAATTGATACGGGGAATGGTCATAGACAAGGAGCGAGTTCACCCAGGGATGCCGAAGAGGGTTGAGAATGCGAAGATTGCGCTGATTAATGCGCCGCTTGAGATTGAGAAGACGGAGATAGATGCGAAGATTGAAATCACTTCGCCAGAGCAGATGAAGGCGTTCTTGGACGAAGAGGAGCGGATGCTTCGTGAGATGGTTGATAAAATAAAGGCGAGTGGTGCGAATGTCGTTTTCTGCCAGAAGGGCATAGATGACCTCGCTCAATACTACTTGGCGAAGGCGGGCATCCTTGCGGTTCGCAGGGTGAAAGAGTCAGATATGAAGAAACTCGCACAGGCGACAGGCGGAAAAATACTCACAAGTTTGGAAGAAATTCGTGAGGAGGACCTCGGCAAGGCGGGTCTCGTGGAGGAGCGGAAGGTCGCAAACGAGGAGATGATATTCGTGGAGGACTGCCCGAACCCGAAGGCAGTGACGATTCTCATCAGAGGAGGCACTGAGCATGTCGTTGACGAGGCGGAGCGAGCGATGAACGACGCAATTCGTGTGGTCGCATGCACGCTTGAAGACGGGAAGTATGTGCCTGGCGGAGGTGCTCCTGAGATAGAGGTTGCGTTGAAGCTGCGTGACTACGCATCAAAGGTCGGCGGAAGGGAGCAGCTCGCAATTCAATCATTCGCAGATGCCCTTGAAATCATCCCGAGGTCGCTTGCGGAGAACGCAGGTTTAGACCCCATAGACATGCTCGTATCTCTGCGGGCTGCTCACGAGGCTGGCGACAAGAACGCAGGCTTGGATGTGTTCAACGGCGAGGCTGTTGACATGGTCAAGGCGAATGTGATTGAGCCGCTGCGTGTGAAGAAGCAGGCAATTTCATCCGCAGTTGAGGCAGCAACGATGATTCTTCGCATAGACGATGTGATCGCAGCATCAAAGGAGAAGGAGGAGAAGAAGCCACCGTCTACGCCAGAAGAGGGCGGCGCAGGCGAAGAGTTCTAATTATTTTATTTTTTCTCCTCCTCTCATTCTACCGCTACCTCGTCGCTTCCCCTCACTTTCTTTTTTCGCTTTTCGTTTTTGACAAGGAGGTGAGCGTGCCGTGATAATTGGCATTGATTTAGGAACGACGAACAGCGAGGCTGCTTATGTAGACGAGAGCGGGACGCCTAAAATCATACCGAGCGCAGAGGGCAACCCCTACGGCGGCAAAAACTTTCCATCAGTGGTAGCATTCACGAAGGACGGACAGCGCCTCGTTGGAATTGCAGCGAAGCGACAAGCGGTTCTCAACCCCGAAGGGACAGTAATGGAAGTCAAAAGACTGATGGGAACAGACAAAAAAGTATATGTTAAGACCATAGACAAGTGGTTCACGCCGCAAGAAATATCCGCTATGATTCTTCAGAAGATAAAACAGGATGCGGAGGCGTATTTAGGGGAGAAAGTTGACGCTGCTGTCATTACAGTTCCGGCATATTTCAACGACAACCAGCGTCAAGCGACGAAAGAGGCGGGGAAGATTGCGGGATTAGAAGTGAAACGCATCATAAATGAGCCTACTGCGGCAGCGATGGCTTACGGTCTCGGCAGTGGCTTTGAGGGAACCGTCGCAGTCCTTGACTTCGGCGGTGGCACTTTTGATGTCACAATTATGGACATAGGAGAGGGCGTTTTTGAGGTGCTTTCAACCGCAGGCGATTCTTATCTCGGAGGAAAGGACATAGATGATGCGATTGTGAATTATCTTTTGGAAACTTTCAAGGAGCAGGAAGGGGTTGATTTGCGTTCTGACCCTGCTGCGATGCAGAGATTGAAGGACGAGGCTGAGCGAGCGAAGATAATGCTTTCTTCGACGAACTCAACGACGATAAATCTGCCTTTCATTGCGGTTGTGAATGGCGAGCCGAAGCATCTTGAGGTTGAGCTCACGAGAGCGAAGCTTGAGGAATTGGCGGAGCCTGTGCTGAAGCGGCTTGAGCCTCCCATCTGGCAGGCGTTGAAGGATGCGAAGAAGGAGCCTGAAGACATTGACAAGATTATTTTGGTCGGCGGCTCAACAAGAATGCCCGCAGTTCGCCGAAGATTTGAGGAGATTCTCGGTAAGAAGGTGGAAGGAGGCGTTGACCCGCTTCAGAGTGTTGCGATAGGTGCTGCAATTCAGGCAGGAATTCTCTCAGGAAAGATAAAAAAGGATATTGTGCTTCTTGATGTCACGCCACTGACGCTTTCAGTTGAGACGCTCGGAGGCATTGCAACGCCCATAATTGAACGCAACACAACGATTCCAGTGCGCCGCTCAAAAATTTTCACAACCGCAGAGGACAATCAGACAAGTGTTGAGATTCATATTGTTCAGGGAGAGCGAAAAATGGCAGCGGACAATATTTCTCTTGGAAGATTCATCTTGGATGGCATTCCACCAGCACCGAGAGGTGTGCCTCAAATAGAAGTCACTTTTGACATTGATGCGGATGGCATTCTGCATGTGAGTGCGAAGGACTTGGGCACAGGCAAGGAAGCATCAATAAAAATAACGGGCTCAACTCGCCTCTCGCAAGAGGAAATAGAGCGAATGGTGAAAGAAGCGGAGAAATATGCGGAAGAGGACAAGCGAAGAGCGGAGGAGGCTGAATTGAGGAACAAGGCTGACGCACTCGCTTACAGCTCAGAAAAGACATTGAAGCAGTTCCACGATAAAATATCTGCGGATAAGCGTGAGAATGCGCAGCGAAAGATAAATGAACTGCGTGATTTGCTCAAGCAGAAGGCTGAAATTTCAAAGATAAAGGCGAAGATGGACGAACTCACAAGCATAATGCATGAAATTTCAACAGAAATATATCAGAAAGGCGGCGGCACAACGACAGGTGCAGGCAGCACAGGAGGAACAGGCTCAGGAACGGGAGGGTCAGGAGTTGAAGGGTCACGAGGTTCAAGCGGTTCAAGCAGTTGAAGCGGGCTCGTCAATTGAATCAGCGGAGCGCATTTTAGTTTTGGACACGATTCACGGCGGTTCTATTTTAGTTGAGGAGTTGCGTCTGCTCGGCAAGGAAGCCTTCGGTTTAAACCCTTACAGGACGACATCTCCGCCCGCTCACGATTTTGACCTCGTGATTTCGCCTGTGCATTTGAGTCCTGCGCTGCGAGAAGCTGTTTTAAGGGAACTGCGAAGCGAGCCGAAAGTCATCTCGCACCACGATGCGGTTCGTGAAATTGTTCAGGCGGCGAGCCTCCTTGAAGGTGTGCGTGCGGTAGAAGTCACGGGAACGACAGCAAAAACGACGGTGTGCGAGTTGCTTTGTCAAATGCTGCGAGGGAAGAGCGTGCTTTCGCTCACAAGTGCCGGAACTCGCTTCTCCGACGGTAAGAAAGAGGTTTCGCTCACTCGCTTGAGCATTACGCCAGCGTCAATTCTGAAGGCACTCCGTCTCGCATCTGAAAACGGGTTAGATGCGGAATTTGCGGTTTTTGAAGTCTCTCTCGGACTCACAGGCGTAGGTTCTGTCGGTGTTTTGACGAGTTTAAGCGAGGATTATGCGATTGCAGGCGGAACTTCCAGCGCTTCAAATGCGAAAAAGGCATCTTTGCGAAATTTTAAAGGTATTTTAGTTGTTCCTTCATCTTGTGATGTCTCCGCTCCTGCTGCAAAAGCGGTGAATATAGTGTCAAAAGACTTGTATTTGCGTGGAGATGTCGCATTTTTCCGCTTGAACACGCTCAATGCCTCTGACATCGCACCGTCGTCAGCAAAGTGTAAGATTGAGGGGCATGTTCGCCTCCGTCTGAATTTCTGTGATTGTGCGTTTTACCGGAAATGTGCTGAGATTGCCCTGACCGCAGCACTCTCCCTCGGCGTCCCGCCTGAAGAGCTGAACACTTCGCTTCAAGCCGTTCCTGCGAGGCTTTCCGTCGTTGAATGGCGGCGAAGAGTTCTCGTTGACAACTCAAATTCAGGCACGAAATTGCGTTTTCTCGGCGAAGCCCTCGCCCTCGCTGAAAGATACAAGCGTCAACAGGGGGCAGGAGAAGGTGTTAATTGTAGGAGAAGAGGCGAGGTATGTGTGCGAAGGCGTCGGTGTTGATGAATTGCGTAAAATTGTTGAAGCAAAGCATGCGGAATTCACAAAAATAATCGTGGTAGGGGATAATTTTTCAGGCGTTTTCCCTTACGAAAATGTCATTATTTCAAAAAGTTTGCAAGAAGCTCTTGAAGAAGCCGTTAAAAGCACGGGAGAAGGTGCGATAATCGTGTCTATGGTGAAAACATGGCGCTGAAAGTCAAGTGGATGCATGACGCTAAAAGTCAAGTGAATGTGAGACAATCCCCATGAGGAGTGCGTGAGGAGAGTGCGTGAAGAGAGTGAGGGCGATGGTGGGAGCGATGGCGGAAGCGATGGCAAGAGAATCTGAGGAGTATGTGGAAGGAGTGAAAAAGGTGTTGTTTCCTGCAATTTTCGGCGTTGTAGCGGGCATTTTATCTTTTTTATTGACCGAACCCGCATCTGGAGACGGCTTACTCATCGCCATGATTCTTATTATTGTGCAGAGATATGTGTATCCGCTCATTCATTTGAATATAAGTGCGAAAGATTTCCTCTACATTTCATTCATTACAGTCTTCAGTTGGTTTATTGCATTCACTTTGCTGCTGAATGCTTGATTTTTCCCTGCTTCTGCTGCGATTTCCTTTTGTTTTTGTTGTTTTTGTTGAGCGGGCGGCAGGAGAGCGGTAAGTGCGTAGGATGTGTGCGATGGCGACGGCAAGAGCATCAGAGGCATCATCGGGCTTCGGAATGTCATTCAATCTCAAAATTTCCCTCACACGCATCGCAACTTCTCTCTTCGTTGCCTTTCCGTGTCCTGCGACGGCACGCTTGACCGCAGAGGAATTGTATTCGTATGTATTTAATCCTGTTACTGCTGAAGCGAGGAGGCAAACACCCCTGCACTGTGATACACTCATTGCAGTTTTCGCATTTGCGTTGAAGAAAAGCTTCTCAATCGCCATATCTTCAGGTCTGAATCGCCTTATTATGCGCAATAAACTGCGATAAATGATTCTTAAGCGTTCCGCTTTCGCCTCCTTCGCATGCGTTCTTATGCATCCGAAATCTATGCACGAAATCTTCCCATCTCTGAACTCAACAACACCCCATCCCGTTGTTGCAGTCCCAGGGTCTATGCCGAGAACTCGCATCCCTCTCTTCTTCCTTCCCCTTCACTCACGACGAAACACGCTCACGAAAAATATTTTTGAAGGGAAAAATAAAATGAAAAGGGAAAGAGGAATAAGAAAATGGGAAAGGAGAGAGAAGCAGGTGAAAGGGATGGCAGTTGAGAACAAGAAAATAGTAGTTCCGGGGGATTTCCTCGGCACGACAGAAGAATTCACGCTCGGAGCAGGTGTTTACGACGAGAAGGGCAACATATACGCAGCGCTAACGGGCGAAGTGCGGGTGAGCAGGCGTCGTGAGATTGAAGTAGTTCCTGTGGTGGAGACGCCACCGCTGCCGAGAGAAGGCGACATTGTTATCGGTCGTGTTGAAGACCTGAAGGACTCGCTTGTCGTTGTGAGCATTGCTTGCCTCTGGGGTAGGGAAGACAGGAGTGTTGCTGTTTCACTGCCGGGCGTCATTCACATCTCTAACATAAAGCGAGGCTTCGTCAAGGATTTGAGGCATGAGTTCGGCATCTTGGATTTGGTGAAGGCGAGAGTGATAGATGCGAAGGCTCTCCGCTTAAGCACCGCAGAACCCGAGCTCGGCGTGATAAAGGCATGCTGCTCCGCATGCAGAGGAGACATGCTACGCAGAGGAAATGTGCTTGTCTGCGAGAACTGCAACCGAATAGAACTGCGGAAAATCGCATCTGATTACATGCGGGTTGCTTGATTTTTCGTCTGTGAGTGTGCGTTTGGTGCGTGTGCTGTGCGGTAGTGGAGTGGTGGCGGAGCAGTGGTTGGAGGAGAGATGAGGGTGAAGTTGAGATGAGAGTGCGAGTGTTAGAGCGGAAGGAAAGGTTTGTGAAACTGGAAGTGGCGGGGGAAGACCACACATTTTTAGTGCCTTTAGTGGAGAGGCTGAACGAAGACAGGCGAGTGGAATTCGCAAACTACGAGAAGAGGCATCCGATTTTGAGCGAGCCCGTTTTGTATGTGAAAATTCAGGAGGGTGCTGATGCATTTGAAGTTTTGAAGGATGTCGCATCCTCGCTAAATGAGGATTACGAAGCGTTTGAGCGGAAGTATCGCATGAGTTAAATGCGAGAAAAATAAAGGGAGCGGAAAGGTGCGGCAATGGTCTAGTGGTATGACACGGGCCCCCCAAGCCCGTAGCCCGGGTTCGAATCCCGGTTGCCGCACTTCGCCTCTCCCAAAGAAGAGGAAGGGAGGAGAAGAGGAAGAGGAAAAAAGGAGAGGAGAGAAAGAGAAGGAAAAGGGGGAAAAGAGGGAGATTCGCATGGATTTAGAGAAGCGGGAGTTTCAGCGTCTGCTTGAGGAACTGCGAAAGAAGAGTGGCAGAGGCACAGAGCTCATCTCAGTCTACATTCCGCCAGACAGGGACATTTCTGATGTGATGTCTCACCTGCGAGCAGAGCAGGGACAGGCGATGAACATAAAAAGCAAATCCACACGAAAGAATGTTCACGCTGCTTTGGAAGCGATTCTCTCAAAACTGCGATATTTGCACATAGGAGAGAATGGAGTTGCGATATTTTGCGGAGCGGTTTCGCAAGGTGGCGACAAGACAGATATTGAATTTTATGTTGTTGAGCCTCCGGAGAAGATAACTTCATACATTTACCGCTGCGATTCATCATTTCTGCTTGAACCTTTGGAGAGGATGCTCGCTTCTAATGAAACTTTCGGGCTAATTGTCCTTGACAAGCGAGAAGCCACGATAGGAATACTGCGAGGAAAACTGATTCAACCGCTGAAGCATCTCACATCTTCAGTTCCTGGGAAGCACCGAAAGGGTGGGCAGTCCGCTCCTCGCTTCCAGCGGCTGCGAGAGATTGCGATTGAGGATTTCTACCAACGCATCGGCAGGCACGCATCAGAGATTTTGCTTGCGGTGGATGACTTGAAAGGCGTTCTTATCGGAGGTCCAAGCCCAACGAAGGAAGAATTTCTGAAGGGAAATTACTTGCATTACGAGCTGAGAGACAAAATTATAGGCGTTTTTGATGTCGCTTACACGGATGAATCAGGATTATACGAGTTAGTAGACAAGGCGGAGGATGTTTTAGAGGGTTTAGAGCTTGTGAAGGAGAAGCGATTGATGTCAAGATTCATGAAATTGCTCGTTAATGAGCCTGAATTAGTGGCTTACGGCGAGGAAGAGGTGCGTAAAAAGTTGGAAGAGGGTTCCGTTGAGACCTTGCTACTTTCTGAGAGTGTGCCTGCGGAGAAGATGCGTGAGCTTGCCGAGCTTGCAGAGAAAACGAATGCTGAAGTCGCACTCATCTCTGCGGACTTTGAAGAAGGCTCTCAACTTGAGCGTGCATTCAAGGGCATCGCAGCGATTTTGAGATTCAAATCATGAGCGAAAGCAGGATATTATTGGACGATGTAGAGATAATTTTGGTAGGAACAGGACATATTTTGGAGAAAAGCGTGAAAGAAGTAGGGGAAGTAATAGAGAGGGAGCATCCAGATATTGTTGCGGTTGAGCTTTGTGAAGGAAGATATAGGGCTTTAAAGGGCGAGGTTACGAATTTTTCAGTGAAAGATGCTCTCAGCGGTAATCCACTCATCCTTCTGACGCAGTGGCTTCTCGCTTACATTCAGCGTAAAATCGGAGATGAAATCGGCGTTCAGCCGGGTGCAGAGATGCTCGCAGCGATAGAAAAAGCGGAGGAGCGTGGCTGTGATGTCGCTCTCGTTGACCGCCCCATTCAAATAACGATGCAGCGTTTTTGGGCGAAGATGAGCGTGTGGGAGAAATTGAAGATGTTCTTCTCACTCGCCTCCGCAATTTTTCACTTGCGGGAACTCGGTGAAGCGAAGGGGCGGAAGCGAGAAAGAGGGCGTGGTGAGCGTGAGCGAGCAAAACTCGTGTGCTCGGTGGCGTTGATGTGGAGCATTTGACCGACGAGGATGTCGTCTCGCAGTTGCTGAACGAGTTGAGGCAGTTCTCCCCGGGTGCTGCAACCGCATTGCTTGACGAGCGGGATGCGTTCATCGCAGGCAGACTACGCTCACTCTCCAAAATGCTGCACGAAAGGGCGGTGAGGGAAAAGGCGGGAAAGGCAGGAAAAGAGCAAACACGGCAGACGCAAATTGCGAGTGTCGAGGGGGAAACGGTGAGGGCGGAAGCAGTGGTGAGAGCGGGAGCGTGGGAAAAATCGTCGCAGTCGTCGGTGCGGGGCATATTCAAGGCATTCGTAAATACCTCTCAAATCCAGATTCGATTCCTCCTCTGGAGGATTTGTGCGAGGTCGCTGCTCGGAAGAAAATTTCGTTGAAGACCTTGCTAACTGCGGGTTTGCTTGCGGTTCTTCTCTTCCTTGCTCTCGCAGTCATTTATTCAGGCATCTCAACGCAGACACTTCTGACCGCTCTTTTCTGGTGGTTTTTAATTAACGGCGTGTTGTCTGGCGGTGGCGTGATTGCAGCGAGGGGGCATCCGCTCTCCGCCCTTGTTGCGTTCTCTGTTGCTTGGCTCACCTCCCTGAACCCATTTTTAGCGGCAGGGTGGTTCGCAGGCATCGTGGAAGCGTCTCTGCGTTCGCCCACTGTTGAAGATGTGAAAGAGATGCTAAAGGCGGAAAGTTTCGGCGATTTGATGCAAAATAGAATGTTCAAAGTCATTTTTGTGGCTGCTCTCGCAAATATAGGCAGCATGATTGGCACTTTTCTCGGCGCTTATGTCGTCTTAAGAGTCGTTGGTTTGGACATTCATCATGTATTTGAGGGATTATCTCACTTTTTCTCTCAATTTTTCTGATTTTTTCTGATTTGGAAGCTGTGGGAAGGCAGTGGGAAGGCAGTAAGAAGGAAAAGTGGAGAAGTGGAAAAAATAAAAGGGGTTGATTTAAAGGGCGCTGCGAGGTTTGAGTTGAGTGTCAAGCAGGCATCCGCTCTGTGAGGAATTTTGCATACTGCCGTAGGAGATCAGCGCCGCACTTCGGGCATTTCAGCACGGGCTTCTCAATAGGAGCGCCACACTGGCATTTCTGCATTCTGCTTTTTCCTTCTGCAAGGAGGTCACCTCTCAGGTGAGCAGAGTGCGATGTGAGGACATGCTCCACCATCCTCTCTACTGCATCCGGCGCCTCAATGACTTCAAAACAGTATGGGCATCTTGCCTTTGCCATTTCGCCTCACCTCCACCTCTCCAATTCCCTGCATTCCCTTTTTAAATGTTTCTAAATTTTTCAGCGAGAGAACGCTTTTGCATGCCTGCTTTCAAAGGAAAGGAAATGCGGATGCGACTGCGTTTCACGAAAATGCACGGCTGCGGTAACGATTTCATTTTAGTCAACGAGAGCGCAGGAGCGTCGCAGGAGCGGAAGCGGGGCGAGAGAGCAGGAGCAGAGCGGGAGGTCGCAATTCCTGAAGAGCGGAAGGGCGATGTAGCGAGGGCGTTGTGCAGGCGTCGCTTCGCTGTCGGTGCGGACGGATTGATTTTCCTCTGCGAGCCTTCTTCTTCCGCATACGACTTTCGCATGCGAATATTCAACGCAGACGGCACAGAAGCGGAAATGAGCGGGAATGGGATAAGGTGTGCCGCTAAATTTGCGTTTGAGCATGGCGTTGCACCGAGAAAAATGCGCATTCAGACAGAAGGCGGGTTGCGTGTTGCGGAGGTTCTCAAAGAGAAATGCGAAGAGGCAGAGGCAGAAGAAGAGGCAGAAGGGAAGAATGGCTCTGCGGGCGGTGTTGTGGGCAGAACTTCGCTTGTGCGTGTGTTCATGGGAAAGCCCGTATTTAAGTGCGTAGACGAGCCTTTCAAGGTGAAAGGCATGAAAGGCAGTGGAGAAGAATTTGAGGAGGTTCGTCTCAGTGTTTTGAGCGTCGGCAACCCGCATGCGGTTATGCTTGTGGATTCGTTTGAAGGTCTGGATGTTTCCGCTTTGGGTCGCCGAATTTCCTCGCTCCCCGCATTCCCAGAGGGCGTGAATGTGAATTTCGTCGCTCTCAGGTCAAAGAATGAAGCGGAGTCGTCTGAAGGTGCGGTGGGTGCTGCGGCGGAGGAGGGTGTAGCGGAAATTCAAGTGCGAACTTACGAGAGAGGCGTTGGAGAGACGCTTTCCTGCGGGACAGGTTCGACAGCATCCGTGCTTGCATTGCACAGGCTCGGCATTTTGGATGCGAGGAAGCCCGTTAGGGTTCTCACGAGAGGCGGGGTTCTCACTGTTGAACTGCGTGAGGATGGCGCTTACCTCACTGGACCTGCGACGGAGGTCTGCGAGGGCACGGTTGAAATTTCATTTTGAGCAGGCGGAGAGCGCATGGAGCGCATGGAGAAAGGGGGGAAAGGTGAAAGGGGAGAGGGATGAAACTGCTCGTTTTTGAGCCTTTTTCTGGAGCTGCTGGCGACATGGTCTTAGGTGCTCTGCTTGACCTCGGCGTCCCTGAGAAGAAGGTAGCTGACGCTGTCTCCGCTTTTGGTCTGCGCATGGATGTGCAGGAAGTCGTGAGAGGCGGAATAAAAGCGAAGCGTGTGAAATTTGCGAGAAATGCGACAGAGGGCGAGAGAAGCGGTAAAAAAGGCATGTCCTACGGCGAAATAGTTCGTTTGTTGAAAGAGAGCGGTTTGAGCGAGAGCATCGTTTCCTCCGCTTTGAACATTTTTGAGCGTATTGCGACTGCTGAGGCTCGTGTTCACGGCGTTCCGAAGGAGAAACTGCACTTCCACGAGCTCGGCGGTCTTGACACGCTTGGCGATTTGGTGGGATGCGTTGTCGCATTTGCGGAGATTTCGGGCGTTGCGGGAGGCGTTGTTGAGCGAGTGTTGAGCCTGCCTGTCTCCGTCGGTGGCGGTTTCGTGAGGACTGCACACGGCGAGATGCCCGTGCCTGCACCTGCGACGCTTGAAATCCTGCGTTCAGCGGGCATCCCGTTCAAAGGCGGACCTGTGAATGCGGAACTGCTGACGCCGACAGGGGCTGCTCTGCTCGCACACTTCGTTGACAGTTTCGTGAGCTTTCTGCCTGAGATGCGAGTTGAGCGCACAGGCTACGGCGCAGGCGAAGCGGAATTCAAAGAAACGGCGAATGTCCTCCGTGTGTCCCTCGGCTCTGCGTCTGCGACTGCGGTCGCTGCGGTTGAGAGCGAGGAGGCGCTGCTCTTCAGGGATGCTATTGAGGTCTTAGAGACGAATGTTGACGATGTAACGGGCGAAGTTCTCGGCAATTTGATTGAAGTTTTGCTTGCTGAAGGCGCTAAAGATGTCTCAATAGTTCCAGCGTTAATGAAAAAGGGTAGAGCAGGACACATAATTAAGGTAATTGTATCTCCAAAGGACGCAGAAAGGATTGCGTATCGCATAATGCGAGAGACTGGGACGCTTGGTGTTCGTGTAATGGGCGTGAAGCACAGATTTTTGGCGAGAAGAGAGGTGAAGAGGGTGCGTGTTAAGTTGCGAGGCGCTGAGAGAGAGATTTCAGTGAAGTTCGCATTTGACGCAAAGGGCAGTCTGCTGAATGTTTCTGCGGAGTTTGAGGATGCTCGTCGCATCGCATCAGAGACGGGAGTTCCGCTGCGAGAGGTCATGCATCTTGCGGAAGAGACGGCGAGGCGTGAGATTGCGAGTGATGCTGCTGGAGGAGATAGTGAGTAGTGAGGAGGCGAGGGCGAGGGGAGCGAAGAAGAAGAGAAGGGTCGCAGCAGGGCAATGTGGTAAGATTTTTAAAATTCTGTGAGTGAAGGTAAAAAGAGCGGAGGTTGCCGAGAGGACAAAGGCGCTGGCTTGAGGGGCCAGTCCCGTAGGGGTTCGGGGGTTCAAATCCCCTCCTCCGCACTCATTCTTCTCTTTTTGCTCTGAATTTTAAGAGAGGGTCAGGTTTTTAATTGAAAAGAGGGGAGGAAAAAGGGGAGAGAGAAGGGAGAGGAGGGTGAAGATGAATTGAGGACGAGTGGAGGAGGATTTCATGCGGAGCATGATGTCCGAGCGACAACGGAGGAGGAGCTTCAGGAGATTTTGGAGCAGTCTAAGACGGTAATAAAGGTAATAGGGTGCGGAGGCAGCGGCACGAACACGATTCAAAGGATGTGCGAAGAAGGTATATTCGGTGCGGAGTTGTATGCGTTGAACACGGACGCTCAACACTTGCTACATGCGAAGGTCGACAACAAAATATTCATCGGTCGTAAGACGACTCGTGGCTTGGGTGCAGGCTCAATTCCGAGGCTTGGTGAGGAAGCTGCGAAAGAGAACGAGGACGACATAAAAGCGATTGTGAAGGATGCGGACATGGTCTTTGTGACATGCGGTCTCGGCGGTGGCACTGGAACGGGCGCCGCACCTGTCGTTGCCGCTGCTGCGCAAGAGGCTGGAGCGCTCACGATTGGCGTTGTGACGCTGCCTTTCAGCGCAGAAGGCGAAATGCGTTGGGAGAATGCGGAAATAGGTCTTGAGAAGTTGCGGGAATGCACGGACACGCTTATTGTCATTCCGAACGACAAGTTGTTGGATGTAGTGCCTCGCCTTCCGCTGAATGAAGCATTCAAGGTCGCAGATGAAATCTTAATGAGGGCTGTGAAGGGCTTAACTGAACTCATCACGAAGCCCGGCTTGGTGAATCTTGACTTTGCGGATGTGCGCACTGTGATGCAGGATGGAGGAATGGCGATGATAGGGTTTGGGGAGGCGACAGGCGAAAACAAGGCGGTGGAATCTGTGCGAAGGGCTTTGAACTCACCCTTGCTGAATGTTGATGTTTCAGAGGCGAAAGCCGCTCTTATAAATGTGATAGGTGGCGAGGACATGACGGTTGAGGAGGCTGAAGGAGCTCTTGAGGAGGTTCACGAGATGATGAGCGACGGTTCAAGAATAATCTGGGGCGTTCAAATAGACCCTGAACTGCAGAACACGATAAAAACGCTCCTCATCGTCACAGGCGTGAAATCTGAGCAGATATATGCTCGGAAGACGCACCGCAGTGAATATGGCATTGATATTGTTAAGTGAAGGAGGGGGCGAGAGTGAGAGTGAGTGCGTGATATGAGATTTGATGAGTTGAAATTAGAGGAGCAGTTCAGGAAAGTGCAAGAGTTGCCTGACATTGTGAGGGAGTATTTGCGCATTTTGAAGCTTTCTCGCCGACCCGACAAGGAGGAGTTCATGCAGGTCTCAAAGATTTCCGCTGCGATGATTCTGCTCGTGGGATTGATAGGCTTTACCATTTATGTGTTAATGACCGCTCTGCCGAAGGCGTTGGCGGGTGTGCCTTAGGTGGGTGCATAGGTGGGTGAAAAGCGCTCGTTGCAGGTGGCGTTGCGTGCTGTTTGTGATGTTTGTGAAGTAGAGTAGAGGGAGAGGAAGGTAGAGGTAAGAATGCCTGTGTATGCGGTGAAAACGACGGTGAATCAGGAGAGGGCGGTTGCAGACTTAATAGTATCCTATGTGGAGGGAATGAGGAGGGAGGAGCATGGAATCAAAGCGATTCTTGTGCCTGACGAGTTGCGAGGTTATGTGCTTATTGAGGCTGAGCGTCCTGAAGTGATAGAGCAAGCCATTCAGAACATACCGCATGCGAGAGGGCTCGTTCGGACACGAAGGGGCGTCTCTTCCGCCTCACTCTCACGACCTGCGGAGATGCGATTTGAGGAGATTGAGCATTTCCTCACGCCGAAGCCTTCTGTCGCTGGAATTGAAGAAGGGAGCATCGTTGAGATTATTTCAGGTCCTTTCAAAGGCGAGCGAGCAAGAGTCAAAAAGGTGGACACCGCAAGAGAAGAAATCACGATTGAACTTTTTGATGCGATGGTTCCTATACCCATCACTGTCAGAGGAGAGAGCGTCCGTGTGCTGAGCAGGGAAGAGCGGAAAGAAGAGTGAGTGAAGTAAAGAAAAACGCAGAAAAGCCTCGCAAGGGAATCAAAATTCAAAGCCTACCTCTTCGGTATCTGAATTCAATGTTGCAAGAGCCTTCTCTTGAGACCATGCAGGGTCCTACTGGGCGAGAGGGCGTGCAAACTTTACCGAAAAGCTCACAGTCTTGAGGAGTTGAAATACCACGCAGAATCTCGCCGCAAATGCATCCCTTCTTTCCACTCGCTTCCTCTCCTCCTCTCGCTCTCGCTTCTCTCGCTTCTCTCGCTTCGACCTCTTTCAATTCATCCTCAAACCTCCGCTCAGCATCGTATTCGCTGAACTCCTCCTTTAACTTCAGACAACTGCCATTCACAACAGGAAATCCCCGCCAAACGCAGTCACAAGGCTCAAAAACCTCTTCAATCAATCTCTTCGCTCGCTCATTACCATAAGGACGCACAACCCTCCTATATTCGTTCTCAACTGTCGCTTCCCCCCTCTTCACCATATTTGCAATCATATAAACGGCAAAAAGGACATCCAAAGGCTCAAATCCAGCAATTACCTGCGGTATTTTGTATCTTTCTGATATGAATTCGTATGCTTTTTCTCCTATGATTGTTGATACATGCCCCGGATTTATGAATCCATCTATCCTTATTTCGCCCATTTTCAGTAGGAATTCCATAGCAGGCGGGATTAATCTGTGCGCAGAGAGAACTGAGAAATTTTCAGGCACACCGCTTAAAATTGTTGCTGCTGTTGCAGGTGCTGTCGTCTCAAAACCGATAGCGAAGAAGACAACTTCCTTATTGAGTTTTTCTGCGATTGAAACGGCATCTGAAATACTGTAAACGACACGGACATCGCAGCCCTTCGCCTTCGCATCCGCAAGAGAGAGATTACTGCCCGGAACCCTGAACATATCTCCGAAAGTCGTGACGACGACGCCACGCTGAGCCAATGAGACAGCAATGTCTATCTCATGAGCAGTCGTCACGCATACTGGACATCCAGGCCCAGGACGAAGTTCCACACCCACCTCCTTCAGCATTTCGTCCAAGCCGTATCGCACAACAGTGTCTTGATGCGTCCCGCATACATGCATTAAGCGCAAATTCAAATCCATCTCTTTCAGCTTTTCTGTTATTCTATTTGCTAAATCCTTACTTCTATACCTGAACATCCATCATTCATTCAATCAGATGAAAAAAAAGATTTCAAAGATTGAAATTTTATTTACAAAATCTTCAAATTTTTCTTCAGTAAAGGGAAACTATATTCTTCTATGGTCTAATTTGAGAATAGGTGAGTAAAATTGGAAGAAGAGAGGTTAAATATCATATGGCTTGAGGGACAGGACTGTGCTGGCTGCACAATATCAATCAAACAGGCGAGCAACCCGACGCTCATTGACATTTTGACTGGAGCAATCCCGGGACTTGAGGGTTTGAAACTCATATATCATCCGACGCTCATGTTTGAGTGGGGGGAGGACGCTGCTAAGATTCTCGTGGATGCTGCTGATGGAAAATACGACCCTTTTGTGCTGATTCTTGAGGGTGCGATTCCTGACGAGAGCAAGGCTTCGCCTGGCGTTTTCTGCGTTCTCGGCGAGTATGAGGGTGAAGTGCTGAAGTTGAGCGAAACGGTTGAGAAATTGGCGAAGAGGTGCGCAGCAGCGGTCGCAATCGGGACTTGTGCCTCTTACGGTGGCGTTCCTCACGGAGAACCCAACCCGACGGGTGCGAGAGGTCTGCTCGATTTCTTGGGTAAAGACTGGAAGAGTTCGCTCGGTCTTCCGGTGATATGCATTCCTGGTTGTCCTCCGAGACCTGATAATATTGTCGAAGTGTTGGGACACGCAGTTCTCGCAGCGAAGGAAATCGCTCCTCTGCCCGAGCTTGATGAATGGCATCGCCCTATTTACCTATACGGAGCGACCGCTCATGAATTGTGTCCGATATGCGGATATTACTCAGGAGGCATAGACGCACACGCTTTCGGTGAAGTTGGCTGCTTGGGCGCTTTGGGATGCAAGGGCATAATCACAAACTGCAACGCCTCAAATATGTGGATGGACGGATACGGAGGATGCACTCGCACAGGCGTTCCATGCTTTGGCTGCGCCCATCCTGATTTTCCAGATGCTCCGACATCTCCGTTCTTCGCAAAAGCGCCTGTTGGACCATTCGTGACGGAGACAATCAGAGGCACGCTCGGACATCTGAAAATGGGGCTTGAGCGTCTCAAGAGAAGGGTGATATAAATGAAAGAGCGAGAGATAACGATTGAGCCTATAACGAGGATAGAAGGGCATCTCGGCGTTCATGTGCATGTTGACACGGATGCTCGTCGCATAAAAGACGCTTACGCTTACAGTCCGATGTTTCGTGGCTTTGAAATCATTCTTGTGGGTAGAGAGCCTTCGGAAGCGGTGATGATTACGCAGCGCTCATGCGGAGTTTGCCCAGTTCCGCATGCTCTCTCATCCGTGAACGCTGTTGACCAAGTTTACGGCGTTTCTCCGCCTCCGATGGGTGTTTTGTTGAGAGATTTAGTTCATGGCGCAGAACAACTCTACGATTCAGAAGTCGGCGTCCTAAACCTTGAGGGACCTGATTACAGTGAGATTGCCGTAAAGCAGTTTAATCCTGATTGGTGGTCGGAGGCTGAAAAAACGAAAGCGGAGCGGAGGAGACATTCACGGCTTCACGACAATCGCAGACATAATGAGAGCGCTGAACCCGCTTTCAGGCGAGTTATACATTCGCTCGCTTCTCGTCCAGAAGGCTGGACACAACATGGCTGCGATTTTCGGTGCGAAGCACCCTCATGTCCATTCTTTCGTCCCTGGAGGAATAGCAAAGACGAACCTCTCCGCAGCTGACATTGAATCATATTTGACACTTCTCATGCGACATGTCGCATTCGCAAAGGAACTTGTCGCAGCCACAGACGACCTGCTTGACTTCGTGCTTGAGCAGGGCTACGAGGATGTCGGTGCGAGAACACCGAATCTCGCTTCTGTCGGCGCTTACAACGACCCGGAGGCGTATTCCGCAAAATATGAGGAGATGACAGAGTGGGCTCGTAAGAGGCTTGTGTCTCCCGGCGTCGTCCTGAACGGCGAGCTCGTCACGACTGACATCGTTGAATTCAATGTCGGTGTGCGAGAATTCATCGGAAGGGGCTGGTATTCAGAAGAGTGGTCGCAAGAAGTTGAAACAGACCCGCTTGGGAACAAAGTGGCGAGGGAGCATCCGTGGAACAAGCGCACAATGCCGAAACCCGGCGAGTATGGGAAGTGGGATTCCGCTTACTCTTGGGTTACTGCGCCGAGATGGTGGTATTGGAAGGGCGACCGCAAGAACCATGTTTTGGAGTTAGGACCGCTCGCTCGCATGTGGGTCACCGCAAAGGCTCGGCTCGTTGAAGAATCAACGGGTTCAAGTTTGCGTTTTGAGCTGCCTTCAGCAGCGATCCCGGGCTTCAAATATGCGGATGCGATGGAATTTGAGTGGCGTATTCCGAAGAAGCCGAATGCCGTTGAAAGGGTGAGAGCAAGGGCATACTACAATGCATATTCCGCATATTGCATGCTAAAATTGGCGATGAAGGCTTTAGAACTCATGAAAGCGGGCAAAACAAATGTCTGGACGCATTACGAGAAACCGAAAGAGGGCATAGGATTCGGTGCGATAGAGGCGATGCGCGGTTCTTGCCTACATTGGTGCGTGATGAAAGACGGAAAAATATACAATTACCAGTATCATGCACCTACAACATGGAACGCATCTTGCAGAGACCCCGAAGGCAATCCGGGACCTTACGAGGAAGCACTCATTCAGACGCCAATCACAGAGGCGGGCGAGCCTGATGCGTGGAAAGGCATAGACATCGTCCGCACAATACGCAGTTTCGACCCATGCTTGGGCTGTGCTGTGCATGTCCATGTCGGAAATCGCATATTAAAGCATGAAATTCTACCCGTTGCAGTCCCACCGTGAGCGCCTACTGTCTGCGGAACTCTTTCTTTCATTTTCTTTTTCTTCTTCCTTCCCTCACTCCGCCCAGCGTGTTGAGAAATTGTTGAGAAATGAGCGCTCTTAAAATACTCGTTCGTGGAACGGTTCAAGGAGTGGGATTCCGCCCGACGGTGTTCAGGGTTGCAGTTTCTTTGGGATTGCGTGGGTATGTCCTGAACAAAGGCTCAAATGTAGAGATATGGGTTGAAGGCGAGAAGGCATCAGAATTCATAGATGCGTTGCTTGACGCTCTTCCGCCGATTGCTCGTGTGGATGAAATCGTGGCGAGCGAAGTCGCAGAGCGACACTACAAAGATTTCAAAATCGTGAGTAGCGGAGAGGGCGAGAGGACTTCTTTCACGCCTCCAGACACTGCGATTTGCGAAGATTGTTTGAGGGAGCTTTTTGACCCTTCTGACCGCAGATACTTGTATCCGTTCATCAATTGTGCTGTTTGCGGAGCAAGATTCTCGCTTATTGAGAATGTCCCTTACGACAGAGAGCGGACAGCGATGCGATATTTTGAGATGTGCGATGAATGTCGCCGTGAATATGAGAATCCAGCGGACAGAAGATTCCACGCAGAAACGACATCTTGCCCCAAATGCGGACCAAAATACACACTATACGACGAAAAGGGGGAGATTTTAGAGGAAAGGGAGCCGATAAAGGCATTCGCCTCGCTCATAGATGAAGGTTGCGTTGGGATTGCGAAGAGTTGGGGCGGAATGCATGTGATTTGCAATTTAGAGAGCATTAAAAGGTTAAGAGAAATGTATAAGCGACCGTATAAGCCATTTGCGGTGATGTTTAGAGACCTAAAAGCGGTGCAAGAGTATGCAATTATGGATGAAGAGGAGGAGAAAATGCTTACTTCGCCTCAAAGACCAATTGTTTTACTATCTAAGCGGCATCTTCGGCATCTTGACCCCATTCTTGAAGATATTTCGCCAGGTCTTGGTAACATAGGCGTCTATCTGCCCTATTCTGGATTTCATCATGTCTTCTTTCACTTCGCACAGGAGGATGCGGTTGTGATGACATCTGCGAATATTCCTGGTGAGCCGATGGTAATTCGCAACGAGGACGCCTTCTCGCTAAAAGCAGACTGCTTCCTGCTTCATAATTTGGAAATAGTGAATAGAGTGGACGATTCTGTCGTTAGATTGTATAAAGGGAGGCGATTTTTCCTGAGAAAATCAAGAGGCTTCGTGCCTAATGCGATTAAAGTGGGATATAAAAGCAATATTTTGAGCTTGGGAGCGGGTGAGAATGTTTCTGTTTGCATATCAAAGGGCGGAAATTTGTATCAGAGCCAATACATCGGAAATTCTTTTTATTACGGGACGATGCAGTTTCTTGAGGACAGCATTAACAGACTGATGTCATTTTTAGGCATGAGAATGGAAGAAATTGATGCTATTGCAGTGGATTTGCACCCTCGCTACCCCACAAGAATGTATGGAAAGGAGATTTCATCGCAGTTTGGTATTGAATTAATTGAAATTCAGCACCACTGGGCGCATTCTGCTGCGCTTATGCTTGATAATTGTGTTGAAGAGGCGGTTGTTTTGACGCTTGATGGCACTGGCTATGGAACAGACGGGACAGCATGGGGAGGAGAGGTGCTGAAATCTTCATTTTACGATTTTGAGCGTGTATGCTCGCTTGAAGCGCTCCCTCTTTTGGGAGGAGACGCAGCCATTAAAGACCCGAGAAGGCTCGTTTTCGCAATTTTCACACTGCTCGGCAGAGACGCCCCGTATTTTGAGCGTGAGAAAGATATTCTTGCTGCGATGTTGAAGAAATCGCCGAAAACGAGCAGTTTCGGGAGGGTTCTTGACGCTCTCTCATGCTTTCTCGGGATTTGCGAGCGGATGACTTATGATGGTGAGCCTGCGATGAAGCTTGAAAAATATCTTCAGCGTGGTTTGGAGTTGGCGAAGTCAGGCAAAGAATACGAGTTCAACACGGAAGTGTGTCAGTCGCAGGGGCGCAAGGTCGTGAGGACGCTTCCCCTCTTTGAGCAACTCGCAGAGCTCTGCGAGCGAGGACGCCTGCGGAGTGAGCGAGAAAAGGCAGCAATCTCTTTTTCATTCGTGAAAGCGATTTTGGAAGAGATGGTTGAAATCGCATCTGAGCATGCATCGCAGCACATAGGCATCACAGGCGGCGTCTCTTACGATGTTCCGATTGTGAGCATCGTTGAAAACGCAACTCAACGCAAAGGTCTTCGCCTGCTCACGCATAACAGCATACCTAACGGCGACGGTGGCATCTCCGCAGGTCAGAATGTGATTGCTGCGCATCTTATCTCCGCTGCTCGCAAGAAGGTGAAGTGAAAAAATGTGTTTGGGAATTCCTGCTCGTATAGTGGAGAAGCGGGGTAGAAAGGCGATTGCGGACTTCGGTGGCGTTACCCGTGAGATAGACATCTCTCTCGTTGAAGTGAGCGCTGGAGACTATGTTATTGTGCATGCGGGATTCGCAATAAGCGTGATAGATGAGGAAGAAGCGTTGAAAACGATGGAATTGTGGCGAGAAATGCTTGAAAAATTTGAATAAAACGCCAAAAAATGTCAAAAAATGCCGAAAATACTCGTTGCAGGTATCGGAAACAAGTATATGGGCGATGACGGCTTCGGTCCGAGGGTCGTTGATGCCCTTCTTAATCATCTTTCTTCTGCGGATTCGGATGCGAATGCAGATGTGAATGTGGATGCGGATGTGGATGTGAGGGATGTCGGGCTTTGCGGCGTAACGCTTGCACCAGACCTCGCAGACTACTCTCTCGTAATATTCTTGGATGCGGTTCAGCGAGGAGGCTCGCCAGGAACGCTCTACCGTGCTGAAATAAAGGCGGAAGATGTGAGCATTTGGAACGAAAATGCGGATGAGGAAGCAATTTTATCGCCCATTAGCATTCATGAGACGAGATTAGAAGAGATTCTGCGGTTCGCAAAAGCAATAGGAACGCTTCCAGAGAAAGTCATTTTCATCGGTTGCGAGATAAAGGAAGTGAAATTGGGCGAAGAAATGAGTGAAGAGGTTGAGAATGCGGTGAAAAAAGCGGTGAATATCGTCTTGGAGGAGGTCTCTCGGTATATTTCATGTAGCAGAGTGAATGAAATGAAGTTAAAAAATGAATGAGGAGGAATTCAAAAAAAGATTAAAGGAAAGACTTCAAAGGGAATTAGGAGACGAAATAGAATTAAGAGACGGAAGAAGAGTTAGAGTTAAAGTAGAAACGAACAAAAATTTAATTTACAAGGTCGTAGTCAATGAGAATTTCGAGTTTGAGCCGAATAATCCAAGAGAACCAAGACGGGGTAAATATGCCTTCCAAACGGATTTATTGATTAGAAGGGAAGATGATTTGCCTTTAGTTGCTATTGAAATCAAATATCGCAGTCCTAACACACATCATATATTGACATACTCAACGAAAGCACAAGAACATAAGAAAATTTATCCGTATTTGAGATATGGGTTGGTAATAGGAGGAGAAAATAGAATCCCTAACAGATTTTTCACCCATAATATTGGGTTTGATTTTGCTTATGCATTGAACAGCGTAGATGATAACATAGAGGATTTAGCCGACATAATCAAGAAGCAAATAGAAAGTGCAAATTTACTCTTGCAAGTTCTCAGAAGAGAAAATCAAGTGAAAAAATTCTCCACCATAGTAGAACTGAACGAAAGTGGGAGATAAAATAAAGGCATTCAGAGCAGAATGCTTCTTCGCTCTCCTCCTCACTCTCACTTGTTCAAGTCATAAGTTGCAGTTCTTCGCTCACTCTTTCTCTACTTGCTCTAACTACAGTCTCACATACACACAAAACTCGCAGTCGGTTTCAGGACGCCCTCAGAAAGTTTGCTGAAATGGAGCAAATCTTCCCCCTTTTCCCAGGAATTCAGCATATCCTCGGAACAGGGTCTCCTACGGGAGGCTCCACAATCCTGTGGCTGCCGACGCAAGTTTTCATCACGACGCCCTTCACATCTTTTGTTGCGTATCCGATGATTTCAGCATCTCGCCCCCTCTTGTCCTGCTTGAGCGCATCAAGGACTGCTTCCGCTTTCTCCTTGACGACAGCAAGCACAACTTTGCCCTCGTTCCCTATCTCTAAAGGGTCTATTCCGAGCATCTCGCATGCATTTCTCACAGACGCCCTCACAGGAATCTTCTCTTCCTCAATTATGATGCCGACGCCCGACTTCGCAGCGAACTCGTTCAAAGCATTTGAAAGTCCGCCTCTCGTCGGGTCCTTCATCGCAACTATGCCTCCTTCTTCCAACGCACCCTCAATCATCTTATTCAGCGGTGCGACATCAGATTTCACATCCGCATGGAATGAGATGCCCTCTCTCGCAGCGAGCAGCGCAACGCCGTGGTCGCCTATGTAGCCAGAAACGATGATTGCGTCCCCCTCACGAATGTTCGAGTCCAGAAGCCACTCACGCCTCACTTCTCTGAACTTCCGCACTTCATCAAAATTCCTCTTCAACGCTTCAGAACGCTTGCCTACCGCAGATGTCGTCACAATCATGCGGTCAACCGCTCCTTTCTCAACAACTTTCGTGTCTCCTGTGACTATTTCCACGCCCGCTTCTTCGCATGTCTTCCGCATACTTTCCAAAATCCGCTCAAAATCTCTCATTGGAAATCCCTCTTCTATCACAAATGCGACAGAAATGCACAAAGGCGACGCACCCATCACTGAAATATCATTCACCGTGCCTGCAATTGCGAGCGAGCCGATGTCTCCTCCGGGGAAAAATAGGGGCTTCACCGTGTATGAATCTGTTGTGAAAACGACCCCTTCAACGACCGCAGCATCATCCATATCCTCTAATGATACTTCCACCGCACTTCGCATACCATCCTTATCTCCCACTTTCACGCCCGCTTCTGACTTCTCACTTCTCTCTTTCTCCTCCTCTGTCGACCGCACTTCCGCTGATCGCACAAAATAATTAAGGATGAGATTCAACAGCTCTCGCATCTTCTCACCGCCCGCTCCGTGTTCCATTCTTATTTCTTTCATTCTGCACGCACACCTCCACGATTCTTTTGGAAATCTCTTTCATTCTCGCAAAGAAATAACTCTCCTTCAGCATATTCACATCTCCCATTCGCTCATCTATCTCATCATCAAACCCTATTTCACCGAGAAAACGCACTCCTAATTCTTTCGCTGAAATTTCAAATCCACTTTTGCCCCTTTTCATGTTCTCAACAACGCCAAGAATGTGCGAATTCGACGATTTGAGTATGCTCACGACCCGCCTCACAGTCTCTATGGATGATTTTGCGGGAGTAGTCACGAGGAGAAATTTCGCACCTCGCATTATATTTATCACTTCCATCAGCACCTCTCCAACGCCGGGAGGCATGTCAACAACGAGAAAGTCAAGCGACCCCCATTTTGTGATTGCGAGCAGCTCAATCATTGCATTTCTCAATGCGATGCCTCTGAATGCAGCAGCGGAGCGTCCAGTGAAGAAGAACATGCTCATGAATTTTATGCCGTGAATCTCCGGTGGGATGATTCCTTTATCCTCTTTTGGAGAGACATCTTCACCTATTCCCAAGATCACATGGGCGGAAGGCGCCTCAAAATCAAGGTCAAGAAGCCCAACACGCCACTCCGAGCTGAGAATTAATGCGAGAGAAGATGCAATTAAACTCTTCCCAACGCCTCCTTTTCCACTTAAAACGACAATTATCCTGCGTATCTCATTCAATCTATTGCGAACTCCCTCCAATCTCGGGTCAATCTCGCCTGAAAGGACGATTGCTTCGCTCACTTCTCCGCCGCCTTCGCTTCTGCTCTCTCTTTTCCCTTCTCGCATACTCATTAACACCCCTACCGCAAAGCTCCATTTGTGTAGGCTATTTTTAAAGCAGATTCTCTCTTTTATCGTGGCGGAGCGTTCTCATTGTGTCTCGCGCACTGCAAGCTCACAACTTCAGTCGTCGTGGAGTAGCTGACCTTTCCTTCTTTTCAGAGGTAAATAACCCCTCTGTTCTGCGATTTCTCGTGTTCTGCCTGTGAGAACGACATCTGCGGACTTCAAACGCTCAACACTCCTGCATCCTGTGAGGAACATCGCAATTTTCAATTCCGCCTTCATTTCTCGCACCCTCTCGCAAACACGCTCAACCGCTCTTTCTATGCTCTCCTCTGTTGCTGCCGAAAATCTGATGTCTGCTACCGATGCGGTTCTCGCTGAGATGTGCTTCTGAGTGAGTCCCTCAACGGCAGCCTTCAAGAAAGGGAGTGCTGCACTGCATAAATCTGCGCCGAGAGCGATGCTCTTCGCAACATCAAGACCGCTGCGAATTCCTCCTGTTGCGACGACTTCAACGGGAAGAGATGCGCACTCAAGAATGCTCTCAACGGTGGAAATGCCCCATTCCCATCCGAATGTGTTTCCGATATGCTCAAGCATGCTGTTATTTTCGGCTTTCGCCCTGTGTATTTCTGCGACTGCGAGATTAGTGCCGTCGTTGCCACCGACATCTAAAGCGGAGACGCCAGCATCAATAAGACGCAAAGCAACAGCACGAGATATGCCAGCGCCAGTCTCCTTCGCAATCACGGGGACTTTCAGCGAGCGGCATGCTTCTTCTATCGCAGCGAGGCATCCTCTTGCGTCAGAATCGCCTTCTGGCTGAATCGCCTCCTGAAAGAAGTTCAGGTGAATTGCAATAGCGTTCGCATCAACCATTTCAATTGCTCGCTCTGCTGCCTCCACGCCCATATCCCGCAGCTGAACGACGCCGATGTTCGCATAAACGAATGCATGAGGCGCATATTCCCTGACGATGCTGAACGATTCTTCGTTTTTTTCATCCTCTAATGCTGCTCGCTGCGAGCCTACGCCGATGCCTATGCCTTCTCGCTCCGCAACAGATGCGAAAATGCGATTCAGCACCTTCGTTTCGGGATGACCGCCTGTCATTGACGCTATCATAAGAGGCGCATCCAGCGAATGCGAGAGGAATTCCACATGCGTCTCAATCTCTGCGATTGAAACCTCAGGTAGTGCGTTGTGAACGAGAAAAACCTCGTCAAAACTGCGAGTGCGACGCTCCACTTCCTCTTCCAAGCAAATCCGCAACTGCTCTATTTTACGCCTTGATGTCTGCGCAGCGACACTCTCACGCTCTCGCCCTCGCCGCATCTTTACCCTCTCCGCTTTTCACTTTCTCTGTTTCACTTCCCTCCGCTTCACTTCTCTCCCCCGCTTCACTTCCTTCCACTTCTTCCGTGCCACTTTTGCTCTTCACTCAGTAGCAGGCATCACTCAACTGCTCCTCAATTCGCAAGAGCTGGTTGTATTTACAAGTCCGCTCACCACGAGCAGGCGCACCCGACTTAATTAGCTCGGCGGCGATTCCTACGGAGAAGTCCGCAATAAATGCATCTTCAGTGTCGCCGGAGCGGTGGCTCACCACACGCTTGAAACCGCTTTTCTCCGCTAAAACCGCAGTTTCCATCGTTTCAGTGAGCGTTCCCACCTGATTTAACTTCAAAAGAACGGCATTTCCAGCACCCTTTTCTATGCCTTCTCGCAATCTCTCCGCAGAAGTCACGAACAAATCATCTCCGACAATAATTTTTTCTGGCATCTCCCTCGTCAATTCTGCGAAAAGCTCGTATGAATCCTCATGAAACGGGTCTTCTAACAGAATAATAGGATATTTTGCTGCGAGTTCCTTGTAGAATTCAACCATTTCGGCGCCGTCCCTCGCCCTCCCGTCAACCTCGTATTTTTCGGTCTTGCCGTTGAAGAATGTGGAAGCTGCGGCGTCCATTCCCATTTTCACCTCTCCACCTTCGCCGTAGCCCGCTTCTGCGATTGCCTGCGAGAGAGCGTCCAAAGCCTCAACCGTCTCACGCATCGGCGGAGCGTAGCCACCTTCGTCACCAACATTCGTCGCAATCTTCCCGTATTTCCGCTCAAGAATTCCCTTTAATGCGTGGTAAATCTCCGCACCTGCACGCAATTTATCGCTGAATCGCTCAAAACCCGTCGGAATAATCAGAAATTCTTGAATGCTTAACTCGTTTCCTGCATGCTTACCGCCATTTATCACATTAAACATCGGCGTCGGCATCTTCTTTCGCTCAATAACGCTTCCAGCGGAGGCATAAATCTGTGCAATTCGCTCGTGCAGCGGGACTTTCAGCGCAGAAGCGGAGGCTCGGCAGACAGCAAGCGAGACTGCGAGTATTGCGTTTGCTCCGAGTTTTGACTTTTGAGGCGTGCCGTCAAGCGATATGAGCGCTTGGTCAATTTCCCGCTGCTCTTTTGCATCCATTCCGACAATTGCGTCCCGTATTTCGCTGTTCACCGCTTCAACCGCCTTTAAAACGCCCTTGCCTGAGAAGCGTTTTCCGCCGTCTCGTCGCTCAACAGCCTCTCTTTTGCCCGTTGAAGCACCTGAAGGGACTATTGCCCATCCGAAGAATCCGCTTTCAGTGCGAACCTCTGCCTCAACTGTCGGATTTCCTCTTGAATCCAGCACCTCCCTCGCCCTCACATCCGAAATCCTCGGCATTTTGAAAAGGAATACTCCGCATACAAATATAGAAGGGAAGAGAAATGTGGCAAGGCGGCGGATGCGAAAGTGAAATAGGGTGCAGGTGAGAGAAGCATGCGTTGGAGGGTGCTTGTCACGGACCCGCTTGCTGAAGAAGGCATAAAGCGATTGAGCGAGTTCGCAGATGTGAGCGTCGCAGAGGGATTGAGCAGCGAAGAGTTGAAGGCGAAAATCGGCGAATACGATGCTCTTGTCGTGAGAAGTGGCACGAAGGTCACCGCAGATGTGATTTATGCGGCGAGCAGGCTTAAAGTCGTGGGTCGTGCGGGCGTCGGCGTCGACAACATAGATGTGGAAGCGGCAACGGAAAAAGGCATTCTCGTTGTGAATGCTCCAGAGGCGAACACAATCTCCGCAGCGGAACACACAATTGCACTCCTTCTCGCACTTGCCCGCAAGATTCCATCTGCGAATGCCTCGCTTAAAGCGGGTAAGTGGGAGCGAAAGAAGCACATGGGCGTTGAACTGAACGGAAAGACGCTCGGCATCTTGGGTTTGGGAAGAGTAGGCACGGAAGTTGCGAAGCGAGCAAAAGCATTTGGCATGAAAATTCTCGCATACGACCCCTACATTTCAACTGAGAAGGCTTTACAGCTCGGCGTCTCCTTGCTACCGCTTGAGGAAGTGCTTCGTCGCTCCGACTTCATTTCACTGCACACGCCTCTCACGAAGGAGACTTACCACCTGCTTGACCGGGATGCTTTTGAAAAAATGAAAGATGGTGTCCGCATCATAAATTGTGCGAGAGGCGGAATAATAGACGAGGATGCTCTTGTTGAAGCGATAAAAAGCGGAAAGGTTGCGGGCGCCGCTCTTGATGTCTTTGAGGAGGAGCCCCCTCCTTCGGATTCAGAGCTGCTTCGCCTTGAAAATGTCATCGTTACGCCGCATTTGGGTGCTTCAACAGAAGAGGCGCAGCGAACGGCAGCACTCGTGATTGCGGAGGAAGTTGAGCGTGCATTGCGAGGCGAGCCTGTGAGGTATGCGGTGAACATGCCTTACTTGCAGGAAGAGCAGTGGGACGCTTTGCGCCCATTTCTCACGCTTGCCTCAAAACTCGGCAGTCTATGCGCACAATTGAAGCCGAAATTGAGCAGAATTGAGCATTTAGAGTTCGCATACGAGGGTAAAATAGGAAAGATGGATAAAGAAACGAGCATGCTAACCGCAGTAGCTTTGAAATCCATGCTCTCTTTCTTCACTTCTGGCGTTAATATTGTGAATGCGAGGGTGGTTGCGAGGAAAATGGGCATAAAAGTTTCTGAACGAAAGACAGAAGAGGCGGAGACTTTTCCCTCACTGCTCAGTATTTCCATGCGGACTGAAGATGGGAATGTGAGAACGGTCTCTGGGACGCTATTTGAGGGAGAGCCTCGTGTTGTGAAGATTGACGGTTACAGGGTTGATGCAGTTCCTTCGGGGTTCATGCTCGTATGCTCCTTTCTGGACAAGCCTCGTGTCATAGGTCCGGTATGCACGATTCTCGGCGACCACCGCATAAACATTGCGGGAATGCAGGTCGGAAGGAAAGAGCGGGGCGGTGAGGCGGTCATGGTGCTTAATGTCGACAGCGATGTTGACGACGCCGTTCTTGAAGAAATCAAGAAAGTGCCTAATATCTTGGATGTGAAATCTGTCAAATTGTAGTGGCGTTGTGTGGCGTGCGCGTGGTGCTTTGAAGCGGGAAGCGAGGAGCAGGAAGCGGTGTAAAGGAGGAGGGTGTGTGTGAAATGGCGGTGAAGAAGTCTTTGAGGGACGCACTGCGAAGGCATCGCCGCATAAAGTTTCGCAGGTATCTTTGGCACACGAAGCGCAAGCTGAGGGACAGCGGTTGGCGTCGCCCGAGAGGCATTCACAACAAACTCCGCAGGGAGACGCAAGGGCAAAGGACGCTTGGTGAAGGTCGGTTACCGCATTAAGAGGGAGTGGCGAGGTCTCCACCCTTCAGGCTTCAGAGAGGTTCTCATTCACAATCATTGACGAACTGCATAAGGCGAAGGAAATGGCAGAAGCAAAGCAAAAGGAAGGGGATTTCGGCATTGCTGTCAGAATTGCTTCTGGCGTCGGTGCGAAGAAGCGAGAAATGTTAGTTGCGGAGGCTGAAAGGCTCGGACTGAAGGTGCTTAACCCTTGAGGTGAAAATGGAAATAAGAAATTTTAGGTTAAGAAATCTTGGGTTGAAATGCAAATTCTTCTCCTATCCCCTCCAACAATAAGCGCAGTTAAAGCGGTAGTTGGAACAACAGGTCCGCCTCTTGGCTTGGCATATCTTGCATCCATGGTGAGGGATGAGCATGATGTTCGGATAGTTGATTCTCTTGCTGAGGATTACAACTATGGAGATGTGGAAAGAATAATAAAAAAATATGACCCTGATGTTGTCGGAATAACTTCAACAACCTCAATGATTCCAGATGCCTATGCGATTGCGAAAATAGCAAAGAGATACAACGAGAATGTGAAAATAGTAATGGGAGGTCCCCATGTGACCTTTCTTCCAGAAAGAACATTCCAAGAATGCCCCTACATAGACTTTATAGTAAGAGGTGAGGGCGAACTCACATTCAGAGAGCTGATTGACTCGCTGGAGAGAGACAGAGACCCGTCCAATATTTTAGGGCTAAGCATCAATTTGCGGGATAAAGTGAGGAACAATCCTCCTCGCCCCCTCATAAAAGATATTGATACGATTCCCATGCCCTCTTACGACCTGCTACCTATGGAGAAGTATCAAGCGAATGGTGTCAGATTTGGGACTGTGATGACAAGCAGGGGCTGTCCATTCAACTGTGCATTCTGTTCCTCTTCTCTTCAATTTGGCAAAAGATGGCGAGGACATAGCGATTCTCGGGTGATTGAAGAATTGAAGCATCTCCACGAGAAATACAGGATTCGTGAAATAGAGTTTCTGGATGATACCTTTACATTGAATAAACATAGAGCGATAAGAATAGCCAGAAGAATTGTGAAGGAAGGTCTTGACATTTCCTGGTCAGCCTCCTCCAGGGTTGATACATTCACGGAAGAGGTTGCAGAGGCGATGAAGAAAAGCGGATGTCATACAATTTATTTTGGCATAGAATCAGGCTCTCGGAAAACCCTAAATTTCATCGGTAAAGGAATAACCCCAGAGCAATCAATATCTGCGGTTAAGAAAGCGAAAAGGCATAAGCTGCGTGCTTTGGGCTCTTTCGTCATAGGATTTCCAGAGGAAACAAAGGAGGATATAAAGAAAACGATAAAATTTTCAAAGAAGGTGGGAGTAGATTTTGCTCAGTTCACGATAGCTACGCCATATCCTGGAACGAGATTGTGGAAATATGCATCGGCAAAAAAGCTCATATTGACCTTCGATTGGAGAAAATATACTACCTTGGATCCTGTGATGAAACTTAAAAACTTCACAAGTCAGCAGATAACAAAACTGCTTCAGAAAGCGTATATATCATTCTACTTGCGTCCATCGTTTCTAATTAAAGATTTAATCTCAAGAAAAGGCTTCATATTAAGGAGAGCAATTCCTAAAGCCATAAAGATGGCAAAATCTGCGATGGAGTAGTAGTGATTGGAGATGGCAAAAATAGTTTTAACGGCAGATAGGGCTTTATTCACAGATTACCACGGTTTTGATTTCTTCGGATTTGGACTGTGCATGCCATACAGGCTCATACCCAAGATTGTGGATAAAGAACATTGAACTCGGGAGAAGTGGGGTGAAAAAAGCGAATTAGGGCGACAGTCTTTGAGTTCCCTTTATGTTCGCGCAGTTCTTCTACGCTTTCCATGATTCACGATACCCTGAAGTTATAAGTTTTGTGCCTTTAGTGGATTTCTGACCTGCTCTCAGTTGTGTAAGTCACTGTCATCTTTTTCTTCTTTTCTTCCTGCCTACTGCCCCTATCAACTACACGCTTCACGCAGGCACGAATTTTGTTCCGTAGTAAATGATGCCTTCTTCGCCCTCTTCACCCAATTTTCTGAACACTGCCCGCACTTTCATCCCCTCGCTCACTTCTTCAGGCTTGCAGACAACCTCCGAAAGCATGCGAGTCCCCTCGTCTAACTCAATTATTGCGAGTATGTATGGTGATCTACCGACGCTGTTCGGGCGATGAACTATGGTATAGGTGAGAATTTTCCCTGTCCCCTTGAATTTATATCTCTCCATTTTCCCCTTACGCCTGCATTTCGGGCATATTTCACGAGGCGGAAAATAGAAAGCGTCGCAATTCTTGCAGTGCGAGCCAACAAGATTGTAGCGAGCTTCCTGCTCCCTCCAAAATTTCGCAGAGACCGCCATCCCAAACACCCCCTTTCACACACTTTCGTCCCTCTCTTGTTCTACCCTCACACTCTCACGACTCCCGCAACACGCTCCCGAACCGCAACAACATTTCCTCCAAATGCATACTTCCATTTAAAGCATTACACAGGTTGAAGTCCGTTTCGCTCTCATAAAGAAAAATGTTTGCGAACATGCGCCACCACTTCTCCTCTCTTTCAACGCCCTCTCCACCTTGCTCCCCTTGCTCCGCCCTCTTCGCTGTTTTCGCTACTGCCATCTCTGACACTTGACGCTCTCTCGCCTGCAGCAGTCTCCTCCTCAATTCAGCGTGAATCTCCGCAAGAATCTCCCGCTCCGCCTGCACTGCGGTGAGAAATTTCAAGTGTCGCCTGACCTTTTCAGCGTCGCCAAGAAAAGCATCGTTGAGCATTTCCGCAATCCTGCGACGATGCGAGAATGCAGAACGCACAACCGCCTCAACAACATCCCTGTCTATTCTCCTCGCCGTCCCCTCATCCTCATCCCTTTTCTTTCCTTCCGACGCTCTCGTCGCACTCGCAAAGGAAGCGGAAGCCTCAAGTATGCTCACTGCGAGACCTGCGTCGCCGTCTGCATGCTCCTCCAAAGCACTCAACGCACCTTCCGTGAGGTGCAAATTTTCCGCCTTTGCGACTTTCAAAAGCAGTCGCCTCAATGCATTCTCACCCTTCTCACCTTGCGAACCTTGCTCGGCGTCCAAACGCTTGAAAAAAAGGCAGAGACATCTTGAGCGTATTGCAGGCAGAATTGCTGAAGGCTTCGTTGTTGAGAAAATGAATCTGCATGTTTTGTTGAACCTTTCCATCGTTCTTCGCAGTGATTGCTGAATATCTGCTGGCAATAAGTCCGCATTGTTGAAGAAAATGATGCGAAAATTTGCATTTATCGGCTTAAGACCCGCATATTCTCTGATTGCCCGCTTGAAAATCTCTACTGCTGACTTTCTATCGTTGTAAAACTTGCTGAAATACGCATCTCTTTCAATATATTCACGACGATGCTCGTTGAAATCTGAGCATTCAACCCTCAAAAGATTCTCACGCCAGAAATCACCGAAGAGCTCACGGGCAATTGCGAAGACGAGCGAAGTCTTTCCCACGCCTCTCTCGCCGAAGAGCAGCAGATTCGGAAGCGTCCTACGCTTCAAAAATGCACGCACCCGCTCGCACACCTTCTCTTGACCGAGAATGTCCTCTAAACGCATCGGTCTATACTTCTCCAACCAAAGCGGATGACAGCTGTTCTACAGCATTATGCATTCTTCCCACGCTCTCCTTCCCTCCGCTTCTCTCCCTGCTCTTCCGACTTTTTCACACACGCTCTCATTTCCATATTTAAGGGAGCAAGAAAAAAGGAAGATATGCACTTGAACAAAAAGGGAATAAGGGCGTTAGGAATCGCAGAGAGTTTCGTGAGGGAGCGACCTCGCTCAGTTCTCGCAGGCGTTGTGATGCGTTCAGACCTTATTATTGACGGTTTCGCATTCACAGAGATAACAGTTGGAGGCATGGATGCAACAGATGGCATTATTAAAATATTCAATTCGCTTGAGCGTTCTGATATAAATGTGATTATGCTGAATGGATGTGTGATAAGTTGGTTCAATGTCGTGAATTTGAACAAAATTTACGAAGAAACGGGCATTCCGCTCATTTGCGTCACCTACGAGGCTTCAGAAGGGCTTGAGCCTCACTTTCGTAGGCACTTTGATGGCGAAGACCTGCAAAAAAGGCTTGACGCTTACAGAATGCTTGGTGAGCGTGTGCCTGTGAGGATTAAGGGCAAGCATGAACAAAGGAAAGGGAAGAAGCAGGAAATCCTAATTCGCATTCTCGGCTTGGAGAAGAGCGAAGCCGTTCAAATCCTGCGTAAATTCACTTTGCACGGGAGGATTCCAGAGCCGTTAAGAGTGGCAAGGCTTTGTGCAAGGTCTCTCTTAAGGTCTTCTTTCTCTCACTCCTCTTCTCCCTCCACCACCCCCACTACCTCCTCCTCTCTCCACCTCTTCCCTGTTCTCTCGCTCTCGTCCTTAAATTAAGATTTTAATGTCAAGTTTTTCAGAAAGTTCTCGGTAGCGGTTGCGGATAGTGACTTCAGTGACGCCCGTCGCCTCAGATATTTCCTTTTGAGTTTTGTGCTTACCGCTGAGAATCGCAGCAATATAAATTGCGGCGGCTGCAACGCCTATCGGACCCTTTCCATTCGTGAGTTTCTTCTCTTGTGCCTTCTTTATAATCTCAATGGCTTTCGCACGGACATCTCCTCCCAACCCCAAGCGAGAGCAGAATCGTGGGACGAATTCAATCGGTGATGCGGGAGGCAAATGAATGTCCAATTCTCGCAACAAAAATCTGTAAGCACGGCTTATTTCCCGCTGTGATACCCTTGACACCGCCTTTATTTCCTCAAGTGTGCGAGGAACCCCATACTGCCTGCATGTTATATATAAAATTGCTGAAGTTATGCCCTCTATGCTGCGACCTCTTATCAAATTCTTCTCCATCACCTTCCTATATAATTTAGCGGCAGCCTCCCTAATGTTCATAGGAAGTTTCAATGCTGAAGCCATTCTGTCAATTTCAGAGAGAGCATATATGAAAGAGCGCTCACTTGTGTTCGTGATATGTGCGATATGCCATCTGCCGAGGGGTTCAAGACCCTTTGATGTGACGAGTGTGCTTAAGCCCTTGTCGTGTATTCTGTAAGTCATCGGCGCACCGACCCTTTCTCTGCGTGATGCCTGCTCAAAGTCAAATGCTCGCCACTCAGGTCCTAAATCAACAAGATTCTCAGCAATCACGAGACCACAATCGCCACAAAACAGCTCAGCTCGCTCATAGTCCCACACTAAATTCTTTGAGTGGCATTCCGGACACTCCTTCACTCGCTCAATCCCCTCACGCTCCTCTTGACGCTCCCTACTTTCCTCCTCTCCCGCCACCTTCTTATCCGCTTCTCCCGCCTCTGACTTCTCTACTTCGCTCCCCTCTTTTTGATTATGATGCCTGCTCGCTTCCGCTGAAAGCGCCCTCATGATAACTTAAATATAAGTTGCATATATTTAAATAGTTTCTTTATTCACACCAAACAGCCCCCCGCTCAAAATTCAGGCGAATCGCCCGCTCTTTCTCCTTTCCGCCGCCTCAAGAACTCAACGAAATCTTCAGCGAATTTCGGGAACGCAACTGCATGAACATGCGTGTAGGATGCGAGGCAGTTCTTCTTCATTATGCCGTCAAGTGCCGTCTCGCCTTTCCTTAAAATGCCCTCTCCTCGCAAGATGCGGTAGGCGAACTCAACATCTTCACGCAAATTTATCCTTGAGCGGTGGAACTCATGCGCCTTAAACCTCTTCCCTTTCTTACCTAAGAAGCAGTCACGACGAATCTCACCGACTACATAATTCACTATTCTGCGTTCTTCTGTCCATTCTGCTCCGCCTTTTATGACGCCACACATATCAAAACGCTTCCCCTTATACTCTATTTCGTCCATTAAATACATTAATCCACCGCATTCCGCATATATCACACCGTCATTCTCGTAAAATTCTCTTATTGAGAGGCGCATTTGCTCATTCGCTTCCAACTCAGCAGCATAAATCTCTGGAAAACCGCCTCCTATGTAGAGAGCATCGCAGGAAGGCAGCTTTCTGTCTGAGAGCGGACTGAAAAACACAATCTCCGCACCTGCGAGGGTGAGCAAGTCAAGCGTGTCTTGATAGTAAAAGTTGAAAGCCTCGTCGTAAGCAACTCCTATTCTGACACTCTCCCCTCCCTTTCCTCTTCTTTCCGCCCCCCTCTCTTCTTCTGCTCTCTCTCTTTCGTTTGCGGTTGTAGTTTTTGCAGTTGCTTTCGCTGCTGCGGTGGTTGCTCTGAATATTCTTGGGGGAGGCGTCCGCAGTGGAGGTGCGCTCTCCGCAATCTCCAAAACCGCATCTAAATCCACATGCTCCTTGACTTGCTGTTTGATTTGCTTAAGAACGGTGTTGAACGCAGAGAAACGCTTTGAGCATTCAACCGCAGTGACCAAGCCGAGATGCCGCATTTCAATCCTAATGCGAGGATTCTCAGGAATTTTGCCCACAACTTTCACACCACAGTATCTCTCTATTGCTTTCTCCGCCTTCTCTCCGTGCCTTTCCGTCCCGATATAGTTCAAAATAACACCTGCAATATTCACATCAGGGTCAAAATTTTTGTAACCTGCGACGAGAGCGGCGGCACTCCTCGTCAAACTACGAGCATCTACAATCAGAATAACAGGTGCTTGCAGTATTTTTGATATTTGTGCGGTGCTTCCCACATCTGTTTCGTAGTCAAAGCCTTCGTAGAGACCTCTGACGCCCTCAACGATAGCGATGTCCGCTCCTTTGCATGCACGAGCGAAGATTTCGAGGATTGCGTCCTTGCTCATTAAAAAGCCGTCAAGGTTGCGTGAGGCTCTTCCTGCGACAAGCGAGTGGAAGCCCGTGTCAATGTAGTCGAGAGCGACCTTGAAAGGCTGCACCTCATATCCGAGCTCACGAAGCACTGCGAGGAGACCGATGCAAATTGTCGTTTTTCCTGCTGAACTCCTGTCCGCTGCGAGAACTATTCTCGGAATCTCCTCAATACTCATCTCTCACCTTTTCCCACTCCCTTCTCTCTCATTGAAAATGCTGCGCAGCTCGCTGTCTGAGAGAGGGTGCGGAACTTTCGCATCTTCGTTTGAAAGGATGCGTTCTGCGAGTTCGCCGTAGATTTTCGCCATGTGGCTTTCAGGCGCACCTTCCACGACCGTCAGCGACGCTCTTTCCATCCTTTGCACGATTTCGTCCTTCGGGATGAAAGCGACGAGTTTCGTGCCTATGCGTCTCGCAAAACGCTCCAAAATCTCACGCTCTCGCTCAACACCCCTTGCGTTGCATATCACGCCTCCGAGAGGCGCATTAAGCGTTTTCAGACCCCTGCAAATGTTATTTGCGGCGTAAAGAGGGAGGTATTCACCCGAAGAGACGATGTAAGATTCGTCAATTAGATGCTCTTTTATGGGTGTTGCGAACCCACCGCAGACAATATCGCCGGGAACATCGTAAATCACAATATCAGATGCGTCTAAAATGTCAGAAATCCTGCGTAAATATTCTATTGCGACGATTATGCCACGACCCGCACAGCCCACTCCAGGCTCTGGACCTCCTACTTCAACGCATTTCACGCCAAAAACCCCTTCAAACACCACATCTTCCTCCGAAATTCGCTTGTGCTGACGCAATAAATCAAGAATCGTGGGTATGCGGGTGCCATGCATGAGCGAAAGTGATGAATCACTCTTCGGGTCGCAGCCGATAATTGCCACTTTAAGCCCTTTCTTGCCGAGATATGCCGCTATGTTTGACGCAATTGAGGATTTACCTATGCCTCCTTTGCCGTATATTGCGATAGATTTCAACTCATTTCACCTTTTTCCGCCTCTCTTCTTCCCTACATTTCCATACTCTACACCATTCTCTACCGCATTCTTGCTCTACTCGCTTCGTCGCTTGCTCAACCTCAAAATCGCATCGCCGAACTCTGAAGGTAGAATATGCGTTGCGCCCATCGTCTTCGGATGCAAGTCCAACTCAAGCACGACATGGTGATGTCCGAGAGATTTCAGCGGTTCTACTGTTCTCGGACCGTTTGTCACCGAAAAAATCTCAAAGCCAGAGGGAATTGGAAGGACGGCGTGAGGCACTCCTACAAGAACGGCGAAGTCGTAATCCGCATATTCCTCACAAATTATCTTCGCTGCTCGCTCCCCTGCAACAGCATACTCGTCTAAACCGCCGGTTATGTGGTGTATTTTTATGTTTTCTGCGTTCAGTTCATTCAATATTCGCTCTGCGTAGCCACGAATCCGCTTTAAGCCGACATTTTTGTTGAGGTTTGCGATGTTCACGACCTGCTCCTCTTTCGCAACTTTGTTCAAAGCACGCAAGATGTCTGCGAACATGAAAGCGGTCTCCTTCTTCGCATTCAGCACGCAAACGCCACGCTTTCCCTCACGAAGCAGCTCCAAGAGGCGCTCAGCGACCGCAATTTTTGAATCGCCCTTTGAAGGCGGTATGTATTCGCTGGATGCTGCGCCCACACGCTTCTCAATTTCTGTTGCGCGTTCAAGCACACGCTTCTGCCTCTCAAACTCCTCCTCTGAAATGATTCCAGCGAGCATAGCAGCCTCAAGTGTTCTGATGACGCCTACGGTGTTGTCTCGGTAGCCAGCATGCACTTTCACTGTAATGACCTTGCACTTAACGCCGCTGTCAGCGACGGCTTTCTCCAAATCTTCGCCGATAATCATGGAAGAGCATGTGCCGACGACGCCCATTAGCGAGGGCTTGAAACGCTCTTCTGCGAAGCGAAGCGCATTCACAAGCAATTTATGACCTCCAAAAACGAAATCGCTCTCCTCCATCGCTGTCGTAAGCACCCTCATTCCGTCCTCCTCAAGCATTCTGCTGTGCCTGAAGCAGCATCCCGCAGGTCCGTGAAGAATCGCAACATCAACATCCAAATCACGAAGCGTGTATAGCGCCGCAACTATCGCACTCGGTCTCGGATGCCACACCATCCGCTCAACATTCTCCTCTGACATCCCTCATTCTCCCCCTCACTTAACTCTTTCACCATATAACACACTAAATGCAAAAATACTTCACCACAAGTGAGCGAGATACAAGCGTGATGAATGGAGCGATTTAGATGTTATGGGGGAATTCACCAAGCCCAATCGCTAACAATGCTCTATTTAATTTGCTAAGTGCCGAACATCTTGTAAAAGCCCATCAAATCCGAAAGAATAGGGATTAAATCCTTCCCTCTGAGCCTGCCCAAGCCTCCAGAAGCGGCTGCGAACTCGTCAAATTTCTGAACGGTGTCTGTGCGGACGCCATCTCCGCAAATCACAACAGGAACAGGGTCTGCACTGTGCCTTCTCAGGGAAACAGGTGTGCTGTGGTCCGCAGTCACAACAACATACGCATCAATTTCCCTAAAAAGTGAGATCATCTCGGCATCTATTCGCTCTATCATGCGAACTTTCCCATCAAAATCGCCATCATGACCGAAATTATCCGTCGCTTTCACATGAACGAAAACGAAATCATGCGTCTTTAGTGCTTCTATTGCGGATTCCGCCTTCGCTTTCAGGTTCGTGTTCGCATTTCCCGTCGCACCTTCAACATCAATCGTCGGGATGCCGAGGAATTTTGCGACGCCCTTGTAAAGTGAAGCGCCTGCGATGCAACATGCCTTGAAGCCGAAGCGTTCTTGGAAAGGCTCAACGCTCTCGTGTGCGCCTGCTCCTCGCAAAAGCAGGATATTTGCTACGGGGACGCCCTTTCGCCGTCGCTCCTCGTTTTCAGGATGCTCGCTCAAAATCTCGTGTGAGCGTCGCACAAATTCATTCACGATTCTTGCGGTTCGCTCCGCATTTCTTTCGCTGCGAGTCGGGATGCACTTTCTCGGAGGCAAGCCCTCCTCATGCGGGTCAACATCTGAGACAAATCTTGAAAGTCCCTCGCCTCTGAACACGACTGCGCAGCGATGCTCAACTGTATGCTTCACAATGACCTCAACACCGTTAATTTCAATGCCGTTGAGAGCGTCTGCGAGTGCCTTGCTTCCGAAGCGACCTGCTCTTCTGTCGAGAATGCGCATGCTCCCGTCTTCTGCGACGGTTGCGAAGTTTCCTCTGAAAGCGATGTCTCCTTCTTTGAGTTCAATGCCTGCGCCGAGAGCCTCAAAAGTGCCTCTCCCAGGGTAGCACTGAAAAGGGTCGTAGCCGAGCAGAGCGAGGTGCGCAGTGTCGCTACCGGGCACAATCCCGGGTGAAATGACATCCATCTGCCCGTTTATGCCTTCCCTTGCGAGCTCATCCGAATTCGGCTTCTTCGCCACCTGCAAAGGCGTTTTTCCCCCTCTTTCAGCAAAAGGTCTGTCGCCAAGACCGTCACAAACAAGCAGAATCGCCTTACCCATCTCTACTCTCTCTACTTTCTTCAAGAAAAAGGCACTCTCCTACTGCAAATCCTCACACAACTAACTTACTCCAACCCCGCTCCTTGCGAGAAGGTCAAAAATGAAAAGGAAAATAGGCAGCCGCTCAAACCTTTTCCTCCTGTCCCCTTTCTTTTGTCCTTCCTTTTTCTCGCTCCTCACTACACTTACACTATTCACCGGCGGTAGCGTAAATCTCGTAGGGCATGATTTTCTTATTTACTTTCTTTTTGCCTCGCAGTTTGCTGATGAGGTCTACTGCTTTCTCTTTCTTCTCTCGTTCCTTCAAACGCTCAAGTAGAGCAGAAAATCCTTTGTCTCCCTCCTCGCCCTCCGCTGTCTTCTCCTCCGCATGTGCGGTTGCCTCTTCCTCCTCGTATTCTTCCTCTAACTCCTCCTCCGCATCCGCACAAAGCACCCACCCGTTCAGAGAGCGACACGCAGCAGCCACCGCAGCAGGGCATGCTCGCAAACTCACACAACTCCTCCTCTGACCGCTCCATTTCCATCGCTCAAAAAATCACCTTCTCTGGATATAACCTTTTCGCTTCCGTCAAAATACCGCTCAAATCTTCCTCTTGCGATGCAGCGAACACATCCCCCAACTCGCTCTTATTCAGCATGAAAGGCTCATCCAACATTATCTTCGCCTCGTTCAGAATGAGCGAAGACCAGCTCACACTCTTCACATGCTCGTTGAAATGCTTCAGCATCCCAGCCCTGAAGAAGTCCCGAGTGTCCTCAGGAGCATTCCGTAACGCATACCTCACACGCTCAAACAGGCGAGACCAGCGAATCGGCAACTTGCGCTGCGCAAACTTCAACGACTCACGAGGCGAGAAAAGGCTTCTGCCCTCGCCTGCACCACTCTCAGCAATGCCCTCCTCCTCTTGCTTTACGCCTTCGCCCCCCTCTCCGAAACCGTCGCCACGCACATAAAAAAGGACGCCCTCGTCAAGCAGAGCGAACTGGTTGCAGATGAAAATGCCTTCTGAAATCCGCTTCGGCTGGTAATTCACGAGCAAAGCCAACTTCGTCACCCAGTCCACGCCGTCCACAAACTCCTCAACCCTACGCTCTGCGAACTTCTCAAGCAATTCCTCAAACGCTTTCAGACCGATGCCCTCCCATTTCTCCTCTTCTCTCAAGACTTCCTCTCCTCTCTCGCTTCCCTCACCGCTACCGACTGCTTCTTCGCTGCTGCTACCGCCTCGCCAGATGAAAGCATCTCTTCAATTTTCGCAAGGTAAAACTGCAGGATTGAGACCGCATCCGTCTGCTCACCGTTTTTCAGACGCACTCGCCACTCGCACTCTTGCGTGTCCGCAGAGATTCGCTTAAATGTTTGAACGGGGTCTTCTATCTCTGGAGCGTCGTCAAGGAAGCCGAGCTCAAATGCACGAATCACGAGGGCTTGCGTGATGTCTCGCAGGAATATTGCGTATTCGGAGCGGAGCGCCTCAAAGTGAATGTCGTGCAATCTGAAGTATTTCTTTGAGGCATGCGGTTGGTCTCTCGTGTTCAAAATTCCCCTTGCTGATGTCGTTGATAGCGAAGATAAACGCATGACGAACATTGCACGGGGCGAAATTACAAATTTAATGCCACTCTTCTTCACAATTTCGCCAGAAATCACATCCCCCGCACCCGTGAATATGATTCTTGTGACGACCCACGGAATCAAAGCACGCTCAACACGACGCCAATCCTTGCATGCCCTTCGCTCCGTTAGGAAATTACCGTGAGTTGCGTATGTGTTCGTCTTCACTCGCTTCTCCTCAGCGCCTTTCCTTACTCCGCCACCGCTTAAGCCAACAGCACCGCCAGCAGTCTTCACAAAGAAGTTCGCAACATTGTTTTTGTGAATTAAAACACGCTTCTTCAACGCAAGTGAAGCACCCACCGATGCGACGAATGCGTAGATTTCAGACGCTTTCTCGTATGCAACCGCATCAAAAGGGTCGTTGTAAGAGGGAGTGGAAATCTCAAGATGCCCGAGGTCGTTGTATATGCGGCAGCCGTTCTCACCGTAAGAGTTAGTTATTTTGAACTCGTGGCTCTCTTGCGAGACTTCAGTGCTTATGTCCCATCTCACCAATTTTGAGAAGCCTTTACGACGCAGACCTTGAATCGCAGCATTCACAAGCAGGTTCGGATTGAACGCCGCAGACGCACTCACAGGGTATTCCTGCTCCACTCCCCTTATCTTGCGAAGCGTCCCTCCCGCTCCTAATGCAACCATCTTGAACCTCTTACTCCCCTCCTCTTTCCCACTCCGCAACACAGCACTCAAAAACACACTCAAATGCATCAGGTATGTTCTGCCGAGCCATCTTCTCAGTCCTGAGTATCCACCCACACTTCTGCCCACTCTGCCACCACCGCTACCGCTACTACTCGCCACCTCTCCTTCGTTGCTGCTCCTCGTCCTCTTCGCTCTCATCCTCGTCCTCATGCGAGACGCTTTCGCTTCTACTCACTCTTGTTGCCCGCTCTCTTGTGAAAATGCATCCTTCTTCCGAACCCTCTGCATCCTCTTCCTCGTCTTCTTCGTCCTCTTCGCAACCCTCGCTCCTCTTTATTTCCTCAATTTTACGCTGAATCGTCTCTTCATTCCATCCGTCAAGCTCGTCAAAGCGGTAAGTCTTGTTGTTCGCATAAAGTAAGTAGTCCAAATACGGATTTCTTGATATTCTGCTCCTTATTTCACGAATAATCTCCTCTTCCCATCCACTTATTTCATCCTCTTCTGCGAGCAAACGCACAAGAATCTGCCTTGAAGGCTCACCGCCACGCCCTCTACCCTCTCGCAAGAAAACAACCATCGCATTCGGCATCCTCGCAAGCTCCGGATAACGCTCAAAAAGCAGCGCATACTCCTCCGTTCCGGGACGAGTGAGCTCTATCTGCACCTTCGGCTCTCGCTTCATCGTTATTTTGTTCCAGCCGACAGCAGCGTTCTTGAATTCCGATGCGAGACGCATTCTCAACTCCGCTCTTGAGTTCTTCGGCGGGAATAGCAGAGCCTCCGCAATGTCTTCATCCGTGAGAATTCGTTCAACTCCTATCTTATCGGCGACTCGCTCATACAAATCGTAATCGCAGAGGTTCGTGAAGTCAAAAGACGCCGCTATCTGCTTCTCCAGCCTCTCGTCCATCAAATACATGCTCCTGTAATCAAACTTGCCACGAGGACTGCACTTGTATTCAAATTCGTCTATCTCATGCGTTATTACCCATAACTTCAGCACCCATTCCACCCTCCGAACAACATATTTGTCCTCAATAAGTCCTTGATGAAACTTCTCGCAGAGCTTTTTGAATGTGTTAAGTGCATATTTATCCCAATATGATACCTCACGCTCCTCAAATAACTCCTCAATAGGCTCAAGATAATACGATTCTATGTATTCCAAGGCGGAAACTTTCCTACCGTTTCGCAATCTTATCCACCAATCGCCTGAAATGTTTGCGGAGATGTCCTTGAATGTTTGCAGTGGGTTCCAGATGTCCTCAACATGCCTTATTTTTCCCGCCTCAATCGCAGAAAGCACGTATGATGTGATTGCGTTGTTCAGCAGTCTCGTGACTTCAGAGCGGACACCCTCTCCAGATGTGACATGCACCCTGTATTTGTCCTTCGTGGTGAGCGGTTCGTCCCTTGAAGAGAGAATCGGCCACTGCGACGGCGACTCCGTGAACACTCTGCGGGCGACCATCGCCTTCGGCGAAATCACATATACAATGCCTTCTCGCTCCGCTATGAAACCGCCTGCTCCGAAAAATATCTTGCGAAGCACCAAAAATGGAATGAAAAGATGTTCCTTACCTACATATCTCTTCCTCTCAACAACATAAGATTCGTGTGTGCCTCTGCTGTATCGCTTGTCAAGTTCAACATTCGCCTTCCATGCCTGAATACTCGCTTCCCTTGAGCCTCTACGCATCTTCTTGTATTTCTTGTTCGCCTCTTCAACACCTATTTGCATGTAAATCTCCGACGCTTTGTCGTATTTAAGCACCTCAAAAGCGTTCTTGCACTCAGGCGTCGCAATCTCAAGATGCCCTCCTGTGCAGATGTAAATGCGAGAGCCGTTGCGTAGGAAGCCGTCGTTCCTCCGGCACAATTTCGTTGAAACCGCCCGCTCACCGTCAAAGAAAGTGTAGTTCTCAAGTGCGTGAATGACCTCGTCAACATGGTAAAATCTCGCATATCGGTAGAGTTCTGGCGATTCTGAGGATATGCCGACCCTGAATTCATGCTCCAAACCCTGCCACTTGTTCAAATCTTCCCTCTCTCTTCCCACCTCTCCAGACATATCGCTCACTTCTCTCCCTTTCCCCCTCCTTCTTGAATGTGGGGAGAAGAAGGGTAAGAGCCTTCTGAGACTCACAACACTTCTCACACCCTCACCACTCTATTCACTTTTCTCTAACACGCCACTGCACTGCACCACCGCCGCCACCCGCCACATGCAGCGAGGTCAGAAGTGCATGCCCGTCTCCACTTCAGCGCTCTCGCTCTCAAAGCCTGAGGCGAGCATTTCTTCCGCTCTGCGTTGCACGAACCTGTCAAAGCCTTCTCGCAGGTGCTCAAAAGTGACGCCAATGTCTTCAGCACGCTTGTATTTCTTCGCAAGCTGCGATGCCCGCTCCTCTGCGTCAAGAAGAGAAGCGATGCCCTCCTCCGACCACATTTTGAGCAGCGATTCCTCACGAATGATTCCCTTCTTCACCTTGAATATTGTTCGCTCTTCAAGGGCTTTGTCCTTCGCATAGTTGAATATTTGAGCGATAAATCTTCCAGTTACGGTCTCTCCACGCTTTATTCGCCCTATGTCCGTCTCCACATACTCATCCCTGAACATATATCTGACAAGTTCATCCACAAGGAACTTCCTCGCTGCCTCTTCAGAGCCTTGCTCCTCAACCAAGAACTTGTCTAAAGGCACTTTCTTCACATAAATCTCGCATATTGAGCGGGCAGCTCGCTCGTCAGGCTTCGGCACCTCTATTATCTTGTCAAATCTCGCTCTGAATGCGGAGTCAATGAGGTGCAAGCGGTTCGTCGCTCCAATTACGGTGAGATGCGGATGCAGCGAGTAGAAGCCGTCAAGCAAATCTAAGAGCTGACCTGTGACACGCTCAGGGGCGCCTGAACTTCCCGCATACATGCCTCGCTCTTGTGCGAGAGCGTCAATCTCGTCAAAGAAAATGACGCCGTATTCGCATTCACCATCCTCAAGCTTCCTGTTCGCAAGCTGGAAAACGCCTCTGACATTCCGCTCGGATTCGCCGAGCCACATGCTGAAAAGCTCGCCTGCTCCGACCTTTATGAAAACTGAATTCGGCAGTGCGGTTGCGAGAGCCTTCGCACACATCGTCTTTCCACAGCCTGGAGGTCCGTAAAGCAGAATCCTTCTTGATGCTTCACCGTAAGAAGAGTAATCATCAGGGTTCAAAATAGGAAGAATAATGCTTCTTATAAGCTCTTTTTTCACTTCCTCAAGCCCACCGATGTCGTTAAAACTCACACCCGGATTCTTCGTGACCTCATATCTCGTGAATTCCTTCGTCTTGTAGCTCTTTTTAATGTCAGCAACGCCGGGAAGCATGCCAACTTTGACGCCTTCTTTGACCATTTCCCGCTCCTTCTCACTCAATCTCTTGCATATTTTGGCGTGACCTCTGCCCGTAGAGATGACGCCGACCCATTCTCCGTTCTTCTCTTGCCATATTTCTTCAACTTCGCCGACCTCAAGGTTGACCGTTCGGTCATAGACGCTTGTAATACCTATCGTGAAGCCGCTCGGACTATTTTTGTCAGGAATCTTTCCGATGAAAACATATTTTCCTTCCTCAATTTTTGCGATTTCCTCATCGCTGAGCGGACCGTAAGGAAGCACCTTCAACGCTCCATTCACATAAACAACGGCGCCGTCTTCCCGACGCTCAACAACAAACCCGCAGTCGAGAGGCGGCGTCCTCGCCCTGAAAACGAGCTTTTCTAAATCCTCCTTGTATGCGGATAACTCTTCATATTTCCGCCTCAATCGCCTGTATTCGCTCTCCAATCGCTCATACTCATGCCTCGGAATGAAGTCCTCTCGCTCCATCTCTCCTTCTCCCCTTTTAACATTTATTTCCGCTCCTATAAAAATGCTCTGATGCCCATTCCGCTATTCAACGCATATTGTATATATAGAAAGCAAAAGATAGAAATAGAAGGACTGATTGTAAGTAGAGGTAGTTAGTTGTGCGTGGCTTTTAGTGTATTTGCGGTGGCTTGAAGGGGGCGTTTGGGGAAAGAAGGTTGGAGAAAGAAGGAGAGGAAGGGAGAGGAGGCGGCGGCGAAAGGAAGAACGAGGAATGGCGGTGGATAGGAATGAGGAAGGAGAAGAGGCGAGTGCAGCTCACTGGAGGAAGCACATACATCGTTTCGCTGCCGATAAAATGGGTGCGTGAGCTCGGCTTGAAGAAGGGCGACGAGGTTCTCCTGCTCAGGCACGGAAAGAAATCGCTTGTGCTAATGCCAGTGGGCAAAGCGGTTCAGAGCGAAGGAGGCGAGAAGAGGCGAGCGGAGTTGAATATCTCTGAGAGCGAGGGGTTTGAGGAGAATTTCAGGTATTTGATTGCCCTTTACCTTGTTGGCTACGACGAGATTGTGCTGCGTGCTGCGAGAGGCTTCAACGCAGAGGAGCGAAAGCGGATAAAGGCGGAAGTCCGCAAGCGTCTAATTGGAATGGAGGTCGTAGGCGAGTCCGCAACTGAAATACAACTGCAAAGCTTCCTCAAATACGAGGATTTCACGCTCTGCGATGCGGTAAAGAGCATGACTGAAAGCGTTGTTGCGATGCTGAATGATGCCCTCCTTGCTGTTGAGCGGGGAGATGTGAACCTTGCTTTGGATGTGATTGAGCGGGACAATGAAATTGACAGGTTCTACCTTCTAATCGTGAGGCAGTTGAAGGCGGTCATCAGCGACTACGAACTCGCTCAAAAGATTGGAATCGGAACGCCACGAAACTCTCTCGGCTACCGAATTATTGTGAAGAGCATAGAACGCATCGCAGACCACATCGAAAACATCGCAAAACACGCAATACTCAATGAAAAAGCACAAGCGTCAGAAGGAAAGCTTCAACCACTGAGCATCTCTGCGGAGAGGGTGAGAGAGATTCGTGAAATAGGAGATGCGGTGAGAGAAGTCTTCCTGAAAACGATGGATGCCCTCTCCAAAATGGACATGAAGCGCTCTAATGATGCGATAAGGGATGCAAATGCGGTCATATCTGCGGTTGAAGATGTGAATGAGAGCGTTCTTTCGGAGGAAAGCGACGCAACTACAAAGATTCACACGCTTTCTATCCTTGACAGCCTCGCAAGAATCGCAAAATACTGCACGGATATTGCAGAAGTAACGATAAATATGTGCATTAAATCCGCAGATGAGATTGAATTTTGAATGCGCTGCTCGCAGGGAAGATGAAAGCGGGAGGTAGAGTGCTGAGCGTTTCTGGCAAGGGAGGCACGGGAAAGACGCTAATTGCGGCGTTGCTCATTCGTGAGATTTTAGCGCTTCGTGAAGATGCCTGCGTTCTTGCTGTGGATGCGGATGCTGACGCCAATCTTGCGGATGCACTCGGCGTTTCATTCTTTAAAACCGTCGGAGACATCAGAGAGGAGATTCTTGAGAGGAAGCATCGTGAATTCTTTGACCTGCGGACACGCTTTGAGGCTGAAATCGCATCTATTCTTGTGGAAGAGCGTGGCTTTGACCTGCTTGTGATGGGGCGCCCAGAAGGTCCTGGCTGCTACTGCCCCGTTAATCATATATTGAGAAAGGCGATTGACACACTTTCGCAGAATTACGACTACACCGTGATTGACTGCGAAGCGGGTTTGGAGCATTTGAGCAGGAGAACGACGCAAAATGTGGATTTGATGATTGTTGTGCTTGACGAGACGATGAAAAGCATAAAAACTGCGGTTAATTTGATGAAAATAGCGTCAGAAATAGATGCGGAAGTGGAAGAAATGATTTTCGTCGCTAACAAAATAACGACAGAGGAGGCGAAGGAAAGAGTTTTGCTCTCCGCTCGCAGGTTCGGCATTGAAATCGCTGCTTTCATTCCTTACGACCCACTCGTCGCAGAATACGACATTAAAGGTGAGCCTGTTGTGAGGCTTCCTGAGGATGCGCCTTCCGTGAGAGCGGTGCGTGAGCTCGTGAAGCGAATTATTTGAGGCGAAAAGGAAAGGCGACGAAGAAGGGAGAGCGAGTGGAAGCACGAAAAGGTGTGGAGAAAGAGAGGAGAAGGAGAAAGGGAAGGGGAAGGAGGAAAAAAATGCGGTTCGCAATCGGAGGTGAGCGGAATGAAACTCCTGTTCATCACTTCAAACGAGCATAAGGTGCGTGAAATACGGGATTTAGCGTTGAAAATGAATGCGAACATAGAAATAGAGCATATTCGTGTCGCATATCCCGAAATTCAGCATGAAGATATTGAATTTGTTGCGGAAAGTTCTGCGAAATTCATAAGGAAGGAAGGGTTAGTAGGAGAAGAGGAGCCATTTTTTATTGAGGATTCTGGGCTTTTCATACATGCTTTGAATGGTTTTCCTGGTGCATTCTCCTCGTATGTGTTCAAAAAGATTGGAAATGAGGGCATTCTCAAGCTTCTTCGTGGCGTTGAAGACAGAAGGGCGTTATTCAAGAGCGTTGTTGCGTTCTCTCCGAGAGGGTTCGTCGTGAAGACATTCGTTGGCGTTGTTGAGGGTAGAATCGCATCTGAGAAGAGAGGTGCTTCAGGTTTCGGCTTTGACCCCATTTTTGAGTTCGGTGGCAGGACATTCGCAGAAATGAGCGTCGCAGAGAAGAATGCGGTCTCACACAGAGGAAGAGCATTCAGGAAATTTTTGAATTTCATCCTTTCGTCAGCGTCAATGCGAGAAGCGGACTAATGAGATTTTCGTTGCTCGCCGACGATGCGATTGACCTCTTCAATGAACGCTTTTTCTGTGCCTGCGGGTATTGAGGCGCCTGCTGCCGACGGGTGACCTCCGCCGAAACCTCCGACTTTGAGGGCTGCGACGCTCACTGCGGTTGAGAGGTCAACAACGCCCTTCAGAAGCGTTCCGCACCTCGCAGAAATTTTCGTCTCGTTCTCTGGCTTACCAATCGTGTTCAGCACAACAACAGGCTTATCCACAAAAATATATCTTGCGAGTATGCCTGCGAGGACGCCTGTGATGCCACGCTCACGCACAAAGAAGTAGTATAGATTAGGCATCTCTTTCACCGCTGAAACAGCAGAGCTGCGGGACTCACGCACACGCCTCAACTCCAACACAAGTTTCGTCTGAAATTTTCTGTGCAGCCTGCGGGCATCCTCAAGCACACTCTCGTCTCTTAGGCAGAGAGCGATTCCGATTCCGCCCTTCCCGAACCTGCCGCAAGCGTCAATTATGCGCATGAACTCTTCAGCGGATGCAATAACCTCCTCGTTCAGAATGAATGTGGTGCCGAACAGCGCATCCTCATATAACCTCAACGCCTTCTCGCTGACGCTCTCCGCCTCTTCCCCTCGCCTCATTCCTCGTTCCCTCTTTTTCACTCTCTCCCTCGCCTCTTTCCTGTGGGATGCGGTGTGTGCAAGAGAGCGACTAAAGCGTCTGCTATTCTCCGCTGTTCCTCCTCAGTCAGTTCAGAAATTTTCTGCTCCGCAGGCACACCCACATCCTCGCAGAAGGATTCCACCATTTCTGGCGAGCCTGCGAGTTCCGTGTAGGGGTCGGTTGAGAAAAGCAGAGCTTCACGCAGACTTTCTCCGCTGAGCTTGAGTCCCTTCCTCGCAGAGACGACGCCTGCATTCAACGCCTCATCCAGAATTTGCCTGTTCACACCTTCACTCAATTGCTGACGGTCGCCGAGGGCGCCTGCGAGTGCCAAGCCTGCGAGGTCTGTGTTATTTCCGAGATACTTCGCAACGAGGTATGCGAGGCTCGCAGCGCAAAATGCGTCCTCGTCCTTTCCTGTAACCGCAACGGGATTCAAGAGCGTTATTGAAGGCACTTCACATACTAAATCTCTTACTTCACTCGCTCCTCCTGCCCCACCTGCTCCTTCCACTTCTTGCGATGTGAAAATTGCCACTGTCTTATTTAGCAACACAGAAGGTGAAAACGCAGCGAGAGCGGAAGAATGTTCGTTAGTAGCGTTAGTAGAAAAAGAGGAGGTCTCAAGCGTTCTCGGCAACTGCGGAGGTTCGTTTGGAGGAGGAGGTGCGTGGTGGTCAATAATCACGATATTTTTTCCGGAGAGCTGCTCAAGCACTGCATCCAACTGTGCAGTTCCCATGTCGCAGAGGAGAATCAAGCCATCCTCCGCTCTCAACGCTTGAAGTAATTGAGGCGACAGCTTGGGGACGATGCTCGTGTGGAAAGGAATTCCTTTACGGAGGAATGCGTTGCAGAGAATTCCCGCAGATGTGAGACCGTCTGCGTCGTAGTGCGAGAATATTCTGACGAAGCCCGCCTCCTCCGCTCTGCACAGAATCGCCTCCGCAACCGCCCTGATTTCTTCCTCCATGAAATCCTCCCAATTATGCATTCATGCGTTAAAATATACACGCCTCGTGAAGGGAAAGGCGAAGGGAAGGCTCTGTTTAAAAGATTTAAAGGTCATTTACAGAAATATAAAATGGGCGTGTGGCCTAGCCAGGACAGGGCGGCAGCCTCCTAAGCTGCAAGTCGCGGGTTCGAATCCCGTCACGCCCGCTCCCTCTTTGCCTCCTGCATGCTTCGCTCACTGCTCTCGTCGCTCTCCGCTACCTTTTTGCTCCGCTATCTTTTTGCTATCAATCACGACGACATCTCTGACTGCGGACACCGCCTCAAAGGGGATGACGATGAAATCGCTCTGCTTTTTGAACCTGCTTGTGTCCAATTCCAAAGAGGGCTTCACAAAAATTTTCTGAAGGAAGCCCGTCTCTGCGTCTGCGGTGATGCTGTGCAACGAGCCTATTTCTGTGCCATCGGAGTCCACAACCTTCTTATTCATTAAATCCTGCAAGAACACCCGCGCACGCATACGCTTATTTTATTCAGGCACATCCTTTAAATTGTTATGAGGAAAGGCAAAGGGAAGAAAGCCCAAAGGAGGCACCAAGCAGAACACCGCACAAGGGGCAGTAGGGTAGCCAGGTATCCTTCGGGCTTTGGGAGCCCGCGACCCCAGTTCAAATCTGGGCTGCCCCATGCTTGCGTTCCGCTCTCGTTCTTCTCCTCTTATCCGCATGCTCTCTTGCCTCCTACGCATTAATCACCCCGCTTTCTCATTCTTCACATAAATTTTCATATAAATTTTATGATTTTTAGGAAAAATTAGGAAAGTATGTGTAATGGGGTCGTCTCAAATTTGGGAAGGAGTGGAAAAGAGAAAGGGACTTTAAGTGACTTTTTCAAATCTGGAATGCGAAAGGTGAGAGAAGGGAGGTAAAAAGCGATGGCGCAGAAATTGGAGGAGAAAGTGGACTTGTATGACGAGAGGGGCAACCTCCTCGTGAGGGATGTTCCTCTCTGGGCGATTTCACCGCTGAGGAATCCAGCGATAAAGAAGATAGTGAGTCTGGTGGTGCGAGCGGGAGCGATAGACCTCGCAGGACTGGAGACGAGGCTGAAGACAGGGCGAATAGGCGGAAAGGGCATGGTGGTAAGAGGTCTGGAGATGGACTTGGACCTCGTGGGCAAAGCGGATGAGATAGCGAAGGAGATAGAGGACTTGCTGAGAGTTGAGGAGGGAGACGACACTGAGGTGAAGGTGCTTGCAGGTGGCAAGAGGATTCTTGCGGTCTGTCCGTCTGCGAGGATTCTTTCTGACTATTCAGCGGCATACACGGCAATAATGGCTGCACTGACGCAGGCGATAATGGATGTGTGCAATGTGGACATGTGGCACGCACACATAATCAAGGCGGGCGTCTGGGGCATGTATCCGCAGGACCCCGACGCAACAGGTTCGGCGGTGAAGATGCTTGTCGACGTTCCCATCAGGAACGAGGGTATGGGCTATGTGTTGAGGAACATTCCGGTGAACCACATCGCTGCGACGGTCAGGAAGCGAGCTATACCTGGTGCGTGTCTGTCAATGACGCTTGAGGAGGCTGCGTGCTACGAGATGGGAGATGCGATTGGACCATTTGAGCGAGGTCACCTCTTGGACTTCGCATACGAGGGTCTGAATGCGAACAACTTGCTATACACGCTGATTAAGGAGAATGCGAACGGGACACTTGCGGATGTCGTGTATGCGACGGTTGAGAAGGCGAAGGCGGACGGCGTGATAAAAGAGAAGAAGAAGATGCCTTCAGGCTTCGTTGTGTATGGCACTGATGACTTGCAGTTGTGGAACGCATACACATGTGCGGGACTTCTTGCGGCTGTCTGTGTGAACTGTGCTGCGATGAGAGCGGGGCAGGCAGTCCCGTCAAACATCATGTACTTCTGCGACCTGATTGAGCACGAGACTGGGCTGCCTGGACCTGACTACGGCAGGGCACAAGCAACTTCCGTGTCGTCGTCGTTCTTCTCACACTCGATTTACGGTGGTGGCGGTCCTGGTGTGTTCCACGGCAACCACATCGTGACAAGACACTCAAAGGGTCCGTTCATACCGTGCTTCACGGCTGCGATGTGCTTGGATGCGGACACGCTATACTTCACGCCAGCGAGGACATCTGCGCTCTACGGAGAGGTGCTCGGCGCAATTCCTGAGTTCGCAGAGCCGATGAAGGCGATTGCGGAGGGAGCGAAGCAGATAATGAAGTAGGAGGGTCAAAAGGAGGAAGAAGCGATGGTGGAACCCACCGCCTCCACCCACATTTCTGAAGGGCAGGAAGGAGGAGAGCAGCAGCAGGAAGAACAGCAGAGGGTATTACCGGAGGTGCAGATAGTGCCTCACCGCTTGCTCAGTGAGAAGACAGGCATGAAGCTTGTGGAGGAGCTGAAGACCGTGGGGCTTGTCTCAAGGGTGGCTTACGCAGGTCCTGGCGACACGATTGGATACATCTGGGTGGAGGTATTCGGGTTCCACGAAAAAACGATGGAGAGGATAAGGGCAGCCTGCGATAAATATCTTCCCTTTGGATATGATCTGAGCGTCGGTAGGTTCACGAAATACCGAAAAACCGTCTCGGATTATATCCGGGAAGATATGATGAGGAGGCTGCGTGAGAAGTTGGCTGAATTGGCTGAAAAAGGTGGAGAAGGAGAGGAGAAAGAAGAAGGAAGGAGGTAAGGAGAAATGCCACAGTATTGTGCTGGTAGTAGCCACATAGCGGAGAACAGACGGAAATACATGAACCCCGAGTACAAGTTTGAGAAGTTGCGAGACATACCTGAGGAGGACGTTGTGAGGCTGCTTTCGCACAGGGCGCCAGGCGAGGAATACAAGAGCATTCACCCGCCTTTGGAGGAGATGGAGGAGCCTGAGTGTGTGGTTCGTGAGCTGGTTCCGCCGACTGAGGGTGCGAAGGCTGGCGACCGCATCAGGTTCATTCAGTTCACAGATTCGATGTTCTTCGCACCCATCACGCCGAGGCAGAGACCATGGGTATATTACAACAGGTGGAGAGGCATAGATGTCGGTGTGCTTTCGGGCAGAACGATTATTGAGTGCAGGGAGCGAGATTTGGAGAAGATAGCGAAGGAGTTGCTTGACTCCGAGCTTACGGATGCTGCACGCACGGGATTGAGAGGCAGAACAGTTCACGGACACTCAGTCAGGTTGGACGAGCATGGATTGATGTTTGATGCTTTGAGGAGGTATCAGTATGACGAGGCGACGGGCGAGGTCATCTATGTGAAGGACGCTGTCGGCGGTCCTTTGGACAAGCCAATTTCATTCGGGAAGCCGCTTCCTGAGGATGAGCTTCGTAAGAGAACGACGATGTATCGGAATGCACAGGGCGGTGTCTGGATAGAGGCTGACGACCCAGAGGTGAATGATGTCATCTCTGAGGTTCACTGGAACAGGACAGTCGGCGGATTCCAGCCTTGGAGGAAGAGGGAAGAGATTCCGGGCAACAAGGACATCGGCGTCCCCGGCTTGAAGCTGTATGTGCCTCGTGGCGGTGTAGAATAGAAATATCTGGAAGTGCTTCTCAAAATTGAGAAGGGAGAAAAAAGCGAAAGAGAAGGGAAAGGTATGGAAAGAATCTGGGTATAGGAGGAAAGAAAAGGAGGAGGTGTGAATAGGAAATGCCATACAAGGAGTTGCAGCACAGTTTCTTGAGGGCGATGTCTGAGAAGTTTGCGGAGAAGCCTGAGGACACGAAGACGAAGTTCTTTGTGTATGGCGGTTGGAAGCAGTCTGTGAGGAAGAAGGAGTTCGTTGAGGATGCGCAGAAGATTGTGGACAGGAGGGTGAGCAAGACACCCGCATACAACCCTGATGTTGGGATGCCTCAGGGTCAGCGACTTTTAATGTCTTACATGCTAAATCACACTGACATCTTCGTAGATTACAATGACTTGCATTTCGTGAACAACGCTGCGATGCAGCAGTGCTGGGATGACATGCGCAGGACAATCCTACTCGGATTGGATGATGCTCACAGGTTGCTTGAGACGAGGCTCGGAAAGGAAGTCACGCCTGACACGATTAACCACTACATGGAGGTGCTGAACCACGCACTTCCCGGCGGTGCGGTCGTTCAGGAGCACATGGTAGAGATTAAGCCTGCGCTCGTCTGGGACTGCTACGCAAAGCTCTTCACGGGAGATGACGACCTTGCGGATGCTTTGGACAGGAGATTCCTCATAGACATAAACAAGGAGTTCGCAGCGGGTTGGGAGAAGCCGCTTGAGCAGGCGGAGCAGATAAAAGGAGCGATTGGAAAGACGACATGGCAGGTCCTGAGGATGCCTACGATTGTCGGACACATCTGCGACGGCGGGACGATGTTCAGATGGGTCGGCATGCAGGTCGGTATGACGATGATTAACGCATACAAGATGTGCGCTGGCGAGTCCGCAACTGGAGAGTTCGCTTTCTATGCGAAGCACGCAGCGGTCATTCAGTTGGCGAACTACATGCCCGTCCGCAGGGCGAGGTCGCACAACGAGCCTGGAGGAATTCCGCTCGGCATAACTGCTGACTGCACACGCTCCATGGCTCTGTTCCCGTTTGACCTTGCTCGTGCGGAGCTTGAGGCGATTGCAGTCGCTGCTCTGCTCTATGACCAGATATGGTTCGGCTCCTACATGAGCGGTGGTGTCGGCTTCACGCAGTATGCCTCTGCAACATACACGGACAACATCCTTGAGGACTTCTGCTACAAGGGTGACGAGATTGCAATAGACATGTATGGAGAGCGAGGAAAGGCGCCTGTGAACATGGACACGATTGAGCGCCTCGTAAGGGCGGAGAGCGACTACTGCCTGACGCAGTATGAGGCATACCCGACAACTGCAGAGAGCCACTTCGGAGGTTCTGTGCGTGCATGTTGCGTGGCTGCGGGCGCTGGAACTGCGGTAGCAAGTGCGACTGCTTCAGCGCAGGCTGCGATAAACGGCTGGGCGCTCTCCCAGCTCCTGCACTATGAGCGTGTCGGAAGACTTGGATTCTACGGATACGACCTGCAAGACCAGGCGAACAACCCGAACTCATTCTCATACAGGAGCGACGAGGGTCTGCCTTTCGAGATGAGAGGCGTGAACTACCCAATCTATGCGATGAATGTCGGTCACCAGAGCGCTTACTGCGGTCTCGTGCAGGGCGCACACGCAGCTCACAAGGACGCTTGGGTGCTCTCACCGCTCATAAAAGTCGCATTCGCAGACAGAGACCTGCCTTTCGACTGGGGCTACGTCACCAGAGAGTTCGGCAGAGGCGCTCTCAGAGAGTTCAAGCCCGCAGGCACCAGAGAGACTATTATTCCTTAAACAACAAAGAAGAGGAGGCATCGCCCCTTTCCTATTTTTTCCTTTTTCCTATTTTTTCCCTTTTTATCTTCCCGTTGCTTGTAAGACCTCTTCTGAAGGAGAAGGGCAAGATTGCGGGTGTATAGTTAAGTTTAAATACGCTGCTAGATGAACTTATCTTGTAGTCCACTCCTTAAGAAGAGTGGCGGGGCATGTGACCGTCCCGAATGGTGCATGAGCTCGGAGCGTGTTCGGGTGAACGCCAAACCTCGCTTCCACGTTGGGAGCCCCTTGATAGCAGGGGGAGGAGGTCACTTTTTCGTGAAAGGGTATTATATAACAAAGGGGAAATTGGAATGGGAAATATGAGGTGATTGAGAAATGGTAATATTGACGGCAATAATTCATAAAGAAGAGGATATGTATGTTGCTGAGTGTCCTGAGATTGGAACCGTGAGCCAAGGTAAAACTATTGAAGAGGCAATACATAATTTAAAAGAAGCAACTGAGTTGTATCTTGAAGAGTTTCCGCTGGAGGAAAAGGGGCATCCGCTCATTACAACTTTTGAGATAGAAATGGGGGATAGGAAAGTTGCCAAAGCTTAGAAATGTTTCTGGAGAAGAAGTTGTCAAAATCTTGTGTAATAAGTTTGGCTTTCAAGTAACTGGAAGAAAGGGAAGTCATGTTAGATTATCAAAAATGACACCAGAAGGTAAGGTTGGAACCGTAGTTCCAATGCATAAAGAATTGAAAATCGGTACTTTAAGGGGAATTTTAAAGCTTGCAAAGGTTGATATCGAAGAGTTTTCCAGATATCTATAAGATGTGCTCGTCGCCCGCAACTCTTCGCTTCGGTGCTTTCGCACTCGACAACATGCGGGTATCACATCTTTTAAACTGACAGTTACAAAGAAAATGAGATATTTGGCTTATGCCAGGGGTGAGCAGAAAGAGACAGGACTTGATGTCATTGTGGAATTTGAAAAAAGGAAAAGTCTGCTTGAACTTGTGGGAATAGAACAAGAATTAGAAGATAATTGGGAATAAAGATAGATTTACATACAGAAAAACAAAAATATATAAACGAAAATAGTGGGAAGGAGAAGCTGAAAGGAAAAAAGAAGGTAAAATGAATATCTGTTGGGATGAAAGGCCTTAACACAGCACTTCATATTCAATTTCACGCACATTCCCGTCTTCAAGCCTCAAAATTACGACATTTGTCTCGTTCAGGTCAATTCCTGCGATTCTTGCTGCCTCGCTCACCGCATCGTCCAAGTCGCCGATTTTGTCAACGAGTCCCATTTTGAAGCCTTCTTCGCCTGTGAACCAACCGCCGTGTGTGAGGTTTTGACGCACATCTTCGCTTAAGTTCCGCTTCTCGCATACGCAACGCAGAAAAACATCCAGAACGCTCTTCAGCCGCTCCTTTATGTATGCACGCTCACGCTCATCAAGCCGTTTGTCCGCAAACATGTCCTTGAACTCGCCTGAAGAGAGCGATGAGATTTCCTTCGCTGGCTTCGTTGCGTTCGCAGGCACTTCAAACGGAAACTCAAAAGAAGCGCCTACGCCACCAACAACAGACATCGGCGTCGCAAGGATTTCATCCGCAGCAGAAGCAACTAAATAAGCCCCTGACGCTCCGACATCCGCAATAGAAGCGACGACAGGCTTCTTCGCTGCGACTTTCCGAACCTCGTTGAACAGTTCCCAAGATGCTCCCGCATCACCGCCTCCGCTGTTTATTCGCAGGACGACCGCCTTCACCGCATCATCCTCCTCCGCATGAACGAGCAGTTTCCTGATTTGCGAGGGTGATGCGTCGCCACCGTAAGAAATCTCGCCTTCCACCTCCACTATTGCTATTTTCGCTTTCGTCGGTGGATGCCACTCCACCACTTCCGGTGCAGAAAAAATGAAAGTAAGAGCCAGAATACCAAATAATACTACCACTCCCGAAATCACTACCGCTAATACTATCTTCCTTCCCCTGCTCACTTCCTCAAAACCCCTCTTCTTTTTGCCTCTATTTCCTGCTTCTCTCTTTTTTGCCTTCCCGTTTTCCTCACTCGCTTGTTCTCACTTCCTTTTCTTCGCCCGCACTAAAATCCCGCATGCATCCGCTCAAGCAGAGCGAGCAAATTCTCACGATTCACTTCTCTCGGATTCCTTGCGAGGTAGCCTTTCTCCGCAAGCACCGCATCCGCAATCGCAGGCAAGTCCTCACGAGACACATCCAAATCTGCGAGGCATCTCGGCAGCTCAAGTCGCTGAAGCATGCTTTGAGCGTGAGCAACTGCCTTCGCAGCGGCATCCGCATCTGAAAGCGAGGAGACATCCTCCCCGAAAGCGGAGGCGACGCACTTCAACTTCGCAGCAACCTCAGGCACAGAGGCGTTGAACTCCATCACATAAGGAATCGTGAGGGCTGTTGCGACGCCGTGAGGCTGCGAGTAGCGAGTGCCGATTGTGTGAGCGATTGCATGCCCCAGCACGACGCCTGCGTTACCGAATGCGACACCCGCAAGGAACGCTGCGAGTGCCATTTCCAAGCGAGCGTCAAGGTCTTGTGGCGACGAGAATGCTCTCTCCAAGTTCGCTGCGACCTTGAAAATGGCTGCGTATGCGAATGCATCCGTCAGTGGGTTCGCTCCTTTTGACATTAATGCTTCCAAAGCATGGCTCAAGGCGTCCATTCCTGTCGAGGCGGTGACACGAGGAGGCATCGTCGCAGTCAGCTCGGCATCCAAGAAAGCGACATCCGCAAGGTTGTAAGGAGATGCGATTGCCTTCTTCTTTCCCTCAACGACAACGAGTGCGTAAGGCGTCGCCTCCGCACCTGTGCCTGCGGTCGTCGGCATTAAAATCTTCGGCACGGGTCTCCTCTCTATCTTGTTCGCTCCCAAGAATTCACGAGCAGGCTTTTCATTCGTCACCGCTGCAGATGCCACTTTCGCCATGTCAAGCACGCTTCCCCCGCCTAATCCCACGACGATGTCGGGCGATGTGCGACGGGCAAATTCCGCAACGCTCTCCGCAACTTCCAAACTCGGCTCTGGCTTCACGCCCCTGAACACCTCAGTCTCAAGACCTGCGGACTTCAACGCTTCCTCCACTCGCCCAGAGAACCTCGCTGCGACTTCCTCGTCTGTCACGAGCAACGCCTTGCTTCCCTCCGCTTTCTTTCCAGCAGAAGCGAGCAGAGAACTCGCCTCAACGCCCAAACTCTCGAGAATGCCCTTCCCAAAGACCACACGAGGCATCTGAACCGCTGGCATTTCACTCAAAATTGAAACGCAATCAATAAGTCCTTGCATGCTTTCAGTCTTCTTCTCTCTCTGCCCTGTCTGCCACACGGCTTTTCGGAGGCGGAAAAGTTTTGTGCGAAGAAGTGAAAATTTGCTGCGTGGCAGAGGAGAGAGCGGAAGCGGGAGAAGAGCGTAAGCGCTCGGCACTCGCACATTTCGTTGAAGAACTGCTGAAGAAAGCGAGCGGAAAAATTGTCAAAATCTACCTTTTCGGTAGTTTAGCGAAGGGAACTGCGAGAGAAGAGAGCGATGTGGATGTGCTTATCGTCACGAATGGCGACAAAACTGTTGAAGATTTGGCGTGTGAGGCGAGTTTTGACACTGCTTTGGCTTACAGTGTGTCTGTTGAGCCGTTTGTCATGTCAATTTACGAGTTTAATGCGAGGAAAGGCAGTTTCTTTCTGCGAGAAGTGGAGGAATGTGGTGAGGTGATTTACGAAATGGATAAGAGTGAGGCGAATTTGCTTGAGGCGCAGGGATATTTGGACTTAGCGGAGGAATTTTTGAATTATGCGAAGGATGCGCTGGAGCGAAAAGCGTTAAGACCTGCGATAGATGAGGGGTATAATGCCGTTGAACTGCTCGTGAAAGCGTTAATTCTGCTGAAAGGTGAGCATTTGGCATCGTCTCACGGTGGAATTGTGCAGCAGTTCGGAAAACTCTACATTCTGAGCGGGGAAATTGAGCGAAGTGTGGGCAAGGAATTGCGTAAAGCACTTGTTGAGAGGAACAAGGCGAGATACGACCCGAAAGCGGAAATAACGGAAGAGAACGCTCGCTTAATTGTAAAATTGGGTGAGAAACTTGTGAAAGAGGTTGAAAAGAGGATTTTCGGTGAAAACTCTGGCGACAAATAATGAAGTGTGATTAAAATTCTTATTGATTGTTTGCCAAATGCACCTACACTTACTTCTCAAGGCGAGATGCGATTTCCACTGCCTTCTTTCGCCACTCTTCTCCTATCGGATTTTCAGATGCGACGATTGTCACAAGATTTTCAGATGTGCGAATGGGCAATCTCACTCTTGCGCCTTCGGGCAGAATCCTGTCCAAGCCGTCAAGGATGCGTGCAGTCAAATCTTCTTTGAAGTCGTAGACGACGAGCTCCTTCATCCGCTCCACTTCATCCATGCTCAAATCATAGCCGATGTCAAGACGGCTTATCTGCCATATCTTATCGCCGTATTTCGCCCAAAGCAGAGAGAGAAGCCTCGGAGCCAACTTCTCATCCCGAATACGCATCTTGTCCTTGCCGAAATCCACCATGTCTACAACACGAACAGGCTTCGGCACGTCCCCTATCTTCACAGATATGATGAACACATGCTCACGGAGATTGCAATACATGTGCGTCTTCTCCAAACTCGTCCTCACGCCCATGTCCCTCAATATGTCGGAGCAGAGCTTCTCGTAGGACTTCCTACCAAAATCTTCGCCCCCTCCTTCAATCTCTACCTCCACTTCCATTTCTTACCATCTCCCCCTCTCCTTCCTTCACTCCATTAGTCTTCACTTTTTCCTTTCGCATCAAGCACTTTACTTTTCTTATTTTTCCTTTCGTTGCAGTTTCAGACGCTTGCCCATGACGCATCCACCGCCTTGAACACCGCCTATCGGGTTCTCTGGCGTGCCGAACTGGTGCATGCATCTGCCGAGAACGGCTGCTCCCCTTGCGAGACCGTCGTCTGCGAAGACAACCTCGTCGTCCATTTTCCTGCCGAAAAGCGCACTCAATTTCTCAAGCGTCAAGAACGGCTTCCTTCCCGTGATGCCCGCTCTGCCCGTTATTCCTATTTTCGTGTTCCGCATCAGAAGACCCTCTTCCATCGCAATCTCCACGAGACGCTCAACGAGGCACGCAGAAAGCTCATCCGCAACCGCATTGAGACAATGAATTCCTTCGCTACGAGCAATTTCCTCACCAATTTCAGCAATCTTCGGAAGTTCTGAGCGATTTACACCCGCATCTACCCCTATTAAAACGACATTATTCTTGCGTGCTGCATCAATATTCACGGGAACACCTCCCATTCTCGTCCTCCCTTTCACTTTCTCAACGACCAAATGATTGAAAATCTCCTCTACATATTCCTTCACAACCTTCTCCTTCACTCTACGCCTTCCGAATCTTGCACCTGCGCCACCTGCTTTCCGCTGAAAGTCAAGCATCGTCGGGAAATTCTCGTCAACTACTTTTGAGACAAGCGCATCAGGAATCGCACCTGCGAGACCGCAGAAAGAGCCGATGACATGCGCATAAGGCAGCTCATCGTCAGTGATGCGCCCTGCGAGCGTCGTCCCGAAGTCAAGCGAAAGCACAGGATTTCGGTAGTCAACGCCGACCCATTTCGCAGCCTCCTTCAGACCTGCGGTGACGAGCTCGCCTTCCATTTCGTTGCCGACGATTGGCTCGCCAGAAGGCGGGATGTTCCCTGCGACCGCACCGTCAAAATAAGTCTTATCCATCCTTGAGAACGCTCTCAGCTCCGCTGGAATGTTCTCTATTGTCATCGGCGAAATCATTTTGCGAGGCGGGACGCCTGCGAGCATGCATCCCTTCGCAAGTGCTTGAATGACGCCCTCAACCTCTTTAACGGTTGAGAAGCATGCGGTTACGCCCGTTGAACGCACAACAAAATGTATATCTGCAACGCTTATTCCGACAGAACGAGCGCATTCCTCAAGTGTGTGGCACACAAGCTCTGCGATTGAACGCTCTGAAAGTTCAACAGCATGAACCGTCTGACAGAAAACGCCCTCTTGTGCCTTCGCCTCCCTCGTCATTTTCACCGTTTTGTTCAGCACATAGGTCTTTCCGCTCTTCAAGTCCGTCGCAGTGAGTATTGCTTTTGTCGTTGTGTTTCCGAGTTCAACAGAAGCGACGATGAATATCGGGCGGAGTGAGAGGTCGCCTCTTGAGAGCCGCAGAATATAATGCAGGTCGCTGTAGCTCATTCTTTGGGGCTTCAGCACCCTCGGATTATGCCTCTCCCTTCCGAATAGCATCAATTTTTCTCTTTTTGCTCATATTAAATATCCTTATGGGAAAAAAGATGGGGGTCGTTTCTTTCGCTGGCGACAAAATAGAAAGATTTTTATATGTCATCTGCGGAGTATTTCGTATGCCATTTGCAGTGCTGTTCGGATTGTTGTTGCTCATCGCCTTTCTGGCGTTCGTCGCATGCTTCTTCGAAGATGCGGAGTCTGACGTGGGCTCGCAGAGCAATCCGAACTCGCAGGTGCAGCTCGCAGCTCAGGTCGGATATGTGCATCGCTTCTACAACAAGGCGATTTCAGGCGAGCCGCTCTCCAATTGCATGTATTCAACGACTGCATGCACCGTCGCATGGGTGCTTCTCCGACAGTTTGAGCCGATGTTTCCCGCTGGCGAGCAGTGGAAGGCTGCGATACTTGCGATTCCTCTCGGCGTCCTCGCAGGTGAAATCTTACATCTCATATTCGCAACGACCGCTCATCTCGGCAGAACTTCAGGACAGAGCAGATTCCAACAGCCGCTATACTTGGATGTCTTCTACGGTCATCTGCTCCCAATAATGACACACGGCTTCATGACGACATTTTGCATCACTTGCATCGCATACCTGCAAGCAAACCTTGGGACGCTTTCAGGCATTCCTGAGTTGAATCATCCGTTCCCGCTGCCACTTCTCGGATTCATCTGGGGCATCACCGTCGGCAGCATAGGCTCTTCAACAGGCGACATCCATTACGGCACTGAAAGAGAATTCCAGGACCGCCCGTTTGGAGAAGGCAAGCGAGTTGTCTACCATGGGATGATCACGAGGTATGCGGACTGCGGCATCAGGACGCAGAAGGACATCGTCGGCTTCTGCATAAAATACGGATGTCCCCTCACGGGAATGACATTCGGCATGATTATCCTCTTTGAGAACTGGCGAACCGTGCTCGGCATGCTCGGCGGAGGATTCCTCACGGCAAATCTCACGGTGAATCCCGCTGCTGGAGCTGCGGCTGCAGCAATAGGCATCGCTATCGGTCTCATCATCGGAATAGCGCTGATATTCGGGAACTTGTATCTTGTGAGGTGGGCGCGTAAGCGGTATGGACCGTTTGTAGGGGAGTAATCATGGAGGTGAGAGAGAAATGGACCCGATAGCGGCGTTGTTGATATTGGTGTGTGTGATTGTGGGCGGACTGCTCGCATCTCTCGGCGTTCACATGATTCCAGTCGGAGGCGCACCAGCAGCAATGGGCACCGCAACAGGCATTGCAACAGGCACCGTTCAGCTCATGTTCGGCGCTGCTCTCACAGGTCTTTTCACAGCATCCACAGTGGCGACTTTCTTTGAGACGCCTTCTCCGCTTGCTTTAGTTCTTGTCGCTCTTTCTGGTGCGGTGGGTGCGATGCTGATGTTGAGTTTCACGATGCTCTTCGCAAACATGCTCTATGTGTTCGGTGCGGGTGTCGTTCCCGTCTCTGGGCGTGTTGAAGTTGACCCAATCACGAAGGAGCCGCAAGCACCTTACAAGACGCCTCAGACGGATGGGCATGGCGTTCCGAATGTGAGCTACATTTCAGGATGGATTGGTGCGTTCTTGGGAGGCTTCGGTGGCGCTCTCATGTATTTCGTGCTGAAAAACTACGCATTCCCCGCATCGCTCTTCGCAGAGCTCGGAGCGGATGCTGAGATGGTTTCAGCCGCCGCCGCTGGCATCGCAGCCGCAGGCATATTCGTGGCGAATGCCATTCTTTCCGCTTACAACATCGGCGGAACAATTGAAGGTTTCCACGACCCGAAGTTCAAGCGACTGCCGAAGGCTCTCATCTCCTGTGCTGTCGTTTCAGCGCTCTGCGGACTCTGTGTCATCATAGCGTCTTGGGGTCTGATGGGAGGTGGTGTCTGAATGACCGTTCCGACCGCTCCTGTGGAGGAGGAAGAGAAGAAGCCTGGGAAGGGTTGGCCACCAACGGAGACGAAATTAGGCATAATTGCGGCAGTTCTCGGCATCATAATGACGATATTGCCTTTTCTGCCCGCATGCATCAAAGCCATCGGTCTCACTTTCGTGCTTGTTTGGGGTGCTGACGCCGTTCGCAAGACTTCTCGCTACGGTCTCGGCACTGGCGTCCCATCAATAGGCGTCCTCGCAGTCGGCTACGGCGTCATCGGTGCAATCGCAGGCATGGGCATCGCAAATGTCGGCGGGGATTTCACACTCGGCGGTGTTGAGGTGCTAAATGTCGGCGTTCTCGGCGGTATTGCGATTGCTGCGCTCATCGGATACATTTCAGGCATATTCTCGAACAGTGAGAAGTTCATTTCAATGAAAATCCCCGGATTAGAGCGAGGCATGACCGAGCTTGGTGTTGCAGGGACGCTTGCATTCCTGCTTGAGAGTTCAATGGTCGCAGGGACACTCAAACTTGACGCTGTTTTGGAAGATGTATTCCTCAGTGGTGTAATAGCATTCATGTTCATTCTCTCTGCGCTTGCGATGTTCCACCCGTTCAACGCATGTTTAGGTCCGGATGAGGACAGGGGTCGCACATTACTCCTCTCATTTGAGATTTCAGGGCTGATTTGCATCATTCTCGGCATCGTCTCAGTCGCTCTCGGAGCTGAATGGCTCGGCTCACAATCGCTCGGACTGGCGAATGCAGTTGGACTCATTCTCTACGGCATCGTCGTCTGGGTCGTCTTCTATGCGAAGTTTGTGCGTCGTTCATTTGAGGCATCTTACGAGGTCGTCGGCACAGGTCTCATAAAAACGGTGAAGTGAGCGGAGTGAGGAGTGCGTGAGAGCGTGAGAGGTGAGAGAGTAAGAGCGGAGAGCGGGGGGTTGAGAAAAATGGGCGTGATAGTTCTGAACGAGGAATTGGGCATCGTCTTTGACACGGATTCGATGAAGGTGGGAGAGGCAAAACCGGGCTTCTACAAGATAAATCTATCGCCGATAGAGGAGCAGATAAATGTGCTTGAGACTGCGGTTGAGGACTTGTTCAACTGTCTTGACCCGACGACGAGCTTTGCGATGGCGCAGCCGAACAGAGAAGGTGCGTTGAGCAGGGCGGGCTTCATCACGATGTTCTGGGTCGGTCTCATATTTGGCTTGCTTTTCATCGCAATAATGCTGTTCGGCATGGGAGGTGGTGTGTGATGCCTGAGAAGGTGGAACCCCCTTCAGGATGGCCTTTCGTGACAGGCGACTACGAGGTCGGTGACCCGAAGAGCTGTGTGGCTTTGTCATCCACAGGAAGCCATTTCAAACTCGCTGATTTCCCGGGTGTCGCCATTGTAGGCTCTGACAAGACGGAGAACATAGGCATAGAGAAGATAATAGCGAACATCATTTCAAATCCGAACATACGATTCCTTATTGTTGCGGGTGCTGAGGTTCCAGGACATAAAAGCGGAGAATCTCTCGTTGCGCTCTGGAAGAACGGTGTTGACCCGTCCTCTCACAAGATCATAGGGACGACAGGGGCGATACCTTTCATAGAGAACCTTCCAGTTGAGGCGGTTGAGCGATTCAGAAAGCAGGTAGAGGTCATAGACATGATAGGCGTGGAAGACCCCGCAACGATTAATGCGAAGATTGAGGAGTTGAAGGCGAGAGACCCTGGAGCATATCCGGAGGAGCCGATGATTGTGAAGCTCGGCGGTGAGGAGGAGGCTGCCGCTGCTGCGCTTGAAGTGCCTTTGGCGATGCCCGCAGAACCCTACATGGGCATCATCTCCGACGCAACTGAAAGCATAAGATACAAAGCACAGCTGATTGCAAGAGACCACAAACTCACCTCAGGCATATCCAAAAACTCAATCATCGGCGTCGTCGCAGGGCTGATATTCGCAGCTCTCGTCTCTCTGCCGTTCTTGCTTTAAGGAAGAGCGGGGAGAATAGTGTTGAGAGAAGTGGGAGAAAGTGGGAAAAAGGGAGGTGTGATTTGAATGCCACCACAGCGAGTTGAGCAGCAGACGCCTGAGACTGCTGTAATCACCGCAAAAATTGAAGACATGCGCAAAATGATAACGCTCATCGGTCGTGAGTCAAGGTTCGGAGCGGGTCTCTGGGTGGGATTCGTGAAAGGTCTCGCAATCGGCATATTCGTCAGCATGCTACTCGTCGGCATTAAACTCGTCCTGCTCGCTTCCTGAGTGTGCGAGCGTGAGCGTGTGCGTGTGAGAGCGTGAGAGGTGAGAGGAGAGAGAGGGAAGAGAGAAAAGAGAGGATGGGTGAAGGAGATGGCTGAGGAAAAAGAGAAAGAGGAAGTGGGAGAGAAGAAGGCGGAGGAGGTAGCGATTCCGATAGCGGTGACGCCGCCTGAATACAGGAAGCTGATAGAGCGATTGAAGGCGATGGACGAGAAGGTGGAGTTCGTGATGGGCGAGTTGAGCCAGCGGCAGGGCGAGAAAATCGGCTTCACGATAGGCATCCTCTACGGTCTCATCGTCGGAACGCTCCTGTATGTGCTTTTCATCCTTTGAGCGTCATTCTCCTGAAGAACGAAGAGGCGGATAAAAGAAAAGGGAGAAATATGTGTGTGGGGAAATTTAGGGTGGTGATGCATCGTGTATGTCTTTGACAGGAAGCAAGAGGTGTATGAGATAGCGGGAGTGAAAATAGGCGGTCAGCCCGGAGAATATGCGACCGTTCTCGCAGGCACGATATTTTATGCGAAGCACTACATCGTTGAGGACGCAGATAAGGGCATATTCGACAAGAAGGAGGCTGAGCGACTGATAAAAATGCAGGAGGAGATGTCAGATGTCACTGGAAATCCAATCATGCTTCAGATATTCTCTGAGTCGCCTGAAGCGATGGAGAAGGAGATAGAGTTCTGTGCGGAAGTGAGCGACGCTCCTTTCCTCATAGATTCAACCGTCGCTGAGGCGAAGATTGCGGGCATGAAATACTGCGATGAAGTCGGTCTCTCAGATAGAGCAATATACAACTCAATAAACGTGAGCTGCTCGCAGGAAGAGCTTGAAGAGATAAAGAACTCAAAGATAAGTGCTGCGATTCTGCTGGGTTTCAACCCCAAAGATACGACGGTCGCAGGCAAAATTGACCTCATGGAAACAGGAGCGGGGACATTTGAGAAGGGATTACTTGCACTCGCTCGTGAGGACTTGGGCATCACAAAACCGCTTTTCGACCCTGCAACGCTACCAATCGGTGCTGGCTGCGGCTCCTCTTGCCTTTCTGGATTCGTTGTGAAGTCAAAATACGGAATTCCAGTGGGATTGGGCATCCATAATGCGCCCTCTGCGTGGGTCTGGCTGAAGAGATACAGGAAGGAGCATGCGAAGAAGGTGAAGAAGAACGGAAAAACCGTCTGGGAGGGCATAGGCGCTGAAGTGTTCCATCTATGCGATGTCGGCTCAAACATCATTCCGATACTGCTCGGACAGGATTTCGTCATGTACGGACCCATAGAGAACGCACCACTCGTATTCCCGCTCTGCGGAATGATTGACATGATCGTTGCGGAAGCAGCTCAAAGCGAGCACGGCTTGCAGACAAACGAACCTCATCCTTACTTCAAGATGTCTGAGTGAGTCGCTCCGCACCTTTTCCCTCATTTTTTCTCTTTTTTCCAAACGCTGCTCGCTGTGCGAATTCGCTGTGCGAACGCTGTGTGAATTATCATTCATTTATTTATTTATTGAGTGCGAAGCAAGGATAGAAGAATGCGATTGATAGTTCCGCATCCGGGACATTTTGAGGCGTTGAAGGAGATTGTCGCCGTGAAAGCGTCAGAGGGGTTAAGCGAAGTGAAAGAAGTGTTCATGGCAGGCGCTCCAGACATCTGCGGAAGCGGGAGGGCGACACTGCACGCAACCCTCGTCTCTGAAATAAAGGAGCAGACGGAATTTGCGCACCAGCACGGCATCCGCATGAATATTATCGTGAATCCCTCTTGCTTGGGCGGTCAGCACCTCACTTACGAAGGCTTCAAAATGCTTGAGTGGTATTTCAACGAGTTGAACAAAGCAGGCGTGGACGGTGTCACGGTTGCCGAGCCGTTTTTGGTTGAGATGTTGCGAGAATATCCGATGGAGACAGTTGTGAGCTGCGTTTCGCATGTTGATTCGCCTCAAAAGGCTGCTTTCTATGAAGAATTGGGTGCGGATGCAATAACAGTTGACACGAACATTAACAGGGATTTTGAGATGCTTGAGGCGATTAAGCGTGCTGTTAGCTGTCGTATTCGTGTGATTGTGAATGAAGGATGCCTATACAAATGCCCTTTCAGATACGCACACTTCAACCTCTTCTCGCATGTGACTGCGACACGCTCCCCTCTCTACGGTCAAAATCGTGCGGACATATTCAGCGACTACTACTTCGACAGATGCATATCAATAAGAGTGCGAGACCCCTCACAAATAATGAAATCCCCTTGGATTCGTCCTGAAGACTTGAGCGAATATGAGCGAATAGGTATTGAAGATTTCAAAATTGCGGGAAGGGCGAACACAGTTCATTGGATTATAAATTGCATTCGTGCTTATTCTGCCCGTGAATATGAGGGAAACCTGCTTGATTTGCTTGATTGTCCTGCTGAATTGAGGTATATTTTTTATATTGACAACAAGGCACTTGAAGGATGCATTCAGAAATGGAAGAGTTGCGGTCGCAAATGCGATTCTTGCGGTTTCTGCGCTGAACTGACGAAGAAAGTGCTGAAATGGCGTGAGTAAGCGAGGAAAGGCTTAGACGAAGGTGTGTGGGGCGTGTGGGGCGAGGTGAGTGAAGGTGAGGTGGAAAGTGGGTGGAAGGTGGCGAAGTGGGCGTAGAAAAGATGGAGAAGAGTGGAGAGGTGAGGATGGAGGATAAGAGATGAGTAGAGAGGGAGTGGAGGGTGTGAAAGAAGGAAGAAAGCGGTTGGAGAGTGGATTAAGAGGGCTTTTTGGGAACATTTTCGTGCCGGAGGCGAAGGTATTTGTGATGAGATGTGGATGTTTTGGATTTTATGCGGACATAAGAGGTCTTCGCTACTCAGAAATCTCTGCATGGAGGGGGAAAGTGAGAGGCATTTTGGAGGGGATAAGTGAGGATTTAGGGTTGAGGGCGGAATTTTTGTATGCAAGGAGGTTGCCAGGCTCGGAGGAAGTCGTTGCACTGACAGCGAGGCAGCTATGCGAGAGGTGCAAGCGAGAGGTCGCATCCTCAATTAAGAGACCGGATGTTGTGGTGCTGAAGATGCTGAAGAGGTAGAAGGTGAGAAAGGAAAAGGAAAGAGGGGGGAGAGGTTTGGGTGTGATGTGGGTGTGATGTGAGGGGAAGTAAGAGGTAATCACTACTGAAAGAGAAAAAGGAGTAATAGGAGGTGAGGAGATGGCTGGAGAGAAGGAGACGATAGTGAAAGTGGAGAGAGTGAGCAAGGAATTTGAAGGGAAGGGAGTGCTGCGGGATGTGAGCGTTGATATAAAGGAAGGAGAAGCGCTCGGTCTGCTCGGAAAGAGCGGTTCTGGCAAGTCGATTCTGCTGCACATGATTAGAGGTTCTAAAGAATATGCGCCGACGAGCGGAAGGGTGATATACAGGGTTGCGGTGTGTCCCTCATGTTTGGATGTGCAAGCACCGAGCAAAGCGGGGAAGCAGTGTGAGAAATGCGAAGATAAGTATGAACTGCGAGTGATAGACTACTGGTCTGAGAGCGACAAGGATTTGCGTCGTGCATTGAGGCGGAGGATTGCAATCATGCTTCAGCGCACATTCGGGCTGTATAGTGAAGAGACGGTGATATTCAATGTGATGCAGGCTTTAGAGGCGCGGGGTTATCCAGCAGGAAAGAGGTTGCGCCGTGCATACGAGCTGCTGAAGGCTGTGGACATGCTTCATCGGGTGACATTTCCTGCGAGGGACTTGAGCGGTGGTGAGAAGCAGCGTGTCGTGCTTGCGAGGCAGCTCGCCCTTGACCCCGTGATTTTGCTTGCGGATGAGCCTACTGGAACGCTTGACCCTGAGACGGCGAAGCTCGTCCACAGGTCTTTGAAGCGAGTTTCTGAGAGCGGGATGACGATGCTCGTGACATCGCACTGGCCTTCTGTGATAAAGGAGCTTGCGCAAAAGGCAATATGGCTCGACCACGGCGAGGTTGTTGAATATGGCGATGCAGCCGATGTTGTCGCTCATTTTGAGGAGCAAGTGGGAGAGATAGAGAGAGAGAAAGATGTGAAGGTCGGCGAGCCGAAGATTCGTGTGGTTCACTGCAAGAAATATTACTACTCGCTGCATCGTGGCATCGTTAAGGCGGTGGACGATGTCTCTTTTGAGGTGCGAGAGGGTGAAATCTTCGGATTGCTCGGTAAGAGCGGTGCGGGAAAGACATCACTCGCAAGAATCATCGCAGGTATTGACCCCCTTACTGGAGGCTCTGTGCTTGTTCGTTCTGGTGACCGCTGGATAGATGTCGGCAGGCAAGCAGAAAAAGGGACAGTTTGGATTTCGTGGGCGGCAACCACGCCGGGAAGAGGTGAAGTTTTGAGTCATGTTGCGATGCTCCACCAGGAATACTCGTTATATGCGGGAAAAACAGTCTTGGAGAACCTCACTTCTTGCATCGGCTTGCGAATGCCTGAGGAGCTCGCAAGGATGAAGGCGAAGTTCATACTGACAGGCGTCGGATTCACAGAGGAGGAGGCGGAGGAGATTCTTCCGAAGACGCATGACGAGCTGAGTGTCGGAGAGAGGCAGAGAGTCGCACTCGCCCAAGTATTGATGAAAGAGCCAGATATTGCAATCCTTGACGAGCCTACAGGAACGATGGACCCCATCACAAAGAAGTATGTCGCAACGACAATAAGGGCTGCTCGTGAGAATCTCGGCGTCACTTTCCTCATCGTAACTCACGATGTTGACTTCGCTTACGATGTCTGCGACAGAATCGCTCACATGAAAGACGGTAAAATCGTGAAGATAGAGGATTTGAGGGCTTCCTAATATCTACTGCCACATACACTCTCGACACCGACCTGACATTTTCTTTATTTTCTTTTTTCCAATGCAAAGCCTATGCAAGGCATGCAAAGCGATAAATGTATAAAAGTGCAATAGAGGCGGATGATAGGGAGAGAGCCGCAGTTGGTATTTTGCAGGAGGGGGCAGGGTCTCGGTCTCGGAGGCGGTCTCGCACAGCGAGGGACAATCGGAAGGGCGTTAAAGAACGATGTAATTGCGGTTGCGATGTCTCCGGGCAGCAGGCATGTGCCGAAGCCCGTGTGCGAAATCACAACAGAGCTGAGGGATAAAGGCATAAATGTGAGCGAATTAGTGCTGAATGCTGGCGACGGAACGCCTGCAGATGCCCCCCAGATGGGAGGACACGGCGTCGTTTTTGGTCTTGAACCCCGTGAGATTGAGGCTATTAATAGGCATAAACTCGCCATCCTGCATCATGGAAATGTGAAAATGCACTTCATTTACAAAGTCCGTTTCGTGCTGAAGCGTGTGAAGACGCCTGCGATTGTCCTCTCGCAATGTCCTGCGGATTTCAGCGATTTCGAGGCAATCGGCGTCAGCACAATCCGAAAGGATGGAGAAACGCCCGGAAAACTCGTAGATATTGTCTCTGGCATCATCCGTCATGAAAGCTGCCCGCAAGAAAAGCTGAATGAAATCGTTGCGAAGGTGAGGAAGTGGCTCCGCATTATTGAGGAGGAGGAAAAAGCGTCTGCGAGTCGTAAGTAAGTGCATGCTTGCTGCAAGCGAGTGAGCGTGTGAGCAAGTGAGCGAGTGAGTGAGCGAAAAGAATGAGTATATGCAGTGTATGGTATCGGAGATAGCGTTACTCTGGGACGGAATGACATATTTACAGCGATACCTCACCGCAAAGGGATTTGAGAGTGAGGTTGTTGCGCATCCTGCGTTGCTCCTGCTGAAGCATTTCAAAATTGCGATTGTCCCTGCTGGCTTCGCAGACAGGAGATTCTCAAAAATGCTCGGCGTTCTGAGGGCGTGCAGAGAGAGCATAGAAAATTTTGTTCAAGCGGGAGGAACGCTGATTGTTTCGGGAGCAATTAGCGAGGAAGCGGATGCTTACAATTGGCTTCCATTTCAGTTGAAATACAAACATAAATTTGGATATGTGCGTGTTGAAAGGGTGGCGGAACACGCCGCAGCGATGCTCGTTGAGCGAGGGATGTGCATGTGCGACGGATATTTTGATGTTGTGCGAGGCGGTGAAATCATTTTGAAGGGCAACAACTGCCCCATTCTTGTCGCTTCAAGCGTCGGAAGTGGAGCTGGAGAAATCATCGCAACAACTGTCCATGAGTTCCCATCAGAGAGATTCATCGCTTATTACTTAAGGCGAAAGCACTAAAGCGGGAGGGGAAATGGGTAGATTTTCAGATGAAGTTGTGAAGCAGTGCAGGATACTGCTGGAATATTTGCGTGAGTATGCTGATTTAGTGAATTCGCAGAGAGATAAATTTGAGCAGATTTATGAATTGTTAGAGCGAAGCAAAGCGATTCATGTGTATGGAATCGGCAGGTCTGGCAGTGCTGCGGTGAGTCTTGCCCTGCGATTGAAGCACTTCAACTACAATGTGTGGTTCATCGGGGATGTCGTTAAGGAAAGGATTCGCAAAGACGACACGGTCATCCTTTTCTCAGGCTCAGGCGAGACAGCAGAGATTGTGAATATTGCGGAGAGTGCGAAGCGGGAGGGCGCTAAAATCGTTGCAATTTGCTCTTACGAGGACAGCGCACTCGGAAAGCTCGCAGATGTCTTCTTCTACCTTCCGGGAGGTCTTCGCAAGGGTGAAGGCTGGAAGTATGTTGAGGCTCAACTCACGGAGAAAGCATCCCCCTTCTACGGCGCCGGCGAGTTTGAGGTTCTCGCTTACCTCTTTCAAGAAACTCTCGTCACCGCTCTCGGCAAGTTCAAGGGAATACTTCCTGATGCCGTCGTGAGGGAGCATTTCAGAGACGAGAGGGTGAAAAGAAAGAGAGATGAGTGAAGGGAGCGAGTGAAGAGAGCGGGGGATGAAGAGAAGATAATTTGAACGGAAAAAGAGGGGCAGGGGGAGGGAGCCTAAGCCTCTAAAAGGCGGATTAACAGTGCCAGCATCACTTTCGCCTGCGGACAGTTATAGGGATAACGCCACGCTCAAATTCCTCTATTGCGATCTCAATAGGGTCTGTTTTATCCGTGTTAATGAGAATAGGAGCGCCCATCGCTATTTGCAACGCCCTCGCACCGATGATGCGAGCCTTTTCGTATTTTGTGTATCTCTCCCGCCAAATTTCCATGCGCTCCGTCCGCTCTTCTCCTGCCGTCTCTCCTTCCGCCTGCTGAAATGCTCTTTCTCGTCCCTCCGCAGAAGAGGCATCAGCAGTCTCTTCAGCACGCATCTCCCGCATCGCTCCCCGCATCGCTCTCATCGCCACAGCCTCCTTTGAGGATGTGTTAAATGGTGCGTTTGCATGTTAAGAAAAAGGCATCTGTAAGAGGCGTCAGTGCGTTAGCAAAGGTCATGAAAAAGGGGAGGTGGTGGGGTTGCTGAGATTTGAACTCAGGTCTCGGCGTCCCGAACGCCGAAGGATGACCAAGCTACCCCACAACCCCACATCTGCACTTATTTTTCTGCCTTTTTCTGCCTTTCGCTCACCACCACACACCCACGCACACCACGCACACACCACAACAACACGACGCTCACCACACGATTTCATCTATCAGTTCCGCATGTGAGAGGAGCATTCGCCTGCAACAGTAGCGGTCTATGCCGAGCTCGTCAAGCACCTTCTTCGGCTCTTCCGTTTTTATGCGCTCCTTGAACTCTTCCCAGACATCCGCAATCACTTTACCGCAAGTGAAGCACCGCACAGGAATCATTTCTATTCACCTTCTTCCTTTTCCCTTTCCTTCTGTTACCGCTCTGTTGTTAAGCCTCCGAGCTTACCTGTAAGATTTCTGACGGCGAGCTCTTGCTCCTTTACGGAGGAATTTCTTCGGCTCTGCCCTTCTTGTGTCGCTCACGAGGAGTGTGCGGTCATATCTCAGGAATGCGGCTTTCAACTGCTCATTTTCAGTCCAAGCGACGAGACCTCTCGCAATCGCAGTGCGAGTCGCCTCCGCTTGACCCATGAAGCCGCCTCCTCTGACATTCACCTCAATGTCAATGCTTGCGAGGTCTATGCCGAGTTGAGAAGCGATGAAAAGTGGCTCCGCAATCTTCTCACGAACAACCTCAGGCTCTAAGATCTGCAAAGGCTTCTTGTTTATTCTGACATTTCCACTGCCTTCTTTCAGCGTTGCTCTCGCCACCGCCGTTTTGCGTTTTCCGACCGCATTCACAATCCTCTTCTTGGACGCCATCCTAAGTGCTTGCTCACCTCCCCCAAGAGAACGAACTTTGCGAGGCTCAGCCGAGAACGGGCGGATGCCTGCGGTATGCTCACCCGCTCCGCATCCTTATATTCTTCAGGCACACCAAGATAAACTTTAACCCTTGAGAGAGCATCCCTTCCCCGTGCCTTCTTGTAAGGGAGCATGCCCCTTATTGTGCGCTTCAAGATGCGGTCTGGCGCCTTCGGGAAGTAGGGTCCCTTCTCTTTAGAGCCAATCTCACGCATCTTTCGGTATTCAGCGAAAATGTTCTCTTTTGAGCCGCTTATGACAACTTTCTCGGCGTTCAAAATGACGAAACGCTTTTTCGGGTCCTTGAGAAGCTCCTTCGCAACAACGCTTGCGAGCCTGCCCAAGATATGCCCTGAGCCGTCAATTACAATTTCTTCACTCTCCGAAGCCCTCTTCGCTTCCGCTGCTGCTTGCGCTTGCATCGCCTCGCCACCACCTCTTCAAGCCATTATTTTAATGCGAGAGCCTTTAGGGTTTTCCCGCATGAGCTCTTCAATGGTGAGGCATCTGCCCCCGCTCTCACGAATGCTTGCAAACGCTTTCTGGCTGAAAGCAAGCGCTGCGACCGTCACTCGCTTCTCCAGCCTTCCAGCGCCGAGCACCTTGCCAGGCACTAAAACCGTGTCGCCATCCTCCGCATATCTGTTTATTCGGCTCAAATTCACCTCCGCATAACTCCTTCTCGGTCGCTCTAAGCGCTCCGCAATATCCCGCCATATCTTTGCGTCGTTCTCTCTGGATGCCTTTCGCAACTCGTCCAAAAGCCTCAATATACTCGGGTTCGTTTTCCTCGCCTTCGCCCGCTCACGAGCTCGCATTTCACTGACCCTCCATTTTCCTTCCTCATTCTTAATCAGATTTAAAGCCTACGAGCTTCTCTGTTTGGAGGGTAGTTAATAATCCGCAGGGAGTAAAATGAGGAAAAAATGAATTGAAGTAGCGAGAAGTCATGTCTCATATCAACGACCTCAAATAGAACTTGAATTTTCCGAGTTTTCCGCCGTAGTTTCCTGCGGATATTTTCACGACGCCCCTCATTTCCGCAACGCTCTCAATCGCAGCACGCAACGCCTTCTTAACGACGCTTTCAGAGACGCCGTCAACGACAATCTCAGGAATCGCAGATACGCCTTCAGGCACTTTCGTCTCCGCAAGCTTTCCTCGCAGCGTCGGACAGAAAGGGTGGTTCGTCGTCGGACCAATTTCAGGGAACTTCGTCTCTGGCTTTGAACCCGCTGCACACACGCCGAAGGGGGCAATCGCACCGTCAACCGCATTCACAGCATCAACAGCTCGCTCACCAGCAGCGAGAGCATCCTCAATACGCTCGCAGAAAAGCCATATATTACCTCCCATGACACCTTTTCCATACTTGAAGAAGCGTTCAACGATGAATTCTCCCATCATTATCGGTATTTTGATGATTTCTCTGCCGAATTTCTCGCAAATTTCCTCATAGCCATCGCCACAATGCCCTATTTTTCGCAGCGTGTCTATGCTTCCCTCCTCTTTAATCTCACAACCTTCGCAGCGAAGTGAAAAAGCGTCAAAAACAGCAGTCGTAGGAACGACAAGAATGCCCTGCCTCACACGCTTCGCAACCTCGTGTTCGAGTTTTTGAAGCGCTTTCGCCTCTCCGCCCTCCGTGCCGACCCAGATTTGAATGATTGCCCCTTTCCTGCCGTCAGGCGTCTCTTCCTCGCCGAGAAACTTCTCAATCCCCGCTTCTGATTCGCCGAAAACGGTGCAGGGCAGTGCGGTCGCTCCCCTCACGGCGTAAGTGAGCCATTTCTCGTCATTTGCAGTGACGCATAAACGCACGAAGAGACCCTCAAATGCCTCACAAAATGTGTCTTCAACCTCCGTCATTCCCTCTCCTCAATTTTCAAAATAGGATACGGTAAAGGATGTGGGTGGGGAAAGATAAGTATCATCTATTGCTCGCTATGCGTAGGGCGGTGCCTGCCCGAAGCCCTCGCTGAGCCGCTGCCCGAGCTGAAAGAGCCGACAGGTAAGCTCAGATGGATGAAATGGGAACCTCCTGCTGGAGGATGCCCAGGTGAGGGCAGGAGGTCACAAAACCAAAAAATATTTTTAATTATATTTCAAACTTTTTTAAAAAGCCGAAGAGCTTTTATTTTGATATTTCAAATATTTTTGAGGTGATTGGTATGGATACGAAATACTTTTCGATTGCAGTAGCGTTGACGACAGTGGTGGCGGTAGTTTTTTTAGCAGTGGCGATTGGAGCAACAAGCGCACAGGTGATGCCGGGTTCTGCGCACTCTAAGCTGAGCTGTACTGACTGTCATGGCAGTGCACCCTTTGCAGAGATAAATATTTCCTCAATTGAAACATGCAAGAAGTGCCATCCGAAGGAAGTAGAAGAAACGATGAGTTCAAAGCATGCAGGTCTGGGTGCAACACGCCCGGATACGATGCCGAATACATGCCTCGTATGTCATAACCCGCATCAAGGAGTTTACAAGGACGGGAAATGGGAAGACCAGACCGTAGCAGAGTACAATAAATTTGCTTTTAAGCTGAAAGAAGCCGGAATAATTGAAACTGAACACACATGGAGAACTTTCAGCAGTATGAACGAGTTCTGTCTGGACTGCCATGGAAGGGGAGATCATGGAAAGAATGTCTCTGACCCGAGCAAAGTTACGGGTAAAGAAGGTGTGTGGTTCCAGCATGATTGGTATGGGAATGACAGACCCATTCCGGAAATAGAGGGGCTTGGCGATGAGCGGGGTGCGCTGCCGATGGACGACCCGGACTTCATATCTTACAACGTGTGGAAGATGGAGAAGAAGCATTACGGTGCCGGGAATGCACCTTACGGTAGCGCTAACTACACAGAAGGAATAGAGAACTGCAGTCATGCATGTCATTACGGCGGTGAATTGCTTGTTATGCACGGTAAAAAGGTTCCTCCTTCGGGCTATGAATGCAGCGACTGCCACCCAAAGACAAAAGATACGGTATTGAAGATAGAAACTGGGAGTCATGCCAGTTATCTCACGCAGGACTGCACCGTCTGTCACAAGCCGCACTTATTCACGGTGGTCTCAGCGGCAACACCTGCTCCCACGGCAACAGCAGCACCAACAGCAGCGCCGACAGCAACGCCAACTGCTACTCCGACACCGACGCCACCCGGGTTTGAGGTATTATTCGCAGTTGTTGGAGTTGGTATAGCAACTGTGATATATACAAATATGAAGCGAAGAGGGAGGTAAAACTCCCCTTTTATTTTTTTATTTTATACTCATCACAACGACGAAGCCAACGAAGTCAGTCGCATCAACTGGCGTATTAATATCAACACTTCCACTATTTTTGGCAAGCTGGCACTCTTCTTTCATTTTACTAACAAGCATCCTCTCGCATTCGCATGCTCAGGCAAAAGCACAAAGCCGACCTCTCTAACCTCAGGCGTCACTTTATTTTTACCCTAAATTTTTTCCTCAGAAATATACAATAACTCATCATTTGCTTTTAATACAATCTTCCCGTCAGGATTAATCATAACATTATCACCACGAACAACGCCAACAGCAATCGCATTATACCTTTCTTTCAATAAACTCATAACTTCCGCAAATGTTTTACCTTCAAATTCACTCATTTCACATTGATATACATCCATTCCTCTCGTCGCCATCAATTCACCCAGAAAATCAGCAAGCTTAGGCACAAAAACGGAGCGGGAGAGGAAAAGCCCGAAGAACTCCTCTGTTGATAAAACTTGCTCCACTCCTATTTTCTTCAACGCTTGAATCACCTTCGGGTCCGAAACAACGCAAGAAATCCTCGCATTTTCATTCATTTTCTTCACTGAAATCGCACATAACAGCGTCTCTACATCATTTCTGCCCGAAATTAAAACAAATTTCGCATCTTTAACATTCGCTCTCTCCAAACTCTCATCACTACTCGGCTCTCCACGCACAAAAATGAGGTTCTTATGCTCCACAGGTATCGAATCAACAGCAGCAAGAACTACAACCTCTTTGCCTTCAGAAAGCAACTCCCGCAGCGCAATCTCCACCTTCCTGTCCCAACCGCAGAGAATTACATGCCCTTTCATGTTTGAACGAATGAATGCTCGCCTTTTTAATGTTTTTTCTATGAGAATATCTGTGAAGTTTGCGAGGAACACGCCCATGAATCCTATACCGCTGAGCATTACAACGATGGAAATGAGCTTTCCCTGCGTTGTTTTTGGTGTTATGTCGCCGTATCCGACGGTAGTTGTTGTCGTTATTGACCAATAAATTGCATCAAAAATCGTTTTTACGGCGGGTTCAAAGACATAAAAGAGGAAGGAGGAGAGCGTCCAGAGGAGTAGCATGTAGATTGCTGCGTAAAGCAGAGCCTTTCTTTCCTTGAACACTGAGAAGAAACTGCTGAACAACCGTAGGAGAAGCACTACCGCCACAACAAAAATTCAAAACGGAACTATTTTTCTTTTTCGCAATAAGAGTGGAGGTGCGTGGGCGTTGGCTCTGGCGAAGGAAAAGAAGCAAATTTCGGTTGTGATTCCTGCGTTCAACGAGGAGGCGTTCATCCGCTCAACACTGAAATGCTTAGAGAGGCAGACGCTACCACGCAACGCCTACGAAATTATTGTCGTTGACGGTGGAAGCACCGACCGCACGGTTGAGATTGCCTCCGAGTTCGCAGACATCGTTCTTCTGCAAAGGAGCAAGTTCGTCGGCGGAGCAAGAAACGACGGCGTCAGGGTGGCGAGTGCTGACATAATTGCAACGACTGACGCTGACATCCTCGTGCCTCGCAACTGGCTTGAACGCATTATTTCTGACTTCAAACGCAAGGATGTTGTCGCCGTTTACGGACCGATTGAGCCGATTGAGCAGCGCATGAAATACAAAATCATGCTTGAATTGTTCAACAAACTCTCGCATTTCGCAAATAAAACACACATATTCTACACTACTGTCGGTGCGAACACTGCATTTCGGCGAGATGCTTTCCTTAAAGTCGGAGGATATGATGAAATTCCAGCGAATGACGACTACGGAATTGCGAAAAAGCTTAAAAAAGAAGGCAGAATCCTCTACGATGCGAGGTTGAAAGTGAAGTTTTCCATGCGAAGGATGGAGAAGTTCGGCGTCTCTCGTGCCTTACTGCTCTGGGCGGAGAACGCTTGGGCGGCAAAGCGTGGAAAAACGCCAAAAGTCGCTTACACTCGGCAAAATTACTCGCAACAGAACGCAAAGCAGAGGACGAAATAAGCAAAATGAGAGGCATTAGGCACTATCTTATCTGTTCTATGTAGACAGTTCCGTATTTTTTGAGTTGTCTCGCTGCGATTAAATATCTGTAAAGGGATTTCAAAGCGAATGTGAGGCTTCTTACACGCCTTTCGCTGCCGAAATTTGCGAGTTTCGGAGAATTTGAGAATATTATTTTGCCGAATTTCTTGAGATGAATGGAGAAGAAGTTGTCGTCCATGAAGAGCGGGAGTTTCTTGCCTGCTACGCAGCGAATGAGGGCATCTCGCTCCAGAATTGCGTTCTGACCGTTCAAGGAGACGACGCCGAGTTGAAAAGGAGAGATGAACCTGCCGTAGAGGTAATACCAGCGCTCAAGGAGCTTACCACGCAGTTTCGGGAATTTTGTGATGCCTGAGAGTGCGACCACCCTGCTCCGAGCGTTAAGCGATGCGAATTCATCGTAGAAGTGCTGTAAAAGTGAGCGATTCGGTGCGTAGCAGTCCGCATCTGTCGTGTATATGAGCCTTGCACTCGCATTTTTCGCCCCAAATACCCTCGCATATGCGATTCCTCGCTCTCTCACAACAAAAACTTTGTCAGCATACTCATCCGCAATTTGCACTGTTTTGTCCTTGCTACCTCCATCCACAACAATAATTTCATGCGGGAAATTTTGTGCTGAAAGCGACTTTAAACACCGCTCTATGTATGCTTCCTCGTTCAAAGTCGGAACAACAACTGAAATTTTTGGCATCTTGCTCCCCTTTGCTCTCCTCCTCTCCGTCCTTTGTCTCACATTTCACACGCTCACACACGCACACGCTCGCATGCTTTCAGCTCGCCGAGAACGAACAAGCTTGTGATGCCCCCGATGAAGAGGTTCAAATAATAGACGACGAGGCGCCAGAGTAGCGTGAAAACGCCGAGAATGTGCATACCGACGACATTTGCGTAAAGCGAAGCGATTCCGATTTCTGCGACGCCACTGCTTCCCGGTGTCGTAGGAAGAGCGACGAGGACAAGCAGGAGGAACTGTGCAGCAAACGAGAAAAGCCAAACAGGTGGAGCATTCAGTCCGAGCAGAATGAGCGAAGGAATGCAGAAATCCACCGTCCAGAGCGCTGCAGAGAGGAATAGAGCGAAAAGAATGACCTTACGACCTTCTTCACGAATCGCAACGACAGCAGCGCAGAAGTTCTCCAATTCCTGAAATGCTCTTTCTCGCACCCTTTTAAGCGTGGCTCTACCCCGCGAGCTCCGCTCCGCAAACCGCTCAATTGCGCTGAAAATTCGCTCAAACACCCCGCACACGCTCTCAGGCTTTGAGACGCAGAAGGTAACAGCGACGACACCCACGCAGAAAACAACGCCAAAAAACATGCAAAATGCCTTTAAAATTGCGCTTGAAGTTGCATGCCAAAGGAAAAGTGAGCCGAGAAATGCGCCTACCATCACAACAAAAAAGTCAAACACCCGCTCTCCGAACACTACAACCGTGCTGTCGCCGACTGAAAGACCTTTCTTGTTCAGCAGATATATGCGAATCGGCTCTCCTCCGAATTGGGATGGCGTGATGCAAGCCCCAAAAAGGCTCGCAAACACAATTTTTAATGAATCACTGAACTTCAAACGCTGACGCTTCCACCGCCGTCTGCGCTGCTTTTCAACCGCTTCCCCGCTCATGCAGACGCCACAGTTGCAGTGATTGTGATTTTCTCTCGCAGGGCGGAATTTTGCGCTATTTCTCCTCTCGCTGACGAAATCACTCAATATTTTCAGCCTTAAACTCCAAATAGTGAGTGCAAATATATGAATGAGAAATGCAAGGAGGAGGAAAATTGGATTTACTTGCCCCAAAGCGATGAAAGTTTCTCGTGAAGTGGTGAGATTTAAGAGCAAAAGGAGTGTGAAAATGCTTATTGAAATTGAAATGAAGAGGAGAAGAAATCTCCTTCTGCGTCCTCCGAGAGCATTTAACTTGCCTCCTACCGCTTCGTCGTTGCTGCTCTCATCTGTTCCTCTCTCACTTCCCATACGCCACCCCTGCTCATGCACAGGTAAATGTAAAGGTCTGTAAAGATTCTAAAATTCGGTTGCCATTAAAGAAAAAGAGAACTGAAAGTTAAGTGAGAAGGAAAGGATGTAGGAAGGGTGAGCGGTGTTGCTTGAGAGTTTGAGCAAGTCTTTGCGAGGAGCGGTGCGGAAGGTTGTGAGGGCGAATCGCATAGACAAGAAGACGGTAGAGGAGCTTGTGAGGGACATTCAGCGAGCGCTGATTCAGGCGGATGTGAAGATTTCACTCGTGAAAGAGCTCTCAAATCGTGTTCGTGAGCGGGCTTTGCGAGAAACTGCGACGCTTAATCCGAGGGCGCATGTTGTGAAAGTTGTCTACGAGGAGCTTTTGAGGATTGTCGGTCGCAGCGCCGAAATTCCTCTTAAACCGCAGAAAATAATTGTCTTCGGGCTGAACGGCTCTGGTAAGACGCTTTCTTGTGCGAAGCTCGCTTTGTTTTTCAAGAATAAGGGGCTTAAGCCCGCCGTGATTTGTGCGGATGTCTACCGTCCTGCTGCGTCAGAGCAGCTGAAACAACTCTGCGAGCAAATCGGCGTCCCTTTCTACGACGGCGGCATCTCCTCTCACTCACCCGCAACCGACAACCGCAACCACAGCAGCAGCGGAAGGCAACGGTGCGGAGAACGAAGAGGCGTTTTCTCACAAGACAGCGGCGGTGAAGGTTGCGTTGGAAGGCTTGCGTAAATTTGAGAAATACGATGTGAAAATCATAGACACTGCTGGGAGGCACGCTCTTGAGGAAGATATGATTGAGGAGTTGCGGGCGTTGAACGAGGCGGTGAAACCTGAGCAACGCCTTCTCGTTCTTGATGCTGCAATCGGTCAGCAGGCTTCAAAACAGGCGAAAGCGTTTGACGAGGCTGTCGGCATCACAGGCATCATTCTCACAAAAATGGACGGAACCGCAAAGGGAGGCGGGGCGCTCTCCGCAGTTTCGGAGACGAATGCCGGAATTGCCTTTCTCGGAACAGGCGAGAAAGTTGAGGACTTTGAGCGTTTTCATCCAGACAGGTTCATTTCACGCCTTCTCGGCATGGGCGACCTGCAGTCGCTTGTTGAGATTGCGGAAGAAGCACTGAAGCGTGAGCAGAAAGCTGCATCGGGAGCGAAGAGGAGGGCGGGTGCTGTTACAGGTGTCGGCGGAGAAGAAGCGTTGTTGAGCGAGGAAGACATTTTGCGAGGTAAATTCACGCTGAAAGACCTTTACAAGCAGTTGGAAGCGCTGCGAAAAATGGGACCTTTGAAGAAATTAATGCAGATGCTACCACTCGGAGGGCTTGATATTGACCTTAACGATGAGATGTTTCAGGTAACTGAAGAGAAATTGAAGAAATTCAAGGCGATGATGGATTCAATGACCGAAGAAGAGTTAAATGAACCTCGCATAATTAATGCATCTCGCATACGCAGAATAGCTCGTGGCTCCGGAACGACAACAGCAGAGGTCAGCGAACTGCTGAAATACCACCGAATGATGCAACGAATGCTGAAGGGCTTGGGCGCAGCAGAGAGGGGAAGAGTGCGTGGCAGTGGCGGACTCATGCGAGGCATGCCTCTTAAAATTTTGAAAAAACTGCGTTAGCTGTTAAGTGGCGTCCGGCGGGATTGTGAGGCAGTGTTGGACTGCGTCGGGCAGTGTTGGGTAAGCCTCTCCGAAGAAGTGAGAAATGCTTGCGGAGGGCATTGGTGCGAGGCGTCGCAGAGAGAGATGGAAGCGGCAGAAGGCTCCGCAAGCGAGTGAGTGGCGGTGTGAAGGGAGCGTGAGAGTGAGCGGGTGTGTGCGGGCAACATATTTAAATAGGGATGCGTTCAATTTCACAACGGTGAGCGGAAGGTGGCAGAGGAGAACGTGATATACATCGGGAATAAGAATGTGATGAGCTATGTGCTGGCGGTGGTGACGCAGTTCAACAACGGCTGCGAGGAGGTCGTTCTTAAGGCGAGGGGGCGTGCAATCTCTCGTGCAGTGGACACCGCAGAGGTCATCAGAAACAAGTTCCTGCCGAATGTGCAGATAAAGGAAATACGAACAGGCACGGAGGAACTTGAAGGGGAAGGGGGACAGAAAATCAGCGTATCCTCCATAGAAATCGTGCTGAGCACAAAGCAATAGATGTGAAATCCGAGAAATAGCCCCTTCCCTTTTGTATATTTTTATACCATTTTTACGATTTTTTCACTCTCTCCTTTTTCTCTTATTCATAATTTTCACTTTACTTTCATGAATTTCCAAAGAGATGTTTTGTGCGAGAGGGAGGAAAAAGAGGGGGAAAGGGAAAACAAGAAAAGGAGAGTGTGCGTTTAAATTTTGATGCGGCGGTTCAAGAAGAGGCACATAATTTCAACACGGGAATTCACGAGGGATGAGATTGACTGCGTTTTAGAGCGTGCATCGGAATTGGAAGTGTATGCGAGAGGGGAGAGAAGGAGCGAGATGCTCGCAGGGAAAATCCTCGCAAACTTGTTTTACGAGCCTTCCACACGAACACGCATTTCTTTTGAAGTTGCGATGAAGCGTTTGGGTGGCGATGTTGTGAATTTCTCTGCTGCTTCAGCGTCGGTGGCGAAAGGTGAGAACCTCGCAGACACGATTCGTGTCGTGAGTTCGTTCTGCGATGTCATAGCGTTGAGGCATCCAAAAGAGGGAGCGTCAAGAATGGCGGCAGCGTTCTCTTCTGTTCCCGTGATTAATGCGGGGGACGGCGCAGGACACCACCCGACGCAAACGCTCCTCGACCTCTACACGCTGAAAAAGGAGGGGAGGCTTGAGAATCTCAGGATTGCTCTCGTCGGTGATTTGAAATATGGGCGGACAGTCCATTCGCTCGCTTACGCTCTCGCACTATACAACGCAAAAATATTCCTTGTATCACCACCGTCGTTGAGGATGCCAGAGGAAATAAAGAAGGATTTGAGGGAAAAGGGGGCAAAAATCTACGAAGTAGAGGATATTTATGATGTGATAGGGGATGTGGATGTGTTGTATGTTGTGAGGATACAGCGAGAACGCTTCCCAGACCCGACGGAATATATGAAAGTTGCGGGTTCTTACCGCATAACCGCCGAACTTTTGCGTGAGAACAGGGATGTGATAGTGATGCATCCGCTCCCGAAGACAGATGAGGTTGAGCGTTCTGTGGATGCACTTCCGCAAGCAAAATACTTTGAGCAGGCTTTTTACGGCGTCCCCGTGAGAATGGCTGTCCTCTCTTTACTGCTACTCGGTGAAAACGGTGAAAAGCGTGAAAACAAAATAACAGCAGAAGCGGATTGACTTCTTCCTCTTTTCTGCCTTCGTAAAGCAGAAATCCCTATTCAT
>JANPRD010000008.1 GCA_024699715.1 Candidatus Methanophagales archaeon
GGACATAATGAATGATAGATGAAATAAAATGAGCAAACTTGGGCTTTCTGGAGTCTTTGTTCCTTGTCCTTTGGTCACTTAATAGGAGAATAGGCGCATAAATTTGCTCCGCTTCTGCTCAGTAAACTTCACATATCCCCCAAAACGTTAAGGGGAATTAAGCTCACAAAATTAATAAAAATTATGCATGAGAAAAAGTAAAAAGAAGGAAAAAATGCCAAATTAGTAAGACGCTTGCCCTTTACCGTCTTCGTTTTGCAAGAAGCACAACCACTGCGATTGCAATCACTGCAAATACCAGCACGAAACCCGGTGGTGTGGGCGAAGGCGTTGGAGTTGCTGTTGGTGTTGCGGTTGCTGTTGGTGTTGCAGTTGGCTGTTGGTGTTGCGGTTGCTGTTGGTGGAGGTGTGGGCGATGCAATTGGAGATGCTGGGGGTATTTCTACGGCTAAAACCTTTTCTATTGTCTCTTCTGGTATGAATGAACCGCCTTTTCCGAGTATTTCACCCTCGCAACCCTCGCAAAGCACTTCAGGATTCCCGTGGCAGAATGAACAGTCTTTCGCCTCATCCGTTACTGTGTGCGGGAACCACTCACCGTATCCTACATGCGTTTTATTATCGTATGTAGCCTCCATCTTTACGAATGTTGTTATCTTACCATCAGGACGAACGCCGAGATAGAACTCGTCAGAAACGGGCTTCGTGCCTTTTCTTGTATCTAAGTGGCAGTTTTTGCATGTGAGCATCCATCCTGTATGGCAAGCAATGCAGTCAAGTTTATCTTCATGTATTTTATGTGCGTTAATGTCTGTTGAATACTGTTTCACAGTCATGCCTTTGACAGTCTTTCCGGGACTCTTGTGGCAATCTTCGCATTTTGTCTTCACCGCTTCAAGCTGACATTCGTATTTAATGCCATCTCCGTGCATCTCTTCCGGTTTATGGCAGTCAGAACATGTCAGCCCCATCGTGTAATGAATGTCTGGTGACGGACCTTTTTCCTTATGTCCCGGCATGTCCCCCATGAATGTCGCTGTCTGCTTTTTGAAGTGGCATTTGTCGCATGTCGTTATATTCTTGCTCATATCAACCTCATGCGGTTCATCTCCATGACACTTTTCGCATGTAGTAGCATGACATTTTGAGCAGTTCCACTTCGCATAATACTCATCCATGTTAATTCCAAAATACTTTGCCGCATACTTCTCGTATTCTCCTTTCATTCCCGCCCCAGTATAGTGCAGCGAAGTCTTAAAGTTATTGATAATGTCGGAATGACAGCTGCAATTCTTGAATTCTTCTGCAGATGTCATCGCTACACTCGCCAGCGATATTGCTAACATTGCGACAATCAGCACAGGCAGATTCTTTTTTGCTATCTTCGCTATTACGGACTTACTGGCATCACACCCCCTCTTCCCTTCTTTTTTTGGCATTTTTCCACCACCTATCTCAAGTGAGAGATTACTATAAATGGCTTTCGATTTTTTTGATTTTTTCTTCCGCATGCTTCAGCCTCCGCACCACGCTGCTTTTCTCAACGCTCAATCAATCACGCCTGTGATGCGAGCGAGCCTTTCAGCAGCCTCTCTCGTGAGACCTGAGTCGCCGAGAATCGTGTAGCGGTGCGGATTTATTTTGTGAGCATGCGTAAGCGCCTCAATAATTATTTCGTCAGGAACGCCTATTTCCTTCGCAGTCGTGGGAGCGCCGATTTCACGCAGCACATTTTTAATGCGTTGCCAGTCCTCGCCGTGCAGATAAGCCATCATGATTGTGCCGATGCCGCATTGCTCGCCGTGCAATGCTCTGCGAGGAGCGAGGATGTCAAGGGCGTGGCTGAACTTATGTTCAGAGCCTGAAGCGGGTGCTGAAGTGCCTGCAATGCTTATTGCGACGCCGCTTGAGATTAGAGCCTTCGTGACGAGCCACGCAGCGATTTCGCCCCCCCGCTTAATCTCCTTCGCATTCTCAAGCACCATGTTTGCGGTCATTTCGGAGAGTGCCGCCGCATAACTGCTGAATTCTTGGTTGCGTAAGCGGTATGCGAGCTTCCAGTCAAGCACAGCGGTGAAATTTGCGACGATGTCACCGCAGCCCGCAGCAGTGAACCTGAAAGGAGCATTCGCAATTATCTCGGTGTCTGCGACGACTGCGAGTGGTGCGTGTGTCTGCACAGAAACAGGAAATCTGCCATTCTTAATCGTCGCTCTCGGAGACGCAATGCCGTCGTGTGATGCGATTGTCGGCACTGAAACGAATGGAATTTCCATCTCAAATGATGCGACCTTTCCGATGTCTATGACCCTTCCACCGCCCACGCTCAGCAAAAAGCGAGCTTTCGTCTCACGAACCGCATCTTTCACGCTCTCCACGCTTTCTCTGTCTGCCTCCGCCTGCTTGCGAATCTCCACGATTTGAGCGTCGTAATCCGCATCCTCAAGGATTTGAAGCACTCGCTCTCCCGCAATCTTCCTCGTCTTCTGACCTGTGACAACAAGAGCGACGCCCTCAAGTGACAAACGCCTGCAGACATCCCCCACTTCTTCCAAAACGCCACTACCCGCAAGAATGTCACGAGGCAACTGCGTCCTCTTCACCTTACCCCGCTTCCCTTTCTCCCCCTCTTGCACCTCGCTTTCAATCTTCTGCATTTCTTTCCGCTCCCTCTTCCATTTTTTACCTTTCCTTTTCCTGCTCTCACACCGCCTCAGACGATAGCGATGCCCCCGTAGCCAACAACGCTTGAGCGGTCTCCCGTAATGTCGCCGCTTGTTGCGTATTTGAGCAGAAGACCCTTCGTTGCACCGAGCATTTTCGCAGCAACAAGCATCGCACCCACAGGTCCGACGCCGCAGGCGGTTGAATTCACCTCTCTCACCGCTCTGTAAAATTTTGCCACATCCAATTCGCAAATCGCATCAATTACCCGCTTATCCTTCTCACGAGCAATAGAATCAGGCTCATAATGCGTGAAATCTGACGATGCTATCACAATTACACGCCTCTTTACCTTCAAAACCGCTTCTGCTATGCTCTCTCCCACTTCTTTAGCGGTGTCTTCATCGTGCAAACTCATGCAAATCGGCACGAATTTGAAATTTCGGAATGTGAATTGCAGGAATGGTAGTTGAACCTCTATGGAATGCTCCTGTCTGTGTGCTGTTTCGTCCGTGTCAATGATTGAGCCTCGCAATGCATCAACGAAATCTTCGTCGACAGGCACTTCTCCCAGCGGAGTGAGCCATTTCGCCGCAGATGTTGCGACCGCCGAGCCTGCGAGGTAGTGATTCGGTCCCAAAATCACGAATGTCTCAGCAGGAGGCATCCTCGCATACACCGCAGCAGCAACTCTTCCAGAGTAAATGTAGCCCGCATGCGGGACAACCGCCCCTTTCATCTCAATCTCTTCACGAGGCACACCAGCAAAACATTCTTCCAACTGACGCCTCAACGCCTCAACGCTGGACTCGTAAAACATACCCGCAACCGCAGGTCTCCTCTTCATTTCCTCATTCCTCTATTTCCGTTGTCCCTCTCTCCCTTCACCTTCCCTCCTCCGACTTTCCCTCCGCCCTTTCCCTTCGCCCTTTCCACACACTCTCCTCCCTCTCACCGCCCACTGTGCGCTCTTCCTTGGGAGCTCAAAATCCTCCAAGAGCAGAAGCCTCTCGCCTTCTCGCCACTCCTCGCCAACATCCGCATCTTCCACATCTTCCGCCTCTTCCGCCTCTTCGCAGACGAAATCTGAATCCTCAATCTCTTCATCCTCCTCCTCAATCTCCATCAGACCGACCTCCTCAGGGTCTATGCCCAATTGACGAAGCTCCTCCTTCGCATCCTCTATCGCAATGTCCTTGTAGAAGGAGATGCTGTAAAGCGATGCTCCTGCTCTCTCCCAACCTGCGTTCTCCAATTTCTCCATTATTTCCGCAATCCGATTCAATCGCTCCCTCAGCTCTTCTCCTTTCTCCCGTATCTCCGACGCTGAAACCTCTTCCATGTTCATTTCCCATTCTGGCTTGCCAAACAAGAACAAATCCACTTCCACTCCCATTTCCCCTCACACTCACTTTATTTGCCCCCAAAACGCAACGAAACACACCAAACACACATCCTCATCATTTCACTTTCTTATGGCTGGACTTCATTCGCAGGTCTTTTGACTTGCATCTTCGGCACCTCGTCGCCTTCACTGGATTGCGAGCATTGCAATTCATGCAAATTTTCACATTCAGGAGCCGAGCCTCCGCCTCCGGAAAACGAGCCATCTCTCCTCACACCCTCCTTTCGTTTTGCTCACTCTTCGCTCCGCCATCCTCCTTGCCGCCTCCTTCTATTTCCCACCTCCGCTTGCTTCTCCCTCCCTTACTTCCTTTTACTCTTCTCGATAAAAGAAAAGCATGCGTCGCATAAAGGTGGGCGTCCTTGGCGCAACAGGAAGCGTGGGTCAGCGTTTCGTTCAGCTGCTCGCATCTCACCCTTGGTTTGAAATCGCAGCCCTCTTCGCTTCGGAGCGGAGCGCAGGAAAGGAATACAGGGAGGTTGCGAAGTGGTTTCTGCCCTGCGAGATGCCTGAAAATGTCGCTGAGATGGAAGTGCGAGCGTTGAGCGAATTGGAAGCAGTCCGCAAGGAAGAAGATGTTGAGATTTTGTTCTCCGCTCTTCCGAGTGAAGTCGCAGCAGAAGTGGAGAAGAAGAGTGCTTCGCTTGGATATGCGGTTGCGAGTAATGTTTCGGTGCATCGCATGGATGAAGATGTCCCGCTTGTGATTCCTGAGGTGAATGCGGAGCATTTAGCACTAATTGAGACGCAGCGTGAGCGTAGAGGCTGGGATGGCTTCATCATCACGAACCCTAATTGCTCTTCAATTATGCTAACGCTCACATTGAAGCCTTTAATGCGCTTCGGCATTGAGGAAGTGCGGGTTGCGACGATGCAGGCGGTCTCAGGTGCGGGCTACGCAGGTGTGCCTTCAATGGCAATCATTGACAATGTGATTCCGTTCATCGCAAAAGAGGAGGAGAAAATGGAAACTGAGCCTCTAAAAATCTTGGGAACGCTTGAGAATGGGCGTGTTAAGCCCGCATCTTTCAGCATTTCCGCATCTTGCCACCGAGTTCCCGTCCTTGACGGACACACAGAGGCGGTTTGGGTTCGCTTCTCTGAAGAAGTCTCTGTGGACGAAGTGAAAAACGCTTTCAAAAACTTCCGCTCTGAACTCAAGACGCCTTTCGCACCTGAAAAGCCGTTAATTTTGCGTGAGGAGCCTGACAGACCGCAACCACGCTTGGACAGAGACGCTGGCTCCGGAATGAGCGTATCCATCGGTAGAATAAGAGCGAGCAGTGGTGGCGGTGTTGGCAGCGGAGCGGGAGAGTGAAAGAGAGAGAGGAGGAAGCGAGGTGAAATACATCGTGCTTGGACACAACACGATTAGAGGAGCGGCGGGCGCCTCAATTCTGAATGCCGAACTGCTCGTTGAGCGTAATATGTCTGACCTCCTCTCCCCGCTAAAGCGGTGGAGGTTCCCAACATGGGAACTTCGGTTGCGGTATGACCGCATACGGCTCGGTCAGAGAGCCATCCGCTCTGAGGACATGCCTCAGAGCATCATCGAAAGCAGATTCACCGCAAGATATTTAACTCTTTCGTTTACAATGTATGACATGGAACTCACACAAAAATTTAAGTTGATGAAACCCAACAGGAGAAAGAAAGAGTTGCTTGATGCAACTATTGACAGGTTCAAAGAGTGCGTTAACGAGTGGCTTAGAGCCATTGAAGAGTTGGGAGAGTATCCAACAAGGGGAAATGTTCATGCTTTTGCCTACAAGAGGGTTAGAAAGAACTTTCAGGATTTGCATTCAAATGTCGTTCAGGAAGCAATGAACAGAGCAATTGAAACTTACAGAGCTTGGTTGAGGAATCCAAACAAAGGAGAAAAGCCAGTTTTCAAAGCCGATATTATCAGCTTCAAAGCTGTGGATGTTAAGATTGACAGACACTTCATCAACGTCCCCTTGCTGAACAACGAGAGGATATGGCTACCGATGCATGTCCCACCCAAGCTAAAGCGATTTCTCAAACTTAAGCACAGTAGAGTTCAGATTTCTCTTAGAAAAGACTACTTTGCATTCATAAGCTTCGAAGTTGAAGAACCTGAGCCATACGAACCACAGGGGTGGATCGGTGTTGACATTGGTATAAACCATATCGTTGTTGTTTCAGATGTAAAAGGGAGGATAAACGAGTTCTATGACAACGCAATTTCATGGAAGAAGGCAGTGGAATATAAGAGAGCGGACATGCAGCGTGCCAAGGACAAGAGGACGAAGAGGGGGGCTTGGAGAGTTCTAAAAAGACTTTCCCATGATATAAAGAACAAAATGAGCAACATTAACCATTGTATAGCAAAGGAACTCGTTCTAATGGCTAAGGAAAGGAGGTATGGTATTGCCATCGAGAACTTGAAGGGGTTAAGACTTAGAAAGGTCGGAAAAAGACATCGTAAGAGGTTGCATAAATGGGCTTACAGAGATTTAATAAATAAAATCGTCTACAAGGCAAAGTTGCATGGAGTTCCAGTGGAGTTCGTAAATCCAAAAGGAACTTCGAGAACATGTTCAAGGTGTGGAGAAAAAGGAAGAGTCAAAAGCAGATGGTTTGTTTGTCCGAAGTGCGGATTTCAGCTCGATAGAGATTTGAATGCTGCGAGAAATATAGCTAAAAAAGCCGCAGTTCCTCCCCGCACTACAGTGCAGGCTTCCTTGCGGCAGGATTGTGAGTGTTAAGAGCAGAGATGGAGGAGCGAGTTAGCATCAGGGTCATTGTTGGCAGGACTTTTGTTGAGAGTGTTCCCGCTTTTCTCGCTGCGTTGAGAGAAGTTGTCCCTTCAGGAGTTTGCATTCAGGCGTTTGACGCAAAGAAAGTGGCTTCGGAGCAGCACATCCGCTCAGCTGTTCAGAAGGCGTTGCGTGCTTTCAGGAAAAAGCGGAACATTTCGCAGGATTTGAGCATGGAAATTCTGCTTTATGCAGCGGGAGAGCGTCAAATAAGCAGGGCGTTGGAAATGGGCATCTCTGAAGGCGAGCAGAAGGTCGTGATTGCTGTCGTTGACCCAAGTAATACGCTTGAAGAAGCGGAAATGAATGCAATTGCAGAGCGAGTGAAAAGGCGAATGAATATAAAAGAAGAGGAACTCGGCGACATTCTGAGCGACAACGAAAGAAAAGAGGCAATCATTCAGTTTTTCGGCATTACAAAAGATGAATTAGAGGCGGTAGGCGAGGAGAAAATTGAGAAACTCGTCTTGGAGCGAGTCGCTTTGCTTGATGTGAAGAAGTGAATTCGTTACACTGCTCGCTAATGCTTTCAATTGCAAAACAAATCATCAAGTTTTAAATATGATGAGTAAATGAATACTGAATGTGAAGGCGATGAGCGTGGAGGTCGCAAGATTACTTGGTTTTGTATTCGCCTTTACTTTCTGCGTTTCCGCAGCTTCAGCTGTAACGCTCTCAAACGCAGGAGGAGGTTCTGGCTCTCAGGAGATAATCGTGAAGGAGGGAAATGGTAAGTATGAGTAAAGAGTTAGCGAATTTAATGAGCTAGAGTAGAGCAAGAGTCCATGAGGAAAGTATGATGGTGGCAGGAGATAGAGGAGAATAGTTCAGTGGTAACATTATGCCAGAAGAGGTGATGACGCGATATCGACGCACTGACTTGGGGAAGCAAACCGACTTATGCTGCCGTGGAAGCTCATTCCACAGGTGAACGTGATGAGTTCTAGCACCTCTAATCACTACCTGAGATACCAAGAGAGGAGAAGAAGATACCGGGATTTGAGATTGTTTCTGCTCTTGCTGCTATTTTTGCAGTTGCTCGCATGAGAGGTAGAAGAAGAAAGTAAACTTTACTTTTTCTTTTGCGTGCTTATGCGTAATCTTTTTATATAATTGAGGGTGAGCGAGGAGCGTGAGCGAAGTTGGGATTTTGGGAGGCGGTCTCACGGGTCTGACGCTCTGCTCTCTGCTTGAAAACGGTGAGATTTTGGAGCGAGAGTCGGAGTGTGGCGGTCTCTGCCGTTCAATAAGCGAGGACGGCTTCACATTTGACTGCGGAGGCTCTCACATTATTTTCTCAAGAGACAGAAACGCTCTGAATTTCATGCTCTCAAAGTTAAAGGATAATGTGGTGAAATGCAGGCGGAACACGAAAATTATTTACAAGGGAAGACTTGTGAAATACCCATTTGAGAACGGTTTGGCGGATTTGCCGTTGAGGGAGAATTTTGAGTGCGTTGCTTCATTCTTAGCGGCGAGAGTGAAGAGCAGGCTTCTCAACGCTCTCCGCTTTCACTGCGACGGTGGTGCAAAAAGCTTGCACGCTTGGCTACTCGCAAACTTCGGCAGAGGCATCGCCTCAAAATATCTGATTCCGTATAACGAGAAAATTTGGAAGATTTCAGCGAAGGAAATGAGTGCCTCTTGGGTCGACGGCAGGGTCCCGAAGCCTCCTCTGCGAGATGTCTTGCGAGCTTCTCTCGGCTTCAACACCGAAGGCTACACGCATCAATTGAATTTTTACTATCCGAAACGAGGTGGCATCGCTGCACTCATTCGCAGTTTGGAGCGTGAATGCAAAGGAAGAATCGTGTGCGATTTTGAAGTCAAGGCGATTTGGCGTGAAAATGGTAAATGGTTCGTCTCAAATGGCGAAGAATGCCGAAAATATGACAAAATAGTGGCGACAATTCCCGTTTTTTCAATCGTTCATTCGCTTCAAAGGGGTGGAGAGAGCGTGCCTGCGAGCGTTCTTCGTGCGGTGAATGCCCTTGTATTCAATTCTCTCGCCACTGTCATGCTCGGTTTGGAGGGCGTGGCGGAGGAAAAGATGTCAAACATCTCTTGGCTTTATATTCCTGACGCTGACTGCCTGCCACACAGGGTTGCGTTCCCCTCAAATTACAGCAGAGAAGTCGCCCCTGAAGGTAAAACTGCGGTGCTTGCGGAAATCACTTGCAGAGACACGACGAAAATGAGCGACGAGGAAATCATAGAACGCACCGTGAATGATTTGCATCGCAAGAAAATATTGAGAAAAGAGGATGTATGCTTTGCGAAAGTGATGCGAACATCCCCCGCTTATATCGTTTATGATATGAATTATGAGCATAATGTGTCAGTTGTGAGGGAGTATTTGCAGCGAAAGGGAATAATTCTTGCGGGCAGGTTCGCTAAATTTGAATACATGAACATGGATGCTTGCGTGAGGAATGCGATGGAAGTGGCGAGGATGCTGAAAGAAAGATGCTAAAAGCAAGCAAATGAATATCCAATTCACCTTTTCACTTTTCCTTATTCAAATCTGCAAACTCAAAAATAGCAAACAGTTCCTCATTTCTCACCTTCATTCCTCAATCTTGACTTCGCTGGGCATTATGCTCCCTCTTTTTCCATTTTCTTCTACTGATGCAGTGGGCTTTGCGGGGAGAGACAGAAATAATTTTTATGATTCACGATAACAAAGAAATGGGAGTGGCAACGAAGCAGATAACACTCGGAGGAGAGAGGCTTGAAGAGAGGGAACAGGAAGTAGCGGTGGAGAGAGAAGAGAAGAAAGAAGGAGAGGAGAAGCCCCCATTAGAAGTGACGACTTTATGGGATTATCCGAAGCAGAGTTATGGTAAAACGCCAAAAGGAGACAATAAATATCCTGGTGTGACCCCTGCTTTTGTTATTTACAACCTTATTCAGAGATATACGAAACCTTACGACTTAGTTGTTGACCCGATGGCGGGTAGTGGAACGACCGCAGATGTCTGCAAGGAGGAAAATAGAAGATGCATCTGTTTTGATATTTCACCACCTCGTTCGGATATTATTCCGGCGGATGCGAGGAGGATTCCGCTGAAAGATGAGACTGTTGATATGATTTTTATTGATTCTCCCTACTCTGATAACATAAAATACAACGAGCATCCTGATTGCATAGGCAAAATTTCATGCGAAGATGAGCGATTTTATGATGAACTGGAGAAGGTGATGCGAGAGTGCTACCGTATTCTCAAGCCCGGTAAGATATTGGGATGGCTAATCGGCGACCAATGGGTGAAAGGTGTATTCACGCCTGTCGGATTCAAGATTTTTGAGCGTTTATGCAAATATTTTCAACCTGTTGACATTATTTGTGTTGCCCGCAGAAATCAGACTTCAAATACACCTCTGTGGCAATACAGAGCAAGAAAGTTTAATTTCTTCCTTCGTGGCTTCAAATACCTTTTCATAATGCGAAAAGATACTGCGAGAGGAAATGCAAGGAATAGAGAAAGAAAAGAGGGAAGGAAAATTAAATGGCATCAATATGAACGGAAGAGACCCCAGAAGGCTGATTGAAGAGCTCATAATGCGAATTAAAGAGGGGGATATAGCGCCCGAAACAGCTTGGAATGCCATTAAGAGCGCAAAAGAATATTACATAAGAAATATAAGAAACTTCACAAATGTCAGAGATGCGGAACAATCTTGGCATAGCTACATCGGAAACAAATTTCAGGAGCTAATTTATGAAATACTGAAGCGATATGTTGAGCAATTAAAGGAAAGAAGATGAGAAATATAGGACATTATGCGTTCTTAATGCTGGAGAAGTGAGGAGAAATGATATACTTTTCAGGAAAGTTGCCGTTAGATATGGAGATTTTCTGCTTCTTCCCGATTTAGATATTTGTATTGCGGACTGCACAGGCGATTGGGATTCTAAAATATTGTGTGTTGTGTCTTGTAAGACGAGTTTGAGGGAGAGAATTGCACAAGCATGTTATTGGAAATTGAAATTTCTCGCTTCTGATGTGACGAAACACATTAAAATATATCTTGTTACTACCGATAATGACAAAGATTTCTTCTTAAATCGCAGGAGAAGGGAAGAATACAGCGGAAAGTCACGGAATAGAATCATTTCTGAATACGAACTTGACGGAATATATATCTTGAGAGAAGATTTTAGTGAGGAAATGGAGAGTGAGAAGGTGAAGAAATATGAAAAGATTTTCGACGATTTGAAGCGAATTTTTGGGAAGTAACCCCTAATTGACCCAACATAACCCACTTAACCAAAATTCAAAAATTTTCTATCCACTTCTCTGCGAAGCTTGTTGAAAGTATGCGTTTAAGTGTGAGAGTGCCGGGTTTTAGCGTCAGAAAAGGTCATCAGTTCCTGTGAAGTTTGTGTATTTTACATATATTTTCTTCATCCCGCTCATGTTTGCGCTAGATATTCTGCATATTATACAGGCGATTGGTAAAGTGCTTCACGCAAGAGGCATCACAATCTTAGGCACTTACGACAGATGGGGTAACGCAGAATCAGGCATCATGTATTTCCTTCAGCCGATATACAGTCCGCATGACTGGATTTGCATTTTATCCGAAATTTTGAACATGTTCGGCTCGCTTGGGAATGCGAGTCTTTTGTTAACTGTGAGCATCGCCTACGGTTTCTACGAAGAGAGGATGTTTTGGGCGTTTTCTGAGCGTTGAGCGGACAGCAGCAGTAGAAGAGAGGTGTTCAGCGTTTTCGCTGCTAAAAAAATAAAAGCGTTGAGGCGTAAGAGAGAGGCATGAGCAAGAGGACGAAGAAGGTGAAATCGGCGGGTAGATTCGGACCGAGGTATGGTCGCAGAATACGGAAGGATGTCGTTGCGATTGAGGAGAAGATGCGTCGCAAGCACAAGTGTCCGAGATGCGAGCGTCGTTCTGTGAAGCGCATAGGCACGGGCATCTGGCGCTGCTCAAAATGTGGTCTCACATTCGCAGGCGGCGCTTACCTGCCTCAAACTCCAGCAGGAATCGTCGCAGCACGGAGCGTGCGGCTCTCTTCTGAACGAGCTGAACGAGCAGCAGCGGAGGAGGCGCATGTTTCGCCACCGAAGCCGCAGAGCGTTGAAGATTTGCAGAGCGAATCGTCAGCATCGTTGGAAGGAGAAAATGATATGCTTCTTGCGAGAGAAAGAGAAATGGAGTGAAGGGAAATGAGGTGAGAGGACGAGAGAAAAGAGGAGAAAAGGCGGAGGAGGGAGAGGATGGCTTATTACTACTGTCTGCGTTGTGGTAGAAAGGTAGAAATTGTGGGGGAGAAGGTGGTGTGTTTGCACTGCGGCAGGGAATCAAGGGGGTTAAGATGCCCCGACTGCAACTACCGAGCATTCAGAAAGGAGCGACCGAATGTGGTCAAGCGTGTGAAAGCGGTGTGAGATGCGTTTCCAATTGGATTTTGAGATGGAAACGGAGCATAGGAGCGATGCTGAAATCATGTTTAGTGCTTTGAAGCCAGAAGCGGAGGATGAGGCGATGCCTTCGGGGGAAGAACGACGCTATGCGGTAGAACTCTCGCAAGAAGCGAAGAAATTGGTGCTGAGCATCGTCAGTGAGGACTTGACTCGTTTGAGGGCGACGATGAACTCTTGGCTTCGCTTGCTAAAAGTCGCCTCTGAAATGATTGAACTCTCTCGGCAATAAGCAGGTGCGAGGCGAGTAGTGGGAATGGCTCGCTGAAAGACCGAAAAACTGAAAGAAAATAAAAAAGAAAGGAAAGAGAGAAAAAGGTGAAAAGGAAAAGAGGTGAGGGGGGATGTTTCCGCTGGGAATTCTTGGAGGGATTTTAGGCTTTTTGAAGAGCCTGCCCGGACTGATTGGGTTTCTGATAGTGATTTTCGTCGTGTTGGGAATTTTGTGGCTGATGGGAAAACTTCTACCTTATATTCTGGCAATACTCGGCATTCTGATATTCATTCTTCTGATTATTCACTTCGCTCCTCTCTAAGAGGCGATGTCAGAGGTGAAAGAAGCGTTAAGTAGTGTGGATATTGCGGTTATTGTTGAGGAATTGCAGGATTTATTGGGAGCGAAAGTGGAGAAAGTCTATCAAAGGGAGCGAGAGATTATTTTGAGATTGCATGCTCACCTTGAGGGTAAGCGACTTGAGGCGTATGGTTCTTCCGTTGACCTCGTTTTAGAGGCGGGAAGACGCATTCACCTCACGAAATACCGCATGGAGATGCCGAAGACGCCGACTTCTTTCGCAATGCTCCTCCGTAAGCACCTCAAAGGAGGCAGAATAAGAAGCATTAAACAGCGAGACTTTGACAGAATTGTTGAGATTTGCGTTGAGCGAGCTGACGGCAGGCGGACTTTGGTGCTTGAACTGCTACCTCGTGGAAATTTACTCCTCTTGGACGAGAACGGCAGAATACTTCAGCCACTGAAGCGGGAGACTTTCACAACGAGAACGCTGCTCCCTGGCAAGCTCTACGAAGCACCACCTTCAAAACTGAACCCGCTCACTGCAACGCAAGAGGACTTGCGAAAATTATTCATCGCAGCGAAGGAAGAGGCGGAGCATCGTGGAAAGCGTGGAAAGAGCAGAGAAGTCGTGAAAGTTCTCGCAACCGAGACGGGTTTAGGAGGCTTATATGCCGAAGAAGTATGCCTTCGTGCTGGTGTGGATAAGAAAAAAAGTGCGGAGATGCTTTCAGATGAAGAGATAAGAGCAATTTATGATGCAATTAGAGAAATTTTTCAGCCGATAATTGAGGGAGATATGTCAAAAATCAAGCCACATATTGTTTTTGAGGCGAATAAGGAAGGAGAAGAGGCAGAAGAGAGTGAGGAGAGGCGTGGTGGTGTTGCGGTTCAGGTTCTACCGTTTGAGTTGAGGCGGTTTGAAGGATGTGAGAAGGAATATTTCCCAACATTCAACGATGCGGTTGACGAATTTTTCATGCGTCAGACCGAGGAACGCTCGCAATTCTCATTTGAGTCGGAAATTGAGAAAATTGAGCGAATTTTGAGGGAGCAGGAGTCCGCACTGCTTAAATTCAAGCAAGAAGAGGAGGAATGCATAAGGAAAGCGGAATTAATTTACACGAGATTCAAAGAGATTGAGGATGCACTGCGGAAGCATGCTGAAGAATTGCGAAAGAAAGGCGTGAAAAAGAGGGAGATTTCATTAACTTTAAACGACGAAGGAGATGTTTTGGAGCTTAAGCTTGACCCCACACGCTCTTTGCATGAGAACGCTGCTCGCTACTACGAGCGGGCGAAGGCTCTTCGCAAGAAAAGGGAGGGCGTTGAGAAAGCTCTCGCTGCGACGAGAGCAAAATTGGAAGCGGAAAGGGAGAGAGTGGCTGCGGCAGAGGCGGAGGCGAAGGAGGCGGAAAAGGCTAAGGCTCGTGTCCTGAGGAAGAAAGTTGTGCGTGATAAGAAATGGTATGAGCGATTCAGGTGGTTCTTCACTTCTTCAGGCTTCCTTGTCGTCGGTGGCAGAGATGCAACATCAAACGAGATTCTCGTGAAGAGGCACATGGCAAACGAGGACATTTTCTTCCACACGCAAGCGGAGGGCGCACCTGCGGTGATTTTGAAAACTGAAGGTCGCCCCGTCTCGGATGCGGATTTGGAAGAGGCAGCTCAATTCGCCGCTTCTTACTCAAGCCTCTGGAAGCTCGGCTTCTACAGCGGTGAGTGCTACTGCGTCTCCGCAACGCAGGTGAGCAAGACGCCCCCGTCGGGTGAATATTTGAGAAAAGGCGGTTTCGTTGTGCGTGGAAAACGACGCTACTTCAAAGTAGAACTCGCCCTCTGCGTCGGCATCGCTGAAGAAAAGGAGAACGGGAGGGAATGTGAGGAAGAAAGCGAGGTGGGCGAAAGCGGTAAGAGGGAGCGAGAGGAGCGAGAGGAGCGAGAGAGTGAGGAGGGAAGGGGAGAGTGAGAAGAAAAGGAGGCTGCGTTTGGTCGTGTGTCCTGTGTTGGCACTTAAGCATGGTGTGAAATTGAAGTATTGGGTGGAGGTTCAGCCCGGCGACACACGAAAGGAGGAGATTGCCCGTGCAATAAGGAAAATTCTGCTTGAGCAGGCGGAGAAGCACGGAGAAAGGGAGGAAATTGAGGAAGAGCTTTCTTTGGACAAATTACTGCAGGTGCTTCCACCTGGCAAAGCTTCAATCAAAACCTAATGAACATTTTTGTTCATCAAAGTATTTATATATGCAAAGTATATGGAGAGGTATGATGCTCGTGCAGGAGTGTGAGGTGCTTTCGCTTCCGAGAGGTGTGCGTCCCGCAGAAATTTATGCTTTGCTTTCTCGTGAGTTCGGCGGTGGTGAATCCTACCTGCTTGAGTCCAGAGAAGGCGTTCCGAGAGTTGCTCGCTTCTCAATTCTCGGCTTTGACCCCGCTCTGAAGTTTTCAGTGAAAGACCGCCGCATTCAGATGAAATTCTACGACGACTCACTTCGCAAATCATTCAAGCGAAAAGAGAGCGGAGGTTCGCCGTTGAGCGTTTTGAGGGAATTTCTCGCAGAATTAAATGCGGTTGTAGTTGCGAGTCCTCGTGTCCGAAGGCTTGCTCGCTCTTCTCTCTTTCAAGACGACGCACCACCGCTTGCTGAAAGGTTCGTAGGAGGCTTCGTAGGCTACATTTCTTACGATTTTGTGAGGTATTTTGTTGATTTAGACGAAAAAAGTGAGGATGACTTGAAGCAACCGGACTGCGAGTTCCTTCTCGCAAAAAAGAACATCGTGCTTGACCACAAGGAGCAGAAGGCTTTCATTTTCCTCAACGAGTTTTGCAGCGAGGAGAACGCAGAGGCGAACTCCTCCCTCTTTCACACCACGCAAATTCTCGGGGAGGTTTTCTCGGATGTTTTGAATGGGAATGGGAGAGGAGGGGGCAGAAGTGAGAGCGGGATGCGAGAGGACGAGATTTCAAGCGAAAAGGGAAAAATTGGGCGAATGCAAGCATCTTTCACCGCAAACATGAGCAAAGAGGAATTTGAACGCATCGTAAGAAGGGCAAAAGAATACATTCATGCGGGAGATATACTCCAAGTGGTGCTTTCACAGCGCATAGAAGCGGACTTTTACGGCGAACCTTTTGAATTTTACATGCGTTTGAGCGAGTTAAACCCCTCACCTTACATGTATTTCCTGAATTTCAAAGATAGGAAAATTGCAGGGGCTTCACCTGAAATGCTCGTTAAGGTTGATGCCTCTCGCAAATGGTTCTCAAACGCATCCGCAGACGCTGCAGTCGCAGGAAAACGGCTCGTGAGGAGTTGTCCGATTGCAGGCACACGCCGAAGAGGTCGCAACGAAGAGGAGGACAAGATGCTTGAGTCAGAAATGCTGAGCGACGAGAAGGAGCGGGCGGAGCATTTGATGCTCGTTGACCTCGCAAGGAACGACATCGGGAAAGTCTCAAAGTTCGGAACGGTCTCTGTGCCTCGCTTCATGTATGTTGAGAAATACTCACATGTTCAGCACATTGTTTCTGATGTTGAGGGCGAGATGCGAGAGGATAAGGATGAATTTGACGCATTAGAGGCGACATTCCCAGCAGGAACGGTCTCAGGCGCACCGAAAGTGCGAGCTATGGAGATAATAGAGGAATTAGAGCCTACGAGAAGGGGTATTTATGCGGGATGCGTTGGCTATTTCTCATTCAACCGCTCCGCAGATACCGCAATAACAATACGAACTGCGGTATTTGAGCGTCGTGAGCGTCGCAAGATATTCATTCAGGCAGGCGCAGGAATCGTCGCAGACTCCGTGCCTGAGCGTGAATACAAAGAGACGATGAACAAGTGTGCGGCGTTGCTCGCATGCTTATTTTAGGGGAGGTGGAGGGCATGAAAGTGCTTGTTGTCGACAATATTGACTCATTTGTTTATAATATTGTGCAGTATATTGGCATGCTTGGCGCAGAGCCTATTGTTGTTCAGAACAAAATACCGATGAAAGTGATAGAAAGGATTGTTAAAGAGGGAGAAGTGGAGCATTTTATATTATCTCCGGGTCCGAAAACGCCTGAAAGTGCGGGCATCTCCAACGAAATTGTGCGAAGATTCAAGGATAAGAAAATCTTGGGCGTCTGCCTCGGACACCAGTGCATCGGCTATGTCTTCGGAGCGAGCATCAGAAGAGCAAAGCAATTGAAGCACGGTAAGACAAGCATCGTGGAACACAACGGGAAGGACATCTTTAAAGGGCTGAAAAATCCGATTGTTGCGGTGAGATACCATTCATTAGTCGTGGATAATATCCCAGAATGTTTGGAAATTACTGCAAAAAGTGTGGATGATGGCGAAATAATGGGCATTAGACATGAAAATTACGACATTTTCGGCGTTCAATTCCATCCTGAATCCATTTTGACTGAAGAGGGGCTGAAACTTTTGAAAAATTTCATTGACCTTTAGCGGAATTCAGGAGTGGTGGAGTGTAAGAGTGTAAGCATGTGCGTGTGGAGGTGGTCGCATCTTGCTGCTCGCATGCATTGAGAAGGTCTTGCGTGGTGAGGATTTGAGCGCAGAAGAGGCGAAATCAGCGATGCGAGAAATCATGGAAGGGCGTGCAGATGAAATTCAGACCGCAGCGTTCCTCACAGCGTTGCGAATGAAGGGCGAAACTGCGTCTGAAATCTCTGCATTCGCATCAGTAATGCGTGAATTAGCGCTGAAAATTCATCCGAATGTTGAGAAGTGTGTGGATGTCTGCGGGACAGGAGGCGACGCACTCAACACTTTCAACATTTCCACCGCATCCGCATTTGTAACGGCGTGCTTCGTGCCTGTTGCGAAGCATGGGAATCGCTCCGTCACATCAAAATGCGGCAGCGCAGATGTCCTTGAGGCTCTCGGCGTGAACCTCTTCGCAGAACCTCAAAAAATTAAAGAGAGCATAGAAAAAATCGGCATCGGCTTCATGTTCGCCCCTGCGCATCACAAAGCGATGAAAAATGTCGCTGATGTCCGAAAAAGGCTCGGTTTCAGAACAGTTTTCAATATTTTAGGTCCGCTGACTAATCCTGCGAACGCAACTCATCAGCTAATCGGCGTTTTTTCAGCAGATTTAACGGAAAAGATTGCTGAAGTCCTTCGCATCTTAGGCTTGAAAAGGGCTTTAGTGGTGCATGGCTCGCCCGGAATAGACGAAGTTTCAATCTGCGGAAAGACGAAGGTCTCAATGCTCGCAGACGGCGAAATCCGCACTTTCTTCGTCGCTCCTGAAGATTTCGGCTTCTCAAGAGCTTCGCCTGAAGAAATCGCAGGAGGCTCCGTTGAGGAGAATGCGAGGATGCTCCGAGCGGTTCTCGCCGCTGAAGATGAAGGAGCGAGGAGAGATGTCGTTTTGTTGAACGCAGGAGCAGCAATTTTCGCAGCAGAAGAGGCGGATTCGCTTGAAGAAGGTGTGGAAATGGCGAAAGATGCATTGGAAAGCGGTCAAGCACTCAGAAAACTTGATGAATTCGTTAAATTTAACGCACAGTAGGGTGCAAATTCGCCTCTGCCATGAGCGTTTCAAATATTTTTCGCACTTCCTTCTCTGTTTCTTCCTTTGAGTCTTCGTTGTAGATGACGAAATCAGCTTGCTTCGCCTTCTCCTCTAAAGGCATTTGCGCTCGCATGATTTTCATCGCAATCTCACGACTGAATCCTCTCTGTAAGAGCCTGCGAAGACGCACCGCCTCGCTTGCGTAAACCACAATAACACGCTCAAATTCGCTTTGCATCCCGAGCTCAAAAAGCAGAGGCACATCCACTACGACAAGAACGCCTCGCTCTCCCGTTGCTTCCGTTAGCGTTTTTATTGCGTTCAGTCGCTCCTTAAGCATACGCCGAACCTCAGGATGAACAATACGCTCAAGCGTTCTACGCTTTTCCTCGTCGCTGAATACAATCTCACGCAATTTCGGACGGTCAATCTCCAAGTCTCTGCGTAGAATGTCCTTTCCGAATGCTTTCACGACAGACCACCAAGCGGAAGTGCAGGGTCTCAACGCCTCCCTGCTCAAAACATCGCAGTCAATTCCGAACGCTCCGAGTCGCATGAACATTTTTAAGACGGTGCTCTTTCCAGATGCCACTCCGCCTGTGAGTGCAACGACATTCATCCCTTCACGCATCTCTCTTCTCTTTCCCTCTCACTTTTCACTCATGCTCACATCGCATCCTTGCTCCTCTGCGAGCAGATTTGCGACTGAAAACGCAGGAAAAACAGCAGAAACCGCTTTACCGTAAATATCTGCGATTGATATGAAATCAAGAGCGAGCATCTCCGCCGCTTCTCTCACAATAAATTCTCCAATCCCCGCAGAAACTATTCTTTTAATGCGGAATTTCTTGCTCTTCTCCTCTAACGCATCTTTCAAATGCTCCACTTGCGCCTCTTTCACCTGCTCTGCGATGCTCAATGCAGCGGAAACGCCCAATTCATCCAAATCCGCACAGACAACACGGGAAAGCCTCCTTAACGCTGCATCTTTCGTTTTACCGCCAAAATCAGGCGTGTCGCAAGTGTATTCTTCGGCGGAAATCAAGCCGAGAGCGAGGTAAGCATCTGCAGTTATCGCAAAAACCTCCGAAGAAACCCCAATTTTCTCACCCTCTATGCTCACTTCACGCAACAAAAATGCAACATTCGTCCTTAAAACACCTTCGTAAATCAATTCCTTCCTTTTCAAACGCTCAAAGTCCGTCTTCGCAGCTTTAACTTTGCCGTTAACAATCGGAATAATGTCCGTAGTTGTGCTTCCGACATCAACGAAAATCGCATTTTTGAATGCTTTTGCGATGAATTTTGCGGATGCGAGCCAGTTCGTAGCGTCAAAACGCATGGGTTGCTCGCTCACTTCTCTTGCGGTTGCGAAATTTCCTTCAGCGCTGAAAAATCGTGCATTCTCAAAGAATGATTTCACGGTTGAACAAATGTGCAGTATGCCCTCGCTCTTCGTTCTGAAGCAGTCGCAGAGCTGTGCGGTCATTACAACGCCGACAGAATCAGACGCAGACACGGGCGAACTCTGACAGAACGCAGCGAGAACTTTTCTTAATGCGGAGCGGTCTTTCCAAAGAGGAGCGTAGAAGGAGCGAGCAAGCGAGCCGTCAGCAGTTGCGAGCTTCGTGTTCGCACCGCCGATGTCCAAGCCAAGCGTCAGCATCTCAAAAATATGTGGCGAAAAATATAAATTATTTGGGGCGAAGGGAGAGGAAGATGAGAAGATTGAAGTCAGAAGGGGAGAATATGTCGGATTTGAAAGAGGAGATAGTGGGGTTATTGAAGAATTTAAAGGTGAAAGAAGAGAAGGTTGCGGAGGAATCAAGGAAATTAAGGAGAATAAAGAAGAAATTAAATGAACTAATGGTGGAGTTGCGTAAGAAAAAGCGTGAATTGAGGGAAATGGGCGAAGAGAGGCGTGAGAATATTGAGGAAGAGGTCAAGCGTTTGAGAGAAGCGTGTGAAGAGTGTGAGGAAGAGTTGCGTGCTGCGTTAAAGGAAGACATTATTGAGAGAGCGGAAGAGGCGGAAAAGCAAGCAAGAGAGGCGGAGGAGCGTGCTGAAGAGGTGGAGAGGCGGGCTGAAGAAGCGGAGAAGCGGGCTGAAGAGGCGGAGAAGAAGGTGCATGCTGCGAGTGAAATTGCTTTAGAGGCGAAGAGGCGAGCTGAAGAGGCGGAGAAGCGGGCGGAAGAAGCGGAGAAGCGGGCACAGGAATACTTGCGACGCTTGAGATATTTGCAAGCGGACATTGAAAATCTGAAGAAGAGAGCGGAGCGAGAGAAGCGTGAATTTGCGGACTTCGTTTTGGGTGAATTTGCGTTGAAACTCGTGGACATCGCTGAAAGCCTTGAGAAAGCGGTTCAGCATGCCTCGCTGCGTTCAGCAACGCAAACACAGTCAGCAGCGGAAGGAGGGCGTCGTGAGGACGCTTTAATGAGGGGCGTGGAAATGACGCTATCTCGCTTGAAGGAGGTGCTTCGCAGTGAAGGGATTGAGGAAATTCCTGCGGAGCGAGGGAAGCCGTTTGACCCTTTCAGGCACGAGGTCGTTGCGAGTGAGGAGAGCGATGCATACGAGGAAGGAACAATTTTAGAGGTTCTACGCAAGGGTTACACATTCAAAGGAAAAGTTTTGAGACCCGCTCTTGTTAAAACTGCTAAAAAGAGTAAGGTAAAATAAGCGAGAGGGGGAGGAGCTGGAGGGCGTGTGTGTGCGAAAGTGAGGGATGTGAAAGCGTGGAAGTGAGAGGAAGAGTGAGGAGGAAAAGGTGGAAGAAAGTAGGAGAGAGTGGGGAGGAAGGAGGGGTAAAATGCACAAATGTTTGAGATGTGGAAGGGAGTTTGAGCGATTGACGGAGGATTTAATGCACGGTTGTCCAGCGTGTGGCGGTAAGTTGTTCTTGTATGTGCGTGAGCAGGGGGCGGAAGTGGTAGCAGCGGAGGAGAAGCGAGAAGAGATGATTGAGAGTGAGCAGCATCATGGCGATGTGGGGGACGCCCATGTGAATTCTTGTGTGCCTGCGTCTGCTGCGGAAGAGGAGCAGATAGCGGGCTTGCGTATTTTAAGCCCTGGCGTCTACGAGCTGAACCTCGCTTCGCTTCTCCAACAGAAAGAAATAATCCTCGGACTAAAGCGTGAAGGCACTTACGCAATCCCTTTGACATCGCTTTTCGGAAAAAAGAAGAAAGAGAGGCATCCTTAAGCTAAACAAGAACACAAAGCTCGCACCTTAGCATAGAAACTTTAGGCAGTTTCGCTAAACTCTCCCTTATTTTCTCCTCCGGATACTCGTAGTCTTTGAGTTTTCCTCTCAAGAATGCCTCGTATGCTGCCATGTCGAAGTGTCCATGTCCGGAATTTGCGAAGAATATGACCTTTTCCTCGTTTCTCTCTCGGCAGCGAATTGCCTCGTCAATCGCAGCCTTGACGCAGTGAGCGGTTTCAGGAGCAACGACGAAACCCTCTGCTTGAGCGAAAATGCGGGCTGCCTCAAAAACCTCGTTCTGCTTGAAAGCGACTGCCTCCATGTATCCTTCTTTTGTGAGTTTGCAGAGCAGAGGGGCGTCGCCGTGGTAGCGGAGACCGCCTGCGTGAATCGGCGGAGGCACAAAATCATGACCGAGCGTGAACATTTTCAGCAGCGGTGTCATCTTTGCGGTGTCGCCGAAGTCGTATGTGTAGATGCCTTTCGTGAGCGTCGGGCATGCAGTAGGCTCGCAAGAGACAACCCTGAGTTCTTTCGCCCTCGGCTCGCCACGAAGCTTGTCGCCGACAAATGGAAACGCAGCACCTGCGAAATTTGAGCCGCCACCGACGCAACCGAACATCACATCCGGATACTCATCTATGCTTTCAAATTGCTTTTTCAGTTCAAGTCCTATGACAGTTTGGTGCAAAAGCACATGATTAAGCACAGAACCGAGCGAATATTTTGTGTTTTCATGCGTTACTGCGTCCTCAATCGCCTCAGAAATAGCGATTCCGAGACTTCCGGGATGATTTGGGTCTTTCTCCAGCATCTTTCTTCCGAAATTCGTGCGTTCGCTCGGGCTCGGAACCATCTCAGCGCCCCAGAGCTCTGCGAGAACCCTGCGGAACGGCTTCTGCTCGTAGCTCACTCGCACCATGTAAATCGTGCATTTCAAGCCGAAGAGCATGCAGCCGAAAGCGAGTGCAGAACCCCACTGACCTGCGCCTGTCTCTGTTGTGAGGCGTTCAACGCCCTCTCGCATGTTGAAATATGCTTGAGCGACCGCCGTGTTCGGCTTGTGGCTTCCCGGCGGAGAAACCCCTTCCCACTTGTAGTAAATGCGTGCAGGCGTCTTCAATTTTTCCTCTAACCTCTTCGCTCGGTAGAGAGGAGTGGGTCGCCAGAGCCTGTAGACATCTCGCACCTCCTCAGGAATGGGAATCCAGCGCTCCGTGCTGATTTCTTGACGAATTAGCTCCTTCGGGAAGACTGCCTCAAGCTCCTCTGGTTTGAGAGGCTCAAGCGTCTGCGGGTTCAACGGCGGGTCTAAAGGCGAAGGCAAGTCCGCCTGAATGTTATACCACGCCTTCGGTATCTCCTCCTCGTCCAATAGTATCTTTTCTCGCCACATCTCGCATGCACAGTTGCACGCTAAACCTTAAAAGCATTCCGCAAAAACGGAGGCACGAGCAAGAGTGAGCTAAACTAAAGGCACTATTATCTTTTCTTTTGCTCCGAGAGCCTGAAATTTACCCTCAAAATAGCATCTTGCGGTGAGCGCACAGAGGAATGCGTCGTATTCATGCCTGTTTCTCGCAAGTGAAAGCACATCCTTCAATTTCTCTTTCATCCGAGTTCCAAACACTCTCTCTGAAGCACGAGGAAAAACCTCAATAACATCCACACGCCTCCCTTCTGCACTCCTCAATGCTCTCAATTTTGATGCGAGACGCATGCCTCGCTCTGCAAGTTTCCGCATTCCGCTGAATGTGAGCGGTAGAACAGGGCATAAATGCCTCACTGCACTGTCGCAATCCCTGAAAGGCTTCCCGCTGAACGAGAGAGGAGCGTCAATACCCACAACCGCAGGCTTCTCTTCACGAGCCACGCTCAATATTTCCTCGTCTGCTCGCACTGAACGGAAATAGCATGCTGAAAAACGCAAGAGACTTTCTTCCCACGCCTCTCCTTTTGTTGTTAAAACCGCTCCTCTTGCTTTTGTTTTCTTCCTTACATCTCTCTCCTCCTGCATGGAAAGCGAGGACGCAAATGCCTGATATTCGGTGAGGAGAGCCTGCGAGGTCAACACCAAGCACCTTCACTTCTCCCATTCCTTCCTATTTCTGCGAAGGCATTAAGGTATGCTGCAATCCTTGCTGACTTCCGTGCTTGGCGGAGAGGCGAAGGCTACGAATGAAACATTTGAGAAAAGCAGATATAAAGCGGAAAGAAATTTCAAAGAAGCATGTCTTGGGTAGAGGATGTGCGAGCGGAGCTTCAATCGTTGAACAGGAGAGAGGGCGCCTGCGGAATATGTCATGATGTCCTTGAGATGATATGCAAGAAAGGAGGAAAAGCTGTCACTTACGAGCGACCTGACGGCGTTATTGCGAAAATTTATGACAATAAAGGGGAGGTTGTGGGTGAAGGCAAGGACATAGTGAGTGCATCTGCAATACTTTCAGCCGAATTAGATGCGGGAGTGATTCCAGAACCTTTCGCTTCAGAGCTTTCTGCCGTCGTCACGAGCGAAGAGGACTTGCGAAGGACGGGTGAAATCTACGGCTACGGTCGTGTGATTACGCCTGCGAGCATCGCTCTTGAGGAGGCGAAAAAAATCGGCGGCAGAACGGTCATTCGCAGGGAGGGCATAGGCGTCGTCGCCCAAGCGTTTGACGCTCAAGGTAACACATTCTTCAAGTCGCCAGTGTGTTATTGTCCCGTTTGTGCGGTTGTAATTGGCGCATCTCGGAACGAGGAGCTTGCGAAGAAGATAAGAGAGAGGCTCGCAGGCAAGCGGAACACTGGAAAAATAAAGTATGAGCAGGGCGTTGAGAACATCTACGAGATGGAGGACGGCAAAGTCTTCGTCTCAATTAAGCGAGGCAACGAAATGCTCGCAGAGAGGGTGCTTGCCTGCTGCATGGTCTACGGCATGGTGAAAGCGGAGGTCGTTGCGGGCTTCTCACCAAAAGAATCCGCTCAACAGTTCAAAGCTTATTGCAATATATGCCCTTTGAAGCACTGTTGGGTCGGAAAGTCAGTCGGCTCGCTCGGAAATATCGTTCTGAACAGGCTTTCAGAGATTAATGTGGAGGTTGAAGTCTCAATTGATGGATTAATAAGGGCGAGAATTCCCGGAAATGGTGTGATTGAGGGCAGAGGAACACTCTGCACGCTCTCCGCTCTCACGAACATGCTTCTCAGAGAGGATGCTGTCAAAATCCTGCGACCTAAGCGGGGTTCCGCCCCCGAACACGAGCTCTGAGATTTTCAGTGTCGGTGAGCATTGCGTTGCATCGGCGTTGCATCGGCGTTGTGAGAAAGTAGAGAAAAGAGGGCGGGGGAAGCGGAGGTAAAAGAGAATGGAATGGGGCAAGGGAGTGTGTGTGAGCGTAGGATAAGATGAGAGAGAGAGCATGAGCGTGAGCGTGTGAGGGATGGGTATGAAGAAGGATTTTGAGGAGCTTTTGGAGGATTTGCGAAAGATTCACTCGGATTTCAAAGTGATTTCCACGGAGAAAGTTGTAGTTGCGGAGTGGGTGCGATGGAAGTGCATGTTCGGATGCAAGGCATACGGGAAGCATTTGAACTGTCCGCCTTATGTGCCACCTGTGGAAGAGACTCGGAAATTATTGAGATGCTACGAGACAGCGATTCTCGCAAGATTTGAGGCGAAGCCGAACTATGAAGTGCCGCCTGAGCGCATTCATCACTTCCTCTGGGATGCAATCAAGGATATGTATGACAAGATGTTTGAGATGGAGCGACACGCATTCCTCTCAGGCTACTACAAGGCTTTCGCTCTGTATGCGGTGCCTTGTGCTTACTGTGACCCTTGCATTCCTGAGAAAGAAGACAATATTGATTTTGCGGTGAAGCGTTTCTGCCGATTTCAGCACAAAACCCGTCCATCCATGGAGGCGAGTGGCATAGATGTGTTCCAAACGGTCAGAAATGCGGGATATGAGATCAAGGTATTGACATCGCCCTACGAGAAAATCTTCTTCTTCGGGCTTCTCCTCCTTGAGTAGGGATTTTTATTTGAAATGTGAATACATTAGCATGAATGTGCTACAAGTGATACTGATTTTAATTCTGCTGGGAGTCGTTGCGTTAAAGAGTATGTGGGGCGGTTAAAATTGCTCTTCTGTGGCAAGTTAGACTAATATAAAAGTAATTGTTGAGCGAGCTGAAAAATTAAATTTAATTTTTTTCTCCTTATTCCTTACTTCGCCTAAGTATCAAATATAGAACTGCTGCAATTATAGCAGAGCTTGCAATTATTGCGATTATTATGAACCAATTTATTGTCAGGGATGGTGCTGGTGCTATTGGTGTTGTTGCTATTGGCGTTGGAGTAAGCTCCGAGGCAGGCGTAGGAGAAGGGAAGCGGGAGGGGGTAGGAGAGAGCGTAGGCAAGGTTTGAGGGATGCCCGCTGCTGTCGGTTGCGGTGTTTTCCCAGCAGATTTCACCTCGCCGCTGATTGCGAACAGCGAGAAGCTTGAAGTTTCAGCGGAGAAGTATGAAAAGGAAGAATCTTCGCCGATTTTAGATGTGGGAAGTGCAAGCCATCTTCCGATGCCCTCTCGCTCTTCATATTTGTAGAGTCTTATTGTTTCCTCTTCTATGCTATTTTCGCTCATCCATGATTTGCTCACCTTGAACTCTATCGTCGCACTCACATTCACACCCGTCAAATTCGTAACTGTGATGTTAAAATAAGAAAGAACAATTCCCGGAGCAGCTGTAATTCCCTCTATTTCCGCCAATTTCTCCACCACTATGCTCACATTATACACCGTTTTATCCACAATTAATGTTATATTATACACATCTAATCCCTCAAAGGATGCGGTTTCTGGCTTCCCCGCTTCTATGCATGCGATAGTTACTACCTTCCTTTCTACCACTGATGGCGCCTCGGTCTGTCTTGGTGTAGTAAGAGGCATATAACCACCGCCTCCCCTCCACCCCCTCCACCGCCACCTTCGCTTGTCCCTCCACCAGTAGAGCGTCTAACGAGGATTGAGCCGTTTTTCACAGTGAAATCAATTTCTGTGTAGTTGAAACAATCTGTTAAATCGCGGACTGAGAGGTTCAAGAAAGAAAAGCCCTCCTTTAAAGATTCAAATGCGATATTTGCGAAAATGACATCCCCGCTTTTCGACTCGTTTGCGCTCCAAGCGACTATTCTCACAATCCCTTCCGTGTTATCTGCATTCCAAGATTGAACTTCAAGCGCATTTCCTGTTCCAGATTTAACATTCACGACACGGACAATAGAGGGGTTATATATCACATTTATCGTTCCAGAGCCGAGATTCTCAACATTATGAACAATAATGGGTATAGTTATCGTGCTGTTTGGAGTAACTTCCACATTCTCCATTCTCACTTCTGGAATTGCTGATGCTGGAAGGGGGTAGAACAGGAGAAGATAGAGCATGGTAAATAAAATGAAAAATAGGAGGAGGACCGCAGTTCTTTGAGTGAGCCGAAAAGGCTGTGGAGAGCGTGTCATGCTTCCTCACGGCATCATTTCCTCTTTCCCTGCGAGGTATTTAGCGATGTAGAGGGCATCTCCGGATGTGATTCTGCCATCACCTTCAGCAGGAACAATGTCCGCAACGAGCATATCTATCGTTTCTTCCTTTCCTACGAGGAATTTAGCGATGTATAATGCGTCTCCTGATGTTATTTGACCGTCACGAACGACATCTCCACGCAGAAGAACGGTGAGATTGATGATTGTAGTGTTGCAGTTTCCGAAGATGTCGCAGGCGGTAACGGTGAGTGCATGCGTGATGTTCGCTCCTGCGCTTGCATTCGTCGTAATTGTCCAGATGTTCGTGCCATTTATGCGATGCATCGTTGCGTTGCTTGCTCCTCCTATGGATGAGAGATTGATTGTGACATTTGCGATTCCGCTCGCATCCGTCACAGTGACATTCAGCCTCGTTATATTTGTTCCGGGAGGTCTCGGTCGTCCCGTGTCGCTCAGAATAATTGCAGGAGAGGCGGATGCGTTCGTGAGGACAGGCGGCTCAATATCTTTTATGAAGAATGTGCCGTTCCGCACCGTGCATTGGATTTTCGTGTAGTTATAATATTCAGTGAGGTCATAGACGGAGATGTTCAAGTAGCTGAATTCCAAGGCATGACCCACCGCTTTTAAAGTGACATTTGCGAATATTACATCTCCGCTCTTTGACTCATTTGCGCTCCAAGCGACTATTCTCACAATCCCTTCCGTGTTATCTGCATTCCAAGATTGAACTTCAAGCGCATTCCCTTCCCCCGTTTCCACTTTTATAACATGAACAACAGATGAATTATATGTCACATTTATCGTTCCAGAGCCGAGATTCTCAACATTACGAACAATAATTGGCACAGTTACGCTTTCATTTGGAGCGGCATAGACATCTTCTATGATTACAACCGTTGAAGGTGGCTTTTCTGTCGTGAAATTCCAGCTGAAATTTGATGTCATGTTGTTCCCCGCAACATCTTGCACGCCTGTCGTTATCGTTACGGTGTAAGTCTCGTTATATTCAAGGCATAATGGGTCAAAAATCACCTTGAAATGCTCGGAATCATAGAATATGTTGCCTTTTACTCTATGTTTAGAGCTGTTTTCCACAATTATCGTCTCATTATTAAGAGTAGAGGGATTGATTTCTTCGCTGAATGTTGCAGTTATGTTCGCAGTAATTGGAACATTCGCACCTTTCGGCTCGTAATTGACGATTTCTGGTGGTGTAGTATCGGGAGCAGTCCGAGCAGTGTGATTAACCCATGTTTCGTTTATGTTGCCCCAAATATCAACAGTTCTTGTCGCTATTGTATGCTCCGTGTTGGGTTCAAGCGATGTTGCGTTGTAATACTGAACGCCTTTCGTGACATTTCCCGCAAATTTCCCATCTATATATACAATAACATGAGAGAAATCGGCATCCGGAGGGTCAATCCATGTCCAATTAATAAAGTTCTGCTCGTAAGTTATGTTATGCAAGTCAGAAACGCTCGCAGGTGGAGTTATGTCTTTAACCGACCATAACCATGTGTGCATATCGCTACCATTTTCGTTGAAAACATAAGCAGTAACCTCCCAATAACCCGCAACAGCACTTTCATTCGTGTATTCTGAGAAATTTACTCCCGATTGATTGAACACTTCCGTCCCATTTATCCGCCAAATTACATTTACCGTTTGATTTATTGATATGTTAAAAGTTCTTTTTGCACCCTCTATGTCTTCAATAACTGTCTCTTCAGGATACCAAGATGTGATATTTGGTGCGGGGGTAGAGCGGTAATTCCAGCATGACCTCCCTTGTTCGCTTGTTGTCCTCTGGATGCGCATCATCAGGTATGCTCGCATTCACCGTTATTGTGTAATTTCCAGGTGCGAGACCCGAAGTATCCCATGATGACATCACCTCTGTGGTAGTTATTTATGTCTTTTTCGTATGCATCCAGCACCTTTCTCCATGTTCCATTGCTTATTTCAACTGTTATATTCGCCCGCTCTGGCTTAACAGTCCCATTATTCACAACTTTGAACTTGATGTGATATGTTTCTCCAATAGTTAGATTCCAATCTAACGGTATTTCCTCCACTGTTGCATTATCAATTCTTATTCCGGTGCCGTATGTTCCTGTATATTCGGTATCGATATAAACATCATGAATTGGCTTGAGCGATATATTGAAGAAAATTCCACCTTTATTCGCATCTTCCCATGTTATTTTGTGAGTTGTAGTGTTCAATTGACTTCCATCTGGGCTTTCAACATTGAACTGCAGTGTCTCACTCACATTTGCATCCCTGCCATGAACGAGCATAAGTAGGTAGTAGTTACTGTCATTGTGCGTCTCTGCCACCCATTTCCCTCCCGTGTTCAGGTTTGTTATGCTTACAGTTGGATTGTTACATTCAGTTCCATTCTCGTAAAACACAAAGCCATGTATAATAAGTGGTGTTGGTGGCTCTTCGGTTCCTGTCTGGTAATAATTCGGCAGATTTTTAGATTTATACATAATATTTATATATGTCTGGTAACTATCTACAATTGTAATTCCGTAGGTGTCAACATCTCCGCAAGGGCTGACAGGCGCAACAGGAACACCAAATACAATAAGCGCAAACACAAACGCAAGCGTTCCAATCAGCACCCCAGCTCCTCTCCCCCTCATTTCCCTCTTTAATCACCTCCCTTTATTTAGGTGTTCGCCCCTCTTCGTCTCGTAATCGCAACGATACACATCCATGTTCTCGCACCACGCCCTGCCAGGGTGCATTTCTGTTAGAACCGACGAAAATTTCGCAGAGAGAAGGACTGAGAAGAAAGTGACGCAAGTCGCTCATAATCATTCTCACACGCTGCTCATTCATTTTCTCACGAGAACGCTCAGCACGACCGTTTCCGCTTTTAGCGGGAATATCCTCTGATTCATTTTTTGCGTAATGCGTATTGCACTCGCATTTCACGCAATCATCGGCGCCAATCCGCATCATTTCTATTACATTGAGAGACTTTCGCCCATCATGCTCCGCCATACCCTCTGCGGTAGCACATTCATAGCATTCAGCCGTCATTTTTACCCCATCCCGCTTTGCTCACATCAGTTTCTATCAAAATATAAATAAGTATATGGAATAAAAGCATGTGTAAAAAACATATAATTTACACACTGTGGGTGTCTTGCGGTGAAAATCGCTCTCCTGTGAGCAAGGAGGAAGGTGTGATTACTGAACGAGCTGAAGAAAAATTAACTTTTAATTTTTTCCTTATTCCTTACTTCGCCTAAGTATCAAATATAGAACTGCTACAATTATAGCAGAACAGGCGATTATTGCGATTATTATGAACAATTTTATCGTCGGAAATTGTGCTAGTGGTGTTGAAGAGGACTCAGAGGCAGGCGTAGGAGAGGCGAAGTATGTGGGCGTAGGGGTGAGAGCAGACAAGGTTTGAGGGATGCCCGCTGCTCTCGGTTGCGGTGTTTTCTCAACAGCTTCCACATTCCTCCCCACCGATGGCGTCTCGGTCTGTCTTGGTGCGGTAAGAGGCATATAACCGCCGCCCACTCTGCCTCCCCCTCCACCACCAGAACCCCCGCCTTCCTCCGAACTAGGAGGGAGAGTATTAGTTGGAGTTGGAGATGGAGGAGGTGATGGACGGGTTATGATTTCTAAACTCCCATTCCTCGCCTCATAAAGCAAACCTGACCCTTCGGGTGTCTCTATTTTGAGAACTGAAATATTCAGAGGACTTACACTTCCTGCGCTCCCTTTTGCCCTCAGTAATATATTCGCAACATCAACCGTTTCGCTCATCCTCCCCTTTGATGTCCCATTTATGAATACAGATGCGTTTTTTATCTCATATTTAATTGAGAAATTGACACCTGTTACATTTAAAACCTCCACAATTGATTGTTCATAAGTCAATAAAATTTCAATTCTTCTCACTTTATTATATACATTTTCTATCTTTATGTGCGTATGTGCCGTCTCATTCTCGCAAACAGAAACATTTTCAACTTTTATTTGCACAGGCTCCACGCTGAAATACCAAGTTTTGTTTGAGGAATGATTCACATTATCTTTTGCAGTTACATTTACTTCATGAATGCCTTCAAGACCTTCAGGAAAATTATTCACCTGATAGAAAATTCTTAACCCTTTTTCTATGCTCTCACTCTTATGCCATCTAGGGAAACCATCCACATACATCCGTATACTCTCATTTCTAACGCCACTTTCCTCATCAATTATATCAACAGAAATTAATGGATTCGGGTTATTTGTTGCGTATGGCGACTCATTACGGATGTCAATAGTGAATTTGTGGATACGAGGAGGTTCAAGGTCAACAATAAATTTCCACGCATGCTCCATCTTATTCCCTGAGAAGTCCTCCGCAGATAAATTCACAAATACGACATCACCATTCTCAAATTTATACTCAAGAGGGCATCTCACCCTGTATCCTTTGTATATATTTCCATTCACAATTCTGCTTATTGGAAACGCCTCAAAACGAACAGAAATATTCTGCACATACATCTTTATGCTGCTACTATTCACATCATAATTATCCACAATATCCGCAGAGATTTCAGGTTTAGGGTCACTTGTCGCAAATTCAGGAGAGAAATTTATGCAGATAGGAGGTGAAGTGTCATTTAGAAAAGGCGTGGGACTCGGAGAAGGAGAAGGGCTTGGGGAAGGACTTGGTGAAGGGCTTGGAGAAGGTGTTGGAGAAGGAGAAGGGCTTGGGGAAGGACTTGGTGAAGGGCTTGGAGAAGGTGTTGGAGAAGGAGAGGGGCTTGGGGAAGGACTTGGTGAAGGGCTTGGAGAAGGTGTTGGAGAAGGAGAGGGGCTTGGGGAAGGACTTGGTGAAGGGCTTGGAGAAGGTGTTGGAGAAGGAGAGGGGCTTGGGGAAGGACTTGGTGAAGGGCTTGGAGAAGGTGTTGGAGAAGGAGAGGGGCTTGGGGAAGGACTTGGTGAAGGGCTTGGAGAAGGTGTTGGAGAAGGAGAGACGCCAAGGGGAATTTCTCTAATCCTTTCATTATTCTCCGGGTTAAAATCGGGGTTATTATCTTCACGGATGCTTGATTTCACTGAAATATTGTAGTAACCAGGGGAAAGACCTGAGGTATCCCAGCAATTACTTGCGCGATGGGGGGGGTGAGGAACTTCAATGGAATCTCCCGGTTCCATGAACCATTCATGAATAGGTGGAATAAGTGAGCTCCAAGATTCATTTGAAACCCTTACCGTCACATTTACCATTTCATCTTGCTCACCATAGTTAACAACTTTGTAAATGATGTAATATTTCTCGCCTATTTGCATTTCTTCAGGAGATACTTCCTCATTTCGCTCATTCACTATTTTTATACCATTTCCCTCAGGATAGAAGTCAGTGGGAATGCCTACATCTCTTATTATTCTTCTTTTGAGTGTGAGGTTAAGGTTTAAAAACCCTTTTTCTATTTCTTCGCGAGTTAAAGTGTGTATAGATGAGTTAATATATAACCTGTCACGACTCATGGCGTCAAATTGTAATACATCCCCTTCAATTACATCAAACGGATAAGTGAGAAGACAATAATAATAGCTACTATTTTCATTCGTATATGCGTTCCATTCCTCAAAAGTCTTTAAATTCTTTATATTAACTGAGGGATTGAGGCATTTACTGCCATTGTCGTAAAATACATTGCCTGAAATTAAAAGAGGTGAGGGGACAGATAAGATTACATCCACACTACCATTGTTAGCAAGATGGTGAATAGGCTTTGCGAAAGGGTCGCTTAGCAATACATACGACAGATTTATATGACTTCTACCCCGCTTAACCGCCTCAAATTTTATTTTCGCAACTATACCGGGGGAAATCACTCCATAATCCACTCCCTTTCTTGTCTCAGCATATACAATTTTACCCATAGTGTTATTAATTTCATTCACTACTTCCCATGTAGGAATACCATCTTGACCGAGAAAATCCCCTTTCGTTTGCGAAACCGCTCTTAATATACAATTGTTAAAATATAACTCATATTGAACGCCATATATCTCCTCACCTTTTGGGTCTATTGTTATGTTAATTGTGAAATTATCCCCTTCTTCAACTCTGTAATAAGAGGGTTCGACACTTATTACCGGTGATGCGGATATTTCAACAATTTCCGGTTCAACATGCGCAGTGATTAAGGAAAAGAATGAAAGAGCGCCCACAAGCGCCGCTAAAATACTAATAAGTATGATTCTTTTCCCACCTTTCATGCGTCTCGCACCTTAATATTCTCTGTTCTATTGCTTGTAGCGGTGGGGCTTATACGATAGTATAACCTGATGGCAGGAATCCAGTCCGTATATCTTCTACCATTCACATCAATAAATTCGCTACATGTGATGACTCCATCATCCGTTTCTAAGATATTAGTGTGGTGTATTTGCGGATAAGAGCCTGTTATTATCGTGTAATTGTATGTGTGATTTGCAAGAAGGATAAAAGTATGAGGGAAAGTAATGTTATAGTAGTCGTCAATATAACCATTCCAGCGAGCTTCTGCTATTATTTCTGTGCCGTTGTAAATTATAACATGTTCAGTATGACCACCTGTCCCTTCGCAAGGATAGGTGTAAATGCAATTGACAATAATATCATGTTTAGGCGTAATTGTGCCGTTGTGTATGCCTGCGATGCTTGGATATTCACCTCTTCCAGTGTCAAACATCGCACCAAGCACAATGTCCTTCTCAAAACCCCCTCTTCTCATGTCATCTTCCGTTACAGTGTAATTAAACTCAACAACTGTGGTGGCATTTATGCGGAAATGCAAAATGTCCCCAGCACAAACATGTGTGGAGTCCGTTAAAACTTGGTAGTAGCTTTCACTTGTTTTCGCAATTAGCCCCTCAGAAGTATTCAGATTTGTGATTGTGATCTCAGGACGTAAAACGGGCTTTCCACTGCTATGTATCACTGAGCCAGAGATTAAAAAGGGAATAATAGGCTCTACTATGACATTTCCACTGCTTACATTAGTCTTTGTCACATTTGTGTCACTTAAGATTACATTGCTTAATTTCAGCCCACTCCTGCCACATTTAATAGCTTTGAAAGTGATAGAAGCTAATGTGCCTGGGGTTGTGACGCCATTTTTCACTCCTATTCTCGTCTCTCCATATTCAACCTTACCGATAGTATTGTTGATTTCATTTCTTACAGGACATGTATTCACACCATCTTGTGATAGGAAATTCCCCTGAGATTGCGATATTGCATTTAATATGTCTGGGTTGAAGTATAAATCGTATTGAGCAGCGTATATCTCATATCCAGCGGGATTCACTGTTATGTTTATTGTGAATGTTTCATTCTGAAATACTTTCAGATGTGAGGGTTCAACGCTTACTGTTGGCATTGATGGCGCAGTTGCTGGCATTATCGCTATTACCACTATGCAGACGCAGATTAAAACGGCCTCCTTCCCTCTCTTCCTGAAATTTCCCATTTTTCACATCCTCCGTTTTCTCCTCATGTAGAAGAGTGCCAGAGAGACTACTGCAATTGCGACTTCAAAGCCCGGTATTCGCTTCCATCCTTGTTGCGGAGTGTGTGGTGAAGGCGTCGTAGTAGCGGGTATGGGAGAGGCGGTAGCAGCGGAAGGCGTAGGGGACAACAAGGGCGACGAAGGTGTTGTCGTCGGTGTTGGCGTGGGTGAAAGTGTAGGCGAAAGCGGAGAAGGAGAGGGAGTAGGAGGTTTGTATAGCAGTTCTGGGTATTTAAGTCTCCAAGCATCTAAGCCTCCGAGCATGTTGTAAGCGTGGAAGCCATTCTCCGCCAATATCTCGCATGCATCCCTGCTTATTTTACCACTCTGCGAATAAACAATGATTTTCTTTGTCGCATCCAACTCTCCAATCCTCCCCTCTAACTCCGAAAGAGGAATATTTACGGCATCAAGTATATGCTCTGCATTGTATTCTTCCTCCGTTCTGACATCCAAGAATGTAATTTGTGCCGGATTTTCCTCATACATTTCGTATGCATCTTCAACAGTGATGTCCGTGTAAGTGGGAGTAGGTGAAGGTGCAGGAGAGGGGAGCTGTGGTTGCGGGTGTGGCAGGCGCACTTACATCAACTTTCCCGCTCTCTATGGTAGCTTCAATAGGAGTGGCGTTGGTGTCGCTTAAAATCACATTGCTCAACTTTAGCACACTCGTCCCCGTTCCTATGACCTCAAATGAAATGGATGAGAGCACGCCAGCCTCTTTCACACCTTTCTCTACACCCATTCTTGTCTCTACATATTCAATCTTACCGATAGTATTGTTGATTTCATTCACAAGAACGATTGTATTTTCACCATCTTGTGATAGAAAATTCCCCTGCGATTGCGAAGTTGCATTCAATATGTTCGGATTAAAGTATAAATCGTATTGAACAGCATATATCTCTGCACCATTTGGCTCTATTCTTATCTCAATTGTGAAATTCTCGCCGGGGGATGCCTCTATGAACGATGGACTAAACGCTTATCTTTGGCGTTGCGGATGTTGCAGTCGTTAGACATAAAAGCATAAGAAGCAATGCGCAACAACACACAGTTCCCCTTCTCACTCCAATCCCCATCATTTCCTTCACCTCTTTCTCTTCCGCCCTCTATATAAATATTAACTTTTCAATCCTTAATGTAATTCCTTCCACATTCATTCCTCATAAATATTACCATAGCTCCGTTCATAGTCGGATGGAGGTCTTGCTCGGTGTGTTGGTCTTAGAGGCATTCGACTTTGTGTCCATGGGATGTTCATACAAGAAAACTTAAGTCCGTTGAAAAAGCAAAAAGGGAAAAAAGAAAAATTTTCAACATTTTTTCCTGTTCCTATTGGTTTGCTTACCATGCTGCGTGTCCCCACATCGTTCCGACAATCACTGCATCCAATATGTTTATCTCGCAGTCGTTGTTCAGGTCGGCGCCACTCTGCTCTTCGCTGCTCCATACATGACCGCAGCATGTCGCAGCAGTTCCGTCGCACTTCTCGCCGAAGTGCTTACCTATCCATACTGCATCAAGGATGTTCACGACACCGTCGCCGTTCGCATCTCCAGCCATGTATACAATCACATCAAAGTATTCCGTGGTGCTCATCTCTGGGCATCCATCATCCGTCACGGTAACACTCGCTTTGAGCGGTTCGTAGCTGTTTGTAGATGAGTTCCACTTCCATGTTATGTATGAGTGGTTCTTGCATATGCAGCAGACGCCACTGTGCGGGTCGCATGGCAGTCCGCCCTCAGTCGTTCCATACTGCCCGTCTCCGAATGACCATCTTATGTATGAAATGTTGTAGCCCTTCTCCTCATCAGGATCCGTGACATTCACGCAAAGCACCGCAAGCGATTCATACTTCTTCTGCGCATTGTTTATCAGATGCTTTGAACCTGCGCAGAGAATCACAGGCGGTTTGTTCTTGTATATCGTGACTGTGCCGTTGTGAACCTCATACCACTTGTTCTCCTGCTTGTCAGAGTCTACGAGGACTACTTCTGTTATGTTAATAGATGTCGTTGCTCCAGGTTCTCCGATTGCAGTGAACTGTATTTTTGCAACTGTTCCTCTGCGTGTCACGCCAGTGTCAGTGCCAACCCTCGTCTCCGCATACTCAATCGTCCCTGTTGCGTGGTCTATCTTGTTGACAACGACCATTGTCTTGTTCCCGTCCTGGCTCAAGAAGTCTCCTGAGACTTGCGACTCCGCCCTCAGCACACTCGGATCATACTTGATTGTATATTGCACAGCGTAGACATCCCCATCACGCCATTCAGAATTGCCGTGTATGGATCAACAACGACTTCAATGTCAAACTGGTCCTGCGGCTGCACCGTCACATTCGCAGGCACAATCTCTACCACCTTCTTCTTGCCCTTCTCCAGTATTAAGAACGCATTCGCCATGCAGAAGTAATCGCCTGCTCTGGAATGTGGCTCTGGAACTCCGCGATGTTCTCGCCCTGTTTGAGTGATATAATGTCACATTCGGTTCTCGTATTATGCCAGAGTTCCACCTGTCCGGCTACAAGTGGCTCCTGTCAGATCGCCCTTCCAGCCGTTGTCATTGAAGTAACAGCCTGTTCTTGTGCAGGCTCACCCGCACCTGGAGCGATTGTTATTAACCTCGCATCTGCGAACTTCCTAATGTCCTCAGTGATATTGAATATAGCGTAGGTCGTTGCCTCTTCCGGCTCACGCCGTAGTATCTCTTGCATACAGCATGTCGAATCCCTCATTGATGATAGATTATCCGCTCAGGCTCATTTGGATGCTCGTAAACCACTGACGAGAACCATGCCCTGCAATCGTATACCACTCGGCATGGGGGTTCGTGAGATGAACATGCTTTGTTCGTGCCATACGGCGTCAAGTCGGCTGTCACATCGTAGACCAGCATTCCCGTTGGAGTAATAGCTACCGAAGCCCTTCCTGTCTGTAGTGAGTGTCATTCAGCCATCGTGTAGATATGCCGTTGAAGTGAATCGACATAGTAACCGTCACATGCTTCGTCGTCTCCATCAGCGATTTGTCCCATGCATAATAGACATAGCAGCAGTGCCTTCTTAATCGTCGCACCATTTGGAATTGACAGTTATCCTTCGTCCAACTCACTGCATAACCGTCCAGTCGGCGCATCCTTACTGCAGGTATGCTGCTATGTTACCAGTGCAGATAGTAGTGGCGCAAACTAGCATAGCGCATTGTAGTGTCCCTGTGTTGTGTGTAGTAAGTATCTATCCTCCTGCCATCTTGCCAGCCGTCACCTTTGTAGCCATTAACGACAGGCGTCACATCTCTTGTCAGCATATTATTAGCTTCGTTGCATTCTGTCACATTATTTAGAGAATCAGCAGTCACATTAATCTGTGTAGTCCTCGTTTGCAAATGGATACCACTTGCACTTGCAATCAACCGTTGTCTTTGCGCCAGCAGAAAGACCCCTGACAGGCACTTCGCAGAGCATCTCCTCAGGACCGCCCATGTGGCTCACATTAAAGCGCACATAGAACGGTCCTGCGGCGCCATTTCCTATGTTCTTTATCGTTGCGCTTATGTTATTGCATTCTCTCTTCGCACCCGTGTGGTTCGTCGGTCCTACTGCACGGTCTCCAAGCCCTGGAGCATCCTGTTCAGTTCTATCTTTGTCACAATCAGGTCCGGATTAGTGCATGTGAAGTTACCGTCTCTCCACTTTGTCTTATCTGCTTCATATCGCTGGTCAAACAGTGCACTGTGTCTGCACACGCATCGCGCAACTTCTCAAATGTCATCCGATGTCCAGCTTCGTCGTGCAGTTGCATGTATTATTGCAGTGAATCGTGAGCGTCCCCACCATGTAATTACCGTCTATCTCGTCGTTCCTTGCGAATGTTATCCACAGCTCTCCCGGTTGCACCAATACATCTGGCCAGTCGTTGCCATGCGGGAACACATCGGTGTTGCGCACCCAATTAACGACTTCTGCGCATTTGGGGTCGTAAGTGAGGTTTATCTGCCCCGACTGGAACATTCCTGTGCCGTTCACCCATATTTCCACTTCAGTGGTGTTGCAGTAAGACGCATTGCTGTTCTGCGGCACGAAGTATATCTCCTTCTCGTAAGGTCTTTTTGTACAAATCATCACCTCGTCCTCGTCAGAATACCACCCTACGAATCCCGTCTCCGGACACCACGCAGTTACATTAACACGGTTGAAGTCACAACCCTCATCTTTGTTCATAGTTACGTTGAAGTACATCGTCACCGTCTGGCCACTGTTAAGTGTTGGGAATGTCCAATTTACGTAGCCACCTTGAGACCCGATGCTCGAGTTTGCGGCAGGTGTTGGACTTGCGCTGTCATTGTAGGTCATGCCCGGACCAAACGTGTCGTTGACCGACAAGTTGGTGAAGTTGCAGCATGTTGCGGTTACGTTTATCATGAACCGGAATTCATCGCCTTTTACTGCATTCGTGATTGGACCGTCTACCCATGCACTTCCATCCCAAACTTTCTTGTCTACTATTAGGGATGGTTTGCCGCAGATGAAGGTGCCGTTCTCTCCAGGCACATCATAGTCACTTGTTATATTTGATAGATATGTCTCATAGACAAACGACAAGTTTGACACGCAGCATGTCGACGACACACATTCTAATGTGATATTTCCGACATGGTAATCGCCAGGTGACCTGTCAAACGTATTCGCATACGTTGCCCAGAACTGTTTTCTGTCAGGTGAAACATCAATCCATCCCTGACCGCCAAGAATGTTCCAGTTCGTCGTGTTCTGCTTGAAACCTGTTATGTTCACACATCTCGGATCATATTCTATGGTGAACTTCCCACCACCTATCTTCATGGAAGAATTAGCGTGAACTTGCACTTCTGTTGTATTTCCTGGACCTGACACACTAGCATTAGGCGGACTTAGATAGTATATACCCTCCTCTCCCTGCGGTATTGGAACAGGTCGGAAGTAACCGAAAGCCTGCGGTGCAATTACTGCAAGTATAGAAGCAACAATCATCGCTGCCATCGCTATACCTACCACCTTTTTCCTTTCGTTCATTTACTCTTTCCTCACCTCCACCTTGTTTGGGTATTTATGTCATAGCGCCCCTCCTCGGCGCTCTGAAGCCCCTTCAGGTGTCTCTCGCAACCCGCGAGGGGCACACCCCTCCGCTTCAACGCCCTTATGTTCGCCACATCCCCTCTCTTGCTCATACTTCATGCGAAGAATGAGAAATAGGGTTATAAATAACATTATGGAATAAAAACATATGCAAAAAGCATGTGTAAAAAGCATATTTCTTCACACAACCGAAAAGCATGCATGGGAGGTCGGAAATATTTCCTCTTTGGGCTTTATAGTGCCTGAAATTAAGTTTTTATTGCTAAGGGATAGACGCAAAAAAGAAGAGAAAGGGAAAAAATAAAAAACTTGCAACTTTTTCGCTCTTCTGCTCTGTCTATCAGCAGCTCTCCGTCAGCGTTCCAGCACTTTTCATGCTTATGAAGTATCCTTCTCCACGCTCCATCGTCGTGAAGTCGTTGAACACTGGAGGAGCGACAGGGTTGTAAACCTCGAATTTCCGCTCAATCGCATTCCACCTTGCGACATACCAGTAGTCGCCAGCAATTGAAGAGAGAGCATCTGTGATGTCTTTTGAGCAGTTCAGCCAGCCGACCATGTTCAAGCCCTTCTTTAACTCAATACTCATTGAAGTGTATGGTGTTCCGCTGTATGTCCATGTGCAGTTTTGCGTAACATAAACGAAGTAGCCTGTGCCGGGGTCCATTGTGCTCGCTCTTTCAAATTGTTTTGATGTTGCATTGTATCTATATACCGCACTGACATTGTCCCACACTGATGCCAGATACACTGCTTGTGCTGTTATCTGAAGGTGTCAGCGGCAGTGACACTAAGTTCCAGCCCTTCGTAAAGGGTCTTTGCTGTAAGTTTCCTCCGCCGGTGCACCGCAGGTGAATGCTCCTGCTGTCTCTGGAGAGGGTTCATGTACATCATACTCACAAGTGGATATTCGTATAGATATGTCTCATCAGTACAAGTATCCGAAATCGAAGTTTGCACATCCCGCATGTCGACGATAGCAGCAGTCTAATGTGAGATTGCCGACATGGTAGTCCCCAGGTGGTAAGCTCCACACCCATAGGCGCATAGTACGTTGCCCAGAACTGAACTCATGTGCAGGCTGCGAGCATCGATCCATCCCATGACCGCCAAAGCGTAGTGTTCCAGTTCGTCCTGTTCTGCTTGACAACCTGTTATCTCTCGCGCATCTCGGATCATATGTCGATGGTGAACAGCACCACCACCTATCTTGCCGCTTGGAAGAATTAGCGTGAACTTGCACAACCATGCTTCGCCTTTCCTGGACCTGGCACACTGGCATTAGGCGGGCTCAGGTAGTATATACCCTCCTCCCCCGGCGGTATTGGAACAGGTCGGAAGTAACCGAAAGCCTGTGGTGCAATTACTGCAAGTATAGAAGCAACAATCATCGCTGCCATCGCTATATATGTCACTTTTTTACCGTTTTTTACTTTCATTTTTATGTGCATCACATTTTTCCGCATTTTCCACACCTCTTTCAGCAGCTACAGCAGCTACAACATGTCAATGGTTCCCCCCGTATTATTTTGAGGCCATCACTCACCCCTACTCTGCCATCACAATTTACATCACTTGCCCACCGACTCGCAACTGGTTCCCCCCGTATTATTTTGAGGCCATCACTCACCCCTACTCTGCCATCACCTCCCGCATCACCGCACTTAACAAGTGTGTAGTTATTCCACGGCTCTATAAGTGGACGGTAATCCTGAGCTCCCGCACCTCCATCAATGCTGTAAGCGGAATTATTGATTCCATCGCCATCGGTGTCGCTTCCCAAGTAATCGCTCCAGTAATTACCTGTGTAGTTGTCGTATACCTTCCCGCCGTATTTGTAACCGATGCCCCAAGGATTATCAACGGAGCAGTTCCAGCAGTTCGTCCCTGTGTTGTCGTATGCCTGTGATGTCCGTCCCGTGAAGTTAAGATTATTAGAGATGAAGTCATTCCAGAACACGCAGTTGTGAGAACTGTTGTCCATTTTCAGTCCGTAATCACCGCTATACATTATATCGTTGCCGAAAATCTTGCTCCAATTTCCCCACACATATATACCGCATTTCGTATTGTTTCGTATAGTATTATCTTCAACGGTATGGTAGAATCCCATGAGTTCAATGCCATAGGAATTGTTCACAATCGTGTTTTTTCTTATGCTAACGAACTGCGTATCATTCAGGTATCCAGGTTTGAGTGCTCTTGGGAAGATTTCTATGCCTGATGCGATGCTATCTTGCACCGTGTTGTTTATTATATCTACATATCTTGATTTCACGACCATTATGCCCTTGTAGTTCCCTTGAATCATGTTCTCCTCTATTGTCCCGTTAGATAAGTTACCTAAATATATACCTCTGCCACCTTCGCCACCGTAGACCTGACAATTCCTGATTGTGCAGTTCTTTATAACAAATGGGACATTTGTGTTCTCTATATGGATGCCATCGTAACCCGTAAGGTTCTCTATCGTGAGGTTCTCTATATAATAGGTTCCGCTTATATTATTAGCTAATCCTGCACTTACTAGCTCATCAAAATCACTGTCGCTCATCACGATAATCGCTCGCCCAACGATGTGCACTTCTGTCCGCTCATTGTTCCATTCTTTCAGTTCGTCCACTTGATCGTCCACATCTGCAATCACTTTAAATTCATGAGTTCCTGCAGACAAGTTCACCATGAAATTCACCACCTTGCTCTTGCTCATGTTAAGTCCGTTCACGCTTACAGTTCCGTTCAGCACATCGTCGACATACAAACTGACATTGAAAGAAGTTGTGATATTCGCCGTGCCGTTATTCACGATTGTTGCATTTATTATCTGGTTGGTATTCGGCTTTATGACATCTGGGAATCCGATGTCGCTGACGATGAGGTCGGGCATGGAAGCATTTTGTAGCACTAAGATTGCATCGCAAACACTGACATATCCGTCATTTCCACGACTATACCAAACTGACTGATTACCAGTTGTGTTCAAATAGTTGAGAACATCCCATGTGTTTATCTCAAAAGTATTGCTATCAACCATGCTTGTGTTCAGTGTATTCCCATTAAATTCAGAGCAATTACTGCAAACCGGGTCGTATGCGGTCAGATGAACCATAGTCAACTCCGCTATGTTCGGTCCAATTGTGACAGTGCCGTTGAAATATGTTGTATTCCTCGTTATGATGGTGTGACATAATTCAGCGCATCATGTCCATCATTTATCCAATACTGAATTAGAGGATAACTGTTATTCTCTAACACGACAACAAGAACGATGCCATAGACTCTGCCATCAATCGTTCCATTGATTTTTGATACGTTCGCTGTGTTTGTTTGTCCCTGCATTGACACGATTGGTCACATTATACCACCACCAATATTTGCCGTGCGTGGTTGCCCAGACATTTGGATTGTTGTCATTTACGCCCTCAAGATGTAATGGACCTAGTTCGTTTCCATTGAACTTAACACTCACCCAGCCTCGTGTATTCTCGTTGCCTCCCCATATACCACTATATAAGTATGCCTTCTGACAGTTCCAGCAGGCACATCGAAAGAACCTGAAAGAGTCGTTTGTCCGTTCCAACCCACACTACCTATGAAAACAGTGCCATTCAACGTGCCACTTGACCTCGTCGTCAGTCCCCATCCATTAAATTGATAATCCGCCACCGCCACTGGTATGCTGAGAAACACTATCGCCGCAACTAATATCGCCGCTATACATCCACATCTTACCCCTTTCTCCATCCTTTCACCACCTCCCTCTGCTGTTTGCTTTTATCTGCGCCATCATCGGCGCCCTTTCGCCCTCACGGAATATCGCACCCCGTAAAGGGCATCTTATTCCTCATACCTCCATCCGCCTCTATCTTACATCGTGCTAAAAATAAATAACATTATGGAATTAAAACATGTGCTTTTTGCATATGCAATAAACACACTCATTATTTATTATATCTTGCGAAGATAGCGAAGAAGATGATGAAGAAGGGATGAGAGGAAAGGGAGATGAGAGGAAAGAAAAAAGGAAAGTGGAAGAAAGCGCAGATTTCGTGTGTCATCATACTTACATTACTTGTAACATCGCAGAACATCTCTTCGCCCTTTTCGCCCGTCAACAATTCCCCCCCCCACTGAATTCAACATTTCCATCTGCAACGCCATCCCTCCTCCGCTTAACATATCCGCACCGAGTATCGTGTCGTTTGAACCGAAATCAATGATAGTATGTGATTATGAGGGTGAAAGAAGAACATTCAGCATATCCACTGACCAGGTTGTAGATGTGCGATGGCTTATAAATGGAACTGAGATTCAGGTGAACAAGAGCGTAATAAATGCTTCATACACAAAAAGCGCAACTGTCGGCATATGGAATGTCTCTGCTATTGCGTTTAACAAAAACGGAACAGTAATGCATACATGGATTTGGAAAGTGTCTCAAAACTTCGCAAACCTCGCACAAACCGAACAAACCTCACGACTCCCTCACCGACGCAACCTATAACGCAAACACCAATACCTTCTTCATCTTCCCCGACGCATTCACCTCCACCTCCGCCTACCCCAAAACTTTCCCCGCAATCAAAACCTACACAAAAGAAAACACATACAAACATTACAGCACCTTTCTATATCTTCGGCTGGGTATATTACGATGATAAAGAAGAATGTTACAATCCTATTGTAATCGTGAGCGATGGAAAAAATAAGTGGTATGCCAAGACTTATTCTAACTTCTTCCACCTTTTCATTACAAATATAAGCGAAGGAGATATTCTTGAGTTTAATGTTTCAGATGGAAGTCAATATAACATCACAGAATTCATAGTAACACATGAAGATATAGAAAAAGGAGGCATTTTCAATGTTAATCTGACGCTTAAAAGCCCAACACAGACTGACTTGGCAGTAACAAAATTATGGATGGAGCAGCCAGAAATTATAATTGGAGATGTTGTGAATGTGACTGCGGAAATTAAGAATAGAGGAAAAAGCACATGCGCAACGACAATATTCTACGACGAAAAGAACATCTCTATATTCAAATTCTATTGGAATGTGCCCAACTTTACAAATAAGGGAAATGACATCATAGTTCAGCCTGAAGCCCTAAAAATAAGAATACACTTCATTGAGCTGGGAATTCAGGATGGGGGTTATGTGAGAATTTACGATAAAAAAGATGATTTGATTCATAATTTCACGGTGGATGCAGGAGATTTTAATATAACAGATTTTTGGACAAATTGGAGCGAAGGAGATGAAATAAGAATAGAATCCTATGCAAGAAATTATCTGTATTTCATGATTGATAAATATGAGGCGATATTTGGAAATGAAACACAGAGATTAGGAAGCGGTCAGTCTTCTAACTTCACGGCGAGGTGGAATGCATCCGCATGGTTCAACGATGAGGACATTGCTTCTGGCAATCACACGATTCGTGTGCGTGTTATACCCCTTGCCAAATGAATCAAATGTTGAGAATAACGAAATGAGCAGGACAATATGCGTGAAGCCAGCCAGAATCGATATTCAGGTGGCAAGTCTCTTCGTGGATAAGGAACCACTTCTTGATGGTGATGTTGTCAATATTAACTGCCGCAATCACGAACAATGGATATGAAGATGTGAGTGAATTAAAAGTTATATTTATAGATGAGGAAAATGGGAGGAAAGAGCGCTTCGGCGAAACTGCTATTCACTAATCTGAAAGCAGGCGAGCTCCGTAACAATCCCCACAGTTTGGAACGCTACTTACGGCAATCATACCATAACAGTGACAGCAGACCCAGATGACGCTCATCCCAGAGCTTAATGAAACCAATAATCAGAGGAATATACAAGTGTATGTGAGGAAATCAAGGGATTTCTCCCTCACATCCCTGGTGAGCTATTCAATAAAGTGGCGAGATTTAAACACATCTCATATTTTCTTAGGTGAAAAGTTGTTTGTAAATGTGTCTTTAAATATAACAAATTTTGCAAATTGTGGTGGAAAAACAGATGTTTGTTTATTTATGGATGACGATTTATTGGATAAAGCGACTGTTGTTTTCAGTAAAGGTAACGAAACAAAGCATGTGGAATTCGATTTGACAGTTGATAAAGCAGGAAATCACTCACTTAAGGTTTGTGTTGACTGCAATGATACAGTAAAAGAGTTCAATGAAACGAATAATTGCAGGAGTATAAATATATGTGTGCATAAAGGGAATGATTTTGCGGTCACAAATATAACATTCAAACCATCTGAGCCTCTAATAGGAGACATTATTGAAATAAATGCGACAATAGCGAATTTCGGAAATAGAGGAGGAAGCACTATTATAGAGTTTTATGATAATAAGAGCATAGAACTCAAAAGAACAAGAGAAGATTATTCCGGCGGAAGAACAATCAACGATGTCATTAGGATTCCTGAAGCTTTAAAAATAAGGGTTCATTTCTCGTATATCGCAGCAGGCTCCTACATTAAGATTTATGAAGGCGATAATCCGATTCCAATTGCGGTATATAATACTTTGTCTGATATAAGTGATAATTGGACAGAATGGTGCGATGGCGATACAATACGCATAGAATCGCACTTTGGAGAATTCACAGTTGACAGATACGAGGCGATGCTTCCATACGAGGCGATGCTTGCAAATGAGACTGTAAATTTGAGTGCAGGAACTTCAACAAATATTCCTTCGGTCTTGAATCTGACATCGCAAGAATTCGGCTGGGCAATCAATGGAACACATAATATAACAGTAAAAGTTGACCCTTATAATCAAGTAGATGAGTTAAATGAGACGAATAATGCAAGAACAGTGCAGATAGATGTGAATCCTTCTCTTGATTTCGCGGTCACTAATATCTATTTCGAGCCGGAAGGAGCCTGTTCTTAACGACAACATTGAAATAAAAGCAAGCATAACTAACTTCGGTAATAGAAGCGGGAGGACTTTCGTGGAAGTTTATTATGATAACAGAACCGTAGGACTTGAAAGAGAAATAGGAGGTATGGGTAGTTCCACAGATGTTATTTCACTCCCGCCGGGCGTTATCGGCGCAAGACTTCATTTCAAGCGTGTTCAGGCGGGCTCTCACGGCTATATTCATATATATGACGAAAATGGGAATTTAGTTGAGAATATCAAAGAAAAGGGCTGGACTGACTACATATACAGCAAAAATATCACGATAAAGGCGAAATGCTTGCTTAAGACAGAGTCCCTTGCGTTCAAAATTGATAAATACGAGGCATTGATTGCAAATGAATCTGTGATGTTAAATGCATCGGAATCGAAAAATGTTACCGCATCGTGGAACGCGACCACACTTTACGGAGGTGCAGGTCCTCATAATATAACCGTCCGCATAGACCCGCATGATGTATTCACCGAGAAAAACGAAACGAACAACATATTAATCAAGCAAATATTCGTTAATGGCACTGATTTGGCGGTTACAAACATAGATATTCCGTGTGAAAACATTTTTGTGGACAGAATGTAATATTACCGCGACAATAGCTAATCTTGGTGCGATTGATGCACACAATTTCTCTGTTATTTTCGATGGTTTAGGACAAAGGAACACGAGCGGCATGTCGTTTTCAACACTACAAACATCTCTTCATCTGCCAGCTGGCAACTCAACAAATATCACGGTGTCATGGAAACCGCCAGAAAGAGGTTATTACACGATAAACGTGAGTGTTACTTTTGTTCCTCTGGTTGACAATGATGAAACGAACAATATGATGTCTAAAGATATTATCCAACATCAGGTTGGGACTTCTCCATTGAGAATGTCAGTGTTTATCCTGAAAAAGTGCGAGAAGGTGAAAATGTGACAATAGTAGCAACAGTAGGCAATCTTGGGCTGTAAGTGAGAATGTGAGCGTAGGATTCTTCGTGAACTACACAGATTTCGCGGCTGGAGATGAACGATTTGAGCGAATTGGCACTGTTAATGTGTTGTGCTCCCGTTAACAAAACAACTAATATCTCTTCAACTGGACTGCAAATGTTCATGGTGGCGAACATCTGATAGTTGCTGTGGTTGACCCCGATGACGAATTTGACGAATCAGAAGATTTCAAACAACAGAATAGGTGGATTTTTCACAGTATCATCCTCTCGTAACAGTCAGGAAACAACGTGAAGAACTGCACGCTACATATAATTCCTCCCGATTTGACGATATCAAACCTCTCTATAAACCCATCAGCACCAAATATCGGCGACACCGTGAATATAACCGTGGAAATAAAAAACAACGGGAACACGACAGCGAACAGCACTGTTTGGTTCTATGTGTACGAGGGATATATCAGTTTATAATAGAACAGATATTGCGCATCAGATTTACCCTTCATGGACGCTGCTGGCGAGCCAGAAGATGCCGATGATGCGAGTCCACTTCGCTTATCATAAATATAACTTTTCCAAAAGGTAAGGGAGATGAAGTAAATGCATATACATGAGTGATACAAAAGGACGTCACCCGGTGTGCTTTTATGTCGACATACGGAGAAGGAGCAAATGCGCAAGCCAGTAAAGGAGTTTAATATCTCTGCCGATAAATCCCAGGGCACACCAGGATGTGCTCCGCCTTATTACAATCGAACATGTGGACATAACGAAACGGAGAACAGATGGGAAGTGAAATGGACGATTATTCATAAAAGAAACGCCAATGGCGATTTAGTGCGCTGGCAAAATATCTGGACTGAATGGAGCGATGGCAAGAAGCTTGAAATAAATGCAAGAGGCGATGAGTCTTATGAGTGTGGTTCGATTCCAGGTGTGGAGTTTCTGATAGATGAATACCAGGTTCCTTCTTGGCAACCAAGACCGTGGCGCTGAAACCTGGCGAAACAGAAGCTCTGCAATGTCTCGTGGAACATCAATTTCCCATTGGAAGCGAAAGCAGCGGGTAAGAATTACACGGTCATGGCAATCGTGGAAGGCAAGAACAAGAGGAGAAAGAGGAGCATATTTAGGCGGAACTGACCTCGTGAGTCGCGAACATATATCTCATGGAACCGGCCGATGAGAGAGTGGAGGATGAAATAACTGTCTGGGACGGCGACCATCGTGCGGATAAACGCAACCATAGAAAACCAAGGCAGAATGGCTGCCACTGATATCCGCATTAATTTGACCGAATATTATCAATCTGAAAAGAATCCCTCTGATGGGCGAGGTGCCGTTCATCAATCGCTTGGTCAATCCGATACCCGCAGAAAGAAGGAAGTCTTCCGAAGCTCGGTAACTCAACGGCTGTTTCCGTGCACATGGAGACCGCGAGTAGTCAAACGAGGTCACTCTTGTGTGCCCTTTAATAGCACACCGTGAGGAAGTAGAAAGTTATAATATACATGTGACTCAAACAACCCGATCATGAGGAACTATGAAGAGAACGAATACAAACAATTATCAGCATGATACGAAAGTGCATGTGAGACGAATCTCGTGACTTCACCGTAACAAATCTCTCCTTTTATGGTGAATAATGAAACAATCAGACCTGATTCTTCAGGTAAAATATGGTTAAACCTTTATGATAACGTGACTTTGAATGCATCATTAACATAACAAACTATGCGAATCAGGGTGGCACTGTGAATGTCAGCTTCTATCTTGATGGTTGACAAAGAACATGAGATAGGTAGCAGAACTGTTATTTTCGGTCCCGGTTATGGAAATAGGACGATATATACGAAACGAGATGTGTGAACATTTCGTGGAAGCCAGAAGTCATAGGCGAGCATAACATAACTGTGGTTGTGGATTCGCTGGAGAAAATAGACGAAATAAACTGAAAGCAACAACGCATACACACAGCCCATTCACATCCGTGCGTCAGACCTTGTGGTAGAAAACCTGAGTGTCAATCCGAAAATTCTCAATCGGTGTGAGAATGCTTACATCAATGTCACGATTGCGAACCGTGGAAAGTTGAACGAGAGCAATGTCACCCTTGTCATTTACGACTGCGCGCGGCGACATATAGAAGACTTATCATTAAATGAAAGATATTGTGGGTTCTCTACGATAGCAGTAGAGCGTGAGAATGCGACTGCAATGCGACTGTATCTTGACCTCGCAATAGAAGGCGGGGAAGTTTGCATTTATGATAGTAAGGGCAGAGAGATAGAATGCTATAATCACAGTTTCCACGGCTGGACGCCCTGGATATTGGGTAATAAAAGTGTGGTGAAGACAATAAGAGAGGATGCTTATGCGAAGGTCAGCAAGGTTTATTACTTAGAAGAAAGCAGTGAAATTTTCACGACTTCTATTCCAAAACTCGATATTAACGAAACTGTGAATATTTCCGCTAACTGGACGGCATCCTCATGTGGAGAACGGTTCATCATAGCAATTATTGACCCTGAAAATTCCGTTCCGGAATACAACGAATCAAATAACAACTTGGCACAGTTTATAACTGTGCAAACTGCCGACCTTAAAGTTTGCAATATCTCTTTCAGATGGCTCAACGGCTCGCAAATAAGCGAGAAGGAAATAATAAAACACGGCGATAACCTCACAATAACCGCAAATGTGACAAATATAGGTGTAGAAAATGCCAGTGAGTTCTATATTCAATTCCTTGTTGATGATATTCCTATTAAAAACGAAACGATACCGGGCTTAGCAAAAGGATCAATAATATCGGTAAATGCCAACTGGACTGCGATTGTCGGCGAGCATGTGATAAAGGTGGAAGCTGATTACGAAGACAAATAGACGAGACGAACGAAACGAACAACATAGCAGCGAAGGAAATATATGTTTCTGGTGCTGAAGTTACCGGAAGCACATCTTGGGAAACCTTAGGACTTCATGGTGATATATTGTTTGAACCCACGCAGCCTTATGACGAGGATACCGTGAACATCACCGTGAACATCACCAATATTGGATGTTTGAACGCAACAGATTTCAATGTGCTTCTGTTCTATGATTATTCGCCAGACTATTGGGAAACCTATCCCGGTCATTCAACTGATGGTTGGGTTTGGGTGAATAAGACTTATCCCGGCGCTAATTGGTATATCTCCGTATAATAGACCGTGCGAAGAAAGAATGCGATAACATTCGTGGACCCTCATGGATGCATGGCGATGTGGAACTGATATGATGATGGGGGAATGCTGTATTGAACGGGTCAAATTTCAATGATGTATGTAATTGGGCTCAGGTAACGGAAGGAAAATCATGCTGGATTCCAGTGCAAGGTGATACTGCAAATGTTAAAGTTCATGGCGAACTCTGGGAAGACTTCATCATCTTCTTCTATCCTGTGTATCAAAATGGAACATCGTGGTTATATGAAGGTGTCAACGTGCCTGTAAATAGTTCGGTAAATCTCACTCCTCCGATGCAAACAGAGGTCAGAGCAGGCGATTTCAAGGTCATCGCGGTGATAGACCCTGAGAATAAAGTGCCTGAAGATGACAAAGCTGACAATATCATAGCACGAACGATGCATGTGAAACCCACAAGAGACTTCACTGTATTAAATGTAACTGCGGATAATGTGAATCTATCAGACACGGATACCACGAACATAACCGCAGAGGTGGCAAACCTTGGACTGCGGAACGGAACTGCGGAGGTGAGCTTTGTGGATTACGAAATTGAAAATTGCACATACAAATATCATTTCAATAAACGCCTTCCACATTCTTATTTGCCGATACCTCCTGATGCATGCTATCTCGGACCTGAAACTCCTCATTGGATACATTTTACGGAATCTGACGATTATTCATCGCCGGGTGTGGATGCAATACAACTCCATTTCAATCAGATAACTCTCTTGACCATAGGTGGCTGTAATAGGGATTTATAATGGAACAGGTAATAGGATATGGTATAGAGAGTATGATGAATATCATTGCATTGGGAAGATTATAATATCACGGTGCCAGGGGATACCGTTTATATTTATAATAATAGCCTTTGCAACGTTCTCTCTCAGCGGATATGAGACAAAAAAAGTAATTTACAAAGAGAATGTGCATTTGAACGCAACAAAAACATGGAACGAAACGAAGACATCACCACGAAATGGCTCGCAACCACTGGGAATCATTTCATTAACGTTACTGTGTGGAACGAAACAATAAAAGAGATAAACGAGTCAAACAACTCTTTTGTTCTCCATTTGAATGTGAATGCTTCACGAGACCCTACGATTGAAAACATCACATTTAATCCACTGCATCCAAAGGACGGAGATGATGTGACAATTACCGCAATAGTGAGGAACAACGGCACGAAAACTGCAACTTTCATGGTTGATTTGTGGCTTAACCTCACGAGAAACTCATCAATTGCTCCAGTTCCTGATGCTGACTGGGCAATTTATCATAAAAAAGAAAACAGAACATCTTATATAATACATTTGAAACGCGAGAATGTCACGCTGGGTCCGGGCAAGAACGGGAGTGTGAGTGCGGTATGGCATAACATAAGCATTGAGGGCGATCCCTGATTATGAGGTGATAGCGATTGTTGACCCTCTTGATTGTATAGACGAGATAAACGATAGTAAGAGCGACAACGAAATGCGTAAAGAAATAAAGATGAACTATCCGGACCTTACAGTAACAGAATTCATTTCGCCTTCAAGAGAAGATAGGAATGCTTCTGTTGTCATCGCAAATATGGGTGTGAAGAATGCATCAAATGTCACTGTGAGGTTTGAAGTGAGCGAAGTACGAAGAAAAGAGAAATGGAGATGGCGGGGCATGGGATGCATACCCCATAAGACAGGGGCTGCAAAATATACGTGTTCATTTCAAGTGGCTTGATGCTCGTGACAGAGGTCGCCTTGAGATAAGAAGGAACAAGACGGAGATGTGCCTGTGAAGGTATATTATGATGAAGAGTTTTGTGGATGGTCTCCATGGATTGACGGAGACACAATTTGGCTCTTTTACTCACTCTCAGGTAGAAGGAATTCAAAATAGATGCGATAGAGTGGGGCGAATTATGAGAGAACATAAATGGAACGATAGAAGCGGGTGGAAGTGTTAAAATACGCATTCCTCAGAGGTGGGGAGACCCCGAAAATTACACACAACCCCGCAGACTGAAAGTAATCGTTGACCCTTATAATAACATAACTGAATTGAGAGAGGATAATAACAGCAAGACTGGGACGATTTACATAGACCTTGTTGCTGATAATATAACATTTGTGTATCCCAAATATGTTCTTTGCTTAGATACTGAGACCAATATTATTGATGTGACCATAAGAAATGGAGAGAGAAGCGCAGATAATATTGTCTTACCTGCAAGTGATTTTAATATATCTCTTCGAGTAAAATACTTGAATGGAACAGTCTACTTTGAGGATGAGCAGACATACGCATGAGCTCATATACGCCGGTGAGAGCGTAAATATTACATTTGAAGAAGGCAAAATATATCCTCCATTTGAGGGATTCTCCGAAGAATATATTGTCTCAGCTGTAGTGGACGCAGATGATAATATCATAGAGGGAAACGATTTCTACCCTTGGGGTGAAGTATAACAATGAGACGGAAAGGCAAGTGACAGTATCCAAACTAATGGATATAAAGCGAAAGGAATTCCTCTTAAAATGTCGCCCATGGAAAACTTTACGGAAACATCATATATGATATTGGTAACAGTGATTATTCATCATCAGAATGGGAAAGCCATATTCAATTGATTTTGATTTGCCCCATATTAATGCGGAGGATGTTGAAATGGCAAGACTCTATTTATATTGGTTGACATGGCAAAAATTGGAGACACCATCAATTGATATGGAATTTAACGGGAAAAAAATCGCATATATCAATGATATAAACGACCAAAATTATTTTGATGATGTGCAATATGTAGATATAAAAGGTGAGAATACGTACTTAAGCACAGATATGGCGTTTATGTTTATGATGTTACAGATGAAGTGAGAGAAGCTATCAGGAGTCAAGAGGGTCTTGAGGCTGTTGCATACAGGGAAGAGGAGGCTGGCTTATCAGGCATGCTCCTTCTCATAATTTACAAGGATTCTTCAGCACCTCTTATGGAATATTGGATTAATGAAGGTGTTGATGTGATATGGGCAAATGAAGAGAAAGATACAAAACCAGAACAATGCATCGTGAGAGCTCCATTTGACACATCTTTAGATAAAAACAAAGTGGGAGAGCAAAACTATTTACTGTTTTATCATCGTTATCTGAGAATTCTGAACATGCATTGCTCTTCAATAATGAAGAAGTGGCAGTAAATGCATGGAGAGAAAGAGGAGATGACTGTATGGCTCTTACGGAGCCTGAATGGGTGGATGTGATGAATTATCAGGGCAGGGAGATGAGGCTGAATTTCAAAGCAGAGGTGATTATATGACTGTGACAAACGCGATTTTAAAGGTCACATACCTGCCTGACCTGACAGTTTCACTTGAGAGCGCTCCTTCATCTGTGAAAGCAGGCACAACTCAAACAATAAAAGTGAGAGTGAGTAACTTGGGAGAGAGCAAAGCAGAGAACTTCGTTGTGAGATTGAAAGCGAGCAAAGGGAAGGTGACGCCTTCTGAGCAAACAATAAAACTGCTGAACGGGACATACGAAGGAAATAACACCGTTACGGTGGATTTCAAGTGGACTGCTCCGAAATTAGCGATGCCATCATCGGATATATACAAAGAGTGGAAGAGAATGTGAACATATCTGTTGAAGTTGACCCCTATAATATGGTTGAGGAGCTGAATGAGAACAATAATGCGGATGATATAACCGTGACGGTGTGGGATGTCCTCACGAGGAATCCGGAGTTGAGACCGCCGGGAGGCGGAGGAGCGGGGGGAGGCACTGGCACAGGCTTCGGAACTGGAAACAAATCTGGTAGGGAAGCGGTTGCATTCGGCGGCGCCCCTGCTGAATCGGAAGAGGCGGGAAAAGGTAAAGGAGGTAAAAGAGGGAATCTCATGCAAAAACACTCTGGGGCTATCTTTTGAACAAAATGATTGTGCCTGGTGAGGAAAAGGCGGGAGGCTCTTCGGGATTCTCACTGTGGGAATATCTCATTAAAGTTTCCGCTTTCCTCATTGGTATTGCTTTCCTCGTTCTCGGCTATTTATTTGAGAGAAGAAGGCACAATGCAGCGAAGCATGTGAGAAAAGAACGAAAGAGTAGAGGTGAAAGCGAGAGGTGAAGCGGTATGGTATTGTTTGAGGCGCTGAAAGGCACAATAACTGCACTGCAAAACATAATATATCTCATTTCCAATGCACTGCTTATCCCGGTAATGGCATTGCTTGTCGGCGGAGTGGCATTCTCCCTCTTTGAACTCGGCAGATTCGTGTATGAGTTCATTCAGCGAAGGAAACATCCGAGCAGAATAGAGGAAATAGCGTGGATTTTTGACCGTGAAAATGCAACAGAAGCGGAACGTAAGAGTGGTGAGCGCCTCTCGGAGGCGCTGAAAATCATTCGCTCAAAGGGTTCAAGCAAACTCGTCCACGATTTCATAAACGATTTGGAGCGGTTAAGTGCGAAGATTAAAGACGAACGCATCCTGAAGGTGCAAGTGGAGAAGCTGATTCAGGACTACGAGGAGAAAGTGGCGAGGCGAACGGAAATAACAAGGATTCTTGTCAGGGTGGGACCGATGCTCGGACTAATGGGAACACTTATTCCGATGGGACCTGCGCTTCTTGCACTCTCTCAAGGAGATGTGGTGACGCTTGCGAACAATTTAATCATTGCTTTCGGCACAACAGTTCTCGGATTGCTCATCGGTGGCATCGCTTACATGATGACAGAGGTGCGAAACCGCTGGTATGACAGGGATTTGAGCGATATTGCATATATTTGCGAGGTGCTGTTCGGGGAAGAATAGGCAAAAAGAGGAAAAATAGGAAAAGAGAGAAAGGAAAAGGGGAAAGAGGAAGGAAAAGATGGAATGAAAATGGGAAGGAGGTGATGAATTAATGAGGTATATGCGAGACAGGAGGGGAAGCAGAAGGAATAGAAATAGTAGGGGTAATGCGAGAAGTGTTGGGAGGAGGGATGCGGACGAGCCACTGACGGGTGTTGCTAACTTATTTGATGTTGCGATGGTTTTCGCTCTCGGCTTAATGGTGGTGCTTCTGATGTATTACAACTTGCAGGAGCTTTTAAAGCCGCAAGATGTGACAATCGTGAAGAATCCAGGACAGAAAAACATGGAAATAATCGTGAAACATGGGAAGAAGATAGAGCGATTAAACATGACTAACCAGACTGTGCAGGCTGAAATTATAGGGGAGTGGGCAAGAATATACGAAACGAAAGGTGGTGGTAAGATTCTTGTGCCTTCAAATAAAAGTAAAGCCTCTCCTTCCTGAAAGAAAGGAATTTGTTCTTTTTTGTTCTTACTATGAAGACACGAACATGGAAATAGTGTGAGATTGTGAGAGGGAGCGATAAGAAATCTCAGCGACTATGGTGCCGTTTTAAGGTGGAAAGAGTATAAGAGAGGCGAAAAAAAGCTGACTTCTCGGCGCTGCTGATGGGAGAACTGTGCAATCCCTTGAGAGATGCATCCCCGAGAGGTAGTAGCGATGTGTGAAGCCACCCTTTAATAGTAGTTTATTGCTTCAGACTACTCCCGCTTTTCCATCTCCGCACTCTTCAACTTCCTCCCACGCAGAAGCGAGACCGCAAGCAAGACCGCAGCAACCGCAAAGATTGTCTCAAAGCCCGGAACACCCGGCACGCCCACAGGACTCGTTTGCGGTGTCTGCGCAGGCTGCTCACTCACGGTAGGTGCTGGCGTCTCAGGCGTCGCTTCTGGTGGCATCTGCGTCGGCGTTTGTGTCGGCGTCGGGACAGGTGTCGGGGATGGATTGAATGCAGTTGTAGGGTAACCCGCAGCCTTCCACGCAGTTATTCCACCCTCCAAGTTGAAGACGGTGAAGTTGTGTTGCGCAAGAATCTCGCATGCCTGCCTGCTTCTCGCACCACTTCTGCAGTAAACAATCAGCACTTTTGACTTGTTCAGCTCGTTGAGTCGCTCTTCTATCTCTGAAAGAGGAATGTTTTTCGTTTCTACACCCTCTATTTGAATGTGTTCCTCCTCGTATTCCGCCTCAGTTCTGACATCTAACAAAATTATTTGCGAAGGTTCTTCAGTGAGCATCTTGTAAATATCCTCCGCACGCTTGTCAATGCATCCGTTTCCAAAAGACGGCAGTGGCGGTGTCAGTTGCTCTCCCTTCGCAGCAGAAACGCCTGCCACCAGAGCAGCGAAGAACAGTGAAGAGAGCATCAACAGCGAAAACAACATTCTCCCGCTTCCCCTCATGCTCCACGCTCACCTTCCTAAAAAGAGGCAGGGGGAAATAAAAAATTTCTGCCGAGCGAGCAGACCTTAATTGAAAGGGGCGAAAAGAATTGAGAGGTGAATGCGGGATGGCAGAGGAGGGCGAAACGGCGGGGGAGGACAAGGGAAAGGGCATGCAAGAAGAAATAATGCAAGGAGCGAGAATAAAATACATAGAGCATCCTTCGGATGTCGGCTTTGAGGTCTTCGGCGAGACGCTTGAGGAAATCTTCGCAAACGCAGCAATCGCAACTTTCAGTTTCATGACGAATATTGATGAAATAGAGGAGGAAGAGGAGCGAGAAGTGCGGTTGAAAGCGGAAGATTTATGCAGTTTAATGTTTGATTGGCTTGACGAGATGCTTTTTTACTTTGAATCAGAGTCGCTTGTGTTCAAAAAATTTGACATACGAGTGAATGATAAGGATTTTTCTCTTGAAGGGAAGTGCATAGGCGGGAAATTTGACCCTGCGAAGCATTCTTCAGGTATCATCGTGAAAGCAGTCACTTACAATATGATGGAAGTCAAGCGTGAGGACTCGCTCTGGAAGGCGAGGGTCGTTCTGGATGTTTAGTGCTTCGGGGAGCAGAGGAAAGAAGAGGGAAGATGCGGGAAGTGAGCGGTAAGAGTGTGCAAAGGCGATTTGAGATTGTTGAGGGGCTTCCCGCAATTTTCTTCTGCGAGGAGGATGCGATTTGCATTGCAGATTTGCATCTCGGCTACGAATCCTCGCTTGCAGGCATCTCACTGCCGAGCAGGCAACTTCAAGAGGTTGAGCGGAAGTTTGAGCTTGCGTTGAAAAATTGCGGAGGAGCATCTAAACTCATCATAAACGGCGACTTGAAGCATGTTTTCTCGGAGGCGAGCAGGCAGGAATGGGCGGAAGTCCCCATGTTTTTGGACTTTGTGTTGAGTTTTGTGCGTGAAATTATACTCGTGAGGGGGAATCATGACACTTTCCTGGGTCCGTTGAGGCGATTTAAAGAAGTTGAAGTTGTGAATTCGCTTGAAATTGGAGATGTTTTGCTCATTCATGGACATAACAAGGACTTCATTCATATTTTTGAGTGGGCGAAGGCTCGTGGTATTGCGGAAATCGTGATTGCACATGAGCATCCATTTTTGATTTTAGGCGACAGGGTCGGTGCGAGGGTGAGAGTGCCTTGCTTCCTCAGAGGTCGCTTCGGAGGATTCCGCATTTGCGTGCTTCCCGCTTTCTCTCCGCTCGCAGGCGGAACCGCCGTGAATGTCGCAGCGAAGAGCGAATTCCTTTCGCCGATTTTGAGGAGCGATTTCGTGCAGATTGATGAAATGGAGGTTCTTGCCGTTGACGAGTCCGCAGGAACGCTTAAGTTTCCAGCATTGAAAAAGTGGAAAGCGTTCTCACTTCGCTTGTGAGCGGTGCGGGTAGGATGCGAGGAAGACTTTTAATCTCGGTGCGAATTTAGTGAGAGGAAGAAAGAGGTGGAAGAAATGGGAGAGGAGAGCCGTCAGCATCAAGAAAGGGAAGAAGAAAGGGTTCAGCAAGAAGAGATTCCGCAGGAGGAGGGGGTTTTTGAATTAGTGATTCCGAGGGGGATTGCGACGGGCATCGTTTTTGAGGCTGCGGAGAAGTTCGGCTTAGATATTGACCAAGAAATCAGAGATGAGGATGTTCCAAAGATTGTGTTGCGAGGAGATTCAAGAGAAGTAATAGAGATGGCACGCAAATTCATATATGAAAAGCATAAGCAGTGGATAGAATCGCTTGAAGAGCAGCGTAGAATGCGAAGAGAACGCATATTAAGGAAACTGCGGAAAAAGTGAAGTAACTATTTCTCCTTTTTCAGCCTGCCTATGAGAATCCAATGGTCAAAATAGCCATCACTATGCTCATTTTTCATGATTTCGCAGTGGAAATCCTTTAAGGATGTCTTTTGCTGTCTTCGCCTCCCACTCGCTTGAGAATGTCAGGAACACGCAACCGCTCCCTGCAGGGTTCAACGCCTTCGGAATGTCAAGCAGCACAGGCTTCCACTCAAAAAGGTTGAAAGGTGTGATTTTTCCGAGCATGAAACCGAAGACGCAGTCAAATGCCTTCGGGAAGAATGCGGAGAGGTATGCACAATTCAGGACGACGCTCCTTTTCGGCGAAAGCACGCCCTCTCTGAGACCCCTGCAAATCTCACATTTGTTGATGTCAGCGGTGAGGGGAAAAATGCCGAGCTCATGCAACGCAATCGTTGCTGCGCCGTCTCCACAGCAGATTTCAACCGTCTTGCTTCGCTCACTTATTCCTTCGCTGCGCAGGAAATCAGAGAGAACGCCCTTCAACGCAGAAACTCGCTCCGCAGAGTAGAAAGCCCGCTCCTTGAACGAGCATTCGCAGAGAAAGCCCTCAACGAGACCGAGCGAGAAGTATTCAATGATGCCTTCAACGAATTTCTCTCTGTCTACGGTGAGTTCCGCCTCCGCCTTCCCCTCCTCTTGCCTCGCTTGCCTCGCTTGCCTCGCTTGCTTCGCTTGTTCGCTTGCTTCGCTGCGAGCATTTCAAACTGCCTTCGTGGGAATTCTTCCGCAAATATGTCGGTGAGTAGTAGCCAATGCTGATTTTCGTGGAGCAGAATGCCTAAGAGTTCCTTCTCTTCGCTGTAAATTTTCACCGCATCCCTGAGATGCTGCATACGCTCAAGCGTCCTCGGAATCCACCTCAAATCCTCAAAACTCTCCTCCGCAAGCCTCAAATCCCCGCTGACACCAAGTAGATTGCTCAACTCCATCTCTTCTCTCTTTGTTTCCTCTTTCTTACTTTCCTATGCTTTTCGTTTTCGCCGCCGTCGCCGAAGATGAATTAGAGGAGAAGGGTAATATTAAGGGGATGGCGTCGCCTAAGGGAGAGCAGAGCGTAGGGTAGGAGAGGAAAGGGAAGACCTGACGCCTTTAATGAGGCAGTATTTCAAGAAGAAGGAGGAGAGTGGGGACGCCATTCTGCTTTTTCAAGTCGGAGACTTTTTTGAGACATTCGGGGAGGATGCGAAGCTTGTATCTCGTGAGTTAGGGATTGTGCTGACTGCTCGTTCTTGTGGAGAAGAGAAGATACCGATGGCGGGATTTCCGTGCCATTCAGCGATGAATTACATAAAGAGGCTCATAAATCGTGGATACAAAGTGGCGATTTGTGAGCAAGTAGAGAAGCCTTCGCCGAAGAAGAAAGTGGTGCGAAGAGAAATAACGAGGACAATAACGCCCGGAACGGTGCTTGAGGACGAACTTTTGGATGTTACGAACAACTTTTTCATGGGAGTTTTCGGCGAAAAAAGTGATGAAAGCACAAAGAAAAGTGAAAAATACGGCGTCACATTCATAGACATTTCAACAGGCGAAATGTTCATCACTGAGACCGACAGAGAGAATCTGCTCTCGGAGATATTGAAGTTTTCGCCTGTGGAGTGTTTGATGCCGAGAGGGTTTGATGAGGAATTGAAGAAGGAGATAGGGATTTATTGCTTCATAAATGAGGTTGAAGAGGAGTTTTTTGATGAAGTTGAGGCGGATTTAGAGTTAAAAAGATTGCATATAGATATTAATTCAGCATTAAGCAAGCGAGTAGTGGGAGCAACACTCAAATATTTGAGGAAGATTTGCAGAAGAGACATCTCGCATGTCCGAGTTAAGAGATATGAACCGCAGGAGTTTATGATGATTGACGCAACTTCTTTCAAAAATCTTGAGATTTTTGAGAGTTTGCGCATGAGAGGAGAGGAAGGAACACTTTTGAGCGTCCTTGACAGGACAGCGACGCCTATGGGGCGAAGGAAGTTGAGGGAGTGGCTAAGGAAGCCCCTTAAGGATGTCTCGCAGATAAATGAGCGTCTTGATGCTGTTGAGGAGCTCTTCGCAAACACATTCTTGAGGCATGAATTGATGGAGCGACTGCAACGCTTCTACGACATTGAGCGTCTCGCTTCAAGGATTGAACTTGCGCTTGCGAATGCTCGTGATTTGATCGCACTGCGTCAGAGTTTGGATGCGGTCTCTGAGGTGAAAGAGCTGCTGAATTCCTGTAAAAGAGGGAGACTGCGAGAGATTTCAAAAGAATTGGACGATGTGAGCGAAGCAAAGGAAATTATAAAGAGAGCAATAGTGGAAGACCCGCCCGCACTTTTGAAGGAAGGAGGCATCATAAAGGAGGGATTTGATGCTGAATTGGACGCACTGCGGAATGCAAAGCGAGAAGAAGAGGCGTGGATAAGGGAATTTGAGCGGAAGGAAAGAGAAAGAACGGGCATAAACTCGCTCAAAGTCGGCTATAATGAGATTATTGGATATTACATTGAGGTTACGAAGCCGAATTTAAGGCATGTTCCTGCGGAATACAGGCGGAAGCAGACGCTGAAGAATGTGGAGCGCTTCACAGTAGAGGAACTTGAGCGACGCTCTGAACGCATATTGAGCGCAGAAGAAAGGATAAAAGCGCTGGAATACGATATTTTCTGTCGTGTTCGTGAAGAAGTCGCAAAATACACGAGAAGAATTCAAAGGACGGCGAATGCAATAGCGGAATTAGATGTTTTAGTATCTTTTGCGGAGGTTTCAGCGATAAATGGATATGTTAAACCCAAAGTTTATGAGGGAGAAGATGTTGAAATAGAGGAAGGACGGCATCCAGTTGTTGAACTTTCTGTTGATTTTGTGCCTAATGATGTGAAGATAAGCGGTAGAGAGAGATTTTTGATAATTACGGGACCGAACGCATCAGGAAAATCAACTTATGTGAGGATGGTCGCTTTGATTGCGATAATGGCACAAATAGGATGCTTTGTTCCCGCAAAAGCGGCGAAAATATGCGTTTTTGATAGGATTTTGACGAGAATAGGCTCTGTTGACGAGATTTCAAGTGGGATAAGCTCTTTCATGGTTGAGATAATGGAGATGTTGAAGATAATAAGGAACGCAACAGAGCGAAGTTTAGTCCTTTTGGATGAGGTTGGGAAGGGAACAAGCACTTATGATGGGATAAGCATCGCATGGGCATTCTCAAAATACATGTGCGGCGTGGGCTGCAAAGTGCTTTTCGCCACGCATTTTCACGAGCTCACGGAGCTTGAGCGGGAGGTTGAGGGCGTCGTAAATTACCATTTTGATGCGGTTGAAGGCGGAAGCGACGGCGAGGGTGAAGGAAGCGGTGCATTGAAGTTCGTCAGGAAACTGAAGCGTGGGCGTGCAACAAAAAGCTACGGCATAAAGGTGGCTGAGATGCTGAACATGCCCGAAGTCATCATTAAGGAGGCAGAGAAGAAGTTGAAAGAGCTTGAGCGGAGAGCGAAGGAAGCGGAGGAGAGGGAGAAGGATGTGGTGGAGACGGAGAAGAGAAACGGAGAGGGGAGCGAAGTCGCAACTTGCGAAGTCGCAAAAAGAAGTGCTTTGAGTGTGCGTGTCAAGCGTGACTTTGAAAATCGGCAAGCGTTTATTGAAGAATTGATAGGGCAATTGGAGAAATTATATGAAAAGTGGAGGAGTGAGACAGTTTTGAGGGCGATTCGTGAGTTAAGGATGCTGATTATTGAGCGAAATGCGGAATTCAAGCTGAGGAGGAAGTGCGGAGAGAGCATAGAACACTTCATTACGAAGAATGTGCTTTTCAATTCGCTGAAAAATGTCCGCTCTTACTTCGTTGAAGGCAAGAGAAGCATCATAAGCAGATACGGATACCGCCCTGATGTGATTGCACTCACAGATGAAGAGCTCGTAATAATTGAGGCGGAGAGGAGTTTGAAAGGCTTGAAGAGAAAATTGAAGTCGTTGGAGAACGCTTTGGAGAATTTGAGGAAGCACGGTTTTGCGGATGCTGGCGTCGTAGGTGAAAGTGCCGTGAATGCTGGGAAGGACCCGATATTGAAGTTTCTGAGAGCGGGGAAATTCAAGTTAATGGTAGGTGTCCCATCTGCTCGTGTTAAGCGTGAGGATGTGGTGGAATTGAAGGAAAAATGCTCAAAATTGCATTTGAAATTGGAGATATATAAGGTAAAAGAGGGCGGTGAGATTGAAAAGATATAATAATTCATTCAATTCGCCTGATTTCAGAGTAAAGTCTTCTTGCGGTTGCCCTGAAAATGACAGCATAGGTCAAATTTCTTGGCACAGGTATGAATCTAAAGATGTGAGCGAGTGCGAAGAGGCGGAAAGGCTTCATAGCGGGTTCTGTTGCGAGCATTCTGAAATAAGCCCGCTCTGTCCGTTTTTCAAGCGAGAGGAAGGCTGGCAATACCTTTGCGTTGTGCAACGCTCGCAGAGATGCCACCGCCAGTGAGTTCGTCAGCGCCGATGCCAGCGTCTCCCACGAAAACGATATTTTCTGCAAGTAGCGGTCGCTGGTAGCCGAGAGGCACAAGACCCGCCGTAGAACGCACAATTTCGCCTTCAACCCCCTTTTCACGCTTCCACCTCTCTAAAAACTTCTTTGGGGTCATTTTCGGTGCATTCCTTCCTCTCTTTTTTGTGTTAAGGAGCCAACCGACGCCAAGATTAACAGTGCGAGTGCGGTCATCCTTCGGAAAAATCCATAGATAGCCCATTTCATGCTGAAGCCAGTGCTGTTCAAGGAAATCTTTCGGGTAAATATTGCAGTTTTCAATCGTTTCTTGGTATGTGATGCCGAGCCTTTTTCTGTTTAAAGGTTTAAACAGCGGAGGACATCCTGAAGCGTCCAAAATGAAATCCGCATCGCCCAAATCTTGCTTCCTTCTTATTTTTCTGCCTGTGATGATTTCAGCGCCCTCTCTCTCCGCAATCTCTGCGAGGAAGCGTAAAAATTTCGGCTTGTGAAGGACAACCATTGTGCCGTTCAACTCTTTCTTCGGCAAAACAATATATTTTTTGTTGCATGTTCGTAGCAGAATTCCCTTCACCGCCTTGCTTATTGCATTCTTTGGAGGGATAATACCTTCTTCTGCTCGCACAAAATGAGCCTCTCCACACCTGAAGCCGTCAGGATTGAAGCCGATTTCACGATGCCTCTCGTAGAGTTTGACCTTGAAGCCGTGTTTAGAGAGCCAGTAAGCGGATGCGAGACCTGCGACACCGCCACCGACGATTGCTATTCTCTTTGGGGCACTCACCTCATATTTTTAACTCGGCTCAAACAAAAAAATGCATGTGAAAATTTACGGGGAGAGCGGGGGAATAGTTTTGGAACTGCCTCTTACCAAACCCACAGGTAAAGTTAGAGTTAAAAGGCGAACAAAGAACTTTGGTGTCCCTGTTGCGACGAGAAGGGAGGCACTTTTGGAGAAAGATTATGTAGAGTGGCAGATTTCTTATGCAACAGAAGAAGCATCTGAGACTGCAGTGGAGAGTGTCAGACTTTCTGACGGCAGAATAGGATTTGAGTTGGCGAAAATATTGTGCGAGGCGAAAAGACTTGGGATTTTAAGAGAAAGAGATTTCAAAGAGATGAAGGAATTCGCTAAAAGTGTGAGAGATAAAACAATTGAGGAGAAAGAGGAGATTGTGAGGATAAGAGTAGGCGAAGAGGTAGCAGGCGGTTTCGTGAGATTTGAAGAGAAAGTGCCAGTATTCGTGAAAGAAGCAGATAAATATTTCATAGAAATAGTCTTAAGGCATAAACAGAAGGCAGTTGGATTCCAATCAATGGTTTATCTTTGCATTTGGCTGAAAAATATGGAAAATTCGGAAGGTAATCCGCCAATAGGAAGACCAGCAAGGAGGAATGAACATGTGAAATTCAAAATAACTGATGGAAATATTATAAAGGATGTTGTCAAAGCATTCGCAATCGCTTCGAGAAAGCATAATCAGGACATCTCAGAGATTGTTGAACAGGTGCTTGAGAAATGCTGAAGTCCGCATCTTCGCAGGAGGAGAAGCATTTCAAGCGAAAGGAGAAGATATTAGGTCAGTTTTACACGCCTAAGGCACTCGCAAATTTCATAGTTAAGTCTTGTGCGAAGTTAGTTCATGAGAGAAATCTTCTGATTGACCCTGCTTGTGGTGATGGTGTATTTTTAGAGGCGGGAATTTCGGCAGGATTCAAGGAAGTTATAGGTATTGATATTGATTCTACTGTCATAAAACACACGAAATCTGCGCTGAAAGGCAAAATCGTTGTGGCGAATGGCTTGGAAATCACAGGCTACGAAGAGAAGTGCGATGCAGTTGTCGGGAATCCTCCATTTTCAGCGAAATATGGAAGAATCACTGACAGGAAAATATTAAATAAATTCTCGCTCGGACGCCGAAAGTCATCGCAAGCAATAGAAGTTTTATTCTTAGAAAAATTTGTTCAGCTCGCAAAAGAAGGCGGAATTATTGGAATTATTCTGCCTTTTGGCATCTTTGCGAACACACAACTCGCCTATATCCGAAGATTTATGTTCGAAAATTTGAAAATTCTGGCAGTTATTTCGTTACCGAGAGGCATTTTTCCGAAAACAACGGCGAAAACATGCGTTCTGCTGGCGATGAAAAACAAGGAAGGGCATAGCGGTCCGATTCTTTTCGCAAAGGTCGGAAAATTGCGGGAACTTGAGCATTTGGAGCGAAGAGGGAAGTTTGTAGATGTGGAAAATGATATTCTTTATCCTGAATATTACCTTGACAGGATAGAAATTAGAGCGGAAAGGAGGCTTGAAGATGTCGTAACAATAAGAAGTGGAGCAACAGAATACGGAGATGCGAGATTTTTCGTGAAGGAAGGCATTCCTTTCATATCTGCGAAGGTCATTACGCCTCTTGGAATAGATTTCAGCAGGGAGCGGAAGTTCATTAAGCCGAATTCAATAATGGACAAGGAATCGGCAAGGGTGAATATTGGCGATGTTCTGTTCGTCAGAGTGGGTGTTGGATGCATAGGAAGGGTCGCAGTTGTGACAAACGAGGCGGAGAAAGGCATTGCTGACGACTGGATTTATATTATGCGTGTGAAAAACGAGCAAATATCGCCATATTATATAGCATTCTACATGCAAACTGACATCATTCAAAAAGAAATAAGGCGATTGGCTCGTGGTGTCGGAACAACAACGATTCCAAAGCGGCTTTTATACGAAATTCCATTCTTTTGGGATGAGAAATTGAATGCAGAGGCGGAGAAAATTTACTTGCGTATGGTGGAACTTCGCAAGAGTGGTAGAATAAGAGAGGCTGAGCGAGTGAGAAAGGAATTCAAGAGCAGAATAGAAGCATTAATCGCAAGTGAAAGTGCAAGAGCGGGAAATGCTGAAAGAGAGAGTGAAGGAGGCAACTGTGGAAATTCTGCGTAAGGCGGAGACTGAGCTGCCTTCAGATGTGAGAGAGGCGCTTGAGCGTGCTTACGAGGCGGAGACAAGCGAGACGGCGAGGATGCAGTTGAAAGCGATGCTTGAGAATGTTGAGCTTGCTGCGAAATTACAGCGACCAATCTGCCAAGACACGGGGATTCCGCTCTTTTTCGTGAGGCTCGGCGTCCTTAGCGGTGTTGTTGGGAGTGGTTGTGGCGCTTCTTCAGTGCCGTTAAGCGTTCTTCGTGAGATTGAGGAAGGCATTAGAGAAGGCGTGGAAGAGGCAACAGAGAAGATTCCTCTCCGAGGTAATGTCGTGCATCCTTTCATGAGAGCGGGCGAGAAGAAAGAGAGCAATGTAGGGAAGCGAATACCTCACATCCATTTCAGCATTTCAGAAGAATTTGAGGGCATTGAAATCACGGTGCTTCCGAAAGGAGGCGGTTCTGAAAATGTGAGCGTGTTCGCAACGCTACCACCGTTGAGAGCGGAGAAAGCATACGAGGCGTTAAAGGATTTTGTGCTTAAAGCGGTGTTGGAAGCGGGAGGGAAGCCTTGCCCGCCCACGATTATTGGGGTTGGCGTTGGCGGCTCCGCAGATTTGGCGATGCATCTCGCAAAAATCGCACTCTTGCGACCCGTAGGCGAAAGAAGCGAAGAGGAGGAAGTTGCGAGGGCAGAAGAAGAAATACTTGAGGCAGTGAACCGCACTGGCATCGGTCCGATGGGTCTCGGCGGTCGCACAACTGCATTGGATGTGCATATTGAGGTCGCTGCATGCCACATCACTTCTCTGCCTGTTGCTGTGAATTTTCAATGCTGGGCGGCTCGCAGGGCATCCACACGAATTCCACTTGTTTAATTAAACGAGGGTAGAATAAGAGGAGACATGCGAGTGATTTTCTACACGGGTAAGGGCGGTTCTGGCAAGTCAGTGCTTTCTTGTGCCACCGCTTTGCGTCTCGCCACGCAAGGCTACGACACGCTCGTCATGTCTTCAGACCCTGCGCACACGATTTCAGACGCCTTTGAGCGTCCAGTAGGAAGCACACCCACGAAAATCGTTGAGCATCTGCACGCAATTCAGGTAGATGCGCTGCGAGAGGTTCGTGAGAAATACGGTGTCATTCAGGAATATGTTGTATCTGTTTTTAAAGCTCGTGGATTGGACGAAGTTCTCGCTTACGAAATCGCATCCCTTCCAAATATGACGGAATTTGCAGCGATGTTAAAGATAGTTGATTATGTAGATGCGTATGATGTTGTCGTTTTAGACACAGTTCCCTCAGGTGAAATGCTTAAAAATATATATTTACCCGCTATTCTCGGCTCAATCGCACCGAAATTGCTTCGTTTAGTCGCTCCTTTCACGAGCGTTGCGAAATTAGCGGAGCCAATCGTGGGTGTGCCTGCACCGAGCAAGGAAGTGATTGCGGAGGATTTGAGGCTTATTGAGGCTTTGCGCAGGCTGAAAGACATCTTATTAGACAGAGATGTGACGAGTTTGAGGCTTGTTGCGAATCCTGAAGCGTTTAGTTTGCAGAATTTGAAGCGGACTTACATGCTTGCGAGCCTCTACAACATAAATGTAGACCTTGCAATAATGAATAAAGTGATTCCTGAGGATGTGAGAGACCCTTATTTTGATGTTTGGAAGGAGGAGCAGAGGAAATATTTAGAAGAGGCGGAGAGGGCTTTCTACCCGTTGCCAGTGAGGCGAGTCCGTCTTTACAGAGAGGAAGTGAAGGGCTTGAAACTGCTCGCAGAAGTCGCAGATGAGCTCTTCGGCGATGAAGACCCCGCAAAGATTTTCTTCAAAGGCAAGGCGTTGAGCGTGAGCGAGACAGAGCGGGGCTTGGAAATTGTCGTTCCTCTGCCTTTTGCTCGCAGTGAATTTTGCGAGGTTGAGCGGATAGGTGGCGAATTGTCCGTTGTCGTGAGCACGGAAATCGGAGAAGTGAGGAATTTCATTCCGCTTCCGTCGGCTGCGTGGCTCATGCGTTTGGAGCGAGCGAAACTTTTAAATGGCGAACTGCATATTTTCTTCGTGAGGGAAAATGATGACGGGAGGAAGTAGGGATTACGATGACTTTGAGGCGTTAGAGGCGCTCATCAGTTTGACGGTTTTCCCGTTGCGTGTCGGTGCGACGGTCGCTGCGGGCATCGCAAATGCGGTTGAAGCGTCCATTCCAGCGTCGGAAAAAATCGCTTCAGACTTGATTTCCGCAGAAATAAGCACGCTTAAGGCGGTTAAAGAGATAATTGAGCGTAGAATTGAGAGGCTTGAGCGTCGCTTGAGCGAGGGAGAGGAGAAAAGAGAGAAAGTGAAAGTGGAATAATTTTGCAAATGCCGAAGCAGTCAGAGCCTCTCAGTTTGCACACTCCACTCACTTTTTTCGCCTAAGCTTCTAAAAGCAATGTGTCCTCGTCGCTGTAGGGAGGAGAGCAAATGCAAAGGAAACGCAGAGGTGCGGTGCCGATGTTTTCAATGCAGTGCGCCTCTCCTTTGCGGATGAAGATTGCTTCTCCCGCCGAGACCTCTTCACGCTCTTCCTCCACTTCCATTCGCCCTCGCCCCTCTAAAATGAAATAAATCTCGTCAGAACGCATGTGCCTGTGCTTTTTCGTCCTCTCGCCGACGCCCACGACCGCTTCCGCAAGGCTCGCACACTCCATTTTGCATATCTCCCTTATCTTAGAGCCGTCCTTCGCAACAAATTGGCTTATCCGCTCAATCTTTAACACGAGCATGAAAACTATGTGCGAATTTAAATTTAAAAACATCAGCGAAAGCGAGAGAAAGAAGCAGAAAAGGAGAAAAGGCAGAGGCAGGGCAGAGGCAGGGCAGAGGCAAAAGCGGAGGCGGAAGAAAGAGAACAGCAGGGTGCAGAGTGAATGTCGCTTGAAGTAAGGAGCGTTTCCGCATCTTACGGTGTTAAGAAAGTGCTTGAAAGTGTGGATTTCAAAGCGGAGAGAGGCGAGTTTCTGGGCATAATCGGACCAAACGGCTCGGGAAAGACGACATTATTAAGGACAATATTACGCATTTTAAAGCCAAAAATGGGTATTGTTATGATAAATAAGCGAGATATATGGGATTTCAACGAGAAGGAATTTGCAAAGATATTTGCGTGTGTGCCTCAAGATACGCACATTTCATTTGATTTCACTGCTATTGATGTTGTTCTGATGGGTAGGAATCCGCATTTGCGCAGATTTGAGTTTGAATCCGAGAGGGATTTTGAGATTGCGAGGCGTTGCATGCTGCTGACGAAGTGCTGGCATCTCGCAGAGCGTCCAGTGACGGAGTTAAGCGGAGGCGAGCGCCAAAGGGTCTTAATTGCGAGAGCTCTCGCTCAAGAGCCGAAGGTGCTCCTTTTGGACGAGCCTACCGCTCACTTGGATATAAATTATCAGATAGAGATAATGGAACTTTTGCGTGAATTGCGTCTTCAGGATTAATTATTATCGCAGCAATACACGATTTAAACCTTGCTTCGCAGTTTTGTGACCGCTTAATCCTCCTACACAACGGGAAAATTGAGGCAATAGGCGAGCCTGAAGCGGTGATAACCGCAGAGAACATACGCAAAACATTCGGTGCTGATGTCGTTGTCAGGCGAAACGAAATAACAGGCAGAATTTTCGTCCTTCCTTTGCCCGCTCAACACAAGCGAGAGGACACTGCGGCGGAGGGTGCGGCAGAGGGCAAGGCATCTGGGCGGGGCGAGGCATCAGGGCGAGGTGCGAGGAAGCGAGTGCATGTAATTTGCGGTGGCGGTAAGGGCGCATCGCTCATTCACGCACTTGTCGTTGCGGGTTGCGATGTCAGTGCAGGCGTTCTGAACCTCTTGGATGCGGACTACGAGGTTGCGAAGGAGTTACGCTGCGAAGTCGTTGCGGAGGCACCATTCTCGCCTGTGAGCGAAGATTCGCATGCGGAAAATCTGCGAATGATTGAGCGGGCGGATGTCGTCGTGCTTTGCGAAATCCCTTTCGGCTCCGGAAATCTGAAAAACTTGAAAGCAGCGGAATTTGCGCTGAAAAAAGGCAAAACTTTGATAATTTTAGAGCAGGAGAGCGTTGAAAATCGTGATTTCACAGGCGGAGAGGCGACTGAGATATTCAAAAGACTGAAAAAAGAAGGTGCAATAATTGTAAAGAATGAGAATGAAGTGCTTTCTTTCATTAAAATGAACTAAAACTCCTCCAAATCTTGCTCTCTCACCATTATGAGAGCATCTTCGTCCCCATAATACAATGGAACTCTCGTTTTGAAGACGAAGCCGAGTTTTTTGTAGAAGTTTATTGCGATTTTGTTGCTTTCTCGCACCTCTACCATCGCTTTTCCACCTGTTCTCTTGAAAACTTCATTCATAAGAGCAGTTCCAATACCCTTTCTACGCCATTCAGGATGAACAGCAATTGAAATTATGTGTCCATCGGAATGAAAAATGATGTATCCGACGATTTTTCCCTCATGCTCGCAGACGAGGAAATTCTTGGGGAATGCGAGTGCGTAATGCAAAAAAGTGAATGGACTGTAAGGAGATTTCGGGAATGCTCGCTCCTCTATCTCCACAATATCTCCCAAATCCTTGCGATTAAATCTCCTTATTTTCATCTCTGACATATCCCACTCATCTTACAAAACGTCGCTAAGAAAGCTTACGGTTTTAACCGTGAGATAGGGGAGGTGGGTGGGGGGTTAGATTTAAATATTTATAGTTCATATCTTTCAATGAGGGGGCGAGTCGCCCATGAAAGTGAGGAAGACTATTAAGGCTAAGATTCTCGAACTTCGGAAGAAAAAAGAAGAGCTTTTGAAACGTGAGTATGAGAGCTGGCAACACTACCTGAGAGGGGATAAAGCGGTTCCATTGTATTCTGCAACCAAGCAACAAGCGGATAGGCTTCTTAGAAGACTTAAAGGCAGAGTCAAGCCGAGCAAGGAGTATCCGTTGATTCTAAGGAGAGATGTTTACAGAGCCAACACTAAACTGACACCTTATTGGCTTAAGATACCAATCTACGGAGTTAGAGGTGGAATCAACGTTCCAATCAAGACGCATGAGCCTATAAAGGATATGGTCTGCAAGGAAGCCAAAATCCTCAGGAAGGGTAATGAGTGGTTCGTATACATAACAGTCGAAAAGGAGGTTGAAGAGAGAAAACCTAAATCCATTTTAGCCATAGACTTGGGCATACGATGGATTGCGGTAACTGTCAACTCCAACAATCCTAAGCCAAAGTTCTACGGAAAAGAGCTCAGAGGGGTTAAGGGACACTACTTCTACCTCAGAAGGTCTTTAGCCCTGAAGAATGCCCACAAAGCCATAAAGAAGATAGGGCATAAGGAGAGGAGAGTGGTCAACGACATCCTCCACAAGATAAGCAGAGTGATAGTTAATGAAGCCTTAGAGAACGAATCCACGATTGTTCTCGGAAACCTTAAAGGTATCAGAAGAAAAAGCAAAAGTCGAAGGTTCAACAGGAAGCTAAACAACGGCTTCCCATACTACAGGCTAAGCCAATTCATAGAGTATAAGGCAAGATGGCTTGGAATAAAGGTCTTAAAGATAAGCGAGAGAAACACATCTAATACATGCCATAAATGCGGGCATAAAGGGATCCGAGTCGGAAGCCTCTTCAAATGCGCAAGCTGCGGATACTCCTGCAACGCAGACTATAACGGAGCAATGAACATACTCAAGCGGGCTATGGGCTATATGCCCATAGCAGGGGCTGGTTTGACACAGCCCGGAACTGGGTATGATGAAGCCCTCAGGGCTGAAAAACCCAGAATCTCCCGGCTTTAGCCGTGGAGAGTGTCAAATTTCGCCTGTAATCTGCCAAAGTTCGCCTAGCGCATCGTCCCGTCGGGGAAAACAGTCACCCAACCCCGCTTCTCCTTCACTTTCCGCTCTCTTACGCAACTCCTACCGATGACCGTGTTCAGATGCTTGCAGGCAATTTCGTAGGCACGGAGCATCTCATCTTCCGTAGGGTCACGAGAAATCTTCTCCCTGCTCATCTCCGCTCTGAATGGATTTATGCGGAACTCTATCGGCTCTTTACTCTCCTTTGAGATTTCTGCGATGAATTTTGCGATTCTCTCCACCTCTTCTTCGCCAACAATATCAGGAATAAAGACAGTATTGACGGTAATTTTGACTCTTTTACTTGCGTATTCTATGTTTTCAAGCACTTTCTTGTTTGAAAAGCCCGTATACCACGCATGAAGATGCTCGTCATAAGCCTTCAAGTCAAACATCACTTCGCTTAAGCCCGCTTTTAGCAGCTCTTCAAGGTATTCAGGAGTGAGCAGGTAGCCGTTTGTGTCAAGCACAATCCAGTCGGCGATTTCACGAAGGCGAGAGACCAATTTTACGAGGAATCTACGCTTCAAAGTGGGTTCGCCACCTGTGATGACCGCTTCTTCCACACGCTCTCGCCCGTAGTATTGACGAATTGCTCGCCTAACTAAATGCATCAAATCCTCAACGCTCAAGCATTCGCCGACAACCTCACGAGCAACACTGAAACAGCCACGACACTTGAAATTGCAGCCTGCGAGCGTCAGCCACACACGAGGCTTCACCTCTGAAAGCGTCACAAATGGAACATGCCTGCACTCTTCCGTCTCTCTTCCTTCCGAAGACGACACTTCCACCGCCTTCACCTCTGACGCCTCTGACGCCTCTGACGACGCTTCCGACACCGAAGACGCACCCCACCACGACAAAGGCATTCAAAAAATCAACTTTGCGAGGTCAAAAAGCAAGGAAGGGCTACGCCGCACGAACTCCTTGAGCATCGCCACAGCCGTCTGTTCTCGCAGTTTTATCGTGCCTTTCGCTGCGAGTGCGTGAGCGAGTTTGTTCATCCTTGATGCAGGCATTTTCAGAAAATACTCCTTCGCCTTAAGCCCGATTTCCAAGCGGCGACCGAAGTCTTGACGCCACCGCTTCTCGTATTCGTAAAGTTTCCGCCGAGAGAAGTCCTTTTCCTCGCAAGCCTCAGAGATGACTTCCGCTGCGATTTCACCTGCTCGCATCGCATAGAGAATGCCTCCGCCGCTGAGCGGGTCCACTTGCCTCGCCGCATCTCCAACGAGAACTATTCCATCAGCAACGGTCTCGTAAATCGGACCGCTGAGAGGCACAGCACCGTAAATCTCCGCAAGCACCTTCCCCGCTGGAAATTTCTTCGCAACGAATGAACGCAAAAAGTCCAACGCACGCCTCCCTTCAGTTGAAATATCTGCTCCGATGCCCAAGCCGACATTTGCGCAGTCGTCGCCCTTCGGGAAGACCCATGCGTAGCCACGAGGAGCCATATCTCCTATGAAGAACTCGCAGTATGCGTCATCAACCTCAACGCCACTCATTAAAAATTCCGCACAAACCGCAATATCTCGCATCTTCACTGCGGTGTTCAAGCCAGCCCATTCGCCTACTTTGCTCTCTACGCCATCAGCAGCGACGACGACATCCGCATAAATGCGCATCTGCTCGCCCATGCAGTTCGCAGAGATGCCTTTTACCGCACCGTTCTCCTTAATGACGCCTGTTGCTGCCGTTTTCACTCTTACCGTTGCGCCTGCACGAGCAGCCTCTTCCGCAAGAAATCTGTCAAATATGCGACGCTCAAGCACATAACCCGCATGCGAACCCTCCGCTTCTACCGTCACTTTTGTGCCGTCAGGGCTGTAAATGTGCGCTCCTTTCACAGTTGCGCAAATCCAACGCTTGTCTATTCGCACAAATTTCTCCAAGCCCTTGCTCACGCCCTCCGCACACCTCACCGGAACGCCAATCTCTTGATTCCGTTCAATAAGCAGAACATCCAAACCTCGCAGAGCAAGGTGCTTCGCAGTGACACTCCCAGCGGGACCCGCTCCTACAACTACAACATCGTGTCGCTCCTCTCGCATCTCTTCTCATCCTATTTGAAATGAACTACTATTAATCCTCCATCCGAGCTTTACACTCTTCTCCCTCTCCATCTGAGCGGGCTGTCCCGCATGCGTATCGTTGTTTCCGCTTGTGTTCACTAATACTTAAGCGATTTTTCAGCACACATTTATTTTGATATTCACGATGCAATATGTATGCTCTGGCGGGAGAAGGAACTGCTTGAAATATTGAAGGAAGGCAAGTTGAAGACGAGTGAAATAGTCAAGCGAGCAAGAATGAGCAAGGCGACCGCTTTGAAATATCTTGAGCGTCTCAAGGGAAAGGGATTAGTTGATTGTGAAGAAATAGGACCCACAAAATTATGGTTTTTGCGTGAAGAAATTGAAGAAAGAGATGGGGGAGGGGATAAAGAGGAGAAAGGGGAGGAAGAGAGGAAAGAAGTTGTGGAGCGTAGGAAAATAGAGTGGAAGAAAGTGGAAGAATGCATATATGTGGATAAAAGAGTCTTCAAACTAATTGAAGAGTTTGAAGGAGTAACGGGAAAAAGTTTCAAAATTTTGATAAATAAAAATGGAGTGAGGTTGGTTTTAGGTGAAGTTAGGTGAAGAGGGATGAGGACAATAAGTTCAGGTGTGAAGGGTTTGGATGAAATTCTCGGAGGAGGTTTCTTCCGACCTTCTGTTGTTTTGATTGCGGGTGGCGTCGGCACAGGCAAAACAACTCTCGCTCTTCAAATTCTATTCAACGCTGCAAGAACGGGGCGGAAATGCCTTTTCATCGCTTCCATCTCAGAGCCGATAACAGCAATAAACAGATTCCTCTCATCTTTCTCATTCTTCAATCCTGACCTTGAAACGATACATTTTGCAGATGCGGGAGAGGCATTCATGGCAAAAGAAGATGTTTTCTCATTCATAAGAGAGAATATAGACATAATAAAGCCTGAAATAGTTGTTATTGACTCTTTCTTGAGCATTACGGAGAGTAAGGAGGATTTACTCTCACTTTTCTCATACATAAAAAGAAGGAACATCCTGCTACTTTTGACTGAAGTATTCACAGAAGACAATTTAAATGAGCATTATATTGCTTCCTTAGTGGATGGCGTCATTTTTCTTGATGCTGAGAGGGGTCGTCGCAATCTTGCGGTGTTGAAAATGAGAGGAAGAGCGATATCAACAAAAAAGCACGCATTCAAATTCACATCAGAAGGCATAGAGGTATTCCCAAAATTGAGTATTGCGGAGACGAAAGTGAGCGAAAGAAGAGTGAACATCGGCGTGAAAGGCATAGAGCATGTGCTTGGCGATGGTGGAAGTGTGCTTGAAGGCAGTATTATTCTCGTCACGGGCGAAGCTGGAACGGGAAAGACGCTCTTCGGCTTCCATTTCATACAGGCAGGTATAGAAAAAGGGGAAAAAGGATTAATTATTTCGTTAAATGAGGACAAACCGACATTGGAGAGGAACGCAAGACATTTCGGATTTGATTTCAATAAAGGATTGTTGAAGATTTTAAGCGTTCCTTTGATTGATTTGATTCCAGATGAGCATCTTATAAAAATAAAGGAGGAGCTTAAAGGGGTGAAGCGGGTTGTTGTGGATGGCTTCCCTCACTATATTCATGCATTTGATAACGAGAACGAATACAAAATTTTCATGCGAACACTCATATCGCTGTTCAGGAGCGAAGGCATCACATCAATTTTCATCGGCAATACCGCTCAGGGAGCGCATGCAGATATCGCTCATCTCGCAGACGGCATCATCATACTTTCAAGCGAAGAGGAGATGGGCGTTAAACGGAGATTCATAGAAATCGTGAAGATGCGAGGCTCCGCTCACACAATCGGAAAGAAACTCTGCGACATCACTCCAAATGGGCTTGAAATTAGCCCTTAATAAAGAAAAGTGAAGAAATGGAGTGTTTAATTGAGATGATTTCCGCAGTTCTGGACGCAAGAATGCACGCAGAACTGGCGGGGGGGGGAATATGTTTGTAGATATAATAGGAATTGCACTATTTGCCTCTCTTGCATTCACAATATACTATTTGAGGAAGATAATAAAGCTTCTGAAGGGAGGAAAGGGCTGGAAACTCATCACTGTTGGATATATTCTTTATGTGCCGAGAGTAGCCCTAAGTTTTATAGATTATCCGCAGTATCCGATTGAGATAGCACGCATTTCATTATCTGTTGCGATAGTCATTTTCATCGCTCTCGGAATGTGGAAGTTAGTGAAGGATTTGAGAAGTGTGGGCGTTTCTTTCTTTAGCCTCGCTTATGCGAAATATTTAACCGCAGGTATGTTCCTTTTCCTCGCATGCCTCTCCATTCGGACATCTTCTTTCTTCTTCTTGCGTTTAAATGAACAACTATGGTGGGTTATTGCAAGGATTTTCCTCGTTGCCTCGATATTAATGTTCGGTTTCGCTTTGAGGAAAATATATGTTGTTCTCGGTCCGAAGACGAAAGAGATAAAAGCGCTCATGCGTGCGGTGGAAATGAAGTGGATGCGAGATAATTTGCATATAATTCCTTTATATACGCAGCTGACAAACGAAATTATAGCCCATTTAATACCCATAGAGGGAGGAATGGGAGTTGCGAAGAGAGTATTAGAGAGATGTGCTGCCTCGCATGAGATATTGCGAGGTTGTGAAATAAGCGAAGAGGGATTGAACGCAGCGGTAATATTCAGGAATGTTGCGAATATGAGCGAGAGAGAAAGATACAGAAAGATGTTTTATGCCTTTTCTTGCCTGAATTCCATGCTTATAGATGCGTATGCAGTGATAACATCGCCGGAGAGGGCGATGGAAGTGGTGAAAGACGGCGAAGAAATCATTGAACACATGCGAAGAGTGAATTTACCCGTGAACAATGAGCTGATTTACAAGCATCGCATATTCTTTGGTATGCCTGAAGGGATTGCTGAAAATGGAAAGAGCAAAACTTTCCTTTATATCTTATTTAAAGAGGCGTTGGAGCCTCTGCTTATGAAATGCACGAAATCCGCAATAAAAGAGATTTCAGCAGTTGCTCGTGCAAAAGGAATAGAAATAGGGAGCGACGGTAGGGTTAATATAGATGCGATTTTCAGGAGAGTGCATGAAATAATGCCAGAAGAGAGCGTAGAATACACGAAATCCATACTTTCTGCGGTTATGAGGGACATTTATCCGCTGATAAGAGAAGATATAGGTGCGGAGCAGACGAAGAAGAGATTTTCTGCGGTGTTCAAAGAACTATTTGAGAATCACTGCGGTGCGATTTTGAAGTATGGCGTATTGGAGAACTTGCCAGAAGATATTGAGATTCCGAAGTGGTGTTCATCGTTAAAGAGTGGACAGTGCTATTTAATATGCGAGGAGAAGCCAATCGCATCATTAAAACTCTTCAATATGCTTGTTCAGTATGGTTTTAAGGGACTGCTAATATCAAGAATGCACCCTTCTCATGTTCGTAATGAATATAAAATGCGTGCGGATGTGCCTGTAATTTGGCTAACGCACATCAGAGGAGAAAATCATATTGCACCGACGAACATCACGCAGTTGAGCATCGCAGTTAAAGATTTTGCGGAGCGGGGCGTTGAGGGAATAATAATGATTGAAGGTTTTGAATATCTCATAGACCAGAACGGATTTGATGTTGCTCTCAGATTCTTGGAGTCCATCGTTGACATCGTCACGGTAAGCAAGTGCAGATTGATTATGCCTTTTGATGAATTGACAGTGAGCGAGAGGGAGTTCCACAGGATTGCTCGTGAGATGAATGTAATGAGCAGGGAGGAGGTGGAGGAGATTATTGCTGCAACGGAGAGCCATGCCCCCTCTCATTAAGCTCCTCGTCTCACACCCGTTCAATTTTAAACGGTCTGTTGAACAGAGTTGTCTATATTTATAGCATTTTCAGACGAAATAAGTAGGTGAGGGGGGATGGCATGTGAGGGGAAGGCGCGGATAAGAGTGTTACATGTGGATGATGACCCTGCGATTCTGGAGATAACGAAGATATTTTTGAGGCGTGAAAGTAATGGAAGTGGTGAGGAGTTTGAGATAGCATCCGCGCTTTCAGCGGAAGAAGCGCTGATGTTGCTGAGAAGGGAGCGATTTGATGTGATTATAAGCGATTACAGTATGCCGGGAATGGACGGTCTCGCATTTTTAGATGAAGTGAAGCGAATTGTGGGAGAAATTCCATTCATCATTTTCAGCGGATTCTCAGAGGAAGTTGAGGAGAAAGCGATGAAGAAGGGGGCGAGAGCGTGCATACCTAAAAGTGGCGACCCCGTCTCGCAATTCCGCAGATTGGCACACATCTTGAGAAAATGCGTGTCTTGCGAGGGGAAGAAAAATCCCCAGTTCAGCCTAAATTGACTTTGCCGCCTTGAGGCATCTCATCAATTTCAGATTTGTCGGACTGCCGACATTTAGGCAACCTCTGCCTATGCTTCATCTTTATAGTTTAACACCTCCTTCACGCTCACCTAACCTATTATTTTTGTTCATCTCCATAGCTTACCGCAGCGAGAGCATCGTATTCCCGATTTACCGACGAGGTAATCACGATTTCCACAAGAGCATTTCGGGCCGTTAACGATGAATCCACGCACTTGAACGACTCTCCAGCGGCCGCATGCTGAGCATCTCGCCCCCGATTCACGCTCTAAACGGTCACTGCTCCATCTAACTCGCCTCAGAATGCCCACATCATATTCATGTTCTCTGCTCCATCTGTTGCTTTCACCTACGAACCAGCCTCTGTTGCCACATGCGCAGAGAGGTCCGTTCACGATGTATCCGTGAACCTTCACATCCTGCCGACGACCGCATGCTGAGCATATAACGCTTGAAGATGCAACGAACCAATCACGATTTCCACACGCACATTTCGGTCCTGCAAGTATGTAAGCAGTGACCTTTTCTTTTATCTTCCGCTTACATCTTGAGCATACAACCGCAGATTTTATGAGCCAATTCCGATTTCCACACGCACATCTCGGCCCAAACCTCACATAATTCCCGACAATCGTCCGAATTCCCACACGCACTCCTCTCAAAGAAGCCATTCATACCTCCAAAGGAATCTATTTTGATAGTATTTCATCCCTGATAAATTTTACGTCAATAATCAAAAAATTGAAGAAATTTTAAAAATCGGGGCAAAGGATAAAGTAAAATTTATTTTATTTAACTCTTTTTGTTCTGCGTCTCGTAGTTAAGTGTCTCGTAGTTAATAGTGAGGCGACAGCAGCAGAGAGGACTGCGTAGAATAGCTCAAAACCCGCAGGCTTCGGTGAGGACGGCTGTTGCGTCGGCTGTGAAGTTTGCTTCGGCTCCTCACCACGAAGTAGACTCACAATGGCATTCGCAAACGCCTCCGCACTCGCAGGGTCTCTCCCAGTCACGACTCTTCCAGCGATGACGACGCTCTCGTCCTTGTAAATTGCACCTCCTTTCTTCAATTCTGCGACCGCATCGCTGCTCGGAAATACCGTTGCGGACTTTCCTTTGAGTATGCCAGCACGAGCAAGCACAACAGGAGAGAGGCAGATTGCAGCAACAACCTTTCCGTCCTCGTAGGCATCTCTTACTAAATTCCGCAGTTGAGTGTCGTCCCAGAGGTATTTCGGTGAGCCACTTCCGCCAACAACGACAACCGCATCAAATTCAGATGCGTTCACATCTGAAATTGCGAAGTCAGGCTGAACTTTACCGCCGAGCATTCCCGTAGCGGTCTCCTTGCGAGGAGCAGCAACGAAAACGGAAGCACCTGCGCCTTCAAACACCGCCTTCGGCTTAAATAATTCCTCGTCCCTGAAGTCCTGCTGTGCGATGACCATTAGTATTTTCTTGCCCTCAAGCGTTCCTTCGGCGAGGACAGTCGCAGTAAGGGGAGCCAGTAAAATGAATAGAATGAAGAAGAGAAGTCAATAAAAATACAAATTTACTACACATTTCCTACGCACCTTTTTCCCCTTTCCTGTATTTTGGATGGTATTTTCGGATGATATGCTCGTCTATTCGCTTCAATTCGCCTTCAGGAAGCATCGCAAGCAGTTCCCAACCGAGGTCAAGCGTCTCTTCTATGCTCCTGTCCTCGTTTTTACCTTGCATGACGAAACGCCTCTCAAATTCATCTGCGAACTCCAAATATCTGCGGTCTCTGTCTGTGAGAGCCTCTTCGCCGACGACCGCAACTAAATCTCGCATGTCCCTGCCTTCTGCGTATGCCGCATACAGTTGATTTGAGACGCCATGGTGGTCTTCTCTCGTTCTTCCAGCGCCGATGCCCTCGCCCATCAGCCGAGAAAGCGAAGGAAGCACATCAACAGGCGGGTAGATGCCTCTGCGGTGCAAGTCCCTTGAAAGAACTATCTGACCTTCGGTGATGTAGCCCGTGAGGTCTGGGATGGGATGCGTTATATCGTCGTCGGGCATCGTCAGAATTGGTATTTGCGTGATTGAGCCTTTCCTCCCCCTTATTCTTCCCGCTCGCTCGTAGTTCGTAGCCAGATCTGTATACATATAACCGGGGTAGCCTCTTCGCCCTGGAACTTCCTCCCTTGCAGCTGAAATCTCCCTCAAACTCTCACAATAATTCGTCATATCCGTTAGAATGACCAAAACATGCATGTCATACTCGTAAGCGAGGAACTCTGCTGTGGTTAAAGCCATTCTCGGTGTTATAATTCGCTCAATAGCAGGGTCATCCGCTAAATTAATGAACGCAACAATACGCTCAATCGCACCTGTCCGCTCAAAATCCTTCATGAAAAATGAGGCTTCCTCGTGAGTAATGCCCATCGCAGCGAAGACAACAGAGAATTGTTCGCCTGTGCCACGCACTTTCGCCTGTCTCGCTATTTGAGCTGCGAGTTCGTTGTGCGGGAGACCTGAGCCTGAGAATATGGGCAGTTTCTGACCTCGCACGAGCGTGTTCATCCCGTCAATCGTTGAGATGCCTGTCTGAATGAACTCTCGTGGGTATGCACGAGCAACAGGGTTAATTGCTGCTCCCGTGATGGGCAAGCGCTCCTCTGGAATGACCTCAGGACCGCCGTCAATCGGTCTGCCGAGTCCGTCAAAGAATCGCCCTATCATGTCTGCGGAGACGCTCACTCGCATGATGTCGCCAGTGAATCGCACCCTTGTCTTTGATGTGTCAATGCCTGAAGTGCCTTCAAACACCTGAACGACTGCGAGACCCCGCTGTGCTTCTAAGACCTGTCCTGTCTTCTCCTCGCCGTCAGGCGTGTAAATGCGGACAACCTCACCGTAAGAAACGCCCTCAACGCCTTCTACCACAATCAAAGGACCCGATGCCCCTCTAATTGTCGTGTATTCACGAGCAGAAATGTCCGCAGCCATTTCCTCTCACCCGCTCCCCACTCGCTCTCCACTCGTTTCCTCACCTACCTACTCTACTCCCACTTTCACATGCCTCCTCTTCTCCACCTCTTCTTTCGTCCTCCCACTTCACATTCCACTTCGCTCCTTCTTCAACTGCTCAAATTCATCTTTCATCGCCCTCATTATCTCATTATATTTCTCCCTAAATGTCTCATTTCTCTCGTATTTCATCCTCGCAATCGCATCTTTTATGCGCATTCCAGCAATTTTTGCGATTCCAACGCCACTTTCCATCGCTTCTTTCGCCTGTGCATACCATTCAAGAATGATTTTCGCCATCAAATACTGCTTCTCAAGCGAGCAGAAAGAGTCTATTTCGTGGTATGCGTTCTGCTGAAGGAAGTCCTCACGAATCATACGAGCAACCTCTAAAACGAGGCGGTCTCGCTCGGGCAGCGCATCCGCACCGACGAGTTGCACGATTTCTTGAAGTTCAGCCTCTTTCTGAAGCAGAGCCATCATTTCCTCTCTCTGCTCAATGAAATCTGGAGCGACATTCCTGCTGAACCATTCTCGCAAGTGTTCCAAGTATAGAGAGTAACTTCGTAGCCAACTGATTGCGGGGAAGTGCCTTCTGTGTGCAAGAGAGGTATCAAGCGCCCAGAAGACACGAACAACACGGAGCGTGTTCTGCGTCACAGGCTCAGAGAAATCGCCTCCAGGCGGAGAAACAGCACCCACAACTGTCACACTTCCCACACGAGGCTCGCTTCCGAGTGTTCTCACCCTGCCCGCACGCTCGTAAAAGTCTGCGAGGCGAGCAGCAAGGTAAGCAGGGTAGCCTTCTTCTCCGGGCATCTCCTCCAATTTACCTGAAATCTCTCGCAGTGCTTCCGCCCATCTTGATGTGGAGTCCGCTTGTATTGCGACATCGTAGCCCATGTCTCTGTAGTATTCAGCGAGTGTTATGCCTGTGTATATTGATGCTTCTCTCGCAGCGACAGGCATGTTTGATGTATTAGCAATCAAAGTTGAGCGTTCCATGAGCTTCTCGCCACTGTATGGGTCAACTAATTCTCGGAAAGTCTTCCAAAACTTCTGTCATTTCGTTGCCTCGCTCACCGCATCCGATATAAACAATAACTTTCGCATCAGACCACTTCGCAAGCTGGTGCTGCATTACTGTTTTTCCCGTGCCGAAGCCTCCTGGGATTGCACCTGTCCCTCCTTTCGCCATCGGGAAGAAAGTGTCGCAGATGCGCTGTCCGGTGAGCAAAGGCACCTCGGGGTCAAGTTTCTCCTTGTAAGGTCTGCCCTTTCGCACGGGCCAGCGGTGCTTCATTCGCAGTTCAATCTCGCCTCGCTCCGTCTCAACCCTCGCAATCACATCATTAACAGTGAATTTTCCCTCTCTTATTTCCAAAAGCCTCCCCTCTTCAACCCAAGGAGGCACAAGAATGCGGTGCATAATCACCTTTGTCTCTGGAACTTCGCCAAGAATGTCCCCAGCAACGACAGTTTTGCCCTCTTCCGCCGTAGGTTTGAACTCCCAAAGCCTTTCGGGGTCAAGAGCGTCAACATAAATGCCTCTCGTGATGAAATCTCCGCCCGCTTTCTCTTTTATTGCCTCAAGCGGTCGCTGAATGCCGTCGTAGAAGTTCTTCAAAATGCCAGGTCCGAGCTCAACGGAGAGAGGCGCACCAGTCCCGACGACAGGCTCCGCAGGCTTCAAACCTGTGGTGTCCTCGTAGACTTGAATGTAAGCGAAATCGCCCTCCAAACGAATCGTCTCGCCCATTAAACCCTCTTCGCCCACCCTCACGACCTCATACATCTCGCATCCTCGCATGCCCTCCGCAACGACAAGCGGACCCGCTATCTTCCAAATGCGCCCTCGCTTCCCTTCTTCAGCCTCCACCGCTTCAGCTCCGCCCTCCGAATGAGACGCACCCTCCACTTCTCGCTTCTTACCCTTACTTGCCTTCGCCATCACGCTCACCTTTAAATTTTCATTCTCTTTACTTTCGGTGAATAAAAAAGAAAGATGGCTTTCCGTGTCGCAGTCATTCTGAAAGAGGCATCTGACTGGACTGCAAACGCCTTACTGCGAAACCTGAAAAAGCGAGGCGTGTCCGCAAGACCCCTGAAAATTGCTGAAGTGAGTGCTTGCGTCCCTTCCGCAGCGAAAAACGCAAAATGTGCATTCTCGCCTGAATTGAGATTTGATGCTTTTCTTGTGAGGGATGTCGGTGGCATTCTTGCGGAAAAGGCGGGGTGTGCGCTTGAGAACATTTCATTCAAATTTGACATCCTTCGCATACTCGCATCGCATAAAATTGTAATGAATTCGCCTGAAGCGATTCAAAATGCTGCGAATAAGTTCTATTCCGCCGTTCTCTTTTCGTCTGCGAGCCTTCCCGTGCCTAAAACAGTGGTGACGGAGAGCGTTGAGGTTGCGTTGAACGCCCTTGAGGATTTCGGCGGTTCTGCGGTTGCGAAACCCATTTTTGGGCATCAAGGTAAAGGTGTTGAGAAGATTACTCTTGATGCGTCTGCTCGTGAGAAAATTCAGCGAATTATTGCGGAGAGAGGCGTAATTTACTTGCAGGAGTTCATTCCCAATGCAGAGAGGGACATTCGTGTGTTCGTCGTTGGCGATGAAATAGTGGGAGCAATTTACCGAGTTCGTCGTTCAGGAAGCATCGTGAGCAATCTGAGCATGGGCGGTAAGGCTGTGCGTTGCGAGCCTACTGCGGAGATGTGTGAGATTGCGTTGAAAGCAACAAAAGCAATCGGTGCGGACTTCGCAGGCGTTGACTTAGTTGAGCGTCTCGGCGACGGCAAGATTTTCATCCTCGAAATCAACGGAACGCCTTCAGCAAAGGGCATTAAAATGGCTTGCGGCGTAGATGCAACTGAAAAAATCGTTGATTTGCTCATTGAGCGTTTGAAAAATGATTTATCTCCTCACTGACTTGAAGCCTTTTGAGTTTTTCCCTGAATGCATTGTCCAAGCGTTTGACGAGTCTGAGGACATCTGCCCACAGCCCCTCCAACTCATCCTTCCCAAGGAAAGCATGATAGAAATTTGAGTGCAGTTTTTCAGCCTTCTCGTAGATTTTGAAAAGTTCTTTCCCGTCTTCAAATTCTGAAATGAGGAATTGCATGGCAAATTCCCTCTGATTCCCATGTCTTGGCTGCGGTTTTCCCAATTCAACTGACAGAAATCGCATTCATCAAACATGAAACAACGCCCCATAAGTCTTCAGATGCCTTCTCTTCACTCTTAATACGGTCATTCTCGTAATTTTTCAAGTAGAAAGAGGCTCGCTCCCAGTATTCCCTTGCCTTCTGCATCCTCTTCAAAAACTCCTCCTTCGCTCTACCTTCGCTCATATCTCAACCATCCCTTTTCGTGTAGAGAGGCACTTTCGTCCCATCCTTTCTTATTGCTTTCTCAATTTTCACTGAAATGTAATAGCCTAAGCGAACTAATCCATACTCTCTCAGCTCTTCCCAGTCCTTTTTTGAGATAAAAAGGTAGTCCGAATTGAGAATATTTAGGAGTATAAACTCAATATCTCTCCCTCTGAGCTCATTAAATTCCTCACTTCTCTCTTTAAATGTTAGAATTTTCCCCTTAAGCCTGTCTCCGTCACTTAAATCGTATGCTATTGAGAGATAAGATGAATCTATGCTTATACAAAAGTGGCTTGCCCCTTCTGGTGGAACTGGTTCCCATTTAGTAACAGGCCTTTCCGAGATTATAAGAGGCATATTTCCTTATTGCACCCTCAACTTTAAATATTTGATTCCACTTTTTTCAATCCAAAACATCGTCGTATTCGCTTTTGACCTCACCTTTCACGATTGTATGCCTCACGGAAGGGAACTCGCAACCCTCAAAAGGCGACCAGCCGCATTTTGTATATAAATGCTCGCTACTTATCTTACGCAAGCGCTTCAAGTCCAGAATTGTGAAGTCTGCACGCTTCCCCTCTTCAATACGACCTCTGTCTTTTAAGCTTAGAAATGAGGCGGGCATCGCTGCGCATGCTGATGCTATTCTGCAAGGCGACACTCCTCGCAAAATGAGCCAGCCGACGAAACTGCCGAATGTGTCAAGATTTGGGACACCAGCAGCTCCTTCCGCCTTCTCCGCTGCGGTGTGCGGTGCATGGTCGCTCGCAATGAAATCAATTTCGCCTCGCTTCAACGCATTTAAGAGCATCCTACGACTCCTTTCGCTGCGAAGCGGAGGATTCACACGCAACATGCGATTGCGAGCAGCGTCCTTCTCGCTGAAGAAGAGGTGGTGAGGCGTCACTTCGCAGAACACACGGGGAGCGTCGGTGTGATTGCGAAAAGTGCGAAGTGCGAGCACCGTCTCTTCAGAGGAGACATGTGCAATATTTATTTTCATTTCGGCACGCACATTCGCATTCAGCGAGAGCGCTGCGGAAAGCACGCTCCTCACAGCGGAGACCTCAGTGGCAGCTTCGCTCCTTCGCCCTCGCAACACAAGTTCCTGGTCTTCGCAGTGGAAAACCACAGGCTTACCCCTTGTAGCGAGCAACGCCTTCGGTAAGGCATTTGCGGGAAGGTAAAGTCCGCCTGTCGTCTCGCAGAGGTATATTTTGAAAGCAACGACTTCCTCACGCATCCTTTCAATCTCACCCGAATGCAAATTCTCTTCCGTGACGCCACCGCAGAAAAGGATTTCAGCGTAACCTCTCGCTTTCTCAGCGAGCCTCTTCTTCGCACGCACTCGCTCTGCGGATGTCGCAGGTCTCGGTGTGTTAGGCATGTCCACGACCGTCGTCACGCCGCCGTGAATCGCCGCCTTCGCTCCCGAGAGAAAGTCTTCCTTGTAAGACCACTCGTGGCTCTCGTCCTCACGCAAGTGAGCATGCAAATCCACGAATCCCGGAAAAATAAGACAACCCGCACCCGCAGACACCCGCTTCTCGCCACTCAATCCCTGCTTACGCACTGCGGAGATGCGACCCTCGTCAACGCCCACTTCCGCCTCAAATATGCCTTCAGGATGCACAAAACGCCCCTCAATGACAAGCTCATGCATTCCTTCCCGCTCTCCTCCGCTCCCTGCTCTTCCCTCCTCTCCCCTCCTCTCCACTAACTCCGCTTCTCCTCTTCACTGTCTTCACCACTCACATACGAAGTCGCCTGTCCAGCGCCAACTTTGAGACGGTGACGAAGAACCTCACGACCTCTTTCAACCCCAATTTTGATTTTCCGTCCTCTCTATTTTTGAAAATTATGGGGATTTCAGCCACTTTGAACCCAATTTTTCGTGGCAAAATATACCATTTCTACCTGAAATGCGTAGCCTTCCGAGCAGATTTCCGAATTAATGCGTTCTATAACTTCCCTTTTGTATGCTCTGTATCCGCTTGTCGCATCCTTAACGCCTAAATTCAGCAATTTACTCGCCATCATGTTCGCTCCTGCGCTTATAATTCGCCTTAAAATGCCCCAGTCATTCACGCCACCGCCACGCACATACCTTGAGCCTATAACAACCTCGCATTTCTCCTCGAGCAACTTCCTCAAAAATGCCGGAATAAGAGCGGGGTCGTGAGAGAGGTCGCCATCCATCTCAAAAAGAATATCGCCCTTTGCATGTGCGAAGCCCGTCTTGTAAGCGGAGCCGATGCCCATTTTACGCCCTCGCTCAATCAGCCGAATCTCGCAAATACCCCCGAATTTTCTCGCAAGTCTCCTGACTTCGTCTGCAGTGCCGTCCTCGCTGTTGTCGTCAACGACAATAATCTCACCTGTGATGCGATTTTTGTGCAGAACTTCCACAACTCTCGGTATCAGAATGCTGATGTTCCGCCTCTCGTTAAATGTAGGGATGACGATGGACACTTTCAACGCTCTCACCTATTCTCTTTCCCGCTCCTTTCCCTTTTCCCATGCGAAGAAAAAATAAACATTTTGACTGCTGACATGCGACTTTCTACTTTCAGACGCAAGCAGCTGTTTCTTCGTCTCTTTTTGTCTCATGTCGTCGCCGTTCAAAATAGAAAGTTTTTTATGTATTTTTTCGGAGAGGGGATGTGAGGGGAAAATGGAGAAGGGCGAGAAGGTGCTTGTTGCGTTGGTCGTGCTGACATTTGTGGGATTTCTGGGCGGAGCTGCAGTCATGCAACAGCAGATGAAGCACATGCCGCCGGAGAGCTGCTACCAGATGTGCCACGAGATGAAGCCTTTTTACGACTCATTTGAGGCTTCTGTGCATGCGAAAGAGATTAAAGATTGTCATGAATGCCACGAATCTGAGAAGCCTGAGATGTTTTTGTATGCGGGTGAGATGCTAAAGCACCTTGAAAGGCAATATTTTGAGAGCAAGGGCGTTGAAGTTGAGGAAATAGAGGAGAAACCGCCATCTTCACCGAAGAGGGAGATATGCGAGAAGTGCCACAACGGCGTGAGAGCGAAAGCGGTCTCAGAGAAAGTTGCTCCGAAGGGAACTTCATGCGAAACATGCCACACCGAAATAACGCATGCTGAACACAAAATCGGTGAATACGGAGAAAAGTTCAAGGGCTACGAAAGTCCTTCTTACGAGGGTCGTGAGTGCGTCGCATGCCACAACGACCATTCAATGAGTGTGAAGGAGGACACATGCTTGGACTGCCATCCATTCCATCCGTCGTGAGCAACCACACGCTCATTTCTCGTCTTCCGCCTCGCTGGCTGACTGCTTCCGCACCACCCTGCCGTCTCCTACTCTTTCTCTTCCTCTTCCGCTCTCCTCCTCACTGCTTCCAAAAGAATCAGGGACATCCCAACGCTCATCGCCACAACGCCCGTCCAGATGAGCGATACGAGAGGAATCCGCTTCACACGAATAATGAAGTTTTCAGGCGGTTCTCGGCTGCCGAACATCGCATTGAACAACGCTTCGTATGTTGAATTTGTGTATTGCATGAATATATACACATCTTCCGCAGGCGTTGAGATGATTAATGGCTTTGAAACTATCCCAAAATTCGGGTAATAGAACATCCATATCTCACTTTTATGAACACTTCCACCCGTTTTAACATCTGCATATATTTTAAAAGCGGTGAATTCGGGCAAGAAATGGGCGACCCTCGGGCTGTAAATGAAACTATTGCTTGCGAAAACTTCGCATGTGGAGATTTCTATGCTCGTTCCCAACGCATTCACATCTGAATTAAGCGTCGCAGGTATATCTCCGCTGTCCCGCTCCGCAGAAGAACTCACGAACACGCCAACGAGAATTAAAATAATTGCGAGGTGAATGAGCATCGTTCCCACACGCATAGCAGAAATTCTCACCGCAATTTTCCTCACAAAATTCAGCAGGACAGAAACGCCTGCGAAAATCAAGAATGGGAGACCGAAATTTGCGAGTGCATTCGGAAGCGGGACGCCGAGAAACGCAAGAACGACGCCGAGAGCAGTAACGAGAGCGGTGAGCAAAGCAAATCGTTTGACACTCAAACTGAGATTGCAGCCTGCGAGGGCAACGACGAAGGCAATCGTGGGCGGGTAGCACCACATCGTGAAAAATTCAGGCTCGGTGTTCATCGGGATGCCTGTAACAAGCTCTCCGAGCATGGGCATCGCTTCCCCTAAGAAGCAGACGAGGAGTGCAACGAGCAGCGACCAGAACGCAACGAAAAGCGAGAGCGAGTGCAAAGAGCGGAAATCCACATCAAACGCATATATTGGCTTCTGCAACCTGAAACGCAGGTAGAGGAAAATGAAAGCGAAGGAAAAGCCGAAAATCAGCAGCACAGGTCCGAGCGCAGAAGCTGCGAACGCATGCACAGACTCCAAAAGACCGCCTCTCGTCAGTGCAGAAGCGAAAATGACCATGAAAAATGCGAGAAGTAGCGAAAACTCACGAGCAAGGTCTTTCCTGCGAGAATGCAGGTGGAAATATGCGGTGAGTGCGAGCCAAGGCATTAAAGAAGCGGTCTCAACAGGGTCCCACGCCCAGTAGCCACCCCATCCCAAGACCTCGTAAGACCACCAACCGCCGAGAGCGATTCCAAGCGAGAGAAAAAGCCATGCTGCACACGCCGTCAGGCGTAACGCCCTCTCCTTCTCCTTCCTCGCAACAACACCACCGCTACCGCCACCACCACTGCCACCACCGCTTTCTTGCGTTCCCTCAAAAGCCTCTGCGAGCATCCCTGCAAGCGAGAGTGCGAAAGTCAAAAGTGTGAGCGAGTAGCCGAGAAAAAGCACAGGCGGATGCACAACGACCCAAACATTCTGTAGGAGAGGGTTTAAGCCGTAGCCTTCTCTCGGATGCACTGAAAATCGCTCAAATGGCTGCTCTACAAGCACTACAACGAGCAGAAGTAGAAGAATAATGTCTGCGGTAAGAAAGAACATGCGTGAAAATTGCTCTCTCTCACGGCTATAATCTCCTCCCTTACAAAGTTTTAAGCGTAACCACGCATAGGGGAGTGCGAAAAGGAGGCAAAGGAAGAGCAGAGAACTGCCACTTCCTATCCAAGTGTCTGCAAATTTGAACAGAGGCGACAAACCTGAAGAGCTGTAAGAGTAGACTTCCTTCAACGCAAACTCGTCGTTCAAAAATGCGAGAGCGAGACGAAAATAAGCGAGCAGAATGAGAATGAGCGCAGCGAAGAGCGGAAAGCTTGCGGAAGGAGGAGTCGGTGAGCGAGCCTGATGAGCGTGAGCGACGAAGCAGCAGCAAGAAAAAATCAATAAAAACGAAAATGAAAGCGAGAATGAGCAAAATCGTTCCTAAATCAACCGAAAATCCATTCATTTTGTAGTGCGACCTCCATATTCCTAAAGTTCTCCCCATTTTTTCTCGTATCTCACCACATTTGAGATTGTTTTTCCGCTTTCATCCACTACTTTCACAACTATCATTATGAAATCATCATCTTTTATCTCGCTTTCTGGGAATTCCGCACGCAGTTCGTATGTGTCCGCTCCATGATACAATTTCGCATCCCAATCAATACCTTTCATACCATGATTCGCAGCAGCGAACATCTCAACAGCGGGAAAAACATTCGGGGCGCTCCTGCTCACACTCATTATGCTCACTCCCTCTCGCTTCACCTCCAATATTTTAACTTGCGGGTGTTCATATTCACCTTCAACGGAGACCCTCACTTTCACTGCGGGAACTTCTTGCATTTTAAGGAACGAAACGACTGCTGCTACGACTAAAATCGCAACCGCAATCACAACAATAATTCTAACGAGCAATTTCTTCTCCTCTGCCTCTCCAGATGCATCATCTTTCTGCTCCGCCATGCCTCTCTACCTCACTACTCTCGCTCAAAACCCGAAAATGCTCATCAATTCGCCGAATACATTTTTAAATAATTCGGAGATTGTCGGGAAAGGTGCTTTCGCAGTCTCGCCCTGCTCTTCCGCTTCTCCTCCGATTTCAGGAGGAAGAACGCCTGCTTCTTTGTATTTTTCGCCGAATTCGCCGTGACAGACAACGCAGAGCTCAGTCGTCTTTGCTCCGTGAGCTGCATGCGGGTCCCTGCTGTGACAGGCATCGCAGGAAGTGCTTTCGGGGACGAAAGGCTCTCTGCTTCCCTCTTGAATGTGGCAAGCCTCGCACCTCGCACCTTGATGCGCTCGGTGAAATTTACCGCAAGAAATGTTCTTCGGGTCGGCGAGACCTGTGCCGATGTGGCAGTCCACGCAGACCTTAATTCCGTGTGCTTTCTCCCTTATTTTTTCCATGTCAAGATTTCCTGCGGTGCTGTATGCCGCTGAATGGCAGTTGCACGAGCCCAACTTCGCATTCAACTCGTCTTTAGTGAGCAGTGAGACATGACACTGCACGCATTCAGGTGCGGGATGCCACCTGCCTGCGAGGAAATTTGCGGTGTTCGGCGGTAATACTTCCTTTGCGGATGCGACGCTCACAACAACGCCTTCGCAGCAAAACATCGCCTCCTCTCCTCTTTTTCCACAAATGAAAACGCCGCTCACGCAGCAGAGAGCAGCGACTGCGAGCAACGCAGCAAGCTTGCAAGCGAGAGCCTTTTGCGGTGTTTCACTTCCCATTATTTAAAATGGATGGTTTCTTTTGAAATTTCTTTCGTTTTCTTCTTCTGATTTGACATTCCGCACACGCTCTCAAGCGGGAACAGAAAGCGAAAATGATTTTTTAGAGCAGGGAGAAGTTTTGACGATGAAGGTCGCAAATGTTGCTTTCGCTCTGACACTCGCAACGCTCGCACTTCTCGCCTTCGCAGTCGGCAGTGTGTTCGCACTGAAAGGCAGTGATTGTCTCAGATGCCGATGGATTGGGAAACTACACGCCTCGTAACCTCACTTTCACACACGGAAGCACGCTCAAGGTTTATGCGGAGATGAAAGATGTGAACCACAAGGGCTTTGTCCGTGTAGATTTCGTGTTCGTGATAAAAGACCCGAAGGGATACCCTGTTGCGATGGACAAATTAGAAGTGCGACGCAGGGACTACGAAAGCGATGCTTATGTGCTTTACACGAAAAAAATACCTAATTGGTGGCTTTACGGCACATACCAACTTGATATTTACGCATATGACCGTGTGGATGAGTCAAAAATGAGGCAAATAAAGGAAGATTTTGAGGAGAAAAAGCATCACAGAGATTATAGAAAGCGACGAATATGACGATTACAAGAGTTTTTTTGAGTCAGGCTCTGGCATGGATATAGAGAAACCGCTTTCAGATTCAAAAAGGGAGCATAGAACGCTCACTTTCTCCGTCGTTTCTGAGGAGGAGTTGAGGAGAATAGAGCGAGCTCGTGTTGCGCCTTCCCCAGCGCCTGCGAAGCCGAGATTTGTCGTGATGGATGTTCGCACGAGTGCGTTTGAAATTCAGCCCGGAGAGAGCGTTTATGTGTATGTTGTCGTGAAGAATGAGGGGGTAAGCGGAACAGACAACGTCTCTTTATTCCTTAATGACAAGAAATACGCCGATGCCACTGTATCTCTAAAGGAAAATGCCACTATTACTGTTCCTTTTGAGGTCAAGTTGTATGAAGAAGGCTTCTACAAAATCACAATTTCAGGCTCAAATATCGTTAAAGGAATATATGTGAAGAGGAAGGAGAATTCATCCTCCTCCGCTACAACCTCCGAGGGAAATTCCACAGTCCTCGCTTCCTCAACACAAAAAGAACAAGAGCGGGGAAAGCTCGGGCAGAGTGAGGAGGAGCAGGGGCAGAAGAAAGGAAAATTACCTGCACCAAGAGGTTATGATATTGTAATAGCTGTATTGATTGCCCTTTTAGCTCACTACTACCGCCGTCATCATCGGTAATGGTGGTAAAAGGGAGGGGGAAGGGGGAGAGAAAAGAGAAAGTAGCGAGAAAGCAGAAATTACCGCACCCTCATTTCATTCCATGTATTTCTGAAATCTCGCCTCTGTGGCAGACGGTGCAAGGCTTCCCTCGCTTCAGATGGATGTCAACGAGGTTCGTGTAAGGCTCTAAAGCGTTCGGATAGCCGTGGCACTGCTCACAAGTGGTGTTTCCGGGACCTTTCTGCGGGATATGTGGCTCCGGACTGCCATGGCACTGCGTGCAAGCGACGACACCTGCGTGAACAGTGTGAACAGTGGCATTAGGACCGCCGTGGCAGCCTCCTAAATTCTCGTAGTCAAAGCATCCGGGCTTCCCATTCACCATGTATCCTCCTTTTGTGTGAGCTTCCAGATTTGCCGTCCTCTCTCTATTGTGGCACATGTCACAACTCAACTGCGTGACTGGCGTGGGCGTGGGCTTCACTGTTGCGGCAGGCGTCGCAGTCGGAACGGTCGGAGGTGTGGGCGAGGGCTTCGTAACTGGTGTCGGCGTCTGTGTGGGGGGCTTTGCAGGCGGCTTCGTCATCCACACTGCGACCCCTCCAATCGCCGCTATTACAATTACTGCTACCACAATCCCAGCAACCAACTTCGCTTCCATTTGCTCTCCTCTTCCCACGCACCTTTTAAATATCTTTCGGTTTTTTCATCTTCGCCTGAAACGCCGAATGTCAAAAGGAAGCGTCCCTTTCGTTCGCAGCACCGCCCACGAGTAATATGCGAATGCGTAAATCACCAACGCAAGGAAGAAAATGCAAACAGTGACATTTTCCGCACTACCGACGGGCATCGCAACCCTTAGTGCTGCATGTGTGAGTATGAATCCCGTAGGAACTATTATAATAGGCAGAAATACGAATAACCACGCCTCCGCTTTATTGAAAAGTTCAAATTCTGATGTGATAAGAAGCCACCAAAGGATAAAGAAGAGGAGGATTGCGTAGTGAGCATGCGGAATCATCGTCTCTACCATGAAAACAAAACCAGACATTGTGATTATTGCCAAGAAAATTGATTTCACTGCAAAGCCGATTGAAGTGCCTGGCGCTATTATGCCCTCAACTGTCGCAGGATTCGCAGATGCCTTCACCTGCCCCTCCATCACCGCATCCACTTTCTTGTCTATGCCATTTAATCTCGCCTCCAATTCTTCCATCTGAACATGCACCTCCGCAAACTTGCGAAGAAGCGGCTCAAGCCGACGATAAATGCCCTCTTCAAACGCAGATTCCACTAATTTACCGTAATAAATCGCCTTCCTGTATGTCTTTATGCAAGAATAGCATATCAAAAAACCCAAAAGCAGGAAAAGTGTGTCCACTCCTACACCCCATAAATCAATATGTTCCATGCTAATATCAATTACTAACGAGTAAAGAGAGAAAATAGTGAGAGCTAAGCCTATAAAAAACGCAACAGTTAATCCTATCTTCTCAAAAACCGAGACTGCTGTCCTTGGGTTCTTCCCACGCTTGACCATTTCAAATATGAGAAATCTCAAACTTAAAATTTCTTTCTATTTTTCTTCTTTCCTCCTTCTCTTCTCTCCCTCTCTCCCTCCTTTCTCGGGAGTGAGAGCGTAGAAAGGATTTACGAGAAGCGTGCTCCTCTGTTCTCTGTATGCAGTTTCCCTCATTTCTTTTCTACGCCGTTTTCCACACTCTTCTACTGCGGAAGCAAGTTTTTAAGGAGGCGAGGAATTTTTAAAGGGATGAAGAAGGTTTTTGGTGTGATTGGCGACCCGATAGAGCATAGCCTCTCGCCAGTTATGCACAACGCAGCATTTTCAGCGCTGAACATGGACGCAATATACCTCGCATTCAGGGTTTCGCCGAAAAATGTCGGAGATGCGATAAAGGGAGCGAAGAGTTTGGGCTTCGTCGGCTTAAATGTGACAATCCCGCTCAAAGAGAGAGGCGATTTTATATGTTGAGCCTGATGAAATAGCATCAAAAATAGGAGCAATAAACACAATAGACTTCAAAAGTGAGCCTCCAAAGGGATATAATACCGATGGCATCGCAGCCTTAAATGTGCTTGAGTCTGCGGTTGGAAGCGTTAAAGGCAAGCGAGTGCTGATTTTAGGAGCTGGTGGTGCTGCGAAGGCGATTGCTTTCTACCTTGCGAGCGCTGGAGCTCTCGTGAAAATCGCAAACAGGACGATTGAGCGTGCTGCTGAAATCGCCTCAAAGCTGGAAAACGCCTCCTACACAGGTTTAGACAATTTAGAAAGGCATATTGCGGATGCTGACATCCTCGTGAACGCAACTTCCGTCGGAATGTATCCGAAAATTGAAGAAACGCTTGTGACTGCTGAGATGATGCATTCAGATTTGGTCGTTTTTGACATTGTTTATAATCCTGTTGAGACGAGATTGCTGAGGGAGGCGAAGAAAGCGGGCGTTAAGCGGCGGATTGACGGCGTTAAAATGCTCGTATTTCAGGGTGCAGCATCATTTAAAATATGGACGGGTATCTCTCCACCGCTGGATGTGATGGAATCTGCGGTGAGAAAAGCCCTTCAGTCAGCGAATAGCAAGGCGAAGAGCGAGGCGAAGAGCGAAGCGAAGAGCAAAGAGAGTGCGTTGGAGCGTTGAGCAAGCGAAGAGGAAAATCAGAGTTTCTTTCTTGCGACCTCCACATATTTCACGCCTCCGTTTCGGATGAAAGCGAAGAGCATGCGTTTTCTGACGCCGTGAGCGAGTCTTACTGCTCTTGCGAGTTCATGCGTGCTGAAAGTATGCTCTGCGGGTAGAACATGCACGAGAAAAGCGGAGTGCTTGTCGCAGGAAGCCTCGTAAACACGGAAGTGCGAGCCGAATTTGAAGCCCGTTTTCGGGATTAAGCCTCGCTCACGCAAGTCCTCGTAGACCGCAAATTTCGCAGAGAAGCATTCATCAACCGCACTCGCATGCTTCACGAATTGGGGAAAATCCATTCTTGCGGAAACTGCTTCTTTCACATTCTCACATTCTTCCCCTGCTACCCCCACCTTTGCCCTCGCCCTCGCACCCTCACTCGCATTCTTGACCGAAATGATTCCCTTTTTGAGCAGGTAAGCCGCTTCAACGAGAGAGAGTTGAAGTTTTCCTTCTTGCGTGAGTGTGCCGAAGTCGTGGATGTGCCTCACATTCTCCGCATCCCAAATGAAAACTCTGTCGCCGAGCAGGCTCGCTTCCGCTGCTGTTGCTCCCTCTTTTCTTCCGCCTTCCTTTTGCTCTTCCGCCTCGTTGCGAAGCGTGTCCGCCGCTTTGAATGAGCGAACTTCGTAGTAAGTGATGTCGCTTTCCTCGTCGACAATTGCCAAAATCGCCTCCTTTCGCATGTTTTCGGCGAGAGATGCGAGCCTTTCAATTTCGGCGAGAGAGACAGCGTCCCTTTCGGATAAAATGCGAATGAACGCCTTTGCAGGCTTCTCCCCCTTTGAGCCACGAGGGAAAAGCCAGAAGAAATCCTTCCCGCAGCGAACTGCATATCCTCGCTCCCTTAAGTCCTTGAACACGATGTAGCGGAGCATGAATCTCGGCTGAATCGCAAGAGCAACACTCAAAAATCCCTCAACACTTAACTCCTTTCCCTCCGCATCCTCCACACGCAATTTGCCTTTCTCCACAAGAAATGCTGCTTCCTCAAGCGAAAGACGCTCGGCTTCAAGCCACGCTTTTGCCTTCTCACTACCACCTTTACCCTTACCCCCTTACCCCCCTACCCTCAATTAGAGAGACAAAAACGATTTCTTCGCCCTCTGCCACCTTCGCTTTCCGAAGAACGCCTCGCACCATTTTATAAAAGGGGAAAATTATTTGGCGTCAAAAGACGGATTTCAACCGTTTCGCCTGCTTCCACAATTTCACGACCCTTCTCAACGAATATGTAGCCGTCTGCGCTTGCGAGTGTTGAGACCGCACCTGAACCCTTCAAAATCGGCGTCGCAAGCATTTCACCGCCAGAAGAACGCTCCAAGCGGACAAAAACAAACTCATTTCTGCCTTTCTCTGAAATTATGCGCTGCGAAGTCCTCGCTTTCATGCATTTCTCCTCCACCCTTTCAGCGGTTCCTGTGTTTGTGGCTGCTGAAATGCGTTTCAAGAAAGGAGCGACGAAGAGGCTGAAAGAAAGCAGACGCGGATGTCGGATTTCCGGGCAGTGCGAAGAGCGGCTTTCCTGAAAAAATGCCGAATGCGAAAGGCTTCCCGGGCTTTATGTCAACGCCATGCACGAGTATTTCACCATTCCGCTCCAAAACCGCAGGAACAATGTCTCCAGCACCCGCAGAAGTCCCGCCTGAGACGACAAAAACATCCACTTCCCCACAGGAAGATGTTCCTTGCTGAAACGCTGACTTTAACCTCGCCTCTATTTCATCAAAATCGTCAGGAGCAACGCCCAATTGGACTGGAACGCAACCGCAGAGCCTCACAGCGTCGGAGATTGTTCTCATGTTAACATCGTAGATTTTACCCGGAGGAAGCTTAGTGTGGTCAACGCTCACGATTTCGTTTCCTGTTGAGAGAACGCCGACCTTCACCTTCTTCCTCACGAGAACTTCAGAGAAACCGCATGCTGCAAGCAAACCCGTCTCACGAGGCGTGAGCAGCGTCCCTTCAGACAATATTCGCTCCCCCTTCCTGATGTCTGAGCCTGCCCGCTGGACATTCTCCGCAGGAACAACAGGCTTGAATATTTTGACCTTCACCTTTTCACTGCCTTCTCCCTCCGCTCCGACAACGAAACGCTGCTCGCCACCACCTCTCCCTCCGCTACCACCACCGCTACCGCTCTTCTCTGCCAATTCCGTGTTCTCAACCTTGACGACCGCATCTGCGCCTGCAGGCATCGGCGCTCCTGTTGAGATTGCGACGCAAGTGCCTCGCTGAACGCTCACCTTAGGAACTTCGCCAGCTCGCAACTCTCCTCGCAGTGAAAGCACCGCAGGAGCGTCCTCTTCTGCGTAAAATGTGTCCTCCGCAATAACTGCGTAGCCGTCCACCGTCGCTCTGTCAAATGGAGGAATGTCAAAGGGAGCATGCAAATCCGCTGCTGAAATCCTGCCGAGTGCTTCGCTTAAATGCACACGCTCCTTCTTCGCAGAAATCTCTCGTGAAACGCTCTCCGCAACCCGTAGAATCACATTAAGAGCCTCATCAATACTCACAACACGCAAGAACTCCCGCCCCATTTCCCACTACGCTTTGCATCATTACCGCTACTACTCCGCACTCGCACCACCACTACCGCCACTACTACCGCCACTACTACTGCCACTGCTTCCACTATTCTCACGAGTTTGAGTGCGTAAGAAGCCGAGAGGCTCAAGCATTTCAACAGGGAAAGGAATAATGACGGTTGAAGCTTTCTCTTCTGTTGCTTCCGTTATAGTTTGGAGCATTCTTATGAATAGACCGCCCTTCTGCTTTGCGAGGACTTCTGCGGCTTCCGCAATCTTTTTTGCTGCTTGGAACTCTCCTTCTGCTGCGATAATCCTGCGTCTCCGCTCTCGCTCCGCTTCTGCTTGAGCAGCCATCGCCCGCTGCATGCCCTCAGGTAGCATGACATCCTTTATCTCAACCGCAGAGACCTTAATGCCCCATGGGTCTGTCGCCTCGTCAATAATGCTCTGCAGACGCTGATTCAATTTCTCCCGCTCCGAAAGCAGTTCATCCAATTCCGCCTGACCAATCACGCTTCTTATTGTCGTTAGCGCAATCTGAGCGGTCGCATAAGAGTAATTCTCAACTTCCGTAACCGCCTTCTCAGGGTCAACTACACGATAATACACGACAGCATTCACCTTTGTTGTGACATTATCCTTCGTTATCACTTCTTGCGGTGGCACATCAAACACAGCAGTTCGCAAATCCACCTTCACCATGCTGTCAACGATTGGAATAATGAAGAAAAGACCCGGTCCTTTCGCACCTACGAGCCTTCCGAGCCTGAAAATCACGCCCCTTTCGTATTCCTTCACCACTCGTATTGATGCCGCAAGCAGAATTAGCAGAAACAGCAATAATATCGCAACAAGCCACAATATCCACGCCATCTTCTCCCTCCTTTTTTATTTTTCACACAAACAGGCGATAAAGGGGTTTTACAACTCACGCATCTCGTATGCCCTCTCTCACAACGGCAAAAACAACCTCTCCTTCAGGCAGATAAGGCGAATCAACGAGCCTCGCAATCCGCTTCTCGCCCTTTGATTTCCTCAAATATACTCTGAAAGTTGCTGTGTGTGCGACAATATGACCTCCGACGGGCTTTGTGGGGTCTGCGAAGAACACATCAGGTCTCGCTTGCACCTGATTAGTTATCATTACTGCCGCATTAAAAAGGTCTCCGAACCTCAAAGCGTCGTGCAAATGCTTATTTATTTTCTGTTGTCGGTCGGCGAGTGTCCCTCTACCGACATATTCGGTGCGGAAGTGAGCGGTTGCAGAGTCAATGATAAGTAAGCGAACGGGCTTCTCCGTGTCTTTCAACTCCTCTGCGAGTTCAGTCGCCTTCTCAACAAGAAGCATCTGGTGGTTTGAGTTGTAAGCACGAGCAACATGAATATTCCTCAACGCCTCCTCCGGCTCTAACCCGACGGCAGTCGCCATCTCCGCAATCCTTTCTGGGCGGAATGTGTTCTCCGTGTCTATTATAATTGCGGAGCCGTTCAGCCCTCCCTGCTCCTCAGGAAGCTGCACATTCACAGCGAGTTGGTGTGCGATTTGCGTCTTTCCACTACCGAACTCACCGTAAAATTCAGTGATTGCCTGCGTCTCTATGCCTCCTCCGAGGAGTGAGTCAAGCGCTTTTGAGCCTGTTGTGAGCTTTCTTATGCTTTTCCTGCGCTCTAAAATCTTTTCACCCGTCTCAAAACCGCCAATATCTACCGCTTCACGAGCAGCACTTATTATCTTCGCAGCTACCGCCTCCCCTATCTCCGCAGCAGCAGCGAGCTCCGCAGGCGTAGCCACCGCTACCGCCTCTACCGAGTGGTATCCCGCCTCCCTCAACTTCTCCGCTGTCGCAGAACCCACGCCGGGTAATTCCTCTAACTCCATTCCTCTCTTCTCCTCCTTCTCCCCTCCCTCTTTCCTCTCCTTTTGCTCTCAATTCTTAAATACTTTGAGTGCAAGCACATCCGCCAGCTTCGGATATTTCCCTTTCTGTAAGTGAACAGCAGCGGCAGCGTTCCCGAACCTCAAGCATTCCTTCGGTGAGCGTCCTTTAAGCAGAGCGAAGATGAAGCCTGCGTTGAACACATCTCCTGCACCTGTCGGATGCAAAGGCACGACTTCAAACGCCTCGCATTCAATCTCAAAATCACGGCAGAACCACGCAGAACCCCTCTCGCCACGATGCACAACAACATTCTTGCATCCTGAACGCAGCAATTCTCGCTCTCCTTCGCCACCCGCAGGCTTTCCGCTCAACGCTTCTACCTCCGACTCGTTCACAAACAAGAAGTCAACGAATGGCAGAAACTCAAACACGCTCCTCCTCGCAAAATCCGTCCAACCGATGAAAGCACTCCAGCCGATGTCCACGCCTGTGCGTGCATCATGCTGCGATGCATATGAAAGCATCTCTCTATTCGCCTCAAAAAGCCCTTCCGTGTTCCAATGTCCTGCACGCATCAGAAATTTCGTCCTGCGTAAAGCGGTGAAGAGGTTCAAATCCGCCAAGTCCTCCGCCTTCAAATCCAAATTCGCACCTCTGTCTGTCAGCATTGAACGGCTGCCGTCCTCAAATGCGATGCTCACGGTGATGCCCGGTCTTCCTCCCGCTGTGCGTGAGGGGAAGCACTCAACGCCACACTTCCGCAGTTCTGCGAGAAGCCATGCTGAAATCGCATCCTCTCCGCACTTGCAGAAGAAAGCAGTTCGCAAACCGAGAGAGGCACACGCAGCCGCACAGTTCCCCGCTTGACCTCCCAAACTGACGAAGAACTCGCAACCTGTCTGGCGGTCTCTCTTTGGGTAGTCCCGCAAAGGCTTCGTCGCAATATCGCAAAACAGGTCGCCCACCACAACAACATCGTATTCCTTTTTCTCCTCTTTGCTCTGTTTGCGTTCAGGCATTCCTTTTTTTCTCTCCCCTTCAACCCCCCTTAAGCGTCGGGAATATTTGTATAAGGGTGAGACGATCACATATATCAGATGAGTGTGTGTGAGGGGGACTGCGCAGAGAAGCGAGCGGCTTGAAAACTCATCTTTAAGGTGTTAAACACGGACTAAGGTAGGATTGAAAGCTGACTAGAGAGAAGCGAATGAGTTAAACACGGACTAAGGTAGAGCTGGGGGAGGGAGAAAAGCAGATTAACGCACGGATTCTGTTTTGGGGGAGGAGATGGTCATTTATTCCTCCAGTTCATTTGTTAGAATGAGCCGGCAAGGAAAGATTTAGAGTTTAGTGGAAAATCGAGCTTAGTTCAGTCTCTCACTTTTGATTATTCCTTTTCAGTGAGTAGAGTTCATCTGCGACATCTGAGAGACCGAACTTCTCAAGTGTCTCTCGCTTTGGGACGCCATTTTCGTCCCAGCCCCGCTTCTCGTAGTAAATACTGAGCATCTTCTCGTATTTTTCCCTTTTCACTCGCTTCCCCTCGTTCGGACCGCCTCGCAAAGGCTCCTCAAACACCCTCGGTGGCGGGTAGTCGTCCTTTCTTCTGATGCCGAGCATGACTGCGATTGCCCTCGTGAGATTGTAAATTGCGTCTGAGCGGAAAAGCAGCTCATCAATCGTCGTTTCAACGCCAGTCGCAGCCGAAAAAGCCTCGGCATAAAACCTCTCGCTCAAACCGAGCTCAATCCAAGGCAGCCTGCAAACGCCGAGCATGTCAAAGAGTGGGCGAACTGCCTGATGGTAAAGCACTAAATCCACTTTCTCCTCCAAGCTCCATTTCTCCCCGACTTCAAGCTCCTTCGCTATCGGCCACGCTCGGTTGTGGTGCGCTCCGATGTCGCAAGTGCCGTAAGCGAGAGCCATGCACTCGGAGGCGTGAGCGTCGTAAGCACTCTGCTCTAAATATTTCACTTGCGAAATCAAGTTATTCATCTCTTTCCACTTCTTAATGACACCGAAAGAGCCTTCAGCAAGCACATCTCCAATACCCTTGCGGTGAGCAATCATCTCAATTAACGCCAAAATCTCATCCTGCGAGCCCCACTTTACGCTGAATCCCACCTCTTCCTCCGAAATAATGCCCCTTTCTTGTGCCTCAATTACCGCAGCGATGAGATTTCCTGTCGAAATCGTGTCCATTCCGAGCTCGTCGCAGAGGTAATTCGCTCTCACCACGAAGGAGAAGTCGTCTATGCCGATGTTAGAGCTGAACATGCATGTCGTCTCGTATTCAGGACCTTCAACAACAGTGCCTCTGAAGCGCCCTTCTTTCACGAGGCATATATTTCCGCATGCCATTGAGCAGGCGAAGCAAGCGGTGTTCCCTATTTTGAACCTGCGAACCATTTCATCGCCATTCACACGAGTGGCGCCATCAAAAACGCCCGCTCTGAAGTTGAATGAGGGGAGAACGCCAATAGTATTCAAATAATCCACGACGCTCATTAAGCCCTGCTCCTGCCAGAGGTCAAATAGAGAAATGATTTCGCAAGTATTCAAACGCTTTCTCTGCGACACTCAAAAGACGGTCAATGTCTGCGACAGGCAAATCTTTAGAGCCACGAACCGCAATCGCCTTCAGATTCTTTGAGCCGAAGACCGCACCCATGCCCGTTCTGCCTGCGTTGCGACCCCACTCAGAATTCACGCATGCGAAACGCACAAGATTCTCACCCGCAGGTCCGATGCAAGCAACGCTCACATCCTCGCCCAAATCTTTCTTAATTGCTCGCTCCGTCTCAACGCATCCCTTCCCTTTGAAAGCATCCGCAGAGAGCAGCGAAACTTCGCCATCATCCACGAATATCAGAGTGAGCTTCTTCGCCGCACCACGAATGAGCATGGCGTCGTAGCCCGCCTGCCTCAACTCAACGCCGAACATGCCGCCGAAGTTTGAGTCTGCGTATATGCCCGTCGCAGGAGAGATTGAAGAGATTGAAGTTTTGCCCGTCGCAGGGAAATACAGACCCGTGAGCGGTCCGGGAGCAATCAAAATGATGTTTTCAGGCTTCAACGCCTCATCCCTGAAGACCTCTCTGCGTGGCGGGACGCCTGAGCGAATGCGTGCAACGAGAAAATCCCACACAAACCTCGCACCGAAGCCCCTCCCGCCAACGAACTTCAGCAGAAATTCCTCGCTCAGCTCTCGCTCCTTCACCGTCCCGCTGCTCAAATCTACATCCAAAAGACGACGAGT
>JANPRD010000006.1 GCA_024699715.1 Candidatus Methanophagales archaeon
TTGAGTTTGAAGTGCATCAAAGAAGTTCACCGAAGTGAATTTTTATTTCTCTTTCCGCTTTCTCGGGGGAGTCTGCGGCGTGAATCGCATTTCTTTGGACATCAATACCGAAATCTGCACGGATTGTGCCTTTCGCAGCTTTCTTCGGGTCTGTCGCACCGACCATCTTTCTCGCTGCTGAGATTGCGTTCTCGCCTTCCACAACGAACAAAACGACAGGAGCGGAGCAGATGTATGAAACGAGGCTCTCAAAGAAATCCTTACCACGATGCTCTTCGTATTGCTTCTCCGCCTTCTCCCTGCTCAACTTCTCCATACGCAACGCAACGAGCCGAAAGCCACAACGCTCAAACCTCGCAATAATCTCGCCGACATGCCCCCTCTCTACCGCCTCTGGCTTTATCATCAGAAATGTCCGCTCCTTCGCCATTTCCACTCCACCGTCTCTTTTTGTCCTCTCTTTTCTTACCTCTCCCTTTCCTGCCCCTCTTTTCCTGCTTCTCCTTCCTCTTCCGCCAGACCCCGCACTACTGCCCGCTTTCGCCCTCTTTACCGCTTCCGCCGCCTCTGCTTCTTCTGCTCGCTTCTGCCTCACCTGTTGCCTCCGCCTTCGTTTTGACTTTTGACTTTGACACCCACTTCACTTTCCTGCTCTTTCTTCCGAGCTTCAGCATGTTCTTCTCGCACTTTGAACTGCAGAAGAAGAGGACGCTACCGTCTCGCTTCACGAACATTTTTCCTGTTCCCGGCGGGATTTCGGCTTTGCAGAACGAGCATTTCATTTCTCTTACACCTTTCCAAACTCCTCTTGCCTCTTCAGTTCACCGCTCGCACACTTGATTGTGGTGTCCTGCGGACGCTCTGGCTGCTACCTGCCTGTGAGTCTGCGAACCTCCCTTGCAGGCTCAAGAATCATAATGATGTCGCCGACCTTGATGGGACCGACGCAGTTTCGTGTGATTATTCTGCCCTTGAACTCACCTTCAAGCACTTTGCATTTCACCTGCGTGACCTCGCCGTGCATCCCCGTCCTGCCGATGATTTCTACAACCTCCGCAGGCACCGCCTCATCCTCAGGCATTTTCAAATTCTCACTCTTTTCTCTCTCACTCTTTTCTCACACCACACTACACACTCGCACAACACACTCACACAGCACACTCACACCACATACTTACGAACCACCACTTCCCTCGCCAGCGCTCTCACGCAGTCGCTTCAGCTCTTCCAAAACTTCAGAAAGCTCTCGCTCCGCAGTTCCCGCATCAACGATTGCTGCTGACGCACATTTGACCTCCAAGCCCGCCTTCGCACCGAGCTCACGCTGGCTCTTCACATAAATGTAAGGCGTGTTCTTCTCATCGCAGAGCGGCGGCAAATGCATCACTATCTCCTCAGGATTCACATCCTCAGCGATGAACACAAGCTTCGCCATGCCTCGCTCAACGGTCTTCGTTGTCTCATTCGTGCCTTTCTTTATTTTTCCCGTGTCCTTCGCCGTCTCAAGCACTGAAAGAGCCTTCGCTTGCAGCTCCTCAGGCACCTCAAACTTCACATATATCGGCTTCTTCTCCGCACTCATCTCTCATCCCCCTCAGGGTCATCAGCGGTCTTATTAAGATAGAATCTGACTTATATATCCTCTCCTCCGACGAGACGACGAGAGACCGACCAAAACAAAAATAAAAAGGTGGCTACTCCGCTCTACCGTGCGCCGCCGAACGCTTTTCTTCACAAACAGCCCTCTTAACAGCAGTTCAAGCGTTCTCCTCGTTCAAGAGCATCTGCGTCCTCAATCTGAATGCACTCAAGGACTTAAGTTTGTAGTCGCTGAGCAGCACATCTCGCAGGCTACTCTCCTGAACGCTCAGCGAAATCTCTTTCGTCCTGCCGTAGCGTCCTCTGCTTACTACCGTCGCAGACACCAAGCCGAGCATTTCCAACTCTGCGGTCAAATCTGAAACTCGGCGCTGCGTCAGCGGTTCAATGTTCACGAAACCGCAAATCTTCCGATACATGCTGTAAATCTCGCCACTCGTGAATCTTCGCTTTCTATGCTCTTTGCTTAGCATGACAACCGCACTCAACACGATTTTTGAGTGTAGCGGAAGCGTCCTCACGACCTCCGCAATTTTATTTGTCTCAATCCGCTCACAAGCGAGACGAACATGCTCCTCCCTAACCTTCTCCTCGCCGAGCCTCTCGGCAATCTCGCCAGAGACACGAAGCAAGTCCAAAGCCCTTCTTGCGTCGCCATGCTCCTGCGCAGCAAACGCAGCACAAAGCGGAATCACGCCCTCCTCAAGCACGCCCTCACGGAACGCAAGCTCAGCACGCTGCTTCAAAATGTCGCTCAACTGCATCGCATTGTAAGGTGGGAAGACAATTTCCTCTTCGCCGAGTGAAGAACGCACCCTCGCATCAAGCTCATCCGTGAATGTCAAGTCGTTTGAAATACCGACGACGCTCACTTTCGCCCTCCTCAAGTCCGAATTAATGCGAGAGAGGTTGTAGAGGACTTCGTCGCCCTTCTTTACTAACTTGTCCACCTCGTCCAAAACAACAATTACACAACGCCTCTCCCTGTCAACGCCCTCACGAAACGCCTCAAAGACAACATCAGTGGGCCAGCCCATCATCGGCACTTTACGATTGAAAATCCTCGCAAGATACGCAAATACACGATATTGAGTGTCAAAAATCTCCCCATTTATGTAAATAACTTCCGTTTTTGAGCCTATTTGTTTCGCCATTCGCTCCAATTCCTGCGCAACATATTTCACTGTTGCTGTCTTTCCCGTTCCTGTTTTACCGTAAATGAGTATGTTTGATGGCGTCTCTCCTCTCAACGCCGCCGAAAGAATCTCTGCAAGGCGTTCAATCTGCTCCTTGCGATGCGGAAGATACGCTGGAATGTAAGAGGGGCGAAGCACATCCTTGTTTGCGAATATTCTTCCACTGCGAAGCACATGCTCAAACAGGTTCATCTCCCCTCACTCCCCTCAAGGCATCAAATACTTTGCAAGCGTGAAATTAAAAGCGTGCCTCTGCGACCTCTACGAACCTTGCCATAAGTGCGAGAGCCTGCTAAAGCTTAGGGGTTGTGTTGCGATGGGTGTGAGAGTGTGAATTTTGTGAGAGGTTGTGAGTTGAGAGTTGTGAGTTCAAGAGGGGGATGGTGAAAATATGTGAACGACGGCGGTTCCGCCGGTTCCGCCGATGTTATGTGAGATGCCGATTTCAGCGTTTGGGACTTGCCGCTTTCCAGCTTCGCCACGCAACTGAAGGACAATCTCAACCGCCTGTCTGATGCCTGTCGCACCGGGAGGATGACCGCATGCCTTCAGACCTCCGCTGGGGTTAACCGCAACTTTACCGCCGATTTCAGTCTCTCCTTCTTCGGTGGCTTTACCGCCCTCGCCCTTCTTGAAGAAGCCTAAGTCTTCAATGCTCACGATCTCAGAAATCGTGTAAATGTCGTGGACTTCCGCAACTTTGACCTGCGAAGGCTCAATTCTCGCTGCTTTGAATGCCTTACGAGCAGCCTCCACGGTTGCGTCCATCGTTGTGATGTCTCTGCGGTCGTGCAGTGAGAGCGAATCAGAAGCGAGCGAGCTCGCAAGTATGTAAATCGGCGAATCCGTGTAAGAGCGTGCTTTCTCTGCGTCGCAAAGCACTAACGCAGCAGCGCCGTCAGCAGGCGTTGAACAGTCAAGCACCTTCAAAGGCTCGGCAACATAAGGCGACTTCAACACCGCATCAACAGAGATTTCTCGCCTGTATTGAGCGATTTCGTTGTGAACCGCATTACGATGGTTCTTCACGGCGACATTCGCAAGCTGCTCCTCCGTTGTTCCGTATGCACGCATGTGCGCCCTCGCAATCTGAGCGAAGAGGGCAGGCAGCGTTCCTCCGTAAATCGCCTCCCACTCCCTGTCAACGGAAGAAGCGAGCAGCTCCTCAGCACGCTCCGCATCAACATCCGTGACCTTCTCAACGCCCGCAGCGACTACAACATCGTAGAAGCCTGAGGCGACCGCAAGGACTGCGTTGTGCAAAGCGACGCCTCCTGATGCGTCCGCAGCCTCAACACGCACCGCAGGAATATGCAGCGACGCCAATCCAGAGTAATCTGCAATCAAAGCGCCGACATGCTCCTGCTCCACAAAGCGACCTGCTGACATGTTACCGCCGAAGAGAGCATCTATCTCCTCACCGCTTATTCCAGCGTCTTCTATCGCCTTCACGCCCGCCTCTACTGCGAGGTCTCTGAGCGACTTCTCCCAAATCTCGCCAAATTTCGTGCATCCAACACCAATTACCGCAACTTTACGCATTGAACTCACCTTCAAAACTCATCTCTTCTCATCACTCACCAACCCTAATTTTACGCACATGTCTCGCATATTCAGCATAATCTATGTATATTTTGCGAGCTGAATCAATGAAATCTCTGACCTTTGGTGCCTTATCCCTTATTTCTTCAATATGCTCGGTGACGACAAAAGAGAAGGCATCGCTTCCCGCACCTGAACCGAAAGAGCAAAGCAGGATTCTTTGCCCGGGTTTGGCGATGTCAAGGACTGCTGCGAAGCCAGTGAGCGAAGAAGCGGAGTAAGTATTTCCGATGCGAGGCACAATTAAGCCCGGAAGGACTTGCTCCTTCTTGAAGCCGAGCGACTGGGCGACTCGCAATGGAAACTTCCCGTTGGGTTGATGAAAAACTGCGAAGTCAAAGTCGGAGGCACGCAAGCCCAATTCCTGCATAAGCATTTGTGATGCGGAGAGAGTATGCCTGAAGTAAGCGGGTTCGCCTGTGAATCTTCCTCCATGCGAAGGGTAGCGTTGAAGTTCTCTACGCCAGAAGTCAGGCGTGTCTGTGGTGAAGGATGCGAAGCCCTCAAGAGCCGCAACGACTTTTGATGCACCGATGAGAAATGCTGCACCGCCAGCAGAGGCAGTGTATTCAAGCGGGTCACGAGGCGCTGCTTGTGCGACATCTGCGCCGATGCCGAGCGCATATTTCACCTTGCGACTCTCAACGAGCGAGAGACACGCTTGGATGGATGCGGTCGCCGCTTTGCATGCGAACTCCCAGTCAGCAGCGGTGAGAGCGGGAGAGGCGCCAATCGCAGCAGCAACGATTGTTGCGGTGGGCTTCACTGCATACGGATGACTCTCAGAGCCTACATAAATCGCACCAATCTCACGAGCATCTATTTCAACCCTTTGAAGAGCAGCACGAGCAGCCTCAACAGCTATCGTCGCAGTATCTTCGTCCAAATCAGGCACGCTCTTCTCCTCAATAAGCAGTGAGGATTTTATCGCTCCTGCGTTCTCTCCCCACTGCCTCGCTATCTCCTCCGCTTTTATGCGGAATGCAGGCACATACACGCCATACGAAATAATCCCAGCCATGTCCCTCCCTATGCTGAATGAAAACATAATGCTTTTCGTGCAGTGAGCCACTCCACGTCTAAAGACGGGAGCTTCACGCCTCTCCGTTCATCCTCCTTAAGGAGCACCGCTCCAGAGGATGAACTTCACGACGTGTTTAGGGCTGGCCACGACAGCCCCTGACCGCAGGATATACCCACGGCCTCGTTTCAATATTTGCGTTGACTCCAATTTAAAGAAAAACCCATCCGCCTCCCCAATTCATCTCAATTCATAATTTCTTAGCGACATTTTTGTAAAATATGAAAGAGCGAATAGAGGCGTATCTTGAGAGCAAATTCGGCGTTCCCGTGAGGATTTTGAGCGTTAGCGAATTGGGTTTGAAAGCAGAAGCGGAGGCAGCAAAGGAAGCATCAGAAAAGACAGAAGAAATAAAAGGCTTCGGCTACGGAAAGCCTCTACTTGTGTCTTTTGAATGCGTGAAGCCTGCTGATGCCGGTGGTGGAGGAGAAGGCGTTAAGCAGCGGAAGGAAGTCGTGATTTCAACGATGAAAGCAGATGCTTTCGGGCATCAGCACTTCTCAGACAGAGCAAGAATTCTGCTCTGGCAGTTCCACGCATTCAACTCGCTCCCGAAGCATGTTCGTGCGTTGGATGTCGGCTACTTCTCAAAGGACGGCTCTCTTCGCTCCGTGAGCGACGCAGAAGAGTTTTTCCTTGTCTGCGAGAAGGTTGAGGGCGTTGAGTATGCTCGTGACCTCAAAGAACTTTTGAGCGGTCGTGCTTTACGCAAGGAGGACGAGGAGAAGGCTGTCGCTCTCGCCTCTTACCTCGCCGAAATCCATGCTCTCAAAAAGGACGCACCTGACCTCTACATCAGGAAGCTGCGGGAACTCGTCGGCGACAGCGAGTGCATTTTCGGTCTTGCGGACAGCTACCCAAGCGACTTCTTCATTTCAAGCGATGAATTGAAGGAAATAGAGAAGAAGTGTGTGGATTGGAGATGGAAATTGAAGTCAAAAGTTGGGAGATTGAGCAGAGTTCATGGCGACTTTCACCCTTGGAATGTGATTTTTAGCGGTAAAGATTTCGTTGTTCTTGACAGAAGCAGGGGAGAGTGGGGCGAGCCTGCGGATGATGTCGTTGCAATGGCGATAAATTACATCTTCTTCTCGCTTCTTAAATATGGCTCGCTCGCTGCGGAGTTCAAGCGGCTTTTTGAGGCTTTCTTTGAGACTTACCTGCGTGAGACTGGCGACGAAGAGATTCTGGAGGTTGTGCAACCCTTCTTCGCTTTCAGGGGTCTCGTCATCGCTTCTCCAATCTGGTATCCTCAAATATCAGCGGAAACTCGCAGAAAAATATTCAATTTCATAGAAAATGTGCTAAATGAGGATGTTTTTGATTATAAAAATGTGAATGATTATCTGAAATGAGTGTGTTGTAGCGGAGAGCGAGAGCCTGTGGCAAGTGTTGAAGTGTCAAGGACCGATTCTTCCAAACTCAGTCTGGGCGAGGACGCAGCGCAAACCGCATTCCTCAAGCGTTTTCTTTACGACGAGCATCTCCTCGTAAGAAGGCTTCACGATGTCCCTTCGCCTGAACTCCGGTCGGTAGTCCAAAGCACATACCTGCACATCTTCAGAAATTGATGCGATTCGCTCACCAATCTCCCGCACCTCCTCAAGTGAAATCAGCGATGCATTGTAAGGGATGCCGACGCCCACGAAGACTTTCTCGGCGTAGCGGTCAATTAAATACTTCAGAGCGTCCCATTCATTCTTCAAGAAACACGATGCGAGGCTCTCTTCTCTTAAACCTGTGATGCGCATGAAAGTTTCAAGGTGAAGTGCCTTCACATCCACTCCAATATCAGTCATTCCCGCATCAACTAAATCATCTATATACGCTCTTGTGAGGAAAGTTCCGTTTGTATCCACATGAAATCTCGCATTTTTGTCCCTGTTCATCCGCTTCAAAGCCTCCAAAAATGAAAGAAGCCATCTACGATTGAGTGTGCATTCTCCTCCTGAAATCGCAATCCTGTCAACTCTGTTCATTCTACGCTCAAAAGTGATGATTCTTGCTGCCTCTTCGGGTTTTAGAGGGTTATGACCTGCGACGGATGCGGAGTATGTGATGCTCCAGTTTTGGCAAGTTGGACAGCGCAAATTGCAGCCGTGAGCGAAGCAAGCGACCTCAACAGGTGCGTAAAAAAGGAGAGATGAGACGGGTTTTACCCAATGTGGCGTTCCCACGCCTCCTACTGGATGACCTTGAAAGCCAGAAACAATTCTCTTCGGCTCAATTTCATGCACATTTGTTGAAATTTCCATTCCTTCTCGCACAGGTGTGACGCAAGAAGGCTTCAATTCACCGTCAATGATGACTGCACATGCCCAGCATCCGCCTGTCCTGCAAGGTGCGAGGATTTCCCCTTCAGAAGGCGGCTCTTCTTTGAAAGGCAGTATTTTGAAGCCGAGCATTTCAAGAGCGTCAAGCACAGTTATCCCTTCGGGAACCGCAAAACGCTCGCCGTCCACTTTTATTTGAATTTCCGCTCTTTCCTCTTGAACAACCTCAAGGAACCTCGCCTCGTAAGGACATGCGAGGACGCAGGCGCCGCAACCCGTGCATCCGACGGCGGTTTTGGCTGCTGTCTGACGCCTGAAAGCACTTCCGACTTCGCAGACCGCATTCTCACAGAAACCGCAATTCACACATCTCTCCGCAGAGACACGAGCAACCTTGAACCGCCTCATTTTCTTGCGGCTTGCCTATTTTTTAAAAGAACAAATAAATAAAGGGAGAGGAGATGAGCCTAAGGGAGAAGTTGAGGGCGTTTTTCTACGGCGGAGGGACTAAGAAGAACAGGAGCAGCAACGAAGAATATGTGGATTTGGATTTAGAGGAATACGAGACGGAGTTAAGGGAGGAAGAGGGCGTGAAGATGTTCGTGAAGATTGCGGAGCTGACGGGATTATACGATGTTCCGGAGTTAAAGAAGGAGATATATGCGGGTAACATGCTAATTTTGGATATTTCACTCGCTAAACATGACAAAGTATCGCTTGAGAAGGCGATAAAGGATTTGAAGAGGGTTGCGATGGATGTGAACGGAGACATTGCGGGCATCGGCGACAACCAAATAATCGTAACGCCGACGGGTGTGAAAATAGAGCGGAAGAAGATGAAGAGCAGTAGTTAGGTAGGGCGGAGCGGAAACAACGGGAAGATGGAGGAGCAGAAGCGTTTGAAGGAGCGGTGCCCCGTTTGCGGTTGGGAGAGCGATTTGAGGATAACGCCTTACGAAGTGCCGTATTTTGGTGAGATTCTGATTTTCACGGCTTTCTGCGAGCGTTGCAAATACCGTTCAACGGATGTTCTCGTGCTTTCAGAGCGTAAGAAGAAGCGTTATGAGTTCAAAGTGCGTCGCTGCGAAGACTTAAATGTGCGAGTTGTCCGCTCTTCATTTGGCAGAATTGAGATTCCAGAGCTTGGAGTGAGCGTTGAGCCTCGCAGGGGCGAAGCGTTCATTTCAACCGTTGAGGGCGTGCTTGAGCGAGTGAGGCGAGTCGTTGAGATGCTCGCAGCGAGCGAGGAGGAGCATGCGAAGAAGGAAAGAGCGAAGGAGATTTTGAGGAAAATAGAGGAGATTAAGGATGGAAAGGAGTGCATGACTTTAATCATTGAAGACCCTACGGGGAACAGTGCGATAATCAATGAGCGCTAAAAGGAGGATTTTGCAGGTTGCTTTGGATGTTCTTGAGATAGAAAGGGCATTAGAAATAGGGAGAGAGAGCGTGGAAGGCGGTGCAGACTGGCTTGAAGCAGGCACACCTCTCATAAAAAGCGTTGGTATGGATGCCATCCGAGCATTAAAGAGGGAATTTGCGCCGAAGGGTGTGAAAATCGTTGCAGACATGAAAACTGTGGATACAGGTGCGATTGAAGTTGAGATGGCAGCGAAATCAGGTGCGGATGTCGTTATAATTTTAGCAGTTTCAGATGATTCCACAATAAAAGATGCGGTCAGAGCAGCTCGTAAGTATGGATGTGAGCTCATGGTGGACATAATAAATGTGAGTGAGCCTGTGAAGAGGGCGAAAGAGCTTGAGAATATGGGTGTTGATTACATCTGCGTGCATGTAGGGATTGACCAGCAGATGGTTGGTTTGGACCCTTTGGAGTTGCTGCCGAAAATTGCGAATGAAGTGAGTGTGCCTCTCGCAGTTGCGGGCGGAATAGACGAGCGTAAAGCGGCGGATGCAGTGAAATTGGGTGCTGAAATAGTGATTGTTGGCGGTAATGTGACGAGAGTTGCGAATGTATGCGAGGCTGCTCGTAGGATTAGGCAGAGCATGGACGCTGCGCTGCGTGAAATAGAGGGTGAGCGTGCAAGAGGAGCGATTGAGAGCGAGAGATGGAAGAAAGAGCGGGATGAAGAGATTCGTGAGATATTCATGCGAGTTTCAACGCCGAACATCTCGGATGCGATGCATCGTAAGGGAGTTATGCGAGGCATAAAACCGCTTTTCCCTTGCAAAATCGTGGGAAAGGCAGTGACTGTGCAAACATTTGAGGGGGACTGGGCGAAGCCTGTTGAAGCCATAGATATTGCATCCGAAGGAGATGTTCTCGTTATTAAGAGCGGTGCGAGCGTTGCTGTCTGGGGAGAGCTCGCATCTTTGAGCTGCAAGCGTAAAGGGATTGCAGGTGTCGTGATTGACGGTGCGGTGAGGGATGTTGATGAGATAAAAGAGATGAAATTTCCCGTTTTCGCATCTGATTTCGTGCCGAATGCAGGCGAGCCGAAAGGGTTTCGGAGAGATAAATGCGGAAATCATCTGCGGAGGTCAAGAAGTGAAGCCGGGTGATTGGATTGTCGGCGACGAGAATGGTGTTGTTGTCGTGCCGAAGGAGCGGGCTTACGAGATTGCGAGGCGAGCTTTAGAGGTTTTCAAGGCGGAGCAGCGCATAAGAGAGGAAATCAGACGGGGTAAAACGCTCTCTGAAGTCCTCTCGCTTGAGAAGTGGGAGAAAAAGTAGAGCAGAAGACTCTTGAAATGGCGAAAAACTCAAGCAGAAAAATTTTAGTGTGGCAGGTTTATGAATTATTCGCTCTAAAATCGCTCTAAAATAACAAAAAACTAAAACAAGACATGAATAATACCCATGCAGGCGAGTGTTGTGAGGACGCCAGCAATCATGACGCCGACAAGTATTGCGGCGAAAGCGTGGTGGCGGGGAATTCCGAATGTGAAGGCGACTGCACAGCCCGTCCAAGCGCCCGTCACGGGCAAAGGAATCGCAACAAAAGGAATCAGGGCAAGCGCACCGTATTTGCGGACTCTTTCGCTCTGCCTCTGCGTTCTTGCGAAAAGCCACTCAAAAAAAGCATCAAAAATCGCATACTTCTTGCGAAGCCACTCCGATACTCGCTCAAGAAACAGAAGAATAGGCAAAACAGGAATCATATTTCCCACAATAGATAGCAGAAAAGCCTCCACATAACCCATTTTAAATCCGAAAACTGCGAGTGGAATGGATGCCCGCAGCTCTCCAAAAGGAACCATCGCAGTAAATATCACAAATACGCACCTCAATACCTCCTCACTTGAAATCATCGGCGTTTCATAAAATTTTCTTTTATAAAATTTTTGGTGCTATTTAAATATTACGGGCTAAAATAAAATGAAAGCGGATGAGGTTTGACACGGAGCGAATAAAGGAGGAAGTTCGCAAGGATTTTGAGCATGCTTGGCTGCAAGGAGTGAGATATGTAGCTGAAAGGGAAGTGGATGAAAGATTTCCGAAGTCAAGAGTAAGGGTTGGCAAGTCGCATCCTATTTTTGACACGATTCAAAGGTTGCGAGAAGCATACATTCGTCTCGGCTTTGAGGAGGTCGTGAACCCAGTTTTCGTGAGCGATGAAGATGTGAAGAAGCAGTTCGGTAAAGAGGCGTTGGCGGTGCTTGACCGCTGTTTTTACCTTGCGGGACTGCCACGCCCAGACATCGGCATCTCAGAAGAGCGGGTGAGAATGCTTGAGGAACGCATCGGGAAAAAGCTCAGAGAAGAGGAAGTTGAGGCGTTGAGAAGCACATTACACAGATACAAGCGAGGCGAGTTGGACGGAGACGACCTTGTGAGTGAAATTCGCAACGCTTTAAATGTTGAAGACACCGTAGTTACGAGGCTTCTTGACGAAATTTTTCCTGAAATGCGTGAGTTGAAGCCAATTGCAACGAGCATGACGCTCCGTAGCCACATGACTTCAGGCTGGTTTCTCACCCTTCAGGCAATTTGGGACAAGAAGCCACTGCCAATCAAACTATTCTCTGTGGACAGATGCTTCCGAAGAGAACAGAAGGAGAGCGAAAACAGGCTTCGCAGCTACTACTCTGCGAGTTGCGTGCTTTGTGATGAGGAAATCAGCATTGACGACGGCATGGATGTCGCTTTTCAACTGCTCTCTCAGTTCGGCTTCTCAAAAATAAAGTTCAAGGAGGATGAGAAACGCTCAAAATATTACATTCCTGGGACGCAAACGGAAGTGTTCTGCTGGCATCCCCGCAGAAAAGAATGGGTGGAAGTCGCAACTTTCGGCATTTACTCGCCCACTGCGCTCGCTCAATACGACATTCCGCTGCCTGTGCTGAATTTAGGCTTGGGAGTTGAGCGATTGGCGATGATTTTGTATGATTATTCGGATGTTCGTGAGCTTGTTTATCCGCAGTTCTACGCAGATTGGCACCTGAACGACTACGAAATTGCATCTCAGATTCGCATAGACAAGAAACCTTCAACAAAAGAGGGTGAAGAAATTGCTAAAAGTATTGTTGAAGTGTGCATGAAGCATGGGAATGAGCCTTCACCTTGCGAATTCCTTGCGTTTCGTGGCGTCGTCTGCGGTCGCAGCATGGAGGTTTGGGTTGTTGAGCCGGAGGAGAACACACGCCTCTGCGGTCCCGCATTTTTGAATGAGGTCGTTGTGCATGACGGCTCTGTGCTTGCGGTTCCTCGTGAGGAGAAGTGGCGGAAATTGTTTGAGGACGGCGTCTCAACGAACATTCGCTTCTTAGATGCTTTCGCTTCGCTCGCAGCTCATGAAATTGAGAGAGGCGCTGAGAAAGTTAGGGTGCGAATAGTGCGCAGTGCAGCCGACATTAACATTAAAATTGGGGATGTTGTCGTGAGATATGCGACATCAAAGGGAAAAAAGATTGATATTAGGGGACCTGTTTTCATTACTGTCGTTGCAAAAGAGATTTAAATAAACAAAAGCGTGGCGTAAGGGCTGGAAGAATCAAACTTTTTGAAGTATTTGAAAATTTAGCGTGCAACTTGCGAGCCTGCGATACTATGAATTGTTGTGCGGGAATTAAAGCACTTTTTGCATGACTATTGCACCTTCACCGTCCCAGTAGTAGAAGGGTATGTATCCTATTTCGGTGAAATTCATGCTTTTGTAGAGGTTTTGAGCGATGAAGTTGCTCTCTCTCACTTCCAATCTGACGAAGGACTTGCGTAGTCGTCGCAGTTCGTTCAGTGCAGCCCTTAACAAAGCCTTACCGATGCCCATGCCACGATGCTTCGGGTGGACGGCGAGGGCAAAAATCCTGCTCGCAACAGCAGAAAATGGGACTGCAACGATGAAACCGACAACTTCTGCGTTTCTCTCCGCCACGAGAAACACTTCCGCATAAGCGCCCACCTCGCCTGCCCCGCTGACTGCTGTTTTTAGACCTGCAAGCTCTGCGTAAATTTCAGCGGAACCGCCGAGAAGCGAAGCTCGGTCTATCTCAACCACGCTCTTCAAATCTTCAGCCCTGAAATCCCTTATTTTGATTGTGACACCCTTCGTGGTGCGCAAGTTCATGCTCCTTGCTCTGCTCCTTCCTGCCTCCATAGCCTCCGCAGCAAGCGACACCTGCGAGACTTCCTCCTAATCTTTCTTCTCTTCCATGTTCCATTCTTCCTCTATTCTCAGCGTGTATTTCACAATTTCAGAGCCTATTTGCATGAACATTTCCTCGCAAATGTCCTTAATCCTCTCATTTACTTTCATTTCCACACACATACTCAAATTTTCTGCACGCTCCCTCCACTTTCCTATCACTTCCCGCTCTCTTTCGGCATCAGAAATCGGCTTTTCCAGTCTCTTCTTCGCCTCTCTCGCAGAAATAGCGAGTTCAATTCGCCTGAAAAGGAGTTTCGCAATCTCATCATCTATTTTGTCTATTTGACGCCTTATTTCTTCAAGTTTGCGCTTTTCCGCTTCCTGCATCTGTGCTTTTTCTGCCTCCTTCGCCTCCGAGTCTGTGTGCATCCCAATATTTATAGGGAAAGGGGGTAAAAAAGGAGGTTGCGAGATGCTCGCAGGAGTAGAAGAGAGCGGGAGCGATGTTGAACCGCCGAATAGTTGCTTCTTAGCAGAGATGAGGGGCGGCGTTGAGGGATGCACTTACGAAAGCCGTGCGGTAGCAGGTGCAGGACGGGTGCTGCGGAGGAGGAGGGATTACGAGTGGATGGTAGAGGTGGTGTGGAATGGAAAAGGAGCGTGCTACCTCACAGGCGCTCACGACTTCGCTGCGTTTGAGTGCGAGGGAGGAATTTCTGCGGGAGTCTTCAGACATGCTTCGCCAGTCTTCGCTCTCTCTTCTCCTCTGCTCGCTCACGGGGCTGCTCGCAGGCATCGTCTTCGGTTCAATGGCGGAAATGTTGAAGATGCTGCCCGGTCTGCTCATTTTAATACCGCCTGCGAACGACATGCGTGGAAATATCTACGGTGCGATGGTATCAAGGCTCGGAACAGCGATGCATGTCGGCACATTTTCACCCTCACTGAGCGACAAAAATGGGGTTTTACGCCAAAATTTGCTCTCTTCTCTCAACTTAATGCTCTCTTATTCTGTTATTTTAGGCGTTCTCGTCGTGATTTTTGCTGATATTTTCCACATATGCACACAATTTCCCTGTGGGAACTCATCCTAATTTCAGTCTTATCAGGGCTGATCTCAGCTTCTTTCCTGCTTTGGATTGCGGTTGCCATTTCTGTCGCAGGATACCGAAGAAATTGGAACATAGACAATTTCTCATCACCAATAATCACGGCAGCAGGCGATTTAGTGACGATTCCTTCGCTATATTTAGGTGGAATTTTTCTGCTTGAATTGAGGGAAATTGTGGGTGTTGAAAGCAGTATGAAAATTGCATGCCTTTTCTCGCTGATTTTTCTTGCATTCTCTCTCCTTCTCACGCTCAAAAACATTCGTGAGCATGGGAGACGACGCATTCTCATTGAGAGCTTTCCTGTGCTTCTTCTTTGTGGGATTTTGGGCATCATCACGGGTTCGCTGCTTGAAGCGAGGCTGGAGCGTTTGATTGCGATTCCCGCAATTTTCGTGCTTCTTCCTCCTTTTTAGAGGTGTGCAATGCACTCGGCGGCATACTGAGCGCACGCACATCTTCAATGCTGCACATCGGAACAATTGAGGCGAGAACGCTTCCTGAGAGGAAAATATTGTGGAACTTCGTCGCAATTTACATTCTTTCAGCGTTTTTCTTGCTCGTCGGCGCTCTCTCTTGGCTTTTAAGTTCTATTCTCGGTATGAATGCGAGTTTGTGCGATATGCTGCTTCTTTCGCTCCTTGCTGGCTTACTAAGTGCATCCTTCTTGAACTTCGCTTCATACTACATCGCCGTTTTCTCCTTCAAATTCGGATTGGACCCAGACAACGACACGATTCCTCTAATTACAAGTTTGACTGACATCTTCGGCGTGCTTTGCGTTCTCGCAGCGATGAAAATCGTTATCGGTTGAGCGGAAAGGAAGGGAAAGAGAGGGAAAAGAAGGGGAAAGGAGGAGAGGAGAGGAAGAAGAGAAGGGAAAAAGGAAAAGAAGGAAGCGGGTGAAAGGAGAGGAAGAGGAAATGCAACTGCTGTTCATTCATGCAGACATTTTGGAGTTTGAGGCGAAGCGGAAGACGAGGTTTGCGGAGCCTCTCGCAGAGTCCGCAGAAGTCGGCGTCGGTGAGGTCAGTGGTGGTAGTAGTAGGGTCAGTGGAAAGGGCAGGGCGGAGAACGCTTTGGTCATTTTCACAGCGGTTGAGCGGGGGGATGCTGCGGATGCTGAATTTGTTTTAGCGGAGGCGGTGAAGGAAACACGCTCAATTTTGGAGAAGGTGCAGGCGGAGAGCGTTGTTGTGTATCCTTACGCACACTTGAGCAACGAGCTCGCTACTGCGGAGGAGAGCATTGAAATACTGCGGAAGTTTGAGACTGCGTTAAGGGAGGCGTTGCGTTGCCCCGTGCTGAGAGCTCCTTTCGGCTGGTATAAGGCGTTCACGCTGAAATGCAAGGGTCATCCGCTCTCTGAACTCTCACGCAGAATACGCCCGTCAGGCGCTGTCGCCTCGTCGTCGGGGTCGGGCGGGAGTTGCGGTGGCGAGTGAGGATGTAGGCGTCGCTGCTGCGGTTGAGGTTGAGGAGGAGCGGAAGTCAGCGGCGTTGGAAGCGGAGGAGAAAGTGGCGTCGCATTTCTTCATCCTGACGCCTTCAGGTGAGGAGATACCGCCTGAGGATTTTGACTTTGAGGGCAGGGAGAACCTTTGGAAGTTCTATATTTATGAGAAGGCGAAGAGGCGAGAGGTGGAAAGAGCGCCGCCGCATGTTGAGCTGATGCGAAGGCTTGAGATTGCGGATTACGAGCCGGCTTCTGACCCGGGTAATTTGCGTTTTTATCCGAAAGGGAAGTTAGTGAAGAGTCTTATAGAGGATTTTGTGCGCTCTGCGGTGGAGGAATTCGGCGCTTCTGAGGTTGAGACGCCCTTAATGTATGGCATAATGCACCCGACTTTGAGCGAATATCTGAACAGATTTCCGGCGAGGCAGTATGAAATCGTCGGTAAGCACGGAAAACCAGAGCTTTTCCTGCGTTTCGCCGCTTGCTTCGGGCAGTTCCTGCTTGCGAAGGACGCCTCTATTTCATACAGAAACCTGCCTTTACGCCTTTTTGAGCTCGCAGCTTCATTCAGGAAGGAGAAGCGAGGCGAGTTGGTGGGATTGAGACGCTTGAGGAAATTCACGATGCCTGACATGCACACATTTTGCAAGAGCGAGGAGGAGGCGATAGAAGAGTTCAAAAGGCAGTTCGGACTATGCATGCGTGTTCTTGAGGAAATAGGCTTCTCAAAAGAGGACTACGAGGTCGCAATAAGATTCACTCGTGATTTCTACGAAGCTCACAGAGATTTCATTCAGGAGCTCGTGAGGATGGCAGGGAAGCCAGTTCTTGCTGAGATGTGGGAAGAGCGCTTCTTCTATTTCGTGCTGAAGTTTGAGTTCAACTTCGTGGATGCGACAGGAAAAGCATCCGCACTCTCAACTGTTCAAATAGATGTTGAGAACGCCCGAAGGTATGGCATAAAATATGTGGATGCGAACGGTGAAGAAAAGCACCCCATCATTCTGCACTGCTCGCCGAGTGGTGCGATTGAGCGCTGCATTTACGCCCTTTTGGAGCGTGCTTTCTTGAAAATGGAGCGTGAGATCCGCTTTGCCTATGCTGCCTGTCTGGCTCTCTCCAACGCAGGTTCGCATTATTCCAGTTGCGACGAGGCATCTGCCTCACGCATCGCAAGTTTTAAATGCCCTCAAAAACGCAGGCATCCGTGCTGACTTGGACGACAGGGAAGAGAGCGTATCTCGGAAAATCAGGGATGCGGGTCGTGAGTGGATTCCATTCGTTGCAGTCGTCGGCGACAAGGAGGTTGAGAGCGGAAAGCTCAGCGTCACAATCCGTGAGGAGTCCACAAAAGAAAAGGCGAAAATCGTTGAAATGAGCGTTTCAGAGCTGAAAGAGCGAGTTCTGCTCGCAATCAGAGGTAAGCCTTTCCGAAATTTGCCGATTCCCGAGAAACTTTCTGAACGACCGAAGTTCGTCGGCAGTGCATGAATGAGAAGAAAGAAGGCAGCAGAGGGCGTGGGAGGGGAGCGTGTGAGCGTGTGAGAGCGTGAAAGCAGTGAAATCATCCGCTGGATACCACACGAATGATTTCTATTTTGCCGCCTTCTCGCACTCTTTCGTCCTCTGGAACGGGTTCTCCGTCATGCAGAACGATGACCTCAACGGGATTCAGCCCCAACTTCTCCAAAAGGCTCTCGTAAGTCTCGCCTTCGGAAATCTCAACGCTCCTCTCTTCCTCCTTGCCTGCGAGAATTCGCACTTTCACTTCCATTTCCTCCAAAATAAAATAGTTTAAAATACGAGGAGAGGGAGATGCTAAAGCATGCTGAACGCAGAGGCAAGAGCGAGCGGAGCGAGCGAGAGCGGTGAAATCGTGAGCGATGAAAATGAGCGTGTATTTGTGGAGGTAGAAGGCAGGAAAGTTCCTTTTGACCCCACACAGCTGCGGAAGATTCAGGAACATCCATGCTTCAGCAAGGAAGCTTGCCATTTATTCGGCAGGATTCACCTTCCTGTTGCGCCGAAATGCAATATTCAGTGCAACTACTGCATACGCAAGTTTGACTGCGTGAACGAGTCAAGACCGGGGGTTACGAGCAAAGTTCTGACGCCTGCGGAGGCGGTTGAGCGTGTTCGTGAGGTGCTGAAGCGTGTGCATTACATAAAGGTCGTGGCGGTTGCTGGACCTGGCGAACCCCTTTTCAACGAAGAGACATTTGAGACATTCCGCCTGCTGAAGGAAGAGTTCCCTTTCCTTTTGCGTTGCGTCAGCACAAACGGCTTGCTGCTCCCCGAAAGGATTGATGATTTGCACTCGCTTGGCATCTCAACGCTCACCGTCACGGTGAATGCGGTTGACCCTAAAATAGGAAAGGATATTTACTCATTCGTTCTATACAAAGGAAAGCGATACGAGGGCGAGGAAGGAGCAAAAATTCTCATTGAAAATCAATTAGAGGGCATTAAAGAGGCAGTTAAGCGAAAAATTATCGTGAAGGTGAACACAGTTTTGATTCCTACCGTAAATGATAGGCATGTTGTTGATGTTGCTCGCAAGATTTCAAGGCTCGGAGCATATATACAGAATATTATTCCGCTAATTCCGCAGTTCAAATTCGCTCATATTCCGCCTCCTTCACCAGCAGAGAAGCGTAAGGTGCAGGAAGAATGTGCGAAGTTCATAAGGCAAATGGTTCACTGCCGTCGGTGCAGAGCGGATGCCATCGGAAAACTCGGTAAAGACATTCAACACATGTTCAACAACGAGAAGAAGACTACAAGATGTTGAGAGGAAATCATCCAGCGTTTTCTCTTCTCGCACCCTCAATTTATGCTTTTGCGTCCTTCTTTCGTCAATAATGTGGATGACCTCATGACCTCTTTGCACGAGAGCATCAGCGATGAACCTGCGGTGGCATCTGAAATACAGCTTTTCAGCACACAAAATCGCCACCTTCCGCTTCTCTGCGAGCCTTTCAAGCGATTTCAACGCATTCTGAAATTCTTCGGAAAGCATGTGCTTCCTGTAGCCTCCCTCTCTGAATCCGCCGAGAGCCTCGCAGAAGAAGTAAGCGATGCCCTCTTCTCGCAGCATCTCTTCAAGCTCTTCCCTGCGGAAATGAGCGAATTTTGATGTTGGGAAGCGACGCACATCCACAACCGCTTCTATGCCGAAAGAATGTAGGAGGCGAATGAACTCTTCCTTGCTTCGGTTCGCCGTTCCTATCGTATATATTTGCATTTCTTAATTAAGTGCGAAGGTGGGAAAAATGAAGGCGGTGATTCTCGCAGGCGGATTGGGGACGAGGTTGCGTCCTTTGACCCTAACGACGCCGAAGCCACTTATTCCACTCGCAAACAAACCCGCAATCGCTCACATCGTTGAATATCTCGCATCTCACGGCTTCAAAGAGATTGTCGTGACGACAAACTACCAAAGGGAGCGTTTGATTTCATTCTTGAGCGAAAAATACGGCAAAAGCATCCGTTTTCAATTCCCTGAAGAGCCTTCTCCGCTCGGAACTGCGGGTTCTGTGAAGAACGCATCGCTAAATGAGACCGCTTTCATCATTCAAGGCGACAACATCACAGATATTGACATCAAAAAGTTGATTTCCTTCCACAAATCTCGCAAAGGACTCGCAACAGTCGCTTTAATGCCTGTTGAGAATCCTTCGCTCTTCGGCATCGCAGAGATTGACGAGAGCGGTAAAATAGAGCGTTTCGTTGAGAAGCCATCGCCTGAAAACTGCTTTTCAAACCTCGCAAGCATCGGTTTGTATGTGATTGAGCCTGAAGCGATGGAACTTGTGCCTGAAAATCAGCCTTTTGACTTCGCAAAAGACCTTTTTCCCATTTTAGTGCGTGAGGAAGCCATATATGGATGCACTGTTGAAGGCTTCTGGACGGATATTGGAACTTTTGAGGGATACATGAAGGCACATGAATGGATTCTTCGCAGCAATAATGACAGCAACACAGAGGAGGCAAACATAAAAGACAGCGAAATTGAGGGCTTTGTGGCGATAGGCAGCGATTCAGTCATTGAAGAGTCAAAAATTCGTGGATATGTGGCTATCGGCGAGAATGTGCATGTGAGAAAATGCAAAATTCAGGATTCTGTCGTCTTTCAAGATGCGAAAATGACGGAAGCATTTGTGAGAGGTAGCATTCTTGCCGAAAAATGCATCGTTAATGGAGGAAGAATTGAGAAATCTGTCGTAGGTGCTTCTTCATACTTGCGGAATGCGAACATTTTTGAGGAGAAGATTTCGCCTTTCTCTGTTCGTTAAGAGTGGTGCGAGATGAGATTTCTTGTGATGGGAGCAGGTGCTTTGGGCTGTGCATTCGGCGGCATGCTCGCAGCATCTCGCCACGAGGTCACGCTCGTCGGAAGGGAGCGACTGATGAAGCCAATTCGTGAGAAAGGACTGCGCATCTCAGGCATCTGGGGAGAGCATCTTGTCAGATTGCATGCTTTCTCTTCTGTGAGCGAAGTGCTTCGTTGCGGCGGCAGCGGTGTTCGCCCCGATTGTGTTCTGCTCACGACGAAGGCTTACGACACCGAGAATGCGATGGAAGAGCTTAAGCCGCTGCTCGCTGAATCTCCTTCAACGGTTGTCTTAAGCTTGCAGAACGGCATCGGGAATGTTCAAACGATTGCGAAGTTCGTCGGCGAGGAGCGCACACTCGGCGGAATGGTAATCACAGGCTTCGAAATCGTGAGCGAGCAACCCGTTAATGTTCGTGTTACAGTTTCAGCCGACAAAACAAAGATTGGAGCGTTGAACGGCGAAATTACGCCTCGCCTCCTGAAAATCGTTGACGCTTTCAACAACGCAGGAATCCCTTCTGAGGCAGTAAAGAACATCCATTCGCACATCTGGGCGAAAGCAATTTACAACGCCGCACTCAACCCGCTGAGCGCAATTTTCAAAGTGCCTTACGGCGCACTCTCAAATGAAAACGCATTCGCAATCATTGAACGCATCGTTGAAGAGGCTTTCGCAGTCGCAAATGCAGAAAACATAAAACTATTTTGGGATTCTCCAGCAGAATACTTGAAATTCCTGCGAGATGTTCAGCTTCCTAAGACCGCTTCTCACCACTCTTCCATGCTAAAAGACATAGAAAGAGGTAAAAGGACGGAAATTGACTTCATTAATGGCGTTTTTGTGCGCTTAGGCAGGAAGCATAACATACCTACGCCTGTGAATGAGACAATTGTGCGTCAAATAAAGTTTTTAGAGGCGAAGAGGCGAGCATAAAATTTCAAAGGAGGGGGAACAAAAGAGAGAGAAGAGGCACGCTAACGCATTTTATTTTTCCTCCTTTCCTTTTCCTTTGAGGGAAATGTGGAGAGAAGACGAGAGCGACGAAGAGCGGTGGCTGCGGTTTTCTTGGCTGCGAGGAGCATCGGATAGGAGAAAAATGGAAGCACTCGTTAAATTGCTTATTCCTTTCGTTTTAGGGGGATTAGTTGCCCTTTTCTTCATACTTTTCACAGATGTGGAGACGCAAATGAAGTATGCTTCCCTGCTAATTTCGTATTTTATTCCATTTTTGGGATATAGGAGTGATAATTTCAGGCTCAACGCTCCGCATTTTTGACCCTCTTGCGCTTTTTGCATTCCTCACTTTTGTTGATTGCGACCTCTCGCTTTTCCTTGTGTGGAACTTGGACTATGCGAAGAGGATTCCAGGCGTGGGAATGCTCATTCAACGCACGGAAAGCGGAGGGAGGATGGCGATGGAGCGATACAAGTGGCTGAAGCGCTTCGGTTTTTTCGGATTAGTTGTGTTTGTGATGTTTCCTTGGCCTGGAACAGGTGCAATTGTCGGCTCAATTGTCGGCAGAATGCTCGGATTCTCAGCAGCAATGACATTCGCAGCGGTCATGCTCGGCTCCGTTCTCCGCTCCCTCTTCTTCATTTTCTTGCCTTGGTCCCTCTCTCTCCCTTTCGTGTGAGGAGAAAAGTTTTAAGTTAAACGAGGTGAAAACAAAGGTGTGTGCGAGGGAGCCAGGGTGGCAGAGCGGAAATGCGGTGGCCTCGAGAGCCACTGTCCCTTCGGGGACGCGCAGGTTCAAATCCTGCCCCTGGCGCTCCGCTCTCCTCCCTCTCTGCATGCTGCCTCGTTTGCCTCGCTTGCTTCGTTTGCATGGCCGGGGTGTGGTAGGGGCATCCCTTGGGACTGTGGATCCCAAGACCCGGGTTCAAATCCCGGCTCCGGCCCTGCTCGCAGGAATGCGAATGGTGAATTTTGAGCCTTTTCCGACCTCGCTTTCCACTTTTATTTCGCCGCCGTGAGCCTCAACGCTTGCAGAGTGAGAGACCGAGACCGACGCCTCGCCTTTGTTGTGAAAGCAGCTCAAATTATGCAAGTTCTCGGGATTCCGACACCTGTGAAACCTTGACGGGGACGCTTCCTCACTTGAATTTCAGAGCTTGCGTGCAAAACTCTCTTGCAGCGAGGCGAATGTCCTTTTCGTAAATTTCTCTGCCGATGATTGCGTAAGCGTTGTGCCTTCCTACGCTTGAAAATGCGTGAGCGAGAGAGCCACCTTGCGAGCCGATGCCAACGAAAATGAACGAAGGGTTGATGCAACGCTTTGAAATGAAAGAAGCGAGAGGCTCAAAAGACTTGTTCGCAGGCAGGACGAAGTGCTGAACGCCTCGCTCTATCGCCTTTTCAAATACCTCGTAAGGTGCATGAGAGGCGATGAATCCCCCTTCAGAAGTCAAAAATTGAGCATGCGTCATCACGCAACCGACAATAGGAGTGATTTTATGGCGAAGAAGTGCGTCAATGAACGCAATTTCTGTGGAAGGACCCGCAAGAGGAAATATAATAGCAGCAGAAATCCCAGATTTTTCGCAGCTCTCTGCAAATTTCTCAGCAATTGCTGGTATATCTGTCCCTGCTTTCTGATGGTCGTATATAAGGGGAAGGTCTGTGTGCTTCTTTGCAATCCTGCAAATCTCAGGCAGCGAGAAGCGTAAAGCAAGCACGCTCCCTATTTTGTATCCAACGATGCCCTCAATAGAAGATGTCTCCTCCAAAATCCGCTCAAATTCTCGCAGCGTCAAAACATCGCATGCCGGAATTATGCCATGCGTCAGGTGGAAAAGCCCCTTCGCCATCCCTTACTCTTTCTCTCTTTCTCCCTTAAATTCTTCTCTGCGGAACAGGCGGAGGGGGAGGCGTGAGGCGTAGCCGTCGTTGCTCGTTGCGTGTGTGAGGTGCGTGTGTGCGTGTGCGAGTGTGAGAGTGTGAGGTGTGGTGGTCGGGAATGCTAAAGAAGTGGATTTTGGAAGTTTTGGCGGTCGTGCTTGTCGTGAAATTCTGCGCTCTCGTCCTCTCGTTTTCCGCTTGGCTTGTTCTTCAGAATCAGCCTGCTGACCTTCTTTCGCTTTGGAACCGCTGGGACGCACCGCACTATGTGGATATCGCAAAATACGGATACACCGCTGTCGGAGAGCAACGCTTCTTCATCGTTTTCCCACCGCTCTTCCCACTTTTCATCAAACTTTTCGCTCTCGCAATCCCCTCTTACGAACTCGCAGCGCTACTCGTCTCCAATCTCGCATCCGCTCTCGCATCTATTTACCTGTTCAAACTTGCGAGGCTCGACCTCTCCGAATCTGCGGCGTTGAGGAGCGTCTTCTACTTCTGCATATTCCCTACCGCTTACTTTCTGATTGCAGGCTACTCTGAAAGCCTCTTCCTACTGCTCGCAATTTCCTGCATATATTACGCAAGAACTCGCAGATGGACACTCGCAGGCATCGCTGGAATGCTCGCAACCGCAACACGCCTCACAGGTCTCGCATTATTGCCCGCTCTCATCTGCGAATTCCTGCAACAACAGCAAAAGCAATGTGATGCGAATAGTGATGCCAAAACAGAGGAAGGGAAAGAGAAGTGGGTGGCTGTGATAGCCATTTTAATGACACCTCTCGGCTTTTTAGCGTATTTAATGCTGAATTTTGCTGTTTTCGGCGACGCATTCGCATTCGTGAGCATGGAAAGAGAGCATTGGTTCAAGCAATTCGCACCTCCCTGGGTGGGATTACTCGTTGCAATTCACGGCATATTCTGGAGAGAGCCTGCGGAGGTCGTCCTCGTTTGCTTCGCCGAAATTTTCTTTGCGCTCTTCGCAGCTGCATGCACCGCTTACGCCTTGAAATTCCGCATCTCTTACTGCATTTACATGCTTTTCTCATTAATTGCTTTCACTTCAACAGCATTCTGGCTCAGCATCCCACGATATACGCTCTCACTTTTCCCTATTTTCATTATCCTCGCATCATTAAGTGAGCGAAAAGATGCTGCTTCATTACGCCTTAAGCATCACTTTCGCCTCATTTTTCGCTTTTTTCACCATCCTCTTCACGCAGGGTCGCTGGGCTTTTTGATTCTGCTCCCGAATTTCACTGCCGTGATTAGAGTAGATTTTCCAATTTCCAACACATCCTATCAAGCAGAAGAGACAAAAATCAAAAAATTACCTGACTTCGTAAATTCTCCATCGCACTTTCCTTCCGTTAACATGAAAAACTCGCTCATATTTCAAATCAAGAGCGTTGTTGAGTGCCGAAATATTGATTTTGAAGTGGTTTGCTCTTGCAAAATCCTCCTCGTAAGGACCTACGCAAACATAATCCACACCGTATTTTGAGAGAAGGGAGAGTTCCCCGCTGAACATTTTTATCTCTGCACGCTTCACCTCTTGCATCTCCGACCAGTTGAAGCCATGAGACCAGAGCCAGCCCTCGTATCCGAGCAGGATTCGCCTGCCTGCGAGCGCAGGAACGGGGTGGTTGTGTGCAACTTGCCCGCCAGCAGTCAGAAATACGCTCTCAGGCGGTGTGTTCTCCCGCACCCACGCAGCAACTTCAAAGTCCGCAGGCGTCCAAAGCGTCGGCTGCTCGTAAAACATAAACGCATGCGTCACCGCACCGAAGAAAGTCGCAGAAATGAGCAGTGCAGAAAGCACTGAAACGCTCAAAATGCTGTTGAAACACCTCGCTTAAACTTTTTCAACCTCTCGCACATCCAGAGCAGAGCAAACCCTGCGAGAACGACAGAGAGAGAGAACCAGTGCAAAAACAACTTGTAATTGTCCCAATACCAAGGCTGAAACTTCACGATGTTCGCAACCACGAAAACAAGCAGGAAAGGCATGTAAAATATTTTCACTGCTCGCTTCACCGCATAAAACCCCAACGGAATGAGGAATGAAAGCACATTTAGATTCAAAATCCAAAATTTAAGCATTAAAAATAAGGATAATATGAATGAAATAATTGCTGATGCACCTGACCAATTGAATTCCAAAATAATATCTCTGTTTTTATCCGTCCATCCGGGATAAAACATGAAGAAATTTTCGGAAACTTGCGTTCTTATTGCGAGAACCTGTGGCAGAGCGAAGAGGAAAAGAGGGGCGAACAAAAAAATAAGAGCGTGAAAAACTCTCGCAAACTCCGCACTTCCTCCCTTCCTCAAAGCATTGAGAGAAGCGAATACTGCAAAGAACAGCGAAACAAATGTCGTTACGATGAATGAATGTGCGTGAATGTAAGGTAATAGCCCTATTAGCGTCCCTGCAAGGAACAATTCTCGTCTCCCCGCACACACCGAGCATTGATTTTGCCACTCTAATCCCTCCCCCTCTCACTTCCTCTCTTTCCTCCTCTCTCGCTTCCTCTCTCTCCTCCCTCTACTTGCTCACTTTGCTCAAAAAATGCGTGAAATAGCAGCGAATAAACAATGAAAGAGATGCTCATTCCGAGAATTGCGGTTCTCTGCGGCAGAATCACCGCATAAATCGGGTTCAAGAAGTGTATGTTGAATGCGTCCAATCCCGGCGGGTAGCCTGAGAAGATGAAAAGCACACAGGAAAGGGCGGAAGCGATGCGATTTCCCGTCAAACGGAGCGAAAGAAAGAAGAGAGATGCGAAGAGGCAGAACTGAAACAACACATTTGGCAGTAAAATAGCGGTGCGAATGTCAAGCGAAAGCAAAAGCAGAGCGGAAAGAAAGTCCATCAGCACAGGATAGTGCATCGGCTTCCCTAAAAACTGCAAATACACGGGTGGAAAGTTGTTTCCGTATGCGAAAGAAGTGATAATTGAGGTGTGGAATGGGTAATCCCCCCAAACAGAGACCATAGCATGCAAATTTCCTTCGCTGTCAGGACGAAGAACACAGCATAAGTTCATTACTAAAACATAAATTAGGACTGAAGCGAGGAAAATTGATGTTTTCTTGTCAAGCATTGCCAGTTCCTTCAACACAAATTTCCCCTGTTTTCTACGAATGTAGAAAAATGCGAGAGAGAGGAGAAAGCAGAGAGCAGTGCTGCCGAAAATTGCATCGCTCAGTGATTTACGCAGAAGTGCGAGGATGTATGCGAGCCAAACGGAGAATGTGCTTCCGACAATGAAAGAGAAGACCGCCCGTCTCCTCAGCAGCGAGACGAATGCTCAACACGCTCAAAACCGCAAATCCGAGCAGGAAAGAGGAAGCGAGGAAGAAAAGCCACGAAAGACTTTCAAGCATCTCACACACCTCTTTCTTTGACGCTTAAATAAAGCGCAGACCGCTAGAAAAATGCGAAACGCAGAAGAAGCATGAGCGAGCCTGCAAGAAGGGGAATTGTGATGTTGTCATTTATGCGGTAGTTGAATATGCGAATGGGGAAACTGTCCGCAATTGTTGCCCCTATTGCCCCTGAAAGAGCGAAAATTACGGGAAATGGATGATGAATTAAGCGGAAAAATATGCATCCTGCGGTAAAAGACACTATGAACATGACAAACATCACGAGAAAAGGCTTCTTGTGTGGCGGATTATTGCTTTTTTGCTCGCTTATAGCGGCGAAGGCAACGCCAGATGCGGCATCACCCGCAGAAAGCATGAGAATGGAGGCGACTGCAATGCTCTTCGGGAAAATTAAGACGCAAATGAATGCTCCGAGGAAGAAAAAAACATGACCACCGATATTTTTATGTTCATCACTGCGAAGCATGGGCAAACTCAAGCAACCATGAAAGCGAAGGCACTCAAGATAAAATAAAAATGCGATGAAAACTGCGAAACACGCTGAAAATGGTATGTAAAGCCAATCAGGTATGAGGAAGCAAATGATTGCAACCGCCAAACCGCCGAAGAAATGAACGGTCTTCCTTGCTACTTCCTTCCGAAATTCCTCACGCATCGCCCTGCCTGCCACCTTCACTGCTACTCCGCTTTTCTCATGTTTTTCTCATGCTCACGCCTCAAAGAGAGAGCGCAAAATTTGAACATGCAAGGCGTCCCTGTTCGCAACCGTGACCTCGCACATATCAAATTCATCCTTTATTCTGCGGACTAATGGGTGATTTGCCCTCCAATGAACAGTAACAATCATATCTTTATCGCTTTCTATCGCATTCTCAACCGCATTTACGAATTTCTTTGACTTCAATTCCATCGGTCCTACTTCATCAATCACAATAATATCCGCATTTTCCACCGCTTTCTCTATCGCAGAGACGCCTATTCGCTCCAAATTTGCGATATTCACGCCATACTTTCCTACTTTTGGTCCTTTCTCACGAATGTGTGCGAGTATGCCTTTCTCACCTGTGCTTATGTCCTCAACGACGAAGCCTGTTCTTTTCCCTTGCTCCCGCATCTCTGCAGTGAGCATGCCTCCCACTTTCTTCTCTGCTTTCTCCGCCACTCGCTCAATAAGCCTTCGCACAACGGTTGATTTTCCGACGCCGGGGCGTCCTGTGATGCCTATTCTTCGTGCCATCTTTTTACCTTTTCTCATGCTTTCCCTGCTCATTCGCTGCGAGAATGCACCCGGGGTCAGGTGCAAGGAAGTCTCCGTAGTATGCGTATGCTCTTGAACGGCAGCCGCCACAAACATATTTGTATTCGCAAGAACCGCAAGCACCCTTCAATTTCTCACGGTCTCTGAGCAGTTCAAGCACATTTGAGTGATGCCAAACATTCAAAAATCCATCCTTAAGCACATTTCCCACCTTTAATGGCATGAAAACGCAAGGCTGAATGTCTCCATTGTGTTCAATTGAGCAGTAAAGGCGTCCCGCTCCGCATCCCCCTATGAAATCCGTGAGTGCAACTGCTTTGTAGGTGAAAGCACCGAAATGGCTCGCTGGAACTTTTGCCCCTTCTCTTCCCAGTGCTTCCTCCAGCGCAACCCTCGCATACTCGGGAGCGGTGCAGAATACCTCTATTTTTCCACGCAGCATCCTCTCATATAAATAACGAAGCACCTCCTCACGCTCTTCCACAGACAAGTCCTCCTTAGCCGCTTCAGCTCCAGCACCGACAGGAATGAAATTGAATGCGACGAACCTGTCCGCTCCTATTTCCTCTGCCAAATCTACCATCTCAGGCACATATTTCATGTTACTCCGCATCACAGTCATCGCAATTCCCGTCATTATTCCTGCTTCTTTGCAGTTTTTCACTCCTTCTATCGCTCTTTCAAATGCTCCTTCCACCCCACGAACAGCATCATGCACTTCTTTCGGTCCATCTATGCTCACTTCTACATACTTCACGCCGCATTCTTTCATCTTTTCCGCCACTTCTTTCGTGATAAGCGTGCCGTTTGTCGCAACAGACACGAACATATATTTTGAGGCTGCGAGCTTCGCAATTTCAAAGAAGTCCTTACGCATCAGTGGCTCTCCGCCTGAAAACGAGATTGCTGCGACGCCTGCATCGCTCAGCTCTTCAACAACCCGCTTCCGCTCTTCAGTCGTGAGTTCATCCTCCGCAATCCTTCCTGCATTCGCATAACAGTGCTTGCATTTCAGATTGCATGCCTTCGTGTAGTTCCACACAACTAAAAACGGAGCATGCAACCTTTGTGGCTTCGTAATGCCGTATTCTGCAATTCCCCTTATCACATTTGCCAGTCCTCTCTGCACTGAGCGGTCTTTGAAGTATTCTATCATCTCTCGCTCATCAATATCCAGCTTCCTCGCCCCATATTTCAACGCTGTTCCGAGCAGAAATGAGTGAAATTGACATCTTACGCATGTATTTCGCTCCGTTCCTGCGTAAATTGCTATCGCTTTCTCTAAAGTATCTCCTTTTGAGATGTATTTCAGCACATATCTCGTCAGCGGATTGTCTAATATCCTGCGCAAAGATGCGATAACATCCGCAATCTCACTCTTCCTCTTCTCCTCTTCTAAATGCTCCTGCTCCTTCTCCTTTCCCTCTCCTTTCCCTTTCTCTAACGCCCTCTCTTCCTTTTTCTCCTTCTTCCTTTTCCTCTCCCTCTTCTCTTTCCCCTCTTTCTCCACTTCTCTCCATTTCTCGCTCTCCTCCCTTCTGCTTCTCACCCCTCTTATATTTGAGAAATAGGATAAATATGTGAAAAAGTAAATATGAGGAGGTGGTGGCGTTGCAGGCGGAAGAGGCGGTAAAGATGTGGAAGATTTTCAGGGCGTTGGGGAACGAAACTCGCCTGAAGATTGTTCGTGTGCTGCTGAATGGAGAGAAGAGTGTTTGCGAAATCGCATCTCATATCGGAAGACCGCAGCCAACTGTCTCGCTTCAACTGAAAAAACTTGCAGAAATCGGCATAGTGAGATGCAAGAGAGAGGGAAAAAAGGTCATTTATAGAATTGCAGAGAGGGATATTCTTGAGAATGTTATCAAAATATTTTCAAAATTATGCGAGGATGCTACTGCATGAACGCTGCGTGCATCTTCGCTCTCTGGGCATTCTTACCTCTACCCTCTTACTCTCCTACCCTCTCTCTGCTCTCTCCTACGACGATGACCTTGCGGACCTTGACGCTGCTTCTCGCTCCGCTCTCTCTGCGAGGAACGCTTCAATTTCATCCACGCTCGCATCCTCACGCAGAGATGCGTTGAACACCTCGTTAATCACATTCACAGCATTCCTGCCATGCATCTGCACGAGTTTTCGCAGTGCGAAAGGCTCAATTTCAAGCAGAACCTCTTTTAAACGTGTGAAATCTGACGAGGAAACAGGCGCAGCACCACGCTCAAAAGCACGCTTCAGCAGACCGTAATCTTGAACGAGGAATATGCCCGCTTCCGCATCGCTCAGCACACCGATGTTCCGAGCATGCTCAAACGAAGGCGGTATTTTGAAGCGCTCCCGCTCAAGCTCCTCGTCGTAAGCCTCTCGGTAGAGCTCCGCAATCGTCTTTCCCTCCACAGCGGTGGGTCGCTCAAAGAGGAACCACTCCAAGAAGCGGTTGATTGCCTCCTCGCACTCGCTTTTCGTTGCGAACACGACTTCCCAAGAGCCGAAGAATGAGACGAATGCGTTGTGTGCCTCTTCTCGCTCCCTTCGCAGTTCTTCCACCGCTGCAGAGCCTGCAGAGCTGCCGCCCACCTCGCTGCCCTTGAAAGAGGACACCACGCTCTTTATTTCATCGCTGAACTCTGGCGAATGCATGCGCAATGCGCCGCCACTCAAGAAAAATTCGCCCCAGGGGTAAATGCTTCCTGCGAATGTTTGACCTGCGCTGACCTCCGCATCCATGTCAGCCATCAGTTCGTATTCTTCTTCGGTGAGCAAGTTACGCACCCGCATGCTGAAACGGGCAGGCTCGTATGAAAGAACCTCAAACACACCGCTGACGGGCGAGCCGAGGGCTTCTAACTTCTTCTTCAGCTCCTCATCAAGCCCCTTCTCCTCCGCATACAAGAGAGCGGGTGTTTTGCCGTCGGGAAGACGCCTGCTGAACAGGAACCAGTTCATAAAATCCAACGCATCCTCCTCGCTCAACTCTTCAAGCCCTTCATTACGCATGAATTCCGCCTTCGCCCGCTCAATCTCCCCGCTTAAGCGTTTCGTGGCGAACTCCCTCACTTCGTTTATTAGCCATACTGCACGCTGGTATTCTCTTGCCTTCTGAGCATACTCACCTCGCAATTCTTTCATGCGGGAGACCCTGCTCACGCTCTTCTCCAACTCAGCAAGAAGATACTCCTCCTCTCCTCCGCCTACGCCTCCAACGCCTTCTACTTCGCTACCTCCGACACTGCCAACACCGCCACCAACGCCAGCACCGCCAGCAACGCCAACGCCAGTGACGCCAGTGCGTTCAGCGTGAAGGAGCGAGATACTACGCTCAAATGCGTTCAGAGCCTCCTCGTATCTCTCCCTCCGCTCGAGGAACCATCCGTAGTTCGCCCACACGACCGCATCCTCACGCACACTCAAGAAGCGCTTGTATTCCGCCTCCGCATCTGCGAAGCGACCTTCTCGCTCATACTTCGTCACAAGCATGAAATGCGAGCAGACCTCGTCAGGAATCTCCGAAAGAACCGCCTTCAAAAGCCTCTCTGCACGCTCCGCATCCCGCTCCACAAGACGCTCCTTCAGCCATTCAGGGACTTCTGGCGATGAAAAGAAATTCACAACGCTCTCAACAAGAGCAGCGGAGCGAACATCCTCAGCGACGAATGCCTCACAAACGCTCTCGTGGTCAACTAAAAGCAAAATGTCCAGCGTGTTTATTTTCCTTATTCCTGCTCTCTCTGCTTCCGTCGCAGTCGCAATTGCGAGCTCGTCAGACGCTAAACCCTCTTCCTCGCCGAGCATCCTCAAATTGTTGCGCTCAAGAAATCTTTCAAATCGCCTGCGTGCCTCGTCAGCATCCCTACGACTTGAAACGCCTGCTTCAGCATCCCTGAACGCCCGCAGCATTTCAACGAAAAGAAGCCACGCCTTCGCTTCCTCCTCAGAAACGCCGAGAAACTCCTTCACCAAATCTTGCTCCATTCTCCTTTCCTCCTCGCCACTCAATTGACCGCCGAAGCATAAAAATAAGAGGGGGGCAAGGTCAAATCCTGAAGGTCAAGTCCTGAATGTCAAGTTTCTGTTGAGGTCAAGTTCCGACCTTCAAAGGATGCGAAATTCGTTTCAGCGTTGCGATTGCGGAGAGCGCTGCCAAGTGGCTTGTCTTCGGGTTCGTGGGCGAGGGGACATTCTCAACTCTCACGCAGAGCGAGCCGAAGGCGCCACGCACCTCAATCTCATGCGTGTTCTCTCGCACACGAGGGTCAGCGATGACACGCACTTTCGTCTTGCGAGCGCCTATGCCTGCGATGCTGAGCGATGCTGCGACATTCACATTCTCAGGGAAAATCCTGCATGCGTCTGCGGCGACACCCTCAAAAAGAACGAGTGGCTTCCCCTCCTTTTGAACGGCTGCGAGGTCTATGCCCTTCTCCTTCACAAAGCGGTTGCCTTCAAAGCCCGCAGGGGGTTTTCTTGTCGTGAGACGCACCTCGTAAATCTCGCTCACCGCAGCAGACTTCAATCCATCCAGACCTGCAATCGCACCTGAAGGAATGTAAACATCGCAGCGATGCTCACGGGCAATCTTCTCTATTCGCTCAAGCATCCCCTCCTCTGCCAAAGCACCCACACTCAAAATCATCACATCCTTCCCCGCTTCTAACGCAGGAATCACGAACTCCTTCACTGCAGACTGCGATGCACATTCAATTACAAGGTCAACTTCATGTAAAATTTCATCAAAGCGCACATCTTTAGCGGTGCTTCCGCACATTTTTATCGCAGGTGGATGCTTCAATTGCTCGCATAGATTTTCTATTTTCTCCTTATGCTTGTCAATAAGGAAAGAAAGACGCATGTTAAGACCGAGAGTGCGACCCTCAAACGAATCCGTGTCTATCGCCTTGCATATTTCGGAGCCGATTGCCCCGCACCCAATCACGCCGACCCTGAAAAGCATCATTTTTTAATTATGAGAGCGAAAAAAGAAGTTTTTGATGCTTTTGAGCGAAATAGAGCATTTCCTCGCAGAGGACATCGGATACGAGGACTACGAGCTCTTCGTTCCGCCGAAGGAATGCACCGCAGAAATAATTGCCAAAGAAGCGGGCATACTCGCAGGCTTGGAAGAAGCATCTCAAATATTCGCATACCTGGGCGTTCAAACAGCGACGAAATTCAAAGACGGGGATGCGTTCGCAGCTGAAGAGGTTGTGATGCGAGTTCAAGGCAAGGCACATAAAATTTTGAAGGGCGAAAGGCTCGTTCTGAACTTCCTCAGCAGAATGAGCGGGATTGCGACGCTCACTCGCACATTCCTAAACGAGGCAAGGAAGGGAAATCCAAGCGTGAGAATCGCAGGCACTCGCAAAACAACACCGGGATTCAGAAAATACGAGAAGAAGGCGATTATTATCGGCGGTGGAGACCCACATCGCTTCGGTTTGTTTGAAGCAGTCATCATTAAGGACAATCACATAAAAATAATGGGGCTTGAAAATGCGATAAGAGTGGCGAAAGAGCGGGCAAGCTTCTCAAAAAAGATAGAAGTTGAGGTTGAATCTGTTGAGGATGCGATTAAAGCTGCTGAAATCGGTGTTGATATTATCATGCTTGACAATATGAGTGTTGAGGATGTGCGTCGCTGCGTCCAAACGCTTGAAGAGCGTGGGCTGCGAGATAAAGTCATATTGGAGGCTTCAGGCGGTATTGACTTGAGTAATGTGCGTGATTACGCAGCGACAGGCGTGGATGTCATCTCTTCTTCAACGCTCACTCTCAACGCTAAATCACTCGGATTCTCGCTTGAAATCGTGGAATAAGCAACATGGCTCTGCCTGTCTTATCTCGCCTTATCTCGCATCTCCCTTCGTATCTTTGCACTTGAACAGTTTTTCGTTTGCACTGCTTTTAACTCAACTGCTTTTAACTCAAGATGTTTTCAATATTCACATGCTTCAGTAAGAGTTCTCGCATCCTTCTTATTTTTGCTTCGCTGTGCAGTCTCGCCTTACCGAATGCTTTATTCAAGCGTTCAACGACGGTTAGCGTGTCGTCAGGAGCGAGAATGAGCGGCTTACCTCGCTGAACGGCAGCACCCTTTATGATTGTCGGCGGTTCAAGTCCGCCTGTAAGCACGAGACATTTAATCGCAGGAATCTCAAGTGCGAGCGCTTGCAGGTCAGAGCGGTCCCCTCCCGTAATTACGGCGGCGTTCCTGCTCCTCCTGAAGTATGTGATTGCGGATTGCGGCGTCATCGCACCGACGAGCAATTCCTCCACGAGAATTTCCTCATCTGAAGGACGACCTATTAACCTTCCGCCGACCGCCTCGCAAATCTCACCCACACTCAGCGCTGCGAGCGCATCATCCTGCGGAATCGCACCGACAACTTCAACGCCTCGCTCTTCCAAGAACGATGAAACGAAGTCCATGTATGCCATTTTATATCTCGGCACTTGATTGAAAATCACTTTGAACGATGAAGATGAATGCTCCTTTGCATATAAAATGTCGTCTAAAACGAAGTTCTTGTATTTCGCAATCATCAGAATCTCAGCATTCAGCATCGCAGAAATATTGAAATCGCACAATTCAACGCTCTTACCGACCCTATAGTTCGCAACTCCCTCCACTAACACGACATCTTTTCCCGCTGAAACACGCTTAAACGCCTCCTGAACCTTCTTTTTGAGGGCATTCACCGCATCTGCTTCACGAAACAAAAGTAGAAACTCCTCATAAGGTCTGTCAAGCAGCACAGGACAGATTTCAGCAGGCGATTCCTCTAAATTCAAAATCTTCGCAATCCTGAATGCGTCCTCGTCCACCGCCTCCTCCGCCTCCGCTTTCGCCTCTTCCGCCTCTTTCACCCCCGCTCCCGACGCTCCCGACGCTTCCCCCGCTTCCGCTGCTTTTTCACCGCCTCCTTCTATTCCTTCCTCGCTCTCTCCTTCTTTACCGAAGCATCCGGCTCGTTTTTCCAATTTCACAGATTCCACGCCGAAGGGCTTGAAATATCCCACATTTAAGCCTCTTTCCTTCAAAATCAGACCTAAAGCGGCGATTATTCCCGTCTTACCCGAATATTCTTCCACCGAAGACACTAAAATCGTCCTCATTTCCCCTCACTCCTTATGCTCATTCATCACATTTTTCGCATCTGCTCACAGTTTAACGACCATTCTGAAGTCAAGGGCGACGCACCCACGCTCAAATACTTTAAGCGGATTAATATCTATTTCTGTTATTTCGGGGAAATCCGTGCAGAGCTGCGAGATTCGCATCAAAACTTCCGCAATCGCCTCAATGTCAGAAGGCTCTTCGCCACGAGCACCCTTTAAAATAGAGAAACTTTTCGTTTCTGCGAGCATTTCAAACGCATCCTCAACAGAAATGGGAGCGATTCTGAACGAAACATCCTTGAAAACCTCAACGAATATGCCACCAAGCCCGAACATCACCACAGGTCCGAAGTGCATGTCCCGCTTCATGCCCACGATTACTTCACGACCTCCGCTGAACATCTTTTGAACAAGCACTCCTCCTATTTTCGTGGTGTATTTCTCCGCCCTTGAGATGATTTCGTGGAATGCCTTCTCAACCTCTTCTTCGCTGCGCAGATTCAACTTCACGCAGCCGACATCGCTCTTATGCACGATTTCAGGCGAAAGAATTTTCATCGCAACAGGGAAGCCGATGCTTCTCGCCGTTTCTACTGCTTCAGCACTTGTCCTCGCAACGCCACTTGGAGCGACTGGAATGCCGTATGCCTCAAGCAATGGAAAGCCCTCAACGCCGACGACGCCCTCAAAACGAATTTCTCTCAAATGCTCAATAAATCTTCGCACCTCCTCACGATTAACGGAAAATCGCCTGAATTCCTTTCGCTTCTTCTTGCGAAAGCGACACTTTGCCACAGAAATCGCACGAACCGCACGAAAAGGGTCAAAAAAGTTCGGAATTCCCGCATGACGCAAACGAGCGACCGCATCTTTGACGCTCTCTCCGCCGATGAAGCATGCGACCTTGCACGCAGAATTCACTTTTAGCAGGACATCCGACGCCTTCTCAAAATCCATAGGCGCAGTAGGCGTTAAAATAACGAGAACTGCATCCACATTTTCGTCAGAAGCGACGATTTCAAGCGCCCTCCCAAGCCTTAATGCGTCTGCATCCCCCAAAATATCCACAGGATTGTATATATTTGCTTCTTCAGGCAGCGCATCTCGCAGCTTTTTCAGCGTCTCTCGGCTGAAATTCGCAAGTGAAAGGTTGAATGTCTCAACGGCGTCGGCAGCAAGCACACCGGGTCCTCCTGAATTCGTTACGATGGCGATGTTCCGAATCAAACGACCTCGCAGGAGTGAGAGCGTGCTTGCGTAGTCAAATAGTTCTTCAAGCGAATCTGCGGTTGCGACGCCACACTGACGCATCGCAGCGTTGAAAACTTCCGTGCTACCTGCGAGTGCGCCTGTGTGCGAGGATGCCGCTCTTGCTCCTGCGCTCGTCTTCCCGCTCTTAAGCACAACGACAGGCTTCTCTATTTCTTCTGCGATGCGCATGAACCTTCTGCCGTCCTCAACGCTCTCCAAGTATAGTGCGACGACATCCGTCTCCGCATCAGATGCGAGGAATTCAAGGAAATCGCTCTCGTCAAGCACCGCTTTGTTTCCGAGAGAGACGACCTTGCTGAAACCGATATGCTGTTGAACCGCCCAGTCAAGCACCGCAAGAATCAAAGCACCTGACTGGCTCAGCAAAGCGATGTTCCCCGCAGGAGGCATGCGCTTGCTGAATGTCGCATTCAAGCGTGCATGCGTTGAAATTACGCCCAAGCAGTTCGGACCAACGAGGTTTATGCCATTTCGGCGGCAAATCCTCACGAGTTCAGCCTCAAGAGCTGCGCCTTCCTTCCCAGCCTCCTTGAAGCCTGCGGAAATCACAACGACATTTTGAATGTTAAGCGATGCACACTCCTCCAAAACGCCCAAAACTGCGTGTGCAGGAACCGCAACAACAGCAAGGTCAACATCCGCAGGAATCTCTCGCAGCGAATGAAAGCATCTCACGCCCAAAACCCGCTCATACTTCGGGTTCACAGCATATACTTCGCCCTCAAACCGCAGAAGATTTCGCAAGAGCGTGTTGCCAACCTTGCCCTCCTTGGGCGTCGCACCAACGACCGCAACCGTCCTCGGATTGAAAAGTCGCTCAAGCTCTCGCATCTTGTCTTCAGACTTCTAAATGCTCCGCCCCCTGCTTAATGCTTTCGCTGCTTGAAGCCATAATTTAGACCCATCGCCACCATCCTCAAGCGAGAAGCTGCCGCCTCCGGATGCTGTTCCTTCGCTCTCATCTCTTTTTGAAATAGACAAAATCGTAAGCAAAACCTGAGGTCGTCTCCTAATGCATTCTTCCGCTTGAAACGAAAAGACTTTCAGGGTCACAGCACAGACGATTCATACCTGCCGAAAAACACTATTTTCTCGTTTTTTCGTGTCGGCTCATGCATAAATTAGGCGAGCATCATTAGTAATTTCCAGAAGAAATGATGGTATTTAAAGATTTTGCAAGGATGGGGTTTCCACTGGAAATCGGTGAAAGGGCTGATGAGAGCGTTCCTTTTGTTAAGAGGGCTTCTCTGAATGCTCCGTTCCAGTGGAAATTAGGTCTGTCTAAAATTTCAATGCTTTCGGCGTTGGAGAGGCTCTGTTCTCGCTTATTTTGGTGAAAAGAGCGTTCTACGCAGAGATTTCGGTGAGGTTGAAGACACACACCCCCCCATTTCCACTGGAACTCACGAGGTAAGGGTAGGGTGAGTGAGTGTGAGAGCGAGGGTAACAAGAAGGATGAAAAGAAAAATCAAACGGCTAAAAGTTCCAGAAGGGGATGGCGACTAAAGTGAGACTTCCTTACGGCTCAAGCGAAGTGGAGTTTGCAGTGGAAACAGGCGTCCATTCGGAAGCGGGAGTTGCAGTGGAAGTCAAGGAATTGGCGTCGGCTGCGAGAACTGGAGAGACTGCGAGAAAAGCGGAGAAAGAAAGGGAGAGGCGTTTGGAGATTTTGCGTGAGGCGTTGAAGCGACCTTTGAAAGCGAAGCGACTGCGTGAAATCTTGCGTGAGCGTTTTTCTGAGAGAAGGAAAACGGCGGAGACAGCGGAGACAGCAGGGAATGCAGAGAAAGAAAGAGGGGGGAGAGGAGAAAGAGGAGAAGAAGAGGGGCGGAGGGGGAAGGGAAATAGTCATTGTTGTTGACGACCACACGAGGAGCGCCCCTACGGAGGAGATGCTTGACGCTCTTACGGCGGAAATAAGCGAAGCGGGTGGCGAAGAATACTTGAGAAGGGTGAAGGTGCTTGTCGCATGCGGGACGCACAGTGCGCCGAGCAAAGAAGAGTTGCGAAGGATTCTCGGCAAGCACTACGGCAGATTTCCAGTGGAAGCGCATGACTGCGACGCAGATTCGCTTGTCTTCGTAGGAAGAACGAGCAGGGGGACGCCAGTATTCCTGAACGCAACATATGTGAATGCGAAAATGCGTGGCGGTGTCTGCGTCCTCACGGGAGACATTACGCTGCATTACTACGCAGGCTTCGGCGGAGGTCGTAAAAGCATTCTGCCGGGCATCGCAGGTAGGGAAACAATCCGAAGGAACCATGCCTTGCTCGTCCACGAGAATGCGAGAACAGCGAATCTTGACGGAAATCCAGTTCACGAGGACATGTGCGAGGCTGCTGCGATGCCCCTTGCAAAGCCTGACTTCGTGCTGAACACCGTTTCTGACGCTTCTGGTAATTTAGTTGCGGCGTTCGCAGGCGAATGCGATGAAGTTTTCAAGCGAGGCGCAGCAGTCGCTCGTGAGCTATTTGTCAAGCGTATTCGTGAGAAATACGACATTTTGGTCGTGAGTGCGGGAGGCTTCCCCAAAGACAGAAATCTTTACCTCGCAACAAAAGCAATTGAACACTGCAAGCGTGCTGTCGCCGACGGTGGCTCGCTCATTCTCGTTGCTGAGTGCAGAGATGGCGTTGGAGACGCTGTTTTTGAGGATTGGATGAACAAATACAAAACAGCAGAGGCAGTTGAATCCGCAGTGAAAACGAATTTCGTGCTCGGCGGGCATAAGGCTTTCTACTTGCGTTCTACAATGCGTCGGATTCGCATATGCGTTGTCTCTTCGCTTGACGCTGAAATGCTCGAAAATTGGGGCATTCAACCTTACGAGAGCGTTCAGTCCGCTGTTGAGTGCGAGCTGAATCTAATGCTAAGGCATAAGGAGAAAATGGAAGAGGAGGAAGAAGGAGAGAGGAAGAAGGAGGAAAGGGAGCAGAGGGAGAAAAGAGCGGGGGAGAATTAGAAAAGGCGTGTGGGAGAAGAATAAAAATAGGAGTAGTAAGGAATGGAATGGATGTATTTCTGGAGTAAATTTGCTGTGCTGCTCTCTGATTATCTCCTGCTCCAGAGGAAGCGGTTCTTATATAAAGATTACTCTTCAAGGGAATTTCCAGTGGAAATTGCTGTGAGAAGGAAGGAGAACGCTCCATTTCAAGAAAGGAGGAATATGGTGAGTTTTTCCAGTGGAAATTGTGGTCGTCTGAAATATGCGAGCGTGTTACCGTGAAAGGGCGCTCTACTCGCTTATTTTTGTGAAAGGAGCGTTCTACGCAGAGATTTCTGTGAGGTTGAGGACACACACCCCCCCATTTCCACTGGAACTTTCAATGCAAAGGATGCAGGCTCATTAATAAAATCATAGAATTATTTTAATAATTCATGGTCAGCGAAGTTTATACCATTCCACATTGGAATTGTTTCTTTCCTTATGTCTTGCTTGAGGAGGAATAATTTCTAATCAATTTTATCTCATTTTATATAATAATTCATTTATTTTATTTCCATGATAACCCAATTCACCACCCATTGAGAAGCTCTTTTTTATGCCTCTATGTCCTTTTCTTGGCGGATGTAACCTGAAAATCGGTTTTATCTTATATTTCATAAGCTCTTTCATCGTTATTTTTCCATCAATCAGTGCTTTCGCAAGCTCTTCAAATGATTTAAATGGCGTGTTTTCCCTCAAATACTCTTCTGTGAGCCTCTTTCCCCCTTCTAATCTCCCTCTTCGCTTAAGCAAGAGCGTCAGCATATCCTCTGAAATCTCCCCCCACGCAACATAGTCCTTCACCACTTTCAACATTCCCTTGTAATACTCATTTGCAGGCACTACTACACAGTGATTCAGCCTGTTCAACCTCAAAAGCCTCAAAGTGTGCCTCACTTCAGGACGAACATCTACTCTACCTCTTAACCTGACAACCGCATACAGCATCTCCTTTTATTCCCTCCTCCTATTCTCTCCTTTCCTCTTTTCTTATTCCTTTCCTTTCTTCTTTCACATCCTTTTTCACCTTCCTCTTTTTTATTATCTTCGGATGAGAGCGATTTTCTTAAGGGCGTCGAAAGTTGCGAATGCGAAGTTGAAAGTAGTTCTTGTTTCTCCTTTTGTTCTTGTCCACACATCTTTAATGCCTGCGAACTCAAGCACTTTCTTAGGCGTCTCGCCTGCTACGAGTCCTACTCCTCTCGGCGCTGGCTTGAGCGTAATCCGCACACTTCCTGACTTACCTACGACTTTGAACGGCACGGAGTGAGGTTCTGAGCAGTTGCATTCCCAAGAACCGCATCCTCTCTCAACGAACGCAATATTCAACTTCGCATTCCTTATCGCTTTCAAAATTCCATTCCGAACGAGAGCATCCTTTCCCAAACCGACACCAACAAACCCGTCTTTGTTACCTACGACAGCACAAACCCTGAATTTCACCCTCCGACCTGAATCTGTCATTCGCTGCACAAGATTTATGTCAAGAACCTCCTCACTCAAGTCAGGAAGCAAAATATCCACAATTTGAGGCTCTTTCAGCGGATATCTTGATTTCAATGCCTCCTCCATTGTCTTTATTTTACCTTCCTTCACAAGCCGACCTAAGGCAGTCTTAGGCGACCACTCCTCCCATTCTTCCTCTTTTTCCACTTCCTCTACCTCCTCTTCTACATCTATTCTCTCCAATTCCACCGCTTCTTCCACGCCCCTCTCCTCTAATTCCTCAGACATACATACCTCACCAGTCCATACATGTCTCTTCCTCCGTTTCTGTGTTTCTGTGTTCTCTCCTTTTCCTTTATTTTTTAAGTTTTTCCCACCTACCCCCCCTCTACTGCTCTTCCCGCTCAAGCACCTTCTTCCTCTATTCTCTTCTTCACTTCCTCAAACCGCTCCACAATCTCAACATGCATGAATTCTGCGATGTGCTCCCCTCTTATTCTTTCCTCCGCAGGGAATATTGAAGGGTCGTGTGGGACTTCCAAGCCAGCGTCAACTGCACCTTTCAAAGCGGCGTATATGCGGCAGCCCTGCGATGGCGTGTGCAGACCCATGTCTAAGATTGCATGCTTGAAGCCTTTACGAAGCGCCCTCTTCCCAAGCAGGAGTCCTGTCAAGTATGCAGCGGGCGTGTTCTTCTTGCTGAATTCCCAGCCGAACTTCGCAAGCTCTGCGGAGTTCGCATCCGCAACCGTCTTGTCGCCCTCAGGAGCAGCGAGGATGAGTTGCGCCCTTATGTATCTATTGCTCTTCCTCACGACCATGCGAGGCTCACCGCTCAGCAAGAGACGCAATCGCTTCCTGTAATTTGTCTTTCCCTCACGCCTCCTCCTGAAAGGAACTCTGTAAGTCGGTCCTGATGCCATCACCGCTCACCTCCTTTCCCTCCTCCTGCCTCTGTTGTCTCCAGCGTCGCCAAATTGTTTGCTCTGATGTATTCTTCGAGATGTGCGACGCTTTTGAACATTCCGCCTTTCGCCCTGCGGTAGAGCAGACGATATGTGCGTCTGTCCAAGCGACCCTCGTCTCTCAGCTCACGGAGGCGACGCCTTAACGCCCTTATTCGCATAATCCATCGCCTCTTCCTCGGAAGCCTCGCATATTTCGTCCCTTTTCGTGAGCCATGCCCTCTTCTGCGACCGAGCTTCCGCTTCCTCGCCCTCTCTCTCGCCCTTCCTCTTGAGACGCCCTTCTTCTGCTTCCTTTTAATTATGCCTTCTTCAATGAGCTTTCGTATGTCTTCCCTCGTGATTGCTGAAGAGACTTCCTCCGCAGCCTCAGGGTCTATCCAAACCCTCTCCACTCCGACCTTCAAAATATCCGCCGCAAGCCTGCGCTGCTTCGTAAGGTTCGTCACCGCCACCACTCCTTCATTCTCTCCTTCATTTATATAAACTTGCTGCAGTCCACCCTGCACCAAACGTCCCACACCCTATACCTTCCGAGTTCCAGTGGAAATGGGGGGGTGTGTGTCCTCAACCTCACAGAAATCTCTGCGTAGAACGCCTCTTTCACCAAAACAAGCGAGTAGAGCGCCCTTTCACGGTAACACGCTCGCATATTTCAGACGACCACAATTTCCACTGGAAAAACTCACCATATTTCTCCTCTCTTGAAATGGAGCGTTCTCCTCCCTCCTCTCAACAATTTCCACTGGAAATTCCCTGAAGAGTAATCTTTATATAAGAATCGCTTCCTCTGGAGCGAGCTGAAAAACGCTGCTCGGAAGCAACGCAAAGCAGGCTGAATATGTAGAGATGATTTGCTTTCAGCTTGCAGCTAAACAGCATCTCTTTTTCCTTTTCTCTTCCTATTTTCTGCGGGTGGTGTGAGCATGCGGAGTGCTGCTCGTGAGGAGAAGCCTTGGAGGCGCTGGCGACACATCACGAAGCTTGACCCTGACAAGCCGATTTCAGCCTCGCAGGTGAAATTTATAGTGGAGAGCGGAACTGACGCAATAATGATTTCAGGCACGCAAAATATCACTGCGGAAAAGGTGAAAAAGCTCATTTCAATGCTCTCTGAATACGAAATACCGAAGATTTTAGAGCCTTCTCACCCAAATGTCATTACTTATGAAGGTGTTGATTATGTTTTTGTGCCTTCTGTGTTGAATGCTGATGTTAAATGGTTAAGAGATGTGCATATAGAGTGGATAAAAAGCGGGAGGATAATGTGGGAGCGGGTTGTTCCAGAGGCATATATCGTGCTTAATCCCGCATCTGCCGTCGCTTCGCTCACGCATGCGAAAACGGATTTGAGTGTTGAGGATGTCGTCGCTTACGGCATATATGCGGAGCGTTTCTTGGGATTTCCCATTGTTTATGTGGAATACAGCGGGGCATTCGGCGATGTGAATGTCGTTCGTAAATTAAAAGAGGCGTTGAAAGACGCAACACTCTTCTACGGCGGCGGCATAAACTCTGCGGAGCGTGCTTCTGAGATGCTGAAATATGCGGATGCAATCGTCGTCGGGAATGTCGTCTACGAGGACTTGCGGAAGTTCAAAGCGACAATCGTTTGACTGTGACCACCTGCTTCCAGTGGAAAGTTGAGTTTCGGTTGAGTCGCCTTTCCTTAGCATTTCGCAAAGGAAAGCTGAGGTCTCCTTTTGTCCTTTCGTAGCCCGCCCTCAAAGGGCCCAGAGGACTCTCTACCTCCGTTCACACCTTCTTAATTCCTCTCGTGTCATTTCGGTAGTTCGCACCACCCTTACTTTTCAATTTCCAGTGGAAATGGAGGGGTGTGTGTCTTCAACCTCACAGAAATCTCTGCGTAGAAAGCCCCTTTCGCCAAAAGAAGCGAGGAGAACAGCCTTTCACGGTAACACACTCACATATTTCAGACGACCACAATTTCCACTGGAGCGGAGCATTCAGAGAAGCCCTCTTAACAAAAGGAACGCTCTCATCAGCCCTTTCACCGATTTCCAGTGGAAACCCTCCATATGATTAACTTTAAATAGGTATTGCTTCCTCTGGAAACCCTCAAAGTAATCTTTAACCTATTTTTCTTCTGGAAATCGGAATTGCACTGGATTAAGGGAAAAGGGAGTGAGCGTCGCAAAATCAGAACACGCTACCGACCTCCGCTTCTGGCAGTATTTTGAGCAAGTATCCGTCGTAAGATGACTTTCGTATCTCGCAGATTTCTCGCAGTTCCCTTTTTCCGACCTGCACACTCGGCAGTTCTTCCGCCTCTTCTTCGCCTATTCGCACCCTGAGACCGTCCAAATGAAGCACGATAGGCATCTCCTCTGCTGAACTCAGCGGAATCCTCGCCTCAATCATTTCTTTCACGAACATGGGCGGTGCTGCGAGCGGGTCTTCCTCAATCTCTATCCGCTTCTCGCCGAGAGCTTCACTCAAACGCTCAACTACCTCCCGAAGCTTCACTATTTCCGCTTTCCTTCGCATCCTGTCTGTTCGCCTGCCTATGCCACCGACATAATTTGCGACGCCTTCAACCTCAGGCGGACCTCCGACGATGATGTAAGGGATGTTCAGCGGCTCGCAAAGCTTCGCAGCCTTCTCACGAATGCATTCCGCAAAGTTTCCGAAGAAGAATACTGCTGCGTCGCATTCTTCAATCATTTCTCGCTCTTTCACTGTCATCTGCGAAATCCGCTTCCCTACGCCTCTCGCAAGACCGAGCATGTTCGTCACCGCTCCTTCCCTGCGAAGGAACTCCGCAATGTCGCAGACAGGATGAACGAGGTGATGTTTTCCGAGTGAAGGCGAAACTACCATTATTTCAGTGCCAGCGAGCGGTAAATCTCGCAGCTTACCGCCAAGCCCTTTCACAAAATCACGAATCAGGCGCTCTTCCTCCGCTGGTAGTGCGAGATGCATAAGCACATCCGACTGCAGCGTCATCTCTTGAATGACGAAACCGCCGATGTCTTGCACCAATTCCTTCAATTCTTTGAATCGGTAAACGCCCCCCTCAAACATCATTATCTTATACATTTTACCTCACACACACCACGCTCTTCTCTTTCACTTCTCTTCCTCCTTACATCTCTCGCTTTCCCTGCCGCTCTCGCTCTTCCTTCCTACGCTCTCACTACTCTCCTTTAGGCACGCCCTCTCAATAAATATACATGAATCATGCGTCATGAGAGCCACTCAGGCGGCCAGCTCTTCTCCATCCATCTCGGAATCATCCCGCTGTCTTTCGGACCGACGAGGACTCTCCACCCCGTTTTATCCTCTGTTTCGCCTGATATTCTCGCTGCGAGACCGGGAAGAACCATCGTCTTGTGCTTCACCTTCTCTTCAACACCGAAGCGTTCCAATGCATCCTTCACAGCATCCGCACTCAGCTGACCCCCTGCGACCGCAGATTCAACGCCCAATCCGCCTGTGTCAATAACGAGCAAATAAGAATCAATTTTGCTTGAAGATATGTCGCTTTCCACCGTATAGTATGTGAGGGCGAAGTTAGTAGTGACGAAAAGCGGTGAATTTTCGTTTGGAGAGCCAATTATTCGCAAACCCGGCTCAACACTCACAGGTTTTCTCGGATCAGTGTATATATTTTCAACGAGAGTCCGCTCAACAATCAGCGAATGTGGCTCCAATCCGTGCAAAATCATGATGTCCGCATACTTAATGATGAAAATGCATGCGATGACAGCCTCCCAGTATGAAGCCTCCACAGGGTCCTTGTGTGTGAGCCAAGCGACAAGCGGAACGCTCAAGAGCGGGTAAGCGACTTCTTTCTTTCCCTCTGAAATTGCTGCACGGCGCAGTTTAACGAACTTTGCGAATGTCTCTGCGAGTCCTTTGCCTGTTGGAAGCGTCCCGGGGTCAAGCACGAGGTCTCTGACGCCTTTATTTGCGAAAGTCACTGCGAGGCTTGCGAGCGTGTCCAAAGAAGGCGAGAATAATGCGACTGGCACGCCGTAGCGACGAGCAAGCTCAACGAATGCAAACCAATTCCGCTCTGTTGCTGCGTAAATCAGAGGGCGACGCTCACTCACTTGCGAAAGACCTGCCTCAATCACTTTTTCTGAAAATGAGCAGAGAGCAAGCGGCAAATCTGTCTCGTCTGCGACAATCCTAACGCATTCCTCAAACTTCTTCGCATCATTTGAGACTGAACGAATGGCAACACCATTCAAACGCAAGAACTTACCAACATAAAACTTCCTCCAATCCGTTATAGTTTGCACTCTTTCCCTCAATTTATCGGCTGGTAGCGTGTCCCATACATCGTAAAATAGTGCAGTTCGGTTGAAAAATGTGAGTTCGTGCCTGTGGAGGACATCCTCACCGCCAATTTTAACTGCTTTCTCACCCTCGCCTATTACGACCTCACGAATCTCAGGTGCGAGCAGCTCCGCAATCTTCTCCCTCTGCGATGCATACTTATCCTCGCTCAAAGGCGGACACGCATCCAAATCCTTCTTACGCTCAAGAAGCAGAGATGCGAAAGCCATGCATGTCTTCTCACCGCATTCTCCGCAATTTGTGCGTGGCAACAGTCGGTAAATATCCATCGGACTCTTCGCTCTCATTTTCCTGACACCTCATTCTCATGCTTCTTCGCCTGTCCAAGAAATCCAGTCTTCCGCTCTCACACTCACGCTCTCCTTTTCCGCTCCCTTCTTCTGCGTCTGCGGATGCGAGCATTCTTGTGACCTCACGAACGGTCATCGCAGCCTTCGGATGCATCATCATGAAGAGGTCGCCGCCTGCGAGTGCGAGTGTGAGTCCTGTGATGATTTCGTAGAGCGGACCTCTGAGCGAAGCGGGTCCCCAGTCAGAATCCTCTGCAATTGGCGATGCTTTCATCCAAGCCTCACGAGCGCCCCACGCATTCGTCACACCGCAGGAAATCGGGAAAGCGAGGTCTGAATCTCCCTTGAGGGCTGAGATGCGAATGCGCTCAATGTTCGTGAACGCATAATCCAAGCCGTAGCCGAGAGCAGCGGTTGTGGGGTCAATCACGATGCTTTTGCGTGGAACGCCCATTTTAAGCAAATATCTGTTGAGTGTCTTCTGCTGGTTGATGTCAAGCTGCGTCCATGAGAGGACCGCATGCCCGTGCGAGATTGCTGCCTTCGCAATACGCTCGTAGTCCATGTTCAAATTCGCACTCGCAATAAGACATCTCTCGCCTGAAGCGACTTCTGCTGCTGCTTCAAGCACCGCAGGGTCTTTCTCCGGATTTCCAGAGCCACCGATTATGATGGGGACTTTCACCGCTTGTAGCACTTCCTCAACTGTCTTTGCTGCCTCTCGTGGTGAAGTGTCCTTTATCAGCGGGTCCGTGCTTATTAAATGAATTGTCACGAGGTCCGCCTTGAACACTTCCACATTCTTCTTCGCCCACTCTCCTGCATCCTCCATGACATCCTCATACATCACCCGCACCGCTTTCGCAAGTGGAATCGGCATGTCAAAGCAGTCAACCGCAATCACCGGCGGATGCTCCATCGGTGCGTCAAAGTTGTAAAAAGGAAGCGCTCGCTCACCGCCAATCGTCACTGTCTTTGCTCTCGTTCCTCCTTCTGAGCGGGTCGCTCCGAGCGTCACCTCTTCTATCTCACCAAACCACTCCTCTCTCTTTGCGGAAAACTCCACAGGCACTAACTTCTCCTCCTCCGCTGGCAACACCGCCTCCACTTCCGTCGTTGCCTCCATCGCCGTCGTTTGTGGTTGCGCTACTACTGGCACGCCCGCCCCTCCCTGCACCACTCCCTGCATTACTCGCACTCCTTGCGCCGCCACTTGCTCCTTCAGCGCCTGCTGGAGAGCATTCAATAGAATCGGAATCGCAGAACGCCTCGTCAGTTCAATGTCAAAATCGCCACGAATCTCCACACCATCTAACTCCAAGACATCGTAACGCTCTAAAATCTTCAAAATGTCCTCTAAACGCACCTTCTTTGCCATTTCCCTCTCACACTCTTGCATGCTGCATGCTCTTGCACACCCTCGCACACTCTCGCACAATCTCGCACCTCTTAACCGCTCTCTTTCTTCTCTCTCCCGCTCTTCTTCAAAATGACCTTGCCGACACGAATCTCCGCATCCTTGAATGTGATTTTCAGACCTCCTCCACCTACTGCGCTGCCCTCGCTTTCAGCCACTTTTCTCACTAACGCTTCCAACACAGGGAGCAAGGCGGAAATATCCACCGTGATTGGAATCATTAGCGTGCCAGCAGACACGGAAGCGGGAACTGCAGCAGTGGCAGGAACTGCGGGCTTCGCCAGCGCCTCAGCAGCACGAGCCTCACCACCTACGGCTTCTGCTCTCTCAGCTGCCCCTTCAGCTGTCGCACTGCTCACAGCAGCCTCTTCTGCTCGCTTCTCTGCCGCAACCGCCTCCTTCACAGCCTCTTCAGCAGCCTCTTTAGCAGCAACCTCTTCAGCGGCAGCCTCCACAGCAGCCTCTTCAGCCACTTCACCCCAACCTTCTGTGATTTTCACGCCGTCAACGGGACGAATGACGCCCTTCACGACAGGATGATTCACCTTACGCAGAAACTCCTTCAGCTCTTCAATGTTCCTCGCCTCTTTTTCGGTCGCAATCTTATCCCGCATCTCCTCAGGAATTGCGTCAATTATCTTCTCTTTCAAGTCTGAAGGCATCCAAACGACCCTTCTCCAACCGCCATCCGCCTGAATGAACTTTTCGCTGTAAAAGTATTGGATGCCGATGCCGAGAAAGCCTTCAACTTGACGACCTCCGCCGACGGATGCCGCAATCGTTGAAAACGGAAGACCAATAGGCGTCTCAGTGACCTTTGAGCCCCTGTGAATCCATCCGATTCCGTCAACTTCAGGAATGTAAAAGCCTGCGACCTCAAAGCAACCGCAAGAAGTGTGCGGCTTCTCAAAAAATGAATGCAGTTTGATTGAATTGTAAGCGCCGCCTGAGAGCCTCACCGCTGCCTCGTTCACGCCCGTGTATTCGCCACCAATCGGGTCTATGCATTCACCCTTCGGAATGGGAGCATTAGGACCTTCAGGGTCAATCCTCGCAGATGCACGGGCATCAAACCATGTCATCGCACCGCAGAGAGCCACCCTGTCTGGCGTAATAACGCAAACATTCGTCGGTGCGAAGGACTGGCAAAGCGTGCATTGGTAGAACTCATCAACATCCTCGTCGTGCAAGCCACGAGCCTTCTCGTCCCTCGCTTTGTAAACGGCTTCAGCTTCCTTTATTCTGCGTAGCACCTCATCCTCGTCAGTAATGTAAATCGCTTCCATTTTCTCTATGAACGGCAACTCAGACTTATACAGCATGACTGTCGCCTTCGCAATCTGCTTCAGCGACTTCAGTCCCTTCCGAATCGCATCCTTGCTTATGCGAACCCAGATGTCTGCTCGCTGGTTCAGATGCATGTAACCCTGAATGTAAGATTGGAATTCGTGGTTGCGCCGCTCAAGCACCGCCTCTAAATCTTTCTCAACCTCCTTCCCGTAGACCTTGTAAATCATCGCATACGCATAACTCTCGCCCTCTTGCATCTCGCTTAAGTCGGGACCGATGAGCGTTACTCTGCCGTCGCTCACATTCTCAGGCTCCTCTTCGCAGATAACGAGCTCAAAGCCCGGCTTCTTCGGTCCGCCGAGCTCAACGAACATCTGCTCCTTACGCACACGCTCCCCCTCATACATCGGATTTATGTCCAGCGGGAATGGCTCCTCCTCTTCTCCTCCGCTCATTGCACGCCCCTGTCTTCCAAAATGAATTTACTATTTATAAAGTTTCAAATTAATTCTCAAAATTCGTCAAATGCCATTCCGTCAAATTCCGTCAAATGTCAAATTATCGGACAAATCTATTCTGACAATAGTTTGAGGAGCAGCGCCTTCTGCGTGTGCAAGCGGTTTTCCGCCTGCTCAAAGACTGCTGAATGCTCCCCATATAAAACATCTTCAGTGAGTTCCTCGCCGATATGCACGGGCATGCAGTGCAGGACAATCGCATCATCAGCAGCGAGGCTCAAAATTTCGCCGTCTATTCTGTAAGCATGCAGGTCTCGCCTTCGTTTTTCTGCCTCGCTCTCTTCGCCCATTGAGACCCAGACATCCGTGCAGAGGACATCCGCATCCTTCACTGCATTTCGCAATTCACTCCCGCTCCACTCCCGCTGCCTTCGCTGCCTCCAACGCACAGCTCAACATTTCCGCCTGTTTCCTCGCAAATTGCAAGCGCTTTACGCAGAATTTCGGCGTCAGGCTCGTATCCCTTCGGACATGCAACGCAGATTTCAGCACCCAAGAGTGCGCATCCTCCGATTAGCGAGTTGCAGACATTCGTTGCGTCGCCGACCCACACTATTTTCAGCCCTTTTATGCGTCCCTTCCGCTCAATAATCGTGAGCAGGTCTGCAAGCGTCTGGCAAGGATGCTCTCTGTCTGTGAGGGCGTTAATTGTCGGAATCGTTGCGTGAATGGCGAATTCCTCAACCGTCTCGTGCTTGAATGCCCTTATGCATACCGCATCCACATAGGAAGAAAGCACTTTCGCCGTCTCTTTTATCCTCTCGCCACGCCCCAACTGCATCTCCTTCCAAGAAAGTGGAATGACTGAACCGCCCAACTCTCGCATCGCAACCTCAAAAGAAATGCGTGTTCGTGTAGATGGCTTCTCAAAAATGAGTGTTAGCGTCTTACCCGCTAAATCTTCACGAATTCTCCGCCCTTCTCGCCGTTCTCGCTTTAATGCCTCCGCTTCGCTCAAAATTCGCTCCAATTCCGCAGTAGAGAGGTCAAAAATGGAAATGAAGTCACGCTTTCTCCTCTTCGTTTCTCGCAATTCCGCCTCTTGCATGGCATTTTATAATGTGGAGAAGATAAAAAAACAAACGAAATGGAAGAGGAAAGCATTCGCAGGCTCGTGCGTGAGGAAATACTTGGGCGGGAGTTGAGACGCATTAACGACGCTTACAAGGCTTTTTACATTCATCTCGCCATTTATTGCATCGTCAACGCAGCGTTCTCAGTCTTCGTGCTGCTTCGTGGAGGCTTTTTCTGGCCGATATTCCCTATTGTTTTCTGGGGAGCGGGCGTTCTTGTTCATTTCTCCTGTTTGAGCGTCGCAAAAAAGAGCGTGGAGAAAGAGCTGGAATCGCTTAAATGACTGCGCAAGGAACGAGAACGGGGCGGTGAAGGAGAGAGGAGAGAAGGGCTTGAAAAATTGAATTCTGAAGGGCAATATGTTGGAAGTTGTCGGTCTCGGAGCGTTGAACTATGATGAGTTGTATGCGGTTGAGCGGATTGCCGCGGGTGGCGAGGAGGTCGGCATTCTTCAGATGCACACCGCTCCCGGAGGCTCTGCTGCGAACACGATTGTTGCGTTGGCTCGTCTCGGCGTCTCAACAGGTTTCGTAGGCGTCGTCGGCAACGACCAAGCAGGCGATTTCATCATTGAGGAAATGCGTAAAGAGGGCGTTGAGACGAGAATTAAGCGTAAGAATGGGAGAACTGGCAGGGCTCTTTCTTTCATTGACCGCAGTGGAGAGCGTGCTTTATACATTTTTGCAGGCGTTAACGACAGTTTCAGCATCTCCGATGTTGATTTCTCGTTCATAAACGCTGCGAAAATCCTTCACATGAGCTCTTTCGTGAGCGAAGAGCAGTTTGAAATGCAGAAAGAAATAGCGAGACGCATTCAGACAAAATTAAGTTTCAGTCCTGGAATGCTCTGCTTCTCGCATCGCTTTTCCGCTCTTTCTGAAATTTTCGCTCGTTGCGATGTCGTTTTTTTCAGCCTTCGTGAGTTCTCCGCTCTCTTCGGGCTTCGCCGCATGCATAAAAACATGCTTGAGGAATTCACCGCTCATGTTTTGGATGCTGGAGCGAGGACGGTTTGCGTGACACTTGGCGGTGAAGGTTGCTACATCGCCTCAAAAGAAGCATCACTTTCCGTGCCTGCGTTTCCTACGAATGTCGTTGACACAACAGGAGCGGGAGACGCATTCGCAGCAGGCTTTCTGGCAGCAAAACTCAGAGGAAAGAGCCTTGAAGAATGCGGAAGAATCGGGAATTTCGTCGCTTCTTGCTGCATTCGTGAGTTCGGTTGCAGAAAAGGACTGCCTCGCAGAGAAGAACTTGAGCGATTTCTTGCGAAGGGGCGAAAGATATTTAAACTGTGTCAGAATGGTGTGGAAGAGATGGAAGAGAAAAAGAAGACTTTGGAAATTGACCCGAAAGCGTTGAAGGCTGGAATGTGTTATATTGACGACTCTCTTGGTGAGAAATTAGCCATCTGCAAGTCAGATGACGGCAAAATAAGGATATACAAAGTCATTGAAAAGGAAGAAAAAGGATAAGAGGAGAGAACTATGCTTCCGTTTCGCTTCTTTTTTCAGCGCAAGAGAAGCGAAATAGTTATAGATGAGGCGAAGTTCAAGCCAGGTGAGGGAAAAGTAATTGAAGTATGGAACTGGAAATTGCTTCGCACCGAAAAATATGTTGTCCATCTCCGTCCTGACGGGAAAATCACAATTGAGAAAGTGGGCGACTGATTTCGGGAGTGGAAGCAGGGATTCAAGAGTGAGAATGCATATGCGAAAACAAAATATTTAATGAGGAAAATGGAATGGAAGGAGGCGAGCAGGGATGATAAACTATGCAGATAAGGAAGAATGGGCGAAATTTATAAGGGAAAACATCATTCCACTGCGGGATTCGGCGGAATTTCTTGTCAATTACTGGGAATATTTGAGGCGGAGAATGGATGGAGTGTATATAGATGCGATGGATGAGGATTATAAGAGTCTTGTTCTCGGAGGAGTTAGCGAGGAAGGTGCTTACTTAGATGGCAGTGTCGCCAAATTCTACAGGGATTTCTTCGGCGTTTCGCTGAATGTTGAGCTGCCTCAGTATGTAAGTGCGGTGAAAGAGGGGCTTACAAAAGGGATAATGGCGGTGGTGAGCGAGAGCCTTTTTGTCCGCTTCGCTTCAGAAGTTGCGACGCAAACGAAGAAAAATTGAGCATATTGCTCTTTCAAAAGAAATTATTGGAATTGTTGAACATCCGAAGGAGGATGTGCGAGGAGAAGAATTTGATGCTCTTGTGAGGAAACCTGATGAGGTTATCAAGTTAATAGAGGAATTTTACAACAAATGTGCGAGAATTACGCCAAACTACAATGAACATTCGCTATTCATTCTGACAATAAGGACGATAACGAGGAGATACTTGGAGGAAGCGTATCCTGAATTCAAAGAAAAATTTGAAGAACTGCGTTCTTTCTTCGGTCTAAAACCCTTATTCACGCCAAAAATTGAAGAGAGCGAAATGAAGCAGAAATACACGATTTGGCATCTGCCAGAAGGCTCTTTCGGTGGTGAAATAAAGAAGTTGTATGAGATTGTTTGGGATTACAACAGCAAACTTAAGGAATTGCTCTCGCAGTATTTTGCGGGAATCGTTGATTTGAAAGAAGAATTCTTTGAAATGGCGAAAAATAGCGTCCTCTTTCATCTGAAATATTAGATGTTGAAAAATTACTCTCTGATATTCCATATTAGATGAAGTAAATCCTTTTCAAGATGGAATTATTATGACTATATAGAGATATATGAATGAGAATCATTCTTAAAGTAGAGAGACCTGTTCCTTTAACGGAAGTGTTAGATGAAATTTCTCCCTTTCTGTTTGCAGGATTAATCAATATAAGTGAAGTTGAGGAGGGTTAAATTACTTCAAACCATTAAAGGTGAAATGAGCATGCAAGAGGCGAAACTAAAGGAGAGGAAGAAAGTAAGAGAGAGAAAAGCAGAGGGAAGGGGAGAGAAGGAGGAGACAGTAAAAGTAGAAGTAGAAAAAACAGAGGCGGTCGCAGAGGGGAGAGGAGAAGAGGCAGAAAAAGAGGCAGAATCACTCAAACTACCCCAAATACCTTCCTTAAAGGTGGAAGAATTCAAGGGAATAAGGGCGAAATCCTTGATATTTCTTATTGAGAAGCCTAAAGTGGAGCGAATAGAGCGGAAGATTTCAAAGGTAAGCATTAGGACGAAGGAATTTAATGGAGTTCGGGCAAATGTTTCTTTTAATTTCACGCTTCCAGAAATAAGAGCGAAAATTACCGAAATTAAAGTGCCTGTTCTTGTTCCAAAGCAATTTCACGAATTGAAAGCAAGAGAAGTTGCATTTAAAAGGGAATTACCTGAAATAAGCGTTTCACGGAGGAAAATTTTCGTGCCGAATGTGCGAGTGAAGGAATTTTTGGCGATTAAAAGGAAAAGCATCTCACTCAATTCACATGTTCTTTTGAAAAAAGAGGTTGGGCGTGAGGAGCGAGAGGAGCGAGAGGAAGTAAGAGAGAAGGCAGAAGAAAGAGCGGTAACAGAGGAGACAGCGGAGGCATCAGCAGAGGCGGAAGCGGTAGAGGAACATGAAATAACGGATTTCTTTGAGTTTTTATTGGGAGAAGGGGCGAGTAAGATTTCAGCGGGTAAGCCGATATGCGTAATTGTTGAGCGAACGAAGGAGAAGATTGAGGAGGTTGTTGCAGTGCTTTGCAGAGAGATTTACAGAGAGCGAAGAGGCGGGAAGCCAACGCCGATTTACAAGAGAACAGTGGAGGAATTGAGGCGTGAATGGGATGCGTTAGTTGAGCGTAAGTTAATAATTGTTGAGAGAAGTGAGCGGAAAGAATGAGGAAATTGAGATGTTAAGGGAGATGCTTAAGGGCTTCTTCTCACAGGATATGGGCTTTTTAATATTAGTTTCGGAGAATCCTGAGGAATTAGAGGATGAGATAAGGGGAATAGAGCCTTCTGCAAACATAATTACGGTGGGTTTGCCACCTGAGATTGAGCATCGCAGGGATGAAATTTTAAGGTGCATTAGAGGGAAGGAATCAGGAATTGAAGTGGGGAAGTTTTGGCGAAGAATTCAAGCGTTCTGTGGAGATATTTGATGAGGAGCTGCGGAAATATCTGAATTATGAGAAAGCACCTTTGGAATTGAAGCGGGATTGGGACAGATTAATGGCATGTTCGCCCGAATCAGAGAAGGAGGCAAGCGAAGAGCATTCCGCTATGAAGGCATTTGTCTGGCTTTATGAGTGGGAAAAACATGGAAAGAGGGAAAATTCCAGAATTGGAAACTGAAGATAGAGGGACAGATGTGAGAATAGGCGACAAGAATTACGAAGTTGAGACGCTATTCGGCGTTGGAGATGTGATAAGCAAATTGACTGCGAAGATAAAGAAATACAGTAAGGGTGAAAAAGTCTATTTTGTGTTCAGAAATTTAGATATTTTGAGGAATCTGAAATCTCTTTCATCTTTTAAAAAGGATTGGAGGAAGGCTGACTATGATGTTGAGTGCTTCGGTTTTGATTTCGCTGCTGGAGAACTTGTTCCGCTGGAAGCGTTTGAGAGGTTGAAAGGAGGCGCCAATATAAAAGATAAAGACAAAAGAGAGGAATAGGATGGAAGCGTTTGGCATAGACGAGTTCACGCCCGTCTGGGAAGTTTCGGAGCGAGAATTCAAGGAGCGTTTAAGGAATGAGGCTCGTGAGCGAGGGAACATTTTTCTTGCGGGTTTTCCACCTGTGGGAAATGCAGTTCCGTTCAAATTGAAGGAGAATTTGAGCGATGCGATGAAAGTGATGAGCTTCTACTCATACAATTTCCCGCCGATTGCGGAGTTGCAGGATGATTTTTTTGATATTCCGCATGATGAGCTTTGGTTTAGCGAGGAAAAGCATCTGTTTTTGTATATTGGGAAGTATCCAGAGGTGGAATACATACCGAAGGCGACATATAAACAGGCGGAAATACTCGCAAAAATCGCAAAAGAGCTTTTCGTGAGCGAGCTTTACACGCTTGGCGTGATTGTTCTATTGCCTGAGGAGCGAGAGCGGATGAAGGATGTTGAGGCGTTTGTCGCTCGTTTCCGAAGCGGGCGGGATGCGTGTGAGCATAGTTCAGAAGCGGAGGGCGTGAAAGTGATGACGAGGCGAGAGATGGGCAGCTACACGATTCTGCGGAAGGCGGGTCTGCTTCCCGGTATTGCCTCAAAGCTCGGCGTTGAGAGTTTTGCGGTTCTCGGCGTGGGTCGTCGTCCTAACGACTTGAGGGCGTGCATCAGAGCGTTTAAGGCATTCGTGAAGCTCTCTCGCATTGAAATAGATGTTCGCAAGATAGAGGAAGAGCTTGAGAAGGATGCAAATGCCCTTGAGGAAAGAATAAGAAAGCAGGGAAGGAGAATGCCACCGCCACCTGTGCCTCCTCAACCCCCCTCGCAACCACCGACATTTAGGCGTCCTGAATCCTCTCCGATTTACTTATGATTTGAGCGTAAAGCAAGTGCGTTTGGCTAAACATGCAATCCCACTCCCAAAAATTATATTGCTTGATATGTGATTATTAGTCCTATGCAATTTTACGCATCCTTTTGTGACTGAGTTTGAGGCATTTGCGACGACGAAGCAATGGATAATGCACCTAAAGGACAAATATTCACGCAAGCGGAGCAGTAGTTGCATCTCTCTTCCTTTATTTCAAGCCATGCTCCCCACAGCATCAGAGCATCATTACGACAGACAGTCACACAAGCACCACAAGCAGCACACTTGAAGCGGTCTATGCTCAATTCCTTCCCGCCGTTCGCCATTTTTTATCACACCTCCTTGCCTATGCTGTCTGCACCTGTCTCTATGCTTTCGTTTGCCCTTATTCTTCGCTGAATATTTGACCTTCGAAGGTCAAGACCTCTGTTGAAGGGTCGAGCCAAGCGTCGTGAGGCAGACCCGCCTTCCAGCATGTTTGACAGAGGAACTCTTCAGCGTCCCAATTGTATTCTACGGCGACCTGAGGAAGTAGGAGACCTTGAAAGGCGCCACGCTTCACAATTAAACCATGCCTCCCGACTTCAACATGGCGAGGGCGCTCAGAAGGCGGCACTTCCAACCTGCGAGGTGTCGTGAGAATCGTAACTTCAACCTTAATCGCTTCAAGCTCTTCCGCAGAGACGGGCGGAAATCTCGGGTCGTTCACAGCAGCGGAAATCGCAGCGTCAATGAGCGCATCCTTCAATTTGAACACTGGATACGGGTAGCCTATGCAACCCCGCAGCTCGCCATGCTTCTTCAGCGTCACAAAAACGCCTCGCTTCTCCTCAAACGCCGCAGGCAAATCTTCAGGCGGATTTATCCTCTCGCTTTGCCTCACATATTTCTCAATCGCCCTCCTTGCGAGAAGCAACGCAATACGACCCTCCTCCGCAGTCAGCACTTCCATCCTTGTTTTATTCCCTCCATTTACTTTTAGAAGTTCTCTTCCTTCGGGGAGTAAGCGCATGTGAAAGAGGGCAGAGTAGAGAAGTAGAGTGCGGAGCAGGAGAGGAGGAAGGAGCGGGCAGGAGCCGAAATAAGCAGAAAGAGGGGGTTTTGGGGCGTGAAAAACCGCATGGAGTAAGAATATTGTTGCTGCTCCGCATTTTCAAGGGATACAGCAGGTGAAGCGTGTGGGGAGGAAAGTATTTATATAGCATCATCGCATTATTCATTGCCTGCTATGCGGGCCTAGGGTCGGGCGGACCCGAAGTCAAGCCCTCGACACCTGAGCCGCTGCCTGGCTGAGAGAGCTGCCGGGTAAGCTCGGGTGGATGAAATGGGAACCGGTGAGCCTCACTGGATGCCCCTTTCAGTGAGGGGAGGAGGTCACGATGGTAGGAGATGTGTTGTTGCGCGTTCAGGGTCTTTGCAAGCGATATAAGGTTGCGGAGGGGAAGGAAATAGAGGCGTTGCGAGATGTCTCTTTTGAGGTTCAGCGAGGTGAAACACTCGGCATTATAGGGAAGAGCGGTGCTGGAAAGACGACACTACTGCGCATTTTACGAGGTCATGAGAGATTTGACGAAGGTGTAATTGAGTTAGATGGCATAAAAATAACGCCAGATTCGCCATACGGCGATTTCAGGAAGTTGCAAGAGAAGACTGCATTCCACTTGCAGCGCTGCTTTTCGCTCTGGAATGTTTCCGTGCTTGACAATGTGATAAAGAAAATAAATGCGAGACGCACAGGATTTGAGGATGTTCCTTATGACCCTTTGGAGTATGAGGAGCTGAAGGAGGAGGCTTTGAAGATTCTTGACCTCGTTGGCATGCGAGAGAAGCATAAGTATTTCTTCCCGATTTTGAGCGGTGGCGAGAAGCAGAAGGTTTTGCTTGCGAGGCAGTTGGCGAAGGAGCCTTCACTGCTGCTCTTGGATGAGCCTACGACGATGACAGACCCGCTTGCACGGAAGGAGCTGCTTGAGAGCGTGAAGCGTGTGAAGGAGAAGACAAATATGACAATTATTGTTGTGTCGCACATGCCTGAGGTGCATCGCTTCCTCGCAGACAGGTTGCTCCTCCTTGAGCGTGGCAGAGTGGCAGACGAGGGCGATGTTGAGCGCATCCTACGAAAATTCATGGCTGAGCGTGAGCCTGCTGTTCCACTTCAACCGTTGGATGTCGCTGCGAAATTGGAGAGCGAGCCGATTTTGCATGTGAAAGACCTCTTTAAGAAATACACGCTTTACACTTCGCAGACATTAATCAAAACAATTGAGATGAATATTGATTTTAAGGTCGCAAGGGGGGAAATTTTAGGTGTTGTAGGGCCTTCTGCGATGGGAAAAACGGTATTAATGAGGATGCTTTCGGGCATTGAGCGACCTGACGAGGGCGATATTCTCTTCAATGTTGACGGAAAGTGGGTTGACATCACCACTTACGGCAAGGAAGCGATGCTTGCACGCTCAAAAATCGGAATAATGCATCAAGAATTCGGATTCCTGTATGGTGTTCGTGTCTGGGAGATGTTCGCCCACCGTTTAGGCGTGAAGAGCCTTGAGATGCTGAAAGAAGCGTTGAAGCGTGCAAAGGAGAAGGGGATAAGCGAGGTCACGATGGATGTGCTTATGCGTATTGCGGATTTGCCTGAGATGGAAGCGAAGGCTCGCCTTGAGGAAATCGGTCTCGGAATGGATATTTTTGATGAGATATTCCCGAAATATCCGATAAGCGAAGTGGAGCGAAGGGCAAAACCCTTCTTGGAGGCGGTGAAACTGCCGCTTGAAATACTGTATCGTGAGAATTACGACACAAGTGTCGGCGAGAGAGTCAGAATAGGGCTTGCTTTGCACATGTGCACGCACCCTGAATTGCTTTTGCTTGATGAACCTTTCGGCGACCTCGACCCGATTTCGCTGCGTGCTGCTGCGAATGCTCTCAAGGAAATGAACAGAAGGTTCAACACGACGATGCTTGTCGTGAGTCATCAGCTTGAGGTGATTGAGGAGCTTTGCCACGAAGCCATTCTGATTGACGACGGCGGAATCGTGATGCGAGGCTCTACAAAAGAAGTCTGCGACGCTTTCCTCAGCGGAAAGTTCAGGGATTTGGAATAGCATGCGAACCGTGCAAGCGGAGGGGCGGCGAGCGGTGATGCGATGTGCGCATGTGAATAAAGCGTAAAGTATAAAAGGAGAAGTTTCGAAAATCAATGAGAGCTCCGCTGGTGTAGTCCGGCCAAGCATAAGGGCCTCTCGAGCCCTTGACCGGGGTTCAAATCCCCGGCGGAGCATTCAATCTGCGGTGAATATTTTGAGCGAGACAGGCACTCTCACGACATCCCCCCGCTTCACTCCGACGACGAACTTCAGTCCTTTCTGCATCGCAAGGTCAACGATGCGTTGGGTAACGACACCGTCAAAGACGACGGCATTCACTTCTCCGCCGTTGTATGCCCTTAATTCGCTCACAAGGTCTCTCACCGTCGTTTCCTTCAATACATTCCAATCGCTGTCCAGCAGTCTCGCTTTGAAAGTCCCTTCAAGCTCCGAAAGCATGCGCTCAAGCGGGTGCCGTCGCAGTGCAGTTGCTTCCTCATTCTTCCCCACAGATGCCCCTGTCTCCTCAATTTCCCCCCCTCTCGGCGTAGGCGAAGGCATCTGCAAAGGCGTCTGCGAAGGCGTCGGTGTATGCGAAGGCGAATGTGTAGGTGAGAGGGGAGAGAGAGAAGAGAAAGAGGTTGAGGAGTGGGCATGCGGGTGTGTCGCTCTATGCTCCTCTTCGCCCTCTGCCTCTGTCTTCTCCGCAGATTTCCTTCTGAGGCGGATTCTGTGCTGCTCCTTCCGCTCAATGAACTGCTCGTATTGCTCCACAGGTATTTTATTGTGCAGAGCCTTCACGATTTCCTTGTAAGTGAGGTCTTCAACGCTCCTGTTTTCAGGCGGAAGAGCAACAAAATCAACATCTGCAACTTGCAATAGCTCCTTTAAGAGGAGTTCTCCACCCCTGTCGCCATCAAAGAATGCGGTGACTGTCTTCCTTCTGCACAAATCAATGATTTCCTTCGGTATGTTCGTGCCTTCAACAGCAACGACATTCTTAATTCCGCACTTCAAAAGGTTCAAAACATCCGCACGACCCTCAACAATAATCACAGCATCCGCATCCTCAACATTAGGACCCGCTGGCAGTCCTTTATATTGCGTGATTTCCTCTACTTTCACCGCATTACGAACCTCTTCAACCATTCTTTCGCCCTCTATGTTCTGCTCTTTGAACTGCCTCAGCAATTCTTTCGCTCGCTCAACAATCCGACGACGCTTCTCCGCCCGAATGTCCTCAAGTTTTGTGACCTCAACAGAAGCGATGCAAGGTCCTACTCTGTCAATTGTTTCAAGAGCAGCAGCAATCAAAGCAGTCTCCACCTTGTCAAGGCTCGAAGGAATGAGGATTTCGCCTGTTGACTTGCCGCCTTGTGTCGAGACAACGACCTCTATTCTGCCGATTTTACCGCTCTTCTGCAGATTTCGCAGGTCAAGTTCATCGCCGAGAAGTCCCTCTGTCTGCCCAAATATCGCACCTATCACATCAGAACGCTCAACAAATCCCTCCGCCCTGAAATGAGCGTGAATCACATACTTCATGCTGTTCTCCTGCATTTCATTCCCTCCTTCTCTCTTTCTCTCTCTTCCTCTTTCCCTTTACACATTCATCCTTTTCCTCCCCTCATATCTCCACAAAACAAAATAAACTTTGCGGCGTGCTTAATTTCTTCGCTCCTTCCCTTCCGCTTGCGTGCTTTCGCCTCCTGCCTGCCCGCTCTCCGCACAGTTTGTGCAGTGCGCTTGAAAAAAATAGAAAGATTTTTAAGTTTTCCTGTCAATTCCTTATGATGTTTCCGCTGTTTGTGGATGTTTCAGCGAAGAGGATAGTAGTTTTTGGCGGAGGAGCGGTAGCGGAGCGGAAAGTTTCTCGTCTTCTGGATGCAGGTGCGAAAGAAGTGGAAGTTTACAGTCTTGATTTTGTGAAGGAATTAGAGGAGCGTTGCAGAAGAGGAGAAGTGAAGTGCCGAAGATGTGATTTGTGGTCGCAGAGCATAGAAGAAATTGTTGAAGGTGCTTTCTTAGTTTTGATTTGCACAGACGACGACGCACTAAATGAATTCATTTTTGAATGTGTCTCTGCGAAAGCACCAAACACGCTCGTAAATTACGCTCAGAAGGGTGATGTCTTCTTCCCTGCAATCGTTCGCAAGGGAGACTTCACAATTGCAATATCCACAGATGGGAAGTCGCCTGCGATGGCTCGCTTCGTAAAGCAGAAAGTCCTCAACGCTCTCTGTGGCGAGGATGAGAACATGCTCCTCTTGCTCTCTTGGTTGCGTGGGCATTTGAAAGAAGCGGTGAGCGATGAGAAGCGGAGGCGAGAAATCTTAAATGCGGTTTTGAGCAGCGTAGTGTGCTGGGAATTCGTGAGAACTGAGCCTTTTGAGGATGCGAAGAGGCGAATCTCTGCGTTTGTTGAAGATTTGTTGAGTGAGAAAAGAGTGAAAGAGGCGGAATAAAAGATGCTCCTTAGAGCTTGCTCCCTTAAAGACTTCAAACGATGGAAGTGTGAAGAATACAATCCCTATGCAGCACTGCGGCCCCCTCTAACTCACCTAATTCACCTGTGTAATAGGGGAAAAGAGGGCGATTGAGGGGAGCGGGGCTAAATTTTGAGGGCTAAATTTTGGAATTCATTAATAATCTAAAATTATTTGGATTCCAATTAAAAACCGAAAAATTTAAGTATTGGGTGTGGAAATGATATTAGGGGTGAGTATTTGCGTGTGATCTTTGAGGATGGGCGACCTAAGGTGAGTAAATATGCTTCATGACTTTGGCGTGCTAAGTTTCTCGCACCAGAGATGCACAGTTGACGAGCTGGCGGATGCTGAACGCCGCTTAAATTTCCTTGCATCGCAAGCGAAGGGAAAAATGAGGGGCTTTGTCATCTTGAATACATGCAATCGTGTTGAGATTTATGTCAGTGCCGAGCGAGTTCGCAGTATTTTAGAGGAATTAAGAGCGAATGTTGAGGCGGAAGGTCGTATTTTATGCGGTATTGATGCTGTTCGCCATTTATTCCGTGTTTCTTGCGGTCTTGAATCCATGATAGTGGGCGAAGACCAGATATTAGGGCAGGTGAAGAAGAGCATTTTTGATAGTAAAAAGGTGGGAACTGCCGATGAACTGCTGAATTTTGTGTTTGAGCGTGCGATTAAAGTCGGTAAGAGGGCGAGAGCGGAGACGAGAATAAACGAAGGCTCTGTCTCAATCGGCTCTGCTGCGGTTGAACTTGCGGAGCGTGAGACGCATGGCTTAAAAGGGAAGAAAATACTCGTGATTGGAGCGGGTGAAATGGGCTCGCTCGTTGCGAAAGCGCTCGCAGAGAAGGATTTAGGCGGAATGTTCATCGCAAACCGCACATTTGAGCGTGCAATTGAGCTTGCTCGTGCCGTCGGCGGGACTGCTGCGAGGCTTGAGGAGAAGGAGTATTACATGCAAATCTGCGATGTTGCGATAAGCACAACTTCCGCACCTCACTACATTTTAACTTACGATGCGGTTAAGGAAGTCATGGCAAAAAGGAAAAATCACCCCCTAATAATCATAGATATTGCGAATCCCAGGGATGTTGAGGAGCGAGTTGCAGAGATTGAAGGCGTTAAACTCTTCAATTTAGACTGCCTTCAGGAGATAAGTGAGGAGAACTTGCGCAGAAGGCTCTCCGAAGTCGGTAAAGTTGAGCGAATAATAGATGAAGAAATTGAAATTTTCATCAAATTATTGCGGAGGAAGCGGGTTGAACGCCTTATCTCGCTCCTCTACACATACGGAAATGCGGTTCGCAGCGAGGAGAAGCGTGAGGCTCTCGCTTACTTGCGTAAAGGCAGAGACGCAGAGGAAGTGCTTGATGCGTTCTCAAAGGCTGTCCTTTCAAAGACGCTTCATCCTGCGGTGAGCGTTTTGCGAAGGCTTGCGGAGCAGAGCGTTGAGGGCGTTGAGATTGAGGGCGTTGAGAGCGAGAGCAGTGGAGGCAGTGAGAAGCAAGACAACGACACGAAGGACGGTGAAAGGAGTGCGAAGAAAGAGGCTTTGGATGAGGCGGTTAAGTTCTTAACAGAGGAGTTAGAGCGTGAGTTAGAGCGGAGAATTGCTCAAGCAGGTGGAGGGGAAAGCAGTTAGAGTCAGTTAGAGTAGGAGAAGCGAGTGCAATAATTCAAGATTTGAGGCGTTCAAAGGCATCTTTCAATTTCTCAATGCTGGCTGCGAATGAAATGCGGACATGGTTTCTGCCACCTTCTCCGAAAGTGGAGCCTGGTGTGAGAATTACTCCTCTGCGAAATGCATGCTCAACAAATTTCTCCTCGTTTTGCACCTTCGGGAATATGTAAAATGCGCCTCTCGGGACTGTGAAACTGACAATTCCGCACCCCGCCTCTCCCTCACCCTTTCCACTTTCTTCCTTGAGCTGCTGAAGCGCCTCAACAACAAAATCACGCCTGCGTTTGAACTCTTCTCGCATCTTTGCGACGGAATCTTGCGGACCTTTTAGAGCTGCGAGTGCTGCGATTTGAGAGACTGCGGGTGCGCATGCTTGAATATACTGGTGAATTTTCAGCATCTGCTCCACATATTCCTCATTCTTAACGGCAACAAAACCCAAACGAAAGCCTGTCATCGCATAAGTCTTTGAGACAGAATTCACAATTACGACATTTTCAGCGAATCTCGCAGGACTCACATGCTTTCCCTCGTATATGAAATGCTCGTAGACTTCATCTGAAATCAGAAAAATGTTTTTGTCTTGAGCGATTTCCGCCAATGCACGCATGTCTTCTTCGCTCTGAACCGCACCTGTCGGGTTAGAGGGCGAGTTCACGATGATTGCTCTTGTTCTCGCCGAAATTTTCTCCTGAACATCCTCAACAGACATCGCCATGTCCTCTTCTCTGAGTTTGACGCCCACAGGCTTCGCCTCTGTCAACCTCACGAGAGCTGAGAAGGACACAAAACCCGGGTCGGGAATTAAAACCTCCGAGCCTCGCTCAACGAGTGCGAGTAGCGAAATGTGAAGCGCCTCGCTCGCACCAGCAGTCGCAATTACGCATTCTGGCGAGACTTCAACGCCGTTCTCTCGCTTTAATTTATCACTTATCGCCTTCCTCAGCTCAGGAAGACCCTTGTTATATGTGTATTTTGTGTATCCTTCCCTCAAAGCTCTCTCAGCAGCATTCAAAATGTGAGCAGGCGTCTCAAAATCTGGCTCTCCCAAGCCGAGATTGATGAAATCTTTGCCCGCAGACTCAAAAGCCTTCCTTATTCCTGATATTTTTATTTTTGAAAGGCGTCTTGCGAATTTCATTACGCTCATCCCCCGCCCGCATGCTTTTTATCTTTTTTAGAGTAATAAATGCAGGGGGTTGGAACTGAAAGTAAAATGGAGGTGATTTGAGGAATTCCTTGCGGGAGGAAGCGATGGAGGGCGAAAATGCGTAAGCATAAGTTGAAGAAGAGGCGTAAGAAGATGCGATACAAGAACAAGTGACCGTGAAGCGAGAGAAGCTGTTGCCTTATAAAAATGTCGCTAAGAAAACTATTTTAGTGAGGGGGAGGGTCGGTGTGTGGGTTGTGAAATATATTTAAATTCAAAATCACTACTGAGTGATGGAAAGTTTCCGATGACGCCCTAAAGGGTAAGAGCTGAACGCTACGATAGCCCACAGGGTAACGAGCGCTGTGGGATGGGGGAGCAGTGAGTCCTCCGAACCAGCAGATGAGGGGAGTGGTGTGAAGCCACCCCTGAACGCTGGAAGCCCCCCAGTAGGGGGAAGCTCACGTTTCCCCGCTTTTTTCTCGCATCCTTCTCAGATCGTATTCATCGTATATGCTGCCGACGATTTCTTCGAGCAAGTCTTCAAGGCTGACAATCCCTTTTGCTCTTCCTTTGTCGTCGACGACGATTGCGATGTGCATCTTTCCACGCTGGAACTCTTGCAAAAGTTCGTCAATTCGCTTCGTTTCAGGCACGAAAAAGGGTTTCTTCATCAGGTCTCGCACAGTTTTCACAGTTTTTCCCGCCTTTTCGCCTCTTTCTCTCTCTTTTGCCCTCACTGTGATTGAATCGTGTGTGAGAATGTCTTTTGCGTAAATGACGCCGACAATGTTTTCTGGATTTCTCTCGTAAACTGGAATTCTGCTGTATCCGAACTTGCGAATGAGCTCAACAGCATCCTCAACACGCTTGTCAGCATCTAAGCATACCATTTTTTCCTTCGGCGTCATGACATCACGAGCAACTTTCTCGTCAAGACGAAGGACGCCTTCCATCATCTCCCGCTCATCCTCCTCAATTGCTCCCTCCTCTTCACCGATTGCGATGTAAGTGCGAACTTCATCTTCAGAGAGCCTCTCACGCCTGAATTCGTAGCCGAGAGCGTTTCCGAGGGCTTTCGTGAATTTTGAGAGCAGGCAAGAGACTGGCTTCAAAGCAGCGACAAGAATCGTGAGCGGAGGTGCTGCGATTGCTGCGAATCTTTCGGCGTGGTGCATCGCAAGCGTTTTTGGAAGCACCTCACAGAAAGTCAAAATGACGAATGTCATGACGCCTGTGGCGATGCCGACACCTATTCCTCCGAATATGCGGATTGCAAGCGATGTTGCGATTGCTGACGCTGCGATATTCACGAGGTTGTTCCCGATTAAGACGGCGGAGAGAAAAGCGTCAGGGTCGCTCAATAGCTTGTTTATTTTTTCTGCGTGCTTCTCACCTCGCTTGAGCATCGCCTTCGCTTTCACTCTGCCTATGCTCACGAGTGCTGTCTCGGAGCCAGAGAAGAATGCAGAGAGCAGAAGCAGTAAGAGAAGAACCAAAATCTCCACAAGCAACCACGACACTTCCTTCCCTTCCCCCTCTAATTTATACGCATCCACATTTTAAGAATATCGTTGCTGCTAATTCCCGCCTTTTCAAAGGAGGGATACAGCAGGTGAGGCGGGTGGGAAGAAAGTATTTATATAACATCATTGTATTCATTACTGCCTGCTATGCGGGCCTAGGGTTGGGCCGACCCGAAGAGAAGCCCTCGACACCTGAGCCGCTGCCTGGCTGAGAGAGCTGCCGGGTAAGCTCGGTGGATGAAATGGGAACCGAACCTCGCTGGAGGAGGATGCCAGGTGAGGGGAGGAGGTCACAAATCTTGCGAATGTGCAAGAGAGAAAGAACGAGGAGGAGGAAGCAACAGAAAACTTCGCCATAATGCCTCCTCCTATTTCATAAGCGGAAACTTGCGTTCCCTTTATTGATTGCCTAGGTTTGGGAAAAACAGATTGACCGCCGAAGCAGCATGCGGAATATTTATATGTGTGGAGGATTTCACAGAAGGAATGATTGGCGAAACGGCGCTGGGATATGTGGCTCACTATCGCTCGCTTTTGCCCTGGGCAAACTTCACATATCCACAGTTAGCAGAAGTTCCGCACGCCGCCTTAAGAATATATTAGATATTCTAATAGAACGAAATTATATTAAGGAGATGAGAGGTGATATAAATGGTAAAATATGAAACTATAGAAATGACATATCAGAGATGTATTGGAACTATGGCATCAATCAATCGCAGGTTGACCATATTATTTGAATTAATGGGCGGGCCTCAATTGGATAAATTAAAAATCGCAAGAGAATTATCATACTTAAGGAGCGAATTAGGAGCCCTTGCTAAACTCATAGAAACTGTACAGGAATTTGTTGAAAAAACCGACCAAGAAACAAACTATCAGATTATGAAAGAACTACCTCCCGGTTTGGCACTTCTCTACGCATTTGTGAGTGCGTGGGCCAAAGCAAGTAAGACCTTGAAATATGATATAGAAAGTTTCGCAAGCAAAGCTGAATCTTTAGGAAAAGACATGATTAAAAAATATTCTTATTCTTCGAAATACCAAATATTAGAAAGATTATATGAACTCATATCGGATATAAAAACTCATATGGATTCTCTTGAAATATCCATAGAAAAGGAGCTTTACCAATATGGCTATGGGAAAGTTCGGCATACACCCATAACTCTTATTGTTGACCTCGTGACATTTAAAGTGAGAGATTGGCCTGGACTCAATGATAAGTGGGTATGTGCAGCGTGTTATTTAGCGTCACTAGAAGTTGCTGTGAATAAAGCGTGCAAGGAATGGAATATCAAAGTAAAGGATGCCACAAGAACTGATGAATTTAAAAAGAAATTAGACGCTATAACACAAATTATGAAACAAAAGGGATTAGAGATTATCAAAATTGAAAAAGATATTGTGTCTAGGCTGTATGATTATAGAAATCGTGTGCTTCATGGCGGCTATATCCCCAACGACGAAGAATTTGCCTATATTGTGGAAATCATACCCAAATTTATTCAGAATATTCAGAGGTGTAGAACATGAAATGCCCGCAGCCCAACGCTGCGCCCCTTCGGGGCTTGCCTTCGCTAACGATCAGGTCGTTTAACAGGTGGATATGTGGCTCGCTACCGCTCGCACAAATTTCGCAAAGCGAGACTTCACATATCTCCAGTTAATATAAAATTAGAGGTGTAATGAATCAAAATGGATAAAGCGATGAAGACGCATCACAAATTAATCTTTGGGGATGCAGAAAATATGAAGGAGTTAGAGGATGGGAGCGTTCATCTTGTAGTTACTTCTCCTCCGTATTTCAATGCTCCTTTTGATTATCCGGATTTATTTGAGAGTTATGAAGCATATTTGGACAAAATGAGGAAGATTGCGAAGGAATTGCGGAGAGTAGTTGCAGAAGGCAGGATAATATGTATTGTTTGTGATGACACACTCATTAATGGGAGAAAATATCCTGTTGTTGCGGATTTAACAAAAATATACATTGAGGAAGGTTTCATTTACAGGGATAAAATTATCTGGATAAAACCAGAGGGTTACATTCGCATAAGTAGAAGAAGCGGAGTTATTCTACAACATCCTTATCCAATGTATTTTTATCCAGACAATATTCAAGAAACAATACTTATTTTTCAAAATGGGAAATTTGATTACAAAAAGATTCCAAAGGAGATAAAGGAAAAATCAAAGATAGATGTGAATGAATACCAGCAGAATAAATGGTATCTGACGACATGGAACATAACTAATGTCTTACCCCTAAGGAACAGAATTGAAGAAGGAATAGCAGCTTTCCCTGAGGAAATTCCCTACAGACTGATAAAATTATTTTCTTATGTTGGCGAAACCGTATTAGACCCATTTATGGGTTCAGGAACAACAAATAAAGTTGCTGCGATGCTTGGCAGAAATAGTGTTGGATACGAAATTGATCTGGAATTATGTGAAGTTGTGAAGGAGAAGATGGGACTAAACCAAAGTTCGCTACTTAAGAAAGACTATGATGTTGAAATAATAATCAGAGAAGATGCGAAAAATCTCAGGACACATCTTCAGGAAAAAGTTAAAAGACAAAAATCGGTGGTGAAAAATGCCAAGAGAAAAACAACTGGGCTTATCTGATAAAGAAAAAGAGGAATTGCTTGATATTTTAGAGAGAGATGGAAGAGAGAAATGGCATAAAAGGTGGAAGGAACATATGGCAATCCCAAGTAATTTGGATGTTCTCTCAAAGGATAAGGGCGAACAGGAGAAGATATTGAGATATTTGCTTTTGAGAGTTTTGATTAACCAGCAAGCAAGATTTGAGAAGGTAAGAGAGATGTCTATTAGAATTTCAGAAGAATACACAGATGTTTTGCTTTCAGAGCCTTATAAAGATTGATGAGGCAGATGGCAGCTCTGGAAGCAATTTTCCTCTGACGGCAGGGAGACAGCAACATCTTTATAAAAGGAGAGCGAAGCGAGGAGCAAGTAGGGAGAGAGAAAGAGAAAAGGAAGGAGAGAGGTGTGGCTGCTCATGAAGGAGATGACGGAGGTCAGGATGCTGAAGGAGGGTAAATATGTGCTTCTTGACGATGAGCCTTGCACGATAGTGAGCATTGCAACATCAAAACCTGGCAAGCATGGAGCGGCGAAGGCACGCATAGAGGGCATAGGCGTCTTTGACGGTCAGAAGCGCTCAGCAATTCTGCCTGTGACTGCGAAAATATATGTGCCGATTATTGAGCGTAGGACAGGGCAGGTCATCTCAGTGATGGGCGACACCGCTCAAGTCATGGACCTTGAAACTTACGAGACAATTGAAATGAAAATTCCTGAGGAGTTGAGGGAGCGGGGGCTGATTGAGCCTGGGCGAGAAGTCCCTTTCCTGCACTACGAGGGCAGATATAAAATAGATCTGAGAGCATAGGCTTCTTTGCTTGCGGTGGTAGTAGTGGTGCGAGTGACGCGCAGTGTTGCAGGGTGAAAAGAAGAATGGGTGGGGAATGAAGGAGTAGTAGAGGAGAGTGTGAGAATGAGAGGAGGTGCGAGAGGATGGCGGAAAAGAAGCTTGTGGGAGAAGTCACGCATTACTTTCAGAAAATAGGAGTTGCGGTGGTCTCGCTCAGCGACGAACTTTGTAAGGGCGACAGAATAAGCGTGGAAGGCGCCACAACTTCGTTTGAGCAGACGGTGGAATCCATGGAAATAGAGAAGAAGAAGGTTGAGCGAGCATCCGCAGGGCAGTCCATCGGGTTGAAAGTGAAGGAGCGTGTGAGACCCGGAGACAAGGTTTTTAAGGAGATTGAGTGAGGGGAGGATTGAAGAGGAAGTCTTTTAGAGAGCGAGGGAAATGGGTGCGGTCTCCGTGAATAAGGTCGCTGCGCTGAGAGTTCGTGATGTAATGGTGAAGGATGTCGCATATGTGAGCGTTCCGGGGACAAGGAAGAAAGTTCTTGAAGTGTTTAAAGAGAGGCAGGTTTCAGGAGTTCCTGTGTTGAAGGAGGGTAAAGTCGTAGGGGTGGTCACGAGAGGCGATTTGCTCCGTAATCCGGGAGAGGAGCAGCTCGCACTGCTCATGCATCGCAGACCCGTGACGGCTTCTCCGCATGAAACGGTGGAGGACGCTGCCCGAAAGATGCTCACTCACGGCGTTCGTCGCCTTCCTGTCGTTGACGACGCTCAAAGGCTCGTAGGCATCATCTCAGTCGCAGACATTATAAGAGTGCTCGCAACGACGAACATAGAATCTCCGATAAAAGATTTCTTGCGAGGCGAGACGCCTGCTCTCTGGGATGAGACGCCACTTCCCGTTGCGGGGCGCATCATGGAGCTCGCAGGATGGAAAGCAGCGGCAGTGATAAATGAGAAGAATGAGCTTGTTGGCATCATAACAGACCAAGATTTGATAAATGCAGTGGTCGTCTCCGAAAAAACGGAGCATTCAGATTTATCAATGGGTAGAGATGAGGATGAATGGGTATGGGATGGCATGCGAGATACGCTTAAATTATATTACAATGTATCTAAAATTGAGCTTCCTGCGGACAAAAAGGTGAAAGATGTGATGGTTCGTGATGTTGTAACCGCAAGAAAGACATCAACGGTGAGCGAGTGCGCTCGTAAGATGAGCAAAGGAAAGTTTGACCAGCTTCCTGTTGTGAGCTCTGCTGGCATTCTGACGGGCATGCTCTTTGACAGGGATTTGCTTCGCATTTTCATGCGGGAAGAGGAGGGGAGCAGGAGTTAGTTTAGGAGAGTAGGAGAGAGGGGGAGGAAATGGGGTTGCTGGATTTCTTAAGGAGGCGTAAGGAGGAAAATGTTTTGAGCGGGATGAGCGAGGATGAGCGATTTTATTTGATGACATGTTCCGATCTTTTGGAAGAGATTTCTTCGGTGATTGAGGGAGTCGTTGTGATGCACGACTTCTTCTGGGGCAAGGCATCAGAGGCGGAATATCGTGAGGAAATGGAGCGATGCAGAGAGCTGACGAGAAGCACGCTCGGCTCCGCAGCATACATGAAGCCTCCTGAGAGGTTCAGGGAGATGCACGAGCATCTATTGAAAGGCTTGCGTTACTATGAACGCTCCTACAAGGAATCACTGAACTACCTGAACGACAGGCGAAGGGAACACATCGCAGACGCAATTAAACTTGCACTGCTCGGCAGCGCTGAAATAAAAGACGGTAGCAAAATATGGGAGCGAATAAAGCGTGAGATTGCAGGGCGAAAAACCGAAGGAAAGAAGCGTGATGAATGATGTGATGGCGGAAAGCTGCATGTGTCAAGCGTTTTAGGCTTTCCGTTCATGAGAGTTTTTCAGTCTTTGTGGTAAGAAAGAGAGTAAAAAGAGGGGTGAGAGGGGCGTGTCTGCGCATGCGAGAGCGAATGAGAGCGTTGCTGAGAAAGTTTTGGAAGTTGCTCGTCGTAGGGGCTTTATATGGCAGTCTTGCGAGATTTACGGCGGCGTTTCAGGTTTCTACGACTTCGGTCCTTTGGGAACGCTACTAAAGCGGAATGTGGAGAATGCGTGGCGAAGATTCTACATTAAAGAGGGCTTTCTACGAAATAGAGACATCGTGCATTGCTCCTCGTGCAGTCTTTGAGGCTTCTCGCCACCTTGAGTGCTTCGCAGACGAGCTCGTGAGGTGCGAGAGGTGCGGTGCTTTCTTCAAGCGAGAGAATTTGGAGCGCTGCCCCGAATGCAACGGCACGCTTCGCTTTGAAGGCACTTTCAACCTCATGTTCCAAACTCACATCGGCGTCATGCGTGAGGCGGATGCGGCGAGAGCAGCGGGAACGGCAGAAGCCTCAAAGAGCGAGAGAGGCGAGGCTTATTTGCGACCAGAGACCGCACAGGGCATCTTCGTTGACTTCGTTCGCCTGCTGAAATTCAACAGAGACAAATTACCTTTCGGCATTTTTCAAATCGGAAAGGCGTTCAGGAATGAAATATCGCCACGACAGAGCTTGATTCGTTTGCGAGAATTCACGCTCGCAGAGGCGGAGGTTTTCGTCCTTCCTGAAGAGAAGAATAAGCATCCCAGATTTCATGAAGTCGCTGATAGAATGCTAAAACTCGTCCCAAGCGGCGAGGAGGGGGCGTCAAAGGCATCGGAGGCGTCAGAAGCGTCAGAGGTGTCAGAGGCGTCAGAAGCGTCAGCAGAGGAAGGAGAGGAGTTAAGCGTGAGCGTAGGAGATGCGGTTCGTAATGGAATAATTTCAAGCGAATACCTTGCATACCACATCGCAAGGGTTCAGGAATTTTTGGAAAGCGTCGGCATTCCGAAGCATCGCTTGAGATTCAGGCAGCACCACAAGGAAGAAATGGCACATTACGCCGTTGACTGTTGGGATGCGGAGTTTTGGAGCGAGAAATATGGTTGGATGGAGATTGTAGGCATCGCAGACAGGGGAGATTTTGACCTTACTGCACACTCAACAGCATCAAATGTCTCAATGGCTGTGAGGAATGATAGAGGAGAGAAAGTGATTCCGCATGTAATTGAGCCTTCTTACGGCATTGACCGCATAATTTACGCAATTTTGGAGAGTGCGTTTCACGAAGAGCAAGTCAGTGCTGGTAAAGAGGAGAAGAGGCGTGTGCTACGCTTCAAGAAAGAGATTGCACCTGTGCGGGCTGCGGTTTTCCCGCTTTTGAACAGGGAGGAGTTGAAGCGGAAGGCTGAGGAAGTGTTCAATATGCTGCGTGAGGAGATGCAAAAGCAGGGTGCAATCGTTGTTTACGACGATTCTGGTAGCATAGGCAGGCGATACCGCAGACAAGATGAAATAGGGACGCCATTCTGCATCACAATTGACTATGAAACGCTTGAGAATGACACTGTTACGGTGAGAGACAGGGATACTATGCAGCAGAAGCGAGTTCATATAGGAGAACTAACGGCGTTCTTAAATGTAGGATGAGTGAGGAAAATGGCAGAAGCGAGAAGACATTTGGAAGAAGCGGAGAAATTGTTTCAGAAGGCGTTTGAGGAATTTGAGGTCGCAAGAGAGAAGAATGACAGCACGCATTTAAGGGACGCCTGTGCGAAGGGATGGCTTTCCGCTGTTGAGGCGACGAACGCTTTGCTTGTCAAGAGAGGCGTAAGAGAGTTGCCGAGAAGCGAGCGAGGTCGCAGGTATATGGTGTTCAAACATGCTGATAGGGAGCTGAGGCGTCTGTATTTGGCTATTAGAGATAGCTTACACATACAAGGTTACTACGATAGGACATTAAATTTCGACGAAATGAGTGAATATTTGAATGATTTGCGTGTATATATTCAGAAGATAAAAGAAATAGGAGAAACATAAAAGCAAGGGTGAGAATAAAACTTATGCAACTCAAAATAGAGAGGCATCTCAAAAATGAGAAAATACGCAAGTTATTTATATAGGGAGATTTGATTGATGCCTGCCCGTGGCGCTTGATTGGCGGGAGGTGGAGCGATGAGGCGTAAGGCGGTAAAGTTTGTCTTCCTTGCCTTCGCCTTTTTAGTTCTGACTGCTTTCGCAAGCGTCTCCGCTGCAAAGACGATATATGTGCCTGACGATTACGCAAGGATTCAGTGGGCTGTTGATAGCGCAAGCATTGGGGATACTATTATCGTGAGGGATGGAACTTACTATGAGAATGTAGTCGTGAACAAAAAGCTTACGATAAAATCAGAGAACGGCTCTGCTTATTGTATCGTTGATGGCAGTAGTTCAACTGTATTCACGCTCGGAGCAGATGGAATAAGAATAGAAGGTTTCTCAATTACTGGGGGAGGATATGGCATATACATTCGTTCAAACAATAATAACATCATATCTAATAACACCATTAGCTCAAACAACTATGGCATATACCTTATGGATTCAAACAATAACAGTATATCTAATAACCTTATCAGCTCAAACAACGATTATGGCATATACCTTTATGAATCAAACAAAAACAGTATATTTAATAACATCATCTCAAACAACGGTCATGGCATAGACCTTGAGGGAAACAATAACAGCATATCTAATAATATCATCTCAAATAACGGATGTGGCATAATGTTTGGAGGGAACAATAACAGCATATCAAATAACATTATCTCAAACAACAATGGTGGTGGCATATACTTTTATGGAAACAATAACAGCATATCTAATAACCTTATCAGCTCAAACACTTATGAAGGCATAGAGCTTTGGGGAAACAATAACAGCATATCAAACAATAACATCTCAAACAACAGAGGTGGCATATACCTTGATAATTCAAACAACAACAGTATATCAAAAAACAACATCAGCTCAAACGATTATGGCATATTACTTTCTGATTCAAACAATAACAGCATATCAAACAATGAATTCATGAACGATGGTCTCTCCGTTGCTGATTCATACGGTAACATTGTTGAAAATAATAAAGTGAATGGAAAGCCTCTCGTTTATCTTGAGGATGAATCTGATAAATTCATTGATAATGCAGGACAGGTAATACTCGTTAAATGCAAAAACATCACTGTCATGAATGCTGAAATAAAAAATACAGATATAGGAATTGAACTATGGCAGAGCGATAATTGCTTGATATCAAAAAACAATATCTCAAACAACGATGATGGCATATCCCTTATTCATTCAAACAATAACAGCATATCAAATAATAATATCTCAAACGGCTATGGCATATACCTCTATGAATCAAACAACAACATAATATACCTTAACAACTTCATAAACAGCATATGCAACGCCTATTCTTACGATTCAACAAACATATGGAATTCAACTTCAGAAAATAACATACACATACAGAGGTTCAGAATTCACGAATTACATGGGCAACTACTGGGATGATTACACTGGCTCTGATGCGAATGGAGATGGTATCGGAGATACGCCATACAGCATAGATTCAGATAAAGATTATTATCCTCTAATGCGACCATTTGAGTATTATTTTGCGCCTGAGGAGCCGAAAGTATCGGTCTCAACAGATAAATATGAATACAGAGCAGGGGATTTGATGCTTATAAATATAACATTTGAGAATCCGACCGATGAAAGGAAGAGCGTGAAATTCTTATGGCGTCTTGACATACCAGATTACAATCTTTCATTCACAGTGATAAACAATAAATCTTTATCGCTACCTCCTGAATTCAAAAAGACATTTGTTATATCTTGGAGATTGCCGAAATTGAGAGCATCTTTCAACGCATCTTGGTATGTCGCCCTTTATGACGGAGTAATATCTGAAGATACTGCAGACTGGAGATATATCGGTGCAAAAAAGAAGGGAGGAGGGGAAAGAGAGATTGCGAGAGAGATGGCTGAATGTTTGAGAGAAATAGAGAGAAGCACCTTGCAAAGTGCGAAGCTCATTAAATCAGAAGGATGAAAGGATGAGCGTTGAAGATTCAGAGAGGAAAAAATATAGAGAGAGGAAAATAAAAGCATGCATCCGCTCGCAAGGGAGCATTTGAAGAAGGTGCTTTCTCGCAAAGAAGTCGTGGGCAGCGACGAGAGTTGCGAATACTACCCTTGCCACTTCGTCGGTCAGGACTGCACTTGGTGCTTCTGTCCGTTTTACCCCTGCGGAGATGAGCAGACAGGTGGCACTTGGAAGCGGGCAAAGGACGGCTCGCTTGTTTGGGACTGCTCTCTCTGCTTTTGGATTCACCGCAGCGAAGTAGCAGCGAGACTCATGCAAATATTCAAGGAAAGAGGCATTAAAGTTGAAGACATTGAGAGGGCGGAGCGTGAGGAAAGAAGCATGTTGAATGAGATTTTTGAGATTTTGAAGAGGGAATTTCCGCCAAAACGCAGATGACGCAGAGAAAAGTGCTGTGAGTGGATGTGGTAGTGGCGTCAGCGGCGTCAGTAGTGGCAGTGTTGGCAGCGTAGGCAGCATAGGCAGCGTAGGCGGTGGCGGAGGAAGTAAGAAGCCAAAGAAGGCACGAAGAGGCGAAGATGGAGTGCGTTTTGGAGCAATCGCTCATTTTCATCCTCGCACTCATTCTTGATTTGACCGTTGGAGACCCGCCTGAAGGCGTTGACAGGTTCTACCCTATTGTGTGGATAAGCCGTCTCATGTCTTTCTTTGACCGAAGGACGAAGCGAGGCAACCCTGCGAAAGAGCGAGTTTTGGGCATTCTCTACACAGTTCTCATTCTTGTGCTTTTCTCGCTTCCCTGTGCGTCTCTCACGCTTATTCGCAACGAATTTGCTCGCATTCTAATTTCTGCCGTCGTTCTGAAAATGACATTCACAGTGAGCGGGCTTGAGCGTTTCGCAACCCCCGTTCTCAAGGCGAGAAGCGTGGAGGAGAAGCGGAGAGCGGTGCAGAAAATCGTGAGTCGCCGAGTTGAAGGATTGGACGAGAGCCACCTGAACTCCGCAGCGATTGAGAGCGTCGCAGAGAACCTCACAGATAGCGTTGTCGCTCCTTTCTTCTACTTCTCAATCCTCTCCGCTTTCGGTCTCGGCGTCGCAGGTGCGATGGCTTACAGAGTTGTGAATACCTTAGACGCAGTTGTAGGCTACAAGAGCGAGAAATACAGGCACTTCGGCTGGTTCGCAGCGAGAGCAGACGACTTCTTGAATTTCATCCCCGAAAGAATCGCAGCATACCTTATTCTGCTCGTTGGAAAGGCAAGGTCAGGCGCTGCAGAAAGGGCGAAGGAAGCTCGCAGCGAAGGGACAAAATGAAAAGGGAGAGCAAGCTCCTTTGACGATTTCTGCGATGAGTTCAGTGCTGTGCGTTAGGCTTGAGAAAGTAGGACACTACACCGTCGGCGAAGAATTTTCCTTCCCTCGCTCAACACACATCTCGGACGCTGTGCGAGTGGTGAAAATCGCTTCTCTCGTCAGTGCTGCACTCACGCTTGCGATGCTTACTCTCGTTGCCATCGTCGCTCATGTTTTAAGCATGTGAATGCATTTGGAAGGTGGAATGAGAGCGGTCATTTTGGGTTGTGGCTTCGCAGGTTTGAGTGTCGCATCCGCTCTTTCTGCGAAATCAAGAGGCGTGGAAATTCTGATGATTGACCGCAGGGAACGCTTTGAGTATTTGCCCTCGCTTCCTGAAATATTGAGCGGTAAGGTCTCCGCAGATGAAATCACGGGCAGTTTGCGTAAGTTCGCAACGAAAATCGGTGCTGAATTCTTGCAGCGAGAGGTTAAAAGCGTGGATTTCAAAGCGAAGGAGGTCGTTGCACGCAACCCCAAATCTTCTTCAGAAGAAAGGATTCCTTACGACTTCCTTGTCGTTGCTGTCGGTGCGGAGCTCGCTTTCTTCGGCATTCCGGGTGCGGAGGAGCATGCTTTATCCGTTTATTCGCTTGATGACGCTTTGAAAACGAGGAAGAGACTTGAGGAAGCTGTGCAGCAAGAAGGCGTCAAGTGCGTCGTTGTCGGTGCGGGTCTCACAGGTGTGGAAGTTGCAGGCGAATTAGTGGACTTCTTCAGTGGTCGGGGATGTGAAGCCTCTCGTGTTTTATTAGTGGAGATGGCACAGCGAATTCTACCTGCGTTTCCAGAGAAGGTTTCGGCGAGAATTGAGCGTGTGCTGCGAAGTAGAGGCGTTGAAATTCTCACAGGTAACGCTGTTCAGTCCGTCAGTGAGCGAGAGATTGAACTTCTCGCACTGAAAGAAAAGGCGGGACGAAAAATCCACTACGACATCCTAATTTGGACGGCGGGTTTGAAGCCGAATCGGATTTCAGCGAATTTCCCCGCAGAAGCGAAAGCGAAGGGTGGTTGGCTAAAAGCAGACGCTTTCCTCCGCTTGAAAGGCTACAAAGATGTGTTTGTTGCGGGCGATATTGCACACTTCGCAAATAGTGAAATTTCAGGCAAGAATGTGGAGGAGGCGGAGCGACAAGGCAGAACAGTCGCAGAAAACATCATGAGAAGCATAAAAGGCTCTAAACTCCGACATTACTCGCCAAAAAACACCGTTCAGAAGCCGAGAGCGTTGATTTCTCTCGGAAATGGACATGCGATTGCTTACTTTAACGGCTTCCTGCTTGAAACATTCGCCTACCGCCTCAAAAAATACCTTGAGCGGAAATACATGCGGAAGTTCGCTTGAGGATAAATGAAATGCAAAGCAAAAGAGGAATGAGTATTTGTAGGTTCTTCCCTCTTCCTTTCAGCTCTCGCACCGCAGTTTTCCTCTCTCCGCACTCCCTCCGCCCCTCTTTCTGCCTGTCGCTCTGAAGGTTTCACAGGCTTAATCTTTCGCAACGCCCTTCAGCGCTCTCACTGTTCTTTATCTCTTCGTCTCGTTCTCTCCATCTCGTAACCATGCTCTGCTACCCCTCAAACTCCTCTCCACTTAACATTTAAAAATAAACAAATGCTCTTACCGCATCTCCAACAACGATTTCGGCAGTGTTTCCATGCGATTCCCCTTCTTTATTCATCTTTTCCTCAATGCTTTCCAAACTTTCGCCTCGTTTCACCTCAACAGGCGTGGCAGTTGCGTTCTCAATGTCCTCAACATCTATCGGAAATTCGCAGAAAATCTCTATTTTTCGCAGTGGCTTGTTCAGCGGAATGCCTCTCTGAGCCTTCAGCCTCCTGACTGAGCGAACAATCTCCGCAATTATTTCGCCCTCACGCACATCCTCTTCAGAGATTTCAACAGGTGTCTTCGCATCTGGCCAGCGTTCCGCATGCACGCTCCTCGCACCTAATCCCTTGCTTCGCAGCAGTCTCTCGTGCATCTCCTCCGCAAAGAAAGGCATGAAAGGCGCAATAAGAAGAGCGAGCGTTTTCATGGTCTCAAACAGAGCGAACCTCGCCGCATTTCTGCCCTCTTCGCCTGATTTTGAGTCGCCATAGAGCCTTGATTTCGCAATTTCAATGTAATCATCCGCAAGAACGCCCCAAGCAAACGCCTTTATTCGCTTCAACGCCTCATCAAACTTGAATTTCTCCATATCTTCAGTCACAGATGCGACAAGAGCGCTCAGTTTCGCCAATAACCACTTGTCAATCGCCTTCAAATTCACTTCTTCAACGGGAAGCGGTTTGTAGTCTGCGAGGTGAATCAGCGAGAAGCGTAGGATGCTCCAGAGTTTCTGCAAGAATCTTTCAGCAGCGACGACATCCTTCCAGCGGAATTGAACATCGCTTCCGACTGCACCGCCGAGAGCAGCCCACTGCCTGAATGCGTCAGCGCCGTGCTTCGCAACGACCTCTTCAGGCGAAATGATATTGTTGCGTGATTTGCTCATTTTGAAGCCATCTTCGCCGAGAACCATCCCATTTATGAGAATCATCTCCCAAGGAATCTTCCCTGTGAGAGAAAGACATCTCAAAATGGTGTAGAATGCCCATGTTCTTATGATGTCATGCCCTTGAGGTCTCAGTTGAACGGGCTTAAAATCTCCTTCGTAATTCCAACCTGCGACCCAGAGTGCGCTTAGTGAGGAGTCCATCCAAGTGTCAAGCACATCCTCTTCAGGAATGAACTCATCGCTACCGCATTTCTCGCATCTTGAAGAAGGCTTCTGCGTCGTCGGGTCAACGGGCAACTCATCCTCAGATGGCAGCTTCACAGCACCGCATCGCTTGCAATACCACACTGGAATCGGAACGCCGAATATGCGCTGTCTTGAGATGCACCAGTCCCACTCCATTGAGTCGACCCAATTTTCAAGACGCAGCCTGAAGTGTTCAGGATGCCACTTTATTTTACGAGCAGCCTCCTTCACCTTCTCCTTATGCACACGAACAAACCACTGCTTCGCTGAAATGATTTCAATAGGCGTCTTGCATCGCCAACAAACACCCACACTCTGCTTAATCCGCTCCTGTTTCACGAGCAGTCCCTGCTTCTTCAAGTCCTCAATGATTTTTTTCTTGCACTCTTCAACATTCATGCCCGCATACTTGCCTGCGATATGAGTCATTCTGCCACGCTCGTCAATAGAAGCACGAAGAGGCAAGCGGTGAGCCTTCCACCAACGCACATCCTGCCTGTCTCCGAATGTGCAAATCATCACGACGCCCGTCCCAAATGATGGGTCAACAGCGGAATCCGCAAACACCTTCACCTTCTGGTGAAAAATCGGGACTTCAAGCGTTGAACCGATTAAATGCTTGTAGCGTTCGTCCTCTGGATGAACCGCAACCGCAACGCAACTCGCAAGCAGCTCAGGGCGGGTCGTCGCAATCTCAACATATTCTGGCGACTCCGCTGCGACCCTCACATCTTTTTCCGCCTCTTCCCCGCTCTGCACGATTTTGAATCGTATGTAGTTCAGCGAAGCGGAACGCTCCTCGTATTCAACTTCTGCGAATGCGATTGCGGTTTCGCATCTCGGACACCAATTCACAGGATGCTCCGCTCTGTAAATCTCGCCGGAGCGGAACATGCGCAGGAAAGAGCGTTGCGTGTATTTTTTGTAATCGTCATGCATCGTCACGAACTCACGACTCCAGTCAATTGAGAAGCCGAGACGAATCATCATTTCCTTCATCGCAGCGATGTTCTTTCGTGTCAGCTCCGAGCAGAGCCTCCTGAATTCCTGCTTTGAGACCGCTCTTTTTGAGATGCCATGAGTCTCCTCAACCTTCACCTCCGTTGGAAGACCATGACAGTCCCAGCCCTGCGGGAAAAGGACTGCGTAGCCTCGCATTCTTTTGTAGCGAGCGATGAAATCTATGTAGCACCAGTTCAGTGCATTTCCAATGTGAAAATCCCCTGTCGGGTATGGCGGTGGCGTGTCAATAATGTATGGCGGTTTGCCCGCTGCGACATCCTCCTCTTTGAAGCGGTAAAGTGAGTCGTCCCAACGCTCAAGCCACTTCCTCTCAATCTCCTCCGCATTGTATCTCTTACTAAGCTTCGCATCCGAAGACGCTGATGCCATTTCTCGCTTCCCCCTCTCTTTCTCTTTCCTCTCCTCCCTCTTTTCCTTTTATTATTATTGCGGTGAAATTGCAATATTCAGTGATGGCGGAGCGTGCTTCTGGCGCTTCTGCTGCTACGGATGCTCCTGAGAATGAATACAAGCAGTGCATCGTTGTTCGCAGCGACCTGAAGCTCTCAAAGGGCAAGTTGGCGGTTCAAGTCGCACATGCCTCGCTTCTGAGCTACGAGAAAGCATCTGAGGATGCGAGGAACGCTTGGAAGCGTCAAGGTCAGAAGAAGGTCGTCCTCAAGGTTGAGACGCTTGAAGAACTGCTTGAATTGGCTGCCGAAGCCGAGAATGCGGGTCTGCCCCACGCTCTCGTTCAGGACGCAGGACTCACTGAGATTCCCGCAGGCACAGTCACCGCTCTCGGAATTGGTCCCGCACCTTCCGCTGAAATTGACAAGCTCACAGGTCGCTTGAAACTGCTTTAAATGCGTTTGTTGAGCAGAGCGGCTGTTCGTGAGGTCGGGAGAAATTGAGGCAAGCGGGAAGAAGTGAAATTTTTAAAGGAGGGTGGCGTATGCAGATGTGAGCAGCCCGGTGGTGTAGCGGTCAATCATGTGAGGCTCTGGACCTCACGACCCAGGTTCGAATCCTGGCCGGGCTATTCTATCTGCTCTCTGCCATTCCGCCTTCCGCATGACCCCCTCCTTTTCTGCTCTCCTTCTGTCTCCTGACGAAGAGGTGTGTTCGGCATGCGTTTAAGGACGAGTGAGACTGAAATAAAGCACTTGCTCGTTGCTTGGCTCGCAATCTCCCTCGCTTTCACCATTCTATTTGAAAGAACTCTTAGACCCCAGTTTGTCTCTCACTTTCCTCGATCTCTGCACTCACCGTCGGTCTCGGCTTCGTTTTGCACGAGCTCGCACACAAAATCGTCGCACAGCGCTACGGCTCTTGGTCTGAGTTCAGGGCTGAACCGCTCATGCTTCTCTTCGCAATTCTCACTGCTTTCGCAGGCTTCGTCTTCGCAGCTCCGGGCGCAGTCGTCATTTTCAATCCCTACCTCACAAGGGAGCAGAGCGGTAAAATCGCAGTCGCAGGTCCGCTCACGAATGTCGCACTCTCTTTCGCTTTCCTCACACTTTCGCTTCTCGCCTCATTTTTCGTCCCCGCTCATTCCTTCGTGGCGGAGGGTGCGAGTTTTGTTGCCGATTTTGCGTCGCAGATTGGAGAAATAGGCTCAAAAGTAAACGGGTGGCTCGCCCTTTTCAACATGATTCCATTCGGCTTCTTTGACGGTCGCAAGGTATTCGTGTGGAGCAAGCAGGCTTTCGCATTCGCAACATGCTCCGCAATCCTCGCACTGCTTTTGAGCCATCTCTTGTAAAGTCCAAATGTCTGAAGCCCATCACTCAACGATGGGTATGCGAAGCCCGAAGAGCCACCTCTGTTAGGCGACATGACTTTTGAGCTCTATTGAAAGCGGCTTTCCTTTTAATGCACTTACTTTCAAAATAGAGAAACCTATAACATTCCCTTCTTCGTCAACTTTTTCCATTACTGCATCGTTTTCTGTTTCTCTGAAGTATCCTTTTCTCCGCTCAAACAGAACTTCAAGATAATCCCCCTCTTTATCATACCATATCTTTATTATTTTCTTTTCCATAGCGTCTCACCCCTTTTTATTTTATCTGTGAAATACGCAGTTATAATAAATATATCATCGGTTAATACTTTAACTACGACACATAAATATTTTTCCGTTACTGGTGTGGTATCATAATGCCGATAAAACAGCTCAACCTCAGAATCTGTTCGTGATCTCACAATTACATCAGGATTTAACAACGTTTCCCGTATTCTGTCAATTTGTCCAGACATTTCCGGATGGTCAACTTCAATATGTTCCCGCCTCTCATCTGTTAATCGTATCTGCCGGTTGTGAATATCTCTGAACCATTTCATTCCATTAAAACTCTAATATGAAGATCTTAAATTTAAATTCGTGCGTTTCACACTTCACTGCCACATGCCACAATTTTTCGGCAAGTAACCCTCTTTCACAGCGTAATCCTCAAACCCTCAGGCTGAAGAAGACGGAATAGGCTGTTTTCCCCTCGGCTTTAAACCTGAAGCGAGCATCAATTCACCGCTCTCGCTCTTCTCAATGCTTACATCCTCAAATCCTGCGTTCAGCAGAGCATCTCGCATGCTTTCTTCGGTGAAGTAAAGCGGGAAATGCGCATGGCTCTCCGTCGCAGGGCACCGCACCCAGTCAATTATAAAAATACTACCGCCTGAACGAAGCACACGAAACGCCTCCCTTAACGCAGCATCCGCATCTGAAATCTCGTGAAGCGCCTTCAAAGAGACAACAGCATCAAAACTCCCATCTTTAAATCTTGTTTGCGTTGCCGACTGCACTTCAAAGCGCACCACACACCCCTCTCGCATGCTTAAAGCTCGCTCACGAGCCTTCTTCACCTTTGTTGTATCCGTGTCTATGCCAACGACGACGCACCCCTCCTTCTGCTCACGAAGCATTTCGGCGATGAAAAGAGCGAGCTTTCCAGTTCCACAGCCGACATCCAAAATCCTTCTCGCTTCACGCTGTTTGAGTCTCCTGCATAATTCCCGCACTAACGCCTCCTCGTTGGGCAACAACTCCACTACCACTGCTACGCAACCCCCTTTCTTTCCTGATTTCTCCACCTTACGCCCTTCTTCCACTTCCCTCCTATTCCTCTTACTCTTCAACTTACATACTCCATCAAGACTTCAGCAGCGTGCTTTGCGAGAGCGACGATTGTCAAAATAGGAGGCGCTCCGGGTGCTTTCGGAAGCAAAGAGGCGTCCGCAACGAAAAGACCGCTCGCTTCAGTCTCCAAGTTTCTGTCAACCGAAACGCCTATTTTTGCGGTCCCGCCGGGGTGTGCGCCTCTCGGAGCGGTCGTAACGAGCGAATTCGGATTCACGCCCGCATTCACGAGAATCGCACCTGCGATTGAAGCGCCCTCCGCAAGTATCTCCGCATCTGTGGGTGAAATGCCCTTCTCAACACTGCCATCTGCGAGTATTCTACCGTTCTCTTCGTCTTTTATCTTCACCATTATTCCGAGAATGTTCGCAGGATTCGCATTTATGCCCTTCTGTTTGAGAGCAGTGAGCAATCCTCGTGAGAAATGCGGACTCAAAATGAAATTTTTGAATTGAATAAGGATGCTCATCGGGACTTCCTTACTGAAATTCATTCTTGCCTCTTTCATTTTTCTTTCCCTCCCATGTCTTGCTGTCTGCGAGGACGCCACCGACGGTAATGAAAGTGTCAACGAAAAGAGAGGACGAAGAAGTGGGCAGCGAAGCCTTTTGCAGAAGCAACGGCGTCTCTAAAGCACCTGCGGAAAGGACAACAGCGTCCGCTTCTATGAATTTTGAGTTTGTGCGAGAGCGTGCTGGAGCGTGCAAGGACGCCCTTCACCTCACCGCCACGCAAAACGATTTCCTCCACGAGCATTTCAGTCAGCACCCTCGCACCGCTCCTCTCCGCAGATTCAACGAAATTCAACGCCGTCCATTTCGCAGAAGAAGGGCATCCGAAGGCACACCTGCCGTCCTGCGTGCATTTCTCCGCAGCGATGAACTTCGGCATCCTCTCAACCTTGAATCCGAGTTTCTCTGCGGATGCTGCGATTCTGCGTGTGCCTTCGCCAATCAGTGATTCAGGAAGCAAACGCACACCCAAATCTCGCTCAACTTCCTCGTAATTCAGGCGAATGCCGAACTGCTGAATTTCTTCTCGCAGCGTTCTCACGCCGTTCCCGACGCTGACCATTGTTGTGCCGCCGAGACAGAATGCTCGCATGATTTCTACCGCAGAATGCACATTCGCATAGCACTTGAACGCATCCTTTCCCTCCACCCTCGCACCTCGCTCAATCAGCGTGACATCAATCCCTGCGGATGCAAGCTCCTTCGCAACTGTCGCACCCCCAGCGCCAGAACCTACAACGACAACTCGCCTCTTCATCGCCACGCTACTGCACACCGCCTCAATGATGCCAAACAAACTTTCACACGCAACTTTCACACGCTAATTTTTTAAGGAAGCATGTTTTCTTAAGATTGAATGGCGGTTGCGAGGCAAAATGCTCACCGCTACACGATTGTCGGCGTTGACCCAGGCACAACAGTCGGCGTCGCAATCCTTGACCTCAACGGAAAACTGCTCAGTGTTTTCAGTTCAAAGAACTGCACATTCTCCTCGCTCATAAATCGCATAATTTCATACGGAAAACCGCTCGTTGTTGCGACTGATGTGTCTCCGACGCCATCAACAGTGAAGAAAATAAGCACTATTTTCGCATCTGTGCTTCATGAATTGAACGAATCCATGTCTGTTGAGTATAAGGAGCGTCTGACAAGAGGTTATAAATGCAAGAATACGCATGAAAGGGACGCACTCGCAGCTTGCTTAGATGCTTTCCACAAATACAAGGCGAAATTCTCTCAAATTCGCAAGAAATTGCCCCCAGATGTCCCAGAGGAGGAGGTAAAAGCGATGGTTATTAGAGGCATTTCCATCAAATCCGCAATCAATAAGCTGAAAAGTGAGCGGAAAGAGGAGGAAGAAACCGCAGAAAGCACTGGAAATATGAGAGGAAGTGCTGAAAATGGGAGTGGAGATGCGAATGAAAGGAATGAAAGAGATGTAGAAATTTTGCGTTCGGAAATCTTGCGTTTGAAGGAAGAAAATCGGAGGAAGGATGAAGAAATCAAGCGTTTGCGGAGCTTTTGTGAATGTTTGAAGCAGGAATTGAGCAGGAAGGAGCAGGAAATAAGGGAATTGGAGCGGAAAATTGCGGAAGAACGCTCGGAGAAGAGGCGAGAAGTGCTTCAGGATAGGGAGGTTAAGCGGTTAAAGGCGGAAATAGAGCGTTTAAATGCGGAATTGCGTGAAATTCGTGCTGAAAATGATGAATTAAGGGAGATTGTGGAGGAATTGAGGGGAGAGAGGGTGCGTGAGGGCATGTTAAGGGTTAAGATATTGAGGAATTTCAGCAAGAAGGCGATAGAAGAGCTGGAAAGTAAGTTCGGATTAAACGAAGGAGATGTCATTTTCATAGAGGATGGCAGTGGAGGAGGACCAAAAACGGCTGAAATGCTCGCAGAAAAAGGGATAAGAGCGGTAATCTACGGGAAGAATCTCTCTCATTTTGCATACGAGAGGTTCGCTGCTCTCGGCGTTCCGACATTCCACGCAGATGAGATTCCACTGAGGCGAGGAGGCGATTTTGCTCTCGTCGAGGAGCGAATCCTGCGAAGGAAAATTGCGGAAATGCGAAAGAAAACGCAGACTGAGGAGGAGAAGGTCTTGCTCTCTGTCTGAATGCTCTTTGACTACTCTTCGCTTTCCGCCTTCTCTTTCGCTTGGGCATACTCGGTGGGGTCTTTCACGCCGGCTTCTCTGAACGCTCTCTTCCTACGCATGCAACTCTCGCAGACGCCGCAGTGCTTCTCCTCGCCCAAATAACATGAGTATGTGAGGTGAAGAGGTGCATTTACCTCAACGCCACGCCTTACTATCTCAGGCTTGAACATTTTGACGAGAGGAGCAACAACTTTCGGCGCAATTGAGCGTGAGGATACTGCCTTTTCAAGCAGGAAGTTGAAACGATGCACGAAATCTTCAGAGTTATCGGGGTAAGACATCGCCTCTTCAGCGTTGAAACCCACGAAAATCGCCTCCGCACCTATGACCTCTGCGTAAGCACAGGCATGTGCAAGAATGAGCAGATTTCGGCATGGAACCCATGTGGGAGGCGTTTCCCGTGCTTCTTCCCCTTTTAATGCTTCCTCGCTCACCGCAGGAATTTCAATTGATGTGTCTGTGAGAGCAGAACCGCCCAAAGCACGCAAGAAGGGAATCTCCGCAAACTTCACATCCGCATGCAGCACTTTCGCAATCTCCTTCACCGCTTCTCGCTCTCGCTTCTCCGCTCTTTGACCGTAAGATGCGTGGAATAGATGCAATTCATAGCCTTCTCTGCGTGCAATCGTCGCCGCAACTGTCGAATCTAAACCGCCAGAGCATACACAGACCGCTTTCTTACGCATTTTCCCCTCACTTCTTTTCGCTTCTTCTCACTTCTTTTCACTTCTTCATTCTTCCCCGTTACCCAAAACGCTGTTTGAGCTTCCAAAAAGCACTTATATGCCCATTCAAATAATAATAGATGGCATCAGATTTGAAGAAGGAGCTGCTTGAGCTTTTGGAGAGGGACAGGGAGTTTCGGCTCTCAGTGGCGGGACTGCTCGGATACAAGGAGATATTAGAGGAATTGAAGCGGCTACGAGAGGACATGCATCGTGGATTTGAAGAGCATAGCAGGCGTTTTGACGAAAACGACAGGAAGTTCAACGAGATTCTTGAGAGATTGGACAGGCACGAAGCTCATCTCACCGAACATGACAGGAAGTTCAACGAAATCCTTGAGAGGCTTGAGAGCATGCAGGAGTATGAAAGAGAGGCTTAATGAGCATGACAGGAAGTTCAACGAGGTTATTGAGAGGCTTGACGAGCATGATAGGAAGTTCAACGAGATTTTAGAGGAGTTGAAGTTGCATAGGGAGAAGTTGGAAGAGCATGACTTTAAGTTTGATTCTATGATGAGGAAGCTGGATGCTCTCGGAGCTCGCTGGGGAATTCTCGCCGAGAGTGCTTTCAGGGAAGGGATGCGAGGAATCGTAGAGCGTCTTTTCGGAGGTTCTGTTGAGCGCTGGATACACGATGACCGTGAGGGTTTTGTTTTCGGCTATCCTGCGACGGTTGAGGTGGACATCGTGATAAGAGACGGTGAGCATATTCTCGTTGAAATAAAATCGCATGTGCGTAAGAGCGATGTGGGCGTTCTGCTGAGAAAGGGTGAGCTATACAAGAAAGTGAAGGGCATCACGCCCAGGCTCGTTTTTGTCTCTCCTTATATAGACGAGGATGCGAGAAGCGACGCTGAAATGCTCGGAATTGAGGCTTACAACGCCTAATTCCCTCGCCTTCAGCGAAATTTCTTAATTCTAAAGGGTATTTATTACTTGCTTTGTGCGTTTGACGAAGGCATTCAGCTGCTCCTCCATTTTCTCCTCGCTTCCTGCTTCTGAAGTGATGCGGATGAGCGGTTCAGTGTTAGAGGCACGAATGAGAACCCAACCTCCTCTCTCCTCTTCCCCCGCTCCGCCTCTGCTGCTCTCTCGCAAATCCACACGAATGCCGTCTGCGAGATTAATTTTTTCTTCGCCGAATTCGCTTACGAGACGCTTCTCAAGAACTCGCATCACATCAAACTTAATCTTGTCGTCGCATCTCAAATTCACCCTCCGTTTGTAGAACTTCGGCATCTCGTCAACAATCTCAGAGAGTTTTCGCCCCGTTTTCGCAAGCACTTCCGCCATTTTCAGAGGCATGAGCATCGCATCGTCAAAAGGGAAAATCTCTGGAATAACGAAATGACCGCTGCTCTCAACTCCGAATATTGCTTTGCGCTGCGAAGCGAGCCTCGTCAAGAATGTGTGTCCTACGGGAATTCTCTCCACCTTCGCACCCATGCCCTCAAGTTCCGCCTCCAAGAGCAGAGAGCATTCCACATTCGCCAAGACGATATTGCGGTTGTCCCACCTTTTCTGCGAGAGAGCAAGTCCTTCGCAACAACGACGGCAGCATGCTCCGCACTTAAAACTCTTCCGCAGTCGTCAACGAAAACCACCCTGTCGCCGTCGCCGTCAAAAGCGGCACCGAAATCCGCATTCTTACGCAAGACTTCCTCACGCAACGCACGAATGCTCTCTGCGGTAGGCTCAGGCGCTCTGTTCGGAAACCTCCAGTCAGGGTTCGGAAAGAGCGCATCAACATGCTCAACGCCCGCATTTCGCATGACATCCAACGCAACAAGTCCCATGCAACCGTTACCGCAGTCAAGCAGCACTCGCCCTTTGAAGTCTCGGCAGTCAAAGACAGAGGAAAGATGCTCTATATACTCCTCTCGCATGCTCAACGCATGGGACGCTCCAACTTCGCTCCAGCCTTTGCTCCGCTCTTCCGCTTTACCTGAAAGGACAAGCTCCCGCAGTGCCTCGTTCTCCGCTTCAGAGAAGGCAATCCCCTCTCCCAGATATAGCTTCAAGCCGTTCCATTCGGGAGGAAGGTGCGAAGCAGTGACGAAAGCAACAACGCTCTTTCTCAGCGAGAAGCCTGCGAATGCGGAGACACCGAAAGGAGCAACGCCGACATCTGCAACATCAACGCCAGCAGCGAGCAGACCCGCCTGAAGCGCCTTCGCCAACGCATCCGAAGTCTTGCGAATGTCCCTGCCGACGACAACGCCAGCGATGCCAACCCCGCTCCTCTGCGAGAGCGCCGAGAGCGAGTCCTATGCTCAAAAAAACCGAAGGAGAGATGTCCTTGTTGAATATGCCACGAATATCGTAAGCACGGAATATGTGCGGGGGCGCTTTAACCGCTGACATCACGCAAAAATTAAATCAAAATAAAAAATAAAGGGAGCAGGAGGAAGGGAGGCATGCGTGGGATAAGAATAAGGCATGTTCGGCGAGAGGACATGCAAAGATTTCATTAAATTATACTCAAATACGAAAATATCACAGACACCACAGGAAACATGAAAAGATATAAGTGGCTCTTACAGAGGGACGCAGAGGGATTTTTCGTCGCATAAATATGCAATACCGCACAATCTTGGATCTTCGGCATCAGCAATAGGATTATGCCTGCGAACTGGTTCAGTCTTTTGAGTGTTGCGTCGTGGGTGAGATTCACGAGTTGATTGTTGTGCCTAGAGCAGTGTAGAGGCGTCTGAAAACTCTTCAGCAGGCTTTTATTTCTGCGTATAATTTGAACGCAGAGTGATGGTATACAGGCAAAAAGTTGACGAAAAAGCGGGATTTAAAGGTGCAGAAATCGTCGGAAAATGGCTTGTGGAAATGTATAAAAACATGAAAAGGAAGGGAGATGTTGTAGTCAGAGGAGAAGCAGGGGGTGAAGGAAGTGGAAAATGAGGAGCAGATGCGAAAACTGATAGAGGATGTAGAGGAAATTAAGAAGAAAATAGGAGAGTTCTGCGATAGAAAATTGAATAGATGGAAATCACGGAAATTTATTGTCGTCCTTGTTTTCGGTTTTTGCATATCCTATTATGAACCATATTGGCATTTCAATACCTGCAGAAGCGGTTTATATCATTGTTTCGTATTTATTGGGGCAATCGGCAGTTGATTTAGTGGAAAAATATAGGGGAAATTTCAAGTTTTCGGCTTCATTCGCCCTTCATCATTCTCTTTCTTTCTCTCTGCTTCCCCGCCTCTTTTTCTTCAATCTCGCAATCTTCTCAACCTCTTTTAATCCCTCCTCTTTCAGTTCTTTTGCCTCCACATATCCTTTACGGATTGCTCCTTCAACGATTTCCTCACCGATTTCGCTCCTCACGATGACCGTTGAGAAGCCTTCAGGTGAGCCAACGCTCCCAACGGAGATGTCCGCAAGCTCTGAAGCGAAATCTGTGCAGACGAGGCATCCTTCGCCCACAAATCGCTCAATCTCAGCGAGCGGAATTCCATGCTTTTCGCCGCTTTCGTCGTAAACAAGCATTTCTTTGCCCTTTATGTCAAATTTTCGCACCTTCTCAAGGCTCAAAACATGCTTATCAATGAAATCCAGCAGACTTTCGCTGAAGTTTTCCATGCAGAATAGACCGATGAGCAGTTTTATTTTCTCTTGATGCACCTCGTATGGCTGTTCTGTCGTCTGAACTTTTCTTAATCCTTGAATTTGACACGGTAGCCCGACGAAGCCGATGCGCTCGCATCCTGCGTCAATTGCAGACCTCACGCCCAAAACACTCGGAAAAATCGTGTATTTTGTGCCTGCACTCTTGCGTAGTGTGGCGTAGTCCCTTGCGACCTCCACCGAAACTCGCCAGTTCTCCCCTGCGGACTTCGTGACTACTGCGCAGTCCAAGATATGCTCCTCAATTGCGTATGCGAGTAGAGCGGTGACCGCACCGCCGTCCTGCCCGCTGTGCTTGTAGCGAACTGCGAAGAGCAAAGCATTTTCTGAACACGCCGAGAGCGTTCTCTCGCTCTGAAGACCTTGACCTGCCGAAGATTTTCTGCTCTATTTCCTCTAACGGAAGGAATGTTCTCGGGCAAAGCGTGTAGCACATACCGCAAACCGTGTCGTAGTCCTCGCAAAAAGTTGGCTCCTTCATTGATGCTTCAACGCCACCCTCCGCTCCACCTGCAACCCTTTCACGCTCCTCAATTCTTATTTTTTCGCAAAATGCTGCGCATGTGCCACAAAGAGAGCAAAATCCACGCTCAACGACCTCTCTCTTCAAATCCGCAAAGCCTTTCTCCATGAATGCCGGAATCTTCACAAACTGCTCCGAGAACGACGCCTCCGCAGAATTCCTCATTTTGAACAGCCTCCCACACCACTCACACCTTCCCGCTCACCACTCTCCCTCACACTCTCCGCTCACTACTTTCCTCTCACTACTCTCCGCTCACTTCACTCCCGCCTTCTCCCTCAATCTCTCGTATTTCTCACGCACCCTCTTCTCTATTTTCTCTATGACTTCATCGGTTAGGTGCTTGAATCTGCCCTGTTTCATCAAATATTCACGGACAGGCTTCAAAGGTCTGTCAAAGTTCAGGCGATATTCGCCATTTTCAACCTCGTAAAGCGGGAACACGCCTGTCTCCACCGCTAATCTACCTATTTCTATCGTCAAATTAGGAGGGAAGCGCCAGCCTGTCGGGCATGCACTCAATATATGAATGTAAGCAGGACCCTCAGCAGCAGCGCCCTTTCGCACCTTCGCCATCAAGTCAAGCGGGAATGAGGGGCATGCTGTCGCCACATAAGGAATTTCGTGGGCAGCAGCAATCTCAGGCATGTCCTTCTTCCATGTCATTTGACCGACGCTTCGTTTTCCTGCTGGTGAAGTCGTCGTTGAAGCGCCGTAAGGCGTCGCAGATGAGCGCTGAATGCCTGTGTTGTGAACGACAAAGCCGTCTGCAATGAAATTATGCTCACCTTCAACATGCAAGTCGTAAACAGGTGCGATGCCCGCAGGTCTCACTTCAACGACCTCCTCCGTCTCAAAATGTTCGCTGATGCTATTTTTGCCTTCGCAACCACCCCACTGCAGACATCCACATCATCCTCAGATGACTCAAATGAACGCCAGACAAAGCAGAGCAACCCTCGCCCCGTTCTCAAAATGTCTTTGAGGACAACAACTTTGTCGCCAGGCTTCACATCCGCAAGCACTTTCCACTCAAGGCTGCGAACTCTTTCGTCTCTCAAAACAAGGAAAGGATGGTTAGGCGTCGCATTTATTTTATGGTGCGAAGTCCTCAACTCGTAAATTTCTCTCACACCATTACTGAACACACCAGTGCATCTCTTCAATGTAATTTCATGCGTTTTGAAGTCAAAAGCATACACTCTCTCCCCTACTGCTACATCCACTATCCTCTTCATACCGCTTTCTGTGAGTATTAGCGATGAAGCGGGGAGGCAATTCATGTATGCTTCGTTGTCAAAGCAGCAGAAAAGGATGTTGTGACCTCTTTCCAGCGCACCTGAGAGTGCTTGCAGTCCTATGTCAGATGTTCCGCCGTCGCCTGCGAAGCCGAGGAATGTGATTTTACGCTTTTTCCTCTTACCCTTTCGCTCAAGCACCTTGTATGCAGCTTCAATACCGCTCACAACAGCACCGACATTCTCAAAAAGCGTGTGAATCCAAGGAACTCGCCACGATGTCTGAGGAAGCGTTGAGGATATGATTTCCAAGCATCCTGTGGCGTTCACAATAATCACATCTTTGCCGAGTGCTTTGCACACGAGTCTCGCAGCGAGAGCCTCTCCGCATCCCTGACATGCACGATGCCCTTGCGCAAGTATCTCTTCGGTTGAGACAAAAACAGGCTTCAATTCACCACGCATTTCACGCATTTCCAGCAGCACCTTCACTCACGGATTCCCCACATCTCAAACGCTTCCGTCCTTCGCATCTCTTCCTTCGTGGAGCGTTCAATCGCAGCGTTGAACATCTGCTTGAAGTCTTTCACAGTGATGTCTCTACCGCCGAGACCTGCGATGAACGAAACGATTTTTGGGCGATTCTTCGCCTCGTAAAGCGCAGATTTCACCTCCGCACACACGGGTCCGCCCATTCCGTGAGAGATACTGCGGTCAACTACAATTAATAAGTCTAAATTGCGGACAGCATCCCTTAACTCTTCAAACGGGAATGGACGCCAGAGACGAAGCCTCAGCAATCCGACATCTTTTCCCTCTGAACGCAATTCATCCACCGCAAGCATCGCAGTCTCGCTCACGCTTCCCATTATTAGCATCGCAACACTCGCATCTTCCATTCTGTAAGTCTCAACTGCGTTGTATTGACGACCAAATATCTCCGCAAACTCATCCCAAACATCCTTAATCTTCGCTTTCGCAGCCTCAAACGCAACTTCTTGCGCCTTCTTTATTTCAGGATATATGTAAGGAGGTGCGAAACAGCCCATGCTAACGGGCTTTTCAGGGTCTAAAGGTAGCGGATGCTCGTAATCAGGCACGAAATTCCTCACTTCTTCCTCATCCGGCAGTATCAAATCCTCTATTACATGCGAGAGGTAGAAGCCATCCATGTGAAGCATCGCAGGAAAAAACACACTTTCAGCGATGCGGAACGCACAAACAGTGAGGTCAAACGCCTCTTGGTTGTTCTCTGCGAACATCTGAATCCATGAGACATCTCGCACAGCCATCGCATCCGAGTGGTCGCACCAGATACTTAGGGGAGCGCTCAAAGCCCTGTTTGCGACGACCATCACCACTGGAAAACGCATCCCTGAAGCGACATACAAAACCTCATGCATGAGCTCAAGACCTTGTGCTGCGGTGCAAGTGAATGCTCTCGCTCCCGCTGCGCTCGCCCCAACGCAAGCACTCATCGCTGAATGCTCGCTTTCAACGCATATAAACTCCGCATCCAGTTCGCCGTTTGCGACCATCTCCGCCAACCGCTCAACAATATGCGTCTGCGGCGTGATTGGGTATGCTGCAACGACATCCACATCCACCATCCTCACCGCTTCTGAAACCGCATGCGAACCCTCTAAACCCACTACTCTCCCTTTCACCGCAGGCATCCCCCTCTTCCCCTTCCCTCCCGCTCCTAAAATACTTTCTTTTTTCTTCGTAACGAGGGTTAAAGATAGAGGAATAGAGCAGAAAGAAGGAGGCGAGAACAAACAGAAGGAAGGAGGCAAGAACGAGCATGCTCGCAATTATTGACTACCGCATGGGAAACATTTTCAGCGTGTTCAACGCACTGAAGCGTGTATGCAACGCACCACCGAGAATTCTCACCGTCTCAGAAGGAAGCGGAGGAGGCGAAGGGCAGCGGATATGCCGTCAGCACTTGCGAGTGCGACTGTGAGCGGTGAAATCCACGATTTCCTTGAAGAGGTGGAAGGGATTGTCCTTCCCGGCGTTGGTGCATTTGACGATGGCATTCGCAACCTGCGACCATTCAGAGCCGCACTGCTGAAAGCAATCTCTGAGGGCGTCCCATTCCTCGGTATATGTCTCGGCATGCAACTCCTCTTTGAAGAGAGCGAGGAGAGCATGTTTGAGAGGGGCAGTTCGCAACGAAAGAATGAAGGAGAAAAAGGTTTAGGCATTTTCAGAGGCAAAGTTGTAAGACTGCATGCAGATGTGCGAGTTCCTCACATAGGATGGAACAGATTACACATACACCGCCACTCCTCACTGCTTGAGGGCATCTCAGATGGCGATTTCTTCTACTTCGCTCACTCCTTCTTCTGTGTCCCCGCAAATGATGTGGTTGTCGCAACAACAGAATACGGAGGTGAAATCCCCGCAGTCGTGAGCAACGACAGTGAAACAGTATTCGGCGTTCAGTTCCATCCCGAAAAATCCTCAAAAAAAGGCTTGCAAATCATCAAAAATTTCGTTAAAATATGCAAGAAATGAGTGAGAGCTGAACCTGTCTCTTTAACATCCCATAAACATCCGACTGTTTTCATCCTTTTTCCTCCTCACTTCAGCCTCTTCAACGGCGTCTTCCCGTTGCAAGCTCGGCACAGTGCGTTTGAGTTTGCTTAACGAGATTCAGGATAAGGGTGAGAGAACGCACAACATTTCCGATACTGTAAGGGTGTAGGTCGCCAGCTCAAATGCATCCATTTCGCCATCTGGAGTGGTATTTTTCAGCAACCTTTGCACAGAAGCACGCACAGCGCCAGAAGCGAAAAAATAAAAGAGAAAGGCTCCGTCGTCAAGTCACGATTTTTTCAAGTTTATCCATCTCAATCGCCCTTTTTATTTCAAGAGCGAGCCTCCTTCCAGAGCTCATGTTCGTTCTGAATAGCGTGTTCCCGTAGGGATGACCGCAATTCATGTGAATGTTCGTGCCTCCGCCTATGCGAGTCGCAACATCATAGACCCAGAAGTTCAAGTCCGCATCAACAATTGTTTGAAGGCAGAAAGGACCGATTATGCCCGCCTCAAAATACTGTTTTGAAGCCTCAACGAACTTCTCAGCCATCGGGAAGACCTTGTTAAGGAGGCTTTCTCTTAGCGTTGCACTCGCATGCCCCACGACAATCATAAGAGGCTCTCTCAGCTCTTCGGGCAGTTCCTGCGTCTTCGGAATGCGGACAACTCCATCTAAATTCGTCTCAAAACGCCAGTCAACGCCGAGCAACTCTATCTCATCGTCAAGTGGCGAATAGAAGAAGTCAAAGTTGAACACGGGACCTACAATATACTTCTCTATTCTCGCCTCCGCCAAATCCTCCTCACGAATGACGCCTCTCCGCACAAGTCTCTCCGCCTTCTCACGAAACTCCTCCGAACTGCGAGCGGTGAAGAAGCCTCGCTCAAGTCGCATTTCAGCGTGCGGAAGTTTCACCATCACGAGCGTGTCTATGTCTTCAGGCTCGTAAGAAGGAGGAACGGGAATGCCAGCCTTCTCGCAGAGCCAGTAGTAGTTTCGCTCCTCTCGCTCCCTGTCTTCTATTCGTAGCATGTCCCTTGAGCCTACAAGTGGCACTTCAAACACATTCTCCACATTCTCAACGCCCGTGTAGACGACGAAAGAGCGGTTCGGCACGAAAAGCGTGTTCCTGCGACGCAAATCCTCCTGAACGCTCTCTTTCATTATATCTGCAAATTTATTCAGGACGATGCATTCATCCACAACGCCTTTCCGCAGCCCGTTGACTTCTCTGCTCGCAAAGTATTTCGTGTATGGCTTCTCTCTTCCTTTCTCTGCGACAACAAGCGTTTTGAAGCCTTCCTCCTTCGCACCGTCGCAGACATCCAGAGCGGAGTGCGAGCCTAAAACACCAACACACACACGCTCAATGTCGTAGTCTGCGAGCACTTCCATAATCCGCTCCCTGCTTATCATTCCACTTCCCCCTGCTTTCCGCTTCTCTCTCGCTCTATCCTTAAAAATGTTGAGGAAAAAATTAGGAATGGAGGGCTGGCGAAGCGACGAGAGCGAAAGAGCGGTAGGGCCGTAGGGGCGGGGGTAGCCAAGAGGACAAAGGCGCAGGACTTAAGATCCTGTTCCGTAGGGATTCGCGGGTTCGAATCCCGCCCCCCGCACTCCTAATCTCCTTCGCACTTTTCACACGCTTCACACGCTCTTCCGCTCTCTTTACTCTCTACTGCACGCTTCCGCACGCCTGATTTCCCGCTCAAGAAAACCGATTAAGAATTTGATGAGATTCTCAACATCATCCGCATCCTCAACAGTTATCCTTGCATGACTGTCATACCTCGCCTTGTTCCTATTTTCAAATGAAAGATGCAATTTCCTCCCTATTTCACTCGGTATTTCTCCACTCTTCATGTAAATTTCTCCAAATTTCTTCACGATACCTCCATGCGTTCTTGGTATCTCTCCCGCTCTCAAAAGGATTAACGCTTTAATGCATAATTCAACCGCATTATACCCAACATCAACCGCAACTCTATACATATTTGCCTGCTTAAGCATCTTAAAAGACTCAAAATATGTTTCAGCTAAATCTAAATATCCCTCCGCTTCCCTTCTTAGCATCTCTTCCCTCTTCCATTTCAAACACCACCTCTCCCTCACGAACACTCTTATATATGAAAAATGAGGGGAATCTCAATTCGTCTATGCTGTAAACGAGCGGCTGAACGCTCTCTCCCGTTTCTATGCTTGTCCAGAGAGAGGCTTCTGCACATGCCTCCCTCACCTTCCTCAAGTCGCCGAGAGCGAAAACGAGAACATCAATGTCGCTTTCTTCTCCCGCTTCTCCACGAGCAACACTGCCAAAAAGAACAATTTTTGCGATTAAATCCCCCGCCTCGCTCTTTAATAACCGCTCCTTAAAGTATTTTAATGCGTTCTTTTTGCGTTCCTCTATCCTCTTCTTCTCCTCCTTCTCGTCCTCGCCTATTTGCATCATATTTTCTTTCATTCAGAAAGCATGCATGTAAAAGAGGGGTGAAGGAAAATGCCGCTCTCTGTGCTTGATGTCTACAAACTGCTTCCGAAGACGAACTGCAAGAAGTGCGGGACGGTCTGCATGGGCTTCGCAGCGAAGTTAGTTGCGAGGGAGGCGTCGCCAGAGGACTGCCCACTGCTTCTTGAGCCTGAGTTCAAGGAGAATCTGGAGGCGTTGCGTCGTCTGTTCCCGAAGACGGAGAAGGAGATTACAGGTCTCTTAATTGATGAGGAGCGTTGCATCGGTTGTGGGAATTGCGTTGTCGTCTGCGAGGAGAACCGCCTAAACGACGAAATCGCTCACGGCAAAGGCTCAAGGATGAACGACGAGGTTGTTCTGCTTATTGTTGACGGAAAAGTGAAACTCCCAAATCCGAAGAAATGCAAGCGTGCTTTTGAACCGCCAGAGTTCTGCCGTGCCTGCGTTGACCACTGCCCCACAGATGCGATTGAACTCGTCTCGCCTTCTTAGCGTGTGCTAGCTTGGAGCTTGGAAAACCGAGCGTTCCACTCGCAGAAATCAGAAAATCTCGTCCCAAGAACGCTCACCCAAAATCAGCTCAAATTCCGCAGGTGTGAGAACTGGCTTTTCAAATGCTGCGAAATCTTCAACAAGGCGTGGGCAGGCGGTATTCACATAGGCATCCGCATCAAATTCTCTGAGCGTTTCCTCCCTGATTTCAGAAGCCACAAGCAAAAAAGAGCGGAGACCTCGCATTTCCGCCTTCTCCCGCAGTCGCCTCGCATAACGCAAGTTCAACTGTCCGATTTTAGTGCATACAAGGATGCCGAACGACGCAGCGGAAAAAGCCTCGCTCAACCGTCAAGATGCGTCGCATTCTCAAATCTTCGGCGTTGAAAACGCTCACTCGCAGCGTGAAAGGGTCTGCTGCGACAACTCTCTTACCGCTATGCAGGGCAATCCCCGCAGGGTGAAATCCGCCACTACCGATGAACAAGACTTCGTCGCAGTCCTCCACTACCGCTGAAAAGTCGCAACCCAGCACCTGCCCCTCGTATTTTGCTCTGCACACACCGCTCACACCGCCTACTACGCACCCCTGACGCTTCGCCTGACGCTGCGCTGCCTCTTGTGCTGCCACCTGCGACAACTGCCTCTTTTCCACTGCTGGAGAGGATTTCAACCGCATCTTTCAATGCATGAACATGCTGAACTGTTGTCGTCACGCAGATTTTAGAGCCCTTAAGGAATTTCAAAGCATTCTTCACGGCGGGTTTTACATCCACTTTACTCCTTAACTCAACAAAAACCACATTCTTTAATTTTAAAGGGATTTCAGAATGCCCGAAATGGAACAAAACATCTACTAAAGATGCGAGCTTTTCGTCAATGTCGCATGCTCCGTAGCAGGAATCTGCGGAAATAAGGACTTCAACGCCCCCTCCACAATTTGAAATCTCATCCGCAATCTGCGATGCGAAGCGTTTCAGACCTGAAGGCAGTTGAATGCCGACGATTTTCGCACCTCTCTTCCTGATTTCCGCTGAAATTCGCTCAAACTCAAAGTCGTAGCGTTCAAAGATTCCGCCACTCACCGCTCTCTCGCACTCACGCACACAGGCACACGCACAAGCGACCGCTCACTTCTCAATCACGGTTTCCTCTACTGCGGTGCCGAAGTGTCGTCCTGCTGTTTCGGGCAAATGCACGAGGACTTCATCGCCCTCCTTCAGCGAGACGACAGAGACGGGCTTACCGTCCTTCCTCACGAGTTTAATCGTCTCTGCGTTCTGAAGAATGACACTGCATTTCCTTTTCTCGCCTTCAGCGGTCTGAACTTCCGCTTCAACAAGCATAAGGGGTCTCCGCTCTATTTTCGCCCTTCCGACGACTGCCTTACGAGCCTTTCCTTCCGCATTTACGATGAGAACCTCGTCGCCTGCGGAGATTTCAGCCAAATATTTCGTTTTCTCGCCCACGAGAATGTATGAGTGGACTGCACCTGCGTTCACCCTGAAAGGTCTCGCCTCAACATACGGACTTTCCTCCGTCTCCGAATGAACGAGGAAGAGAGCGAATGACTGCGAGCCTACGAGCATGCCCTCGCCGACACGCATTAAGGAGCATGTGTCAACGCAGACACGCTCACCCATCTCCAAAGGCTTAACCCTCGTCACTCTCGCAACAGTGAGCGGAATCCTGCCGAACTTCAACTCTTCCCGCACCGCAACCGCCTTCTTTATCTCTGAAGGGTCATCTGTGTCCAAAAGAACGCCATCCGCACCGTGTTCAAGCGTTTCAAATGCAGTCCTCGTCTCCTCCGCAGTCTTAACACCCGCAATAATCTTTACATCCTTACCTTGCAACGCCGCAATGATGTTCTCAAGCGGAATTATCTTCCAATCTTTGCCCACGATAATGATGTAATTGCAATATTCTGCGAGTTTAAGTGCGAAGTTCTCGTATTCTTTGCCGAGCATCTCAACATAAGCGGCATTTTTCCGCCCCCTTGTCTCTCGTAGCGACGCCAAGACCTCCGAATCCTCAAAGTCTTCGGGAAGAGGTTTAGAGCCGTCGCCCTCGCCGTCTTTTCCGAAAACGAGGATGTCCGCCGCTGCCTCTCCTTCTGCTTCCACCACGCTTGCGTCAAACGGTGGCGGAGCTGCTGCGTTCTCAGGCTTCACGAAAGCTGCGACCTTTATTCTGCCGAGTTCCCGCACTTTTGCGACATCTTCCTCGTCGACGAGGATGACATCCACGCCTGATTCGAGGCTTGCAGTGACTCTTGCCTTCCTGCGTTCCCAGTCAGGCGAGACAGAGCGGTCTGCCTTCACCCAGATTTCCCTCTCTGCAGCGGTCATTTTTTGAGGATTTCAAGCGCCTCTTTTGCGGAGAAGCCCTCGTGGACGATTTTGCTTATCGCTTGCGTCATTTTCGTGGGGTCGTCGTGCTGAAATATATTTCTGCCGATGGAAACGCCAGATGCGCCTGCTTCAATCGCCCCTTCAACCATCTGAAGCACCTCTTCATCCGTGTTCGCCTTCGGACCTCCTGCGATAATAACAGGAACAGGACAGCTCCTAACGACCTCCTTGAAAGAGTCGGGGTCGCCGGTGTAGTTCGTCTTAATGACGTCTGCGCCGAGTTCTGCGCCGACACGGGCAGCATGCTTCACCATCTCCGCATCGTGCTCGCTCTTCACCTTAGGACCACGAGGATACATCATCGCAAGAAGCGGCATGCCCCACTCCTCACACTCCATCGCAACTGCGCCAAGCGCTTGAAGCATCTCAGGCTCATTCTCCGCACCGACATTCACATGAATTGAAATTGCGTCTGCGCCGAGTTTTATGCCTTCCTCAACGGATGCGACAAGCACCTTGTTCAGCGGGTCAGGTCCGAGATTCGTGCTTGCGGATATGTGCAAAATCAGACCTATATCTTTGCCGTAGCCACGATGTCCTGCGAATACGATGCCCTTGTGCAGAAGAACGGCGTTTGCACCGCCTTCAGCAACCGCATTCACCGCCTTACGCATGTCCTCCAAGCCTCTGACGGGTCCGAGCGTGACACCATGGTCCATCGGCACTATCACGCTCCTCTTGCTCTTTCTGTCAATAATTCGCTCCATTCTTATCCGCTTACCTATGCTCATCCGCTCCATCCGCTCCTCTATGCTCGTCATTTTCGCCTCCTCCCTCCTCTTCTTCTCTCTTCTTATATCTTTTGGAATTTCTTCCTAATTGTCTGAAAAACACGCTTAAAGGAATCTTACGGTTTCAAGGTTGTGAGGTGCAATCGTTTCAATTCCGAAGCGTTTGTGCAGTGCGCTTGCGAGAGATATGCACTTCGCTCCTTCGCCGTGAACGCATATCACTTTTGACGGTGGCGAGCGCATTCCTTCAACATATTCAATCAATTGTTTCCTGTCTGAATGCCCTGAGAATCCGTCAATCGTGACGACCTCCATGTTTATCTTCACATTCTCTATTTTTCCCGCTGCGGAGAACTGAATTTCTTTCCAGCCCTTCTGAATCCTTCTTCCGAGTGTGCCTTCCGCTTGGTATCCCACGAATATGAGCATGTTCCTCTCGTCAGGTGCGAGAGCCTTCAAATACTCAAGCACAGGTCCGCCGTTCAGCATGCCAGATGTCGTGAGTATGACTGAAGGCTCGTTCTCCTCAATCACATCCTTTCTCTTATCCGCATCGTCAACTTGCACGAAAATGTCCGAGAGGAATGGGTTCTCGCCCTGGTAAATTGCACGAAGCAGTTCCTTGTTCAAATATTCTGGATATGCTGTGTGAACTGCGGTAGCCTCCCAAATCATCCCGTCCAAATAGACGGGCACTTCAAGGTCCATTCGCTCAAGAGCGAGCATGACCTCTTGCGACCTTCCGACTGCGAACGCAGGAATGATGACTTTTCCGCCCCTTTTTATTGTGCGCTGAATGGCATCCTTCAAACGCTCCTCCGCCTCTTGCCGAGAGGGCTGAATGTCCTCAGGTCCTCCGTAAGTTGACTCAATTACAAGCGCCTCCATGCGCAAAAAATCGTTGAACGCTGGCTCAAAAAGCAAAGTCCTCTCATATTTTATGTCTCCTGTGAAAGCGATGTTGTAAATTCCGTTTCCGAGGTGGAAATGTGCGATTGCAGAACCCAAAATATGACCCGCATTGTATAAAGTGAGCTTAATGTCAGGCGCAATATCCGTAACTTCGCCGTATTTTAGAGGAATTGTGTGCCTGACGAAATCACGAATGTGCGATGCTTTGTAAGGGACTTCACCGCCGTCCCTTGAGCTGACCTCCAAGAAATCAAGAAGGAGCAGGGCAGTGAGGTCACGAGTGGGTTGCGTCGTGTAAACGGGACCGTCGTAGCCGTATTTGAAGAGCAGCGGAATAAGACCTGAGTGGTCAAGGTGTGCGTGCGTCAGGACGACCGCATCCAAATCGCTGAGCGGGGAGACCTCAGGCACATACAAATACGGAATGATGTCGCTTCCGACGGAAACGCCGCAGTCAATAAGCACCCTCGTCTCAGGCGTTGAGAGCAAGAATGCGTTCCTGCCGACCTCACGACAGCCTCCAAGCGCAGTGACCCTCAACCAAACATCGCTGTGTATTTTGTCCCTGAATATGCGTCTTCCCACCTTTTTCAAGAATTCACGGCGAAATTCGCTCTCCTCTCGCAAGAACCTCCGTATATTTCTTATGATTGATGATTGGATTGGAGGCGCACGAATGACATGCGGCTTCCAACCGATGCGTCTCGCTATTTCTTTCACCGCTGAACCCTGCTTTCCGATGCATATCCCGGGTTTCTCAGCCTCAATAATGACTTCTCCCTTGTCCGTGTCGAAGTAAATGTCCTTGATTCCGCCTTCAGCGGGCATCACACTCTTAATGACCTCAACCGCCTCTTCAGGCTCTTTGAGCAGAGATGCCGAAGGTCGCACTGAAATCCGCTTCTTCAGCTCCTTCGCAAGATTCCTCACGATTGAGCTGTCCTCAAGGAAGCGCTGCGGCTCTTCCGTGTAAATGACGATTGCAGGTCCTTCAAACTGCACATCCTCAACGCTCACCGCAGGTAACAGCTCTTTTATCCGCTGTTTCAACGCTTGTAGCTTCTCCTCCGTCGTCATCATCGCTTTCTTTCACCCGAATACCGCTTGGAAAAAGGGCTGCTTCTTGCATTAATGCATTGCCGCCCATACAGGCGGAGTTTTCAAACTTTCTCGCCCTTTTCTCACTTCTTGCTTTCAGGAAATAAAAACAAAAAAGATTTACGCTTTATTGCTTTTTCCTTTCACTCGTTCTCCCACCAATATCTCCCAACGACACTCCCATCCTCCCAAAGACACGCTTCTACTTCCTTCTTCTCTTGTCATTCGCTTCAATAATTTTTTTAATGACCTCTTCGCTCACTTCCTCATACTTCTCAGGCGTAATTACGACGACCTCCATCGCATCGCCGGACGCAGCATCCCGCTTCATCGCACTGCTCAACGCTTGAACTGCGAGTTCAATACCTTCAGAGATGCTCATTCCCTCGTAATATTTGTCTTCGAGGACGCCGTATGCAATCGGAGAGCCTGAGCCTGTCGCCGCAATCTCTTTCTCTTCTGTCGCTCCGCCGAATGCGTCAAGCGAGAAAATGTGCGGACCTTGCCTGTCTATTCCACCGATGAGCAGCTGCACAAAATACGGGAATATTCGCTGACTGCTCAACACATTTGCGAGGAGTGTAGCAGCAGCTCTGACGGACATCGGCTCGCCCCTTCTGATTTTGTAAAGATTTGCTTCCACAGAGAGCGCTCTTACGAGTGTTTGGGCGTCGCCGACAACCCCTGCAACAGTGAGAGCCATCCTGTCGTCCACCCTGTATATCTTCCTTGCCGCACGAGAAGCGATGAACGAGCCTCCAAGCGTCGCTCTACGCTCACTCGCAAGCACGACGCCTTGCTCTCCTTCTCCACTGCCAGTGCAGACAAGACCGACAGTCGTCGTCCCTCGCTTCACCGCAGAAAGCACATCTTCCATCGCTTCCACACCTCCTATTTACAGCACCGCCTTCTCACTCCTCCGCTCTACGCTACCTACGCTACGCAAGTCACAGACCCGCATGCGTCGTGGTGAGCTTCACATGCTTCACGCCTCTCAACGCCATTATTTTCTCCGCAAGTTCCCTTATCCTTTTCGCATCCCCTCGCAGCACAATGACCTCAAAGCAGTTCTCCTCGCTAAGATGAATATGGGTTGAAGAGCGAATCATATCAAGGTAATGATGCTGAATATCCATCAATTCATTCACTAATCCACGCTGACTATGGTCATAAATGTAAGTTATTGTGCCTATTTGGTCGCCTGTTTCTCCCCTCATCCACTCATATTCTACAATATATGCCCTTATCGCATCTCTTATGCCCTCAGAGCGAGATGAATATCCCCTCTCCTCTATAATTCTGTCAAATTTTTCAAGCAAATTCGCAGGCAAAGACACCCCTATTCTCGTCAGACCATGCTCCTCTTCATGCCCTTCTTCACGAGGTTCTTGTCTGCTCTCCTGTTTTTCTTTCTTTTCCTCCATTATTTCCACCTCCTACTTCATTTCACCCTCTTTCTCCCTCTCACTCAAAAATGCAAATTCTTCCTTTAAGATACGATTGATGATTTCCTCAACTTTACACAGCGGGCATTCTTCCCTCTTTTTTATGCGAACCACCTTTGCGTTTATGCCTCTCTCACGCAGTTCCCGCTCCAAATCGCTCTCCACGAATGCTTGGTCATAGCCTATCGCTATTATATCTGGCTTTATGCTATATAAAGGTTCATACATGTCCCGCTCACTGCCGAGTATCGCCTTGTCGACGACTTTCAGCGATGAGACGACACGCAGTCTTTGCTCTTCCGGAATTATCGGCTTCCTCTTCCTCTTCGTGACATTCGCATCCCTGCTCACTATCACAAACAACTCGTCGCCGAGCTTACGAGCCTCTTCCAAGTAGCGTATATGTCCAGGGTGCAAAATATCAAATGTGCCTGTCGCAAGCACTCTCACTTTCTTCTTATTAACGCCTCCTCCTTCGCTGCCGACACCACCTTCACAGCGCTCCATTTTCCCGCTCCGCCTCCTCTTCTCTTCTCCTCTCTCCCTCCTCTCTCCACTCACCGAACTACTTCCTTTCAACAACTTTCAACTGCTTTTCCCGCCCAAGAGCGTCGTAGCAACGCCAGCAGTCTTCTCCGTAAGGGAAGAAAGTGATGATGTGTCGCTGACCCGTTTGGGCGAACATTTGCAGGTCTTGCGGTGAGGGTCGCATTGCTTGTGGTTTCGGGTGGCTGTGTGCTGTGCCGACGAAGCGAACACCGAGAGGTAGCATGTCCCGCCTGAACGAGGCGCTGAACGAGGAAGAGCGGGTCCCGGGCAGAATGATGACATCTGAAATGACCTCTCCTCCTTCAGCGGTGCGCTCGGCAGTGAGCAAGCCAACGAATTCTCGTGGATGAGAGCTCTCGCTCACCGCAAGAATGAACTCAAGCGTGTCTTTGAATATGCAGCACACTCCCCCCTCTGCTTTCCCATTTCTCTTGCGAGCAGCACTTCGCTTCAAAAGCGAACGGAGCATCGCCCACTCACCTGCAGTTCCTCCTCCGCAGGCAGTTCATTATTTGCAGCGAGCAGAATAAGCGCAGCGATCTCAAAATTGAGGACGGAGGCGACGCAAGCAATTGAAGTCGTGGCTCTCGGATTCACATCCACCGCATACGCCTTCCCGTCCTCCTCGCAAAGCACGAAATCAACGCCGAAATAGCCTCTGCATTTGAACAGGCGAGAAATCGCAGCACTCAAACGCTTCAATTCCCTTTCCTGAGCCTCGCTCACTTCGTATGGCACGACACTACCGCTGTATTTTAACCTTGCGACGCCTCCCTCACATATTCTCGCTCCACGAACTGCTTATTCACTGTCAAAAAAAGCGAAGAGCGAGCAGATGCGACGACGCTCACGCTCACATCCTCACCACGCACAAACTCCGTTGAAATGTATTCTTCGCCTCCTTCGCATTTCACGAAATCGCATGAATCACTTGAACGAAGCAGGAGAACGCCTTCAGAGCCGCAACCGAACCTCGGCTTAAGCACGCAACACTCACCACGAGCCTCCTCAGCGAGTATGCGAGGTGCAGGTATTCCGTTTTTGAGCAGTATTTCAGTCGTTTTGAGCTTGTCTGCGCATGTTCTCACCGTCTCTGCGGGGCATCCGAGGTTGAGCGTGTTCTCCTCCAATATTTCTGTGAATTCGCCGAGAATATCGTCAGGTGCAATTACGAGACCTGCGTCGCATTCTTTTGAGAGGCGTTCTATTGCCCTTCCAAAATCTTTCTCCGCCTTCGGAAAGGAAACTTCATGTCCGAGACGCTCAAAACTCCTCTTTAACGCAGAAAGCATCACTTCACCTTCCCTGCGCAACTCCGGTCGCTCACAACTACCGACTGCGTATTCCGCAATTAACACACGCATACCGCCGACGAAAGTCGCCTCTTCTCTCAATCCTCTCACAGCAATGCATGAAGTTTCCTCCTCGTCCCCTCTGCCCCGCTCTGTCTCCTCTGCTTTGCGTTATTTTCTGGGGACGAGGGTCTTTCCACGCTCCGCCAACCTCGCCAACACCAACAAGATATTCAAGAAGTATTCATCGGGCAGAGACTTCCCTAAAGACGCTTCCCAGCGCCTCTTCACATCTTGAAAAAGTCTTTTTGTCTCGCCAGAAAGGCTCAAGTGGAAGACGGCAGCACCTCGCTCCTCTCGCTCCTCCGCAGGTCTCCGAGCCCCCTTACGCTCACGAACATCAATTTCCTCCTCTTCCCGCTTAAGAGCACCGATTGAGAAGCCGAGTGCGTTTATTGCACGCTTCACTGTTGAGAGCTTTATCGGCTTCTCACGATGCTTGTTCTCCTCTTCAAGAATTTCCTCCGCTGTGATTTCTCCTCGTTCTATCTTCTCCTTGTATTTCAGAATCCACGCAGGTGCTCCCTCTCTCCTCCTCTTTTTCCCTTCCTCCTCTTCCTCCTCGCCCTCTTCCTCTCGCTCTCGCTCAACAGCCCTCTCCCTCCGCTTGAGGCACGGCGACCTTAATACCTTCTTCCTCCGCAGCCTCCTCCGCAGCTGCAGGCATCTCCTCCATCGTTAGCCAGCTCTCTAACGGCTCTTCCGCCTCCTCTCCCTCCTCCATCACTTTCTCTGCTTCCTCCGCTTCTTCTGCGAACTCCGCAGTCTTCGCAGTCTCTACCCCGTAGGCTACACCCCGCTTTTCCCTTTCAAACGCCCTCTCTGGCGGTATTGCACGCAGACCTTCAACGGAGAAGCCGAGTGCGTTGACTGCACGCTTCACGGTTGCAAGTTTAATCGGTTTCTTCCTTATTTTGTTCTCCTCTTCTAAAATCTCCTCTAAAGTGATTTCTCCTCGCTCTATTCTGTCCCTGTATTTCAAAATCCACGCAGGAATACTGTCTCTTCTCCCCATTTCTCCCGCCTTTTCCCCTCTTTATATTTATGTTTCCCCATTTCTCTTTTATTTTTGTCGCTTTCTTTTGTCCTCACTTCCTTTTGCCCTCACTCATTTTCAGCTCTGATGCTCGCCTTCCGCTCTCTCACAAGCGACACCCAACCATGCCTTGAAATGGCAAATACGCCGATTTCTCGCAGATATGCGGCGGCAAAGCCCGTGCCGAAGGTGAGCAAGTCAACGAGGTCGCCGACTTCGTCAATGTCTGTGCTGAAGAAGAATGAGTCGTGAATGCGAGTGGAGAGACCGAGCATTTCCGCCTCTTGAATATGCTCAATGATGCTTATGCGTTTGTATCTGAATTCAAATTTCTTGACGGCTTCACCACGCAAAACAATCGCATTCGTTCCGCCTCTGCGACCAGGAACAAGCACAATATCCGCATCGGAACGCAGCAGTTCCTCTATCTGCTCAGCAGAAATCAGCGGTAAATCAGCCATTAGCACGAAAAATGAAAATTTCTCGCACTCCTCCGCATCTGAAAATGCTTTAAGCGCAGCGTTCAACGCATCGTTCAGCCCTTTCTCTCGCTCCTCCTTGAAATTCAGCGGAATTTTCAGGCGCAAAGCAGAGATTTCAGCACGCAGCTCACTCAGTTCGTTCATGCCGTCTCTCGTGAGAATTTCAACGGCAGCAACGGACGGCGACTGCGAGAGCGCAGACAAAACATCCTTCAGCATGCAGACTGCGAGACGCTCACGCTCCTCCTCGCTTAAAAACGGATGCAGGCGGGATTTCGCACCTCGCCTCTTGAAAGGCACTACCGCTTTCGCCTTCATCTCGCAACGCCTTGCCGTTATTTGCGTTCTCTTCCCTCTCTTCCTTCGCTTCAGCCGAAGGCGAGGATAAAAATTTTTCTTTTCAAGCCAAAGCGAATTTCGGAGCTGCAGGCGTTGTGGCGAGAGTTGTGCATGCGGTGTAGTGAGGATGCGGAGGATTTGGTTGCCGTTTAAGGTATTGAAATTGAAGGCATTTAGGGCATTTGGACTGCGTGCTTACCCCATAAATTTCACAATTAGCGTCACAAATAAGTGCAATTCTCGTTGTAAGACATGCAATATTTGGCGGTTATATGAAGAGAAGCCGGAAATTCGTGTAATCAAATTCCACATGTCTGCCTCGCTGTCCGTGCCTACGGCGTAGAACGGCGGCTCTCCAACGCTTTTCCGGCCTTTCCCAAGACCTTCACGGGACGTCCCGCTCTCTCCAAATCTTTCACGAAGAACCTCCGCAGACACTCGGTAATGCTGAGCGGTTTCCGATGTTTTTAAGCGTGATGCGCACCGTTTCTATCTCCGAAGGATGCAACTCCTCATGGCGAAACGCTCACGATGCTGAACTTTGCCTACCGCTCTCGCAGTCCCTATGAAATGAGGCTGAAGAAGAAGGAAAAGAGCAGTAATAGGAGAAGCGCACAAGATTCATAATCCCTTTCCGCTGCATGTATTAGAATGACAGCAGTGCTGAAATAAAATCTTCCCTTAAAGCAGGAAGCATAAGGAAGCAAAAGGAGCAAAAACAAAAGAGAAAGGAGCAGAGAAAAGAGAGGTGCGAATAGCATGTTTCCGAGCAAGCGGATTCAGGTATTGGTCGGAAAGCGAATTCAGGTGGAGATGAAAGGGGAGCGGGAAATCTTGGAGGGGATACTGGAGAGCGTTGACGACTACTTGAACCTCTTCCTCTCAAACACAAAGGAAATCGTCGACGGCGAGACGAGACGGCTTCTCGGACATGTCATCCTGCGTGGCAACAATGTCGTGCTGATTACTCCGCTGCAAGAGTAAGCGTTGCAGAACGGAAAGGGAAAGCGAAGAAGCCGAAGAAGCAGGGAGGGGGAAGGGGAGAGGAAGAGAAGAGGAGAGAGGGAAAGGGGGAGAAGAGAGGGAGGAAGAAAGAGTGAAAGAAAAATGGCAAACGAACAGCAACAGGAGGCGGTTGGTGAAAGTCTTGGAAGTAAGAAAATAGGCATCATCGGCGTGGGAAACATGGGCAGTGCAATCCTGCGAGGTCTGCTGAAGGCGAAGAAAGCGGGGAAGATTTTCATTAGCGATGCTCGTGAGGAGCGACTGCGAGAATTTCAAGGAAAGGAAAATGTAGTTGCATGCAAAAGCAATGCGGAAGTCGTCAGGAATGCGGATGTCATTATTCTTGCGGTGAAGCCTTCTGATGTGAAAGCAGTCGCTTCAGAGGTCAAAAATGATTTTGACGAGAGCAAAATACTCATTTCAGTCGCAGCAGGAATTTCCACGAAAACGCTTGAAACTTACTTCGGCAGCGATGCTCCCTCTCAACAAACGACAGCGAGGGCGGAAGCAGAGAGAGCGGAGAGGCGAGTTCGTGTGGTGCGAGTGATGCCGAACATCGCAGCGCTCGTCGGCTCTGCGTTCTCTGCGGTTTGCAGGGGAAGCTTCGCTTCGCAGGAGGACGAGGAGATTGCGAAGGAAATAATGTCTGCGGTTGGAGAGGCGTTCTCAGTGAAGGAGAGCGATATGGACGCAATCACAGGTTTGAGCGGTAGTGGCGTTGCATTCGCAGCATTGGTCATTGACGCTCTCGCAGAAGGCGGTGTGCATGAGGGGTTGCCCCGTGAGCTCGCACTGCGCATCGCAGCAAGAACGGTTGAAGGCGCCGCAAGAATGATTTCAGCGGGATTCAGTCCTGAGAATGTGCGAGATATGACCGCTTCTCCCGGCGGAACAACAATAAGAGGCATACTCACGCTTGAAAAATATGCGGTTCGTGCAGCTCTGATGTCTGCGGTGATTGATGCGACGAGAAGAGCGAAAGAGATTTCAAAAAATGAATGAAATTAATAGAGATGCGGGAGGAGCTGCTGCGAAGAGCGAGAGGCATTCTGCAAGAAGCGGGATTTGTTATATCTGCGATGTGTGATTCTCGCTGCTTTGACTTCGCAGCTCGCAGAGATGACATCACACTCATCGTGAAAGCAGTTCAAAACATAGACGGTGTGAGCGATGAAGTGGCACGAAGTATGAAAAGGGTGGCATTTTTTCTGCTCGCATATCCGCTGATTGTCGGTGAGCGTTCAGGCGTCGGAATGCTTGAGGACGGTGTCGTATATTTCAGATACGGCATACCTGCGGTGAACACGCAAACACTCCACGACTACTTCGTGAACGATTTCAGACCTTGCGTTTATTCTTCAGCAGGCGGTCTTTTCGTGAGCATAGATGGTGAAGCGATGCGTGCAGCCAGAGAGCAGAAAAACCTCTCGCTCGGCGAACTCGCATCAGCGCTCGGCGTCTCACGCAGGAGTGTGAGCAAATATGAGCGTGGCGCCTCTACAACAATTGAAATCGCTCTGAAACTTGAGGAAATCCTTGAAGCTCGGCTGATTCGCCACATTGACATGCTCAAAACCGTTGAGAGCGTTCCTCCCGCCGAAAAGATGCTTTCAAGTCTCGAAAGACGCATTTTAAGCACGATGGAACGCATCGGCTTCGAAATATTCACAACCGCATTCGCACCGTTCAACGCAGTTTCAATGCCCAGAGAGGAAGAGCGTGGCTCCGCAGAGAAGATTGAGCATGGAACGGAAGAGGAATGGAAAGAAGAGGAGGAAAAAGTAAATGCAACGAATACAACGAGAATGCAAGAAGCGGAGAAAATACTGACAGGTATAAGCAAATGCACATCAAGGTTGGTGAAGCGTGCGAAGATAGTGAGTAGTATTTCAGAAATCACGGGCATGAAGTCCGTATTTGTCGTTAATGGTAAGATAAAGCGCATGCAAATAGATAAAACCGTGCTGATTCGCAGGGAAGAGCTTGAAAAGATAAGAGATGCGGATGAGTTCTCTTACATCCTTGAAGAGCGTGCTGCGGCTTGTGAGCTTGCGATGCCAGAGATTGCTCCGCTTTTTTTTTTCCCTTAATTTTTTAAAAGCATCTGCAAGCCCTGCAATTAGAGGAACACTTGCACGACTTCTCCCCGCTCAACATCCACGAGACCCTTGTCTGTGATTCTCAACGATGGTATGACAGGTAGAGCGATGAATGAAAGCGTGTAAATTGCGTCCAGCGAGCATCCCCGTTTTCTCAATTCCGCCTCCAAACGCTCGCAACGCTCCAACACACGCTCAACGCTCTCGTCGCTCATCAGTCCTGCAATCGGCAGTGGAATCTCACTCACAACAAAACCGCTGTCGCAAAGGACAATACCGCCTCCTATTTCAGATAACCTGTTGCAAGCGAGAGCCATGTCCCGCTCATTTGTGCCAATAACGACAATATTGTGCGAATCATGTGCGATAGTAGATGCAATTGCACCGCTATTTAAGCCAAAACCCTCCACGAAACCTATTCCTATGTTGCCAGTGCGGTGATGTCGCTCAACTACTGCTGCCTTAAGAATCTTTGGCGCCTCAATACCGATTATTTCCTCTATTTTTGCCTCTGTCACGATTTCATTCTCAATTAAACGAATCACCCTCGCCTTCCTTCTTTTCCCTGTGAGCCTGCATGCTTTCTCCTCCTCAAGAATGAAGTCTTCGGCGGAAACATGCGGAGCATTCACGCTTCTCCCGTGCTTTGGGTATTTGAATTTCCCCTTCTTTCGGAATTCTCTGCTTATTTCACGCCCATTCACAAACACTTTCAGCACTTCAAAACGCTCAAGATTCCTCACGATGACAATATCTGCGATTTTTCCCGGCGTTATGCTGCCGATTTCACGCAAATTGAACCATGTTGCGGGGTTGATTGTGCATAATTGAACGGCTTTCACGGGGTCTATGCCCTCTTCAATCGCCCTTCTCAGCAGGAAATCCATGTGTCCTTGTGAGAGCAAGTCCTTTGGTGTGCGGTCGCCGTCGGTGACGAGCATGCAGTTTCGTGTGTCGCATTCCTTCAGAACGGGAGCAATCGCCCGTAAGTTCTTCGCAGCGGAGCCTTCCCTGACCATCACACGCATCCCAAGCCTCAATTTCTCTCTCGCTTCTTCCGCAGAAATGCTCTCGTGGTCAGAGCCTGCACCGCTCAAAATGTATGCGTTGAGTTCGCAACCGCTCAAAAGAGGGGCATGCCCGTCAACCGCCTTACCGCTCTTTACTGCCGCTTCAATCTTTGCGAAGATTTCAGGGTCGCCTCGCAGCACCGCATCAAAGTCCATGACCTCCGCCAAGCCAACGAATTCCTCGCAGCAGCGAAGCAGATTTTCAACTTCAGATGCTCCGATGCTCGCACCTGCGGTCTCAAGCGAGGTTGAAGGGACGCAGGAAGGCACTGTGAAAAATACTTTCAGCGGAGTCGTCTTCGCTTCTTCAAGCATCGCTTCAATGCCTGCGACGCCCAAGACATTCGCAATCTCATGCGGGTCTGCGACGACTGCCGTCGTGCCTCTCGGAACAACAACACGAGCAAACTCGCTCACGGAAAGCATGCTCATTTCAATATGCGTATGCCCGTCAATTAAGCCCGGAACGGCAAAATTCCCCCTCGCATCCTCCTCTTTTATGCCTTTGTATCTTCCGACGCCGACAATTATTCCTTTGTGTATGGCAATATCCGCCTCGTGAATCTCACCACTGCATACATTCACAACATTTGCATCCTTAATTACGAATTCCGCACGCTTTTCGCCTCTCGCAACTCTCAATAATTCTTCCCTTAATGCGCTATTCCTAAAAATTTCCATTTTCATTTCGCCTCACGCAACACCCTCTCAGGAGAAAAATGAAGAGACGCCTTTGAACAGGAAAAAGATGCCGAGAGCGGCGAGGAAGGAGGCGACGGCGAGCATTACAGCCTCGTATTTATCTGTGAGGAATTTTCTGCCCCTTGAGAGCGAGAAAGAGAGGAGAGAATACCAAGCGAAGTCGGAAAGGACATGCCCCGCTATTACGACGGCGACACCTGCGAGTGCGAGAGGCGATGCGAGACCTGCGAGCAGGACGGCGTAGCCCGCTGTCGCCCACCAAGGCACAAAAGAAGGGTTGAACGCCGTGAAGAAAGCGCCTCCAAGCACGCTTGCTGCGGCTGCTTTTGCGCCTGCGTTTGCGTCTGTGCCTGTTGCGTCTGTGCCCGTGTCAGAGATGGGAACAGCAGCGGTGGTGGCAGAGGGGTTAGGAGTGTTAGCGATTTCTGCGATTTCAGGGCATTGTTTTGCTTTTCTGACTGCTTCTCGTTGTTGTTGGTGGTGGCAAGCCTCTTTTCTTGCTGAATTAACGATAAGTGTAGCCATTAGGATGAATGCAATTCCGCCTGCGGTGTAAGTGAAGTGCTGAAATTTCAGCAGAATGAAGCCGAGACCGAGCAGGAAAGCGAAAATAAGCGGCATCTCCACGATTACATGACCGAGTGCGGAGAGCGGACCTGAGATGAAGCCCTTTTTGAGCGTGTCAGAGACGACGAAGGCGAAGAGCGGACCCGGAATGACCGCACCACTCAGTCCCGTGAGGAATCCCATGACGAAGAGCTGCGCAACAACGACAAGAGACGCAAGCGACGCATCCATTTCCCCGCCCCCTGCTCTTCCTTCCGCTCCTTCCGCTCCCCCTCCGCAACTCGCAACAAAATTTATTTAATCCAAAAATAAAAGAGAAGGCGTGGTCTGAAGTAAGGCAAGAGGAGAGCAAGTGGGCTCGTAGCTCAGTGGAAGAGCGCCGCCTTCGCGAGGCGGAGGCCACGGGTTCAAATCCCGTCGAGTCCATGTGAAATAGTGGAAGAAGGAAGAGAAAGGTGTGAGAAAGGGTAAGGTAGAGAAAAGTGAGGAGAGGGAGAAGAGGGAGGAAAAAGGGTAGGAAGTGGTTCAAATGATGCCTCAAATGGGATATGACCGTGCGATAACGGTTTTCAGCCCTGATGGGCGGCTTTTTCAGGTGGAATATGCGAGAGAAGCGGTGAAAAGAGGGACAACAGCAATCGGAATAAAGGCGAAAGACGGTGTAGTTCTGCTTGCGGACAAGCGAATAGCGTCAAGACTGCTTGAGATGGGTTCAATTGAGAAGATTTTTCTTATAGATGAGCATATAGGAGCTGCGACTTCTGGATTAGTAGCGGATGCGAGGGTTTTAATAGACAGAGGAAGATTGGAGGCGCAAATAAACAGGATTTTGTATGATGAGCCGATAGATGTTGCGACACTTGCGAAGAGGATATGCGATTTCAAGCAGATTTACACGCAAATCGGGGGCTTGAGACCTTTCGGAACGGCATTACTGCTCGCAGGTGTTTACAACGGAAGATGCTATCTCTTTGAAACAGACCCGAGTGGAGCGCTTCTTGAATATAAGGCGACAGCCATAGGAAGCGGAAGGAACATGGTGATGGAGATGCTTGAGGCGAAGTATAGGGAAGATATGACGATGGAAGATGCGATTTCACTCGGCTTATCCGCACTTAACAAGGTTACAGAGGGAAAAATAGAGACGAAGAGTGTGGATATTGGTGTTGCAGAGATTGAAAAGGGCAAATTCAGGATATTGTCTTCATCGGAAGTGGAGCATTATCTGAAGAAAATGAAGGAAAAAGAGGGGAGAGGAGGAGAATAAAAGATATTTTTTCTTTTGGAAGGGTGGGTTGAGAGATGGTGAGGTTGGAGGATGCGGTAGTTGCTCGTTTAAAGCGAGGTAAGAAAGTGTTTGAGGTGCTTGTTGACCCTTATGGTGCGGAGAAGTTCAGGTCTTCCGCAGAGGGCGGTGGCGGTGGTAGTAGTAAAGTAGGCGTTGAAATTTCAGAGATTATGGCGGTTGACGAGATATTTGAGGACGCTTCAAAGGGAGAGCGAGCGAAAGAGGAGGATTTAAGGGCTGTATTCGGGACGACAGATGTGAATGAGATTGCTGCGAGGATTTTGCGAGAAGGCACAATACAACTGACAACATCGCAGAGGAGGAAAATGGCGGAAGAGAAGCGGAGAGCGGTAATTGACCGCATCGCTCGCATTTGCACGAACCCGCAGACGAACACGCCACATCCACCGAAGAGAATAGAGATTGCGCTGGAGGAGGCGAAATTTCATGTAGACCCGATGAAGAGCGTTGATGAGCTTGTGAAAGATGCGATAAATGCGCTTAAGCCAATTTTACCGATAAAAGTTCACACGAATGAGATTGCTGTGAAGATTCCAGCAGCATACACGGGCAGAATACATGAAATAAAGAGGAATTACGAGGTTGTTAAGGAGGAATGGCAATCTGATGGTTCATTCATTGCGCTTTTCAAAGTCCCTGCGGGGATGAAAGATGATTTCTTCTCGCTATTGAACAGGCTCACGAGGGGAGAGGCGGAGACGAAGATTTTGAGATGAGCTTACTCATGCCTGCGTCTTACGATTTGCGCCGTCAGATGTGCGTCTTGGGAGGTAGTTAAATGGAAATGTATAAGATTGTAGTTCCTGGGGATTTCTTATCGAGGGATGTGAAGCGTGCAGGAGAAGGAACTTA
>JANPRD010000015.1 GCA_024699715.1 Candidatus Methanophagales archaeon
AAGGAGGAGAAGGGCATGGAAAAATCCGAGAAAGGCATCGTGAAGGACATTCGTCTCGCTGCGGAGGGTCTGCGTAGGATTGAATTTGTGGCGATGAGGATGCCCGTTTTGGGACTCTTGCGAGAGCGGTTCAAGGAGGAGAAGCCTCTTAAGGGCGTTAAAATAACCGCATGCCTGCATGTCACGACGGAGACCGCGGTCTTGCTGCGAACACTCAAGGAGGGCGGTGCGGAAATTTCACTCGCAGCTGCGAATCCGCTCTCAACGCAGGACGATGTCGCCGCTGCTCTCGCAGAAGAGGGCATAAAAACATTCGCTTTCAGAGGCGAAACCACTGAAGAATACTACGAATGCTTGGACAAAGCGATAGAATCACGCCAGCCTGAAATTCTGCTTGACGACGGCGGAGATGCGATTACGAGGGTGCACGAGAAGTTTTCAGCGCTCGCAGACGCAGTTATTGGTGCCTGTGAAGAAACAACTACGGGCGTAATTCGGCATAAAGCTCGTGAGCTCGCCTCAAAACTGCGATTCCCTGTGATTGCTGTGAACGATGCAGAGACGAAAATGATGTTTGACAACCGCTACGGGACAGGACAGTCAACAATTCATGGCATACTAAACGCAACGAACATACTTTTTGCGGGAAAAACTGTCGTTGTCGCAGGTTACGGCTGGTGCGGTCGTGGCATCGCCATGCGTGCTCGTGGTCTCGGCGCAAATGTTGTTGTCGTGGAAGTGAATCCTCGCAAGGCATTAGAGGCGGTAATGGACGGTTATCGTGTGATGCCCATGCGAGATGCCGCCAAAATCGGCGATATTTTCATCACCGCAACAGGAGATATTTCTGTAATAAGAAAAGAACACTTCACTGAGATGAAGGATGGAGCTATTCTTGCGAATGCAGGGCATTTCAATGTTGAAATTGATATTAAGGGCTTGCATGAAATCGCTGTAAAGCGTAGGAAAGTCTCAGAACATGTTGAAGAATTCACGCTTCACGACGGTCGTAGGCTGTTCCTACTCTCAGAGGGCAGGATTGTGAATCTCACTGCTGCTTACGGGCATCCTCCCGAAGTCATGGACATGAGTTTCGCAAATCAGGCGTTGTGCGTGAAATTCCTCGTTGAGAACGGCGGAAAACTGGAGAAGCGTGTTTATTCAGTTCCGAAAGAGATTGACGAGGAGGTCGCAAGGCTGAAACTGCAAACGATGGGCATTGAAATCGAAACGCTCACGGAAGAGCAGGCGAAATACCTCTCCTCCTGGGAGGCTGGCACTTCTTAACGCCACTCGTTCCTCACGAAACCGTCCCTGTCTCTCCCCTCTCGGCATGTGGCGTCTCGCTTGCTTGGATGTGTGTGTGAAAATGACGGGGAAAAGCGTTTTTCTTTACAGTGATGCGTATTTGAAGTATAATTTAGGAGAGACGCACCCGCTTAAGCCTGACAGATGCAAGAGAACGCTTGAAATTCTGCGAAAAATGGGTGTTTTTGATGATGAGAATGTGATGTTAGTGGAGCCGAATCCAGCAGCGGAGGAGGAATTAAAGCTCATTCACAGCGAAGAATACATAAATTTCGTTAAGAGGATGAGTGAGCGAGGCTACGGTCTTCTGGATTTAGGGGACACGCCTGCGACGAAAGGCATTTACGAGGGTGCTGTTGCGAGGGTCGGTGGCTCTTTGGAGGGTGCGAGGCTGCTTGCGGAGGGAAAAGCGACGCATGCGTTCAACTTCGGCGGAGGCTGGCATCACGCACACAGAGACGGTGCTGCTGGCTTCTGCGTTTTCAACGATGTTGCGATTGCTGCGAGATTTCTGCTTAAGAGAGGCTTCAGGCGGATTGCGATTATTGACATTGACGGACATCACGGCGACGGCACGCAAGAAGCCTTCTACGAAGAAAGCGATGTTCTCACAATCTCCTTCCACCGCTACGGCTTCGGCTTCTACCCAGGAACAGGCAGCACAGAAGAGATTGGTGAGAACGAAGGAAAAGGCTACTCCGTGAATGTTCCGCTTCCTGCTGGGACGAGCGACGCCTCCTACCTCTTTGCCTTCGGCGAAATCGTTCCTCCGCTGCTCTCCGCTTTCAAGCCCGAAATACTCATTCAGCAGTTCGGAGCAGACGCACACTACGAAGACCCACTTGTCGGTCTCGCACTCACAACGCATGCATACGAGGAAATCGCAAAGAGGATGCACGCACTCGCCCATTCGCTCTGCGAAGGTCGCCTTCTCATTCTCGGAGGCGGAGGATACAAGCCCGAAAATGTCGCTCGCATTTGGTCGCTCGCATTCCTCGTCATTTCGGGTGCGAAGTGCGAAAAAAGTGCTTACGAGAAACTGCACGACAGCGTTGAAGTCCGCAGGAAAGCATCGGAGAAAATAAGCAACGAAGTTCGGAAAGTCGTTGAAGAAGTTAAGAAAAAAGTGTTCAAATTTCACGGTATCGGTTAAACGGCATGTTAAACAGCATCGGCTAAGGCGAGTAAGAGGAGGAAGCGAAATGGAAGGAGAGGAAATCCGCCAGTCGGGATTTGAGAGCGGTGTTGGCGGAGAGGGCAGTAAGGACGGTGCAGACGGCGGTGCTGCTGCGGAGGAGGGCGGAGGTGCGGAGGTAGAGGCGGAGGCAGATGCGGAGGCGAAGAGTGCGGAGAAAACAGAAGAAAGGCGGAGAGAGCGTTTGAAGCGGAGGATTGAGCATTGGATTGAACACAACAGGGAGCATGCGGAGGGCTTCAGGCGAGCAGCGGAAGAAGCGGAGACGCTTCGCTTGCACGAAGTCAGCGAAGTTTTGAGGGAAGCGGCAAAGCGTTTGGAAGAGGCATCCTCGCTCTTAGAGAGGGCAAGCAGCGCACTTGAAGCAAAACACGGAGAGCGTTAAGCCAAAACTTTTATTTCGTTGATTTCGTTGCTCCTTCCTACTCACCTCTCCGCAACTTCTCCGCAACCCGCCTCTTCCACCATGCTTTCAGGTGGAAGCACAAACACACTCATGAGGCAAAAATCTCTTTATTCTCTTTCTCGCATCCTTTTTTCTCATTCACAATTTAATTTTCCTTTCGGAATTCTTCCAATTTTCTAAAGAAAAGCATTTAAATATTTCTGTTTGGAGTTTGAAGTGGGAGGAGTGAGCGGGGTGGAGGGAGAGGGGGCGAGAATGGAACTAAACGACGAGGGAGATGGCAGTGGTAGATGTGAAGGAGACTTATGAAGAAACATGTGGAGGTGAAGGGAGGCGAGTTTTGATTGCAGACAGTTCAGCATTTGTCAGAATAATGCTCTCAATAGTGTTGAGGAAGATGGGTTTTGATGTTGTCGGTCTTGCAAGAGACTGCGAGGAGGCGGAGAGAAAATGCATAGAACTCGCTCCTGACATCCTAATTTTGGATGCAAAGTTGGAAGGAGGGGATGGAATAAATGTAACGAGGCGCATATTGAGGGAGAATGCGGCGACTGTTGTCATTCTTTTGTTTCCAGATGCGAAGGGCATGTCCTTAAAGGCTGCGGAGGCTGTCAGGGCGGGAGCTGTGGGGTTTTTGCGGAAGCCTCTCTCTGAGGGCGAGCTGCGGCGTAACATGGAGCGAATGCTCGCAAATGAGGGTGTGAGAGTGGTGGAAGGCAGCGTAGACTGCAGTATGGAGAGGAAGAGAGGGAAGTAGGTTGGGTGTGTTGTGGTCGTGTTGTAGTCGTGTTGTGGGGTGTGGTGCGTTTTCAGAGAGGAGAGGAAGAAGAGGTGTTGAATGTGAGTGGGGCGTCGGAGAGTAGTAGGAGAAGGGAGGAGTTGTCTGGAGAGCAAGAGGAGGAAGGACGCAGGCTGAAAGTTCTGCTTGTTGAGGATGAGGAGGCGCATGCGATTATTCTTAAGCGGATGCTGCAGAAGAGCAGGTTGAAAACGCAGATATATGAGGTGAGAGATGGCGAATCTGCCCTAAATTTCCTTTTCAACAGAGGAGAATATGCTGACAGGGAGAAATATCCGAGACCTGATGTTGTTCTGCTTGACTTGAGGCTTCCAAAGGTTGACGGCACTGAAGTGCTTCGTCAGATAAAAGAGAGTCGTGAGCTGAGGGACTTGCCCGTTGTCGTGCTTACTTCCTCAGATAGAGACGAGGACATCATTAAAACTTACGAGAACGGCGCATCAGGTTACATACTAAAAACCTCTTTCATTCGCAAAAGCCCGAGAATGGACAGCCTCCTCGACATCATTCTCTCTATCGTCTGAACCGTTGTAGGTTTGCCTGCGAACTACTGCTCGCTGTGTCGCTGCTGTTTCTGCTTTCTCTGCCGTCTCTGCTGTCTCCGCCGTCTCTGTTGTTGCTGTTGTCGCTGTTGCTACCGTTTTTAAATCTCTTCTTTATTTCATTTGCGTAATTGTGTGCAATCCTCGTAGGTTCAGGCAACTTATGCTTGCGAATGCATCTTTTTGTCAGTTCAAGAGCAGTTGAAAGAGAGATTTTGTGACCGGGAGCGACAATAATGGGTCTGCAACCCCGCTTACTCTTTAAAAAGAATCCGACAACTCGCCCCTTAAATCTTATTTCTGTTGCTTCTCCTACCTTTTCTGGAATTTCGCCACGACCACAGAGCAATTTCTTCGCAACGCCTATTGTTGCGACATCAAGCGAGACGCCGACATGTGTCGCCAAACCTGCGAATCTCGGGTGATTCACACCGCAACCATCTACGAAAAGCACCTCAGGCTTCCGCCTCAAACGCTTGAACGCCTCTGCGATTGCGGGTGCTTCCCTGAACGCAAGCAACCCCGGAATATATGGGAAATTCACAGGCAGAACCGCAAAAGCTCGCTCAACGACCTCAAGCGAGGGATAAGCGAGGACAACAACCGCAGAAATTATTTTTTCATTTTCATTCTCAAGAATGAACGCTTGGTCGGCACCGCCAACGAGAGAGAGGTTTTCAAGCGAAATGCAGTCCTCCCAAATCGCCAAAGATGCAATTTCCGCTTGCATTCGGTAGTATTCCGCATATTTACGCTCCAATTCCTTCCACGCTGCTCGCATTTCCTTTTCCCTTTAACCTCCTCAAATAAGGGGTTCTGGCTGCCTCTCTGCGAGCTTAGGTATCTTTGATGCACTTAAAATAAGTGTTCTTTGCACTTCTTTTGCACGCTCAAGCATAAGTTCCTTGCCAATTTGCGTGAGAGCGAACATGGGAATGGCAGTCCCCGCCTGAAGCAAAGCCTTTTTACCTGCGAGTTCCCTCAAAACAGAGGAGGCACAAGCAGTCACAACATCCGCAACCTCGCAAATTCGCTCCGCATCAGAAGCGGAAATGCCAGTAAGATGAACACCAAAAATCACCACACTCTTCCCTGACTCTTCTCCGAGCGTCCTGCACGCCAGAGCATCCTCAACAGATGCAACTGTTACACCGATGCGTGAGAAGCCCATCTCAATCGCTTTCCTCAAACCTTCCGCTTGGTCAATTCTCGGAGGGTTCAGCGTGACGCCGCCGAGAGCCTTCAAACGCTTCAAAACCGCATCAATCGGCGAAGTCTCTAAAATTCCGCTTATCCTCGCACCTATTCCCTGCACTAATTCGGGATTTGATGTGATTACTGTGCCTGCACCGTCGCAAACGGAGACAACAGCATCCAAAATATTCCTGCGAAGTGCGGTCATTAGTGTTTCAGATGCTCCGAAATCAACAAAAACACCTAAATCAAGCCTTCGGTTAGGTGAGCAGAGACCGAAATCTCTCATCTGAAATTCAACACGGCTTCGCACCACATCTGAATCTATCCTTTTTATGCCCAATTTCTCCCATAATGGGCAATATCTCACCAAAGGCTCGCCGACCTCAACGACCTTGCCTCGCTCAATAACTACTCTCGTCTTTCCCAGCAACTCTAACACATGCCTATCCGCAGGCATTTCTACCACGCTAACACCCACGCTTTCGTAAACAGAACAGAAATAGGAAAGGAGCGAGGGATTTAAATGGATGCGGAAATTTTCAGCAGTAATCGCAGCGATTTGTGTGTTCAGCACGCAGTTCGGCGTGACTGTTGTTGCTCCTTTGCTCGGCATGTGGGTCTCCGCTGTTGAGCAACCTTATGTGGCTTCCGCTCTGATTTTCGCAGCTTTCACGCTCGTAAGCACGCCACTTCAGATTCCCGCAGGAAAACTCTCAGACAAGTTCGGGCGAAAGCAGTTCATCGTTGCGGGTCTCCTGCTTTACGCAGTTGCATCCGCTCTCTTTCCCATTTTCTCCCCCTCTGACGCTTTAACACATGCCTCCTCCGTCTCTTTATGCGGTTTAATTCTTGCGAGAGCGCTTCAAGGGGCGGGCGCAGGACTCTTCTTCCCTTCAATCACCGCATTTCTCACAGAAAGGACAAGTGAAGCGGAGCGTGGCGAGGCGTTCAGCATATACAACATCGGCTTGGGTGCAGGTCTCGCACTCGGTCCTCTCGCAGGCGGCGCACTCACAAACTCGCTTAACGCCATCGCACCATTCGTCGCATGCGTCTCTCTCGCACTCTTCAGTGCCTTCCTTGTCCTCTTCCTCGTTCAGGAGGAAAAATTAACAGAAGCAGGGGCGAAAAGAGGAAAAATGAGCGGAAAAACAAGCAAGAAGCAGAAAAATGCACTCATTTTAGCATGCATAGTTATATTTTTTGGCATAGGCGTCGCTGCAATTATGAGCAGTATGTTCTCTCCTTACGCAAAGAGCAAGCTGAATTTCTCCGAAACGCTTATAGGCATATTCATTTCAGCGATGCTCGCAGTGTTCGCCATTCTTCAACGGGTTCTGAGCGGAATTTCACGCAAAATCGGTGAAGTGCCTCTCGCAACTCTCGGCGTTCTTCTCTGTGCTTCAGGTCTTGCTTCCCTCGCTTTCACCGCTAACCCTCAAGCAATCCTCCTCATATCTTTCATTCTCGGCGCAGGTCTCGGAGCAGTCTCGCTAAGCACGCTCACCCTCGCCTCATACGCAGCGAAGGACAGAGAAGGGGCGAGAGAAGGCGAAATAATGGGCGTTTACTTCACAATTTTCTACGCAGGTCTCGGCACTATCCCTCTCATTTGCGGCTTCCTCTCCGAAATTCTCGGTGCTGAAAGGGTCTTCTTGCTCTACGCTCTCACACTTTTCGCTCTCGCTCCCTTCATCCTGCAAGCAGGTCGCAAGTTAAGTTTGAGCGGGGTCTCTGCTTCTTGACCTTCTCCCCTTTCTGTGCAACAGTGAGGTTCCTGCTTCATCCGCTCACCCCGCTTTCAGCCTCATGGCAAACACGGTGCCAAATTCTCTTCTCTGCCGCATGCTGGAGGCATCTCGGCATGCGTTCGGAGAGCTCGTCCTGAAGCAAACTTTTTCATTTCTGATTTTACTCTTTGTAATTGTTTGTAAGTTTCATCTTAATCTTGTGTAAGAGCTCTGCTGGAGATTTTATCGGATATTCAAGCTCATCGAGTATCTCCTCAATTTTCTTCTCATTGATAACAATGCCACAAAGCCTTTCTTTGAGCGGTTCCTTTTCAACGGGGAAGTCAAGACCCTTTATCTTTGAGAGAACTTGCACAGCCCAGTTTATGCCCAAGGCTTCTATTTCTTCATGCCTGATAACTACTTCGTCCTCCCCGAGTCTGCCCACATCCTTTAGTTTCCTGTACGCAAGCTTCGCTATTCCACCGGCTATGTGCTCATTGGGCTTTTCTTCAAGACGACCCTCAATGTACTCCTTGACTTTCTCCTCGTCTGCTGTTGCGATGTTTCTCGCCGTCTGCTCAGTTATCCCGAGCTCCTTTGCTATTTCTCTGTATGTCTTGAGCGCCTCGTTCTTCATCACGATGACATAGGCAGATTCCGCAAGCGATGGAAGCCATGTGAGGTTCCTATACTCCACAAGCTTCCTTAAACCTCCAAGGAGATTGATACACTCAATAAAGACGCTTTCAGCCATCTTATCTATGTTTCCACCCACAGGCTTTGCTATTATCTCCATACTTACCACCTCCTCCTCCTCCTATTCCTCAAGCTTTTCTTTTTTCGTTCTGCCCTTTTATATATTCGCTTAGCGGTGCTATAATTTCAATCGTCCCGAATTCTGTGATCTCAAAAACCCATGTTTTAGAATCATGTCCTGTTATTCTGCAACCGTCAATCCTTATTGTTCTTAGCACGCTGCCGATAGGCAAGCCGTAAAGGCTGACTTCCCATCTTGATTCTATCAGCTTTTTATCAAGCACTATCGTGCCGTCAACGATGTGTGCAACCGCAAGACCACCCGCAGCCTCCGCACTCTCACTCGCCTGAGCTGCACGCTTCTGTGAAACGAATATGCCTGTCTGCCTCCATTTCTTCAGAAAATTAAAGAATTGCCTCACTATTTGCCTTGCCATCATCTCTTTATGCTCGTATAGCCCTGTAATGCTGTCAATAATGACGCTTGTGACCTTCTTCTCTCTTATTGCATACGCCATTGTATCAAGCAGTGCTCTGGGATTTTCCCTGAGCTCTTCGCTCTCTGAGGCGTCAATCACAACAACATTCTCCTCCACTCTACTGAAGTTTGCTCCTATTGCCTCACTCTTTTGCTTCAAAGCTGTGTAAAGGAAGTTTGCTGGATTTTCAACCGTAACGAAGAGAATGCGATAACCGGCATTCGCCTGCGTAACCGCAAACTGCTCCGCAAGCAGACTTTTACCCGTGTCAGGCACGCCTGTGATGTTCATTACTGAGAGATAAGGTAACCCTCCAAGAGGCTTCTTAATGTATTTTCCATCCTCCACTTCTATCTTAAAGAACATCTCGTCAAGCTTCGTCCCCGTCGGAATACCAAAAAGTCTCGGAGCCTTAGATTCCAGCTCCCTGAGCTCGTAATACCTCGCCATAATTACACTGTAAAAAATTGAAAAATATAAATCTTCTTCTCAATGCTCTTGCCAAGCTCCTCCGGACCTTGTGTTGTCCCAAGCTGACTGCGTGTTCGCAACACAAGCACTTCCAATAAGCCCTTTCAATCAACCTCCCCGCATGAAATCCTAAATAGGTGCGGAAGCGAGCCTTACTAAAGCCTCTTTCTCCATGAAATGCAGTTCGCCGACGGCAACGAGGACATGCGGAGGCTCACCGAAATCAAAACGCTTCAATGCATCTGCGTAGTCTGCCTTCACGACTTGCGTCTCTGAGCCTGCACGGGCAACGCCGACAAACAACACCTCCTTTAAAATCCCTGCCTCCTTTCCCGCCCTCTCCCTGCGACGCTCAACTTCCTCAAGCAGCTCTAAAGCTTCGGAGATTTTCATGCCTACATCCAAGAATAGAAGTGTGTGCAAGCCCCTTCGGCGATTCTCAAGGACTGTCTCGTAAGGCACTTCCGAAATCGTGCTTCCGAATGGTGGCGAGACCGTCGCAGAACGCCCGAACTTGTATATTTGGAGACCGCAGACGCCTGCCACCGCAGAAACGATTGAAGATGCGTGAATTACCCTCGTTTTTATTCCCATTTCCATCGCACGAAGCATCAAATCAACATGCGTCGTCGCAATCATGGGGTCTCCTGCACTCAATAACACGACATTCTTATCCTTTGCTTCCTTCAATATGCCTTCTTCCGCTTTTTCTTCCAAATCCTTACGATTTAAAACGATAATTTTCTTCCCATAAATTTCTTCCATTCGCTCCAATCTGCGACCTGCGAGTGGCGAAGTGTAGAATTCAGCGAAAACTAAATCCGCCTGTTTGACCGCTTCCAAGCCTTTCAGCGAGATGTCCTTCTCGTCGTATATGCCGAGACCCACGAATGTGAGCATACTCATTTATTCTTATTGTTGCCTCATCTGTTGTGGCTTTGGCTGTGCTGCTGGTGGCGATGCGGCAGCAGAGAGCCGGGGGAAGCATGCATGAAAGAAAAATAAATCGCATAAAATTTCAAAGATGATTCTCGCTTTGAAGGCGGAGGCGGAGCGTTTGCTCGCAGATGCACTGCGTAAAACATACGGCGACGGCGTCTTAGCGACTTTGAAAGGAAAAGAGCGAACTCTGAATGAGCGAGTGTTAGAGCGTATTTTGGAGATTGACATAGAGAGCGAGCATGCGGACATTTCCTCATCCGTTGCGTTCTCGCTTGCACGCATTCTTCGCAGGAATCCTGCGGAAATCGCATCAGAAATCGTTGAAAATATTGAATTAAGCGAAAATTCGCTCTTTTCATCAGTTGAGGCGGTCGGACCTTACATAAACTTTCACGCAAGTGAGAGGTTTTTAGCGGAGACGCTGCGAGAAATACTGCGAGAAGGCTCAAATTTCGGATGCTTAAACCGCAAAGGAAAGGTGATAATAGAGCATACTTCAGCGAATCCTGACGGTCCGCTGCATATCGGTCATTTGAGGAATGCGGTTGTCGGCGATGCCCTTGCTCGCATCCTTCGGCACGCAGGCTACGATGTTGAGACGCAATACTATGTGAATGACATGGGAAAGCAGGTAGCAATCCTCGTCTTCGGCTTAAAACATTTCAAATTGGATGAAAAAAAGAAGGTTGACCATGCGATTGCCGATGTTTACATCGCTGCGAACAAGATACTTGAACGAAATAGTGAGAAAATGCGTGAAGTAGAGGAATTAATGCGCAAGTATGAGGCTAATGACGAAGAAACAGTGCGAAAATATAAGGAGGCTGTGGAGAAATGCCTCGCAGGCATCAAAGAAACGCTTCAAAAGCTTAACATTCACCACGACCGCTTCGTGTGGGAGAGCGAATTTGTGCGTTCTGGCGCTGTCGCCGAAGTGATTCATGCGTTTGAGCGTAGCGGTCGCTTGAAGGAGAGCGAAGGTGCTTTCATGCTTGAGCTTGAGGGCGTTGAAAAGCCTTTAGTTCTGCAGCGTTCAGACGGCACTTCGCTTTACTCAACGAGAGACATCGCATACCACCGCTGGAAGTCTTCGCACTGCGACATTCTGATAGATGTTCTGGGCAAAGACCACGAGTTAGTGGCGAAACAATTGGCGAAAGCACTTGAAATTCTTGGCGTCAAGCCGCCTGAAGTTGTGATTTTTGAGTTTGTTTCGCTACCTGAAGGCTCTCTCTCCACTCGTGAGGGCAGATTTATCTCCGCAGACGAGCTGATTGAGCTCATAATGAGGCGAGCATACGAGGAAGTTGCGAAGCGTCGCAAGGATTTGTCTGAAGAAAGGAAGCGGGAGATTGCGGAAAAGGTCGGAATAGGTGCGCTGAAGTATGATTTAGTGAAAGTTTCACCCGAAAAGCACATCGTTTTCAACATGGAAGACGCACTAAACATAGAGAAGAAGGGCTCTCCTTTCATTCAATACGCACATGCGAGGGCATCCAGCATATTGAGAATGGCGAAACGGCGAGGGATAGATGTGAGTTGCGAAGATTTATCTTTCAAATTTGAGGAGCCTGCGGAGGTAGCCCTTGTGAAGAAGCTTGCGATGCTTCCCGCAGTTGTAGAGCGAGCATGCGATGAGCGTAAGCCTCACATCGTTGCGAAGTTCGCAAGGGAGCTCGCAGAGGCTTTCAACCAGTTTTACAGGGACTGTGCGGTCATTCACGCACCTCCTCCGCTCAGAGAGGCGAGATTATGCTTGGTAGCATGCGTCAAGCAAGTGCTGAGCATATCTTTGAACCTGCTCGGCATTGAAGCGCCTGAGGAAATGTAAACGAATGTGCTTTTAATTGCTTAGCGTGGGTATGGAATGAAAAGATGTAAGCGATGCATAAGTATTTCTGCACACAGAATGAAGGACTCAATCAGAAATCAGTCATCACTCTGTATTGGTCAATTTCCTCCTTTTTCAGTATTCTGAGGAAGCGTCTGCACGCACCTTCAACATCTTGAGCGTTTGTGATAGCACGCCCGACAATCAAAATGTCAGCGCCAGCACGCAGAGCAACAGGAGCGGTGTCCTCTCTGATTCCGCCTGCGACCGCAACAAGCACTTTTTCCGCAGTAACCTCCTTTATTTCTGGTATGTTTCCCCACGCATGCTCCTCTTCTGTCTCAACATCTATTGCACGATGCAGCTCCACAACATCCGGAATGTAACCGCTCATGCTCAAATCTCGCAGCAAATCAACAGGCGAAGGCACATTCAACATGTCAATGCATGCGTATATGCCTGTCTTGTGAGCCTCCTCTATTGCTTTCTGAATCGTTTTCATCGGTGCCAAACCCGAAATCACGACTGCGTCACCGCCAGCGTCAGAAACAATCCTCGCCTCCAAATTACCAGTGTCAAGCACCTTAAGGTCAGCGACAACAAAAGTCTCGGGGCGAATCTCCTTCACCTTCTCAACAAAAGAGACGCCATACTTTTTGATGAGTGGCGTTCCGACCTCTATGATGAGATGGTCGCTCCTCGGCAGCTCCCGCACCACTCGCTCCATTTTTTCCCACGATGGAATGTCCAACGCCACCTGCAAATACGGAGGGTCAAACAACTTCGTCACTTTCATCCCTATAATCGGATGGCGAGAGCGGTCTTTCTCGTAAAGCACCTTCTTCACATCCGGGAAGCCTTCCATCGCCCTCTTCACAGCCAACTTCGCAGCTCCATAGTTATATCTGTATATCTTATTGTAGTCTTTTGCATTCGGATGGATGAAAACACTCGCAATAATGACCATATCTTCTGCTTTATCTGCGGGAATAATGCCTTCTTCAACTGCATCCGCAATCGCTTTTGCGACCGCACTCTGCGCAGGACCGAAAATCTTCTCCGCATCTTTCATGTTCTTCACTGTAACTTTCGGGACGATGAGCGTCGCAGGCTTCGTCGGCAAGTTCGGGCGGATGACCGCAAGGAGAGGCGTGTGTCCCGCAGACATCTGGCTGAGCGCATTTGAGAATGCAACTCCCACAGGACCATATTTACTGCCCATTATCAAATCTATGTGAGCGACCTCAGCGCCTTCCCCAACCAACGCCTCCCCCACATACATTCCGCACACACCACCTCTCCTTTCCTATTCCTCCCATGTCTCCCTTTTGTCTCGCTTGCTCTTTCTGCTACCACACTGCTACCACACTGTCTCTACGCTCATTTTCCCTGCTCAAGCAAGTCAAGCGCCCTCCGAACTCTCGGCAGCAGTTTGTATTCGTATTCAAGTTGGTGGAAGCCCGGGCGAGGTCCTCCTTTTCTTGTGGCTCTGCACACTCTCTTGTCGCCGATGGGGAAGCCCCGCACTTTTGAGAATATGCCGTTTTTATCCAGCGCACGCAAATCTTCAATTATTCTTCGCAATTTCCCAGCATCGCCCTCAAGCAGAATGCCGTAGCATGTCTCCTTCACACGAATATCCACCGAACGCATCTCATTTATCAGCATCAACGCCCTGCTCTTCAACTGCTCAGGCGTCACATCCGAGTCCGGCGAAATCAGAACTATCCTTGTCTCTATCATATCCTCACTCTCCTCTGCCACATTCTCTCTCCCTCTCTCCTCCCACCCACTCGCTTCCTCTCTCCCCTTACATTCCCGTTGTGAATGGGTGGGAAATGGGCCCGCGGAGATTCGAACTCCGGACCTCTCGGTTATCAGCCGAGCGCTCCGCCAGGCTAAGCTACGAGCCCCTTCCCCTCTTCCTTCTTCTTTTTTACTTTCCCTTATTTATTATTGTGGCGCAGAAAAAATTCTACATGCAGACATATAAAATAGGTGCGGAAGTGGTTGTGGCGGTCTGCGATAAGGAGCTCATCGGTAAGACATTCAGGGAAGGCGAAATCACGCTTGAAGTTTCAGCATCTTTTTACAAGGGCGAGCTTGTCTCTGAGGATGAAATGCTCGCAGCTCTGAGGCGTGCAACCGTTGCGAACATCGTCGGCGAGTCCGCTGTGCGATGTGCCGTTGAGCATGGCTTCGTTGATGCTTCAAACATACTGCGTGTGCGTGGCGTCCCTCATGCTCAAATCGTCTGGCTCTAAGCGGTAGTGTGGGCAGAAAAAGGAAGGATGAAGAAGGGCAAGATGACTGCTGCTGCGAAGGGCATGAAATTCAGCGATTGGGAGCGCATTTACGAGCAAATTCTGGAAGATTTCGGCTTTGAAAGGCGAAAGGATGAGGAATCTGCGAGAATAGCTTATGAAATACTCTCAAGGAAGGCGAGAAGGAGGAGAATTGAGGATTTAGAGGATGAATTGAGGGGTATTATTGAGGGTAAGGAGATAGTTATTTGCGGTAATGCTCCGTGTTTAGATGAAGAGTTGCGGAAAAATGAGGATTTTCTGCGAGAGCGAGTGGTCATTTCCGCTGATGGTGCGACTTCTGTCCTGCTTCGCCACGCAATTCTGCCTGAAATAATTGTCACGGATTTGGACGGCGTCATCGCCGACATCATCTTTGCGAACCGTTTGGGTTCTTTCGTTGTTGTGCATGCTCACGGCGACAACATTCAAATGGTGAAAGCGGTTCTACCTGAGCTGAATGAGCGTGTGATTTGCACGACGCAGAGCGAGCCTTTCGGCGATGTGCGGAACTACGGCGGATTCACAGACGGCGACAGATGTGCTTTCCTCGCTGTCGCCTTCGGTGCTGCGAAAATACATTTTCTCGGCTTTGACTTTGAGCGCTGCGAGAGCGAGCGGAAGCGGAAGAAACTGCGGTGGGCGAAGAGGCTGATTGAGGAAGTGTTGAAATTGAGCGTGTAGTTAGGGAGGCTAGTTGAGGGGGACGGGGCGGAGAGCGTGTCAGGGCATCAAAACCGAAAATTTTATAAAGGCAAAATTTGATTGTGCTGTGAAATGCCCGAAATCATCGTGCTTTGTAAGGAGGGGACAATAAACTCCTATTTGAGCGCACTCGTCGTCGCCACGAATATGAAGAAAGCGGGGGAGGATGTGGCAGTAGTATTTATGCAGGAAGGATTGGCAGCGCTTGTGGACAAGAAATACAGGTATGCTCCAGGCTTGGAAAGCTATGCGGAGGACATAGAGAAACATGCGGCGGAGATGGGTGTCCCTTCAGACCCTTTTGAGCTGATAAAAATGGCGAGGGGCGCAGGAGTGCCTTTATTTGCCTGCTACGCATGGATGAAGCTCTTGGGTGGGAAACCTCCAAGATTCGAAATCCCAGAGGGACTGCAGAAGATTGAATTGAAGGACCTGGTGGAAGAACTGAGGAAGGCAAAGAAGGTCATCACATTTTGACTTTCGCCTTTTCACTTCCCTTTTATTCCTCCTTAATCTTTTTTCCCATTCTTCATGCTTCAAAACTCCCTCTTCAAGCAGCCAAATCAGAAAACGTATTTCAATTTCTTCTATTTCACCACCATAATGGGATAATGAACACAGATACCTTTAACAAAAATTTCAGCCTTCTTTATAGCATTTACCACTTCTTTTACATACTTTTCGGCTTTGGTTTTATCAGAAATTAAATCGTAGCTTTCAGGATAATTCTGCTTTAGCCATTCTCTAAACTCCTTACCGCTTGCCTTTAAATTCAAAAACTCAAACCAGTAAAAATTCACAAAGTCCCTTGTCTCCTTAATTAATTGTTCTACATCAATTAAATTTGGAATTATTGGTGAAATGAAGGCATAGTTTTTAATGCCATTTTCATAAAGCACTTTCAAGGCATGAATTCTTCTTTCATTGCTTGGAGTGAGAGGTTCTATTTCTTTTTTCAATTTCCCGTCAAAACCATTTACTGTTAAGCCTACCTCTATATCTTTAAACTCCTTAAACAAATCGATATCCCTCAAAACCAAGTCAGATTTTGTTAAAATTCCCAATCTTATTCTTTTATCCATATTTTCTAAAATTCTTCTTGTCAGTTCGATTTCTTTTTCTATTGGTTGATAAGGATCGCTAACACTTGACATGTAAACTTTTCCTTTAACACTTTCCCTTTTAACCAACTCTGCTACATTTTCCCTAATAACAACCCATCTTCCCCACTTTCCGTATTTATACCATTTACACATGAACTTTGCATAACAATAAAGGCAAGCATGCTGACATCCTACATACTGGTTTACTACATAATTTGCACCTGGAATTTTAGTTGGATTAAATGCTTTTCTTGCCTTTATTCTTACGATTTTCATTCTCATCTTTACACCCTCTCCTGTTCCAACCACATATATCGTTTGCGCAGAGGAATCCCTGAAATTACCACCGCTTCAATCCCACCACCTGGGAAAGTTGAAGCACTTGCCAAATACAAGCCTTTTATTGGCGTTTTAAAATAAGGTCTCTTGGTATTAATCGATTGATCGAAAGCATAAATTGCTCCTTCCGGCATGGATGTGTATCTCTCTAATGTTTTTGGCGTTGCCGCATCTTGAACGACTATGTGTTTGCTTAAGTTGGGAATAATTTTCTCAGCTTTCTTGATTAGAAACTCCGCAAACTCTCTCTTCTTTTCTAAATACTCTTTTGTCCCCCTTTCTGGAAAATCGTGGTAGTTCGCTCCAGTCAATATTGTAATGCTTGCTTTTCCTTTAGGAGCTAAACCTGAATCATTGGAGTTTATAGCGATGCTGTAGCCTTCATCTAAGTTCTCAATGATTGTTGGATAGCCAGATAAATCCATGTCTACTCCCAAAAACACCATGAAACATGAGGGAGACATCTTCAACTTCTTTATGTATTCAACGAAATCTCTATCCAAATTCTCCTCTCCAACAAGCTCAAGAAAAGTTGTTTTTGCATTTGCATTGGCAACAACAATAGGACTCTTGAAAATTTTATTCCCAACCCTTACTCCCTTAACTTCTCCTTTCTCAACAATTATTTTATCCACTCTATGCCTCGTAAGGACTTTACCGCCATTGCATTCTATAAATTCCTTTAATCTATCTGCAAATCTCTGTGCACCTCTTTTAGGGAAATATCCGCCATGTAGGTAATATGAAACTACGGCAGTCAAAGCACTGCTTGCTCTCGTTTCTTCTGGCTTTGTTCCTAAGTAACCGAGAAGAGCACATAGCAAAGTCTTCAAATCCTCATTGGTGAAAAACTCATCAAGTTTTTGCTTGTATGTTCTGTTCATCCAGTCAAAGAAATGAGGATGTTCCTTAGGATAATCCAAGAGCTTCTTAGCTCCAAAAACCTTAACTATCAGTTCAGCTGGCAAGGGAACACCATAAACCAAGTCTTTGTAGCACTCCTCGTAGGCTTTTTTAGCCTCATCAAAGAAGGCGTAAATGTTCTCTTTCTCCTCTGGGAACATCTCCGAGAGAGCTTTTATGAACTCTTCCAAGTTGCTGGCATCGATCTCTTTACCTTTAAAGATGTATCTCATTCTATTCTTTGCGAAAAGTTCTTCCTTCTTCAAAGCCAAGTTCCTTAAGAAGATAGGTTACCGGTCCTTTTTCCCAAAGTCCGCTTACGTTTTCAACTCCCGTATTAAAGACAAAATCTTTCCTCTCAAAAGAAGAGCAGTAACCCCCAACCTTATGATGTTGCTCCAAAACTAAAACCTTATAACCTCTTTTTGAGAGTAATGCACCGCAAGTTAGCCCTGCAATACCAGAACCAACAATGATAACATCGTATTCTCCTTTTGGCTTTTGAGTTAAATTCACTCTCCAATCATATTTCCTAAATTCCTTAGTAGCGAAATAAGCTGGTGCTTTTAAAGGGAAAACAATTGAAAATGTTATGCCAAAAGCGATTAATGTGTTTGAGAGTATTATGGCGGAAGTTTCATTTAGTAAAAATATGGTTGCGTTTGCTATGAATATTACCGCCCAGACCCCGGTGATTATGTTATTGATAACCAAAAACGATTTCTCCTTCCAGTATATTTCAGGATAATCCCTTTTCGAAACCTGAAAGGTGAAAGGTTTTTTGATGATTAGGGAAAACAATGCCATTAGAAACAAAGTAAGATAGCCAAGAAAACCACTTTTCTCGACAAATATGTTCAGGTTGAAGATAAATGTAGCAGTAGTGGCTGTGCTGAAATAGAGGAAAGAGAAGAGTTCCATTGAGTTGAAATCTTTTTTGTGAATTTGAGGAATTACAAGAAGTAAAGAGATTGCAAGAGGGATGACTACGCCCATTTTGCTTCCCATACCGCAAATAACCCAGTAAACAACCCAAGGCGTGAAGGAAAAAAGTATATAGAGCATACCACTGGGTATTTTTCTACTACTTTTTGTGTCTCTTACTATTCCCATTCACCCCTCTTTTTTCTTTTTCAGATTTCTCGGACAAATAAGCCAAAACAATACTCCTTTTCTGAATCTCTTTCTCCAATTTTTCCTTTAAGCTCTTTCTCAATTACTTCCCAAGCTCTGCCTGGAACGCCAACTAATATTCTTTTCGTAAGCCTACCTCTATATCTTTAAACTCCTTAAACAAATCGATATCCCTCAAAACCGAGTCAGATTTTGTTAAAATTCCTAATTTTGTCCTTTTATTCATATTTTCTAAAATTCTTCTCGTCAGTTCGATTTCCTTTTCTATTGGTTGATAAGGATCGCTAACACTTGACATGTAAACTTTTCCTTTAACACTTTCCCTTTTGACCAACTCTGCTACATTTTCCCTAATAACAACCCATCTTCCCCACTTTTCGTATTTATACCATTTACACATGAACTTTGCATAACAATAAAGGCAGGCATGCTGACATCCTACATACTGGTTTACTACATAATTTGCTCCTGGAATTTTAGTTGGATTAAATGCTTTTCTTGCCTTAATTCTTACGATTTTCATTCCCATCTTTACACTCTCCCCATTAGAGAGGGAAAAAAAATGCAAAAATGCGGAGCAGTGATAGCTTTGTCGTCGTCTCTTTTCGTCGTTTATGCTTTCAGGGCATTCTCCGCAGCATCAACGAACACATCCTTGAGCAGTGCGAGTGAGGGGTCGTAGCACCGCTCGTTCATGCATATTTCTTTTGCGGTCATTCCGAATTTTATTGCGAGGCTCAACTCATTTATGCGTTCTGCGACGCCCTCCGCAGAGGAGACGATTTGAGCGCCCAAGAGTCTTTCAGAGTGAGCGTCAAAGAGCAGTTTTGCGTTGATTTTCTCCGCTCCCGGGAAGTAGCGGGCTTTTGAGACTTTCTGAGCCTTCCCAGCAAGGACTTTAATGCCGTTTCTTCTCGCTTCTTCGCTTGTTATTCCGACGGAGCCGACGAGCATTCCGCCTATTGCTGCGACCGTTGGGCTTATGCAAGGCTCGTATGTTGAGTATGCACGCACCTCTCCAGATATTTCGCTCACGATGTTATCTGCGATGACCCTTGCCTGCACCAAAACGGCGGATGCGAGCTGGGCGAGCCTTCTTTTGTGAGTAATCGCATCAACGACTTCAACGCAGTCGCCAAGCGCAAATACATCACGCAGGAATTTCCCTTTCTTGCGCACATGCATCGCTTTATCCGTGATGATTCCACCGCTTTCGCCTGTTTCTATCCCTGCGGAGCGAGCCAATTCTGTATTCGGACGGAAGCCTCTCGCAATCACAACGACATCCGCAGGAATTTCTTCCTCCTCGCCGTCTGCTCCTTCAACGAGAACAGAGCGAACATTGCCTTCAGCGTCAGCATTCAACGCCTTTATTTCCTTTCGCTCAAGAATAAAACGAATGTCGTAATTCCGCTCAAGGTATTCCTTCAGAATATCGCCCATGTCCGCATCAAGCATAGAGGGTAAAAGCGAAGGAGGACCGCCAAGAACTGTTGTTTTTATGCCTCTTTTTGCGAAAGCAACCGCAGTTTGAAGTGCAATAATGCCACGACCTCTCACAAAACCATTCTTCGCATCTCTCATGGATGCATATATCTGCTCTGCGTCCTCCTCGTTGCTGAAAGTATGCACTCTTTTCACATTATTCATCGCATCCTCAACCGCTTTGGGCAAAACTGGCGTCCTTCCCGTCGCAATCACAAGGAAGTCATATCTCAACTCTTCTCCAGAACGCAGTCTAACGCTCTTCTCGTCAGTGTTCAATTCCACTGCTTCCGTTTGAGTGCGGAAATCCACACCTTGCTTGAGGAACTCTTCAGCCTTCGTTATCTCTGTCGTTTCAATATCATAGATGCCTTGCAGGGCGAAAGGGAGACCACAAGTTGAGAGCCAACCGCTTCGTTCTTTCTTAAGCAGTGTGATTTCAAGCTTACCGCCCGGCTGCATCCTCAATCTCCTTTCGCCTGCTCAGAAGCTCCTGCAGCACATGTATGCCCGCAATCCCTCCTCCTATGATGAGGACACGCACCATTTCTTTCACCTTCCAAAAAAGGGAAATGCGCATTAAAAAACTATGATTTTTCTTTACTGCGCTGCTCGCTGGCTGCTCTCACGCACCACTACCGAGGAACCTTCGCAGCGCCGGATACATTTCCATGACCTGCTCTGATGCGATTTGCTGGTAGAGAGAGTATGCGATGCTCACAGCGAGGAGCAGACCCGTGCCTGTTGCGTTGCCGACGGTGCCGAGCATGTTCGCAAGAACGCACAAAGCACCCAGGATTGCTGCGCCCATCACGGTGATTTTCGGTATGTAGTTCTCAAGCATACGCTCAAGCGTCGCAGGCGTCCTTCTGAATCCGGGAATCTGGAGACCTGAGCGGTGTATTTGCTCTGCGACATCCTTTGCGCCCATTCCAGTGGTGTTTATCCAGAAAAGGGCGAAGACAACGCCGAGAACGACCATGAAGAAGAGGTCAACGCAGATGCGTAGTGCGATTTCCCATGCCTCATGAGGCGTTGCCACCAGCGCGGGAATCCAGTCATGCGGACTGTATATCGGCTGAAGGAAATACATGATGCCTGATTCTGCGTTACCCCATTCGTCATAAGTGCCTAAGATTGTGATGCCTCTTGCGTAAAGCATTTTTCCGATGCCTTGAATGCTCATCTGAAGCGCCCTCACGAGAATCACGGGCAGAACACTTGCGTAAAGCAGTTTAATTGGGAATCTGCCACGAGCGCCTCTTGCGAGTGAGTGAGCGAGTGGAATCTCAATACGAGTGCTTTCAAGGTAGACGACAGCGAGGAATACCGCAATTGTCGTGAGCAATGCGATGATGCCACTCTCAAAAAGGAATTCAAGCGTGAGCATCTCACCGCCCGTCAGACCGACGCTCTCAGGCATGAAAAATATTTGGAATAGGCGAGGGATGACACCTATCGCCCAGTGATATCCGCCATAACTCTCTTCCATTTCAGGGTTCACGAGACCTGTGACGATTGCCTGCGAGACGCCTGCGAGGATGAACAGAGAGACGCCAGAGCCTATTCCCCACTTTGAGACGACCTCATCCAAGAAATAAATGAGCATTCCGCCCGCAAACACCTGCAAGAACAGTAAGAATGATATGAATTGAGGTGAGACACCCAACTTTGAAGCGACTGCGGGGTCTGGCTGGTAAAAACCGACGACATAGCTGAGGCTAATTAAAGCGGAGAAAAGCAGGACAAGTAGCTTCTGCAAGTTCTGGTAGAATGCCCTGTCCTCCTCAGTTGTCAAATCCAATTCAATAATTTTAGCACCGACGAGCAATTGAAGCACAATTGAAGCATCAACAATCGGCATGATGCCGAGTGCGGTGAGCGAGAACCTTTCGCCTGCGAAGATTGCTCGCCAGCGCCCGAACATGTCCATAGACTCAGGACCTAAGCCGAACAAAGGGATGTTGCAGAGTGCAAAGTAGAGGACGAGGACGCCGAGCGTCCAAGCGAGTTTCTTCTTGAAATGCACATGGTAAGCAGGTCGCTCAACCATCGGAAACCTGCTCAAAACAGGTGAAATCAAATCCCTGAAACGGAGTGCTTCTGCTCCTTCCGGTGGCATCGCACGCACACCCTTTGCCCCTCCACCCTACCTACGACCTCACTTTCTCTCACACCTTATTTGTCTCTCGCTTTCCCCCTCGCTCAGCTCAATAAGATGCATTCTCCGCCCGCTTGCTCTATTTTCTCCCTTGCGGTGCTTGAAATCTCTTTCGCCTTCACAACCATTCTCGTTTGAACTTTTCCACTGCCGAGAATCTTGTCAATGCGTAGAGCGTCAGCATCTACAAACACAGAGCCGTCTTCTCGCCGCTCCGCTTTTCCTGTTTTGAGCAGTTCCGGTAGCATCTCCTCCAACTCGCCGACATTCACAGTCCTTTTCTCCCTCAATGCGAGCGGATGATGCCTGACGAAGCCGTGTTTGCCCTTTCTTATGCCCGCTTTCAGCGACCTGACGAAGTGTCTTGAGAAAGAGCCTGCGTTCCCTTTGCCTCCTTTGCTGCCCTTTCCTCTGCGTTTCTTGTGCGAGCCCCCTCCGCATGTCCTTGTTCCTCTAATCTTCTTCACCCGCCGCTTGCTCATTCTCCCCTCACCCTTTCCTAACCTCGCAAGATGAAAAAGACGCTTGTGCAAGAGATAAAAGCGAAGGCAAAAATAATGGTGGCGAAGCGTGAGAGGAGGCGAAGGAAGGACATTGCATTTCAGCGCATAGAACGCCTGTTTGAGCTTGCTGAGGAGGCTGCGAAGGAGGCTCGCATGCGAGAAGGTCGTGAGCGTGAAGAGATGGAGAGGAGGAGCGACAGATATGTGCTTCTTGCAAGGAAAATAAGCATGCGGCATAGGGTTCGCATTCCGAGGCATTTGAAGATGTGGATTTGCAAGCGCTGCAACGCATTTTTAATTCCTGGGAGGAATGCGAGGGTTCGCCTCCGCCGTGGAGAATACATTACGATAACATGCTTGAGGTGCGGTGCGGAGAAGCGTCGCCCTTACAAGGCACCGAGACCCCCTTCACCGAGAAGACAGCAGAGCACTGAGCGGGCAGGAAAGGCGGAAAAGAGGCGAAAAGAATTTAATGTCCTGTGATGAAAGGGAGAGTGGAGGAAGAGAGAAGATGGAATTAAGACCTGATGGAATTGAGACCACAAACATGCTTGCAATAGCGTTCCGCTCGATATTAATTCTCAATGCAGAGTTAAGGGAAATGCCCGCTGTCGCCTTGAAAAGATTTAAAATATCAAAACTCATTAGCCATTATAGGAGATGAAAATGGGAGAAAAATATATAAAAATGAAGGAAATAACTCACAAAGATTATCTGGAATTTATCAAAGATAAAACATCTGTAATAATCGAAGATGTAGAAATAAAACTCCAAAAGAACTGGAACATAAAATCTTATGCTCCACCTAACGATTATACTCCAGAACGAACAACGGTATGGAGCTTCCCTGATCGTGGTGATTGGGCAACTCATAAGGGGAATTATAGAGGAAACTGGTCTCCTTATATTCCAAGAAATCTTATTTTGAAATACACTCGGAAGGGTGATTGGGTTCTTGATCAGATGATGGGTAGTGGAACCACTTTGGTAGAAGCAAAATTACTGGAAAGAAATGCTATTGGTGTGGATATAAATCTTGATGCTGTTATGGTGGCACGAGATCGTTTAAATTTCTCATATAACTCACTTTTCCCTGAATACAAAGAACCTATAATAAAACATATTG
>JANPRD010000011.1 GCA_024699715.1 Candidatus Methanophagales archaeon
AATTCCTACTTTTTCAAATGTAGAGCGGGAGAGTGAGGTGGTAAAGTATTTATATAGCATCATTATATCTTTGCTCACATAGCGAGCCTAGGGGGTGCCCGCCAGGAGAGAAGCCATCGACATTCGAGTCTCTGTCCGGAAGGCTGAGAGAGCTGCCGGGCTCGGGTGGATGAAATAGGAACCTATGAGCCTCACTGCCCAGGTGAGGAAGAAGGCGAGATGGATTTCGCAGGCGTGGGTCTAACGGATGAAGAAGAGAGGATTTTCAACGCCGTTTTCGCTGACATCGCAGAGTTCTTCCCTCCGCAGAAGGAGGCGTTGAAGGCGGGCATTCTTAAGGGCGGAAATTTCGTCATTTCTTCGCCTACTGCGAGCGGAAAGACGCTTCTTGCGGAGCTTGTGATGCTGAAATCCGTTCTTAATGGCGGTAAATGCCTTTATGTTGTGCCTTTGAACGCCCTCGCTTATGAGAAGTTCAGCAATTTCAAGCGCAGGTTCTCCTCTGTTCGTGTGAGTGCGAAAGAAGGATGGGAGATTAAGGTCGGCATCTCAACAGGCGATTACGAGAGTCCATCAAGATACCTTGCGAATTACGATATTATTGTGCTGACGCTTGAGAAGTTTGACGCTCTCACGAGGTTGATTCCTGCGTGGCTTCGCTCAATTTCAACAGTTGTCGTTGACGAAATTCACGAGGTCGGCGACAGTAAGCGAGGAGCGAGGCTTGAGGGTGCCATCGCCCGCTTCAGAATATTCAATCCGAAGGCGAGAATAATTGCGCTTTCCGCAACAATCCCGAACGCAGAAGAGTTCGGGGCGTGGCTCTCCGCTACTGTCATTCGCTCTGACTGGCGTCCTGTGCCTTTGAGAGAAGAGGTGCTGCTCGCAAGAAATGACGAAGAGATTGTGAGGCGAGTGCTTAAAGAGGTCGCAGCGGGCGGACAGGTGCTTGTCTTTGTGAACACGAAGCGAGGCGCAGCGGCATTCGCAAGAAAAATCGCAGAACGCATGAATGTGTGCGAAGAGCTTGAAGAAGTCGCAGAGCGGGTTGACCTCGGCATTGACGACCTTGCTGAAATTGTTCGGAGGGGCGTCGCATACCACAATTCCTGGTTGCACCCTGAACAGCGAAGAGCGATTGAAGATGCATTCAGAAGCAGAAAACTTAAGGTGATATGTTGCACGCCTACGCTTGCGATGGGCGTTTCTCTGCCTGCGAAGGTCGTAATTATTCGTAATTACAAATTCTTTAGCGGCTTCTCTGCTGAAAAAATGCCTGTATTCTGGGTTAAACAAGTGTTTGGGAGGGCAGGTCGCCCCGAACATGACGATTTCGGCATCGGTTTGATTGTTGCTCGCAGCAAGAAAGAGCGAGAGGAGATTGAGGATTTCTACCTGCGAGGCTCGCCTGAGCGGATTGCGTCTTCATTCTCAACAGGCGAAATGAAGGAGCAGATTCTCGCCACAATCGTCAGCGGAGCAGAGCAGAAGGATGCCATTGAAGCATTTTTGAAGCGCACATTCTTCGCTGTCCAGCATAAAGAGGAGATTGAGTGCCTCCTGCGAGAAATAGACGAAATCCTCTGGGAGCTTGAAGCGGATGGATTCGTTGAGATAGAGCGTGAGAGTGTGCGTGCAACTCCTTTCGGAAAACTCGCATCTTTGCTATACTTAAGCGTTGAATCTGCGAAGGTGCTGCGTGATGGCTTGAGAGAGTTGAGCGAGTTTGAGCGGTTTGAAGAGCGAAAGATTTCTGATTTTGACATCCTTATGCTGCTTTGCAGTTGCGAAGAAGTCCCTTCGCTGAATGTAAAAAGTGCAATTTCAATTGCGTTGAACCTCAGTGAGAATGCTGAATGGGTTTACCGTTGCTCTCATGCTCTCGGAACCGCAATCGTCTCGCATGCTTGGATAGAGGAGATGTCTTATGCGGAGATGAAAAAGCGTTTCGGCGCTTATCCCGGTGAAATCTACGCAGCGGTCTCAACGCTTGAGTGGATTTCCTACGCAGCGTCAAGAATCGCTCACTACCTCTACAAAGAGAGCGAGGAGGAGAAAAGCTGGGCAAGCCCGCACTTCAAAGTTTTTGCTGAGAGGCTTCTCCTGCTTAAAGACCGCATTAAGCACGGCGTCCGCACAGAACTGCTCGCTCTCACCGCTCTGCGAGGCGTCGGCAGGTCGCTCGCAAGAAAACTATACACGGCAGGCTTCAGAAGCGTCGCTGCGGTCGCAAACGCAGATGCGAAGAGGCTCGCCGAAATTCCTCAAATAGGAGAGAAAAGAGCAAGAAAAATAAAGGAAGCGGCGGAAAAGTTCGTAAGAGGCGCAGATGCATCCGAGTGAGCGAGGGCAGAGTCAAAGCACGGAAGGGAGGTAATAATTAATTAAGAAGCAAGGGCGAGGTCGCAGGAAATGCGAGAATCAGCGGATAAGGAGGTAAAGGAGGGATTTTTGATTGATGCTGACTACATTACGGTGCGAGATGCATCTGGAAAGAAGAAAGCAGTGATAAGATTATGGTGCAAAGACATAGCAGGTCGTGATTTTGTTGTGTTTGACGGGAATTTTGAGCCTTACTTTTATGTTTTTCCACGCCACCTTTTCAACAATGCGGGTAATACTGCCACTACGAAGGACGCTTGCGATTCCGCTTGGGATGTAGAGGAGAAGAAGCGGGAGTTGGAGCGGATTTGCGTGCGCAGTGGAGGCGAGCGGATTAGACCGAAGAGGGTGGAGGTTTGCACACGGAAGGTATTTGGAGTGCCTTGTCGTGGCTTGCGGGTCGTTGCGGAATACCCGAAGGATGTGCCTGTGCTGCGTGAGGAAATTCAGCGGAGGGACGAGAGCTGCGTTGCGTTGGAGGCGGACATCCTTTTCGCAATCCGCTACCTCGTGGATAAAGACCTGCGGCTTTTTGATGGTATTTGCGTTGAAGGCAAGCGTCTCTCTGCGGAGCAAGTGGCAGAAAAATTCAAAGTGGCGGCGTCGGTGTCGGTAGAGGAAGCTTTCCTCGCCGAGCGTGTTATGTGGAAGCACTTGAAGAGACCTCCACTGCGCATCCTTGCCTTCGATTGCGAAATGGCGTCCCCTTACGGAATGCCTTCGCCGAGGCGAGACCCCATAATCATCATTTCATGTGCGTTCAAAGAGGCGAGAAGCGGTGTTGAGGGCGGAGAAATACGCACAAAAATCTTCGCTCTTCGTGAAGATGAGGCAAAAACAAAAGATGACAGCCGAATAATTCGTGAATTTGTGCAATTCGTGAGGGATTTTCGCCCTGATGTGATTGTAGGATACAACACGGATGCTTTTGATTGGCATTATTTGAAGGAAAGGGCGAAAATTCACGGCATTAAATTGAACATAGGCAAGGACGGCTCTGAATTGAGCATTGAAAAGGGTGGAGTTTCGCCAGAAGTGAATATTGCAGGCGTTCTAAATGTTGATTTATACAAGATTGCGAGGCGAGATTTGTCTGAAGTGAAGGTGAAAACGCTTGAGAATGTCGCTGAATTTCTCGGAGCGATGCGAAAAATTGAGCGAGAGAGCCTTACGCCGAGAGAGATTTACGATTTTTCAAGAGGGAGCGAAGAAGAGCGTGGTAGGTTGCGAGCGTATGCGATTGCAGATGCGGTTTCGGCGTTGAAAATTGCGGAGCGTCTGCTACCGCTTCAGATTGAGCTTTCGCACATTCTGCGTTGCCCGCTTGACATACTTGCGAACATGGGCAGAGGTAGGCAAGTAGAGGCACTGCTTCTCTCCGAGGCGTTCAAGCGTGGCGAACTGGTGCCGCAGCGAAGAGAAGGGCGTGCAGAGTCTTACGAGGGCGGTTTCGTCCTGCCACCGAAGAAAGGACTGCATGAGAATGTCATTTCTCTTGACTTCTCATCCATGTATCCCTCAATAATGCTCTCTTTTAACATATCTCCCGACACATTTGTGCCTCCCGAAGCGGTTAAGAATAAGGATGACTTTTACATTGCACCTGAGGTGGGTCATGCATTTAGGAAGCATCCTGATGGCTTTTTCAAGCAAATATTGAGCGAGCTTGTGGAGAAGAGGCGAGAAATAAAGCGAAGAATGGAAGAAGTTGCGGAAAAGGAGGGGAAAGATAGCCAAGAAGCACGCATTTTGGATGTTCAGCAGCACTGCTTGAAGATTTTAACGAATGCGTTCTACGGCTACACAGGCTGGAGTGCAGCAAAGTTCTACCGAAAGGAGTGTGCGGAGGCGACGACCGCTTGGGGAAGATATTTCATAAAAAAGGCGATAAAAATGGCGGAATCGCTCGGTTTTGATGTGATTTACGGCGATACGGACAGCATTTTCGCAAAATTGAGCGGTGAAGCGACGAAAGAAGAGATAATTAAGAGGGCGAAGGAGCTTGCGGATGCAATATCTTCGGAATGGGAGCTCGCAAAACTTGAGATAAAGGAATTTTTCAAGACAATATTCTTCACAGGAAAGAAGAAGAGGTATGCTGCGCTGACTGAGGATGGCGAAATTGTCGTCAGAGGTTTAGAAGCGAGGCGAGGTGACTGGTGCGAGCTTGCGAAGGAAGTGCAAATGAAAGTGATTGAAATCATTTTGAGGCGTAAGGATGCGAAATTAGCCGCTGAATATGTGCGAGATGTCATTGAAGATTTACGCTCTGGCAAAATACCAATAGAAAAACTCATCATTTACAAGACACTAACGAAGAAAATAGAAGGATATGAGACGAAGCAAGCGCATGTAGTTGCTGCAAAAGTGGCGAAAGATGCGAATGTCATATATGAAATAGGCTCAAAGATACCGTATGTGATTGTATGTGAGACGGTTTTGGGAGCTGCAGGTGAGCGTGGAGAAAGGGGCGGGATAGGCGGAGATGGGGTTAAAAGAAGCGTTGTAAAAGGGAGGAGGGGTGGGTAAGGCGAAGGAGAGGAAGAAGAGGGCGAAAAGGAGCGGTATTGGTGGTGCGGGAGAGGATAAAACGAGTGAGCGGGCATTTCCGATTGAGATAGCGGTTGATGTGCGTGGAAATGAAATAAGAGACGCAATGGGGCGTTCTTTCCACATAGACGCTGATTATTATGTGCAGAAGCAGATAATACCAGCAGCGGTGCGAATTCTTCAAATTTTCGGCTACGACGCTTCTTATTTCGCTGAATCACCGCAGAAGAATTTGAGTAGGTGGCTTTGACGCCTTCTCAACGAGCAACTGACCGAAAAGCTTTTAAAGAGCGGTTCTTCACTTGAAATTGGTGAGGGAAAATGGCGGAACTGCCCGTTGCTCCAATCACAAGAATAATAAAGCAGGCGGGCGCAGAGCGAGTGAGCGGTGACGCAAGCACAACACTCGTTGAGCTCGTTGAGCAGTATGCAAGGAAGGTCGCAGAGGAGGCTGTCGCACTCGCAAAGCACTCTGGCAGGAAAACCGTGAAGAAGGAGGACATTGAAGAGGCTGCAAAAAGAGTGTGAAAAAATATTCCTCCTTTCTATTTTTTTCCGTTCAGATGCGGTTCGTTGCGGACAGAATGCTCGGAAAACTCTGCACTTGGCTACGCATCCTCGGCTACGACACCGTTTATGCCGGTTCTTTATGCGAAGGAAGCGAGAGTAATGAGGACGAAGACCATCACATCCTCTCTTTCGCTCGCAAAGAAAGGAGAATTCTGCTCACGAGGGACAAAGAATTGGCGTTAAACGCAGAGCGAGCGGGTGTAAAAAGCATTTTAGTGCGTAGCGACGACTTGGACGGGCAGTTGTGCGAGCTTGTTTCATCACTAAATTTGAGGCTTGAGCCTGTTGCGGAGAGATGTAGCGAGTGCAACGCACCTATTCGCCTTGTTAAAAGGAGCGAGGAGGCGAAACTGCGTAGCATTGATTATGTGCCGAAGGCGCTCATCGGCAAAATTGACTTCTGGATATGTGAGGCATGCGGCAGAATTTACTGGGAGGGAAGCCACTGGCGAGCCATTCGTGAAAGGTTGAAAAGAATAGAAAGCATAAGTAGAGAGGCGAATTTGAATGAGTGTCATCAGGAATGAGAGCAGTCAGTCGTGTGGTCGCATTTTTGAGATTTTCAGCTCCTTTCAGGGCGAAGGAACGCTTGTTGGTCGCCGTCAAATATTCATACGATTTGCAGGATGCCCCCTGCGTTGCTCCTACTGCGACACGCCTGAAGCGAGAAATTTCAAAGCAGGCACCGAAATGAATGTTTCTGAGGTGCTTCGTTGCGTGAAAGCGCTTGCGACCGCTGACTTGCACAGCATCTCTTTCACAGGAGGCGAACCTCTCGCACAACCCTCATTTTTGAAGGAGCTCGCATCAAAAACGAAATCCGAAGGCTTCAAAAATTATATTGAAACGAGCGGATTCAACGCAAAAGCATTCGCATCCGTCGCAGATTTTTTTGATTTCGCATCCATAGACATAAAATTGAGTAATCATAATGCAATTTCACATGAAAAATACGATGAACTATACGGAAATGAGATTGAGACTGTGAGAATTTCCGCCAAGAAGGGATTGAAGACGATTGTAAAAGTCGTCGTTTTGAAGGGGACGAAAGCGGAGGAGATTGAGCGCATCTGCAAAGACATCGCTTCGTTTGATGTTGATTTTGTGCTTCAGCCTGTCTCGCCAGCGGAGCAAGCGAAGCAAGCGGAGCAAGCGGAGCAAACGGAGCAGGCGGGTGAGCGGCGAATGAGGCGTGTGGAACCTCCGAGTATTGAGGAGATGTTCAAACTTTCAGAGATTGCGGGGCAATTTATTGAAAATGTGCATGTTATACCGCAAATGCATAAGATTCTTGGAATTTCTTAGCGTAAAATGGCGCATATATTGAAGATTTTAAGGATAAAAGATAAGAAATTTGGCGCCTCTCATCATTACCACTGGAGTGAACATCAACTGTATTGCTTCCGTTCACTGCAAAGCTCTCGTTCCACATCGTTTCCATCTCTCTTTCTTCTCCCTCTTCTTTCTTTACCTCTTCATTCACTTCGCTTCCGCCTCTTTCTGCGTTCTCGCCCCTGCTCTCACTCCTTACATTAACACATACTTCATCTGTGCGATGCTCATTTATTCCATTTTTGAATCTCTGCTACGAAGCAAACTTCACCGTTTCCTCCTCCTTTTTCATTTATTTTGAATGATGCTGTTTTCATTTCACCCGCATCCATATCGCCTATGTATGCAATTTTGCTACATTCATCAATTTCAACGCCATTCTCTCTTGAAACTTCAACGAAAACCGCTTGAACTCCGCCCGACCCTTCATTTACTACCGCCAACTCCACGCCTCCTTCCGAAACATTATGCGGATAAATGCGTAAAGAATGGCTGACTGTCACTGGAATGTAGTATCTGATGCCCTTACAAATATTTCCATGCGCATCCTCAACATCAGCAATGAACTTAAGCATGTAAATACCCGGCGATTGTGGCGCTTTTATTTTGAAAGCAAGCTCTATTTCGTCGCCAGGACCCACAAATCCCACAGAAGTATGCCTGTTAAATACCTTGAAATCCCGCTCAACGATGTATGCTTCGCTTATAAATGCGTCCATCGTGAATGTTGTTTCCGTTTCTACAACCGTCTTGCTCTTCTCCCCAGGCTCCTCAAGCTCAACAGACTTCTCAATAGGCTCTTCCTGCGTGTTCTTCAGCGTTACTTTCAAAATGCCGACATCTCCCGGCAGAAATACCTCAGGCGAGAGCTCGTAGCCTGTGACGTGCAGCGCAGGAACGGGATTAGGCGCAATCTCGCTCTTCTCCAAAAGCTCGTCAACGCTGCTCGCTCCTGCCGTCGCACTCGCAAAAACACAGAACAAAACTGCGAGAATGCTCAAATACTTAAACTTGGCAACACACCTTTTGAAGCATCGCCGCAGTAACTTCATGCTCACACCACCCTGCTGTTCTGAAGCGAAATTCAGCATATAAAGATTTCCATCTGAATGTGAGGGGAGATATTATGTGCGTAAAGCGTAAGGGAGGATGTGGAGGATGCGATGGTGCTGAGGGAGCATTTCAGGATAAAGGAGACATCTGTTTGGATAACTGCTGATGAGAAGAAGCATATTGAGGTGGCGAAGGAAGAATTAATGAGGCAAAGGCGGGAGTTGGAGCGATTTATCAGGTGGCATCCTCTTTTCATGCTCACACTTGAGCGCTACGAATTCACAGAAAAGGAGTGGGAAGAGATGCCTGAGGTTGCCAGAAGAATGGTGAAAGCGACCGAAATATTCAACATCGGGCCGATGGCTGCGGTCGCAGGAACGCTTGCGGAGCTTGCAGTTGAGCGGATGAGAGAAGCAGGTGCTTCATTCGCAATCGTCGACAACGGCGGAGATATTGCAATCCTCGCAGACAGAGAAGTGTTTGTGGGCATATACGCAGGCGAAAGCCCCTTTTCTGGCAAAATTGCGATAAAAGTGAAGCCCACTAATGCCATCGTCGGTGTATGCACATCCTCCGCAACTGTCGGGCATTCCATCAGCTTCGGCTGTGCAGATGCCGCAACTGTCATAAGTGATGAGCGCTGCACTCGCAGATGCAGCAGCAACAGCACTCTGTAACGCCGTTAAAGGCAGGAATTCGCTTGAAAATGCATTCAGCATCTTGAAGGACGCTCGCATTCACGGTGCTTTGGTGATTCTCGGCAAGTTCCTCGCCTCTTGGGGAAATGTTGAGATTGTTCCTTCTCGGTGGCGAGGGAGTAGCAGCAAACGAGGGAAAGAGAGAAATAAAGCGGTAGCGGAAGGTGTTAAGGCATGACTCGTGCTACTGCTACGGAAGCGGGGGCGGAGAAGGAGAAAGAGGAAGAGAAAGTGGGAGAGAAAGGGAAGGGAGAGCCGTCAGCACTAAGATTTCGGCTCGTTGCGGTGCTGAAGTGCAGTGCAGATTTGAACGAAGATGCGGTCGCAGAGTTGCGGAAATTCGTGAGTGCGTGCAACGAGGGCTTGTTGAAGAGGGGGGCGCCTGCGGGCTGCGGTGCTGAGATTGTGTCTTTTAAAGTTCTCAATGGGAACATAGAATTGGAAATACACTCTGACCGCTTTGTCCGAGCTCACGACGCTCTTCTCCGTTTCAGAAAGAATTTGGCGCCAATTCTCGGCAAATATCGCATAGGTTTGCGAGGAATTGAAGTTAAAAAATATGAGATAGAGATGGAATCGCAAGGTTTGAAGCTAAAAACGCTTCCTTTCGTCAAAAGCATCTCTTATTCCGACGGAAATATTGTCATTTCGCTTGATTTGACCGAGAGCGATTTGGAGCGGAGGATTCCGGACAGGATTTTGAGGTTGCTTGAGGAGAAAAAGGAGGCTGCTCGCTGGGGCGGTAAGAAGGAGCACTGGGAACTGCTTTTTGAGAGCAGGCGTAAGGAGTTCTTCTTCAACAAAGACCCGACGGAAGAGATGCTTCGCAGGGGCTGGATAAGGCACGGCTCCGCAAGAGGTCAGTGGATTTACGGTCCGCAGGTAACACGCTTATTCAGAGCATTTGAGAAGATTCTCTTGGAGGAAGTGTGCTATCCTTTGGGATATGTGGAGATGATTTTCCCGAAGGTCGTTTCTTGGGATGTTTGGAAGCGTTCTGGGCATGCTCGTGCAATTTACCCCGAAGCTTACTATGTGTGCGTGCCGAAGACGAGAGACCCTGAGTTCTGGGAGGACATCGCAGATTACTTCAAAGTCACGGGCGAGATTCCAACTGAAAAAATAATGGAGCGCATAGAGAACATCGGTGGTCTCTGCTATGCGCAGTGTCCGCCATTTTGGGTGTTTTTGCAGCGAAGAGTGCTTGCTGATGAGTGCTTACCGATTTGCATTTTTGACCGTTCCGGCACTTCTCACAGATACGAGAGCGGAGGAATTCACGGAATTGAGCGAGTTGACGAGTTTCACCGTGTTGAACTCGTTTTCATCGGCACGAAAGAGCAAGTAATTGAGCATGCTCAACGATTGAGGGAGCGATACCGCATCGTTTTTGATAAGATTCTTGACATTGAGTGGCGAGAAGCGTGGGTAACGCCATGGTTCATGGCTCAGGAAGGTCGTGCAGGCGTCGCATCTCAAAAGGAAGTCGGCACAATTGACTTTGAGGGCTTTCTGCCTTACAACGGAAAGTGGCTTGAGTTCCAAAATGTGAGCATAAACGGCGACAAATACCCGAAGAGCTTCGGCGTGAAACTGCAAAGCGGCAGGGAACTCTGGTCAGGATGCTCTGGCGTCGGGCTTGAACGCTGGACCGCCGTTTTCCTCGCTCAAAAGGGTCTTGACCCTGAAAATTGGCCCGATGCGTTCAAAAAGTTCGTCGGCGAACTGCCTGAAGAAGTCTTTAAGTTCGTTTAATTCGGTCGGGAATGTGGGGCGTCAGGAGGCAGAGGAAGAAATGGAGAATGCAATTGAAAGGAAGAGTGAGGAGATTTTGCGTATTTTAGAGGAGAATGCCCGTGCAAGCGAAGAAGAAATAGCGAAAATGGTAGGCATTTCGGCGGAAGAAGTGCGTCGCATCATTCAAGAATTTGAGCGTAGAGGCGTGATTAAGGGCTACAAGGCGGTAATAGACTGGGAGAAGGCGGGAATTGAGAGCGTTAAGGCGGTAATAGATGTGAAAGTTAGCCCGGAGAGGAACGCAGGTTACGATGCAATCGCAGCGAGGATTGCGAGATTCCCAGAAGTGAAGACAGTTCGCTTGGTTTCAGGCGAATACGACCTTTCTGTGCTTGTTGAGGGCAAAACAATGCGTGAGGTCGCATACTTCGTCGCTGCGAAAATCGCACCGCTTGAGCATGTCCGTGAGACTGTCACGCACTTCCTCCTCAAAACTTACAAGGAAGACGGCATCCTTTGCACAGAAGAGGAAGAAGACAAAAGGCTCACAATTTCACTTTGAAGCGGGCGGATGCGAGCGGAGCGGAGGAGAGGCAGAAGTGGAAGCGTAGGCGAGGAAGCGAGGGAGAGGAAGTGGAGGAGGGGGGTGTGTTGAGTGAAAGAGAAGGAATCAGTTAAGGGTCTGAAAAGGAAGATTTCGGAGAGGGTGCGTCGGATTCGAGGCAGCGGAATCCGAGAGTTCTTTGACATTGCTCAACGCATGGAGGATGTGATTTCGCTTGGTGTCGGCGAGCCGGACTTCACGACGCCTTGGAGCGCAAGAGAGGCTTGCATTTACGCTCTTGAGAAGGGATACACATCATATACGAGCAATTGGGGTCTTCTTGAACTGCGGAAGGCAATTTCTGACATGCTTTACAAGGAAATAGGCGTTTTTTACGACCCTGAAAGCGAGATTATCGTCACTACTGGCGTCAGCGAGGCTGCTGATATTGCAATCCGTGCGATTGTTGACCCTGGTGATGAGGTTATTGTGCATGAACCCTCGTATGTTTCCTACAAGCCTTGCACGATTTTCGCAGGAGGCTCGCCTGTTTCTGTGAGAACGAGCGTTGAGGAGGATTTCAGGCTCACCGCAGACGCTTTAGAGGAAAGCATCTCGGAGAAAACGAAGGCGTTGGTGCTGAACTACCCGAACAATCCGACGGGAGCGATTCTCCGCAGGAAAGATTTGGAGGAGATTGCGGATGTCGTCGTTGAGCATGACCTCATCGTGATTTCAGACGAAATCTACGGAAAACTGACATACGAGGGAAAGCATGTGAGCATCGCATCGCTTGACGATGATTTGAAGGAGCGGACAATTCTGCTCAACGGATTCTCAAAAGCACACGCAATGACGGGTTTCCGCATCGGATTCGCAGCTGCTAATGCCGAAATCATTGAAGCGATGATGAAAATTCATCAATATGTGATGCTTTGTGCGCCTACACCCGCTCAAATCGCCGCTTTAGAAGCGATAAAGGACGAGAATTCCGTTGAGCGTATGATTTCTGAATACAACAGGCGTCGCAAACTCATGGTCGCAGGACTTCGTGAAATCGGCTTGGAATGCTTTGAGCCTAAGGGTGCTTTCTACGCATTTCCCTCAATCGCATCAACAGGCATGTCCTCGGAGGAGTTTGCACGCAGGCTCCTTTTTGAGGAGCGAGTTGTAGTTGTGCCTGGTAGCGTCTTCGGTGAGGCTGGCGAGGGCTTCGTCAGGTGTGCTTACGCCCTCTCTCAACAGAAAATCAGGGAGGCTCTCGCAAGAATTGAAAACTTTTTGCAGAGACACGGGGTCGCAAGAAACTGAGGCTTGAACAAAATTCTTACAACCTCTATTTCCACTTTTTCGCCTATCTTTCACTCCATTTCAGTCAATTTTCCCAACAAACCTTTGAAAACCGCATCTTTTTCATCTCTTACTTCTATTTCTCCCTCTATCTCTCCATCAATCAGATATTTCAAAACTATTTTTGCCGAAGAACATATCTTATCTTTGTTTCTATTGCAATCAGCAACAATTTCATCATATTCTTCATTTCTCAGACAAAGCAGAGAAGCAAGAGCAACTCCACATTCGTAACATATAGGTATATTCAATCTCTTATCATAAACTTCTTTAAAAATCTCAAAGGCATCTATCATCCTGCCTTCCAAATAAAACAAAAAAGCTGCCTTCCCTTTTGATTCCACTGCTTCCTCATATCTTCCCAATTCATCTAATACATATCCTTTATTATACCATGCTCCAGCATAATTTGGATTTATTTCCAACGCCTTATCATAACATTCTATTGCTCTCGTCTTCTTACCAATGCATCCTTATTATCCATGCAGCAAATTTGAATTTATTTCCAACCTTCATACATTCTATGCTACTCCTTTATTATCATCCATGCTTCAGCAAAATTTGGATTTATTTCCAACGCTCTATCATAACATTCTATTGCCTTTTCATATTTCTTTCTCGCTTCTTCTGGCTCTTTCCCTTCTATTAATTTTGCCCAATCAGATAAAGCAGCTCCCAAGTTATTTAGCGCTACTGCTTTCTCTCTTCCTTTTTTACTTACCTTAACGGCTTTTTCTAAAAATTCCACACTAATAGACATCAAATCTAAATTTTTTTCTATACCGATGTTAGTTCCTACCCTTAACAAATTCACAAAATTTTCCATATTTTTCAAATATTCTTCAAAATACATTTTAACAATTCCTATGGACAGTTCTTTTCTTTCCATAGCCATCTGCAAAAATTCTTTGCAAAGAAATGGATGATAAGTCTCAATATATTCATTGTAGATAATATGTCCTTTTCTTTCCAAGGAGTTAAGACTTGATTGTATTTCTTCTAATTCTTCTAAACTTCCCATTTCTATAATGCTTTTAGGATAATCTCCTTCGTATGCTCTTATTGTAAATATTCTTCTGAGCAATTTCTTTTCATATTCACTTAATCTTGATTCCTCAAAAATACTGACATATTTTCTTCTTATTATCTCTTTCCTCTCTCTTTGTTTTGAACCCATCATTAACAAAAATATAAACTCTCCCTTTTTTCCAGCAAAATTCTCGGTAAAATAAGATGAAATTATTTCAAGCTCTTCTCCTTTTAGTCCGTATTTCTTTCCTAAAAAGTTTTTAATATCTTTTGGAGTAAGTTTTAATTCTTTAAGAACAACATCATTTTCCTTCAATTCATATTCACTCAATCCCCCTTCCGCCCATTTATCAATCCTTTCTGCCATTAGTAGTTTAATATTTTCTATACCCATCCCATTGATTGCATTCAACAATTCTTTTATTTCGTCAGAATAATCTGAAGCATTATCAATGAGTATTATATAATTAGTATCATTTTCAAACGCTTTTAATATTCCGTTAATATTTATACTGCCTACTCTTTCAAAACACTTCCATCCCTGCTCATATAAACTATATGCAACTCTTTTTATCAAAACAGATTTCCCACTTCCACTTTCTCCAATAATTAAAACTCCCGTTTTTTCTTTTAATTCCTTCTCTATTTCATCAGAAATTTCTCGCTTTATATCCCATCTCTCTATTATAGGAGCCCATCCCCTTATTTTAAAGCCCTCATAAAATCTCTCTTTCTCCTTTTCATTTCTTCTATTCTTCCACTTTTCTATAAACTCTTCTAAACTCACTAATCCTGACATTCTTAATTCTTTCAAAATTTCCAGATGCTCTTCATGTAATTTACCAATTTCTTCAGTAATTACATCCACTTTCCTCCCGATAATTTCCTCAAAAATTCTCTTCAATTCATCATCTTTCTTCAATTCTTCAAAAAATTCCCTCAATTCATCATGAAATATTTTGCTAATTTTTTCTCCTAACTCTTTTGCTAACTCCGCAAACTCTTCTTTATTTAATCCAGCAATGTATTCTTCTCTCTTCTCTTTCCCTATACTCATATTTTTCCTCTTACTAAACCATCTCCTGATAAACTCTTCAATTAAATTAGCTCCTAAACCCCCAACAATTGAAACGAGCAATTCAGGCACAGCAGATGCAGCAAGTAGCGTGCCTCCTATGACAACAGTTGAATGAGCCCTTTTCAAAATTTCCGCATATCCAGTCCGTTGCAAGAATTGCGCTATCTCCCCTCCATGATTCTTTTCATTTACCCTCTCCACCTCCACAAATCTTTAGAGGGGCGAACGGATTCCCGTTCTGGGAATTCGCCCCTCATGCCGGTAATCGGCTGAGCAAGCGCTCGTATCTGCCCCTCGGAGTTGCCATCACACGGACATCAGAGCAGGCAGGGCACTCCTCTACAGCGCCTGGGACTGGGGGAGCATCCCGAGGTGTTTCATCCGCATGAAGGCTGCTGCCTAAGCCCCATAGTAAACAACCTGCACCCGACGGCGCAAGCACTCCACCCCTGCCGTGGAATGCCACGCTCTTCAGAGAGAGATTGTTTACACGCCGGAAGCGAGTGTTGCGATTCCGACTGCGCCTGCGAACTGCGAGTGATGAGGCACAATGAGCTCGTATCCGAGGAGTTCTTCAAACGCCTTTTTAACGCCTTTAACGAGCGAAACGCCTCCTACAAATATAATTGGCGGGGATACATGCATCTCCCGTATTTGATTCTCGTAGACCTGCTCCGCAACGGAACGGCATGCTGCTGCTGCGACATCTTCCCTTTTAATGCCACTCGCCAACGCAACAACAAGACTCTGAATGCCGAAGACCATGCAGTAGCTTTGCAGTTCAAATTTCTGCGTGCTTTGTAGTGCGAGCTCGCCGAGCTCCTCAATGCTCGCATCCAAGCGGTGCGAGGCGACCTCCAAGAAGCGTCCTGAAGAGCCGCCGCAGATGCCTCCGAGGTTGAAAGTGTTGACGATGCCATCACGCATTAGAATGAGTTTGTTGTTCATTCCACCGATGTCAATGACGGTTGCCTCGCCTCTGTGCATTTCAGCGAGCATCGCAGCACCCTTCGCAACAACGCTGACCTCCTCCAAATTCAAATTTGCGTGGAAGAAGTCTGCGACGAGCTCTCTGCCGTAGCCTGTGACGCCGATTGCATCAAGCTTCTCATGCGATATTCCCGCATCTGCGAGTGCTTTTTTCGCAGCCTCATCCGCACTCCTCACTGGGTCTGTCGTCGGAAGCCACGCAGCACCTACAATCTCGTTCTCACGCATGACAACCGCTTTGGTCATTGAAGAGCCTGCATCTATGCCGAGAGTTGTGCCTTCCTGACGCTCTCGCATGAGCAAACTCTTTCTTGTGATTATCGTGCTGAGCGCCTCAAGCCTTGCGAATATTTCAGCAGGCTTCGGCTTCTCCACATTTGAATATGTGATTACGGGCAAATCCCTGCGACGCTCATGCAAGAACCTCCGCACAACATCCTTCACAATTGTTCCTTCAGAACACTTGAAGCAAGTAAGGAGGATTGCTCCCCTTATCGTCGGGTCTTTCAATGCTGAGACCGCTCTCGCAATCATCATGTTCAACGACGGACTCTTCACCTTGAAGCCTACTTCCTCGCAGGCTTTTTCCACCTCCTCAACCGTCATTTCAGGATACACTAACTCAATCCCCGCACGCTCCGCCATCTCGTTCAAAACGGGCTGAACTCCGCTGTATTCCGTCCCGCAGGAAATCTGCGCCACCCTCGCCCTCATTCACACCGCCTCCCTCTCGCCACTCTCTCCGATGCCTTCTTTCTTCGCTTCTTGTGCTTCTTGTTCCTGTTTCCGCAGGCGTTCCAAGAAATCCTTTATTTTTGCGACCATTTCCTCCATTTTCTCTCCGCCCTCGTAGCGCACCTCAAGCGTCGGTATGCCCTTCTTCCGAATGAGGAATTTGAAAAGCTCGTTTGCGACCGCACAGCCCATGCATCCGTAAGTGGGTGGTGCATCCGTCAGAATAATTGACGCTTCGGCTTTCTCAAGCAATGGTGCGAGCAGTCCAATACGACCTTTGAGACCCGCAGGCTCCTCCACAGAGACATATTTCAACGAGCGCTTTATGTCTTCCTCCGTGATGTTCAACGGCGGTGCATCTATTTCAGCATCCCTGACATGCTTCGCCACTTCTTTCATCAGCACCACTGGCTCATGCCCAAATCGTTCAACTAAATCCGCAAGAATCAGACTGTTCGGCGGGTAAACTAAAACCTTCATGCCTCCTCACCTCACATTCTCACGCTCACGACCTCACCCTCACACACATACGACACGCTCACGCCTCAGGCAGCGGATTTTATTCGGTGTCCCCATATCTGTGCGTCTCGTCCTCAAACGCAAAGCTCGCTTCCACAAGCTCACGAATGGAGTTTAGCATGGCGAGCGCACGCCTCCTGTCGCATGGGAAGTTTATTACTCTGCCAGCCCACTTGCTTTCCACAATTTCTTCGCCTTCCATCCTTTGAACCCAGTGCCGCTCTATTGAGAGAAATCTGCCGTATTCTCCCTCTTTTACGAAGCAACGCAGCACTTGACGAGGCGTCCCGTCGGCGTTCCGCATTAACACCCTGTAGCCAATCTCACGAACCATCCGCACCCTCGGTCGCTCTCCGTCCATGCATTTATTTTGTCATCCTTTCCCGTTAAACATATTCTATTTGACGAGCATGCGGGTGCGGTTGGAGGCTGCGGTAAAGAAAGCATGAATTAAGCCAAATTATGCGAAAATTTTCAAAATGTCGGAAAGAATGGCACTCGCCGCCTCCTTAGGGCCTGCGCCTTTTCCAACGATTGTGATGTCGCCGGCGATGTCTGTCTTCACGGTTGCGACATTCAGCGTGCCTTTCACATCCAGCGGGTCTCCCTTCGGGACGAGGCGAGGAGCGACCTCCAACCGCTCTCTTGAGACTTCGCCCACGAGTTTTATCGTGTATCCTGCGTCCTTCGCAAGAAGCAAAGCTTCAGGCGTTATTTCAGAGATGCCTTGCACGGAGACATCCTTCGGTGATGCGTTCATGCCGAATATTGCATTTGCGAGAATCACAAGTTTCACAGCGGTGTCCTCGCCAGAGATGTCTTGCGATGGGTCGCTCTCTGCGATTCCGAGTGCTTGAGCCTCTCTGAGCGCATGCTCAAACGGAAGTTTCTCCTCCGACATTCTTGTGAGGATGTAATTGCAAGTGCCGTTCAGTATGCCTTTCACACTCAATATCTCCGAGCCTGCGAGGTTCTCAAGGCAGAGCGAAATCAGCGGCATCGCACCGCCCACCGTCGCTTCAAACCTCAACTGAACGCCGTTATCGGCTGCAAGTCGCATCAAACGCTCGTAATGCAAGGCAATCGGTCCTTTATTTGATGTGACGACATGCCTTCTCGCCTTCAGCGCCGTGAGAATGTGCGTTAAGCCAGGCTCACCGCTCTCAATATTCGTAGGAGTTGCCTCAACAACTAAGTCATGCTCCACCGCATCAATCATCTCAACCGCATTTAAATCCGTGTTCGGAGCGACTCGGTGCTTCGCCCTGAACTCTCTTAATTTCTCCGCAGGAATCCCGTCCTCTTCAACGAAAACGCCCTTCGCATCCGCAACCCCTACAATTTTAATATCCAAGCCGAAGTCTCGCCACAACGCTGAACGCTTCGCAAAAATCAAATCCGCAACGCTACCGCCAACATTCCCGAAGCCCACAATTGAGAGTTTTACCGTCTTCTTCTCGCCACGCACCCTCCTCAATGACCTCCACTCATCCCATCTATACTTCACCCAAACCACCTCATCAAATAGGAGATATAAGAATAATTCCCTTTTCTCGCAGTTTTTCAGCCAAAATTCGCATCGCTTCCTCCAATTTCTCATCGCTAACCGCACTTATCTTCAAAGATGCGGAGGATTTCTTCTCTATTGCGGGCATTTCAAGAGAAAGCTCAACAACTTCCGCAAATCCCGTCCTGTCTATGCTATCTATTATATCTCTAATGTCGGAATGGACGATATGACCTATCAAAATAACACGCTTTGATGCCTTCAATCGCTCCTTTCCAACACGCAGGACATTCACGCCTCGCTCACGAAGTCGCTCAACAAGTGCATCCACATTCCGCTCATCCATCTCAAATACGACCTGCACGGGAATATTTCCAAGCGGGGTCTTCTTCTCGTGGTGATGCATCACGCTTATTATGTTACCTCCAAGCTCCGAAATCGGCTCCAACGCACGCACAAGCTGCCCTGGAATGTCCTTCAATTCTATGTCCAGAGATATTTTCATCGCTTTCACCCTCACTTGTGCGTTTATTCACACTCTACGCCGTTCTCCACGCTGCTTCCGCCACGCCTCCGCCTCGCTTCCTCCAATATGCGCTTGGCAAGCTCCTTCTTCCGGCGGAAATACTCGTAGTATGCACGCTCAGCGCCGTAGAGCTCGGAGAGAACGGCGTCCCTGAACGGGCAGCCATGCCGCCTCATGCAGCAGTATGCGAGTGAGCCGAAGCACACTCTCGGGTCATCCCAGCCGTTCTCCTTTGAGAATTCATCCTTTATGCGCACGAAATCTTCCGCAGAAAGCCCGATTTTCGCAAGCAGTTCATCTCGCCTGCAGTTGAATGGCATACCCACGAACGGAGAGCGAGGGTCGCAACAAAAAGTCAGCGAGCGCTCATCTCCGCCTAAACACGCAGGAACAGGGGCATCCTCCCATCCAGGGACATTCCTCGTTTTCTTACCGCTCCTTTCCATCCACGCCTTTTCGCCGATGCTTGCTCACCCCCTCCAAGCGTCCCCAAAAGCGTCCCAAAACCTTCTTCACCGCTCATTTAAAATGTTGCAGGTAGCAGCATCATGCGCACACGCTGACGCCTTGAGAGGATTTTTGTGAGGGACACAAGAGAGGGGACTGCGTATAGCCACATAGGCATCGCAAAGGGCTTTGTGCTGCCTTCACTTTATCTCCTGCTGGCTTTCAAATCCTGCTCCAAGCATGGCACGCATTAAACAATTAAACTGCTAACAGCGCTTTACACTTATCCTTGCGAGGGAACATAGATGAAGAACTGCATGCAAAAACAAAGATTAAAAATCCATTGCGTTGTATATCTCGGGAGGCAGCCCGGGACACTGCTTGTCGAGGTGCATCTTGCTGATTTTTATTTGCACACGCAGGAGGCTTCGCATCTCTTCCATCGTGCGGTAAGTGAATGGGTCAAGCTCCTTCAAGCGTTCTGCGGGAAGCCCTTCAACGCTGACAGGCACAAGCACCTTCTCGCCCCAAATCGGATGCGGCTTGTATTCTACCGCTCCTCTTGCTGCTTGCAGTAGGAAAAGCTCGGTCTCCTCAATAGAGGGTCCTGTGCCTCCGACGGGCTTCACCCTCCCGTTCTCCTCTTTGAACTTCGGGCGAGGCACTTCCATTTTCTCACCATTAATCTCCGCGGTGACCCACTCGTATTCTGCGCCGACTCTTCCTGTGGTGTTAATCAGGTAGACCTCAACGGGGTTGCCTGAAGCCTCCCACTTCTTCAGGAACTCGTAAAAGCGAATGACATGCGCAGCGTTCCCGACGCCCATCGTGAAAGGCAGGCAATACCTGCTCGCATATTTTTCGGCGCCAACACCCTCCTTTCCCTGTGCGGGATGCCCTACGGTGCGACCATCCGCAAGCACTTTCGCAGCGAAAGCGGCATCCGCAATCCGAACCCAAGCGTAGTCTGTGAGGTAGCCCGGTGAAATGAAAACCGCCATGTTCAGCGGTCCTGAAGAGACGATGCTACCGTCAAAGTAGCCTGTGTCCTCAAGCATCAAGTTTGAGCGGGCATTCCTGTTCGGCTTTCCGTGGTATTGGAAGAGCTTTCCCTCAAAGCAGGGGTTTCCCTCCTCGTCAAACTCCGTGTTCTCGTGTAATGCTCTCGGTGAGAGCGCTGCTCGGTAAATTGCCACCTGCCTCTCGTCAACATCCTCAGTCTTCGTCCAAGAGCCCCGCTCAGGACAAATAACGCAATCCTCAAAAATCGCAACGATGTCGTCATTCTTTATCACTTGATCCTTCACAAGCGAGAGGACATCCACGCCGAACTGCTCCTTGAATAGCGGTGCGTTCTGCTCGTTGAAAATGTAGAGACCATGCGTTGACTTACCGCTGCCTGTGAGACCCCAGACGCACATCCTCACCCTTTTCTCCGTCCCGTCAGCACGAACGACCGTGAATTCCTTGAGCGATGCATGCTCTCCCGTTCCGCCCTTTTTGTAGACATGGAAAATCCAGTGCGAGAGAAAACCTTTCTTCGTCTCTCCCTGATAAGAGCTGCAAGTAATAATTGTGTAATTGTGGTGAGGAAATCGCAGCACTTTGAGCAGTTCCCCGCCATTCAACGGAGGATTGTCCAAGTAGTGCGGAATGTGAAATATCTCAACATCCGGCTCTTCGCCCTCAGCGGGCTCGTAAGGGAAGTTCAACTGCTGCCATCGGTAAGCAATATCCGGAAATTGAGGGTCGCAGAAGAGCCTGCATTTCATCTCCGCTCTCGTTCCCGCTGCAATCTTCGCATCTACTTGAATCAGCGGACCTTGTGCGAGAATATGTTCAAGCACTCTCAACATTAAGACCTTGTGAACGGGCTTCAAGTCCTCCTCTCGCTCAATTACAACAGTTCCGCCCTCGCTGCGATGCCATATATTTGAAGTCCAGCCGAGACTGCCGTTTCGGTAGCGCACCGCATACAACTTCGCCCGCTCAAGCAGGTCTGGCGGATTCCTCTCAATCGCCTTCAGCCCTGCTTTCTCTTTTATGCGGACGATGTCCCGGAATATCTCCCTGAAACTCTCTATGGAAATGTCATCCAGCGTGAACAGCACCACCTTCTCCTTCACCCCCTTCGCTTTCCTGCCCTCGCCTCTTCTCGCCCAGCGACATTCACCTTCCTCCGCCTTTCAACAACCGTCCAACCCAGAGGCATAAATATCAGAGCAATTTATAAATATTCCGCATTTCATTTTGACAAACGACGGAAATGAGGCTGAGAGAGAAGGACAAATGCATTCTACGCCTCTTGATTCAGAACGGCAGGCTTCCATTCGCTGAGATCGGGAGGAGATGCGATGTCAGCAGGCAGGTCGCTTTTGAGCGAGTAAAGCGGTTTCTTGAGGAGGGTCTTGCAGAAGGATTCACCATTCGCCTTAATGAAGAGAAGTTCGGATTATCTTTCCGTGCTTATATCCTCATTATTGCGAAACCTTCAGAGAGTTTGCGTAAAGAACTCATTAATTTCCTTCAAAAAAGCAGGAATGTCCGCAGAATTCAGCTACTTTTCGGCAGATACGACTTCTTCCTTGAACTTCTATTCAGAAATAAGGATGAAATGACTGATTTCATAAGGGAAATGCACGCTTTTGAAGCGGTTGAACGCACTGAAACTTTCATCGTTTACCAAACGCTGAAGGAGAAGCCTGAAGACCCCTTCCTCGCTCTGCTTGACGCCGACGCTCACACTGACACAAACGCAGACACACACGCCGACACAAACGCTGACACAAACGCTGACGCTGACGCTCACGCCGACGCAAAAGACACGAATCGGCAGAAGAGCGGGAAGGGAGAAGAACAGTAGAGAAGTGAGGAAATGAGGATTCTTGCTGTGACTGGGAAGAGAGCGGAAAGCATCCTGAAGGAAGCGTTGCGTGAATGGGAGCGGGAGCAAAAAGGAAAAGGTGAGAGGCACGAGTGCGAGGTTCTCACGCAAAATATCGGAATTGCTGCGTTCACAACGCCGAGAACGCTCAAAAGGGCGCTTGAGCGCAGATTCACTGCGAACCCACACACATACACACGCACATACACACACACGCACACAAAAACACGCAACGCACACGCAAACGCACATGCCCGCTCGCAGTGCGAATTGCGGAAGTGTCTCGCAGGCTACGACATGATTCTCGTTTCAGGACTCTGCAAGGCGGATTTCAGCGAGCTTGAGCGTGAGTTGGGCATTCCAATCCGCTTGGGTCCCAAGAATGCGAGGGACATCGGTGAGGTGCTGAAGCATGCATCAGAGATTGAATTCTCTGCGAGCGTTCCAGCGGATATTTTCCTGTCGGAGAAGCGTCGTGAGAACGCTTTGAAGGAAGTCGCCTCTTTTGAGCGTGCTGCGTCTGCGAGTTTCTCCGTGAAGGGCGTGAAAATCGGCGGCGACTCACGAATGAAGGTCTGTGCTGAGATTGTGGATGCGACGCTTTTGAGCGAAGAAGAGGTTCAGAAGCGCATGCAATATTTCTTGGAGAGCGGTGCAGACTGGATTGACATCGGCGTGCATGTCTCAGCCAAAGAGAAGGATGTTGAGCGAGCGGTCTCTGCTGCTTTGAAATGTGATGCCTCCGTGCCAATCTCTGTGGACACGCTTGACCCTGAACTCCTGCTCGCTGGCGTTTCTGCGGGTGCTGACATCGTTTTGAGCCTGAACAGCGAGAATATGCACATCGTAGAGAAAATTGCGGATGCTGGCGTCTCAGCAGCGGTCGTTGTGCCTGACTTTCAGGCGTTGCGGGAAGAGGAAGTGGGAGAGAGAGGGAGAGAGGAGAAAGGGACGAGAGAGGCTCGGATTTTGAATAGTTTATTTGCGAACTTACGCTCTGCTGCGGATGCGGGCATAAAAAATTTGATTGCTGACCCTGTTTTGAATGCTCTCGGCTACGGCTTCACCGCATCCCTCAAAAACTACATACTTTTCAGGGAGCGGGACAAGAAAACCCCTCTCTTCTTCGGTGTCGGAAATGTAACCGAGCTTTTGGATGCGGATTCCATCGGTGTGAATGCCCTCCTTGCAGGCATCGCATCAGAGTTGAACGCATCTGTGCTTTTCACGCCTGAACACAGCGATAAATGCGTCGGTTGCGTTTCAGAGCTGAGAAGGGCGGCGGAAATGATGCTACTCGCAAAAAAGCGTAAGACAACGCCGAAAGACCTCGGTATTGACCTCCTTGTTCTGAAGGAGAAGCGTAGGAGAAGACCTCGCATTCTTAAGACGGCAGCAGAGGAAGCGATGAAAGCAGAGGACGCAAATGTGGTCGTTGCGAAAGAAAGCGAGACTTGGCGACCTGACCCCCTCGGCAGTTTCAGAATAGAGCTCTGCGAGACCCCCGCAGGCTCAAGAATACTCGCCACGCACTCTTCACTGACGAAACAGGCGGAACAGACGAAACAGACGAAACAGACGAAAGAGGGAAAAGAGGGGAAAGAGCGGAAGGAGACGAAAATCGTCGGTAGGAATGCGAAGGAGGTGCTTGACACCATTCTTCGTTTGGGTCTCGTATCCTCGCTTGAGCATGCCGCTTACTTGGGTAGAGAGCTCGCAAAGGCGGAAATCGCACTCTCCCTGAAAAAAAGCTACGAGCAGGACGAGCCACTGTTCAAGAGCCTCCTTCATTAAAGCGGGCAAAAGTAATATGAATAGGAAATTTTATATTATAGCAAGATAAGTTAGAAAGGGGGCGATTGAAATGGATGATATAAAACATCTCGCTGGCGTCTGCATAGCCTTCGTGCTTTGTGCTTTCGTGTGTGTTGCTTCTGCATGGCATGTGGGAGAAGGGAAATTGCTTCAGGCGGGGGATGAAGCGGTGATGCCTTTTTACCGTGAAAACATGTCTCATCATCTTTTTCCATTTGACCATCCGCAGATAAAAGAAGAGAGGAATTTTCATTCACCTCTCGCTCAGGGAATTGGAGGAGAGCGTGTTGCTCATTTAGCAAATCCACCCGAAGAAGAATGGAACAAGACTTTTGGCGGTTCACGTTCTGATGGAGGCTACTCAGTCCAGCAGACGATCAGATGGCGGATATATCATCACTGGCTGGACAGCCTCTTACGGTGCTGGCTATGGGATGTCTGGCTGATAAAGACGGATTCAGAAGGTAATGAAGAATGGAATAAGACTTTTGGCGGTTCACATGATGATTGGGGCTACTCAGTCCAGCAGACATCTGATGGCGGATATGTCATCGCTGGCTGCACAGACTCTTACGGTGCTGGTGGTACTGATGTCTGGCTGATAAAGACGGAATTCAGAAGGTAATGAACACTGGAACAAGACATTTGGCGGTTCAGAGTAGGGATTGGGGCAACTCAGTCCAGCAGACATCGGACGGCGGATATATCATCGCTGGTCAGCACAGTCTCTTACGGTGCAGGCTACTCGCCTGATGTCTGGCTGATAAAGACGGATTCCAAAGGGTAATGAAGAATGGAACAGGACATTTGGCGGTCCAGATAGGGATTATGGCGAGTCAGTCCAGCAGACATCTGATGGCGGATACATCATCGTTGGCAGGACAGGGTCTTACGGCGCTGGCGGTGAAGATGTCTGGCTGATAAGGACAGATTCTTATGGGAATCAAGAATGGGATAAGACATTTGGTGGGTCACATGAGGATCATGGATGGTCAGTCCAGCAGACATCTGATGGCGGATATATTATTGCTGGGCGAGACATACTCTGACGGTGCTGGCCGCTATGATGTTTGGCTGATAAAGACGGATTCAGAAGGCAATGAAGAATGGAATAAGACTTTTGGTGGTTCACATGTGATTGTGGCTACTCAGTCCAGCAGACATCGGATGGCGGATACATCATCGCTGGCTCCACAGAGTCTTACGGCGCAGGTGTGATGATGTCTGGCTGATAAAAGTGAAAGGGGAAGGAATCCCGAACCAGCCTCCTAAGGCATCATTTACTTTCTCACCGAAAAATCCTTTAGTTAACGAGGAGATAACCTTCGATGCATCCGCTTCTACTGACCCTGATGGTTCAATAGTCTCATACGAATGGGACTTCGGTGATGGAGAAACCGCTTCGGGAAAAGTAGTAACGCATGCTTATTCAGATGCTGGTAGCTACACGGTAACGCTAACAGTAACGGATGATGAGCAGCTACGCATAGTATAAGTAAGAAGGTGAATGTTACTACGAATTGGTCGTTTGCGATAATAACGGACTTGCACATTGGCTACGGGCTTCCTGACTACGGTAGGGAGGGGTTCAAGAGTGGCGAAGGCGGTCAGGAATACTATCTCACTGAGAGGCTGGTAGAATAGTGAATTGGATAAACAAGCACAAAGACGTAGTATAACCTGAGATTCGTTGCTGTTCTCGGTGACATCAGCGACACTGCGGAACGAGAGGAACTTGTGAAGGCGAGAGAAATTTTGGAGGATTTGAGTGTCCTTACATTCCGATAATAGGAAACCATGAAGTCTGGCCTTACACGCAGAGAGTCATGGAAGCTGGCGAGTTAATCCCGATGATAGAAGTCATCCGGAAGCGCTTGCATATCCTAGAATAGGAGAGAATCTAGGGGACGAATATTTTGAGGAAGTATTTAGCGAGCAGTTTGAGGAGTTAAGCAAGTTCTTCGGCAATAGCTGGGAAAACAGGAACACTACGAGCCACCATACTTACAGAATTACAGGTTTGAATATCAGGGGATGCCATTCGTTTGTTTGGATTTCGCATGGAGGGTGAGACCCGGAGATCCTCATGGTGCCCTTGCATACTGCTATTATGACACTCTTCAATGGTTTGACGAAGTGCTGGAAGAGAACGAAGGAGAGACAGTTATTGTGCTGACTCACTACCCTCTTTACATGAAGGGAGGATTTACTCTCTCTGATCTACAGATGATAAGAGAAAGAATCCAAAACTCTGGGTGCAGGGTTTATTGGTTTGGCGGGCACACCCATGGAAACTACACTGATGTTACTCCCTTCGGTTTTAACTACGATCTGATAGTAACGGACCCTGTATGCACAGAGCCAGAAATGTGGTTTGCATCACACGGATTCAATATGATAAGAATCGTGACTATAAACGGCGAAAATGTTGATTATAACACAACAATAGACATAACTGAGGAAGGGTTAGAGCCAGATAATTGGCAACCAGTGGCTTATTTCGAGTTCTCGCCTGAATACCCTGTGGTTGGAGAGGAAATAAGATTTTATGCTGCACCTTACGACCCTGATGGCACTATTGTTTCTTATGAGTGGGACTTCGGCGACGGCTCTACGGCGTCTGGAGCTGAGGTATCGCATTCCTATACCTCTGCAACAAGCTATAAGGTGACGCTAACGGTTACTGACGATGACGGTGAAGAAGCTTCTTTCTCAACTGATGTCCATGTGAACGAGATAAAACCCTTCGTTAAGATAAGAACAGATAAAAGCGAATATAAAACAGGAGAGGTAATGAGGACGAGTATAACGTTAAGAAATCCGACTTCGGAGAATAAAAACGTTTATTTCCTCTGGAAGTTCGAGATTCCTGAGCGTAACTGGGAATCGTGGGTTATGCGTGAGCATTTTTCACTTCCTGCAGGCTTTGAGCAGACTTACATCGATTATGGAGAGTTTCCGGATATCGGATTTTCCTTTGATGCAAAGTGGCATGTATTGCTCTACAATGCAACGACTTTAGAATTGATTTCTGAAGATACTGCGGATTGGAGATATGTCAGTGCAACAAAGAAGGAGGGAAAAAGAGAGATTGCGAGAGAGATGGCGGAAGATGCGTTGAGAGAAATAGAGAGAAGCGTCTTGCAAAGTGCGAAGCTCATTAAATCGCAAATTAAAACCACATTTTCAGCGTGACAATTTCAAAAGGCTTCACTTCTAACTCAATTTCATTCCCATTCACGCTCAAATTTCTTCTTTTCGCTGCTTCTTCGCACTTCTCCTCTTCCTCTTCAAGCAAATTCACCTCCTTCACCTCTCTCGGCGCCTTGAAAAGCGTGATTTTTGCTTTTGTTGCTTCTCCTTTTGCCTCGTAGAAGCGGAGAACGACCGCATCGCCGTCGTGGTCTTCCGCTCGCTTTAAAGCAGTAAGGATGACGCTCGCAGGCTCTATTTTCAAGAACGAGAATGCGTTTGGAAGCGAGGAAGCACTGCTCATTATTCCCTCGTCTTCTTCGTTATCTTGCATCTGCGAAGCGACAAGCTCGTAGTTGAACTCGTATGCATGTCTGAATGACTCCGCTTCTCGCCAGTCCCCTCGGTGAGGGTAAAGAGCATACATAAATGTGTATTTACGCAACTCACGAGCCTCAGGCACGGGAATCGCAGGTCCCGTCTTACCGTCTGAAGAGAGCATGAAAACGCTGCGTAGAAGCGTCAAGTATATGCAGCCGTCCCTGACTTCGTTCTCAGGAATGCCCTTATTTATCACCGTCAGCCCCTTCTTGCCGTCAGAGTAGTCAATCCAGCGCAGCGAGGGGAAAATTCCTGTAGGTTCTTCCACCCACTCCTCCTCGCCTTCCTTCTCCTCCCCTGTTGCCCCTGCTGCCCCTGCTTCCGCTCCTTCTTGCGAACATGCAGCCTTCCGCCGCTTCGCTGCGTAGAACAAGTTTGTTTCTCTTGCGACCGCACCGAACTGACATTCGCAAGTGTATTCCCGCTCATTTATGCAAGTTGGAAAGCGCACCCTCAATCTCGCCCTCGGATGCCTGTCCTCAACAACCGTAACGAAGTCAATGCGTGGAATATCCTTGTAAATCACTATCTTTTTTATGCAAGTGAGGAAATTATGCCGCCAAAGCACAGGCTCAAACTTGTGCGTTAGCTTGTAAGGCCAGCGAAGCGAGTAGTAGCGGGATTCAAAATTGACGACACGCCTCAAAGGACTCTTCTGAATGCGGAAGTTTTCAACCCTGAACGAGCCGAACTCAAGACCTTCTCCGCTCTCCGTCTTCAAAGGCGTGTCTGAACTCTGCCTGTGGTAGTATAGGTCGCCAGCCTCCTCCTCAAGCACCAAATCATTCCCCCAGAGGCACACTATCTCCTCGTCAGGCATGAAAACATCTATTAAAGCACGCTCAGGGTCTATCCTCACCTTGAAAAATCTCGTTTCTATCGTGTTTCCGACAATTCTGATGAAATTTTCATCATTTTCCCGCCTTCCCTTCCTCTCTTTCGGCTCTCTCTCCATTATTTCGTAGATTTTATACCCCAAAGGAGGCACTGTCGCCACAAACCCTATCTTCGCATACCTTAAAGTGTCGTCTTCATACCGAGAAAATTTTATAACCTCAACTTCTATTTCCTCATCACCGCTCCTTAAACCTCCAATTCGTAAGATTTCTCCTCGCTTGAAGTTCAGCTCTACCTCCACCCAGTTCTTCACTTCCCACGAAAGCGGGTTGAAAACTATTATTCGGTTCCCCCGCTTCTTCCCTCCCTCCTCTCTCTCTTCTCTCCCCTCCCCCACGCTTTCCTGCCCTTCTCCCTCGCCACCGCCTGCTCAGCCTGCTCGCCCGCTGCCGTGTTGCTCTTGCAGTTCCCTGATGATTTCACGATGCATCGCCGCACCGATGTCAGCGAGTTTAGTTTCCAAGTAAGAGAATATCCTTCGCACTTCCTTGTAGCCTTCGTCCATCCCAGTCCCAGGAACGACATCGTGGAACGCCGTGAACAAAATCTTTCGCCAGCAGTCGTTCAACTCGTCTGAAGGGTAGTAGCCGTTCAGCAGAAACAGGAGCGTCGCCCATCTCTCACAGCATAAAAGCATGCTCTCATACTTACGAAGACCCAACTTTAGCCACATTCGGCTCGAAGAGCAGCTCGGAAACACCATTGAATACTTTCCAGAATACATTTCCCCCTTTCTGACATCAAGTTTAATGCCATTTTCCTCAACATAACGCTCAACCGCTCTGAAAAATTCTGAAGGCGTCGCAATCTTCATCTCCGATGAATGCTTCTCATTCCAAGCATGCACAACTTCAACCGTTTCTGGCTGCGGAGGCATTCCACCGCTTCCTGAAGGCATTAAAATGTTCGGCGTCGCTGCGAGCTCTCTCAAAATTTCATAGCTCTCGTGCAATTTCGTGAGGTCAAGACCCGCTCGGTAGCCGAGAGGCATCCAATGGGCGAGAATGCGTGTGCCGTCAAGACCTTCCCAAAGGAACTCTGAAGGGCTTCGGCGAGGCGAGCCCCTCCTGAACGCCACATACTTATACCCTGATTTTCTGTATATTTGAGGCAGTTGAGCATTCAGCCCGAAGGAATCCGCCTGCCACATCACATCCACATCAACGCCAAACTTCTCCTTCACATACCTCTTCCCAAACAGAATCTCACGAACAAGCGTCTCTTCCTGCGGAAGCATCGTGTCAGGCATCAAATACTCGCCATCTGCAATCTCTATGCGACCTTCACGGATGAACTTCCTCAATTCCTCAAACAATTTCGGGTAGCGACGCTCTACTTCCTCAAGTAAAAACGCCTGCTCAAGCATAAACTTGTATTCTGGCGACCTTTTTAGTATGTCTGCGACCTCACGCAGAATAATTACAATATTAATGTAGAAGTAGTCCTCCTTCGTAAGCACCCATATGGCATCATAATGCGTGTGCGGAACAAGGAAAATCGTTTCTTTCCCCTTCCACGCTCTCCTACCATCGCCGTCAGACATGTCTCTCGTTGAAATACTGCGTTAATATAAACTTTTTGACGATTTCAATCCAGCCCTCAGCACCAAAGCCCGACGCCTTGTAGAAATTCATGCTGCGAACTGCTGCACCACCGCTACTACTGCGACTGCGGACGAGAGCAGGACAGTCAACAGAGCGAAGCATCGGTATGTCGTTCTCGCTGTCGCCTATGCCGAATGTCCTCACGACGCCGAACTCCCGCCTGAAAATGTTTGTGAGGATGCGAACCGCCTTTCCCTTGTCCGCATTCTTTTCCTGAATGCTGTAAAATCTACCGCCGTGAGAAATGCGGAAGCCTCTCTTCTCCGCAGCAGCGAAAAATCTCTCAATCTCCTCACTCAACTTACGCACCGCAGCAGCACCCCCCTCTGAAGCATGCTCAAAGAAGAATGTTTCGGTGTATTCCCTGCGTTTTGCGAGTTTTGCGAGTTCAACGGGCATCGCAGCAATTTCAGCCACCTGCTCCGCTGTCAAGTCCCCGAAGCCCTTCACACGCACACCCGCTTCTGCGGAAATCTCTGCGAGAGCTCTCACTGCGTCCTCATATTTCACACGCACACATTCTAAAACGCAGAAATTACCACGACGCTCACATCTCAGTTGCGTGAAATAACCCACAGGAATGAATATTGCACTCCCATTTTCAACAATGAAAGGGTCATTTATGCGAAGTTCTCGCCTGTAATACTCGCATTCCGCCCTCGTTTTCGTCGTGCAGAACACAATTGGAACTCCCTTACGCTTCAACTCCTCAACAACAGGCTTCACAAGCTCACAAGAATAATTCGCATCCAAAAGCGTCCCGTCAAGGTCTGTGAAGAGCACAAATTTCATCCGCTCACGCCCCTCAATTCTTACGCACAAATTCGCCGCAAAACCACGCTCACGCCCGACTGCTCACTTTTCCAAAGCGTCGTAGAATCCATTTTCTTCTTCCTCCGCTGCTGTTGAAGCGGATGTTGCGTGCTCATGCGAGTGATAGCCGAAGCGTTCAAATGTCTCAGATGCACTCTCAAGCACCTTTAAGAAGCGTTCAGCGTCTATTCCTTGAATGGGGGGCATCTTCAAGTTTTCAGGCGGTTCTCCCCGCTTCCCCGTCATTTCCTCAATCTCACGACGAAGCACATCTCTCACGAAATCAGTGCATAGTTTGCTGTGGTAAATTGTTGAGAGGGATGCGATAAGCATCGCATTGATGTGTTCTTCGCCTTTCTCTTCGTGAATATGCGGGTTCAATGTCTCTATTTGGAATATTTCAATGCCTTCACGAGCCGCATCTGTGAATGGAGTTTCTGCTGCACACGCTCCAAATTCCTCCATCAGATATACAAAATGGTAAGGCTCTATTGAATAACCCGTTGAAAACTCCAAAATCTCCGCAAGTTTCATCGTCATCGCATGCTCTCCCGCATTTCCCGTTTTTATGACACCCGTTTCAAAGTTTGTGCATGCAGAAAGGAGCATGTTCAAGTATTTGTTTGTGCTTTCGCTCACTCTACCCCACTTTCTGAAGTATAAACGCTCTTCCATCACCTTCGGTTTGTATCTCCAAGCGAGACGAACCATGCAGTAAGGACTCTCTGAGAGGCAGAAACCCGCAGCATAGTCCATGACATACTCATTTACCGAGCCTGGTATGTAATTATCAGCATCAACAAAGCCAACAAACTCCTTTCCCATGCTCTTCGCAAGCAGTATGCCGATGAGCATTCCCTCTGCTTTCCCATCCCTGACGGAATCGCCTTGAAGTATATGCTCGTAGCGCACATCGTTGAAAGCGACTGCGAGACCCGCATCCTTCTGATGAATCATCATTATCGGCTGACCCGTGAGATTTGCGATATGTTCAACCGCCTCTCTCTCCATTTTATACCTGTCCTGAGGCTCTCTCGCACTGTTTGAAACGACTATTACTGATGTATCATGCGGAATCGCCCTCAAAACACCGTCCAATAAATGAATTTTCTCATTTTTTATGGGTATAATCATTGCAGAACGCTTCAAAACATCCCTTATTGCCTCTCTTGGAATGCTGTTCGCAAGCGGACTCTCAAAATCGCCAGAGTCCAACTTTATGACTCGCTGCAATTCATGGATTTTCAGCGAGCCGAATATCTCCGTGTGTCTCGGTATCTCAAGCAACATCGGTGGAATATTGACAAACACTTTAAATAAATTATAATATAAGCATTGGCGTCTGGGGTTTCAAACTTCAGACTTCAGCAACGACATCCTGCATCGCAGCGAGGAGCTTTTCGTTCTGCTCCCTCTTTCCGACGGTTATGCGGATGAAGGAATCGCCTGCGCCCCTGAAAGAGGAGCAGTCCCTCACGAGAACGCCCTTCGCTGCGAGAGCATCGCACACCGCCTTCGCTTTCAGCGGAGAAACATCAACGAGCAGGAAATTTGCCTCCGAAGGGAAGACCTTGAATGTTTTTGAGAGGTGCTTTCGCAGGAATTCCCGCTCTTTCCTCACGAGTTCAACAGTTCTTCGGAGATGCTCTTCGTCTTGCAGTGCGAGAATTGCCGCCTCTAATGCGACGCTGTTCACGCTGAAAGGCAGGGAAGCCTTTCTGAATGCGGTAACGAGCCAATCGGGGAGGATTGCGTAGCCGATGCGCAAGCCAGCGAGTCCGAAAGCCTTTGAGAATGTCCGTGTGACGACGACATTCTCTCTGTTCAGCGCTTCTTCCAAGAATGAGTGAGAGGCGAATTCTGCGTATGCCTCGTCAACGACGACAACTGCATCGCAAGCATCTGCAATGCAGCGCATTTCCTCCTTTGTCACGGCATTTCCAGTGGGATTGTTCGGCGAGCATAGGAAGAGCATTTTAGTCTTGTTGCATTCAAGCAATTCAAGCAAAATGTCAGAGGGAACGCTGAAATCTGCGCTGCGATGCACAAATCTCGGAACGCCACCTGCAAGCAGGACAAGCGTCTCGTAGAGCGAGAATGTCGGTATTGGAATGAGTGCCTCGCAGTTCCGCTCCAAAAGCATCCTTGTGAGCGTGTCCAGAATGCCGTCGGAGCCAGCTCCCAAGACGATATTTTCCGTCGGGACTGAAACGCCGTGAAAGCGGTGCAAGAACGCTGAAATCTCCTCACGCAGCGCCTCCTCACGCTCAGCCCACGGATATTTGCTTATGTCTAAATCTCCGCTTTTCAGCATGCTCGCAATTTGCTCCACCACTTTCGGACTCGCACCCAGCGGGTTCTCGTTTGAACTCAACTTCACCGCTCCTCTCACAGTCTTACCAGGCACATACTCTCGCAACTCGCTCAAACACGCCCTCAACCGCATTCCCTCATTTCTTGCTTCTCCTTTCATTCTTCCACGCCTCCTCGCCCTCCTCGCCCCTTGCCCCTCGCTCTTGTTCTCTCATTCTCCCGTTCTTCCCGTTCTCTCGTCCTTAACGCTCACGCCCCACGCTGCGTCTGCGGACGGTTGAGCGAGAAGCCGCCGAGTAAGTCTCTTTCATTTCCTCTTCAGAGGTGATGCCAACGCTCACCGCATCCGCATACATGAATATGAAATCAAAGACTTCCTTCTTTGGCGTCAATTTACCCGCTGCGAGCGGCTTTATCGCTATTATTCCCTTCTCCGTGTTTTCCAACGCTCTCAGCGTGCTCTCAAAATCAGGAAGCATCGCATATCCCACAGGATTCAGCGGCGCTAAATAGAAATCAAAATCATAGCCAATATCGTCAATCTCCGGTATAGTTTCACCTGGTATGTGCGTTGCAGCTGCTGGCGACGCTCCCATTTCCCTTATTTTTCTCGCCCAACGCCCTATTCTCTCGTCAAGAGCATCGCAGAACATCGCATGAATCGCAATTATTTCGGGTTGAATGCCCTCTAACATACTCAAGCACCGCTCAAATTTCACGGGTATTGTTGCAGCGATGAAAAAATCCTCACCTGTCTCCTCTTCCGCCTTCTTCAAAGCACGCACAAGTGGCTCGTATGCAATAAGTTGAACAGCTTTAACCCCTAATTCTGCGGATTTTATGAACAATTCCTTCATGTTCTCCTCGTTGTAAAAGAATTTCATGCGGTATTCATGTGATTTTCTGCCGAATTGTGCCGCTCCTATGAAAGGAGAAGTGCCGAGCATCAGCCTTGGTATCCTACGACGCATCTTAACTTTTTGGCAACTCTATTTATCATCATTTCGCTTCTAACGAGTCAGCATCAGCAAGTGCGAACAAAAGAGTGGAGGCATGAAGAGTTAGAAATAAATTCCCATCTCACGCTTCATTTGCTCCCATCTCTCTTCTGATATTTTGAAGAACGCCTTGCGTTCTGCGTTCTCATCGAGGGCTTCGCCGATTTTCAAAGCGAAAGCGGTTGCGGAGAAGAATATGAGGAGGAAAGCCTCTGGCGTGAGCAATTGATAGCCATTAATGATAAAAAATGCGTTGTTCAGCGCAGCTGCAGAGCCGCCGAATATGAAAACGATGAAAAATAGAGCGGAAGTCCAGCGCATTTCACGACATAGGGCGAGAGGAAAAAATAAAAGAAGCGCTGCAGTCGCCACCTTGAATGTCAGGAAGCACTCGCAACCTCCAAGCATGAAAATCTCACGAAGAAACGGGTTGAACTCCGCAGAAGCGCCGAATTTCTCCATCATCAGCATCGCTGTGAAGCCGTCTGCAAAGCCAAACGCCGAAACACTCGCAAAATACAACGCAAAATGTGATAAAATGCCCGAATTCTCGTCGCTTCTTCTCTTCATCTCCCTTAATAATCTCTAATACAGATTTAAAGACATTCTATATTTCAGAAAAATTTGCAGAACATCTCCAAAAATATTTTCGTTATTTGCAATTTAGCATCAATTTCTTGAAAGTTGAGCAATATGCTAAAGGTTTCTGAGCCGAGAATGCGGAAGCCTGTCGGTCAGGCAGAGAGACGGCTACGAGCAGCTACAACAACACACAATGTCACTTAAGCCGCTAAGCTCGGAGAAAATGGGGGATGCATCACTGAAAGAAATGAGGCTGCGGCTATAAGCTGTCAGGAGCCGAGCTGTGGTGAGCCCTTGTAGGGGTGAGGGGTGTTGCCCTGAACTTGAGCGGAGAGTTGAGCGGGGTGAATTGGAATTGTGGAATAGCTCACACTTCCACATTACAGGATTTCACTGAGAACGAAGAGGTCAATCTCTTCTGCAAGCTCTTTGAAGCGCTCCTTGAACTCTTCCAACTTCTCCACCTTCTCCTTCTCAACACCTATTCGCTCTATTTTGTCTGAAACCTCCTCAGGTTTGTGGAAAATGTCGTAAATCAGGTTGAAAATGCTCGGTCTCTCTTCCCTGAACTTACGCAGTTCCTCTTGAATGCTCTTACCCTCGTTGAAATGCTCAAGCACGATGTCAAAGTAAGCGAAAATTTCAACCGCATCCTTGAAGAACTCGTCTACCGCCGTCTTGAATGCTTTAGGCTCCACTTCCTCCCATGTCATGTTTTCGCCTTGAAACGCCTTTTTTAAATCATTTCCCATTTTTTTCAAGATGCGTGTCGGCGTCCTCGCTTGCGAGATGCTTTGCAGGGAACTGCGTGAAACGCTTAAATCAGCAGGCATTCGCAGGATATTCATAATAAGCGGCGAAGAATCCACCGAAAGAAGGAGCGTGGGGAATTTTGAAGAATTGAAGAAGCGGTTTTTGTGCATTCGTTTCAGAAATCTCTTAAATAACTCTTTCGCAGTGGAAATTGTGAAATCTTCTGAATTAAAGAAAGTGCAAGCATCGGATGAAAATGTTGCTGTAATTCGCATTACGGAGTTGAAAATGCATGACAATCCCCATTTATTGATTGAAGAGATTGAGAAAGGGATATTAGAAATCAAGGATTTTGTTGATTTTATTCTTCTCGGTTACGGGTTGTGCGGTTGCAGTGCGAAGGAAGTGAGGGATGTGATTCGCAGAGCGGAAGAGTGTTATGGAATTCCTGTTGAGATGCCTTCGGATGAAGAGGGTTTTTTTAACAATTGCATAGAGATTGCTCTCGGAAGGGATAAAGTGCGTTCCATTTTGGCTGAAGAGAAAGGAACTTTCTTCATGACGCCCGCAGGAGCATATATTGCTGGCGAACCTCATGTTGTAATATCTGAAGATAGCATTCTAACCACAGAAGACACCGCAAACATCATTAAAATATTGCAAAAGCACTACAAACAGGTTGTAAAAATATTTTATTCTGAGGAAGACCTCGCAGACAAGCGGTATTCGGCGATTGTTGAGCGTTTCGCAAGGCGTTTCCGCCTCCGTGTGCGTTCAGAGCGAGGCTCTGCAGATGCACTTAAGGATGCGTTTGAGCGTGCTTTGAGGCGTTGGCAGCAGAAAGCGGAAGCAGGGAGAGGCGAGCGAAGGCAGCAAGGCGAGTGCGAGGGTAAGTGAGGCAAGGTGGCGTCAGGCATTTTTCCTCTCACACCATAAATAAGCGAGTGAGCGAAGTGAGAAGAGAGAGGGGGATTTTTGCGATTCTTCTGCTGCTAATCGCATCTCACGGCTTGGTTCACGGCATTTCGGCAGCACTACCTGCGGTTCTTCCCATAATAAAGAGCGAATTTGGGCTGAATTACACGGAAGTGGGGATGATTTCGTTCTCTATGGGCGCTTCTCTTGGCATAATGGGCGTTTTCGCAGGTCTTCTATCTGACAAATCTGGCGATAAACTGCTTGAAATATTGGGATGGAGCATATTTTCATCTGCCGTAATATCTATTTTTGCGATTTTCGCATGCAATTTCCTCGCCGTTCTGCTATTCTTCACGCTTCTCGGCATATTTCTGAGCTTCTACCATCCTTTCTCGCTCTCATTCATTGCGATGGCTTTCAAGGAGCGTCGTGGAAGAGCCTTCGGAACGCATGAAATCGGCGCAAATCTCGGACTTGCAGCCGCACCAGCGCTCGCAGGCGCCCTCGCACCCTCACTCGGCTGGCGCACATTCTTCGCATTTCTCGCTGTTCCTGCATTCCTCGCTGCAATACTCATTTTGCGAACTGCGAGTAGAGCAAGAATGACGGAAAGGGTGGGTGAGCGGGAGAGAGCGGGCGTGAGAAGAGCGGGAGAGCGTGGCGTTTTTGACCCTCCGCCGACGCAGAGGAACTGCTGTTGCTGGTGGTGCGAGTTTAAGGTTTTTCTGGCGAGATTGCGTGAGCAGCGCTCACTGCTTCGCCTTTACCTTGCGGAATGCACTTTCGGCTTCGTCGTCGGAGGTGCTTCAACATTCATCCCCCTCTATCTCGTGGCAAAGGGCTTCAGCGTCGCACTCGCAGGCGCTCTCACAGGTGCTTTCCTCGCAGCAGGCGCAGTCGGCAAGTATTTAGGCGGCGTTCTCTCCGACGCTCTCGGCGGAAAAGCAATCTCACTCGGCTTCCTCTTTGCGACGCCTCTGTTTTTTGTCGTTCCGCTTTTTCCAAATGCGCTTGCAGTCCCCGTCTTAATCCTCGCAGGAATGACATTCCCGATGTCGCTCTCCGCAATAATCACAGGAATCGGCGAGCAGAACACTCAAAGAGGCTTATCCTTCGGATTCCTCATGCTCGCTGGCTTCGGCTTCGGCTCAATCTCAAGACCCATTCTCGGAATCGCAAGCGACATCCTCGGCATACACTCCATTTTCTTCATTCTCGCCCTCGCTTCATTGCTCGGTGGATTACTGAACCTCAGCGACATTTCTGCGAAAATTCACAAAAACCGAACTTTACAGTAATTGCAGAATTCTTGCTATATGACTTTCACCTTCAACTAACTATTTCTCTGTTGAAAATTCTCTCACACGGACAGCGACGCCTTTTCTCGCCTCAGTCATTTCCCAACCGCTCATTTTCGCCCTTCCAACGCCGAGAGTCGTGCTGTTTCTGAAAATAACCTCGTCATTCACACGAATCTGCGGGTCTGCGTTCAGGACGCCACCTGCGAAAATCGCTCCCTTCGCTTTCAGCGGGAAATCGCCGATTTCAACCTTGTAAGCGTCGCCGAGAATCCTCTCTAATTTCCTCGCACCGCTCACTGAAAGAGCAAGCAAGCCGTAAGCAGGCACAACCCTCGCAAGCTCACAACGCTCACAACGCCCACAACGCTCTCCACTGCTTCCTTCCGCCAGAGAGATTTGAGGATATTTACCGCTCACGCAGACAGAGCCTTCAACAAGCTTTTCGCCGACGCCCTTTCCGAACTGGAAGTCAGCAAGAGCCTTCACAACGAATAATGCTCGCTCAGTTGCGGAGAGATGGCGTTTTTCCAGACCTTCGGCGGTGCAGAAATCCTCAATTTCCGAACGCAAGCGATTTAGTGCGTCCTTTGAGACCGCTCGCTCGCCTTCCTCGCATGTGAATTGAATTTCCAAGCCGAGCTCGTCCGCAACTTCCCTGCAAATTTCCTCGTATGCACTACCACCGTCAAAATGAGCGAAAATCGCATTGAACTTCTTTGCGTTCTTCTCAAGATATGAACGAAGACATGCAGAGACCCAAGAACGCTCCTCCGCATCCCAGTAGCCAGTGACAGGCACATCGTAAAACGCAGCAGGGTAAGCGACCTCAAGCTCACGAGGCACGACGCCGAGAGGCGAAGTCAAAATGATTTCGTGTATGTGAGCCTGAAAGCCCGACGCTGCGACCGCACTTTCAAATAGTCGGTGCGACTTTGAGAGCGAGTAGGGTTTCTTCGCCGAGCATGGAAGAATGAGAAGCACGCTCCTTGAGGGAGGCTCAAAACGCTCAAGCACACGAGCAGCGAACCTCCTCACTTCAACTCTACGAAGCGATTCCATCGTGTTTGCACGCATCACACTGCGACGGGCAACAGGCGTCCGCTTCTCAAAAAAATCGTAATTTGCGTCGAGCAAACGCAGAACCGCCGTCAGAAATGGCGAGGAACGCACTTTCATCTCAACATACTCTCGCAACTCGCCTCGCTGAATGAGCGAACGCACCTTACGAACCTCCTTCGCAAGAAGTAGCGAGTTGTGCCTCGCAACCTTCCTCTGACGCTCCTCAACGGGCAGCTCTCGCAAGCGCTCTGCGGAGAAATCAAGCGAAGCACACACTTCACACGCACATGGCAGTTCTCCTCTCAATTCGCTGACCCTTATTTTGCCTTCCTCAAGCATGTAAAAGCCCTCGTAGCCTTCCAAAAGCGGTAGAGCATTATCTACAATATCCACACCGCAGTATGCGAGTAGCGAGAAATTTTCGGGCGTCGCAACCGCTGGAAGCCAAAGTGCAACATCCGCAGGAACGCTCTCACGAGCAGAAATCAAAATTGAGGCGAAATCCCTCGCACTCTTTAAAATGCGTGATGCGTAAGCAAGCACAATAAAATCCACATCCAAATTCTTCTGACGAACAGCGAGCGGATGCTCCTCAGGAAGCAAGAGCGCTCCACGAGGAACTTCCCAATTATCCTCTGAGCCCTCGCTTCCCTCTGAAAAAATCAGCATCTCTCCAAACTCAAATGAAAAACGACGCTCTCCACACACGCTCCCCACTTCTCCCGCCTTATTCGCCTTTTCCGCTTTTCCCGCCGACTCCTTTACCGCTGACTCCTTTATCCTCCGACTCTTTTTCCTCCGACGAAAAACGCTCCAAATCAAGCATGAAGGGTGTGAGCAATTTTCCATTCCGCAAGGAGAGCTCGCCGAGCCTCGCTGCACCGTCCCGCTCACGCACCTCGTAAAATTTGCTCATTTCATTGCTCTCATTTGCAATTTCTCTTTCAAATATATATCGTAAAATCAAAAATTTGGCAAACTATTTGAATGTGAGAGCGAGATTAAGTAAAAGAAATGGCAGAAATTTTAAAGAAAAGACAGAAGAGTGGCATGCATTCATGCTCCTTTTCTCCTACTACTTTATCCTCCATACTCGCCATTTCTCACAAAATCAAAATACTGAAAGGAAGAAGGGGAAAATCTCTGCCAAATGCGGATGAGAAAGAGCGTGAAAGCGGAGTGGCAGAGCAAGGGCGTGCAGAGAAAGAAAAGGAGGCGGAAGAATCTGCGTCAGAGGAGGGCGAGGTTTTGCATAGATTCCAAATACCGGAAGGATACAAAGAAGAGGAGCGGTATTTTGTGAATGAGCCTTTCGCATTTGTCAGTATTTTGTATAATGAGGAGAAGAATTCATATTTGTATTATGCGGTTGAGCCATATTTGAATGAAATTGAGAGATTTTTCCTTGCAGAAATATCTGAAAAGCTGCGAAACATCCTTCTTTTCACGGATATTGAGAGCGAGAGGAAGAGCAAGGAGGAAATACTGAAAGAGAAGATTTCTGAGGTTGTTAAGAGGCATCACATTAAAATCGGTGAAAAATCTCTCGGAAAAATAAGATATTACATCATAAGAGACTTCATTCACTTCGGTAAGATAGATGTGCTTATGCGAGATAGGTTCGTTGAAGACATATCTTGCAACGGTTATGACATTCCAGTATATATCTACCACTGGAAATATGGTAACATAGAGACAAATATTGCGTTCAATAACATTGAATTGGATTCATTTGTTGTTAAGATAGCGCAGAAAGGCGGAAAACATCTCTCGCTTGCTGACCCGATGCTTGATGTGACGATGGAAGACGGCTCAAGGGCGCAGCTCACACTCGGCACTGAAATAACGACAAGGGGAAGCACATTCACAATCAGAAGGTTCAGGGAGGTGCTTATTACGCCTGTTGACCTTGTTCGTTGGAACACTTTCAGTGCGGAGGCGATGGCTTATTTATGGTTGTGCGTGGAAAATGGTAAAAGTATTCTTTTCGTCGGAGGAACTGCATCAGGAAAGACAACATCAATGAACGCAGTCGCACTTTTCATACCGCAGAATGCGAAAATCGTGACCATTGAGGACACTCGTGAGATAAGATTGCCTCACAAGAACTGGATTCCCGGCGTAACGAGGGTCTCATTCATGGGAACGGAGCGAGGCTCAATTGACATGTATGATTTATTGAGAGCAGCATTGAGACAGCGTCCAGAATACATTTTGGTTGGCGAAGTCAGAGGAAAGGAGGCACAAACGCTATTTCAAGCGATGTCCGTCGGTCATACTTCTTTCTCAACTTTCCATGCGGACAGCGTTGATGCTGCCATTCATCGCCTTGAATATCCTCCTTTAAGCGTGCCTCGTTCAATGATTCAGTCGTTGGATGTGTTCTCTATTCAGGCACAAGTCTTCATCGGTCACAAAAGAGTGCGTAGAAATGTTGAAATCACCGAAAATTTAGGGATTGACCCCACCACAAGAACAATAAAAACGGTGAAAGTCTTCGAGTGGATTCCATCCGAAGATGCTTTCCGCATGCTTCGCCTCACTTCCTCAAAGGTTATTCGTGAAATCATGCGAATGAAGGCATGGAGCAGGGAAGAAGCCGAGGAAGAGTTTGAAAGCAGGGCATCCTTGCTCAAAATACTCGCAGAGAAGGGCATGTCTCACGAAGAGTTCATATCTTTTGTGAAAGCATTTCAGGCGAATCCTGAAAAGGTGAAGCGACTTTATGGCGTTTTATGATTTCGCAAGGAAATTGCATGCCACTAAAAAGCGTCGCAGTGATGGCGAAACGCCGAAAGAGGAGGAAAAAAGTGCGGAGAGCGTGGAGAATGGCGGCAGTAAAGCGAAAGGAGAAGCGAAAGTAGGAACAAAAAAGGAAGCAGAAAGTCAAGAAAAAAGTCGGAAGCGTTGAAGAGCTCGCATATTCGCTCTTCGGAAAGTATTACAGAGGTAAGCGAGAGAAGTATTTGGAGTTGGAGAAGGCGTTGCTTGCTGCGAGGTATCCCGTTACTTACGACATTTACCTCTCTACTGCATTCTTCTACGCATTAATTGCGGGCGTTGTGGGCTTAATTCTCGGATTTGTATGCGGGAAATTGTTTGAGGTTGCGGGATTCTTCCATTGGAGGTATGCAGTTCCTCCTATTTTATACGCATACAAGGAAGTTTTCATATCTATTCTTTTCGCAGGACTCGGTTTTATTGCATTATTCGGCACAACTTACTTGATTTTCTACTTCACACCATTCTCAAAGGCGGGGGACAGGCGCAGGGAAATAGAGCGAATGATGCCTCATGCCATACATTTTATGTATGCGTTAAGCAAGAGTGGCATCGGAATTCTTCAAATATTTGAGGCTTTGGCGAGGCACAGCGATGTTTACGGCGAAATCTCACGAGAAATAGATTTTGTGTTGCGGAACATTCGCTATTTCGGTAAGGATTTGCGTCGCAGTTTGGTGGAGTTGAGCGAGACGACGCCATCTCAAACGCTTCGTGATTTCGTGAGTGGCATCCTCACAGTCATTGAAAGCGGAGGCAACCTCCAAATATTCCTTGCGGAGAAGGCTGAACAATACAGAGAGCGAGCAAAAGTGGAGCAGAAGGGATTTCTTGAGACGCTCGGTCTTTTCGCAGAAGTATATATAACTTTGCTTGTTGCCGCTCCAATTTTCTTCCTAATCGTTGAAATAATAATGCTTGCGATAGGTTCAGGTAGCATGATGATGATTTATGGCGTTGTTTATCTGATGATTCCGCTGGGTTCTGCATGCTTCATCGCTCTTATACAGATGATTACGCCTTCAGATGTGCGAAGATTCGCATTTTTACGCACAGAATACGATGTAAAAGAGGCTTTAGAGGAATCGCCTGCGGTGCGAGAGAGCGAAGCTTACAAGCACTACAAACGCATTCAAGCGAGGTTAAAAATGCGAGAGTATGCGAAGAAGCCTTTTCAAAAGATGCGTGAGAATCCGCTGCTTTCACTTGCGTTGGGAATTCCACCCGCCCTGTTCCTATTCACGCTCGGCGAGGATTTTCTGATTCCTGCGATTTTAGTTGCGATTGCTCCACTCTCTTTCTTCCATGAATTGAAGGAGAAATATGAACGAAGGGTGAGAAATCAGACACCTGACATACTTAACGGTCTATCTTCGTCGGTTGCGAGCGGATTAACGCTAATGAAAAGCATAGAAGTGGAGGCGAAAGCGGGGAAAGGTGGCATCTACAAAGAGATAAAGAAGATGCACCGCAACATTGAATGGGGTGCGGAGGTCAGTGATGCTTTCAAAATGTTTGCGAATGCCGTGAAAGTGCCAGCTCTCACGAGGGTCGTAACGATGCTTTCAGAGGTCTTGCGAGCAGGCGGAAACCTCACAGAAGCGCTGAGTATTTCGGCAAAAGATGCGGAAATGGAGAGGAATCTTGCGAAGGAACGCTCAGTAAACATGCTTATTTATGTCATTATCGTGTATATTGCGTTCTTCGTTTTCATCGGTATTGTTTATATGCTTTTCAAAAACCTATTTCCACCTCTTTTTGAGGCTTTCTCAACGAGTGGCGGTGTCGGAATTGGGCGTAGCGGGATTAGGAGGAGGACTGAACAAGGAAGAAATAACGGGCATTCTCACGCAGGCAGCGGTGTTTCAGTCAATCTTCTGCGGTCTGATGGCGGGTCAAATGGAAGCAGGTAACATCCTCGCAGGTTTAAAACACACGCTCGTTATGCTGCTTGCCACATGGATTCTCTTTTACTTCGTCATTTGAGCAGGGGCGTGGCAGAGAGAAAAAAGAAAAGAGCGGAGGGCAGCGGAGAGCAGTAGGCAAGTGAGTGTGCGAGAGTGTGGGAGTGTGCGTGGAAGATGGATTTAGAAGTTGCGTGTTGCAAGACGACGAGAGGGAGCGTGTGAGGGATGCGTTTGAAAAAAACAGGTTCAATATTTGACGAAATATTGGGAGGAGGCATACCCGCAGGTAGCATCATATTCTTTTCGGCTGACCCTTCATTGCCTTCGGAGCAGATTTTGTATAATTTGTGTGCATCACGCAAGACTTACTATTTAGTGACGGAGAGGCACCCAAAAAGGGTGGAGGAGGAGATTTCAGCAGCAGGATTCTCAAACATAGAGGTAATAGACCTAAGAGATTGCAATACTTTCAAGATACTTGAGGTATTAGATGTGGCAGATGACGCAAATATCGTGATAGATACATTTCTTCCGTTCATTAATGATACTGCTTTGCTTGAAAATATTGTTGAGGTGAGCGGTTCAGATAAAGACATCCTTCTTTATTTATGCATACCGAAGGGTTCTTGCGAAGAGACCGCATTGAGTCGCCTTATTTATATCTGTGATGTTTTCATGGACATCAGAGCGGAACGAACGGGCGATGAAATCATCGTGAAGTTTGCTGCGCCGAAAATAAGGGGTGCAACGCCTCTCACAAAATATGTGCGACTGAAAATTTCACCTAACAGTGTTGAAATTGACACATCAAGGGACATCGTTTGACCAAAAGGGAATAAGCCGATCATGAGCAACCAGAAGCGACAGAGTGAAATCCCCTTTTCCCCTTTGCGACCCTCATTTTTCTAATTTCATTACAATTGTTTTCAAATTTGCAATCAATAACTGCCAAATTTCCCCATATTTATCCCATTTTTACGCTCAAATGAGCGTTTAATTTTTCTAATTATCTGTAAAATTTCTGATTAATGTCTATATTCCCCTTCCATTCAGGATAAGTCTTTTAAATTCAGCATCCTTATTGTATATGAAATGAAAGGGGAGTCGGTAATTAGGGGCATGGCAGTTTTTCTTTGTGTGAGTATTGCCGTAGCGGTGCTTTTGCTTCCTGTTTCCGCAGAAATAATCGGAATAGGCTACGGAATATGGGCGAACAGCACATCCACAACGCAAACAATTCACTTGTCAGGCAGCAAAAATGTAGTAAATGGGAATGTGCATTCAAACGGCGATTTTAAAATGAGTGGCTCTCATAACAATATAAATGGAACAATAGAATATGTCACATCTCTTGACATCTCCGGAGGAAACAATAAATATCTGAACGCACTAAAAGTTTCACCGAAGAAATTTCTTGTTTTTAACATAAATGACTACAAGCCTGATGGCATAAAAGCGGAATTTGCAGGCAGTCATTACCATTACATTGAGGGCGATTTGCATATTTCAGGCACCGAGGAGCTGAGTGGTCTGTATTATGTCACGGGATATGCGAAAATTAGCGGGCATGTTCGTGGAAAATTCACGATTGTGGCGGAAGGAGATATACATATTAGTGGTTCAGGATGCAACTGCAGTGCGTTTTCGGAAGGTTTGCTTTTCTTCTCTGCGGGAAATCTGAAAATATCGGGTAGCAAAAACAAATTTAACGGCATAATTTATGCTCCTAATGGGGAAATTGATGTTTCTGGCTCGAATAATACGATAAAAGGATGTCTTTTGGGAGATACTGTCAAATTAACTGGCTCGGAAACATATATAGAGACGGATTCTGACGGCGATGGAATCCCAGACGCAGAGGAAATTCAACTTGGAACGGACCCGCAGCACTGGACGAACACAGATGGCGTGATTTTCACGGAGAATTCCGCAAATGTTAGTGTTACTCCTAACGGCTCTACCGTGAGAATTTCGTTGAAAGTTGTGAGTAATGTTTCAATTGAGCGTTCTCCTGTGGATGTCATGCTCGTAATTGACCGTTCTTGGAGCATGCGTCAGAGCGGTTGGATGCTAATTAAGAACGGAACACCTGCATTCTTCTTTAATCTCACCGTTCCAAAGGGGGCATGGTCGGAATTAAAGGAATTTAAAGTTCCTGAAGGGGTGAAAAAGCTTGCTGCGCAGGTGACTTGGAGCGGTGTTGAGGGATACGAAGGCTCAGAAGCATCAGAAGTTGTCATAAATTTGCGAAGACCTGACGGAACATGGGTGTTCAGTTATCCATCAAAGCCAAGCGAGGCGGGTGGAAGAGTTGACCCACCTGATTCCGTAGGTCGCTCAAATGAATATTTCAGCGGTATTTGCACAAAACCGCAGACTTTGCTTGTTGAACATCCGCAAGAGGGGACATGGGCGGTCGCAGTCTACGGCTGGAATTTAAGACCGAAGGGAAATCCGCCGTCAAGCGTGAACGCAACCGTCAGCATTTACCTGGACTTTGAGAGCAATCCGAACGACGACTTGAACCGCACGGAAACAACAATTTCGATAGATGCTGCGAAAGAGGCTGCGAAGACGTTCATTGAAAAATTCAACGAGAACGACAGGATTGGATTTGTGAAGTTTGGAAGCTATGCTGTGCTGGCGCATGGCTTAACGAACATGGATGAAGCGGGTAAGGCAAGTTTGAAAAAAGCAATTGACGACATCGGTCTTGAGGGCGGAACTGCAATACACACAGGAATAAACGAGGCGAGAGAGGAGCTTCTGAGAAATGGCAGGGAGGATGTGCCGAAAGTGATTGTTCTGCTCACGGATGGTCAGAATGATTATGGGAATGAGGAGGTGTTGAGGAGCGCTAAGGCTGCGAAAGATGCGAACATAACGATATTTACAGTGGGTCTCACGGCATTTGTGAATGAGGAAATGCTGAAAGAGGTTGCAACATGCCCGGATTATTACTACAAATCGCCGACTGGTGCGCAACTAAATGAGATTTACGAGGAGATTTCGGAGGAAGTGCGGAAACTTGCACAGGATATTGTGGTGAAGTATGTGCTATCTGATGGTGTGGAATACGCAGGGAATGCAAGCGAACCGCCAGACACTCAAGGGAATGTCTTGGAGTGGCGGGTCGGCGATATGGAGCCGAAGACGCCTTGGGTAGTTGAGTTTGATGTGCGGGTGTGGAGGCGTGGGAACATTTCTCTGAATGTCGTGCCAGCGTCAAATGTGTCTTACACTTATGGTGGAAAGTTAGGGAGCGTTCCTTTCCCAGAATTTCATGTGAGAGTGCTGAACAGAGCGCCTGTTATTGAAAGAATAGGCTGGAGCAGCTATACTACTTGCATATACCATAACGATACAGAGAAAAAATATGTGTTCATGGCGAACGAGAGTGAAGGTCTGAACGAGAGAGGGACAGTTGTCAAGCTCGCAATTGCTGCGAGAGACCCTGACGGCGACCCACTTTCGTATTCTAAGGATTCAAACATCGGCACACTTGAGACAAACGACTTCTACTGGAGTCCAGGTTACGATTTCGTGAGGCATCCTGAAAGGAGAAAGAATGTAACAATCACATTCACGGTGAGCGATGGCGAGCTCAGCGATAATGCAACCGTCACTATTATTGTGAATGATGTGAACAGACCTCCCAAGCTTGCTCCTATCGGCTCAAAAAATGTGAATGAAGGCGAAACGCTCACTATTGTCCTAAATGCGACGGACCCTGATGAAGAGGATGCTCTGATATTCAGCAGCAATGTCTCATTTGGAGCGTTTATCTCGGATGAAAACACGACATTCTGGAGATGGACGCCAGATTACGATGATGCTGGCGTTTACTATGTGGAATTCACGGTTTCTGATGGAATGGGAGGCATTGATAACGAAACTGTGAGAATTACGGTCGAAGATGTGCCTTATCCACCTGTTGCGATGTTTTCCGTAAGTAACGAAACGCCTACAACGAACCAGACGGTGATTTTTGATGCCTCCGCAAGTTATGACCCTGATGGAGAAATTGTAGCATACAGATGGGACTTTGACGGCGATGGCATTTGGGATATTGAGGGCAATGTCGTTAAAGTTACACACAATTACAATAAAAGTGGCATCTATAATGTGATACTTGAAGTTGAGGACGATGATGGAGCAAAGAACCGCACAACAAAAGAAATAAATGTGAGCAGGAATACCTATTTAGTGTCCAAAAAAGAGTTGGAAAGATAGTGAAGGAATTAGATAATGGTAGTATTTCCACGATAAGAGAGGAATTCGAGAACAACAATATTTCGCTTTCCGAGAATGCAAGTGTTACGGAGGGGAGGATGAATGGGTGATAAAAGACGGAGAAGGAGCGAGTGAAAAGGAATTTATCGTTAAAAGAGAGCGAGGAAATTGAGCATTTACTTGAATGGAGCTATGATATGGATCAGCGGAAATGTCACTGGAACGGCAAACATACATTTGAGGGACATTAAGAATGCAACAACCATAGGCAGTCCTCTGACAATAACTGCGACTGCATACGAAATCAAAAACGAATTGAATGAAAGTGTCAATGTCACGGCAGAACTTCATGTTGATGGCGTATGTCTGAATAAGAACACAACAAAAATTAAGGGAAATGAACAAATGGCACTGTCAGTGTTTCAGCCACATGGATTCCAGTGTCAAGTGGTGTGCATTTCATCTCTCTGCATGTATATGACGGGCCCCATTGGGTTGGACCGACAAATGACCCCACTGCAAAAGTGGAAGTGTTCATAGAAAAAGTGGAACAATAGCAGGATAAGGAAATAAAAGAGTTTCCCCTTTTTAATTCATTTTTGATGCGACATTTAAAGGAGCGATTGGCGAGAGCGGGTAGGCTTGTTGAAATAGAGAGAGAGGTGTCCTCAAAATACGAAGCGGCGGAGATTTGTGCGGAGGTTGAGCGGGAAGGGAAAGCGGTCTTCTTCCATGCGGTTGACGGCTCTCACCGTGTTTTAATGAATGCTCTCTGCGGCAGAGAAGTCGTTGCTGAGCTGTTTAATGTCAAACCGCAAGAGCTCACGCCTTTCCTCGCTTCTCTCCTGCGTCGCTTCTCTGCGAGCTGCTCTGTTGAAGATGCGGTGAAAATTGTTGAGCATTCGCCGACGAAAGAGGTCGTAGCCTCAGATTTGGGTGCGCTTCCCATTTTAACGCACTTCAAGGGCGACGGTGGCGCTTACATCACCGCAGGCGTCCTTGTTGCGGAGCATGAAGGCATCGTGAATGCATCTTTCCACCGAATGATGCTTCTCGACAGCAATAGGCTCGCAGTCAGGGTAGTTCCATCTCGCCACCTCTTCAGGATGCACAGGGATGCGATTGAGCATGGCTCTGAACTGAAAGTCGGCGTTGTCATCGGTGCATCTCCTTTCTTTCTGCTTTCGGCTGCGACTCGTGTCCCCTTGGGATTTGAATTTGCTCTCGCAAGCGCACTTCAAGGAAAGCCTCTTGAGGTCTTCAAGTTGAAGAATGGCATCGCCGTTCCGCATGCGGAATTCGCTATTGAGGGCGTTTTAACGGCGGAGAGAGCGAGAGAAGGACCTTTTAAAGACATTACAGGTCACTACGATAAAGTGAGAGAGGAGCCTGTGCTTGAAGTTACGAGAATTTACCACCGAAAAGAGCCGATTTACCATGCAATTCTACCCGCATCAATTGAACATAAAACACTAATGGGCTTACCTTACGAACCTCTTAATATTTAATGCGGTTGAAAATGTCGCAGCAGTGAAGAATGTTGTCCTTACGGAAGGGGGATGTTGCTATCTTCATGCGGTTGTTCAGATTGAGAAAACTGCGGAAGGGGAGGCGAAGAATGCGATTCTCGCAGCGTTTGCAGCGCATCAGAGCCTAAAATCAGTTGTTGTCGTTGATGCTGACATAAATCCGTTTGACGCCTCTTCGGTGGAATATGCGATTGCGACCCGTGTCCGCTGGGACGAGGATGTCGTTTTCGTGAGGAATGCTCGTGGCTCCACGCTTGACCCCTCCTCTGACGACGGCATACTCACTAAATTCGGCATAGATGCGACGGCACCACTCAAACTCAAACGCTGACACTGAAATGCGACGACATCATGCGAAGTTGCGTGTGAAGTAAAAGCGAAAAGAATGTTGAGAAGGCGAAGAAGAGGAAAGAGATGGAAGAAACGGCTTTGAACGCATGTTTCCAGTGTGGAGAATGCACGGCGGTGTGTCCCATGCGCAGGGTCTCAAAATTCGCTCCACGCAGCATCATACAAGAGATTCAAGCGGAGAGCAGAACCGACGCTATGCGTGCCGTTGAAGGAGCGGAGGCGGGTGCAGTGGCAGCAGGAGACAGCAGAGACAGTAGGGACGGCAGGGGTAGCAGGGGCAGCAGGGACAGCAGGGCAGAAAGCAAAGAATGGCTTTGGATGTGTCTTCTTTGCGGTTCTTGCTTGATGAAGTGTCCTCAAGGCGTAGATTTTCCGCAGTTCATTCTGCATGCGAGGGAAGAGCAAGGGGGCGCCCCCGAAGAGCTTCTTCCGCACAGGGAACTCTCTCAAATCACAGAGATAATGAGCATTCTTGAGCGAGGCGTCCCGACAGATTTTGAGGGCGAGACCGACGAGAGCAGTGAAATCGGATTCTTCCCGGGATGCTTGGCTTATTTTGACCTCTTCATGGATGTAAGTGGCGTGAATTACAAGGAAATCGGCGATTATTCTCTCAAATTGCTCAATAAAATAGGCATAAAGCCTCGCATCCTGCCGCTCAAATGCTGCGGTCATGACATTCTCTTTCAGGGCAAAAGAGAGACTTTTGAGCGTCTCATGGCTTTCAATAAGCGGAAAATAAAGGAAAGTGGCATTAAAATGCTCATTTTGAACTGTGCAGAGTGCTATTTCACCTTCAAAAAATACTATAAATTGGAGGAAGAGGGGGTTAAAGTCGTGCATTTAGCCGAAATTCTTGCTGAAAATGTGCATTTCATTCGCAAAGCGATGAAGGAAGCAAGCGAAGCAAGCGTGAAGAGCAGCGGGACAAAGGCAGTAAGAGTGGCTTACCACGACCCTTGTGCGTTGAAGATGCTCGGCGTTTACGAGGCGCCTCGTGAAGTTTTGCGTGCTGTGGCGGGCGTTGAATTTGTTGAGCTTCCGCATGCTCGTGAGAACGCTCTTTGCTGCGGTGTCAGCGGAATGCTCCTCTGCAACGACGCTACGAAGGCGTTGCGTGCTTTTCGGCTGGGCGAAGTGCGTGAGGTCAAAGCAGATGTCCTCGTGACGACTTGCGTGAAGTGCCTCTCACATTTCAACTGCTTGAAGCGTGAGCAAGAACGCTTACAACAAAAGCAAGGGCAGGCGGAAGAGCAGGCGGCAGAAGAGGAGGTGAGAAGTAGTGGAGGAAGCAGTGAATACGAGTTTGAAATTTGCGACCTCGCAGTTTTCTTGGGTCGCTTGCTCGCAGAATCAGATTAAATTCGCTCGCTCCTTAACCCTTCTACACCCGCTTTCACACGCATAACTCTCGCTCCTTCCGCCTTTAGAGCGCCTTCTATTAAACATGCATCCTCAGGAGTTTGAGGAAGCACCAAAACAGAACCCACGGAGATTTCATCTGTGCTGCCTGCGCCTGTTACTTTTGCGCCGAGAGCGCCCAAGCGTTTCGCAGTCGCAACGAAAGCACCCAAATTCTTCGGAACAACACCAACGGCATTTAGCAAGCCATGATTCATGTTTAAGAGCATTCCGAATGTGCGAAAGTCCCGATTTTTCAACGCTTTCACGCCTTCTTCCGTTATTTCCGAAGCCGCTTTGAGAAAATGTGAGAAAATTGAGGGGAACTTCTCTTTTTTCGCCTTCACTCGCTCAACAAGATGCTTCGTTTTCAATTTTAAAGAGGCGTCAAAAGGGAAACAATGCGAAGAGGCTACAAGCATTTCAAACGAAGGAAGCTCCAAATTTTTCACGCTCTCGCCCTCAACAAGCACGAAGCCACCATGCGACGCAACTGCGGTGTCCGTCGGTGAGGCTGCACCCTGAACTAAACGCTCAACCTCCCTCGCATCTCTGCTGACTTCCTGCCTGAAATCCTCTGAATTTGCGGATGAGATGCCAAAATATTCATTTAATGCGGCAATCATCGCAACACATGTCGCTGCTGAAGAGCCTAATCCCGCAGAAATCGGAATCTCTGATGTTATTTTTATCCTCAATCCCTCCATTTCTTCCGCTGGAATGTCGTATTTCTCCTGAAAATACTGCAACGCAGCTCGGACATAAATAAATGATTCTTCCTTTTTTTCGCCTCTCCACTTCTCCGCACTTTTCTCCGCCCTCCGCTCAGCACTCTCCGCCTCACTCTCCTTCGCACACTCTTCCACACGCTCTCCTCCGCTACTCAAATGGAAAAAAGCTCGCTGCGAGAAGTGCAAAGAAGGAAAATTTTCCGCCTCAACGAGAACACATTTCTGATTAAGCGGTGAAATCTCCACCGTAAGATACCTATTTATTGCGGTTGCGAGTGCTTTCGCACCGTAAACGACGAAATGCTCACCGAACAATATCAATTTTGCGGGTGCAGTCGCACGAACAACCCCTCTTTTCACCCTTCCTCTCCACCTCCCTTCCGCTTATTGCAGTTCAAAATGCGAAGCAAATCCTCCAAACGCTCTATTTTCAAATCTCCGCCGTTTGCGTTGAACGCAACGGTTAAGCAGCCCGCATTCTTGCCTGCGAGGAAGTCGCTCTCTGTGTCGCCCACAAGAATCGCATTTTCAGGTCGCAGTGAGAGCTTTTTGCATGCCGAAAGCACCATTTCCGCATTCGGCTTACCAGCACGCACATCGTCCCTCGTCACAACAACATCAAAATGCAGTTTGAAATGTGCGAGTATTTTCAGCGTGTTCTCTCTCGGCGTGTTCGTCACGAGACCGAGTTTGAAGCCGCATTCTCGCAATGAACGCAGAACTTCCCGCACCTTTGGGAAAAGTTTCACATCTTCAATGTGCTTCAACTGCTCCTTCAAGCAAAATTCTCCCGCAGATGCATCTAAACCGAATTTTTTCAGGTTCTCATGCAACTCCGGTCCCCAACACTTCTCCCGAAACTCCTCAACACTCAACTCCTTCCTGCGATATTTTCTCAGCATGGCGTTGAACGCCGACCTCCAAGATTCAAATGAGTCAACAAGCACGCCGTCCAAGTCAAACAGAACCGCTTTCACTTCTCGCATCTTCGCACACATCGCCACTCGCCCTTCGCCACACTCACACACGCTCACATGCACACTCGCTCACGCTCACACTCGCTCTCACACTCACACACGCATTCACGCACACTCACGCACTTTATTCTTTTGTTGTAAATTAGAATGAATGTTCTACGATTTGGGAGTGCGAGCATTTCAGAGAGGCGTGCTTGAAGTCGCAAAGCGGTTCGGCTACGCAGGAATAGCAGTGCTGCTCAGGGATGAGGATGCGGAAGTCCTGCTCAAGGACGCTGTTACGAGAGAGCGAGGCGTTTTTTATGGTGTTGAGATTTTTGCCGATTCCATTTCAGAAATGAAGGATAAGGTGCGTGCTTTCAGCGGAAAAGTGGATGTGCTTGCCGTTCATTCTCGCAAAGATGAGAAGTTCAACAGGGCTGTTTTGAGTGATTTTCGTGTTGACATGCTCACGAAAGCGGTTGAAGCGGAGTTGAGTGCTGTTTGTGTCAGATATGCTGCTGAAAATGCCGTCGCTTTGGAGTTCAACATGGATGCAATTTTCAAGCAACGCAGGAAGGAGCGAGCAATAGCGTTGAGCAGATTTCGTGAGATGCTCACTCTTGTGAGGAAGTTCAAGGCGATGGTTGTGCTGACGAGCAACGCACTCTCGCCTTACGACCTGCGGGCGCCTCGTGAAATGCTCGCTCTCTCCTCTCTCTTCGGAATGAACACTGCGGAGGCAAAAGCCGCACTCTCTGAAATACCCGAAGGCATCCTGAACAAGCGCTGGAAGCGGGAGCGGGAGAAAGGCGTTGAAATTCTCACCGTGGAAGAGCTGGAAGAACAGGAAGAACAGGAAGAGCAGGAAGAGCGAAAGAGCAGAAGAAGGAATAAGAGGCGAAGAAGCGGAAGAAGGAGAGAAAAGAAGAAGCGGAAAGCATAAAAGCAAAAGGAAAGGGAAGAGGGAGGGACGGAATTGCCTTGAAGCCTCGCATACCCGCATCGTTGAGGGAGCGTAAGAGGTATCTCGTCTTTGAAATCATCGCTCCTCAAAACGAGGAAGAAAAGGAGGAAAGTTGTTGTAGTAATTGTGAGAGTTATGTTGTGAATGAGCGTGATTTGTTACGAGCAATATGGGAAGCGTTGTATTCGCTCTTCGGTGATGTCGGCGTCGCAGCGTGCAACATTTGGCTCATTGATTTTGATGAGAAGAAGGGCGTTGGCATACTGCGCTGCTCTCACAGGAAAGTTGAGGAAGTTCGTGCAGCACTCGCATGCATAAAAATCGGCGGGAGACCGCTCTGCATTCGTGTCGTGAGAACCACAGGCACCGTGAAAGCAGCGAGGAGCATTGCAAGAAGGATTCAGCCCCTCAACATCTCAACGAAGTGAGCGATGTCCTTCTTTGTGATGATGCCTTTGAATTTCCCCTCATCGTCAACGACTGCGAGAATGCTCTTTCGCTCACGCAGCATCCGCTTCAAAGCGGCAACCGCATCCTCAGACGCAGAGACGGCGTTCGCAGTGAGCAGTTCCTTCGCTTCCTCCGCTGTGCTTTGCAGTGCATCTTCAGCCCGCAGGAACTCTCGCTTCTCCGCAGGCATCTCCTTCAATTCTCTGAAGTGCAGGAAACCCAAGACACGCCCCTCTTCGCTCACTACCGCAAATTCCGTGCAACGCTCAGAAAGCATACGCTTGAAGACATCCTCAACCGTCGCAGATGCGGGAACGCCACCAGCAGAGCCAGCACGCATGACATCCGCCACTTTAACGCCCTCAAGCGTCGCAAATATTTCTGTTGCTCGCTCCTCTTCAGAAGCGGCGATGAATAGGAAAATGGCAATGAGCGTGAGCCAAGGACTCAATATCTCAATCCTGCCGTCGTGAGCGAGTGCAAATGGGTTCGGCATTATTCCTGCGATGCCCATCAGCACCGCAAACACTTTTCCGACGAGAACCGCCTTCTTCGTTGCGTCCAGAAAAGACATGCGCTCTGCGAGGAATGCTCTGAGCATGCGACCGCCGTCCATCGGGAACGCAGGCATCAAGTTGAACGCCGCAAGGAAAATGTTGAGCAAGCCGATGCTCTCTGCGAGGGCGGAAAGCGGTTTCAGCACCTGCGCATTGAAAACGGGACTCGCAAGCAAGAATGAGATGCCGATGAAGGTAGTGCCGATGGCGATGCTCATCGCAGGTCCGGCAATCGCAACCCTCCATTCTTTAGAAGGCTCACGAGGCATGTCTTCCATCATTGCGACACCTCCGAAAAGGAAAAGCGTGATGCCCTGTATTTTCGTGCCGTATCTCATCGCAAGTAGCGAGTGCGAGAGCTCGTGCATGAGCAGCGAAGCGAAGAGCAGGAATGTCGCAGCGGCAGCGAGTCCGAGCCGAGTTTGCGTATTGAAATTACCGCCGAAGCCGAATGGGGGTTCCGCCTCCATGAAAACGAAGAAGATTAGCGGAAGGAGGAATAGAAATGAGAAATGAAGCCTTATCGGAATGCCTCTTATTTGACATACCTGAAGAGATGCCTCCATTTTCTTCCCGCTCTCTCCTCCCCTCCTCTCTTCCTCCCTCTTGCTTTCTTCTGCTTATTGAGCGTGTCAATATATATTGAGGTAGAGAATAAAAAAGCATGGAGATTGAGCTCTCATCGCTCTACGGAATGGATTTGTATACGGACAAAGGCGTGTTCGTCGGTAAGATAGAGGATGTGAGCATAGACATCAGGGAGAAGCGCATCTCAGGCATCGTCGTCAGGAATGTGAATCCTCAACTCTTCAACATCGGCGATAAAAAGGGCGTCATTATACCATACCGTTGGGTCACTGCCGTCGGCGATATTGTTCTCATAAAGCATGTGCGAAGAAGGGTGAAAAAAGCGGAGAAAGCGGAAGAAGGTGGCAGTGCCTTCGGCGAAGAATGAGGCTCACGAAAGAAGGAGCAGCAGTAGAGAGATTTACGCAGACATAAGGGCGATTCCCCCTCTCGTCATCCGAGCGGATGGCAGGAACTTCCACCGCATCCTTCGCAATTTCAAGAAGCCTTTTGACCGCAGATTTGCGGAGAGCATGGCGAAAGCCACTGAAATTTTCTTCACAGCAAGCGGCTTCAACCCCAAATTCGCCTTCCTATTCTCAGACGAGGTCAATTTCTTCTTCACCGAAGTCCCTTTCAACGGCAGGATTGAGAAATTGGATTCTGTTGTCGCAAGTTTCCTCGCAAGCGCACTCACACTCACAGCGGGGTTCAAAGAGCCTATTTCTTTTGATGCGAGGGTCATTCCGCTTTGCAAAGATGCCGTCTTTGATTATTTTGCGGAGCGTCAGGCGGAGGCATGGCGAAATCACATAAACTCTTACGCTTTTTACACGCTAATCGCAGAAGGATTCAGCGAAAGGGACGCTCAAGAACGCTTGAAAGGAATGAAATCGCATCAAATTCACGAACTCCTCTTCAAAAAAGGCATAAATCTCGGAAAAACTCCCGCATGGCAGCGAAGAGGCATATTAATTGCGAGAGTTCCTTATGAGAAAGAGGGTTTCAATCCCAAAACAGGCGAAAAGGTCGTCGCTGAACGACGAAAAATCGCTCAATTCTGGGAACTTCCACTCTTCAAAACAGAAGAGGGTAGGAAATTTTTGGAGCGTTTCGTGCATTCGTGAATTTAACAAGCGGAGCAACGCAAGTTGAAAATATCGTAATCCTTTTTACGCAAGCGGAGGGAAGCGAGAGGGAATGCAGAAGAGGGGCAAGCAAAACGAGGGGCAAGCGGGGCATTCGGAAGGAGAAAAGCCGAGCAAGTTCGTCCCTCGCATTATCTCGTGGAACATGACTTTCAGGTGCAATCTACGATGCGCTCACTGCTACATTGATGCGGAGAGCGAGCCTCAGAGGGAACGAAGAGAGCTGAGCACGGAAGAGGGGAAACGACTAATTGAGCAGATTTCTGAAGTGAGCCATCCGATTTTAGTTTTGAGCGGTGGCGAGCCTCTGCTACGCAAAGACATCTTCATTCTCGCAGAATACGCAAACGAGCGTGGCTTGACCGTCGCACTCGGAACAAACGGCACGCTTATTTCCGAAGAAGTTGCTCGCAGATTGAGGGAATGCGGCGTCAAACGAGTGGCAATCAGCATAGATTCAATAAGCGAAGAGAAGCACGACGCCTTCAGAGGCGTGAGAGGTGCGTGGCGGAAGGCAGTTGAGGGCATTAACGCTTGCGTGAATAACGATGTGGAAGTGCAAATCAACACAACAGTCACGCATCAAAATTACGACGAGATTGAGCGGATTCTGAATTTTGCGGTTGATATTGGTGCTGTTGCGATGCACCTTTTTTTCCTTGTTCCGACGGGGCGAGGAAAGCGTATTGAGGACATTTCCGCTGAGATGTATGAGCGTATGCTGAACGATGTTTTGGAGTGGAGCAGGCACAGTGAAATAGAATTCAGACCCGTTTGTGCGCCTCAATTCATGCGAATAGCAATTCAAAAGGGCATGAGTGTGCGAAAATGGACGAAAGGGTGCATCGCAGGCATGTATTATTGCAGGATTTATCCTTCTGGTGAGGTTACGCCTTGCCCTTATTTACCGATAAATGTGGGAAGTGTGCGAGAGCGGACATTCTCTGAAATCTGGTTCGGCTCTGAAGTGCTTCAAGCATTGAGGAATCCCGCTAATTTGAAGGGTAAATGTGGCGTCTGCGAGTTTCGTGATGTCTGCGGGGGCTGCAGGGCTCGTGCTTACGGTCTTTCATCATTTGTGGATGTCTGTGGCGGTCTGCAAGAGCCTTCTTCGCTCAGCGGAGACTTCTTGGCGGAAGAGCCTTGGTGTCCCTACATCCCTCGCAAGCTGCGTGAGCAATCCGCTATGCAAGAGAGTAAAGGCGGAAAAGCGGAGTGAGGTTAGGGTGTTAGGAGGTGTGTTTGCGTGTCGTCGGAAAAAACGAAGCTGGACGAGATGGACAGGCGTCTGATGCAGACTGCTTCAGGATGAGTTTCCGTTGGATGAGCGACCTTGGGAGATTCTCGCCGCTCGCCTCGGCATCTCTGCGGAAGAAGTGCTTTCTCGCACAAAAAGGCTACTCAAGGAAGGCATAGTTCGGAAGATTTTTCCGGTTTTGAATGCTTATCGGCTCGGCACTTGCGATTCCACGCTGATTGCGATGCGAGTTCCCCCTGAAAGAATGGAAGAGGTCGCCTCAATCGTGAATGAATACAAGACAGTAACGCATAACTACGAGAGAGAACACGACTTCAACCTCTGGTTCACAATCACTGCTTGCGGAGAAGGAAAGTTGCAGGAGACAATTGAAGAAATAAAGCGTAGAACTCGCATACCTGACAAGGACATTCTTGACCTCAGAACGACGAGAGTGTTCAAAATAGATGTGCGTTTTCAATTCATCTCTGAAGGGGGAGAATTGAAAATCTCGGAGGCTTCACCGCCTTTCCCGAATGCGTTCGCAGAAGCAGCGGAAGGAGCGAGGGGCTTAAGTGCAGGAATGGGAGAGAAAGGAGGAGGCACGAAGTCTTCAAGCGAGCCTGCTGAGGCTGTGGAAATGGACGAGCAAGAGAAGAGAATTCTGCATGCTCTTCAGGACGGAATTCCCGCTGAAGAGAGACCTTTTGACGCTGTTGCGAGTCGTCTCGGCATCTCAACAGCGGAACTGCTCGCAAGGTTGCGTCGCCTCATTCAGAAAGGCATCGTTAAGCGGTTCGGCGCTTCTTTCGACCAACGAAAGATTGGGATTGTCGCAAATGCGGTGATTGCTTGGAAAGTTCCGCCAGAGCGGACTGTGGAAGTCGGCGTCAAACTCTCTCAATTCAGGGGCGTCACGCACTGCTACGAGCGGAAGACCGCACCTCCTCAATGGGAATACAATTTGTTCACGGTTGTTCACGGCTACGACCGCTCATCTGTTGAGGAATATGCGAAAATGCTCGCTGAAGCAGTCGGCATTAAAGAATATGTGGTGCTTTTCAGCAGTCAGCAGTTCAAAAGAGCGAGCATCGGCGCACCTCACTGAGAATTTCCGCTTCCGAAGGCATTAAATAAAATGTATGTTGCATTTTCATTGTGATTCGCATCTCACAGCTCGTCTGCGGAAGGGGAACAGTTAGCGAGGCGTTGAAGCACCGCAGTAAGCCCGTTGAAGAGATTCCGAGCGGATTCATTGCGTTCTCCGAAATAAAGCGACCTGTCGTTTTCTGGAATGTGACGAGGAAGTGCAATTTGCGTTGCGTTCACTGCTACATTTCCGCTTCTCCCTCTCCTGCCACCACATCAGTATTCGCAGCAGGCAAAAGCGGAACAGCAGAGGCGGGAAAAGAAGTGGAGGAGGAACTTTCAACGGAGGAGGCGAAGGTGTTCATTGAAGACCTTGCTGCGATGAGGATTCCGTTGCTCATGTTCACGGGAGGCGAGCCTTTGGTGAGGAAGGATTTCTTTGAGATTGCGGAATACGCAAATGCTCTGCGATTGAAGACCGCATTAAGCACGAATGGCACACTGATTTCTGAAAGTGTTGCTTCTCGCCTCAGAGAATGCGGTATTGAGTATGTCGGCATTTCTTTGGACGGCGCATCCGAGCAGACACACGACGAATTCAGAGCGCAGCGAGGAAGCTTCAAAAAGGCTCTGCAGGGACTGAAAAACTGCGTTGAAGCAGGTCTGAAAACAGGCATACGCTTCACCGTCACTCGCTTCAATTACAAGGAACTTCCCGCTCTTATTGAGCTTGCACTCTCGCTGAAAGTGCCTCGTTTCTGCGTTTACTGGCTTGTTCCGAGCGGAAGAGGGAGCGAAATTTACGAGCAGCAGTTGAAACATGCGGAAGTGCTGGAAATTCTGAACTTTCTTTACCGAAAGGCATTGGAATTGAGCGGAAAAATGGAGATTTTGACCGTTGACGCACCGCAAGATGCGGTATTCTTTCTACAAAAATTGAAAGAGGATGGGCTGGAGGAAGCATACGAGAGCGGTTTGAAACTGCTTGAGTTCATGGGAGATGCGTGCAGTGCTGGCGAAAGAGTTGCGAATGTAGACCCTGCTGGGAATATTTACCCGTGCCAGTTCGCCCAGATGCCTGCGCTTAAAGTGGGAAATGTGCGAGAGCGGAAGTTCAGTGAAATCTGGAACGACCCCAAGAACGAAATCCTGCGAGCGTTCAGGGAGAAGCGGAAGCATTTGAAAGGTGCGTGTCGCACTTGCGAGTTCAAGCAAATCTGCGGTGGCGGTTGCAGGATAAGAGCGCTTTCTGCATTTGGGGACATCTGGGCGGAAGACCCACTTTGCCCTCTCACCGAGCAAGCGAAGTGAAATAAAAAAGCAGTCAGCCGTGAAAAGCCGTGAAAGGCGTGAAGCAGCGCTCACTCCTCAATCACAAATTCAAAAGTTAAAGACATTACGAGGAAAATCAAGAGCAGAAATGCGATGAGAAGCTCAATCGCAGGCATAATTTCGCCTAAAGTTGAGCCTCCGAGCATCTTTGCAGTCGCAGCAGAGCCTGAAATCAGCACAGGAAGACTCACGGGGAAGAGCAGAAACGAAAGGAGCAAAGTCTTCCCTTCTGAAAACATTACGAGTGCTGAGATGAAAGAGCCTGCGGATGCGAGAGAGAGAGCGCCGAGGAAGAACACAAAGAGAATTTCAGCTCTGAACGCAGCGTTCAAGAAACACGACTGCGCATGCCAAAAGGACGATTTCAACAAGAAAAAGCAGCGCAGCACCGTAGAAGATTTTTCCGAGAAGGATTGCGAGGGCGTTGCACGGTATTGTCTTCAGACCGAGAAGAGTGCCTTTGTCCGCCTCTCTCGTGAACGAAGTGGTGAAAACGAGGATTGAGGCGAAAAAGAGGATTACCCAGAGGAAAGCAGCAGAGACGACAGGCGTCGCACTCGCACCAGAGACGAAACTGCAGACGAGAATTGATGCCAAAGAGAAAGTCAGCACGGAGAGAAGCTCGTAAGAGCGGCGAAACTCAACCCTCAAATCCTTCTCCGCTATCTTTAACGCTGTGTGCAGGGTCGCAAACGCAGCAGTAGTGGCTCCTGTGCTTGCGTCCCACTTCTCAATTTTTGTTAAAGGCATATTTCTTGCTTCACCTCGCCACGCTCAAGCAGTATGCCTCTTTCGCAGACTCGCTTCGCCCACTCGTAGGAATGTGAGGAGAGAATCAGCGTCTTACCCTTGAAGCACTTGAAATATTCAGCGAGCAGTTCCCTCGAGCTCTCGTCAAGCCCACCGAAAGGCTCGTCCAAGAGGACAAGCGAAGGACGGTGAATCAAAGCCCTTGCGATGTCCGCTCGCTTCCTTAAGCCGTAGGAGAGATGCTTCGCCTTCACATCCAGCCAACGACCTAAATTCAAAAATTCCACCAACTCCGAAAGCGTTTCCTCCCAAGAACTCCCACAACCCTCACAACTCTCATAACTCCCACAAAAACGCTCACGAGCTTTGTTTAAAGAGAAGAGTTTTGCGTAGAACGCCAAATTCTCACGCACCGTCAATTCGTCGTAGAGGAAGCTTTCATGCGCTACAAGACCTATTTCACGCCTTAATTCAGCGGTTTTTGAGCTGTTTTGGAAGGCGTTCTCGCCAAAAATCTTTACAGTTCCAGCAGTTGGCTTCATTTGTGTCGCTATTATCTTTATTAATGTTGTTTTACCCGCACCATTTGGACCGAGAAGTGCGACGAATTCGCCAACTTTCACCGAAAGTGAGACTGATTTGAGGGCGAAGAAGTAGCCAAATCGCTTTGACACGCCCTCCAACTGCACTGCCGTCTTGATGTTTTCACCTCTTTCGCTTCCTTTTCCGCTTTCGCCTCTGCCACTACTGTCTCCGCCTGCTGCCGCCATTTTTTCTTGCTCCTTTCCTCGTTCTTCCTCTTCCTCTCTCTCATCCTCTCTCGCTCCTCTTTTGCTTCACTTCTTCCTTTCCCTTTCAGAAAGGAAAATTAAGTAATGGGAGAAATAAGTGCGTAGGTGCGGTAGTGCGGTAGGAAAGGTGCGTAAAGATGCTGGCGAAGCGGATAATTCCGTGTTTGGACTGCGACTTGGGAGTGCCTTCGGGCAGGGTAGTGAAGGGAATAGAATTTCAGCAAATAAGGTATGCGGGCATCCCTTGGGAGCTCGCAGCGAAATACGAGGAGCAGGGCGCCGACGAGATTGTATTTTTAGACATTACCGCATCTGCGGAGCGCAGAGAAACGATGGTTCATGTGATTGAGCGCACAGCAGAGCGAGTTTTCGTTCCCTTGACGGTCGGAGGAGGCATAAAAAGTGTAGAAGATGCGGCAAAAATATTCAGAGCGGGTGCGGACAAGGTCTCTGTGAACACTGCTGCGATACTAAATCCGAGCATAGTGAGCGAGATCGCATCAAAGTTCGGCTCTCAAGCGTGTGTCGTAGCGATAGATGCGAAGCGCAGGTATTTGAGCGATGATGAGATAGAGCGAGCGGAAGCGGAAGGAAAAACAGTCGTCATGACGGATGAAGGTGCGTGTTGGTTTGAATGCTCAATCTTCGGCGGAAGGAAATTCACAGGCAAAGATGCAATCGCATGGGCGAAGGAGGTTGAGGAGCTCGGTGCTGGCGAGATTCTGCTCACGAGCATGGACAGGGACGGCACAAAGGACGGCTACGACATTGCACTCACGAAAGCGGTCTGCGACGCCGTCAGAATTCCAGTGATCGCATCAGGCGGTTGCGGCTCGCCTGAACATATCGCAGAAGTATTCAAAAAAACAGATGCAAGTGCAGCACTCGCAGCCTCTATATTCCACTTCAACGAGTTCACTGTGCGAGATGTGAAGGAATTCCTGAAAAAGCAAGGCATACCCGTGAGACTTTAAATGCATCTGAACTTCATTTGCAACTTCCTCACACTTAAATATGCTTTTTCATTCCCTTTATCAAACACCTTCTCCTCTTATTCACATATCACAAGGAATTTTTACGCTCATAACTAATAATAACACTAGAAGATGGCGACAGAAGTGGAGGAGGAGCGTCGCAGATACGAGGAGGCTTGCAAGGAAATAGCGAGGCTCGCATTGAGCAAGCGAGCAGAAGAGCTGAACCTGAACAGGCTGAAGAAGGAAGTGAGCAGGAAATATGGATTGAGCAGCATTCCGAAGAACTCGGATGTGCTGAACATCGGCATTTCAATGCTACGAGGCGAGGAGGGTGCTGGTAGTGGTGGCGTTGCAGTCGCAAGCGTCGCTGAAGAGCTGCGAGAGCGTTTGAGGAGGAAGCCGATGCGGACTGCTTCAGGAGTTGCGCCTGTTGCAGTGATGACTTCTCCGCATCCTTGCCCGCATGGTCGTTGCGTGATGTGTCCTGGCGGTCCTTACTCCGAGTTCAAATCTCCGCAGAGTTATGTCGGCAGAGAACCCGCAGCAGCAAGAGCATCTCAGCATCATTTTGACCCTTACGAGCAGGTGCTTGCTCGCCTTCGCCAGTTGGAAGAAATAGGGCATGACTACGACAAAGTAGAGCTCATTTTAATGGGAGGAACGCTCACAGCGAGGAGCGAAGCATACCAGCGATGGTTCGTTAAGCGATGCCTTGACGCCCTCAACGACTTCGGCGCAGCAAGAAAGCGAGCAGTGAGGAACACGGGCATCACATTTGAAACCCGTCCTGACTACGCAAGAGAACCTCAGATTGACCTTATGCTTGAGCTCGGAGCGACGAAGGTTGAAATCGGCGTCCAGCATGTCAGAGACGAAATACTTCAAAAAATCAAGCGGGGACACACAGTCGCAGACACCGTCGCAGCGAATCAAAAACTGAGGGACTCCGCCCTGAAGGTCGGCTTCCATGTCATGCTCGGTCTTCCCGGAAGCTCTGTGGAGACTGACAAAGAAATGTTTGAGCAGATTTTCAACGACGAGAGGTTCAAGCCTGACTTCCTCAAAATATACCCGACGCTTGTCGTTAAAGGCACTGAACTATATGAAATGTGGAAGCGTGGCGAATACGAGCCTCTTGATGTTGAAGATGCTGTTGAAATCATTGCTTATGCGAAGAAGATAGTGCCTCGTTGGGTTCGCATTCAGCGAATTCAGCGAGATATTCCCGCAAAATTCATAGAAGCAGGCGTTAAGAAGAGCAATTTGCGTCAATTAGTGCATGAAAGACTTGCGAAGGAAGGTCGTAAATGCATGTGTGTGCGGTGTCGTGAGGCGGGTTTGAGGGCTTTGCGAGGAGAAATGCCTGACGCTGAAAATGTGAGATTGTGTTGCGAGTCTTACGAGGCTTGCGGCGGCACAGAGTTCTTCCTGTCTTACGAGGACACCGCAAATGACATTCTTGTCGCTCTGCTGCGACTCCGTCTGCCTTGCGAGCCTCACAGAGCGGAGCTTAAGGGCGCTGCTTTGGTGCGAGAGCTGCATGTTTACGGCGAGCTCGTCCCTCTCGGAGAGCGTAAAGAGAGAAGTTGGCAGCATCGTGGCTACGGCGCTAAATTGCTTGCGAAAGCAGAGGAAATTGCGTCTGCGGAGGGATGCAAAAAAGTTGCGATAATGAGCGGAATAGGCGTCAGAGAATACTACAAAAGGTTCGGATATGTGCAAGAAGGACCATATATGGTGAAAAAATTATGAAATTGTCATTAAAAAGCATCAGTGAAGTAATGTGGATAAAAATTCACAAAGTAGGGAAGAAATTGCACATTTTTGCTTTTATTCTTGCTTGCAATGCGTGGTAGAAGGAGAAGCCTTCAGCCATTTTCTGCTCTGTTTTCGCATCAAAAGACACTTCCTTCGTGAAAAGTGCATGAGGAGATTTCCTACCGACGACGATTGCGTTTCCTCTGTGCAGTTTCACGAACACAGAACCGCTGACTCTTTCTTGCGTCTTGTCAATGAATGCGTTCAACGCATCGTAAAGCGGGTCAACAGTCAAGCCTTTATATACCAAATCGCTCCAGACGGCATCAACAATGCTCTTGAATTGCAGTTCAGCCCTCGTGAGAACTAAACGCTCCAAATCCGCATGTGCGCTCAAGAGGATTGTTGCTGCGGGATGCTCGTAAATCTCTCTGGATTTGAATCCGAGAACTCTGTCTTCAATTATATCTGTGCGACCGACGCCGTGCAGACCTCCGATTTCATTCAGGGTGCGAATGAGCGAGACGCCGTCCATGCGAGTGCCGTTTAGCGAGACTGGGATGCCACGCTCAAATCCGATTTCAATGATTTCAGGTTCAGCGGGTGCGTCCTCAGGTGATTTCGTCCAGCGAAAAATCTCTTCAGGCGGCTGAAATTCAGGATTTTCAAGCTCAGAGCCTTCAATGCTCCTGCTCCAGAGGTTCTCGTCTATGCTGAAGCGATGCTGCTCTTCGCAGGGAATGCCATGCTCTTCCGCATATGCACGCTCCTCTGCCCTCGTGAGGTTCAAATCACGAATTGGCGCAACAAGCTCAAAGCGAGAAGTGCGAAAGACGGCGTCAAACCGCAGTTGGTCGTTTCCCTTGCCTGTGCAACCGTGAGCGACAGCATCCGCATCCTCGTAAGCGGCGACCTCAAGCACCTTCCTCGCAATAAGCGGTCTTGAGAGGGCAGTTCCCAAGACATAACCCTCGTAGTTTGCGTTCGCCTTCACCGCTCTGAATATGTATTGGACGAACTCCTCCTTCGCATCCACAACGACATGCCTCTCGCACAAATTTGATGCTCGCTCCTTTGCTCGCTCAATCTCAGCAGGCGGCTGTCCTACATCCACAGTGACGGCGATGACCTCCTCAAACCCGTATTTCTCACGCAGCAAGGGAATGCACACAGTCGTGTCCAGACCGCCAGAGTAGGCAAGAACGACTTTCTTCCTCCTTCTTCTCCCGCTTTCTCCTTTCACTCCTTCTCCGCTGCTCTCGCCAACGCTCATTTTTCCGTTATTTTTCCCTATTTCGCACGCTTGTATTTAGCGATTCGCATGCCTTCGGCGAAGAACTCTCCGCTGATGTGTGCGAGTATTTCAGCACGCTCAACATTCAGCACGCCGTTCCAGAATTCATCCTTCACTTCCGCACAGAGAACCCTTCCGACAATCCAAATGTGGTCGCCGAGCTCTACGCTACGCTCCATTTTGCACTCAATCCAAGCCTTCGCCTCTTTTATGCGTGGCGGCTTCACTTTCTTCGCAGCGACCTCCGTGAGAGATGCATGCTTCAACTCGTTCTCCTCGTAAGGGAAATCTTGCTCAAGAATATGCATTTTTTCGCCCAAATCTCGCCCGACGACATTCGCAACGAACTCGCCATTCGCCTGAATGTTCTTCCAAGTGTCATGTTCGGGACTGCAAGAGAAGCCGAAGAGCGGTGGCTCAAAGCTGATCGGCGAAGAGAAGCTGAAAGGCGCCGCATTCGGTATGCCCCGCTCTGAGACCGTCGTGACGACAATCACAGGACGGACAAGCAACTTCGGAAACGCATTCGCCTCTATTTCCATTTCCACCCCCTAATTAGTGCGACACATAAAAATTTATGCTTTCGCCTGCTGAAACTGCAGATTTTAAATCTATCGTAAGTTATGTTTGAGGCAAATGAATGAGTTGGACGAGGTGAAGGTCTCTGAGGCGATTGTCCGAAGCTACACGAATGCGTTCTTGGATGCTTTGGAATTGGATGTCGCAGTCGTCGGAGCGGGACCTTCGGGAATGACCGCTGCATACTACGCAGCAAAAAACGGTGCGAAGGTCGCAATATTTGAGCGGGGTTTGAGTGTCGGCGGGGGGATGCCCGGCGGCGGAATGATGTTTTCTCGTGTCGTTTTTGAGCGAGATGCGAGAGAAATTTTGGATGAGTTAGAGATTCGTGTTGAGGAGTTTGGCGAATACTTGGTTGCGGATGCCCTTGAGGCAGTTGCGATGCTCTGTGTGAAGTGCTTGAAGGCGGGTGTCCGCATTTTCAATCTATTGAGCGTTGAGGATGTCGTATTCCGTGAGAAAGGCGTCAGTAGTGGCGGTGGTAGTAGTGGTAATGGTGAGTGTGATTTTGAGATTTGCGGAGTTGTGCTGAATTGGACAGCGGTAGAGAGGGCGAGGTTGCATGTAGACCCGCTTGTTGCCCGCTCAAAAGTGGTAATTGACGCAACAGGACACGATGCTGAGATTTGCAGGATAGTTGAGCGGAAGTTAGGTGCGAAACTGCAAACTGCGACGGGAAAAGTAATCGGAGAGCGTTCAATGTGGGCTGAGAAAGGCGAGAACGAACTGCTTGAAAACACTAAAGAGGTCTTCCCAGGTCTGATTGTTGCGGGAATGGCTGCAAATGCGGTCGCAGGCTCGCCGAGAATGGGCGCTGTATTCGGCGGTATGCTACTCAGCGGTAAGAAAGCTGCTGAAATCGCTATAAAAATCGTAAAGAAAGGAAAGTGAGAAAATGCTTTCAATACATGCACTCCGCTACTTTATATTAATGTAGGTGAAAGTGCGTTGGGGAAATGCTTGAGATAAGGGATTTAGCGGTGGAAGTCGCAGGAAAATTAATTTTGAAGGGTATAAACCTGCACATCGGCGAGGGCGAGGTTCACGCACTCCTCGGACCGAACGGCTCTGGTAAGACTTCACTAATCATGGCGATTCTCGGCTTCCCTGAATACAAAGTTGTGAGAGGCTCAATAAAATTCAAGGGTGTTGAGCTCACTTCTCTCACGACGGATGAGCGTGTTAGGCTCGGAATCGGCGTCGCATTCCAGCGACCTCCCGAAATTCGTGGCGTGAAACTCGCAGACATGCTTATTCTATGCAAAAAAACACGGCAAAAGAAGAAGGGGAGGACAGGAGAAACGAAGGCAGTGGAGGGAGAGCCTCTGGACGAGGATGTGCTGAACGCTGCGAAGAGGCTGAAATTCAGTGAGGATTTCCTGCGGAGGGATGTGAATCTCGGATTCTCAGGCGGAGAGGCGAAGAGAGCGGAAATCCTGCAGTTGTTGATTCAAGACCCTGATTTCTTTTTATTTGACGAGCCTGATTCTGGCGTTGACATAGAGAATGTTGAGCTCATAGGAGAAGTCATAAACGAGATGCTTCAGCGGGGTAAGAAGCCTTCACAACGCAAAAAATCCGCTTTAATCATCACTCACACGGGCTTCATTTTCAATTATGTGAAGGCAGACCGAGCGCATGTGCTTCTCGACGGAAAAATCGCATGCTCAGGAATGCCTGATGAAATAATCAGGCAAATAATGGAAGAAGGCTTTGAGAAGTGTGTCCGTGAATGCTTAACGAAAGAAAACACATAAGGGGCGCAGCAGCGCCTGCCCGTCGCAACGCAATGCAAAATGAAGCGTGAAGAGGTGGGAGAAGTGGAAAGGGCAGAGAACGAGAAGCAGCTCGTAGAGTTTCCGGATGAACATAAGGAGCGTCTTCTGATGTCAGGTGTGGATTTGAGCGGTAAGGAGCGTTCAGGCTCTTTCATTCAGAAAGACACTCAAATTTTACTCGCTCTCGCAAGACATGCGGGCTTGGAGGTCATGCCGATTGCGGAAGCGCTTGAAACTCACGAATGGCTCGCTGAATACTTCTGGAAGGCAGTTCCTGCGGATGCGGATGCTTACACGAAGGCAACTCACAGGGAGAAAGAGGTGAAAGGTGTGTTTGTGCGTGCAAAAAGGGGCGTTAAAATACCTTTTCCCGTGCAAGCTTGCTTCTTCATCGCCTCTGAACACACCGCTCAAAAGGTTCATAACATTATTATTGCGGAAGAAGATGCGGAATTGCACCTTATTACGGGATGTGCCACACCTGAAAAGTTCGGAAGTGCCGTTCACATAGGCGTTTCAGAATTTTATGTGGGTAAAAATGCGAAAATGTCTTTCGCTATGATTCATAATTGGTCAAGTGATGTCGGAGTTAGACCGAGAAGCGCTGCAATTGTTGAAGAAAATGGCACTTTTATCAGCAATTATGTGTGCATGGAGCCCGCTAAGAGCATTCAGATGTATCCCTCCGCCCTCCTCGTAGGTGAGAATGCCCTCGCCACATTCCAGTCTATATTGTATGGCAGGGGGAACGCAAAAATAGATGTGGGTTCAAAAGCGGTTCTCGCAGCGAAAGGCTCTCGTGCTGAAATCATATCAAGGGCGGTCGCAACCGAAAACGCTGAAATAACAGCGAGGGGCGAGATTGTCGGCAATTCCGCAGGCGTTAAAGGGCATCTTGAGTGCAGAGGGCTTCTCCTCTCCTCTTCAGCGAAGATTCATGCAATTCCCGCACTGCGAGCTTCGCACAGCGATGTTGAGCTTTCGCACGAGGCTGCCGTCGGTAAAATTGCGGAAGAAGAAGTCAGATACCTGATGGCTCGTGGATTAAGCGAGGAAGAGGCTACTTCTTTCATCATTCGTGGCTTCTTGAGCATTGACATAAAAGGTCTGCCTCCAAAACTCGCATCACAAGTGCAAAGAATGGTGCAATTGAGTGCCGAAAAACTGCTTTAACGCAGCCACTCCGTTCTTCATAGAGATCACCGCAAGGAGACCACCGAGACGGGTGGAGGATGGGTAGCCTTTAAATACTTTATTGCTAATAATACTAAGCTGAGCTGGAAGGTTTCCGGTGATGAGGCTCTCAAGGCTGGATGGCTCTGAGGCGAAGTCCTCAGGGTCATGGGCTGCGTAAACCAGCCATTGCCGGAGCTCCAGCCGTGATGAAGGCATAAAGCCACCCATGGGTGGTAGTTTACTCTTCCAAAGTAAGCAAGTGAAGGTGTGTAGGCAAGTGAAATGTGTGCGACGCTGAACGCAAAGCGATTAGAAGAATTCAAGCTCTTCAAGCCTTTTCAGCGCCTTTTTGCTGCCGATGAAGACGACGGTGTCTCCTGCTTTAATTTCCTCTTCAGGCGAGATGTTTGAGATGATTTTTCCGCCTCTGATTATTGCGATGACCATCGCTCCCGTTCGCTCACGCAGTCGCAAGTCCTTCATTTTCTTTCCCGCAATCTTCATGTGAGGCTCAACTGTGAGGCTCTCAAGTGAAGTCTCGCCGACGCCTGCGGTCACGAAATCAACAAAATCTAAAATTGCGGGCTTTAGCAGGCTCTTTGCAAGTCTTCTGCCGCCGATGGCTTCAACCATCACGACCCTGTTCGCACCGATGCTTCGGAGACGCTTTGCAGCCTCTTCGGAGCTTGCCCTTGTTGCAATCTCAATGCGTGGGTTCAAGTCCCTTGCGGAGATGCACAGCAGTATGTTATCGCAATCTGAAGGTAGCGTGGAAACAAGCCCAGAAGCACGCTCAACGCCCGCCTCTCGCAGCACTTCGTCCTTCGTTGCATCGCCTTCAACGACAGGAATCCCTCTGCGACGCAAATCCGCAACGATGCGAGAATTCCGCTCAATCACGACAAATTCAACCCCTTCTCGCAGAAACTCCTCTATTACAACCTTTCCTGTGCGACCCGCACCGCATATAATCTTGTGATTCTTCATTTTTGAGATGCTCTTCTTCGCTCTCACGATGCCGAATGCCTCGCTGAGGCGACCTTCAAACATCATCTCTACTATTGCGGTCAGTGCATAAAGTCCGACGCCGACACCTGAAATCATGAGAGCGGTTGCGAATATTCTGCCTGCATATGTTTCTGGATGCACATCTCCATATCCTACGGTCGTGAGCGTCGCAACTGTCAAATACAACGCCTTCAGAGGTTCAAGTCCCTCAAAGTAAGAGAAGCCTGCAACGCCCGCCACAGCGAGCGCCGAAAGTGCTGAAAATGCGAGCAGTGCATGCCTCAAAGGCTCCATTTCCTTCAACCGCCTGATGCGGGTGGGAATATTGAAATCTCGTCTCCATCCTCAAGTTTTGTAAAAATATCTTGAACATACCTCCTATTACGCAAAACAACAACATAATCTCGCAATTTTTTCGCAGATGCATCCTCAAAAATCTTATCACATGCATCCTCAAATACTTTCAAGAGAACATCCCGTAAAGTATCTTCTGCGTTTAACTCAACCTCCACCTCAGATGCCCCTACGAGTTCCCTAAAGGAAGCGAAGAGCCTCACTCTTACCCTCAGAGGAGACACCCCTGCGTCCCTTCTCTCCTCACCTTCACCGCTCTCCCAAGTCTTCAATCTTCCAACGCATGAAAAGCTCCTCGCCTGCTCCTCACAATCTAAACGCCCTCAGCGCCCCACCACCGCAGTCCTCACATTTCGGATTTCTTCGCAGTGAAATTTCTTCAATTCTCGCATTAAGCCCGTCCCACCACAACATTCGGTTCTCAAGCAGCGAACCTCGGCGAAGCAAATACTTCAGCACCTCAGAAACTTGAATGCTCGCAACTACGCCGCATGTCGCTCCTACGACTGGCGTCTCACCCGCACCCGAAGGTGCTTTCGGGAAAATGCAACGCAAGCATGCCGTCCTTTCAGGTATAATTGTCGTGATTTGACCCTCAAATCCATAGACAGCACCGTGAAATAGCGGTATTTTCTTGCGTATCGCACACTTATTCAGCGCATATCTCGCTTGAAAATTGTCCATTGCATCCACTATTAGCTCTGAATCGCCGACTATTGCATCCACATTCTCTTCAGTTATGCTCTCCGCCAATATTTCAATATCCACTTCAGGATTCAAACGCTCCAATTTCTCCTTCGCCGAAATCACCTTTTGCTTTCCAATATCTTCGTGGAAGTGAAGGATTTGCCTGTTCAGGTTGCTCTCCTCAACGGTGTCGCAATCTGCGATCCTTATTCTGCCGATGCCCGCAGCGGTAAGGTAAAGTAAAGAGGCGGAGCCGAGACCTCCTGCGCCTGCAACGAAAATTTTTGCGGAGCGCAAGCGTTTCTGCCCTTCTTCCCCAAAAAGAATTAGTTGCCGACGGTATCTCTCACTTCTCATTCGCTCCATTTTTTCTCGCTCTCTTGCTCTCACTCCCGCCTTAAGCCTCTCGTCCCACGCACCACCCTCTCGCCACCTGCTCACTCATAGCTACCGCTGATCTGCATCTGCTCACTCGCTATCTCCTGCAACATTTTCTTGTAGCATTCCTCGCAAAGCAGCATATTCCCAACTCTCTTCAGCGGCTTCCCTCGCTTCCCACACCTGTCGCAACTGACCATTTTAACCACCTCCTCTGCTGAAAGCCCTCTCTCTCCCGCCCTGTGTCTTCGCTCTTTCAGAATTGGAAGAAGCCGACGACACTTCCAACGGGGACGACTTGCTTGACCTCTGGCACTTTTTCTTTGAGTGTCGCCTCTACGAAGTTTGAGAGCGTGATTTGGCTGAATGGGCATCCTGCGCAAGTCCCTCGCAGTCTCACCTTAACGACACCGTCCTCAACGCTCACGAGCTCAATGTCTCCGCCTTCCATCGCAAGAAGCGGTTTAATGTCCTGCTCAATTACTTCACGCACTCGCTCTTCCACGCTCTTTTCCATACCTTCCTATTTCGCCTCCCACCTTATATTTGCTTGTCGCCTCCTTCTCTCCCGCACTCTCCGACGGCGACGCAGAAACTCGTCACTATATGTAATGCGCAGCGCTAAATGCACAACGGAAAGCGCTCACTTCACATCCTCCTTCCATATCGGAACCCTTCTTTCTCAACTCATCTATCAAAAATTCACATGCTTTGAACGCTTCTTTCCTGTGTGATGCTCCGACAAGAATCGCAACAATGTTCTCTCCCACGCTCAAAAATCCCTTCCTATGCAGTATTTGAATATCTACAACGCCGAACTTCTCCTTCGCCTCCTCGCACAACGCCTCTAATTCCTTCAACGCCTCCTCATCTGATTCTACATTTAAACCCTTTATTTCGTCGTCTCTGCGGACGATGCCCAAAAATGCGACGATGCATCCCATCTCAGGCTTCTTCATCCTCGCCACAAGCTCGTCAAGCGAAAAATCTTCTTCCGTGAGCATTCTTTCCCCTCCCGCTTTTATGTTTGTTACACCACTCACACATACGCAATTCAAGGCATTTGAACGACTTTCTCCGCAATTTTACTCACAACTTCAGCAGGAATCTCAACTGTATCACGACCTCTTGCCAGCAAACTGCCCAAATTCATCGCAACCCATGTGTTCAACGCCGTGAATACAGTGAGAATTGCCTGCCTGTCTTCCGTTATTTCTGTTATTGCATTTATGATTTCTCGCTTGTTCGCTATTTCAATGCCGTATGCTGACTCTATTATGCGAAGCATCGCCACCGCTTCCGCCTCCGCCTCAGATTGCATATATTTTACATGCGTCTTCAATTAAGATAATTCACTCAAGCGTGTCGCTCTGCGTGACCCAGCAGTGGTAGAGCTCCTCTTGCAGCACTTCTCCTTTCTCCCTGCATTCCTTCGCCTTTTTGCTGTTACCGACGATTTCGTAGACACGAGCGAGGTTAAAGTATGTTCTCGCACCGAAGTCAACCAAATATCTGCGTAGTTCTATTGCCTTTTCAAAATATTCAATCGCCTTCTCGTATTTGCCGAGCTCTGCGTATGCGATTCCGCAGCTGTTGTAAGCCTTCGCTTTGAAAGTCAGCCCTTTCTCTCGCTCAATAAGGGCTTCAAACAGCTCAATTGCACGCTCAAATTCACCCATCTGAAGCAACTCGTTACCCATGTCTATCAGCATTCCGGGGTCCGCAGAAGGCAGTTTGCGCTGCTTCACGCTCTCTTCCATATTTTATCTGCTACGGCATGAGAGTAAAAATGTCTTTCCTTTTTTCTCGCCTTTCGGCGTTCAGCAGCAGTGTCAGGGTGGCGGCAGCAGCATCACAGCGGGGCATGAAAGAGAGCGGTCAGATGTATTCTGCGAGCCTTTTCAGCCTGTTCACAGGATGCGGATGCGTTGAGAATATTTCCAAGAGCCTTTCGCTGAAGCTCAGCTTTGCACGAGCAGCGAACTCCTGAAGCTCGTAAGCATCTATGCGACCGTTCCTGTCGAAGTCTGCTTGACGGAGGTCGCTGAGGTCTCTTCTTGCGCTCATCGGGTCAGCTGCGAAGAAAGCACGCATGCTCCCCAGCTCCTTCTTGAACTGCTCCGCTCTCGCTGTTGCGTTCCCGTATATGATTTTGTAGAGTGCGGATGCGAGAGCCTGCGGCTTCCTCGTGATTTCAGCGCTGCCTGCGTCTGCGTAGAACTCACGGATGCGTGAGGCATAGAGCAGAATCAGATTGCTAATGAAATAAGCGATGAATGCGATTGCTGCGATTGCAAACGCAAAAGCACCATTCTCTCTGCGTTCTCCTCCGCCTCCGAAGATGCCTGACCAGAAGAATGAGATGTAAATAAAGTAGCATATCATCGGAATAACGCTTAAAGCGGTGATTACGGCGACATCTCTGTGCTTAATATGCGAAATCTCGTGAGCGAGAACGCCCTCAAGCTCATCTCTGTCAAGCATCTGAAGGAGTTTCCTCGTGACGCATACACGGGCATTCCGCTTTGATGTGCCGAAGGCGAAAGCATTCGGAACTGGAATCTCTGATATTCCGACTTTCGGCTTCGGTATGCCCGCTCTCATTGCCAAATCACTGACAATCTGGTGCAGTTCGGGATACTCGCTCTCCGAAACATAGCGGATGTGCATCGTCGCTTCAACAATCTTCGGTCCGATGAAAAACTGCGCTGCTACAACGACAGCGGCGAGAACCGCAAAGACAATCGGCGTGCCTGCGCCCGTGAGCACAGCAATAAGCGAAAGGACACCGTAAATGAGTGCGAACAGGAGCAGGACACAGAGCCACATCCGCGCCAAAAGCCACGCATTACGCATTTTTTCCACGCCTCCCCCCTCTCTACTTTTTCCTTTTATCCGCTGTCTTGTTAGTGTTAGAGAATGAGAGGAAGCGCCCAGGTCGGGATTTGAACCCGAGTCGGAGCCTCGACAGGGCTCCATGATAGGCCACTACACCACCCGGGCACACAGGGCACGCACCGCAAACCCCTCACTCTTGTCTCCCTTCTTTCTCTCCCCCATCATAAATATTTATCGCTGCTTGGTGACTGACCGCCCCCCTGTCTGCACGCACCACCTTACACCGCTGCTTTGCCACAGTCCGCCTGACATAAAACTAAAAAAACAAAGGAATGGAGAGAAGAAGAGGGAAGGGGGAGAGGGGAAGTGACCGTTTTCATTCGCCCTGCGAGAGATGCCGACCTACCGCAAATAATCTGTGTGTGGCAACGCAACATTAGGACTGCGAACACCGCAGAGGACATCGCCGAACTCTTCTCGCAGTTCAAAAAATTCTTCTTCGTTGCGTCGTTGCACGCTTCAACGCAAGAAGCGGAAAGAGCAGAAAAGGCTGAAGGAGCTGCTGGAGGAAAGGCTGAGATCGTAGGCTTTGTTGCGGGCTCCGTGAAGGAAGACTGCGGTGAGCCGCAAGGGCATATCTCAGGTATTGCGGTTGAGCCTGCGTTCAGGCGTAGAGGCATCGCAACCGCCCTTCTCAAGCGGTGCGAGGAGGCTTTCAGGCGAGAAGGCTTCAAACGCATTTCCCTTGAGGTCAGACCGAGCAACAGCGCCGCCCGTTCGCTCTACGAGAAATTCGGCTTCAAGCCCGCTTTTGTTGTCCGTCGCTACTACGCAGACGGCGAAGATGCTTTAGTCTACGAGAAGCATATTTGAACATGCGTTGGACTTATGCGAAGGCGGGTGTGGACATCGCAAAGGAGGATGCGTTTGTCCGCTCGCTTCTTTCTGCCGCTTCCACAGGTTCAACCGCGGAAATCAGGGGCTTCGCCTCACTTTTTGACCTCGGTGAAAGCATGCTCGCAATCTCAACGGATGGCGTAGGGACGAAGATTTTAGTGGCGAAGGAGTTGGAGAAGTGGGACACGATTGGCATTGACTGCGTTGCGATGAATGTGAATGATGTTTTGTGCGTTGGAGCGAAGCCTTTATGCTTCGTGGATTACCTTGCGGTTGAGCGTCTTGACGAGCGCATCGCAAGGGAAATCGGGAAGGGATTGCAGCGTGGCGCAGAAATTGCAGGTGTGCAATGGATAGGCGGAGAGACCGCAACGCTTCCTGAAATCGTGCGAGGTTTTGACCTCTCAGGCACTTGCGTCGGTTTGGTCGCAAAGGAAAAGGTCATTCGCCCGAGAATTGAGCGAGGCGACTTGATTCTCGGCATACCGTCAAGCGGAATTCACTGCAACGGTCTCACACTCGCTCGCAAAGTCATTAAACATGCGGGATTCTCGCTGAAAGACCCTTTTCCCTTTGACGAAGAGAAGAGCATAGGCGAGGAACTCCTGACGCCCACTCGCATATACACCGCAGAAATCCTTTCTCTTCTTGATTCTTGCGAAATTCACGGTCTCGCACACATAACAGGCGGAGGATTCCTGAAGTTGCGGAGACTGCTCACCACCGCCGAGCTTGGCATTCACATTTATGACCCTTTGCCCATGCCGCCGATTTACGAATTTCTGCAAGAATGCGGGAATATTCCGCTTGAAGAAATGCTTCGCACATTCAACTGCGGTATGGGATTTGCAGTCGTCATTCCGAGAGGCGAGGAGAGGGAGGCGCTGCGTGTGGTGAAAGACGGTAAGATTGTAGGTGAGGTCGTCAGCGAACCGCACATCCGTGTGGATTTTGCAGATGCTTCTGTGAGCATTTGAGCTTTCACTGCCGTTGCGGTGAGAAGGCGTGTGTGTGGGCGGTGTGTTGAGGAGCGTAAGGCACCCTTCTTAAAGTCAAACTTTTTAAATATTTTGGTGAGGAATCCAAGATATGAATTATGTGAGGTATGCGGTTGAGGATTTTCTGCGATTAGAGGATTTTGCGGTCGCAGGGAAGACGGTTCTGCTGCGTGTGGACATAAATTCAAGAGTGGATGATGGGAAGCTGCGGATGACGGAGAAAATAGAGAAGCATGCGAAGACGATGCGAGAATTGAGCGAGAGAGGTGCGAAAACAGTCGTGCTTTCACACCAAGGAAGAGTAGGAGACGCTCGTTTCATGCCTTTGGAACAGCATGCAGCACTTTTGAACGAATTTGTGCGTGTGAATTATGTGGATGACATCATCGGACCTGCGGCACGAGAAGCGATAAGAGGGATGTGGGAGGGCGAAGTGCTGCTCTTGGATAATGTGCGTCTGCTTGCGGAGGAGACGCTGAACAGGAGTGCGGAGGAGCATGCCCGCTCAATTTTTGTGCGTAAGCTCGCACCGCTCTGCGATTTATACATAAACGATGCGTTTGAGACATCTCACCGCTCACACGCCTCGCTTGTCGGCTTCCCGTATGTGCTGCCCGCTGGAATAGGTCTCGTCACAGAGGAAGAATTGAGGTCGCTGGCGAGATTGGCTGAATTTGAGCGTGAGGGTTTCGTCGTTTATGTGCTTGGCGGTAGCAAGTTAGGGGATGTTCTGCCTTTCATTAAGCGCTTAATAGCATCAAAATCATGCATTATCCTGACTGCTGGGCGGGTAGCGAATGCATTTTTGGCAGCAAAGGAAGGTATTAGCTGCGGCGTTGAGCCTGAATATGTTGAGTTTGCAGCGGAAATACTGCAAATGTCGGGTGCAGAGAAGATAAAAATACCGAAAGATGTTGCAATTGAGCGTGGTAATGAGCGAGAGGAAATCGCAGTGAGCGAGCTGAAAGCGGAGATTCAAGGAGAGCAGGGCAAGCATGAGGAGGAAGGTGCTGCGTCTGCGGTGTCTTCGGCATCTTCGGCATCTTCGGCGTCTTCGTCCTCTTCGGCGTCTTCGTCGTCTCCGACATCAAATGAGTTTCGCATTTACGACATCGGTGCGGAGACATGCGACGAGTATATTTCGCTGTTAAGCGCTGCTGACGCAATTTTGGTGAAGGGACCTGCAGGCATCTACGAGAAGGAGGGTTTTGCCGAAGGCACTGCTCGTATTTTCAACGCAGTGGCACGCTCAAACGCATTCACCGTTCTCGGAGGAGGCGACACGACTTCAGCGTTGAATGCGGTAGGGATAAGCGAAAATGCGTTTTCCTATGTGAGCCTCGCAGGTGGCGCCCTGCTGAAGTTCTTGCTCGGCGAGGAGCTCCCCGCTCTTGAGGTATTGAAAAGCAGGCGGAAGAGTTGAGATGCTTGTTATTGCGCACAGGGGAGCAAGTACGGAAGAGCCTGAGAACACGCTCAGAGCGCTCAGAAGGGCGGCAGAATGCAAAGCGGATGCGGTTGAGGTAGATGCGAGAAGATGCAAGAGCGGAGAGATTGTCGTCATTCACGACGAGACGCTTGAGCGGACAACAGACGGTAAAGGATTGGTGAGAGAGCATACACTCGCAGCGTTGAAATCGCTGAACGCAGGTTCAGGCGAAAGAATACCGACACTCTCGGAGGTATTACAGCTCGCAAAGAGCCTGCGCATGAAAATTGTCGTTGAAATGAAGGAAGAAGGCATAGAGAAGGATGTTTTGAGCGAGATTAAGCGTGCTGGAATGGAAAATAACACAATTATTTCTTCCTTCTACCACCGCTCTCTCCTTCGTTTAAAGGAGCTTTCGGGTGCTGAAGAGATAAAAACAGGCATAATTATCGCTTCCTTGCCTGTGAATCCATTAAATCTCGCATTTGAAGCGAAGGCAGATGCGATTTTTGCGAGGTATCCGAGGTTGGACGAGAGGATGGTGAAGGAGGCTCATGAGCATCGCATTGAAATTTTCCCTTGGACGGTGAATGACGAGAGAGCGCTGCGGGATGTGCTGAGAATGGGCGTTGACGGCTTCGTCACGGATGACCCATGCGAGATGCGACGCATTTTGAGTGAAATTGAGGAGAATGGAGGAAACGGAGGTAAAAGAGGAAGGAATGAGCAGAATTTCAGTGCTTGACGGCGAGACAGTGAGGAAGATAGCAGCAGGAGAGGTGATTGAGCGACCGGCATCGGTGGTGAAGGAGTTAATAGAGAATTCAATAGATGCATGCTGCAAGCGAGTAGTTGTTGAAATTGGAAAAGGCGGTAAGGATTTCATTCGTGTCTCCGACGATGGTCACGGCATTCTCGCCGATGATGTTGAACTCGCATTCGTGAGGCACGCAACGAGCAAAATTCGGCGGATTGAAGACCTCTCTTCGTTAAGAACGCTCGGCTTCAGGGGAGAGGCACTGCCAAGCATCGCAGCCGTCTCAACGGTTGAAATGCGAACAAGGCACGAAAGCGAGAGCTTCGGCACTTACTTGCGTGTTGAAGGGGGTGTTGTGAAGGAGAAGAGGCGGATTTCAAGGGGAGTAGGCACGACTGTTGATGTGAAACGCATTTTCTACAACATGCCTGCGAGGGCAGCAACGCTGAAATCAAGAATTGTTGAGTTCAGACACATCTTGAATGTGTTCACGAGGCTCGCATTGATTCATTCTGATGTGAAATTTGAACTTTTCCACGACGGAAAAATCGTCGCAAGCACACCTGGGAACGGTAAAATGCTTGACGCTGTCGTCAGCCTCTTCGGCGTCAGTGTCGGGAAAAATCTAATTGAGGTGAACTACGCTGATAAATATCGTATATTTGGCTTCATTAGCAAACCTTCAAATCTATACAGCACGAAAAAGTTCATGTTTATGTTTGTGAATGGGCGATATGTCCACAGTGAGACGATGGAGAATGCAGTAAGGCGAGCATACGGGACGCTTCTGCCTAAAAATAAGCATCCTTTTGCGATTATTTCGCTTGAAATTCCTCCTAAAGATGTGGATGTGAATGTTCATCCACGAAAAGAAGATGTTCGTTTCAGAAATGAGCGGGATGTCGCATACTCAATCACGGAAGCGGTGTCCGAAGCGTTGAAATCGGCGGAATTGATGCCTGAAATGGCAGTCAGCGATACACGCACTCACGCAAGCACCCTCGCCACTCACCCCTCTTCTCATTATTTGAGGGGGAGAGCGGAGCAGACGCAAGTGAGCGAAGAAGCGCTTGTGAATGAGGAGGCGGGAGTGAGAGGTGCGGTTGCTGGAGCGGAGGAGGAGAGCGTTGAAGAGAATGAGCGCTTGGACATCTCACTCTTTCCGCTCTACCAATTACTTGATTCTTACATCGTCGCTCAAAATGATGCGGGCGATATTATCATAATTGACCAGCACGCCGCTGCAGAACGCATAAATTATGAGCGATTGCTTGAGAAATATGGGAAAGGTGCGGGGAAACAAGCCCTATTGAAGCCAATTATTCCAGATTTAAGTCCTCATCAGGCTCAGTTATTGAGGGAGAATGAGGATTTATTACGAGAAATGGGGTTTGATTTGGAGAAGTTTGGGGATGACGCATACATAATAAGGGCGATTCCAGCAGTTTTCAACGATTTAGTTGAGAAATGGCGAGAGAGCAAAGGCGAAAGCAGATTTGAAGGAGAGCGGGAGCAAGAGGAGATTTTAGGAGTGCTTGAGCGCATTCTTGAGGAGAGGAGCGTGAGAGAGGAGCGTTTGCATACACTTTTAAGCACTGCTGCTTGCGTTGCGAGTGTGAAAGCGGGCGAGAAGTTGAGCTACGAGGAGATGCGGGCGATTGTTGAAGCCTTAAGGAAGACTAAAATGCCTTTCACTTGCCCACACGGCAGACCGACGATGATTCGGCTGAGCAGGCGTGAGCTTGAAAGGCGTTTCAAACGCCGTTAGTGGCTTTCGGCGAGCAACAAAGCAGCGGAGAGAGCAGCGGAGAAGGCATGGAGGAGAGTGCGGAGGAGGGGATTCGAACCCCCGAACCCCTACGGGATGAGGCCCTGAACCTCACGCCTTTGTCCTCTCGGCAACCTCCGCCCTACTATTTCATTTAACGCCAAATTTAAAAATGTGAGGCGGAGAGCCAGCAAAAGGCAGCAAGAGGCAGCGGCAGGACGGCGGGGAGGGAAATGTCAGAGGCTTTAATTGAAAATTTGCGGAAGGATTTTGAGAGGCTGCTCAAATTCTCTGCTGTTGGTGCGTTTGGAGCCTGCATAAACACTTTTTTCCTTTGGTTTCTCACCGAAATCGCAAATATTTTCTACCTTTTTGCGTCTCCGATAGCGATAGAAATTGCGATTTTTGTGCAATTCATGCTGAACGACAGATGGACATTCCACGAAAGAAGGACAAAAGGGTGGAGCGAATTCTTAAAACGCATTCTGAAAAGCAATATTTGGCGTGCTGGAGGAATCGCACTGAACATCGCAGTTCTCTTCTTATTGACGGAATATGCACACATTTATTACCTGCTCTCAAATATTTTCGGCATCCTTTGCGCCTTCATCTCAAATTATATACTTGAAAGCAGGCTGACTTGGGGCGTAGGTTGGGAGAAGTGATGCGAGAGCGGTAGAGAATAAGCGAGAAATCCACTCCTTCTGTTCTCTTGTTTTCTATGCGTTTGCGTTTTTCATGGGAAAATGAGTTGCAGGGAATATAAATTTATATTTTTGTTGATGTTAAGTTGAGGAGATGGAGGCGAGGAAGTCGGCAGGGGGCGGCGGCAACAACATTAACGGAATGGAATCTGCGGTGGCTTCGGAGGAATCCGCATACACGGCGAAGGACATTCAGGTGCTTGAGGATTTAGAGGCGGTGAGGAAGCGTCCTGCGATGTATATTGGGGACACTGGCTCAAGAGGACTGCACCATTTGCTCAATGAAGTCTTGGACAACAGCATAGATGAGGCTTCCGCAGGCTTCTGCGACGCTGTTGAGGTCATTTTGCATTCAGACGGTAGCGCAACTGTCTGCGACAACGGCAGGGGCATCCCAGTTGACTTCCACGAGGAGTTCAAAGCGCCTGCGGTTCAGGTCGTTCTCACGAAGTTGCACGCAGGTGGAAAATTCGGTAGCAAGGCATACAAGGTCGCTGGAGGTCTGCACGGCGTCGGCATCTCCGTCGTTAACGCTCTTTCCTCGTGGTTGGAAGTCACGGTCAAGCGAAACGGTAAAATTTACTGGCAGAAATACGAGCGAGGCAAGCCCGTCTGCGAGCTTAAAGAGTTCGCAACATTCGACGAATACGAAAACGCAGTCAAAGATGCGGATTCGCTGCTGAAAACTGCGAAGACAGGCACGAAAATCAGGTTCAAGCCAGACAGCGAGATTTTCAGGGACACTCGCTTCGACTTCAGCATAATTTCAGAGCGTTTGAGGGAACTCGCATTCCTGAACGAAGGTCTCAGCCTCTCCCTGCTTGACGAGCGGAGTGGAGAGCGAGTATCTTTCAAATATGACGGCGGAATCGCATCTTTCGTTGAATACTTGAACAAGAACAAGCGAAAATTGCATGAACCTCTCGTTTTTAAGGCGGAGAAGAATGGAATTATTGTTGAAATTGGCATGCAATACAGCAGTTCTTATGCTGAAAACATCCTTTCTTTTGTGAATAATGTGAAGACTGTGGAGGGAGGCACGCATTTGAGTGGTTTCAAGTCGGCACTCACAAGAGTTTTGAACGAGTATGCTCGTGAGCGAGGCTTTCTGAAGAAGAAGCTTTCGCTGGAGGGCGAGGATGTCAGGGAAGGACTCTCAGCAGTGATTTCGGTGAAGATGCGAGAACCGCAGTTTGAAGGTCAGACAAAAACGAAGCTGGGAAATGCGGAGGTGCGAGGCGTCGTTGAGTCTGTCGTCAGGGAGCATTTACGCAATTTCCTTGAGGAGCATCCGAGAGAGGCGGAAGAGATTTTAATGAAGGCGATTTCGGCTGCGAAGGCTCGTGAGGCTGCGAGACAGGCGAGAGAGCTTGCACGCAGGAAAGAAGCGGTGAGCGTTTCAATGCCCGGAAAATTGGCTGACTGCTCAGAGAGAGACATTGAAAAGCGGGAGATATTCATCGTTGAAGGAGATTCCGCAGGCGGTTCAGCAAAGCAAGCGAGAGATAAGAACTTTCAGGCTGTTCTGCCCATAAGGGGCAAAATTCTGAATGTAGAGAAGGCAAACATGGAGAAAATACTCAAAAATAACGAGATAAGGGCGCTAATCACCGCTTTAGGTGCGGGAATAGGCGAAGATTTCGATATTAAAAAGGTGAGATATGGTAAGGTTATAATAATGAGTGATGCGGATGTTGACGGTGCGCACATAAGAACGCTCCTGCTAACGCTATTCTACCGATATATGCGTCCTTTAATCGCTGAAAGGAGGGTTTATATCGCACTTCCACCGCTTTACATGATTCAGAAGGGAAAGGAGCGTAGGTATGCGTTCTCTGAAGAGGAGGCAAGAAGAATACTCGCAGATTTCGGCGAGCAACCAGCGACACAATCTGCGGCATCTTCGGCGTCTTCAGCGTCTTCAGCGTCTTCGGCATCTTCGCATCTTCGTCGTCTGAGAGCAAAGGCAAAGTGAGGGTGCAACGCTACAAAGGTCTGGGGGAAATGAATCCGGAGCAGTTGTGGGAGACGACGATGAATCCGGCGACGAGATGTTTGAAGCTTGTTACGCTGCGAGATGCGGAGTATGCTGACCGCATATTCTCCGTTCTGATGGGCGAAGATGTGGAACCTCGCAAGAATTTCATCCAAAACCACGCTAAAGAGGTCGTGAATTTGGATGTTTAAGCACGAAGATTTTGACTGGAATCTTTGAAAGTCCTCAACCCTTAAGGCAATTTTCTTGCTTTATGCCTCACTGCTTTTACTGAGAGGAAGCGAGTAAGTAAAGAAGCGGGTAAGTAAATTAAATAAGACATTCAATACTTAAATATGGCATTTCTGGGCGAACGCATCGTAGAGGTCAGCGTAGAGGAAGAGATGAAGACTTCTTACTTGGAGTATGCGATGAGCGTTATCGTCGGGAGGGCGCTTCCTGATGCGAGAGACGGCTTGAAACCCGTTCAAAGAAGAATTCTCTACGCAATGCACGAGCTCGGATTGACGCATGAGAAACCGCACAAGAAGTCCGCTCGCATCGTCGGCGAGGTGCTTGGAAAATATCATCCGCACGGAGATGCCGCCGTTTACGATGCGATGGTGCGCCTCGCTCAAGATTTCACGCTGCGCTACCCGCTTATTGAAGGTCAAGGCAACTTCGGCAGTATTGACGGCGATGCTCCCGCTGCGATGCGATACACGGAGGCTCGCCTCTCTAAGATTGCGGAAGAGATGCTCGCAGACTTGGAAAAGGACACTGTTTCGTGGAGAAGCAACTTCGACAACACGCTGAAAGAGCCTGAAGTGCTTCCAGCGAAATTCCCGAACCTTCTCGTTAACGGCTCTTCGGGCATCGCAGTCGGAATGGCAACAAATATACCGCCTCACAACCTTTCAGAAGTCGTTGATGGCATAATAAAAGTCATAGATAACCCAGATGTGAGTGTTGAAGAGTTAATGGAAGTGATTAAAGGTCCTGATTTCCCCACAGGAGGCATAATTGTTGGGACTGAAGGCATAAAAAGTGCATACAAAACGGGAAGAGGAAGCATTAGAATAAGGGCGAAGGTTGAAATAGAGCGTTCAGGACACAGAGAACGCATCGTCATTCGTGAGATTCCTTATCAAGTGAACAAGAGCCGACTTCTTGAAGAGATTGCGGAATTCTTGAAGAGCAGCAGCACGCAGAGCATCTCTTCGCTACGAGACGAATCCGACAGGCGGGGCATGCGAATCGTTTTGGATTTGAAGCCACATGCATCCGCAGAAATCGTGCTTAACAATCTTTTCAAGCACACGCCTCTCGAAACGACATTCGGCATCATTAATCTCGCACTCATTGACGGAGAACCTCGCATTTTATCGCTTAAGGACATGATTGAGTGCTATTTGAGGCATCGTAAAGATGTGGTGAGGCGGAGGCTTGAATATGAATTGCGACAAGCGGAGAGCGAGAAGCACATTCTTGAAGGCTTTTTAACTGCGATTTCGCATATTGACGATGTTATTTCGCTTGTTAAATCTGCGAAGGATGCTGAAAGTGCCGTTAATGCGTTGACAAATCGCTTCGGATTGAGCGAGAAGCAGGCATCTGCGATATTGAAAATGCGTATTTCAAGACTTTCTACTGCTGAGCGGGAGCGGATTGCTGCGAAGAGTGAAGAGCTTGCTGCGAAGATTGAGCATTTGAGAGGCGTGCTTGCGAGTGAGCGACGCATCCTTGAGATAATTCGTGAGGAGTTGCTTGATTTGAAGCGGAGGTTCGGGGATGCTCGTCGCACTGAAATAGTAGAGGAGGCGCCGCAGAAGTTGAGTGAGCGGGACTTTATTGAGGATATTGAAGTTCTGCTCATATTCACGGATAAAGGCGTGAAAAGGCTCCCTTTAATATTTAAAAGGCAGAGCAGAGGCGGAAAGGGGACAAGTGTGCTAAAAGATGGTCATGCGGAGAGGATTTTGCGTGTTGTCTCTGCGACGACGCGACAGAAATTGCTCATTTTCACATCAAAAGGCAGAGCATTCCAAGCATTCGCTTACGAGATTCCTGAACGCAGCAGGAATTCCGCAGTGCAGAGGCTTCCAAGCATCCCTTCGCTCTCTTCTCTCGCTGCAGATGAGGTCTCTGCGGTTCTTCCGATTCCAGAGGAGGTTGAGCGCTGCGAGGAAGAATATGCGGTTGTTTTCGCAACGAAGCGAGGAATAGTGAAGCAGATGCCACTCTCCGAGCTCAGAGCAATTAGAAGCACGGGTGTCGTTGCGGTGAAGATTGCGGATGGCGACGCTCTTGCGGATGTCGCACTACTGCGAAGGATGAGCGATGCAGCAGCAAAAAAAGAGGAAGAAGGAGAGTGGCAGTGGCGAAGCAGCAAGGAGCAGGTAAGAGCGAAAGAAGACGAAGAGCAGTGCATTTTCCTCGCCACGAAGAAGGGTAAGGCAATCCTTTTCAACGCTGCGGAAATCAGGGAGATGGGTAAATACGCTGCAGGAGTCAGAGGAATGCTACTCGCTCCAGATGACGAGGTCGTCGCAGTTGAGGTCGTCGCCACAGGGGCATCGTTGCGTCGTCGCTCACGCCGAAAGCGAGAGCAGTATATTCTCACAGTTACGGAGCGGGGCTTCGGGAAGCGCACACCAGTCAGTGCTTACCGAGAGACGCACAGAGGTGGAAAAGGCATACTCAACTTCAGAGTGAGTGAGAAAACAGGCGATGTCGTCGGCGTTAAAGCAGTGAGAGAGGAGGATGTCTTCATAGCGAGTGAAGCAGGCATGCTCATCCGCATCTCAGCGAGAAACATTCCCTCGCAAGGCAGAAACACGCAGGGCGTTAAACTCCTCAGCCTCAAAAACACAGACAAAATCGCAGCAGTTGAATGCAGATAAAAAAACTCTCGAACCCAATCCGCATCCACAACTCCTTTTTCATCTCCTCTTTACGCATATGTCAGCAATTTGCACTATGTTCAACTACATATTGAAAGTATTTTGAAAAAATTCTTAAAAAATTTTTAGAACTTTGTGAGGTTTTAAATATTCCTTTCCGAGGAAGGAAGAGTGATGTTGGCAAAAGCGGAAGAGTTGAGGGAGACGGAGTGGGAGATGCCGCAGAGGAGCAGTGCGGGTGAAATTCTGGACGAAATTCTGGAGATGCTTCGCAAGGAACCGCTTTCTGTTGAGGAAATAAGCGAAAGACTCGGCATTGAGCGCAGAAAAGTGCTTGCAGCGCTGCAATTCCTGTCAAATTTTGATTTTATTGAGTTGCGTGGCAACACGGCAAAAATAAAAACAGCGGGTCTGGAACTGTTAGAACTGCCAGAAGTCGCTTAACGACGGCGAACACGAGAGCAAAGCGAGAGGCATTAATGCTTATGCTTCAGCATGCTAAGCATTTCACGCAAACTGCGAGTATTCACGACATCTTCAGGCGAGAGCCAGCCTCTCCTTGCGGTTGCAATGCCATACCGAATGACCTCACGCATCTGAACGGCGTCGTGGGCATCCGTTGAGATTGCGATTTTCACTCCTCGCTCCTTCGCCATCTTGCAGTGAATATCTCGCAAGTCAAGCCTGTCTGGATAAGAATTCAATTCAAGAACGACGCCATTGTCGTGAGCAGCATCCATTACTCGTTCAATATCCAGCGAATAAGCCTCTCTTTTCCCTAAAATTCTGCCAGTAGGATGTGCAATAATATCAACATAAGGATTTTCTATTGCGGAAATGATGCGTCTCGTCATCGTTTCCCTGTCTTGCGAGAGTTTTGAGTGAATCGCAGCGATGACAACATCCAAATCCCGCAGAATCTCATCCGAGAAATCCAATTTGAAGTCCGACTTAATGTCAACCTCAACCGCAGACAAGACCCTGAAATTTATACCTGCTGATTCAAATCTCTCATTCAACCGCTCTATTTCCTTCTGTCGCTTGCGCAACTTCTCCTCGTCCATTCCACCCGCAATCCCAACCGCTTTAGAGTGGTCAGCAACCGCAATATATTCATAGCCGAGAGAAATAGCGGCTTTAGCCATCTCTTCTATGCTGTTTTTACCATCACTGTAATTCGTATGGACATGCAAATCGCCCTTTAAGTCCTTCATTTCTATCAATTTCGGTAGTTTTCCTGCCTGTGCAGCCTCTATTTCGCCCCAATCTTCCCTCAGCTCTGGAGGAATGAAAGGCAAATTCACCGCAGCGAACACATCTTCTTCCCGCTCACCGCCAATCCGCTCTTCTCCCCTGAATATGCCATACTCGTTTATTTTGAGTCCTTTCTTCACGCCGAGCTCACGAATGCGGATGTTGTGCTGTTTTGAGCCTGTGAAGTAGTGCGTCGCAGCGCCGAAGGACTCCGGCGGGACGACACGCAAATCCGCATTTATGCCTCTGAAAATCACACTTGATTTCGTTTCGCCTTTCGCAAGCACTTCCTCAACGCCATCCAAACGAGTGAATGCGTCCATTACCTCTGAAGGATTCTCAGAGACAACGAGAATGTCAATATCGCCGATTGTGTCTTTCCAGCGACGAAGACTTCCCGCAATAACGATTTTACGCACGGATTTCAACGATTTCAGCGCTTCAACTATGGCTTCAGCATAAGGAAGCGCCTTCGCTATCGGCACTCTCCCCTTCTGCTTCCTGTATTGCTCTATTCCCTTAAGAATTTTCTCCTCCGCTTTTCTGCCGAGTCCTGCGATTCTCGCCAATTTATGCCTTCTCGCCGCTTCTTCCAACTCTTCTATCGTGCTTATGCCAAGTTCTTTATGCACTTTCGCTATTGTTTTCGGTCCAACATGAGGAATTTTGAGCAGTTCAACGAGAGAAGGATTGACTTCAGAGCGCAAACTCTCCAATTTAGAGCTTCTACCCGTCTTCACGATTTCGTAAATCTTCTTCGCAATCCCTTCTCCTATGCCTGGGATTTTTGTTAGCTCTCTCACAGCATCCGCCTCGCTTTTTGAACGCTCAACGATGCTCCGAAGGTCAAGCGTGAGTGTCTCTATGGTGCGTGCTGCCCTTCTGTATGCTCTCACTCTGAACGGATTCTCACCTTTTATCTCCGAAAGGTCCGCAATCTCGTCAAAAATCCGCGCAATATCCAAATTTATCATTCCTTCTCTCTTTCTTCACCACGCTTTAAATTTTTTCGCTCTCTTTCTTTTTGAATGGGAGCAGAAGAGGAGGCAGAGAAAGAGGCTTTGGAATCGGATGAGATGCTCCTCACCATTTTAGAGAGCCTTGCGAGTGGTGAGATAAGTGTCAAATCCGCTTATGAGGCATTAAAGCGTCTGCGAAGTCTTCGCATTTTAAAGAATTTTGCGAGGATAGATACTGCGAGAAAGGAGCGAACAGGCATTCCTGAAATCATCTTAGCGACGGGAAAGAGCGAGGAGCAGGTCGCTGAAATTGCTCTCGCACTCGCAGAATCGCAAGGCTTCGCACTCGTCACGAGGGCTTCCTCACCTTCTTATGCGAAAGCGGTGAGAGAAAAAGCGGAAAGAGCGGGTTTTCATGTTGAGGAGAACAAAGTTGCGAGGACAATACTCGTGAAGCATCCCGCTTACGAATTCAAAAAGGTGGGTAAAATTGCGATTCTTTCGGCTGGAACTGCCGACATTAAAGTTGCGGAAGAGGCAAAAATTGTTGCTCAAGTCTGTGGATGCGAGGTTCTCACCGCTTACGATGTCGGAATCGCAGGGCTTCATCGCCTTTCAGAGCCTTTGGAGAGGATTTTGAGCGAAGGAGTCGTTGCGATTATTGTAGTTGCAGGCATGGAAGGTGCATTACCATCAGTTGTTGCCTCTCTCGTTGACATTCCCGTTATTGCTGTTCCTACCTCTGTCGGCTACGGTCTCGGCGGTGGAGGCATCGCCGCAATCCTCTCCATGATTCAGTCATGCACGCCCGGCGTAGCAGTCGTTAATATAGACAACGGCGTCGCAGCAGGAGCACTCGCAGCAAGAATCGCAAGGGTCGCAGCAGTAGCAACAAGCAAAAGAAACAGCAAAAGAAGCGGAGAAAGAAGCGGAAAAAGAAGAAAAAGAAGACTAACGCACTATGCACTCTTCCACATATCTCTCCAATTCTCGTCGCATGTCCTCAAATTCCGCATCTGAATATGTCTTCGCCGTTCTGAATCTCCCATTTAAAACTTTCTCTGTTCGCACTTTTTGAAGCACGAACCTCTTCGCACCCTTTAGCATGCGACCTATTTCAATAATGTCCTCCTTGCTCAACTCACTGCGAACAACAGTTGTGCGAAATTCATAATCTACACCCGAATTCATAATGATTTCTATGCTCTTCTTTATTTTTTCTTCATTAATGTTGACGCCAACAACGCTCTTGTATTTGTAAAGAGGGGCTTTCACATCCATCGCAACATAGTCCAGTTCATCCAAAAGCGAAGAAAGTCGCTCTGGAAAACTGCCATTCGTGTCAAGTTTCACGGAAAATCCTTTTTCTTTGACCTTTCTGATGAAATCAGCGATGTCCTCCTGAAGCAAAGGCTCTCCGCCTGTGATTGTCACAGCATCCAAGAGAGAACGACGACGCTCAAGGAAAGAGAGCACCGCTTCCTCTGAAATTTTTCCTTCGGTGCGAGGGACGAGCTCGGGATTGTGGCAGTAGCCGCAGCGGAAGTTGCATCCCTGCGTGAATACTACCGCACAGATTTTCCCAGGATAATCAATCAGCGAGAAACGCTGAAATCCCCCTATTCGCATCTCTTCTCGCTCGCCTCCTACATCCCTCTACAAAAAGAAATTGCGACCCCTGTCTTTCTCCTTTTCCATTTTTGCTTTTCGTCAAGACCTCATGATTTCTGTCTGCTTACTGAATTCTCATCGTGATGGGCTAAAATATTCTTATGTGCAATGGTATGCCTTCGCCCCTCATTTTTAAATATGTAAAAGAAGTTGTTGCTTTCTGAAGTCAGCGATTGGCTTGCCACTTAGCATAAGAAAGAGATTCTGCGATGCGCAAAAGCAATCGGAACACTCCCAGAGAAAGTCATTTTCATCTTTTGTGGCACAGGTGCTAAAGACGAATGGCGTGCGTGAGCAGCGTTGCAGAACGACACCATTTACAATCACTTAATTTCCTTTTGTATATATTTAAATATCCAGTATGCAAAGCAGGTGAAATGGGGATAAGGGGGGAAGGTATGGCGCCGTCGTGTCGTGCGGTGGCAGTTTCAATAGTAGAGACGCTTTTCAACAGAATGGACATAAAAGCTCAAAAACGACAGGAATTTATACTCATGTTGTGATGAAAGATTTAAGGAAGATTAAAAGTCCATTGGATTTAATGGGAGGTGGGAAGGATGAATAAGTTCGTATATCCTTCCAAATTGGAACAAAATGTGATTATATATAAGTTAAGTGAAATGCCCGATGCACCAAGATTAGGAATAGAGGGTGAAAATAATGGGATTGCTGGAATTCCTAAACGAAAATAGGGGAGATTTTGCTGTAATATTTTCAGCAGTTGTAGCCATTGCTATTATAGTATATGCCATTTTGACAGGGAAACTGGAATTATTTTCAGCAGTTGTAGCCTTTGCAACTGTAGTGTATGCTACTTTAACGTATATATTGGTCTCAGAAACTAAAAAAATGAGAGAGGCACAAACAGAACCAAAAGTTTCTGTAACTATTCAACCAAGAGAAGAATGGATAAATCTCATAGATATGGTCATACAAAACATAGGGTTAGGACCGGCCTACAATATAAAATTTGAGATTAACCCAGATTTTGAATATATGAAAGGTAAATTCCTATCTGAGTTGGGTTTTATGAAAAATGGTCTAAAATACCTTGCTCCTAACCAAAAACTACAATTTTTTTTTAACAAGCATGATTGAGAATTTTGAAGAAAAAACAAAAAAGCCTTTTGAAATTAAGGTTACTTATCAAAATAGCATAGGTAAAACATACAAGGATGTATATATGATTGATTTTTCTCAGCTAATTGGTTTAAGCCAATTGGGTGAACCACCTCTATACAAAATAGCTAAAAATGTAGAAGAAATCAAAAAAGATATTCACCATCTTTCTACTGGGTTAATAAAAGTAATTAGATATACAAAGGAAGATATAGAGGAAGAAGAAACAAAACAATTGTTAGAACGATCTAAGCAACCGAAAAAGGAGGATGAGGTATAATGCTGTTGTGCATCGGGCACTCTGCGGTGCTTCGCACCTTGCCCCTATCAGGGGCACTTAACAGGAGTGGCTCGCTAATGCTCGCCCAAATTTCGCAAGGCGAAACTTCACATATCCCCAGAACGTTAAGTGAAAGAATTTTTTTAGGATGTGCAAAATTATATATACGAGAATTAGGATGTGATGGGATTGCGAGTTTGCTAAAGCAGGAGAGAGGTGAAAACGATGATTGAAGTAATCCTGTTGATAGTAGGAATAGTGATAGGTTTTATTGCAGGATTTTTCCTTGGTAAAGTAAAAGCATATCAATCCGCGGATATATCGGCACAGATGTCTGTAATGAATAATTTGTCCACTCAAATTGCCGAGATGAAAGTAAAATTTGAAGAAGTAGAAAAAGCAAGACGTGAAATTGAAAAGCAGAGAGAAAAGTTTGATGAAGAACGAGAGAAAAGATTCAGAGAATTTGTAAATAATGTTCATAAACTATTTGAAGAGTTGACTGAAAAGACGACAAAACTTGATGAAGAAAAGGATAAACGGATTGAGGAATTGATGGAGCATATGAAAAAATTCTTTGAAGAATTTGATGAGGAACGGGATAAAAGATTTAGAGAATTCGTAGATAATATTCATAGATTATTTAAAGAGCTGAGTGAAAAGACGACAAAACTTGACGAAGAAAAAGATAAACGGATTAAGGAATTAATGGAGCAAATGAAAAAATTCTTTGAAGAACAGAAAAGACATACTGAGCAGTTTTTGTTAGAGCAGGGAAAATCACGAGAAGAAATCGAGAAAAGGCGAGATGCTCAGATAGAGGATATGAAAAGAATGATTTCTATGTTCACAAAGGCAATATCTGGAACAAAAACTCGAGGATTGACCGGAGAAATACTATTAAGAGAGGCATTAAAGGAATCTATAAAAGTTGGTTTAATAAAGTGCAATTTAAAAACAGATAATGGAGAGGTTGAATTTGCTTGGGATTTGGGAGATGGGAAATATATACCCATTGATTCAAAAATGCCTGATGTTTTTGAAATTCTACAAAAATACAATACAACTAATGATACTAAAGAGCAAGAAAATTACAAAAAGATAATAATAGATAAAATAAGGAAAGAAATAAAAAGGGTTCAAAAATATCAGAATCTATCAAACACTACAGATAGCTGTATTTTAGTTGTGCCAGAAGGTATTTTAGATATTGCACCTGAATTGATAAGTATGGGGGAACAGAACAATGTGTTTATTTGTAGCTATAAAGATGTGTTTCTCATAGCACACACGCTTCAGGATCAATATATCCGTTTAAAAGAAGAAGGTGATGTTGGAAAATATAAACAAATAATTAAGTCTCTATTTCAAATTCTCGATAACATCAACAAAAAAACAGAATCTATTGAAAAAGCATTGACTACAATTCGTAACGCAAATGAAAAAATAAAAATAGAAGTGATTAAAGGAAAGAGAGCGGAGGAATATGTATCTGAAGAAGACGTGGAGGAGATCTATGGATAGGGGTGGCAAACTCGCAACTCTTCGTTTCACATCGGGGCTCACGCCCTCGCTTAACAGGCGGGTATCTGGTAATAAGAAATGAATTAAATGTTAAGAAAGAAGCAAAATCGCCCGTCGCCCGCAACTCTCCGCTACGGTGCTTTCGCACGCTGAAAACAAGTGGGCGGTACGCTCACTCAAACCCTCACGGGCTTCGCATACCCGCCAGACGGATATACACCCATTAATAGGAAAAATACCTTGTTGTTGCGGATTTAACCAAAATATAGAGAAGGTTTTATATACACGGACAATATTATATGGACATAACTGGAGGATTATATTCGTATAAGTAGAAGAGGTGCAGTTATTCTTTGTGGGAATATTCCCAAAGTTTATAAATAATTAAACAATTTTAAATGCCTCCTACATCCCTCTACAAAAAGAATTTGCGACCCCAGTCTTTCTCCCTTTCCATTTTTGCTTTTCGTCAAGACCTCCTGATTTCTGTCTGCTTACTGAATTCTCATCGTGATGGGCTAAAATATTCTTATGTGTATTTCCGTTGTGGCACAGGTGCTAAAGACGAATGGCGTGCGTGAGCAGCGTTGCAGAACGACACTTAATTTCCTTTTGTATATATTTAAATTCCAGTATGCAAAGCAGGTGAAATGGGGATAAGGAGGGAAGGTATGACGCCGTCGTGTCATGCTGGTGGCAGTTTCAATAGTAGAGACGCTTTTCAACAGAATGGACATAAAAGCTCAAAAACGACAGGAATTTCTACCCATATTGGGATGAAAGATTTAAGGAAGAACTGTAGAGGTGTGTGTAAATGGATAAGAAGAGCATCAAAACATTAATTGAAGAGGCATTGAAGGAATTGATTAGAAGAGATAAAGGTTTAATTCATCGTAAAGTAAGAGAGGAATGCATTAACCATAGATTGGCGTGTTATTTGGAACAGTTTTTGAGTGAATATAAATGTGAGATTAAGTATAGTGTAGATTTAGAATACAACAAAAATTATAATGATCCTAAAAGGATACAAATTGACGATAAAAATAAAAATACAAAAGCTATCAGACCGGACATAATAATTCATAAAAGAGAAACCAATGACAATAATTTAATTGCTTTTGAAATAAAGAAAAATTACACAGACAGACATGACTTAGAAAAGATAAGAGGATTATTTAGAAGCCCATATAATTATAAGTATGGATGCTTAATATCTTACTTACCTGAAAAAGAGTACATCAAAGTCAAATTACTGTCTAACCAAGGCGATGTGGAGGAATTCAGGGTCAATAAAAATAAATAGGGCGGTGCCAGCGTATTTATGCATATAGCTCATGGAGTTATCTTAAGGGTAGAAATTAAAGATTAGAAATAAGGAGGTATGATGCTAATAAAAATAACCCTCCGTCCACGACTCTCCGCTTGCTGTCGCTCGCTTCGGTGCTTTCGCAAGCTGAAAACAAGAGGGCAGGGCGCTCACTCAAACCCTCACGGGCTTCGCATACCCGCCAGACGGATATACACCCATTAAAAAATACCTTGTTGTTGCGGATTTAACAAAAATATAGAGGGAGTTTTATATACACGGACAATATTATATGGATAAAACCGGAGGGTTATATTCGTATAAGTAGAAGAGGTGCAGTTATTCTTTGTGGGAATATCCCAAAGTTTATAAATAATTAAACAATTTTAAATGTCTTCCGCATCTTAAACTCTTCTTGCTTACCTGCGTTCCACTGCGAGACGGGGCGTAAATAGCCGACGACACGCGAATAAACTTCGCAGTCCCGACCGCAGCGAGGGCATTTCTCGTGCCTTCCTGCGATGTAGCCGTGAGCGGGGCATATTGAGAATGTCGGCGTGATTGTAAAGTAAGGTATGCGGAAATTCTCGCAGATTTTCCTCACAAGACGCTTCACAACACTATAATCTGTTATTTCTTCGCCCACATAGACATGAAAGACCGTTCCACCCGTGTATTTGGTCTGTATTTCTTCTTGTAGTTCAAGAGCCTCAAAGACATCATCCGTGTAATTCACTGGAAGTTGAGAAGAATTTGTGTAAAAAGGCTCCGCCCCTTTCCTGTATTCCTCCTCATTTGCACAAATTATGTCAGGAAATCTTTCTTTGTCGAGTAGAGCGAGCCTGTAAGAGCAACCTTCGGCGGGAGTCGCCTCCAAATTGTAGAGGTTTCCCGTCTCTTCTTGAAATTCAACAAGCTTTTCTCGCATGAAATCCAGCACTTTGAGCGTGAACTTACGACCCTCTACGCTTGCGATGTTCTCTCCGAGCAAATTAATGCACGCTTCGTTCATTCCCACAAGCCCAATCGTTGAGAAGTGATTCTTCCAGTATTCTCCAAACCTCTCTTTTATGCCTTTCAGGTAATATTTTGAGTAAGGATATAAATCAGCATCGGTGAATCGCTCCAAAACCTTCCTCTTTATCTCCAAACTTTCCTTCGCAAGCATCATTAATCGCTCCAAACGCTCAAAAAATTCGCTCTCATCCGAAGATAAGTATCCTAAACGGGGCATATTTATCGTAACGACGCCTATGCTTCCCGTCATGGGACTCGCTCCGAAGAGACCTCCGCCACGACGCTCAAGCTTCTTCAAATCCAAGCGGAGCCGACAGCACATTGAACGGGCATCTTCAGGTCGCATATCAGAATTGATGAAATTGCTGAAGTAAGGAATTCCGTATTTTGCAGTCACTTCCCAGAGCAGTTCAATGCATTCGTCATCCCAGCGGAAGTCTTTAGTTATGTTATAAGTCGGGATTGGGAAAGTAAATACCCTTCCTTTTGCGTCTCCTTCAAGCAAAACCTTCAAAAATGCACGGTTAAACATGTCCATTTCGTCTTGAAAGTCTGCATAAGTCTCTGAACGAGGCTCGCCTCCGATAACAACGGGCATATCCGCAAATGTCGTAGGCACATTTACATCAAGCGTTATATTCGTGAATGGCGTCTGAAATCCGACTCTCGTAGGCACATTTATGTTGAATACGAACTCTTGGAGTGCCTGCTCAACATCTCGCTCGCTCAAATTATCGTAGCGAATGAATGGACTTAAGAGCGTATCGAAGTTTGAGAATGCTTGAGCTCCTGCGGATTCACCCTGGAGCGTGTAAAAGTAATTTACGACCTGCCCCAATGCGCTTCTGAAGTGTCTTGCGGGTTTTGATTCTATTTTGCCCGGAACTCCTCCGAAACCACGCAAAAGAAGGTCGTATAAGTCCCAGCCAACACAATAAACGGCGAGCAAGTTGAGATCGTGGATATGAAAATCACCCTCTACATGCGCCTTCTTCACCTCAGGAGGATATATCTTGTTCAACCAATATATCCTGCTTATCTGCGAAGAGATGTAATTGTTCAATCCTTGGAGTGAGAAAGTCATGTTGCTGTTCTCACGCACCTGCCAATCCAATTTCTGCAGGTATTGGTCAACAAGCGAGACATCCGCTCGCTCTACGATTTCACGAATTTTCGCATGCTGGTCCCTGTAAATGATGTATGCTTTCGCAGTTTTCTTGTATGGAGATGTGAGAAGAACCTCCTCTACAATATCTTGAATCTCCTCAACAGTCGGAATATCGCTCTTTATCACCTCTTCTGCGAGACTTAAGACCTTAATAGTGAGCTTCTTCGCAACTTCCCTGTCAAATTCTCCCGTCGCTGCGCCCGCTTTCGCTATCGCATTCGTTATCTTCTCCGCCTTGAATTCTTCAACACGACCATCTCTCTTCCTTATCTTCTTAAATCTCATCCTCCCGCCCCTTCTTTTTTTAATGGGATTTAAGCAAGTTCAAATGCCATCGCATAAAACTTTCGGTTGCATTTCCACTGGAAAAACCGAGCAGAGAGCGAAAAAGCAAGAAAGGGTGTAGAGAGAAGCGTGTCGTTAAGGAAAAGCGGAGAGCATCCAGAGCATTCACGAAGCCCTCACTTTCTTTGCGATTTCATCTCCGACATCTGAGGTCTTTGAAGAGCCTCCGAGGTCGGGTGTGAGAACCTTTCGCTCTCTTAAAACTTCCGAAATCGCTTTTAACACGATTTCCGCTGCCTTTCGCTCGCCGAGCTGCTCAAGCATGAGAGAGCCTGCCCAGATTGTAGCGATGGGGTTTGCGATGCCTTTCCCTGCGTATTTCGGTGCTGAGCCGTGAATGGGTTCGAACATTGAGACGCCTTCGGGATTTATGTTAGCGCCGGGTGCAAGCCCCAAACCGCCCTGAATCATCGCTCCCAAGTCCGTGAGGATGTCTCCGAACATGTTAGGTGTGACAACAACATCAAAATTCTCAGGATTCTTCACAAACCACATCGCAACCGCATCAACAAACGCAAATTCCGTCTCAATTTCAGGATATTCTTTCGCAATCTCGCTGAAAATTTCACGCCAAAAGCCGTAAGCATGTGTGAGAACATTCGCCTTGTCCACGCTCGTTACCTTCTTCCTTCCTGCGGACTCACCGCCTCTTCTCGCTCTCGCAAATTCAAAAGCGAAGCGGATGACTCGCTCGCAGCCCTTCCTTGAGAGAACTCCTATTTGGTAAGCAATCTCGTCTGCGTCGCCCTCAATTTCAAGCCCGAATTTCAGTTGGTAGAGAGAGCGCTTGATTTCCAGCACTTGTCGCTCCACTCCTTTTCCTTTTGCTGCTCCTCTTTCTGCTCTTTGTTTTGATGCGTTTGCGAGTTTTACCCTACCGCCAGCACCGACATAGAAGTCTTCAGTGTTCTCCCTGACGACACAGAAGTCAATATCTTCAGGTCGCTTACCTGCGAGAGGCGTTGGCACGCCCTCAAACAACTTCACGGGTCTCAAATTCACGAATTGGTCAAAGTAGAAGCGGAGCGTGAGTAGGATGCCCTGCTCTAAAACGCCAGTAGGCACACGGGGGTCGCCGATGCTTCCGAAGTAAATTGCGTCGCAGCGTTCAATCTCCTTTAGCGTTTCCTCGCCGAGCAGTTCGCCTGTCTTCAAGTAGTGCTCTGCACCGTGAGGGAACTCCCGCCATTCAATCTCAAAATTCTCAACCTCTGAAACGGCGTCAAGCACCTTCCTGCCCTCTGAAATCACTTCCGGTCCGACGCCGTCACCCGGAATAACAGCAATTTTGTATGCCATACCCCTTCTTCCTTTTCGCTTTAAATTCTACCTTTCCCTCCTTTTAATTTCTCATTTTTCTAATTCAATTTCACATTTGCATTAACAATAAGCGATTAACGGCATTCAGGAAAGCCTCAACGGAAGCGAGAACGATGTCTTCTCTGACGCCTCTTGCGGTAACGGTTTTACCTGCATGCTCAACGCCGACGATTACTTCAGCAAGCGCATCTGAACCGCCTGTGATCGCCTCAATTCTGAAATCTTTAAGTTTGACTGCGCCGCCGAGCTCGTCGCTGATTGCATCTTGAATCGCCTTTATTGCAGCGTCCACAGGTCCGACGCCGATGCGAGAGAGTTTGCATTCCTTACCTCGCACCTCCACTCTGATTGAAGCAGTCGGAAGCATGTTATTACCTGTCATTACAGAGAGCTCCTTCAACTTCACCGCCTGCTCATGCCTCGCAACTTCGCCTGTGACGACCTCCGCAATTGAGAACAAATCGTCGTCGGTCACGACCTTTCCGCTTGCGCCGAGCCTCTTCACTCGCTCAAGAATCTCGTTCAACTGCTCTTTCGTCGGGTGAATGCCGAATTCTGCGAGCTTCCGCTCAACAGAGTGGCGACCCGTGTGCTTTCCAAGCACAATCCTTCGGCGATGCCCGACCATCTCAGGCGTCATTATTCCGGGCTCAAATGTCTCGCTCTTCTCCAAGACGCCGTGTGCGTGTATTCCAGATTCGTGAGAGAACGCATTCTCGCCGACAATCGGCTTGTTCGGCGGTATTTGAATGCCCGAGAAGCGTTCAACCATCTTTGCGGTCTCAAACAGAAGCTCCGTTTTTATGCTCGTCTTGCATCCCAAGATTGAAATGAGACCCATGACCGTCTCCGTGAGGTCTGCGTTACCTGCACGCTCTCCTATGCCGTTAACTGTGACTTGAACCTGCGATGCACCCGCTTTCACCGCTGCGAGCGAGTTTGCAACCGCCAAGCCGAAATCGTTGTGGCAATGAACGCTGAGCGGAACTTCTCACCGCATCATGAATCGCAGACACGAGTTTGAACATCGTGAAAGGCTCCGCAACACCAACAGTGTCAGGAATGTTTAAAATGTCCGCACCTGCCTCCTCCGCAATGCGAAAAACTTCAATTAGGAAGTCAAGTTTTGTGCGAGTTGCGTCCATTGCTGAGAACATGCACTCGCATCCATGCTCCTTAACATACTTAACCATGTCGTAAGTGACCTCTTTCACCTCCTCATCGCTCATTTTCGTCGTGTATTTGCGTTGAATTTCGGAAGTGGAGACGAAAATGTGAACGAGGTCGACGCCGCAGTCAATGCAAGCGTCTATGTCCTTCGGAAGCACTCTTGCGAGACCGCAGATTTTCGCATTCAGACCGGCGGAGCAGATTTCCTTCACCGCATCCGCTTCCTCCTTCGCACTAATAGGAAAGCCCGCCTCAATCACATTCACGCCGAGCTTGTCAAGCTGCGCTGCAATAATCTTCTTCTGCTCCTTCGTGAAAGAGATGCCCGGCGTCTGCTCTCCGTCACGCAGCGTCGTGTCAAATATTTCAATGAACCTGCCTCTACATGCATTCAATTTCTCCGCTTCCTCCGCTCCTTCCGCTCTCTCCGCTTCAGGCGTTGCACCACCCGCCCTTTCGCTGTCGTCTGTCATGTCTGTGCGAATAAATACGCAAACTATTTTTAATTTTTCTATTTGAGCGGAGAATGGTGGCGTGAAATGTCGGAGGAGAAGAAGACGGGAATTGTTGGCTTCACAGCGTCATTCAGAGAAGTAATGGCGGATGTGCCTTCAGGCTCAAAAGTCGTTTTCGCAGGTTCTGTCGCAGTATGCACGCCTTTCATTGAACTGCTCGCTTACACCGTTCGTGACAAGAATTACGAGATGCTTTATGTGCCGAGAGCGGAGGCAGCGGAGGCTCGCAAAATCAGGGAGGTGAAAAATATAGGATTCTGCGTTGTTGACGAGAAAGGCGACCCTTCAAATCCAGCAGCAATTGTCATTTTGGGCGGACTGGCGATGCCTAAATTCGGCGTCCCGCCTGAGAATGTGCTGAACATGATAAAAGAAATTTCGGGATACGATGCAAGCGCAGAAGAGAAAGAAGAGGCGAAGGAAGAGGCAGAAGCGGAGAAGGGAAAGCCGAAAATCATCGGTGTATGCTTCATGAACATATTTGAGCGGGCAAATTGGTTGAGTAAAATAAAATTTGATGTCATAACGGACACAACGATGGAGACGGTGGTGAAGTGAAGCTCCCGTTCCACGCTTTTCTTTTTCCTTCTTTTTGTTGTCGTTTTAGTTTTTGTTTTAGTTTTTGAGGGGGTTAGGCTAAGTTAAAGAGTGTAATTCTTTTTCTCTTTCTGCTGTCGGGTCAGACAGGTTTATCCACTCTACTATTGCTATCCCGCTTCCACTAACTAAGAGCAAAAAGGGGGAAGCATCTCAAGTGTCGTCTGCTCTCACTGCTCACCCTCTTCATCTCTGCAGCTCTCGCAGAGCATCATTCCGCCTACGAGCTTCAAATCGCTTGAGAAAGCACCGCATCTCTCGCAGATACCTTGAGAGACCTCTTCAGATGCACTTGGAATCTCCCTTCCGATGCTCATCTCAACTAACTCCGCAAGAATAGAGTTCATTTCGGAGGAGAATGCGAGTATGTCCACATCAGAGACGAAGCCGACGAGTTTTCCGTTCTCAACGACGGGCATTTTGCGGATGCGAAGCGTCGCCATCTTCCTTGCGGTCTCAAGCAGGCTGTCGTCAGGCGAGACGGTGATGAGCGGAGAAGTCATTATATCCTTCAGTTTCACTTCACTCGGCTTCAAATCACGCTTCACAACGCCGTCCAAAATGTCTCCTTCGGTGACGATGCCCACAGGCTCGCCATGATTCGTCACGATTATGCTGTTAACATCGTAGCGACGCATGATTTCAACCGCTTCTTGAACGGTGAGGTTCGCATCCCCCTTCACTACCTCCCGAACCATCACCTCCCGCACAGGCACATCCGTCTCCATCTATGCCATCACCTTCAAATATTGAAAATGAAGAACTTTAAAATATTTGCGTGTGCGTGAAGTCTGCTTTTAGCATAGGAGAAAGCGTGGGGAAGAGGAATGAAATATGTTGTTTTGATTGGCGACGGGATGGCAGACCGCCCAGCGATGACCTCCGCAACTAATTCTTCTGCTGAAATCAGCGGTGCTGCTGAAACGCCTTTGCATGTTGCAGACACGCCGAACATGGATTTCATCGCATCTGCGGGAAAAATGGGTCTCGCAAGGACGATTCCAGAGGGCTGCCCCGCTGGAAGCGACATCGCCATACTCTCAATTTTGGGCTACGACCCCCGCAAATACTACACGGGCAGAGGTCCGCTTGAGGCTCTCGGCATGGGCATCCCCCTACAAAAAAACGATATTGTGTTCAGGTGCAACCTCGCAACTGTCCAAAACGGTAGAATTACAGACTACAGCGGCGGACATATATCCACAGAAGAGGCGAAAGTGCTTATTTCCGCACTGAACGAGGGCATAAAAGAGCGTTTGAAGGAGCGAGGAATGGGTGAAATTGCAGGCAAAATCAAGTTTTATGCGGGTGTCAGTTACCGAAATGTGCTTGTTCTCAGCGGTTTTCCTCGCAGTGCTGAGATTGTGAGAGGTGGTAGCGCCCCGCCACACGAAATAGTCGGCGAGCGCATTGAGGAGCACCTGCCGAAAGCGGAAGTGCTGCGTGAAATTGTGCTTGCCTCTCACGAGATTTTGGAAGCTCACGAGTTGAACGCTGCGAGGTCGCAGGCAGGTAAGAATAAGGCGAATATTGTTTGGCTCTGGAGCGGTGGCGTCGCACCCACGATGCCTGCATTCAAGCAGAAATACGGCGTCGGCGGTGGCGTCGTCTCTGCGGTGATGCTCGTTAAAGGCATAGGCAGGTGCATCGGCTTGGAAGTCGCAGAAGTTGAGGGCGCAACAGGCTTCTTAGACACGAACTACGAGGGAAAAGTGCAACACGCCTCAGCCATTCTGCGCCGCTCAGACTTCGTGCTTTTGCATGTTGAAGCACCTGACGAGGCTTCGCATCTCGGCGATTTTGAATTGAAGGTGAAGGCAATTGAAGATTTTGACAAGAGAGTCGTCGGAAGGATGCTTGACAACCTCTCTGCATTTGACGAGGATTTCCGCATATTGCTAATGCCTGACCATGCGACGCCAGTATCGCTGAAAGTGCATACGAAAGAGCCCGTTCCTTTCGCTATTTACGACTCAAGAACAAATAAGAACGCAAAGGAAAGGCGAGGTTTTGACGAGAAATCCGCATCTGCAGGCGAGCTTGGGGTTGTTGATGCGTTAGATTTGATGAATATGCTTTTGAAACAAAAGAAATAATGGCGGGATTTATAAAGAAAACATTACCTAAATGGCAGGCGATAGACACTTCGCATATTTACGAATCGTTAGGCGTAATCGGTGGCTTAAAGGAAAGATTAAAAAAGAGAGAAAATTATAGATGAAGAAAATGCAAACAAAGCAAGCAACATTACTTGGATTGAGAACGCCCGAACAAGAATACTGGGAATTAATTAACGGTAATTATTCTTTTTCAGAGGCATTACAAATATTGGATAAAATTGATTGGGATTTTAAGGACTTCACCACTCAATACTTAACCCATAAGTTTCATTCATATCCCGCAAGGTTTATCCCACAAATTCCCTTGACATTTATAAAACTATTCACAAAAGAGGGGGAAACTGTGCTTGACCCAATGTGCGGGTGTGGAACGACTTTAGTGGAAGCTTTCTTAAATAATAGAAATTCAATCGGCAATGATTTTAATCCACTCGCTACTTTGATAAGCAAAGTTAAAGTTACGCTAATACCAGATGCAGAGTTTAGGTATCTGAAAAACAAACTGCGAAAAATGAAAAGGTATTTAGATCTTGACTATAAAAGGATTGATAAACGATTGGAATCTCTACCGAACAGGAAAATAAGCAGAATATTTAACAGAGTAGTAATATCAAAATTAGAGGTTATAAGAGAAACTCTCCTTGAAATCAAAGAGGAAGGCGGACATGATGACATTTATGATTTAGGGAGAGTTGCTTTATCTTCTACCATATGGTCATTAGTGGAAAATGGCGGAGGACTTGATGTAGATGATTTATTCTTAAAGAAAATAAATTCTATGGAAAAGGAACTAAAAAAGATGGCAAAAATTGTAAAAAATCCACCAAAAGTGAAGATTATCACAGGAGATGCGAGAAAACTTGAAGTTGAGAGCAATTCTGTTGATTTGATTGTTACTTCTCCACCTTATGTTAATGCATTAGATTATTATAGAGTCCACATGTATAATATGCTTTGGCTGGGTATGGATTTTGACTTATTCAGAAAACATGAAATTGGTGCTCATTCCCATTTTATTTATAATCGTTTTAGATTACTTTCTGAATATCTGGGAGATATGCTTAGAGCGATGATAGAAATGAATCGTGTGCTTAAAAAGGGCAAGTTATGCGTAATCGTTGTCGGAAACTCAAGTTTAGAATATGAATTAATAGAAAGTCATAAATTCTTTGCTGAAATGTCAAAGTTTATAGGATTCAAACCTATAAAAACCTATTTCAGAAATATAGATAAGACGAGAAAATATACCAGTGCAGACATCGGGAAAATTGATGATGAGTATATTTTAATTCTACAAAAGGTAGCCGATTCTGATGTAACGGCAGATAACGATGATTTTATAGCAGATGTAGTAACTCAACAAATGACGAAGTTCAAGAAGCAGATAGAAAAGGTTCAAGGAACATCAATCAGGGGTAGAAGACCTACAAAAGAAAGATTGCGGAAAAACATAGATAAAATAGAGGAGGCGATTCAACATATCCGTGAAGATATAAAAATAAAGAGGTGAAATCTTAAAGAAATTGAAGGAGTTGACAAAATGACGCCGCCCGACTCTCCGTTCGCTCGCTTCGGGTCTATCGCTCACCCAAATTTCGCAAGGCGAAACTCCACATATCCCCATTAAACCACAATCCGCTGGAGGAGCTGAAGAAATGGAAGAGAAGTATTTTAAAGAAAGAGCGAGGAAGTGAGAAGGGGATGGAGAGACGGCGGAGGGTCGTGGTGCGTGGAGAAGTTCAAGATGTCGGCTTCCGTCTATTTTTGTATGAGAATGCGTCTGCGATGGACATTTCCGAGTTTTATGCTCGGAACATCCCTGAAGGCGTTGAAGTCCTCGTTGGCGGTCCTGACGCAGAGAAGTTTGTTGCGTTTGTGCGAGATGCGAGATTTGAGCGTGGGGAAATCAGAGAAGTCGTAGCGGAGGAATACACGGGCAAAATAATGCCGATTGAGCGCTTCGCTCAAAATTTCATGCTATCTCAAATGAGCAAGTTCGTGAGCGTGGGTTTGGATATGCTCAAAACGCAGCGAGAAATGCTCGAAAATCAGCGTAAAATGCTTGAAAACCAGCATAAGATGCTTGAGAAGCAGGATAAAATGCTTGAAAATCAGCGTAAGATGCTTGAGAAGCAGGACCTAATGCTCGAGAAACAAGATAAAATGCTTGAGAAACAGGACTTAATGCTTGAGAAGCAGGACGAGACGGTGAAGGAGATAAGAGCGTTAAGGCAAGATTTGAAAGCATACATGGAAGAGAGATTTGCGAAGATAGAGCGGGAAATAGCGGAGATTAAATCAAAATTGGGCATGTTGTGAGCTTTTTTTAATTTCGCTGCTTATTCACAGAATTGAGAAGATGCTGCCTGCTGTGGAAGAAGCAATAATATGTATCTGACGAGTGAGGAGGAGCGGATATACGAAGGAGAGCGTGGCTGGACGCTTCAGAAGGCGATGCAGATATTGGTGGCGATTGGCGAATTGAATGGTGCGGAGCGTCTGATTCCGATAAAGAGTGCGCATGTCTCTGGAGCGTCTTACAAGACAATCGGCGATGCATACGAGTTTGTTGAGCGCCTTCAAGGCAGGGTTGCGGTGAGAACGACGCTGAACCCTGTCGGTATGGATTTGGAGCGTTGGCGTGAGATGCTCATTGACGAAGATTTTGCGAAGAAGCAGCGTGCAGTCCTCTCTGCTTACGAGAAGCTCGGCATACTCGCTGAATGCACTTGCGTCCCCTACGAAATTCCCCCTCCTCGCTCACACCCCTTAGAGACCTCACTTGCTTCTTCACCGTTCAGACCGAGAGAGGGCGAGCATATCGCTTGGTCGGAGAGTTCTGCGGTGATTTTCGCAAATTCCGTGCTTGGAGCGAGGACGAACATGGAGGGCGCACCTTCGGCGCTTGCAGCGGCACTTCTCGGTAAGACACCGCTCTACGGCTTGCACATCCCTGAGAACAGAAATGCGACGGTGAAATTGCTCATTTGTGATGAGATTTCTGATGCTGATTTCGGCGCTTTGGGGCTTCTCACAGGCGAAATCGTGGGAGACAGCGTCCCGCTTTTTGAATTCAAAGGAATTCCGAGTGAGGATGAATTGAAGCAGCTCGCAGCAGGCATCGGAGCAACAGGCTCCGTCGGAATATTCCATGTGAAAGGCGTCACGCCAGAAGCGAAAGAGGACATGATTTCAGAGGTCGTGCATGTTGAACGCTCACAATTGAGGGATTTCCTTGAAAGTTGCGGTGATGCTGGCGCTGGCGTCGGAAGCAGCGGTGGTGGTGGCGAGCCGGATGTCGTTGCGATAGGATGTCCCCACTGCTCTTTGAACGAATTAAGGCGTATTTACAAGATATTAAAGGAGGAGAGCAAGCGCTCACGCAGAAGTAAAGTGGCGTTGCCTTTCTTCATATTCACTGCAAGAGCGTTCAGAGGGAGCGAAATTGTGCGTCGCATTGAAAATTTCGGCGTTAAAGTCTTCTGCGACACTTGCTTCGTCGTTTCTCCTGCATTTGAGCGCTTCTCATGCATACTCACGAACTCCGGAAAAATGTGGCGTTACGCACCCCTGCTTTCACAACGAAGACCGAAAGTCATACTCGCAAGCACCGAAGAATGCGTGAAACGGGCTTTCTCGTGACCTCCTCCCCTCACTGAAGTGAGCCAGCAAGAGGAGGTTCCTGCTTCGTTGAGGCGACTTGCCCCACGATCACCGAAGAAGCGGTGACGTGGAGTAGAGGTCTCCTCTCAGCAGGCTCAAAGGGCAGGCCCAGCCCCAGCTTCTCCAATCCTCTTTTCAGTATTCTACATGCAGATGTGTAATCTCGCAGCGGATCGCTCCGAGATAGACCTTCGGATGTGCCTCTTGGAGAAACCTTCACGACCGTCTTACCAGCTCTCTCAGCCTTGTAAGACAGGTAGTGAAGGAACTTACTCCAAGAGGCGTCTGAAATTTCGGATGAGAGATTGTGGTTTCTCTTCATGTTTTCCACTTTCAAGGCTTCGACCACGATGAGATCGTAGTTATCAACGTAGAATCGTGAGAGTTTATGCAGAAAATCATCCCTCTTCCGCTCTATTTTCTCATATACCTTGCACAACCTTCGCAGCTGCTTCAGCCAGTTCTTCGAGCGTCTCTTCTTCCTCGAAAGTTTGCGGTGCTCTATTCTCAAACGCTCCAAGTCTCGCTCATAGCACTTCGGATTCTCTATGGCTCTTCCATCAGAGTCTGTGAGATAGCTTCTTATGCCTAAGTCTATGCCTATTGCACGCTCTATCTCCTTCTTCGGAACTTCAGCATCTTCGACGCATATAAGAGCGATACCACGCTCCGCTTCCATAGCGCTTTATGATCACTTGCTTTATCTTTCCTTCAACGGGGCGGTGAATTCTTATTGGAACTTCTCCGACCTTTGATATGTATAACCTATCCAACCTATTCCCTGTCTTGATGAGCTTGAAGCCTGACTGGTTCAGAATGAAGCTCTTGAACTTTCCGTATTTCTTATATCGCAGCTTTCCGACCTTCTTACCCTTCTTCTTCAGTTCCGCCAAAGCCTTCAGGTTGTTATAAAGCATGAAAACGACCATTTGCAAGGTCTTAGCGTTCACTTCTCTTCAGTTCAGATCGTTCTTCCTTTAGCTTTGGGAGCAAGGATTGCATCTTGCGTTTTGGTGGTGTGCTCTTACTCTCGTTTATGATTGAAAGCAGCTTGTTATAGACCCACCTGCACTGTTCTAATATGAGCAGCAATTTCTCCTCTTGCTCCTTCGTAGGATATAATCTGAACTTTTGAGCGATAGATAGTCATTTCACCTTCTACCTCTCTATATACTCTTATTGTTTCCTTTGTGTATCCCACCCACTTCCCCTGCTCCACATTTGAAAGGGAATTAGCAGCAACATCTTCTTAAAAAGTAATTTGCAACTGATAGAATTAATCCGGTGGGTATAGTAGTAGGGTATAACAACACCGAAATAATAATTCCTATGGCAGTCAGTTCTTTCTTTGTTTTTGACCAATTTTCAACGCCTCTCATTTTTCCCAACGAAGTCGCTTTTCACGAACAACGCATGATGCTCCACACCGATTCCTTCCAATTTTTCCCTCGCACCCTCCTCCCTTTCAATTACTGAAATGACCTTAACAACAGTGCATCCTTTCTTCTGAACCTCTTCTATTGCCTTCAGCACACTACTGCCTGTCGTCGTGACATCCTCAACAATTACGACCTTCGCCCCGCTTTCCAAGTTACCTTCAATCGTTTTCATCGTTCCTCGTGGCTTCCGCTCCTTGCGAACATAAAAACCTCGCATCGGACGACCTTTCTTCCAGCTTAACATGCAAATTGCCGCTACAATTGGGATTGCACCCGACTCTAAACCCCCTATATATTCCGCATTGCATCCCTTTATATGCTCATACATGCATTCAGCAATCAAATTGAGACCTTCAGCATCTAACAGAACAGGCTTTAAGTCAAAGTAATAATGACTTCTCTTACCACTCGCAAGCGTAAAACCTTCCTCACTGTAAAGAAGGGCTCGCTCTTTAATTAACTCCTTCAATCTCTCCATCTGCTCCGCCATTCCCCCCCATGCATTTTCATGTCTTACCCACTACTCACATGATTAAAACGCTAACTCAAAAATTCTCTCAACTCTTCCATGATTTCCCGCAGCGAAGGGACATCTTCAAACCAAATTCTGCCCGTTATTTCATTGCAGAACGCTTTGTATAGCGAAGATGTGAGGTTTTTAAGCGTAGTGGGCAGTGCAGGAGGCTCGCTTTTCACAAAATCCCGCCAATTCAACGCATCTCGCTTCTTCGCAGCCTCCACTTCCTCAAACCAAGCGGTTCTTCGGTAGAATGCTCGCAAAACTTCCTTGCTCACTGGCATTCCTCCGTAGGAGTAGCGACACTCGTCAGGCGTTCCGACGGCGTCTACGACTAAAAGTCTGCGATGCTCGTCAAAGCCGAACTCCACCTTACCGTCCTCAACTGTGAGACCCGCTCTGCTCGCTGCTTTCCTCACGCACTCATTTATTTTCAGCGTAATTCGTTTGATTTCCTCAACTTCAGCGTCGCTCAACCCCGCAATCTCACAAGCCTCGCTCCAACTCAAATATCTGTCCTTTGCTTCCAACTTCGTTGAAACTTCCAAGAACGGCTCCTTAAAGACGAAACCCGGCGGAGGTATTTCATCCAAGCCCAAATCTGAAACGCTCAAACTGCCTTCTCGCAACCTCCTGAACACGCTTGAGCCTTCAGGCAGGGCGTTCCTCCAAATTACTTCAAGCGGAATGAGAAAATTCCCCCGCTCACTTTTGTAAATTGAGTAGTCGTAGCGAAGAGATGCTTCTCCCGCATTCTCCCTCGCCAGCTCCTCCCTCAAACTCTCTACTTGCTTCACCTGCTCCACCTGCTACGCCTGCTACGCTTGCTCCACTCGCTCCACTTGCACTCACCACAGCAGGCTTCAAAACACGCAGCAGTTTTATCTCCATGCATGCCTGCGGCTTCTTAAGTTCGGACAATTCCTTGACTTTTCCATCCTCAACTACACCCAAATAATGCGTTTCTATGCCGATTTCATGCAATTTCTCAAAGAAGAATGCGGATGTTATGCATAGAGAAGCTCCTTTCCCATCTATTCTGTCGGGCATCTCGCCCCAATCAAATACAGAATAGCGGTCAGTGAAAAGGAATCTTCCACGACCCGCCTTCTCCCTGCGAGGCGCTTCAAGCACAATGATGTCTTTCACACTGCCCATCCCCGCTCTCACCCGTCAATCCCGCAATTTGTTTTGTGCGAAAGTGGCGTTGCTTTGTGGGTGGAATTCTTCCTATTGAAATAAAAGAGTAGGTAAAAAAGAGAGAAAGAGTGAGGGAAAGGAGTGAGGAGGAAGGGGGAATGGAGCGAGAGAGGCGAGTGGGCGTGCTTGACACGACGCTGCGAGACGGAGAGCAGACGCCGGGCATCTCTTTCACGCCAGAGGCGAAGTTGAAGATTGCATTGCAGTTGGACGAAATAGGCGTTGACATTGTAGAGGCGGGAACGGCAATTGTCTCGGAAGGAGAGAGGAAGGCGATTAAAGAAATTGCGAATGCGGGGCTGAAAGCGAAGGTCTGCTCTTTTGCGAGGATGCTTCGTGAGGATTTGGACGCTGCTTTGGACTGCGATGTTGATGCTGTGAATATTGTTGTGCCTGTTTCAGATGCACACATTCAGAAAAAACTGAGAATTGACAGGGAGACGCTGCGAGAGAGAGCGATTGAGGCTGCGGAATATGTGAAAAAGCACGGAGTTGAGGTTGAAATCAGTGCAGAAGATGCATCAAGGGCGGACTTCTCATTCTTAAAGTCGCTTTTTCAAGATTTAGCGAGTGTTGCTGACAGACTTTGCGTTTGCGACACCGTGGGCGTGCTGACGCCAGAGCGAGCGAAGGAGATTTTCAGCGAGTTGAGCGGTATGGGTTTCACGCTCTCCGCACACTGCCACAACGATTTCGGAATGGCAACCGCAAACTCAATCGCAGCGGTGCTTTCAGGTGCGGAATATGTGCATGTGACGGTGAACGGCATGGGCGAAAGGGCGGGGAATGCTCCGCTTGAGGAGGTCGTCGTTGCGTTAGAGCTCTTATACGGCATAAAAACGGGCATAAAAAAGGAGAAGATTTACGAGACTTCACGGTTAGTGCGAAACCTTGCGAAGATGCCTGTTGCGCCGAACAAGGCGTTAGTGGGCGATAACGCATTCACGCATGAATCAGGTATGCATGTTCACGGCACGCTCGCAGATGAACGCCTTTACGAGCCTTTTGACCCCAAAATCATAGGACGCACACGCAGATTCGCATTCGGAAAGCACACAGGCAAGGCATCTGTGAAGATGGCGTTGGAAGAGATGGGCATTCCAGCCGAAAATGTGAGCGAATCGCATATAAGAAGCATCATTGAGCGTGTAAAAGAGCTCGGAGACAAGGGAAAATTGGTGACGGATGCGGACTTTCAGGCGATTGTTGAGGATGTCCTTCAGATTGAGCGGGAGGAACGCATAAAACTGCTTGACCTCTCTGTTGTTTCTGGTAAGAGCGTTCAGCCGACCGCATCCTTGCGTTTGAGCGTGAATGGCGATGAGATTGTTGTTGCGGATGTCGGCGTCGGTCCTGTGGATGCTGCGATTAATGCACTCCGAAAGGCAATTTCTGGCAGAGGAATGAACGATTTGCGCCTTGAGGAATACCATGTTGACGCAATTACTGGCGGAACTGATGCACTCGTGAATGTAGTTGTGAGAGTAAGCAGGGGAGACAAGACAATAACTGCGAGCGGCGTCAGCGAAGATATTGTGCTTGCATCAGTTCAAGCGATGATTAATGGAATAAATCGGCTATACCGATACTGACGAGGAAGGAGGGGGAAGCGGTCAGAAGCCTTGGGCGGGATTCGAACCCGCGATCTCCACCTTACCAAGGTGGCGCATTACCGCTATGCTACCAAGGCTCATTCCTCTGATTTCTCTTCACTTAAATTTATCTTACGCCTCGCCGCTGAGTGCAGAGCGCAAGGCATTTTTCCACACCAAATTCTCAATCCTTTCAATTAGAGAACGCCTGTTTCCCACATATTCCGCTATTTTCTTGCGAACTGCCTCACGAGTTTTGAGATAAGATTGCACTGCTCGCCTCACCGCATCCTTATCCTTCGGAATTTTGATGCGCCTGCGACCACTTTTAACCGCAATTTCTATGTATTTCGCCTCCTCTCTCGTCTCACATCTCAACTTCAGCGTGCGAAAATTCACGAATATGCCTTCAAGCGAGGATTCCAACGAAGGCTCTCCCTCCTCCTCCGGAATATAAATCTCTTCGCACTCCTCCCCCTCAATATACCCCTCAGGAAATCTTAATTCACCACCGAACTCCCGCAAGACATCCGCAGCAATCTCCTCCACAGCCACATCTCCTTTCCTACCTCGCCTCTCAACACTCCTCGCTTTCTCTAACCTTGAACGCACTAAATCAACCACCGCTCTGTAAACCTCCAACTGCTCCTCCTCGCTTAATCCCAAAATCTCTCCCATCACAATGCGGTCAAGTTCTCTGCGGTCTGGTTTTACTTTGTCTAAGGAAACTTCTTCTGGCGTGTTTGCTCCTATTTCTTCGAAAACTGAGTCGATTGGACGTTTAGATAAATTGTCAAAGGCTTTCTCAAGTTTTTTGATTTGAGATTTAGAGAATCACATCAGGATTAATAATCGGAACGTGGTTTCATCTCAGGTCCATAATTTATCAAAAGCCCCTTGTCCCATTACAGTTCTCCCATATAATTCAACAATCATGGTTATAAATTGTCGAATTTAACAGTGCAGCTATCACTTTAGAGAGTTTCTTGTCTTTTAGGCACAAATACCATAAAAAGTATGATCTGTCGGACTATCAGTCATTTTAAATGGCAAGTTAATAGGTCACATTCAAACAATTGTCTAAATACAAATATCAGCTTGTGGCAACTCTGGCAAATCATACCATCTCTTCCTCGAAGCGCAGGTAGGTCTTTTGTGAAACTCTCTCGGTTTTCTTCACCCCACTCAATATATTTCAGCACATTTGTTCCCCTCAAATCCTCCTTATCTTTATGAATGAGAAGCACTCTGAACTTTAAATCTTTCGGGTTTATGACGATTGACTTGCATTCTCTCGGCGATTTTATCACATAATTCGGAATCCAATATACAAATCCATCGTTCCGTAAGACTTCTTCAAGCGAGAAATCTTCAGCGTATTGCGAATTTTTGAAGTATTCACCGCCTTTGTCCTTCCAGACATCTTCAGCAACAGGAGGCTCTTCCCACTTACGCAAAGGATGCATCCAAAATTCCCGCTCTATCCCCCACGCCTTTATCTGCTCCTCCGTTAGGTAGAAGAACTCGTTCGCTCCCGTTGTAAATCCTCTTCGGACTTCTGCGACTGCTTTAAGCGGAACAAACAAATCCTTTCCCTTCTCTAAAATCTTGAAGAATATTGAAGGCGCTCTCAGGTATTTTCCCCATTTTGAACCCACATATTTTTCAGCGTCGGCGTCAAAGCCTTCTTCCCAGAGTTTCCGCTGCTCAACGACGAAAATACGCATGCTTTCGTTTTCCTCGTAAGATGTGCAACGCTCTATTTGAGAGGCAAGCATCTCCGCATTCTTCCAATGCCTCGCCTCGCTCTCACCCTCCCTAACGCTCACTCGCAGGAATTCACGCAGAGGCTTCTTCAACTGCACAAACCTCACGAAATTCCGCATCCTTTCTTCAGAGGAACTGCACTTCTCAAGCACTGTTATGCATGTATTCACATCCGCTGCTGAAAACCATCGCTCTACTTTGCTCTCTATTATCGCAATAATCTTGAAGTTTTTGAGCAGGAATTCCTGAATATACCTGCCGTAATCAACATCTAACCAAGAGTTTGAAGTGATAAGAGCCATTCTTCCCCCTTCTTTGAGGAATTTTGCGCCGTGAATGAAGAAATAACCGTAAATGCTCATTCGCTTTCCCGCATCAATTCCCGCCTCTTCTCTCGCAATTTTCCTCAATCTCTCCTTGTAGCCTTTCGGGAATATGTCTTCTATTTCTTCCTGACGGGTGTAGGGCGGGTTCGTGATGACAACATCAAAAAGTTCTGCGGAAGCGGAAGGAGGAAGGACATTGAAAAAGTCATCGTGCTGAATGTCTGCGTTGAACGCTGCGAAGACATTTTTAATTGCGAGGTTCATTTTCGTCAAATAACAAGCAAATTCTGAGATGTCTATACCTTTCAATTCATGCAAAATCTCCTCGTGCCTCTTTTTACCTTTCAGGCGTTTCAGTGCGTAAGCCCTCGTCAAGAAAGTTCCCGCACCACACGCAGGGTCCAAGATGCGTTCATTTCCGCTCTTAACGCAGAAACAGAGCATAAAATCAACGACAGATGAGGGAGTGAAGTATTGACCGAATTTATGCCTTTCCTCGTCTGGAATCAAATTCTCAAAAATAGAGCCGAGAACATCGTATTCTATTTTTGAGAGGTCGTAGCGTTCAATCTCACGCACAAACTCACCGAATTGCTCCGAAAAATCCTTATCTGCGGGAAAAGGCAAATCATCCAAGAACTCTCGCTTGAAAATTCCGACGGGACAACGCTCAAAATACTCATTCAAAACGGACAGAATGGAAGAGCCTGCGGGTATTTGAATCTCTGGCAATTTGAATCCCTTGGCGACGCTCCTTAAGAAGTTGTAAAAGAGGAGTTTCGCAACGAGAATTAAAATGCAAAGGCGTGCAACCCTGTCAAAATCCGCCTCATTTCCATGAAAAACCCATTTCTGCTCCCTGAACCAAGCACGCAAACGCTCCTTGAATGCAGCATCCTTCTCTGCGAGGCGCTGAAGATGCTCAGAAAGCGGAATGTAGAATGTGTTCACTGCTGATTTGAGACGCTCAATGAACATGCGGTCAAGTGGAAGCGCAGGTAAGCGCCGCCTCTCGTATATCTCGTGGAACTCACGCAGAAAACGCCTCAGAAAATCCTTTATTTTCGCTTGAACATCGTTCCTTCGCACCTCTGCCATCCGTTTCACTGAAACGACATCTCTGTGCAGGCGACGACGCTCAAGCAGTGGCGTCCCCTCTTTGAAAGTCTCCCAGAGGACGAACTCACGCACATTCCAAGTAGCAAAGAACGGAGCGCCGAGCAGAGAAGCCTTGCGCATCGCATTCTCGGTGAGTGAAAGCGAGTAACCGTTGAACGAGGGACGCTTCAACTCCAAAATACACGCTGGCTTCCTGACAACTGCGCCTCCTGCGCCTCCTGCGCCCTCTGCACCCTTTGCGCCCTCACGCTTTTTGAAAATCACGATGTCTGCTTTCAGTGGTGCTGCTCCTTCGCCTGTCCGAATGGGAAATTCCTGCTCAAATTCAAAAGGTAAGCCTTCCTCTGACGCTATTTCACTCAACCACCGCAGCACAAAGCCCTGAAATTGCGGCTCAATGACGCTATTCATCTTTCATATTACAAATAACTCAACCATCTCCTACCAAAATCATATTCTTTCAGCACTTCTTTCGCATTTTCCCGCTCTTCTTGATGCCTCTTCAAGAATTTCTGCATCAATTCAGCGGCGAGTTCCTTGCAAGAGCGGCAAATTCTTCGCCCCGTTTTGCATTCTTCGTAGATTTCTCGCACAAAAGCGTCATCCTCAATCAAATGCGTGAGCAGGAGCTCGTAAACTGCGCATTTCTCAGGTTCGCCTCCGAGACGGCGCTGCTCCTCTGCTGTTGCTCTTCCGCCTGTCAGAGCGTTCTTCACCTTGCGAGCAGCCTCTTCAGGCGGTTCTGTTAGCGAAATGACACTTTGAGGGTTGCTTGACGACATTTTTCCACCTGTTAAGCCACGCATGAACTTGTGGTAAGTGGAAGCAGGGAGAAAAAAACCGTAGCCTCCTCTGCTGACCTCAACTTCTCGCACAATTCGCTCAACTTCCCTCACTTTCTCTTCAAAATTCTCATCATCGTCAAACCAAACATCCAAATGCATCTCATACAAGCGTGTCTTCTTTGCTGAATCTAAGCGAGCAAGGACATCATTCAACGCACTTCTGTCCGCTTTTTTCAAGCGGATGCTCACATAATTTTCGCCATCAAAGCGACGACGCTCAACTGTGAACATGCGAAGACGAGATGCGACATCCCTCGTCAGACGAATGTGCGGGTCTTGGTCCGCTCCGACAGGCACGACCGTCGGTTTAGGACCGCCGAAGTCCTTGTGTTGAGGCTGCAGTATGTCTGCGATTTGGACGAGGACGCTGAACATGTGCGAGATTTTGACATCAGAGCGGAAGCCGTAAATTGCACTCATCTCGCTGAAATTCACTTCTGTTCCCGCCTCAACTGCGAGGTCTTGCACCCGCTTGTTCTCAGATTGGAAGTATAAGAAGCCACGATTGATGTCAAAACCGAGAGCGATAAGGCTTAAAATGTATTCACCGACGCCTAAACGCTTGCATTTCTCCCACGAAATTCCTCTAACTGAGTGAGATTCAATGTCTGCGATGCAAGAGAATGCGTAAGCACCACGCTTCTGATGCCATATTATCTCGTCCATGACCATTTTATTCCCGATATGAACCTTTCCTGAAGGCATGAAACCGCTGATTACTGCGAAATCATCGCCATTTCGCATCGCTTCTAACACTTCTTCGTAGCCACGATGACCGAAAATGATGCCTCTTCGCATGTATAAATGCGGATTCTCTATTTTAGAGCGGATTTCTGCGAATGGAGAGATGCCGAATTCTTTGAGGAGGCGCTCGTAGTCCTCAATCGCTGCGACACTCCAAGGGTCTAACTTCTCACGCCCCCCGCTTCTTTCGTTCAAAACCCTCTCACCTCTCCTCGCCCTACTCACGAGCCTGCTGCCCTCTGATTTTTATTTCATATTCTTGAATTACGGGGTTTGCGAGCAGTTTCTTGCACATTTCCTCCGCCTCTCGCAGAGCATCTTCCTCGGATGCACCGTTCAACGAGACTAAAAAGACTTTCTCGGTTCTCACGCTTCGCACATTGAATCCGAGCAGGTTCAGAGCCTTCTTCGTGTTCTCGCCTTCAGGGTCTGCAACGCCTCGCTTCAGGCGAACCCGCACCTCCACCTCAAACAACATCCACAGAAATTGGAGTGAGGATGTGAAAAGCATGGGGAAGAAAAAAGAAAAGAGAAAGGGAGGGGGGAGTGATGGTAGTAAGCCCCCTTCTGTTTCAGGCGGCATTCATCTCGGCGCCAAAAGGCTTGCACCCACGGGGACGGTCGTTCCATCCGAGACCTTGCGACCTCATCCTTTCGGAATCATCGCACACGCAAGGCTCGGTATCGTTTCTGCGCCGTTGCCAGGGCTCTCGCCCTGTGCCTTTCGGCACCCGTGCTTTTGCGGTGGGGGGACTTTCCTCAGCTCCTCTTCACGCCCCTGCGGGCGCTCGGAGGAACCGGCAGCCGCCCTCCATCTCTCCCCCTCCTTCAATAATTGAGCGAAAATTAATTTCCTTTTCGCCTCTTCCCGCTCCGCACACGCTCCTTGCGTGCTTGCTCTGCGCCGCTCAGCGGTAGAAAGGAATTATATCTGTGAGGCGCTCGCGGTCTCCTCTTCTGCTCATGTCTCTAACCAAGCCACCTCTACTACCACTGCTTCTTGAGAATTCTTCCTGCTCCTCGTATCTGCCGCCGAAAATCCATTTAGGCTCGACGCCCGTCATAATTGCGACGACTTTCACCTTGCCGTCGTATTCCTTTTTTATGCGTGCGCCCCAAATCACATTCGCATCAGGGCTTAACTCGTAAGTTAGCAGCTCAACAATGTCGTTTGTTTCCTTCATCGTGAGGTCAGTCCCGCCTGTAATGTGAATGAGCGCACCTTTCGCACCTCTGTAGTCCGCCTCAAGCAGCGGATGGTTCAACGCCTCCTCAACAACCGCCTCTGGCTTGTTCTCCGTCTTTGAGGTCTGACCGACGAGCATGACTGCGACGCCCCCTTCTTCCATCACCGCCTTCAAGTCCGCAAAGTCAATATTAACGAGGGAAGGCTGCGTGATTGTCTCTGAAATGCCCTGAATTGTCGTCGCTATCAGCATATCCATCGTCTTGAACGCATCATTAACGGGCAAATTCGGCGCATACTTTATCAATTTGTCGTTCTCAAGCACAATAACCGTGTCTGTTACCCTGCTCAATTCCCTTATTCCTTCAATCGCCTTCTTTCTGCGTATGCGTTCAGCCTCAAAAGGAAAAGAAACCATCGCAACAACGATTGCACCCATCTCTTTCGCAATCTCAGCGACAACAGGAGACGCACCTGTGCCTGTTCCTCCGCCCATTCCCGCAGTCAAGAAGACAAAATGCTTGTCACGAAGCACTTCCTCCAATTTCTCCCTGTCAAGTTCCGCAGCCTTCCTACCTATCTCGGGAGAGCCTCCCGTTCCGAGACCATGAGTGAGCGACTTACCAATCAACACCTTCTTCTCGCACCGTATTGAGTCAAGATGCAATTTGTCCGTGTTTATCGCCACTCGCTCTATGTTCCCAAGACCGCCGAGCTGCTCAAGCCTGTCCATTGAATTGTTCCCCGCTCCGCCCACGCCTACAACCATTATCCTCGGAACGCCAAATAACTCCTCTTCCCCCTCCTCTCTACTCTCAAATATTTGCTCCGCCATTTGCTCCGCCATTTCTCCCTCCCTTCTCCTTCCATTCAGGCTTTCGGTATTCCTCCTCATGAAATAAACCCTATATTAATATTGCGGAGCATCTTCATTTTTATTAAGCAAGACGAGAGGTCTTAAACAAGAAAGCACTGACGCCTCACACCGCCCCTCCGCACATGCGACACACGCCCAATGGCTCTGCGCTCCCGCTTGCCGACGACCTGCTCAAAGTGCCGCCTCAAAGTCCTCAATCTTGTATTCAAACGAGAATTCCTCCTCTTTACCTTCTCGCTTCATCCGCTCACGCAGCGTCTCCCTTGCGAGCAGCCAGTAAACGGTGGCGAGTGAGCGCCTGCCCTTGTTGTTCGCAGGAATCACAAGGTCAACATTTGAAACGGAGTTGTTCGTGTCGCAGAGTGCAACGATGGGGATGCCGAGCGAGGAAGCCTCTCGCAGCGCTTGGTGGTCGCTCATCGGGTCTGTAAGAAGAACAACAGAAGGCTCAACAAAATGCTCACTCTGCGGGTTCGTGAGCGTCCCTGGGATGAATCTGCCGACGATTGCCTTTGCACCTGTGACCTTTGCGAACATGCTCACCGGCTTCTGACCGTATTCCCTCGTTGAGACCGCAAGAATCTCGTCAGGTTGGAAGCGTGAGAGAAATTTCGCAGCAATCCGCAGTCGCTCATCAATCTTGCGAATGTCCAGCAGATAGAGACCGTCAGGTCGCACTTGGTAAATGAATCTTTTCATGTATGATGTCCTCTGCTGCGTCCCGATGTGAACGCCTCTTGTCAAATACTCCGTGTGCGGAATGAGCAATGCCGTCTCTTCCCACTCCTTTCCCCGCTCTGCACCTGTCCCAGCCTCCGCCGCAGACATGATTCTTCACCGCCGAGATGTTCTCAGACCGTGCCTTCAGTCCAGCACGGAACCCCCGAAGAGCTCCGCCCTAAAGGCGTCTCCAACTTACTTTTCTCCACACTAAATTCTCAATCCTTTCAATTAGAGAACGCCTGTTTCCCACATATTCCGCTATTTTCTTGCGAACTGCCTCACGAGTTTTGAGATAAGATTGCACTGCTCGCCTCACCGCATCCTTATCCTTCGGAATTTTTATGCGCCTGCGACCACTTTTAACCGCAATTTCTATGTATTTCGCCTCCTCTCTCGTCTCACATCTCAACTTCAGCGTGCGAAACTTCACGAATATGCCTTCAAGCGAGGATTCCAACGAAGGCTCTCCCTCCTCCTTCGGAATATAAATCTCTTCGCACTCCTCCCCCTCAATATACCCCTCAGGAAATCTTAATTCACCACCGAACTCCCGCAAGACATCCGCAGCAATCTCCTCCACAGCCACATCTCCTTTCCTACCTCGCCTCTCAACACTCCTCGCTTTCTCTAACCTTGAACGCACTAAATCAACCACCGCTCTGTAAACTTCTAACTGCTCCTCCTCGCTTAATCCCAAAATCTCTCCCATCACAATGCGGTCAAGTCTCTCGGCGGTCTTCTTTCACTTTCTCTAACGAAACTTCCTCTGGCGTGTCCGCTCCGAGCTCTTCAAAAATTTCTGAATTCGTCTTCCGACACAACTCTTTTAATGTTTCTGAAATCTCCTTCTCTTCTTAACGACAGTTCTATTCAACGGAATGCCAAGCTTTTCCAACCAATATACATTTGTATATACAGCATCCCTCCCCTAAATTCGTAAATACCATCAATCTCTATGAGGAGTGGAATTAATGAACTATGCAAATAACCCTCTACTTCAAGCACATTCTTTGTGTATATATAGAAAAATCTTTGATCAGCCCATGTTTTTCTCGTATTAAAAACTGCAAATCGTGTATTGTATGCATCAGACCATATTAAATCAGGTTTTTCCCATTTTCCCAAGTCATACCAACGCTCTCTCGCTCTGCAAGTAGGTCTTTTGTGAAACTCTCTCGGCTTTTCTTCGCCCCACTCAATATATTTCAGCACATTTGTTCCCCTCAAATCCTCCTTATCTTTATGAATAAGAAGCACTCTGAACTTTAAATCCTTCGGGTTTATGACGATTGACTTGCATTCTCTCGGCGATTTTATCACATAATTCGGAATCCAATATACAAAACCATCGTTCCGTAAGACTTCTTCAAGCGAGAAATCTTCAGCGTATTGCGAATTTTTGAAGTATTCACCGCCTTTGTCCTTCCAGACATCTTCAGCAACAGGAGGCTCTTCCCACTTACGCAAAGGATGCATCCAAAATTCCCGCTCTATTCCCCACGCTTTTATCTGCTCTTCCGTGAGGTAGAAGAACTCGTTCGCTCCCGTTGTAAATCCTCTTCGGACTTCTGCGACTGCTTTAAGCGGAACAAACAAATCCTTTCCTTTCTCTAAAATCTTGAAGAATATTGAAGGCGCTCTCAAGTATTTTCCCCATTTTGAACCCACATATTTTTCAGCGTCGGCGTCAAAGCCTTCTTCCCAGAGTTTCCGCTGCTCAACGACGAAAATACGCATGCTTTCGTTTTCCTCGTAAGATGTGCAACGCTCTATTTGAGAGGCAAGCATCTCCGCATTCTTCCAATGCCTCGCCTCGCTCTCACCCTCCCTAACGCTCACTCGCAGGAATTCACGCAGAGGCTTCTTCAACTGCACAAACCTCACGAAATTCCGCATCCTTTCTTCAGAGGAACTGCACTTCTCAAGCACTGTTATGCATGTATTCACATCCGCTGCTGAAAACCATCGCTCCACTTTGCTCTCTATTATCGCAATAATCTTGAAGTTTTTGAGCAGGAATTCCTGAATATACCTGCCGTAATCAACATCTAACCAAGAGTTTGAAGTGATAAGAGCCATTCTTCCCCCTTCTTTGAGGAATTTTGCGCCGTGAATGAAGAAATAACCGTAAATGCTCATTCGCTTTCCCGCATCAATTCCCGCCTCTTCTCTCGCAATTTTCCTCAATCTCTCCTTGTAGCCTTTCGGGAATATGTCTTCTATTTCTTCCTGACGGGTGTAAGGCGGGTTCGTGATGACAACATCAAAAAGTTCTGCGGAAGCGGAAGGAGGAAGGACATTGAAAAAGTCCTCGTGCTGAATGTCTGCGTTGAACGCTGCGAAGACATTTTTAATTGCGAGGTTCATTTTCGTCAAATAACAAGCAAATTCTGAGATGTCTACACCCTTTAACTCTTGCAAAATCTCCTCGTGCCTCTTCTTTCCTTTCAGGCGTTTCAGTGCGTAAGCCCTCGTCAAGAAAGTTCCCGCACCACACGCAGGGTCCAAGATGCGTTCATTTCCGCTCTTAACGCAGAAACAGAGCATAAAATCAACAACAGATGAAGGCGTGAAGTATTGACCGAATTTATGCCTTTCCTCGTCTGGAATCAAATTCTCAAAAATAGAGCCGAGAACATCGTATTCTATTTTTGAGAGGTCGTAGCGTTCAATCTCACGCACAAACTCACTGAATTGCTCAGAAAAATCCTTATCTGCGGGAAAAGGCAAATCATCCAAGAACTCTCGCTTGAAAATTCCGACGGGACAACGCTCAAAATACTCATTCAAAACAGACAGAATGGAAGAGCCTGCGGGTATTTGAATCTCTGGCAATTTGAATCCTTTGGCGACGCTCCTTAAGAAGTTGTAAAAGAGGAGTTTCGCAACGAGAATTAAAATGCAAAGCCTTGAAACCCTGTCAAAATCCGCTTCATTTCCATGAAAAACCCATTTCTGCTCCCTGAACCAAGCACGCAAACGCTCTTTGAATGCTGCATCTCTGCTGCGAGGCGCTGAAGATGCTCAGAAAGCGGAATGTAGAATGTGTTCACTGCTGATTTGAGACGCTCAATGAACATGCGGTCAAGCGGAAGCGCAGGTAAGCGCCGCCTCTCATATATTTCATGGAACTCTCGCAAGAAACGCCTGAGAAATTCCTTTATTCTTTCCTGAACATCTCTGCGTCGCACTTCTTCCATCCGTTTCACTGAAACGACATCTCTGTGCAGGCGACGACGCTCAAGCAGTGGCGTCCCCTCTTTGAAAGTCTCCCAGAGGACGAACTCACGCACATTCCAAGTAGCAAAGAACGGAGCGCCGAGCAGAGAAGCCTTGCGCATCGCATTCTCGGTGAGTGAAAGCGAGTAACCGTTGAACGAGGGACGCTTCAACTCCAAAATACACGCTGGCTTCCTGACAACTGCGCCTCCTGCGCCTTCTGCACTTTGCGCCTCACGCTTTTTGAAAATCACGATGTCTGCTTTCAGTGGTGCTGCTCCTTCGCCTGTCCGAATGGGAAATTCCTGCTCAAATTCAAAAGGTAAGCCTTCCTCTGACGCTATTTCACTCAACCACCGCAGCACAAAGCCCTGAAATTGCGGCTCAATGACGCTATTCATCTTTCATATTACAAATAACTCAACCATCTCCTACCAAAATCATATTCTTTCAGCAGCTCTTTCGCATTTTCCCGCTCTTCTTGATGCATCTTCAAGAATTTCTGCATCAATTCAGCGGCGAGTTCCTTGCAAGAGCGGCAAATTCTTCGCCCCGTTTTGCATTCCTCGTAGATTTCTCGCACAAAAGCGTCATCCTCAATCAAATGCGTGAGCAGGAGCTCGTAAACTGCGCATTTCTCAGGTTCGCCTCCGAGACGGCGCTGCTCCTCTGCTGTTGCTCTTCCGCCTGTCAGAGCGTTCTTCACCTTGCGAGCAGCCTCTTCAGGCGGTTCTGTTAGCGAAATGACACTTTGAGGGTTGCTTGACGACATTTTTCCGCCTGTTAAGCCACGCATGAACTTGTGGTAAGTGGAAGCAGGGAGAAAAAAACCGTAGCCCCCTCTACTGACCTCAACTTCTCGCACAATTCGCTCAACTTCCTTCACTTTCTCTTCAAAATTCTCATCATCGTCAAACCAAACATCCAAATGCATCTCATACAAGCGTGTCTTCTTTGCTGAATCTAAGCGAGCAAGGACATCATTCAACGCACTTCTGTCCGCTTTTTTCAAGCGGATGCTCACATAATTTTCGCCATCAAAGCGACGACGCTCAACTGTGAACATGCGAAGACGAGATGCGACATCCCTCGTCAGACGAATGTGCGGGTCTTGGTCCGCTCCGACAGGCACGACCGTCGGTTTAGGACCGCCGAAGTCCTTGTGTTGAGGCTGCAGTATGTCTGCGATTTGGACGAGGACGCTGAACATGTGCGAGATTTTGACATCAGAGCGGAAGCCGTAAATTGCACTCATCTCGCTGAAATTCACTTCTGTTCCCGCCTCAACTGCGAGGTCTTGCACCCGCTTGTTCTCAGATTGGAAGTATAAGAAGCCACGATTGATGTCAAAACCGAGAGCGAGAAGGCTTAAAATGTATTCACTGACGCCTAAACGCTTGCATTTCTCCCACGAAATTCCTCTAACTGAGTGAGATTCAATATCTGCGATGCAAGAGAATGCGTAAGCACCACGCTTCTGATGCCATATTATCTCGTCCATGACCATTTTATTCCCGATATGAACCTTTCCTGAAGGCATGAAACCGCTGATTACTGCGAAATCATCGCCATTTCGCATCGCTTCTAACACTTCTTCGTAGCCACGATGACCGAAAATGATGCCTCTTCGCATGTATAAATGCGGATTCTCTATTTTAGAGCGGATTTCTGCGAATGGAGAGATGCCGAATTCTTTGAGGAGGCGCTCGTAGTCCTCAATCGCTGCGACACTCCAAGGGTCTAACTTCTCACGCCCCCCGCTTCTTTCGTTCAAAACGCTCTCACCTCTCCTCGCCCTACTCACGAGCCTGCTGCCCTCTGATTTTTATTTCATATTCTTGAATTACGGGGTTTGCGAGCAGTTTCTTGCACATTTCCTCAGCCTCTCGCAGAGCATCTTCCTCGGATGCACCGTTCAACGAGACTAAAAAGACTTTCTCGGTTCTCACGCTTCGCACATTGAATCCGAGCAGGTTCAGAGCCTTCTTCGTGTTCTCGCCTTCGGGGTCTGCAACGCCTCGCTTCAGGCGAACCCGCACCTCCACCTCAAACAACATTCACAGAAATTGGAGTGAGGATGTGAAAAGCATGGGGAAGAAAAAAGAAGAAGAGAAAGGGAGGGGGGAGTGATGGTAGTAAGCCCCCTTCTGTTTCAGGCGGCATTCATCTCGGCGCCAAAAGGCTTGCACCCACGGGGACGGTCGTTCCATCCGAGACCTTGCGACCTCATCCTTTCGGAATCATCGCACACGCAAGGCTCGGTATCGTTTCTGCGCCGTTGCCAGGGCTCTCGCCCTGTGCCTTTCGGCACCCGTGTCCTTGCGGTGGGGGGACTTTCCTCAGCTCCTCTTCACGCCCCTGCGGGCGCTCGGAGGAACCGGCAGCCGCCCTCCATCTCTCCCCCTCTTTCAATAATTGAGCAAAAATTAATTTCCTTTTCGCCTCTTCCCGCTCCGCACACGCTCCGCACACGCTCCTTGCGTGCTTGCTCTGCGCCGCTCAGCGGTAGAAAGGAATTATATCTGTGAGGCGCTCGCGGTCTCCTCTTCTGCTCATGTCTCTAACCAAGCCACCTCTACTACCACTGCTTCTTGAGAATTCTTCCTGCTCCTCGTATCTGCCGCCGAAAATCCATTTAGGCTCGACACCAGTCATAATTGCGACGACTTTCACCTTGCCGTCGTATTCCTTTTTTATGCGTGCGCCCCAAATCACATTCGCATCAGGGCTTAACTCGTAAGTTAGCAGCTCAACAATGTCGTTTGTTTCCTTCATCGTGAGGTCAGTCCCGCCAGTAATGTGAATGAGCGCACCTTTCGCACCTCTGTAGTCCGCCTCAAGCAGCGGATGGTTCAACGCCTCCTCAACAACCGCCTCTGGCTTGTTCTCCGTCTTTGAAGTCTGACCGACGAGCATGACTGCGACGCCTCCTTCTTCCATCACCGCCTTCAAGTCCGCAAAGTCTATATTAACGAGGGAAGGCTGCGTGATTGTCTCTGAAATGCCCTGAATTGTCGTCGCTATCAGCATATCCATCGTCTTGAACGCATCATTAACGGGCAAATTCGGCGCATACTTTATCAATTTGTCGTTCTCAAGCACAATAACTGTGTCTGTTACCCTGCTCAATTCCTTTATTCCTTCAATCGCCTTCTTTCTGCGTATGCGTTCAGCCTCAAAAGGAAATGAAACCATCGCAACAACGATTGCACCCATCTCCTTCGCAATCTCAGCGACAACAGGAGACGCACCTGTGCCTGTTCCTCCGCCCATTCCCGCAGTCAAGAAGACAAAATGCTTGTCACGAAGCACTTCCTCCAATTTCTCCCTGTCAAGTTCCGCAGCCTTCCTACCTATCTCGGGAGAGCCTCCCGTTCCGAGACCATGAGTGAGCGACTTACCAATTAACACCTTCTTCTCGCACCTTATTGAGTCAAGATGCAATTTGTCCGTGTTTATCGCCACTCGCTCTATGTTCCCAAGACCGCCGAGCTGCTCAAGCCTGTCCATTGAATTGTTCCCCGCTCCGCCCACGCCTACAACCATTATCCTCGGAACGCCAAATAACTCCTCTTCCCCCTCCTCTCTACTCTCAAATATTTGCTCCGCCATTTGCTCCGCCATTTCTCCCTCCCTTCTCCTTCCATTCAGGCTTTCGGTATTCCTCCTCATGAAATAAACCCTATATTAATATTGCGGAGCATCTTCATTTTTATTAAGCAAGACGAGAGGTCTTAAACAAGTAAGCACTGACGCCTCACACCGCCTCTCCGCACATGCCGACACACGCCCAAATGCTCTGCGCTCCCGCTTGCCGACGACCTGCTCAACGCCGCTCAAAGTGCCGCCTCAAAGTCCTCAATCTTGTATTCAAACGAGAATTCCTCCTCTTTACCTTCTCGCTTCATCCGCTCACGCAGCGTCTCCCTTGCGAGCAGCCAGTAAACGGTGGCGAGTGAGCGTCTGCCCTTGTTGTTCGCAGGAATCACAAGGTCAACATTTGAAACGGAGTTGTTCGTGTCGCAGAGTGCAACGATGGGGATGCCGAGTGAGGAAGCCTCTCGCAGCGCTTGGTGGTCGCTCATCGGGTCTGTAAGAAGAACAACAGAAGGCTCAACAAAATGCTCACTCTGCGGGTTCGTGAGCGTCCCTGGGATGAATCTGCCGACGATTGCCTTTGCACCTGTGACCTTTGCGAACATGCTCACCGGCTTCTGACCGTATTCCCTCGTTGAGACCGCAAGAATCTCGTCAGGTTGGAAGCGAGAGAGGAATTTCGCCGCAATCCGCAGACGCTCATCAATCTTGCGAATGTCCAGCAGATAGAGACCGTCAGGTCGCACTTGGTAAATGAATCTTTTCATGTATGATGTCCTCTGCTGCGTCCCGATGTGAACGCCCCTTGTCAAATACTCCGTGTGCGGAATGAGCAATGCCGTCTCTTCCCACTCCTTTCCCCGCTCTGCACCTGTCCCAGCCTCCGCCGCAGACATGATTCTTCACCGCCGAGATGTTCTCAGACCGTGCCTTCAGTCCAGCACGGAACCCCCGAAGAGCTCCGCCCTAAAGGCGTCTCCAACTTAGTATGCCCTGTGATATATACCTTATGGCTTCCACCTCCGGCACTGTCCAAGGAAAAACTGAAAAATTTTTAAAATAGTTGCTGCTACTACAAAGCAGCGGGGTAGGAGAGCGGTTATCACTTTGTCCTTTGCGGACATAGGGCGGTGCGACAGAAGACATCGCTGAGCCTATGCCCGGCTGAAAGATCGGGCTCAGATGGATGAGGAAACTCCCCCGCTGTTCAGTGAGAGGGGGTCACGGAGATAGGTATATAACAAGAAATGAGGAGAGTGGTGCAAAATGATTAAGGGGACACTTTGGGGATGGAAGGGCTTCCAGAGAGATGCGAAGTACTTCAAATACACTCGAACGAGGCGACATGGCTAATTTAAGTTCAAATGTAAGAAGGGATATACCATGAATACAACTGCTATATTTATAAATGTTTTTGCTTTTGGCTGTTTGATATTTGCGATTATTAAGGATAAGACTAAAACAAAACAAGCACTAACTGTAGCATTAAAGTCATTCTTCCGTATTCTCCCCACTGTTCTCATTATTATAATCTTCATAGGTCTGCTTTTAGGTCTCGTGCCACAAAGTCTAATTTCCGAAGTCGTTGGTGAAGAAGCAGGTTTTAGGGGAGTATTTATTGTAGCATTGTTGGGAGCGTTTTTGCACATACCCTCTTTAATTTCCTTCCCATTAGCAGCATCTCTCCTCAAAAGCGGAGCATCAGTTACCTCAGTTGCAGTGTTCATTACCACTTTAACCATGATTGGCGTGGTTACACTGCCCTTAGAAATAAAGGAATTGGGAAAGAAAATGGCTTTACTGAGAAATGGGATAAGTTTCGTTATTGCAATCATTATTGGTATTATCATGGGGGTGATTCTATGAAAGATTATGTTAAAGAAAAAGAAACGCAACGAAAGGGGATGAAAAGAGATGCTATCATTCTTGGAATCACTTTAATTATTACAATAGCTTTATTATCAATTTTTCCTGACAAACAAGAGGCAGTAATCACAACTTCATGGAACTTCTTTATTGAAATGATTTTGATACTTCCTGCTGTGATGGTATTGATGGGTCTTTTCAGTGTGTTTGTACCAAAAGAAATGGTTGTGAAATATTTGGGCAAAGCTGCTGGAATAAAGGCTGTTTTTCTTGGCATATTGATGGGGTCATTGCCAACAGGCCCTCTTTATGTGGCTTTTCCTATGGCTTCTGCTTTACTTAAAAAAGGTGCCAAAATATCATGTATCATTGCCTTTCTCTCTGCATGGGCATGCATAAAAATTCCACAAGAGATGGTAGAGCTTCAATTTCTTGGGCCAAAATTTATGGCAGCAAGACTCGTTTTAACAATAGTTTTAGTGGTCATAATGGGAATATTAATAGAAAGACTAATTGAATGGGGCGATAAAAAACAAATCTTAGGAGGTGAAGAGGATGCAAGTATTTGATCTTAAAGCAATGAAAGCATATCCTTATGAGGAAAGGGATAAGAATGTCTTTTATAAGGCGAAGGAATTTAAAGCAAGAATTATTGAGCTTCCAGCCGGCGGAGAGATGCCAACTTGTGAAATGGCTTCTTATGTTATTTTCTATGTTATTGAGGGGGCAGCAGAAGTAAGAGTTAATCAAGAAATAATAAATATTAAAGAAGGACAGTGTCTTATTACTGAACCTGCGACATTATCTATGAGGACAAATGATGGCGTTAAGTTAATGGGCATACAGGTGGTGAAAATTTAACACTTTCTTTTAGCGCAAACCGCAAGAAGACACTCATGGTAATTTAGCGGTTAAGAAATTTATAAATATTTTACCCGCTTTTTTAACTATGCTCATTTTTCACCCAAATTTTTGCTTTGCAAAAACTTCTTTTATGCTGAGGAATGTTGTGCGAGATTCCCCATTCGCATAGAGGATGAAATGGTGATTGCGTTGGCATATCAAAGTTCGGGTCAATTTAGGCGTTCCCATGCTCTCCCTTTCGTGTCCTTTCGTGCTTCAGCCGATGCTCGTGCTTTTGAATGCTCACCGTGCGAGTAGCCTTCGCAGGACTTCCTCGTAGTCTACGCTTGTGCCTACGCAACCTGTCGTCAGGAGGGGGATGCCTTGAGCGGTGATGCCTATGAGCCTCGTGAGGAGCAAGCCCTCGTAGAGATTCGGTATGCAAGCGACGCCGACAACCGCCTTGTCCCTGTTTTGCATCAGAATCCGCTTTGTGAAAGTGCCTCCTGGCGAAATAAACAGGCGAATGCCAAGCGAATCGCATAAATTTTTCAGCATCGCTATCTCACAACGACCACACTTCACGCATTTTATACCCTCAAATGCATCCAACTTCGCAGGACACTCCACGCTGCGTAAACACTGTGGCAGAATTAAAATGCGTTCTGTGAGCGGAAAATTCACAAAATCCCTGAAATTCACATCGTTACCAAGCGAAATCGCAACACGCTCTAATAAATCTCCTCCACCTCCGCTGCCGAAGGGTGTGAGAAGCCAACGGAGAGGCTCGTGCAGGACGCTCAAAACGAAAAGCGAGAATTTCGGAAAAGGCACACGCCTCCCGCTCCGCACAAGCAGAACGGAGAGCAAAGCGAAGGCGAAGAGAAAGGCGAGAAGCACCGCAAGAAGCACAAACACCAACCCCAAAATCTCAAAAAGCAACAGCAACGCCTCACCACCACTACCCTTAGCAGCGTTCAACATTTCTCACACCTTACCCCCACAACTCTTTTGTGCCTTTCTCTCCTTGAAAGTGAGGTGAATGTGTCTTTGGAGGCGGGAAAAGCAAGGTGAGCGTCCGTGAGCATTTTAGAAGATTAAGGAAAGGAAGCGTTTTCACCTGCTCGGAAAGATTTTAAACCCAAATTTCTCAGCATCCTCACGCATTCTGACGAGGGGTTTTGATATGTGCCGACGAGCAACGGGCGGAACTTCGTAGAAGCCTTCTTCCAAATCCCTTTTCAAAGGTTCAAGCTCACGCTCTGCTTTGTGCGTCTTGCATCGCTTGCATCTGAAGCCCTGACCCTTGCCTGCGGATTCCATACGCTTCCCACACACGGGACATCTTGGATTCCGCTCCACACTCCGAACAACGCTGCGAACAAGAATCTTCTCAAGATTCACCGTGTTTCGCTTGAAAGAGCCGAAGACGGTGACCTCGTCCCCCACTTCTCAATTTCCTCACAACATCACGAAATTGCTTCGTAGGCTCGTAAGCGATGCAGTCAATAAGTTGCGATTCGCAGCGCTCTTGCGATTTTTCTTTCTTCCGCTCTTCTTCCTGTTCTTGTTTTTGAGTATCTCCCTGAACTGCGATTGAAAATACGACATGCCCGCCTGCGATGTTGCGAGGCTCTTTGACGACAACGCCATCAATAATGTAAGAATGGTAGTCCTTCAGCTCTTTCGCCTCACTGCAAAATTCGAGCAGGTGAGCGTCAGTGCCTTGATTCGTGACGAAAAGCATCTCAAGTGCGATAGGCTCTGAACGAATCATCCTCGCAGCCTTCAATATTGCGGGAATGCTGTCGCCACGAATGCCGAACAAAACAGGACAAGGAGAATGCGGTGCAAACACGATTTTGCGGTTCTTCACATCTACGGTGTCCCAAGTGAGCGGGTATGTCGCCTTGTCTGCGTTCCAAACGCTCTCCTCGTCAATCTCTCTCGGTGTCCCCCAACGCTCCTTCTCCCTGTATGCGAGCAGTTCGTATGTCAGGTCATTGCGCTCAGACGCAAAAACAGAGCAGCATGAGCTGTGGCGGAAGCGAGCATCAGCTTGCAGTTCGTATTTTTGTGCGAATGCGAAAGAGACGGCTGCGAGCGCTCCAATCAAACCTCTACCGCTCTTCATTTTGAAGTATTCAAGGTTAAGCTCTGAAATCACGCAAAGCGCATCCTCCAATTCCAAAACGCCCTTCACAGCCCTCTCGTAAAACCGCAGAAGCTTCTCGCACTTTTTCCTGTCGTTGCGAATTTCCTCTAAAGCAGCGTCGTAAGCGAAGACCGCACCGGGATGCGTGTTCTCGTCCTCAACAAAAGCAAGCTCCTCAATCCTTGAAATGACACGCTCTTTCACATACTCTTCCCAATCGCCCTGCCTGCCGCTGAAACATCTATGCATACCGCACCGTTTCCTCGTGTTTTTTGCGGAATGCAAGGATTCAGACGGACAAGATATGGCAAAGAGACCGAAAGACCCGCTTCTCTGAATTCAGAGACGAGAACCGCACAGAGGTAAGTTGTGCACATGCCCTTTCTGGAGTCCGTGTCGTCAATGCCGATGAGCATCTCTTAATTTTTGAGCGGAACGCCAAAATAAGTTCAAAGGCGAAAGAGGCGAGTGGGAAAAAGGAAATGGAGCGAGTTGCGTGGGGAATCACGGGAAGTGGCGATAAAATAAAGGAGACAGTGGAAGTCATGGAGCGTTTGCGTGAGAAATACGAGGGAAAAGTGGAAATAAGCGTGTATCTTTCAAAAGCGGGGGAGAAAGTGGTGAGATATTACAAGCTATATGAGCGTTTAAGAGAGAAATTCCGCAGTGTTCATGTTGAAATAGATGCGAACTCCCCGTTCTTAGCGGGAAAACTGCAGACAGGAAAGTTCGTGTTCTTGCTGGTTGCTCCTGCGACTGCGAACACGGTTGCGAAAATCGCTGTTGGGATTGCGGACACGCTCATAACTAATGCGACTTTGATGGCGTTGAAGGCTTTCGTTCCCGTTTACATCATGCCTTCTGACTACAAAGAGGGCATCATCACCACTGTTCGCCCCGATGGGAAGCCATTAAAGATTCGTGTGCGGCGAGAAGATGTTGAGAATGTGCGGAAAATCGCAAAAATGGATGGAATAACGGTGATTGAAATGCCTGAAGACATACCTCGTGTGTTCGAAAAGCACTTCGGTTAGCTTTATTTCGCCCACTTTCGCTTCGTCCACTTTCGCTTAGCAACTACTTTCGCTTGAACATCGCCCTTATTTGCTGTCCAACGAGCTCTATCTGCTTTTTCTTGCCCTCCTCTCTCGCTTTCTTTAAGAATTGCATCCCGCCCTCCGACTCACGACGCCACTCCTCTGCGAACTTCCCGCTCTTCACTTCTTCAAGAATTCTCTTCATCTCTTCCCTTGTTTTCTCCGTAATTATTCTGTTGCCACGAGTTCTGCCGCCGTATTCTGCGGTGTTTGAGACATTCTGCCACATAAATTCAATTCCGCCCTGCTGAATGAGGTCAACAATCATCTTCAATTCGTGAAGGCATTCAAAATATGCGACTTCTGGCTGATAGCCTGCTTCAACAAGCGTCTCAAATGCGGCTTCAATGAGTGCGGTAACGCCTCCGCAAAGCACTACCTGCTCACCGAAGAGGTCAGAAGTTGTCTCCTCGTAGAAAGTCGTCTCAATGACGCCTGCACGGGTGCATCCGAGAGCGTGAGCCATCGCAAGTGCGAGCTCAAACGCATGCCCCGTGAAATTCTGCTCAACAGCAACGAGCGCAGGGACGCCGAAGCCTTCCTCGTAGAGCCTCCTGACCATGAATCCGGGACCTTTGGGAGCGACCATGAATACATCCACATTCTTCGGAGGCTCTATCCACTTGAAGTATATGTTGAAGCCGTGAGAGAATGAGAGTGCGTTTCCCTCGCTGAGATGCGGTGCGATTTTCTCATAGACCTTCGCTTGAACCTCGTCAGGAACGAGCATGTGGACGACATCTCCCTCCTCAGCAGCCTTCTCAATAGGCAAAACCTTAAATCCGTCTGCGGATGCCCGCTTCCAACTCGCTCCGCCCTCACGAACGCCGACAACGACAGAAACGCCTGAATCTCGCAAGTTCTTCGCCTGCGCTTCTCCCTGGTTGCCGTAGCCTATTACCGCAATCGTCTTACCTGCGAGAACGCCCAAATCCGCATCTTCCTCCTTGTATATCTTCGCCACTTGCACACCACCGCCTCTCCCTTTCCCCCCGCTGAAGCAAATACTTTTCTGCTTCCTCCCACATGCTTTTCAAAATAGAAGCAATTGAAAGAAATGGAAAATGGCACGGACATTTAAAAGAATTGAGAGAGCGAAAAATGATGGACAGAAACAGCGTAAACAGCAGGCGTGGCGCTCACTCAAACACAGGCTGCACATACCGCAGAATATTCAATCGGTGCTGGCTTGCAAAGGAAAATGAAAGTCATATTAAGTCGTAAGGGATTTGATTCGTGTTATGGTGGTTATCCCAGTCCTATCTTGCCAGATGGAAGAATGATCTCTCTACCAATACCTTCATCCGAAGATTCAATCTGTTATAAAGATTTGAAAATTCAGAATAAAAATCTATATGAGTTGATGAGAGAGTTGTTTGATCCAAAAGATAGGAAACCAAAAATCAAAATCAATGGAAAATGGGCAGAATTAACAGAGCAAACAACATGCCATTTGGATCCAGATATTTATCATTTTCTCATTGATAGAGATAAAGAATGGGCTCCCGTTATTTGGTCAATGCAAAGCTGCACAATCTCATTTGGAAAACAAAAATGTTACTGAAGGAGATTTATTTCTATTCTTCGGTTCGTTTAGAAAAACTAAATATGACAGAGAAAACGAAAGCGACGGAGAAGGCGAAGGACTTGGTGCGAAGTTTAGAAAAACTAAATATGACAGGGAAAACAGAGGAAAGTTGGGTTTTGATCCGGAGGACAGGGAGAAACATATAATATTCGGTTATTTCCAAATCGGGAAAATTATAAAGGTTAATGAAGGAACGAAACTCCCGAGATGGATGCTATATCATCCACATACAATTAGAGAAAGAAGAAAAGTCAAAAACAATACAATATATGTGGCAAGAAAGAGGCTCTCGTGGAATAGTAGTCTTCCAGGAGCATATTTCTTCAACTATTCAAAAAATTTGGTTTTGACAAAGGAGGGTGCCCTAAATCTTATTGGAATTTACCAACATTTTTCAGAAACTTGGAAATTTCTTATCATTCAAATAATTCATGGAAGAGCAATGGAACTTTCAAAAGTGCTGGGAGAGGTCAGGAGTTTGTTATTGAAGAAAATGAAAAAGTTGAGGAGTGGGCAAAAAATTTAATAGAGGAAAATTTTTATAATACTGACTCAGATTTCCCACTTTCGCTCACGCTCAGACTCAAATAACAGCAAACGGCTCTCGCACTCGTGTCCACTTCCTGCGGCGCAATTTTGTTTATCTTAACGAACCTGAGGAAGATTTCAATCGCAAAATTAGAAAGTGAAAAGCAGGATTGAAGTAAGAGTTAACGCTCTTTACGAAAGAATTAACACATAAAAATAGCGAGTATATATAAGCAGACAAATGGAAAAATGAAGAAACTAAATTTTTTCTCTCGCTATCGCACATATTCCACTGCGGAAGAGTTGTTTTATGCCGAAGTGTCGCATTAATTCCACAAATCTATCTATTTTTTGAGGCTCGTCTGCGAGTTCAAGGATGAGGGAGTTAAGCGTAGCGTCAGCGACTTTTGCACCGTAAGAAGAAGCGATTTGCATGATTTCAGCACGCTGCTCCGCATTCTTCGCAGCGACATGCAACAAACAAAGGTCTCTGACAACGCAATCACCACGCAATTCCTTCGCATGAAGCACCTCAACCAAATTATTCAACTGCTTTCGCACTTGCTCCAACTCTCTTTCAGAGCCGTCAATTACGACAGTCATCCTTGAGAGTCCCGCTTTCTCGCATGGCGAAACCGTCAGCGATGTGATATTTATGCCTCTTCTCGTGAACATTCCTGAGATGCGAGCCAAAACACCCGGATTATCCTCAACAAGAAGCGAAATTATATGCCTCTGCATCTTTCCACACCTATCATTTCAGTTAATCCCCCGCCTGGAGGAATCATCGGAAGCACTTTGTCTTCTTTTCCGACAATAAGATCAAGAATTGCCGTCTTCCCTGAATCAAATGCGTTCTTGAATGCCTCCTTTAGGTCTTCAGGACGCTCCACTCGCTCCGCATAGCACCCAAATGCTTCTCCTAACTTCACGAAGTCAGGTGTAACGCCCAAATGCGTGTGAGCATACTTTTTATCAAAGAAGAGCTCCTGCCACTGCCTCACCATTCCCAAATAGCGGTTGTCAAATATGCAAACAACGACTTGAATGTCGTTCTCCACGCATGTTGCGAGGTCTTGGCATGTCATCAGGAATGAGCCGTCGCCCGCAATATCCACGACCTTCCTTTCGGGAGCTGCGACCTTCGCACCTATCGCAGCAGGAAATCCGAAGCCCATCGTTCCTAAGCCACCGGAAGAAATGAAAGTGCGTGCCTTTCTTACGATGTAGAAGTGAGCTGCGAACATTTGACATTGTCCGACTTCCGTCGTTACGATTGTATCTGCATCCAAAATTTTACCTATCTCTTTTATCATCCTCGCTGAGAGCATTTCATCCCTTTTCGCATCTTTCATGCAGGATTCACAGACACTATGCATCTCTTTCACCCTGCGTTCCCATTCAGTTCTCGGCTTTGTCCCCTTTGTTTGACGCAATTTCCGCTCTAAATTTGCGATAATGCCTGAAAGTGCCTTCTTCGCATCGCCAACAATCGGAATATGCACCTGAATGTTCTTATTGATTTCAGCAGCATCTATGTCTATGTGAATGATTTTTGCGTCTGGTGCGAACTGCTCAAGCTTCCATCCTGTGAGCCTGTCGCTGAATCTTGTGCCGACTGCGAGCAAGACATCGCATTCCGCAAGCGCCTTGTTTGCGGGGTAATGCCCGTGCATTCCGCCCATTCCCAAGCAGAGCGGGTGGTCCTCAGGAATCGCACCTTTTCCCATGAGCGTCGTGACGACAGCAGCGGGGAGCATCTCCGCCAAGCGACGCAACTCTTCAGATGCATTCGCACTGATTACGCCACCGCCAGCGAGAATCACAGGCTTCTCTGCATCTAACTAAGACATCCACCGCCCTCTTTATTTGCATCGGGTTCGGCTTCACATTCGGATTATACCCGGGAGGCTTCTCCTCAGGATGCAACTCCACCTTCGCCTTTCCCGCCAAAACATCCTTAGGCAAATCAACGAGGACGACGCCCTTACGACCTGTGTTCGCAATGTAGAATGCCTGATGAATGACCTTCGGCAAGTCTTCCGTGCGAAGCACGAGGAAATTATGCTTCGTTATCGGCATCGTGATTGTGAAAGTGGAAGCCTCTTGGAAGGCATCTGTGCCGATTGCTTCCGTAGGCACTTGACCCGTGAGTGCAACAACTGGCGATGAATCCATCTGTGCGTTCGTAAGACCTGTCACTAAGTTCGTTGCTCCCGGTCCTGAAGTGGCGATGCAAACGCCTGTCTTGCCTGAGACACGAGCATACCCGTCGGCTGCATGCGCAGCACACTGCTCATGCCTCATTAAAATGTGCCTGATGTCTTTTTCCTCGTAAAGCACATGATAGAGGTCGAGCAACGCACCTCCCGGAATCCCGAATGCCACTTCTACGCCCTCATGCTTCAACTCCTCAACCACAATCTCAGCACCGCTCAGCTCAACTCGCTTCATCTCTTCCCTCCCGCCTCTCACACACTCCTTCCGCTTTCTGTCCTTTTTCCTCTTTCCCTTTTTCTTTTATGCAATTTTGTCTCAATACCTCCTTTTTCGTGCCCTTCCTTAATATCAATCCCTTTTCGTTATTTGTTGATAAATCTATAATTTTTCATTCTTTTTGTAGTTTTCCCAAATAAAACCTCATAAACTCTTATCTAATTACAACGGCGCTATCGTATTCTCATAGTCCTCACAATCATTTCATTCGCCCGACGGCTTGCGGATATATGTGCTTTATGAGCGAAGTGTAACGAAGCCGTATGTCCGCTGTTATCGGAAGCCCCGTCAATCATTTATTGCACCTCCAAAATATCACCTCTAAAACCGAACCTTTCAAGTAGTCGTCTGGCATTATTTATACATCCAGCAGTGCTATAATGTACCTCAATATATAATCCATTGGATAATCTTTTTGGTGCTGTGAAACTATCTCCATATCTATGCTTAGGCTCTGTATTTATCAAGTAGCGTTTCCTCCCAATTGGGATTGGACAATCACTTCTTTTTAGTTTCCCTTTTCTTATGAGCCATTCGGCAGTATTTACTAATATTTCATAAGAATTCCTGATCTCAAAAACATCACTTCCAATTTTCATTCTTCTTGGCTGTCCTCCTCGCCACGTAGGTGTTTCTGGTGGAGATACATATTCTGGTTCTTTTGTTGGAGTTATTAGTTCTTTAATTCTTTCTTTGAGAAAATCTTCAATTTCCATAGATTCAAATTCATAATCAGGATATCCTTCTTTGATTAATTTCTCAAAAACAGGGATTAACCCCTTAATAATTTCATCTGGCTCATCGACTAAGGATTGCCAGATTTCATCTAATATTTGAAGTTTCTTTATAAGCTCCTCAATATCATCAATATTATCTTTAGAGATTGTGTTCAGTCTCCTTACGCTTGCTGTTAGTTCATCATTTTCAATGTCAGTTTTCCAGATTATTCTCTCAGAGATTGTAGTTCCTTCTTGAAAAGCCCTAAAAAGTATCCAAATAGCACCATTTGTTAAAACTCCATATTTCATCCCCTCGCCAAAGCAATATTTAGCTAATTGACGAATGACTTCTTCTCGTTCGACGTCAACTGATAAATTCTTCGCTTCAATGAACAAAACATTCTTGCCTCCTTTCAAAAGAGAATAATCAGGAATACCTTCCCCAGTAGAAACATTTGGCTGTACTTCCTCTGGATTCTCAATATCCCATCCTAAGCCCTCTAAAATGGGCTCGATTATTTGGCTCCTCACCGCCATTTCATTTTGCTCATAAAAAGAGCGATACTTCTTCATTCTCTCAACAACCATTTCTAATTTTTCTTTAAGCATTTCCTTCACCTCCTACTCACGGGACTTCCGATAACGTTTTGCGAACATGCGAAGTCCCGCTTTGCGGGTTTGGGCGGTAGCCGTACTTTGCTGTTAGGCGAAGTTGCCATGAATATTTCAATCATGGGAGTTTCGGGAGATCTTGGATTTGGTATAACTTTTCTCGTGCTTGGCTCGATAACTAAATCTAACCGCTCTAATACTATCTGTCCTATTAGCGGTTGTGCTCCTTCATTTTCCGCTAAAACATCAAAAACAGCTTTTCTCCCTGCTATTTCTAATATTACCCATCCATAAACCTTCTTTTACACTATTATCCGCATACCTCACATTTACTTCATCAATCTTCTCCAATCCGAGTTTTTGAATTAAATCCATTGGGAGAACGGACATGGTTGCACCAGTATCAATGATCGCCTCTATCTCTATGAATTTTGATGGGTCTTTAAAGTTTGTGACCTTCACCCTCTCAACAACCTTGCCCATTTTGATTTCCCCCTTCTACTTAAATACCCAATCCTTTTAAACCTTTCTGCAATTTCGCCTACTTGTGCGAAGCGCCCGATTGTTAGGTCCGTAAGCCTGCTCAATAGGCATTTGTTGGAGCAATTCAGTGATGCCTGAACTTTGTTCTACCATATGCACAAGCGGTAGAAATCTTCGCTTCAGAGCCTCTACGCCAGCTGCCTCGCAAGCATCTCACGATATTTCCTTAGGAATCCCTCCGCAGGCTTTTCAATCCTGCGACCTTCTTTCTTCAAACGCTCAATCCTCGCTTTCAATTCATCCTCGCTGATTTTCACATTCAAAATCCTGCGTGGAATGTCAATCTCAATAATATCTCCGTCCTCAACGGCAGCAATCGGACCAAAATCGTATGCTTCAGGAGAGACATGCCCTATGCAAGGACCACGTGTGCCTCCGCTGAATCTCCCGTCAGTCACGAGAGCGACGGACTCTGCGAGACCCATTCCCGCAATTAGGCTTGTGGGTGAGAGCATCTCTCTCATTCCAGGACCGCCTTTAGGGCCTTCGTAGCGAATGACGACGACATCCCCCTCCCTGACTTCTCCGCTTGAGATTGCCTTCGCAGCCTCCTCCTCGCCATCAAAGACTTTCGCCCTCCCCGTGAATCTCAGCATGCTCTTCGCCACTGCAGTCTGCTTCACAACCGCACCTTCAGGCGCAAGATTTCCGTAGAGGATTGCGATTGCTCCTTCGCTGTGGAAAGGTCGCTCAACGCTCCTCACAACCTCTTCATTCTTCACAACCGCTGAATTTGCGATTTCTGCGAGTCTCATTCCAGAGACCGTTTCGGTGTCTTTCAGCTTTGAAGCATCAAATAGTCGCTTGAGAACGGCAGGAATCCCCCCAGCAGTGTGAATGTCTTCCAAAAAGTAAGAGCCTCCGGGTCTAACGCTCAAAATTTGAGGCACTTCCGCTGAAATTTCGTTGAATTTTGAGAGCGGAAGCTCAACGCCGAAGGCATCAGCAATCGCCTTCAGGTGAAGAACTGCATTTGTTGAGCCTCCTATCGCCATTAGCACCCTAATCGCATTCTCAAAGTTCTCCTCTCTCACAATTTCTCTCGGCTTTGCGTCCTTGAGAGCGAGCTCAACCGCCCTCTTTCCAGTCTCACGAGCAATTTTCACCCTCTCCGCTGAAACCGCAGGAGCAGTCGCAGAAAAGGGCAGTGAAAGCCCAAGCACTTCTGTCAAGCATGCCATCGTGTTCGCAGTGAACATGCCTGCACACGCTCCAGCTCCGGGACACGCCTCCCGCTCAATCGCAGCGAGCTCCTCCGCAGACAAGCGACCCTTCTTGAAAGCACCAAGAGCCTCAAAAATGTGAATCAGGTCTATTCGCTCCTCTTTCCACGCTCCTTCCTGCTCTTCCCGCTCTCCACGCTCTCCTCGCTCCTCCTGCTCACCCCGCTCTCCTCGTCCTTCCCGTCCTTTTCGCTCTCCCCGCTCTTCTTCTCTTCTTGCCTCTGCAGCGCTGCAGAGCCTACCAGCGAGCATAGGGCCGCCTGTGAGAATGATGCAAGGAACATTCAAGCGACCCGCAGCAATAAGCATGCCGGGCGTAATCTTGTCGCAGTTCGTAACGCCGACCCAAGCGTCAGCTGCGTATGCACGAACCATGACCTCTACGCAGTCCGCAATCAATTCACGAGACGGCAGCGAATACTTCATGCCCTCGGTAGCCATCGCAATCCCATCGCAAATCGCAGGCACGCCAAATCTGAAAGGGACGCCTCCCGCTGAACGGACGCCACGAGCAACCTCCTCAGAAAGCATGTTCAGGTGTATATGCCCCGGAACTAACTCGCTCCACGCATCCGCAATCAGCACAAACGGCTTATCAAAATCCTCATCGCTCAATCCCAAAGCTCGCAAAAGACCACGAGCAGGCGCCCTCTCCACACCCTTCTTCAAAACATCGCTCCTCATTCCGCACACCTCCTCACTTGCCTTTGCAATGCGTTAAAAAGTAAGGCGAAGCGCACTCCGAGCTGAGGAAGGTGAAGTGCAACGACGCTTGCCTTATTTCTGATGGGGAAATCTATCTATGGCGTTATTGTTGAGGTTATGCATTTTGAGCCTTTTGACCCGAAATGCTTCGTGCGATTTCATCTTTCGTCCATCGCACAGGGTGCAACCCAACACCCTCTATCCCGTCGCCTCAAAGGCTTCCGGGATTGCTTTCCTTATTATGTTATATGCGGCGTTCACATCCGCATTTATGATTATTCCCTTCGCACTCCTGAATAACCCTTTCTCCCTCTTCCCCATGTAATCTCGGTGCTCTATCTGCTCATCATCCAGAAAACTGCACTTCGATGTGTGGTTTTCCTCCATGAGTAACACTTCCACACCCTCTTTCTTCTGCTTTGTATTTTATTGCTGAATTAACATCCAGAAAGGAATTTGCACGAAATTCTGGTTGTTCTTCTTCCCTAAATTCACTCCTTTCTTCCATTCTTTGTTATATCCAATCACTAATCTACCGATGTTGCGCTTCGCACACCACTCCGCTACAAACTTGCTCACTTTGTGGAAGAAGTCCTTCAACTTTCTTTCTCTCTTCACTGACAGTTTCTTCATTCTCTTGCTTGTCTTTATTCCTTGCTTTGCATATATGCGCTGCAATCTCGCCATCTCTTGTTGAAGAACTGGTTTATTGACTTCACAACCCCGCCCTTAACAACAATCGGCTCTTCGCCGATGTTGTTTGCGATGGTTACGAGGTTGCGAACCCCTAAATCTATCCCCGCTATCCTGCTTTTATCCTTTCTACGACATCCACTTCCTTCTCATACACAATCTCAACAACATAGCCCACACCCTTTGGAATTATCTACCTCCTTATCCCTTCCTTTATCCTTGTCTTGAGCCTCAAGCCAACTACCTTCGGGAAAATTAGCCAATCTCCTTTGACTTTGACCTGTTGATTCGTGAAGATGAGTATGAAGACACCATCCTTCTTCTTATATTTCGGTGGTCTCGGCATCTCATTGAACTTTTCAGGCTTCTCCTTCCACGCATTCATCGCATTGAAAAATGATTTCCAGCTCCTATCCACTATCTTCAAAATCTGCTGTGCTGTCTGAGCTGGAAGTTTTCTGTAATTCTCACTCCTCTTTAACAGCTTATATAACTCATTATATCTTATCCACCTCTTCGTTTTGAAAAACTCATGCCTGACAATATAATTTGCTTCGTTGTATAGATTCTTGGATATGTGACATAGATTTTGAATGTTTTCATCACCTTTTATCCATATTTGTTCAGTCCTTATAACATTCAACCAAACCCACCTCCAGCTTCTTTTTCCTCCTCTTACTGTAAATTATCCTTCTTTTGCATACCTGTGTAATGTGCTTCGATTCTCAGCACCTTTATTACCTCTCCTGCCTTCATACTTTTGATGTTTGGGTATATATAAAACTATCAGTTGGAAATTAGATGCGATATTGTTTTTTTTCCTCCGCTGCTGTCATCGGGGTTTCCCAGCGGTCAGCCCCTCAAGAGCGAGTGCCTTTCTCGTTTCTTCCTGCAAGACACTCAAAACTTCAGCACGCATTCGGTTGAACTCCATGCTTGTTCTGTCTCTCGGTCTTTCAAGCGAGACGCGCATTTCCTTTTTTATCCTTCCGGGGCGAGCGGACATGACTAAGATGCGGTCTGCGAGGAATAGAGCCTCGTCGACGCTGTGCGTCACGAAAATGATTGTTTTCCGAGTGTTCTCCCAGATTTCAAGCAGTTCCGCTTGGAAGAGGTTGCGAGTTTGAGCGTCAAGCGAGCCGAAAGGCTCATCCATGAGCAGCACATCGGGGTCAACTGCCAAAGCCCTTGCGATTGCGACTCGCTGCTTCATTCCGCCTGAGAGCTCATGCGGGTATGCGTTCTCAAATCCACGAAGACCTATCATTTCAATATATTGAGAGGCGATTCGCTCCCTTTCTTCACGAGGCACGCCCATCCGCTCCAATCCGAATGTGATATTTCCGAGAACTGTCCGCCATGGGAATAACGCAAACTCCTGAAAAACAACACTAATATCCTTGCGTGGCTCGCAAACAGGCGAACCGTCAAGAAGAACCTCTCCAGAGGTTGGACGCTCCAATCCCGCTATTATTCGTAAGAGTGTGGTCTTCCCGCATCCCGAAGGACCTAAAATGCATACAAATTCCTCCTCCTTCACCTTAAAATTCACATCCTCTATCGCCACAACATTCCTGTCTTTTTCACCGTAAATCTTCGTCAGAGAACGCACTTCAACCTTCATTGCCTATGCGCTTCCTCAACTTAACGCTTAACACACTCGCCCCCCTTCTCGTTCCGCTCCGCCTGCTCCAAAGCAACCCTGAAACGCCTCTTAATCGCAAGAGCATCCAATCCGACATTCCTGACATCCGCATTCCCAGGTTTGAGAAGCACATGCACGAATCTCAATGCAGGCTCTTCAGCGATTTTTTTCAGCACTCCTTTTAACTGCGATGCATTCTGCACCTTTTCAGTCTGAACGAATCCGAAACTTTTCGCCAATAGCTCCATGTCCACCTGCGAGAACGCCTGCGTGGGTTGGTCGCCTGTGCTTCCGAAAGTGCCGTTGTCAAGGCAGAAAATAGTGAGGTTCTCTGGCGCATGCTCCGCAATCACAGGCAGAATGCTCGTCGCAAGCAGACTGCCGTCGCCGTCCAAAACGAAAACGGGCAGCGAGGTGCGTAGTGAGATGCCGAAGCCGATGCACGAAGCCTGACTGTAAGAGCCGAGCATGTAGAAATTCAATGCTCTGTCACGAGCAGCGAAAAGCTCCTTTGAAGGCACACCGATGTTTGAGACGACAACCTCCTCATTCAAATGCTCCGCAATTATTTTTATCGCCTCAAATCTCGTCATTTCCGGCGGCGAAACATCACACTCAAACCTCAACGCCTTCCTCCAACCCTCCCTTCTCGGTGCACTGAATTCGCAACATTCACAACCTTCACTGCTCTCTTCCCACACTCTCGGCGAAATTAATGCGACAGCAGGCATCTCCTCCTTGAAAGCAATGCTCACGACATCCTCCAACGCATCCAAATCCTCCGCAGTGTGAATTTCTTTGTGTGGTATGCCGAATGCTGAAAGGACGGCAGGAAGCGGTCTGTTAAATGGTATTTGAGCTCCGATTTTCTCTTTGAACACGCCTCTCCAACTCGCAAGCACAGGCAAAGGCAGCCTGTAAAATGCGGAGAGCGAGAGCAATGCGTTAAATGCGTTTCCAAGCCCTGAACTTTGAATGAGCAGAGCGGGACGACCTCCTGCGAGAGCAAATCCCGCACAGACACCAACGCCGTCCTCCTCCTTCAGCAAATGAATTTTTTTGAAATCCGCATCCCTCTCTAAAAGCGAGAGTAGTCCCTTTATTTTCTCGCATGGTAGCGTCGCAACGAGCTCCACGCCCTCTCGCTTCAAAATCCGCAAGACCTCCTTTTCCGCCTCCATTTCTCTCTTTTAGATGTTCAAAGTCTCACCTGCCTCCGTTGCCCGTTGGGTGTGCCCTTTAATGCACTCCTGCAACTCTTTCACAATCTCTTCAATTTCAAGCGCTCGGATAGTTGCATCCATTTTGCATAGCAGACAGGTCAGATGCGACTCGTTCAAACGCTTGTATCCGCCACCTGAAATGTTCAAAAGCACGGTGTCTTCTTTGCGGATGACGCCACGCTCAACTGCTTGAATGAGTGCTGCGACCGCAACCGCCGCAGCAGGGTCTATGTCTATGCCCTCAACGCTCTCAAAGAGCTTCTGTGCGGACTTCGCCTCCTCGTTTGTGATGCCATACATTTCGCCATGCGTTGCTCTCAAAATTTCGTAGACGCCTCCTTTCAATGCGTAGGGCGGATTTTTGTTTGAAAGCACATCCGCATACATCTGACGAATGCGGATTTCTGCGTCCGCAGTGTCCTCTGGGATTATTTTGGAACGGCGAGCTTTCCAAGCCCTGAACATCGGTGCAAAAGGCAAATTCTGAGCGAGATGCAGTCTCGGCATTCCTCTCATGTTTTTGCTTTCGTTGAGAAGTCTTGTAGCCTGCTCAAACACGCCGATTGCACCCGTCCCGCTGCCGACCGCTTGAAAGTAGTGAGTTGGGAAGACATGCATCCGAAAGACGGCGTCAAGCAAGACAACGCCGAGAGCGTCACGACGAGCAACATTCCTGAAGCCACCTTCGCTTACAAACAAATGTGGGCATGCATCGCAAATGCTCGCAGCAACACGAATTGCGTCTGGGTAGTCGCCTCTCACTGCTACAAGCACGACATGCGAAGGCTCTTTCGTTGCCCACAGTCGTCTCAAAGCCTTTTCAGGAACGACGCAAACGACAGGCATTCCACACGAGGCGGAAACTTGAGCGAAGCCTCTTGCGGTGTTCCCTGCGGATGCCACCACCAAGATGCGAGATGTCGTCTCGTAAGCCCGCTGGAATGTTGCGATTGCCTCATATTCCTTGAATGTGCATGTCTCCACGAATGCTCCTCGCTCAGGCCAGAAGCCGTTGAAACTCACATATAAATTGCGGAGACGAAGCTCACGAGCAAGCCCCTCGCTCTTGTAAGTGGCAGGCATCGCATCTGAATTCACAAATGGCTTTTCGGTTGAAGGCAACCAGTCCCAGAATTTCCAAATGCCACCGAGTTTCCTCAAAGAGAGCTCGCAAGAATATTCAGACCTTAAGAGTCCGTCATGCCCTCTCGGACATTTGTTCGTGTAAGCATCCGCAACCCTCAAACCGCACTCCAAACACCTCAAAACATATTTTCCCATTTCTACCATTCCTCCACTGCTGCGAAGCACACGCCCTCCTCCTCACGCTCACGCCCTCAAACCTCAAACGGCAACGGAGAGACCTTTACGCCAGCGTAGGAGGCGAGCATCCACGACGCACCTGAAAATGCGGTCAAGAAGCATGGCAAGCAAACCGATAACGAGCATGTATGCGACGACCCTGTCCATCATGTGCAGACCGTAGAAGAACCAAAGCTTGAAACCGAGACCGCTGTTTGACGCTCCGAGCATTTCAGCGGCGACGACGCACATCCAACCGACGCCCATTCCCACTCTGATGCCCGTTGCGATGAAAGGCAGCGAATAGGGAATCGCAACAGATTTTATCAGCGACGCATTCGTCTTGCAGCCAAGCACACGAGCAGCATCTATGTAAATCCTGTCAACACTTCTGAAGCCCGCATAAGTGTTGAGCAAAACTGGGAACACCGCACCGATGAAAACAATGAATCCCGCCGCTTGATGCGTGCATCCGAGCCATGCAATCGCAAATGGAATCCACGCTAAAGGAGGAATCGCCCTCGTTACCTCTATTATCGGGTCTGTTGAACGCTCAACAACCCTGAACCATCCCATTGTTGCACCTATTGTTATTCCTACTGCTGCGCCCATGCAGATTCCGATGCCAAAATGCATGAAACTGACAAGAATATCCTCAGGTAGCGTGTCAGAAATCTCGTAAAACGCAAGAAGCACTGAACTCGGACTCGGCAGCTTGAACGGCTCTGCGACAACAAAATCCGCAACCGCCTCCCACACCGCAAGAACGACGCACACTGAAATGCCTTCTACTACGCCACGCCTCTGCAAAGCCTCTCTCAACATTTACTCTCACCTCTCCGCCTCGCCTTCTGCCAGCCGGCTTCTGCACAACATCTGCCTGTGCCTGTCGTGCTGCTGTGCCTGTCGTGCCGACGAGCGACTACCTGTTGCTCTGTCCGAAGCGTCTTCTCGCAATAAAGCACACGACCACTGCGGAAACTGCGGAAATTGTGGAAATTGCAGTGAAACCTGGTGTTTGAGTTTTTGATGCTGCTCGCAAGACGAGAGCGGAGCCATTTATCTGAACGGCAGCAACGATTTTCGCATCAAGGCCAGAATTCGCTATCGCTGTGATTGGAGGAGCAGTCCCGACATAAGCGACATCTATCTCGCCTGCGAGCATCGCATTCATCTCAGGCGGTCCAGAAGGGAACTCTTTGTCCGTGACATTCTCAACGCCAAACCGCTTCAAGTCATTCTGCCACCACCCTTTCTCCATCGCAATCATCTCCGCTATCTGATGCGTGCTCGGCTGGTAACCGATGCGAATCTCTTTTATCTCTTCTCTCTCCGCTGGAACAGGTATGGGAGAGGATGAAATGCCCATAATTTTATCGTAAAATCTCGTGTCGAAGAGGTCTTCATCCGTAAGAAGTCTTTTTGCGAGACCGAGTTCGTAGTTCACTCGTGCATATTCAAGTGTTGAATTCATCATTTCATGCGGATTTGTGATCCAGTCGCCATCCCATCGCTCAAAGGATGCGAGCGTCTTCTCATAATCAAATCCAGTTTTGTTTGAAAATATCCTCGCAGCCTCTTCAGGATGCTCTTTCAGGTATTTTGTCGCATTTATGTGCGTCCTCACGATCTGCTCAACGATTTCAGGATGCTCTCTTATCAGTTTTCCGCTGACTAAGAGGCAACAGCACGCATGATTAGGATACATTTCGCCTGATTGCACGACTCTTACACCTTTCCCGTCAAGTTCTATGATAGTTGGCGCCGGTTCTGGAAGAAAAACGGCATCAACAGCACCCGATTCTATCGCAGAAATCGCCTCACGAGGCCCCATCGTCCTTATTTCTACATCCTTCTCGGGGTCTAACCCGTTCTCTTTCAACCATTTGCTCAATATCGTATATTGAATGCTCCCCGGCGGGAAAGTCGCAATCTTGAGACCTTTCAAGTCCTTCGGCTCTTTGTATTTTGATGCGAGCTCAGGTGTCTCCCCCGCCACTGCAAATGCTGCGATAACAAGAGACGCCGAAAAAACGGCGAGAAACAGCAGCACCCTCCCACTTCCTTGCATCCTTCTCTCACCCCCAAATCCAGATTGCCCGCAAACCCTTATTTAAATATTGATGTTTTGTGAAAATCATTTACCTTTTTGTATAAAAAAGCGGGAGGTGAAAATGAGATGCGAGGGGAATCTACACAAAAAGGAAAGTATGTGAGCGTTTCGGATGAGGTCGTTGAAGAGGTGCTGAAGGAGGGGAAGAGTCTTTCTGAGGTGCTGAGAAGGGCAATTAAAAGGCTCGGAATCCCGGTCAGTGATTTCAGTCAGAGGGCGGGAATACCCGCAAGCACGCTATACAAGATTCTTTCTGGCGAGAGGGAGCCGAACCTTCGGACTTTCCGCAAGATAGTAAGCACATTGAGAGCGTTGGAGTCCCCTTCGCACGAACGACGAAAGTTCATCGCAGTCATCGGCTCAAGAGGCATTCTTGACAACATTGAGCGTAAGGAAATCAGATGTGGCGAAGAGACGCTTGAGATTCGTGAGTATGCGGTCACGACAATTGAGGAGGCGATGATTGCTGCGATTCAGGCTGAGCGAGAGGGTGCTTCGGCACTCGTCTGCGCACCCATTTTGAGTCCTACGGTTGAGAAGATTGTGAGGTTGCCAGTTGCGACGATTAAGCCGAGAGGCAGCGTCATTCGGGCAATTGAGCTCGCTGCGAAGAAAATTACGGCTTGAATTGCGAAGCGAAACGCACAGCAGTTTCGTGTGAGCGTTGCGGCGTTTGAGCGATGTTATGAGAGAGCGGCGGGAATCATCGCATTTATCTGCTCCGAAGTGAAATGCTGTTGGTTCAAAGCACCGACGGGACACTCGGAAATGCAAGCACCACAGCCCTTGCAAAGCACAGGATTCACAAAAGACTTCCTCGTTTTCAGTGTTATTTCTCCCAATCTTTCCTCAATATCTCGCATTTCTATCGCATTGAAGGGGCAGACTGCGGTGCAAGATGCGCAACCGATGCATTTCCTCTCGTCAACAACCGCAACTATCGGCTCTATCTCCAAATATTCTTTCGTTAGTAGGGAGCAAGCCATTGAAGCTGCCGCAGATGCTTGAGCGACGGTGTCTGGAATGTCCTTCGGCGACTGACAGCAGCCAGCGATGAAAATGCCTTCTGTGAGCGTCTCAACTGGACGCAATTTTGGATGAGCTTCCAAGAAGAATTTGTCGGCGCTCTGTGTGATTTTCAGCATTCTTGCGAGAGAAATAGCGTCTTCACGAGGGACTACCGCTGTTGCGAGGACGACGATGTCAGCTGGAAACTCTCTTCGCTTTCCTTCGCACACCGCTCTCACAACTAAGCTTCCATTTTGCTTTATCACTTCAATCGGCTCATCCAATTCTCTTCTCACATAAGAGACTTCTGAACGCACCTTTTCGTAGAATTCCTCATAGCCTTTACCGTATGCTCTCACATCAGTGTATAAAACCGTAATATCAGCGTCAGGAATCTTCTCTTTTATCAAATGAGCCTGTTTCATTATATACATGCAGCATATACGAGAGCAATAAGGTCGCTCCTCACTGCGAGAACCCACACAACTTATGAACACTACTCGCTTCGGCTCCCTTCCATTTACAATAATTTTTCCTCCCGTAGGTCCAGATGCATTCATTAACCTCTCTAATTCAAGCGAAGTGATGACCTCATCATATTCATAGCCGTATTTTTCATCCAAAGAGGGGTCATATAAATCAAATCCCGTCGCAACGACAATCGCACCGACATCCAAATTAACGATTTCGTCTGTCATTTTGTGGTTAATTGCGTCAGCCTCGCACACGCTCTCGCAGACACCGCACTCGCAACACAACTTGCAGTGCAGACACCTGCTCGCCTCTTCCCTCGCAGCCTCTTCGTCGTAGCCAAGCTCAACGCACTCAAAACTACGCAAGCGTCGCTCAAGCGGAATCTTTGGCATCGTTACCCTGCCCTTCCGCTCTTTCGGGACACCGACCTCCTCAATGCTGATTTTCTTCGCCTTCTCCTCGCCTTCCTCCGCCACTCCCGCCTCGCCAAGCGCCTCTCCCCGCAAGAACTTGTGAATTGCTTCTGCCGCCTTTCGCCCTGCGCTGACCGCCTCAACGACCGTTGCAGGGCCTGAAACGCAGTCTCCGCCTGCAAAAATGTTTCCGACGCCCGTGTATCCGTTCCAGTCCGTTTTCACAACTCCTCGCTCAACTTTAACACCGCTTCCTTCCAAAAAATCCCATTCTACCTGCTGACCAATCGCAATTATCACCGAATCAGCATCAAAAAAGAACTCTGAACCCTCAATTGGAATGGGTTTTCTGCGTCCTGTCTCGTCAGGAGCTCCCAATTTCATTCTAATTAATTCCACTTTTTCAACTTTTCTTTCGCCTATTATCCGCTTAGGATTCACCAGGAACATGAATTTGACGCCTTCCTCCTCAGCCTCACGAACCTCTTCTTCTCTCGCAGGCATCTCTTCCCTGCTCCGCCTGTATGCAATCGTGACTTCCGACCCCAAGCGAACAGCACTGCGAGCAACATCAATCGCAACATCGCCTCCGCCAACAACAAGCACTCGCTTCCCTACGATTCGCTTCAATCTCTCTCTTTCTGTCTCACCGCCGAGATTCAAACGCCTCAAGAAATCTACGCCGTGAAAAACACCCTGTAGGTCTTCACCTTCTATTCCCATTCTTCTGCTCCTATGCGCCCCTACCGCAACAAAAACAGCATCATATTCTTCGCAAATCTCCTTGAATTTCTCTCTGTTGACTTCAACTCCGCATTCTATCTCAACACCAGCTCTCTTAATATACTCAATATCACGCTGAAGTGCATCACGAGGCAGTCTGTAAGGCGGAATTCCTGCGGATAGCATCCCTCCCGCAACGGGTAAACGCTCAAATATTTTCACGGAGTAGCCTTTCAAAGCGAGGAAGTATGCGGCGGTAAGCCCAGCAGGTCCAGAGCCTACGATTGCAACTTTCTTCTTCCTACGCTCTCCCTCTCCCTGCTCCACCCGCCCCTCCTGCTCCTTTTGCTCCTCTTGCTCCTCTTCTCGCTCTTCTCGCTCTCCCGCTCTCCTCGCTCCTCTGCTTCAGGAGGGGAGTCTTCCTCTGTTCCCACGATTTTGTCTGCGACGAAGCGTTTCAATGCTCGTATTGCGACAGGCTCATCCACCTCACGACGATTGCACTCGCTCTCGCATGGATGCGGACACACATAACCACAAACAGATGGCAGCGGATTCGTCTTCCTTATCAAATCCACCGCCTCTTTATACCTACCAGCTGCAATCAACGCAACATAACCCTGCACATTCACACCCGCAGGACACGCAGCCTCGCAAGGTGGCTTCCCTTCACGCTTTAAAATCGTGTAAACAAGAGGAACTGCTTGCGGGAATGGTATGAAAACAGGTGCAGTTCTGCTCAGTCCGCAGTCAAATGCGTTCGGAACGATTCCTTGTTGAGGGCAAGCCTTTGCACATTCACCGCATCCCGTGCATTTTTCCTCGTCAATGAAGCGTGCCTTGCGACGAACCCTCACCTTGAAATTCCCAACAAAACCCTCAACGCCCTCAACTTCAGAGTAAGTCAGCAATTCTATGTTCGGATGATGAGCGATTTCAACCATTTTAGGCGTGAGAATGCAAGCTGAGCAGTCTAAAGTTGGGAAAGTTTTGTCTAATTGTGCCATGTGTCCGCCAATTGAAGGTTCTTTCTCAACTAAATACACTTTGAATCCCGCATTTGCGATGTCTAAAGCAGCCTGAATGCCAGCAATTCCCCCACCAATCACGAGTGCATTCTTATTCAGAGGCACACGCAAACGCTCTAAAGATTTCGCTCTTGAGACCTTCGCAACAGCAGCAGCAACGAGAGCCTTCGCCTTCTCCGTCGCCTCCTTGCGGGCTGTGTGAACCCACGAGCATTGCTCCCTTATGTTTGCCATTTCCATGCAGTAGGGGTTAAGACCCGCCTCCTCGCAAGCGTTTCTGAATGTTTGCTCGTGCATTCTCGGCGAGCATGAGGCGACAACCACTGCATCCAATTTCAAATCAAGAATGTCCTTCTTTATCAATTCTTGACCCGGGTCAGAGCACATATACATATAATCACGAGCAACTACAACGCCTGAAAGCGATTTCGCATACTCTGCAACCTCCTTAACATCCACTATTCCCGCTATATTCACACCACAGTGGCAAACATATACACCTATTCGCTTGCTTTCTCCTTCTCTTCCGCTCATTTCCCCTCTCACCCGCTCATTTTCCCGTCTCTTTTATCTCATCTCCCGCCCCTTACTCTTACCTTCTCTTTCGCCTCTTCAGGCGGAGAGTGCGTCAATCTGAGCGAGCAATTGCCTTTCGTTGAAATGCAGGACGGAAATCGCTCCAGAGGGGCATGCCGCCGCACAAGAGCCACAGCCCTTGCACAGAACCTCGTTCACGACCGCAACACCCTTACGCTCTCGCAGTTCAGATGCTTTCGCCTTCGTCGCCACCACCGCTCTCGCCATTGTAGCCTCCGAATGCTCAACGGAGACCGCACCGAAAGGACAGACGGAAACGCAAGTGCCGCAACCGACGCAGATATGCTCATTAACGAACGCAACAGTCGGCTCAACCTCAACATAGCCCCTCAAAATGGGAACGGATGCTCTGATTGCGGCACCTACCGCTTGAGCAACGCTATCTTGAATGTCTTTCGGCGACTGACAGCAGCCAGCTAAGAAAACACCATCAATTGCGGTGTCAACAGGTCTCAACTTCGGATGCGCCTCCAAGAAAAAGCCTTCTGAACCTCTCGGAATCTTCAAAATGCGAGAAATTTCCTCCGCATCACATCGTGGAACAACTGCGGTTGCGAGAACAACAAGGTCGGCGGGAAACTTTCGCTCTTCTCCCTCGCATACCGCACTCACAATCACTCCTTCCCCTCGCTTCTCTACCTCTATCCGCTCATCAAGCTCCCGCCTCACATAATTTACGCCTTCAGCACGCACACGCTGATAAAACTCCTCGCACCCCTTACCGAATGCACGAACATCCGTGTATAAGACGGTCACATGAGCATCAGGAATCTTCTCTTTCACTCATATGAGCCTGTTTCATTATATACATGCAGCATATACGGGAGCAATAAGGTCGCTCTTCTGAACGAGAACCCACACAACTTATGAACACTACTCGCTTAGGCTCCCTTCCATTCACAATAATTTTTCCTCCCGTGGGTCCTGACGCATTCATCATCCTCTCTAATTCAAGCGATGTGATGACCTCATCATATTTATATCCGTATTTTTCATCCGAAGAGGGGTCATATAAATCAAATCCCGTCGCAACTATGATAGTTCCAACCGAAATTTCAATAATTTCATCCTTTTGAGAGAAATCTATCGCATCAGTAGGGCATACTTCAACACATTTCGGTCTCTTACCGCACTTTCCCTTCGTTATCATAAGACAATTATCTGCATCAACACATAAACAGACGGAACTGCCTGCGGAAACGGTATGTATATCGCACTCCTCTTCCCTAAACCCGCCTCAAACTCACTCGGAATGCGGTCACGAAGCCTGCACGCTTCCGAACAGAGACCGCAACTCCTGCATTTTTTCTCGTCAACAAACCTCGCCTTCTTACGAACTCGCACTTTGAAGTTACCGATGAAGCCTTCAACACTCTCAATTTCAGAATAAGTTAGCAATTTTATGCGAGGATGGCGGGAAACTTCAACCATTTTAGGCGTGAGAATGCAAGCGGAGCAGTCTAAAGTCGGAAATGTTTTGTCTAATTGTGCCATGTGTCCGCCGATTGAGGGAGATTTCTCTACTAAAATGGTCTCAATACCTTTATTTGCAAGTTCTAAAGCGGCGTAGATGCCTGCAACTCCGCCACCGACGACCAAAGCACGAGGGACTACCCGCACTTTCCTCCTGCTCAATGGCTCAAGCGCCGCCACTCGCTCAACCGCAGCTCTGACGAGAGCCTTCGCCTTCTCCGTCGCATCCTTGCGGGCTGTGTGAACCCACGAGCATTGCTCCCTTATGTTTGCCTGCTCGTAGCAGTAAGGATTCACGCCTGCCTCTTCACACACCCTTCTGAATGTTTGTTCGTGCATTCTCGGCGAGCATGAGGCGACAACAATCCTGTTAAGTCGCAACTCACGGATGTCTTTCTTAATCATTTCCTGCCCAGGCTCCGAACACATGTATCTGTATGCACGAGAAACAACAACATTCGGCAGTTTTGATGCGAATTCAGCAACTTCCTCAACATCTACCGTCGCTGCTATGTTCATTCCGCAGTGGCAAACATACACACCGATGCGAACTTCCTCCCTTCTTTTCATTTTTTCCCTCTCCCCTCGCACTCTCTTTCAAAAAACACGCACATTCAACGCAAGAAAAGCCTGTATTTCGGCTGCTCTTCCTTTATTTCCTCCTCTATTCGCCTCGCAATTATTTTCTCAGGATGGTGCAGACCCTTCACTCGCCTCGTCAAGTCCTCAAAACTCTTGAATTCGCCCTTCTTCCGCTCTTCCAGAATCGCCCACATGAGTTTCTTTCCTATGCCTGGGAGGAGGTCAAGCGTGTGCAGTCTCGGCGTTATAGGTTCTGACTCGTTGAAAATGCGAATAAACTCGCTTTCTCGCTCTTTCACGATTTCCTCAAGCACTTGAGGCAGTGAAATCTTCGCTGTTGGCGTCAATTCTTCATACTTTAAACGCTTATTCACATGGTCAATCACATCTCTGTATCCCTCACCGATGTAAACTCGCTCGCCAACAGCAGGCATCTTCCCCTTCTTAGGCGTCAATTCCATCAAAACAAATTTCGTCTCCCCAACTGCCTGCACGAGCGGCTTACGCTGAAAAACAGGACGAGGGTCGTCAGGATGCCCATACGGCAGGAAATCCAGAACCCGTGCATACTTCTCCTTACGCTCCTTCTCTTCTCTACGCCTGCTGACCTCCTTGAGCAGCCTCTCCAACTTCTCCCGCTCCCTCCTCCCCCTCTCCCGCTCTCGCTCCCTTCCCCACTCCCGCTCTTCCTGCATTTTATTCCCTCCTCTGATGCCTCTGAAAACTCAAAAACAGCAACAGAATTCAATCTTCTCCCTCTAACCTCTCTTTGCCTTCCTCTCACGCCTCCCTCTCTCTCTCTGCCCCTGCTCACTCGTATTTCGCAACGCAGTCCAAAATGCGTTCAATATCCTCTTTTGAGAGCGTGAAGCGTTCTTTCGCATATATTGCCCGCACTTCACTCTCACTCTTCGGCATCAAATCTGCAATACGAACAGCTATCTCCTCGTTCATTTTATCCATTTTAAGTAATTCATTCACGAGCTCTCGTGAGCGTTTCGCATCCATTTTCGCAAATTTCGTGACATGTGAAAGCACTTTCCGCTTCTCATACCTCATCTCCGAGCCTGATTCCGCAGCAGACGCCTTCATCGCCTCCAATATCTCCTTCACTTCCGCAAATGTGAGCGGTTCCTCCGACAATACCTTCTTCACTATCATCACTTATTCATTGAAGAGAAAAAATAAAAAGTTTTTCCCGATGCGAAGCGAGAAGCGTGTGGCTTAAATTTGATTCTGCGCATTTATGAGTCTCTCTTTTTTCGCCATCTACACAAGCACTCAAGCGGTCACGCAAGCTTCTCTGCGGGAGACTTCAGCAGGTGCAACGAGAACATGGTCGCCCGAATGCGAAGCCCGTAAAGATTTGAGTGAGCGAAATGATTCCCGATAGTTTTATTATTGCTCCTTGAGTGAATTGGGTGCGGACATGGGGAAGGAGGAGAAGGGCATGGAAAAATCCGAGAAAGGCATCGTGAAGGACATTCGTCTCGCTGCGGAGGGTCTGCGTAGGATTGAATTTGTGGCGATGAGGATGCCCGTTTTGGGACTCTTGCGAGAGCGGTTCAAGGAGGAGAAGCCTCTTAAGGGCGTTAAAATAACCGCATGCCTGCATGTCACGACGGAGACTGCGGTTTTGCTGCGAACACTCAAGGAGGGCGGTGCGGAAATTTCACTCGCAGCTGCGAATCCGCTCTCAACGCAGGACGATGTCGCCGCTGCTCTCGCAGAAGAGGGCATAAAAACATTCGCTTTCAGAGGCGAAACCACTGAAGAATACTACGAATGCTTGGACAAAGCGATAGAATCACGCCAGCCTGAAATTCTGCTTGACGACGGCGGAGATGCGATTACGAGGGTGCACGAGAAGTTTTCAGCGCTCGCAGACGCAGTTATTGGTGCCTGTGAAGAAACAACTACGGGCGTAATTCGGCATAAAGCTCGTGAGCTCGCCTCAAAACTGCGATTCCCTGTGATTGCTGTGAACGATGCAGAGACGAAAATGATGTTTGACAACCGCTACGGGACAGGACAATCAACAATTCATGGCATACTAAACGCAACGAACATACTTTTTGCGGGAAAAACTGTCGTTGTCGCAGGTTACGGCTGGTGCGGTCGTGGCATCGCCTTGCGTGCTCGTGGTCTCGGCGCAAATGTTGTTGTCGTGGAAGTGAATCCTCGCAAGGCATTAGAGGCGGTAATGGACGGTTATCGTGTGATGCCCATGCGAGATGCCGCCAAAATCGGCGATATTTTCATCACCGCAACAGGAGATATTTCTGTAATAAGAAAAGAACACTTCACTGAGATGAAGGATGGAGCTATTCTTGCGAATGCAGGGCATTTCAATGTTGAAATTGATATTAAGGGCTTGCATGAAATCGCTGTAAAGCGTAGGAAAGTCTCAGAACATGTTGAAGAATTCACGCTTCACGACGGTCGTAGGCTGTTCCTACTCTCAGAGGGCAGGATTGTGAATCTCACCGCTGCTTACGGGCATCCTCCCGAAGTCATGGACATGAGTTTCGCAAATCAGGCGTTGTGCGTGAAATTCCTCGTTGAGAACGGCGGAAAACTGGAGAAGCGTGTTTATTCAGTTCCGAAAGAGATTGACGAGGAGGTCGCAAGGCTGAAACTGCAAACGATGGGCATTGAAATCGAAACGCTCACGGAAGAGCAGGCGAAATACCTCTCCTCCTGGGAGGCTGGCACTTCTTAACGCCACTCGTTCCTCACGAAACCGTCCCTGTCTCTCCCTTCTCGGCATGTGGCGTCTCGCTTGCTTGGATGTGTGTGTGAAAATGACGGGGAAAAGCGTTTTTCTTTACAGTGATGCGTATTTGAAGTATAATTTAGGAGAGACGCATCCGCTTAAGCCTGACAGATGCAAGAGAACGCTTGAAATTCTGCGAAGATTGGGTGTTTTTGATGATGAGAATGTGATGTTAGTGGAGCCGAATCCAGCAGCGGAGGAGGAATTAAAGCTCATTCACAGCGAAGAATACATAAATTTCGTTAAGAGGATGAGTGAGCGAGGCTACGGTCTTCTGGATTTAGGGGACACGCCTGTGACGAAAGGCATTTACGAGGGTGCTGTTGCGAGGGTCGGTGGCTCTTTGGAGGGTGCGAGGCTGCTTGCGGAGGGAAAAGCGACGCATGCGTTCAACTTCGGCGGAGGCTGGCATCACGCACACAGAGACGGTGCTGCTGGCTTCTGCGTTTTCAACGATGTTGCGATTGCTGCGAGATTTCTGCTTAAGAGAGGCTTCAGGCGGATTGCGATTATTGACATTGACGGACATCACGGCGACGGCACGCAAGAAGCCTTCTACGAAGAAAGCGATGTTCTCACAATCTCCTTCCACAGATACGGCTTCGGCTTCTACCCAGGAACAGGCAGCACAGAAGAGATCGGTGAGAACGAAGGAAAAGGCTACTCCGTGAATGTTCCGCTTCCTGCTGGGACGAGCGACGCCTCCTACCTCTTTGCCTTCGGCGAAATCGTTCCTCCGCTGCTCTCCGCTTTCAAGCCCGAAATACTCATTCAGCAGTTCGGAGCAGACGCACACTACGAAGACCCACTTGTCGGTCTCGCACTCACAACGCATGCATACGAGGAAATCGCAAAGAGGATGCACGCACTCGCCCATTCGCTCTGCGAAGGTCGCCTTCTCATTCTCGGAGGCGGGGGATACAAGCCCGAAAATGTCGCTCGCATTTGGTCGCTCGCATTCCTCGTCATTTCGGGTGCGAAGTGCGAAAAAAGTGCTTACGAGAAACTGCACGACAGCGTTGAAGTCCGCAGGAAAGCATCGGAGAAAATAAGCAACGAAGTTCGGAAAGTCGTTGAAGAAGTTAAGAAAAAAGTGTTCAAATTTCACGGTATCGGTTAAACGGCATGTTAAACAGCATCGGCTAAGGCGAGTAAGAGGAGGAAGCGAAATGGAAGGAGAGGAAATCCGCCAGTCGGGATTTGAGAGCGGTGTTGGCGGAGAGGGCAGTAAGGACGGTGCAGACGGCGGTGCTACTGCGGAGGAGGCTGCGGAGGTAGAGGCGGAGGCAGATGCGAAGGCGAAGAGTGCGGAGAAAACAGAGGAAAGGCGGAGAGAGCGTTTGAAGCGGAGGATTGAGCATTGGATTGAACACAACAGGGAGCATGCGGAGGGCTTCAGGCGAGCAGCGGAAGAAGCGGAGACGCTTCGCTTGCACGAAGTCAGCGAAGTTTTGAGGGAAGCGGCAAAGCGTTTGGAAGAGGCGTCCTCGCTCTTAGAGAGGGCAAGCAGCGCACTTGAAGCAAAACACGGAGATTAAGCCAAAACTTTTATTTCGTTGATTTCGTTGCTCCTTCCTACTCACCTCTCCGCAACTTCTCCGCAACCCGCCTCTTCCACCATGCTTTCAGGTGGAAGCACAAACACACTCATGAGGCAAAAATCTCTTTATTCTCTTTCTCGCATCCTTTTTTCGCATTCACAATTTAATTTTCCTTTCGGAACTCTTCCAATTTTCTAAAGAAAAGCATTTAAATATTTCTGTTTGTGATTTGAAGTGGGAAGAGTGAGCGGGGTGGAGGGAGAGGGGGCGAGAATGGAACTAAACGACGAGGGAGATGGCAGTGGTAGATGTGAAGGAGACTTATGAAGAAACATGTGGAGGCGAAGGGAGGCGAGTTCTGATTGCAGACAGTTCAGCATTTGTCAGAATAATGCTCTCAATAGTGTTGAGGAAGATGGGTTTTGATGTTGTCGGTCTTGCAAGAGACTGCGAGGAGGCGGAGAGAAAATGCATAGAACTCGCTCCTGACATCCTAATTTTGGATGCAAAGTTGGAAGGAGGGGATGGAATAAATGTAACGAGGCGCATATTGAGGGAGAATGCGGCGACTGTTGTCATTCTTCTGTTTCCAGATGCGAAGGGCATGTCCTTAAAGGCTGCGGAGGCTGTCAGGGCGGGAGCTGTGGGGTTTTTGCGGAAGCCTCTCTCTGAGGGCGAGCTGCGGCGTAACATGGAGCGAATGCTCGCAAATGAGGGTGTGAGAGTGGTGGAAGGCAGCGCAGACAGCAATATGGAGAAGAGGAGAGGGAAGTAGGTTGGGTGTGTTGTGGCGTGTTGTGGTCGTGTTGTGGGGTGTGGTGCGTTTTCAGAGAGGAGAGGAAGAAGAGGTGTTGAATGTGAGTGAGGCGTCGGAGAGTAGTAGGAGAAGGGAGGAGTTGTCTGGAGAGCAAGAGGAGGAAGGACGCAGGCTGAAAGTTCTGCTTGTTGAGGATGAGGAGGCGCATGCGATTATTCTTAAGCGGATGCTGCAGAAGAGCAGGTTGAAAACGCAGATATATGAGGTGAGAGATGGCGAATCTGCCCTAAATTTCCTTTTCAACAGAGGAGAATATGCTGACAAGGAGAAATATCCGAGACCTGATGTTGTTCTGCTTGACTTGAGGCTCCCAAAGGTTGACGGCACTGAAGTGCTGCGTCAGATAAAAGAGAGTCGTGAGCTGAGGGACTTGCCCGTTGTCGTGCTTACTTCCTCAGATAGAGACGAGGACATCATTAAAACTTACGAGAACGGCGCATCAGGTTACATACTAAAAACCTCTTTCATTCGCAAAAGCCCGAGAATGGACAGCCTCCTCGACATCATTCTCTCTATCGTCTGAACCGTTGTAGGTTTGCCTGCGAACTTCCTGCTCGCTGTGTCGCTGCTGTTTCTGCCTTCTCTGCCGTCTCTGCTGTCTCCGCTCTCTGTTGTTGCTGTTGTCGCTGTTGCTACCGTTTTTAAATCTCTTCTTTATTTCATTTGCGTAATTGTGTGCAATCCTCGTAGGTTCAGGCAACTTATGCTTGCGAATGCATCTTTTTGTCAGTTCAAGAGCAGTTGAAAGAGAGATTTTGTGACCGGGAGCGACAATAATGGGTCTGCAACCCCGCTTACTCTTTAAAAAGAATCCGACAACTCGCCCCTTAAATCTTATTTCTGTTGCTTCTCCTTCCTTTTCTGGAATTTCGCCACGACCACAGAGCAATTTCTTCGCAACGCCTATTGTTGCGACATCAAGCGAGACGCCGACATGTGTCGCCAAACCTGCGAATCTCGGGTGATTCACACCGCAACCATCTACGAAAAGCACCTCAGGCTTCCGCCTCAAACGCTTGAACGCCTCTGCGATTGCGGGTGCTTCCCTGAACGCAAGCAACCCCGGAATATATGGGAAATTCACAGGCAGAACCGCAAAAGCTCGCTCAACGACCTCAAGCGAGGGATAAGCGAGGACAACAACCGCAGAAATTATTTTTTCATTTTCATTCTCAAGAATGAACGCTTGGTCGGCACCGCCAACAAGAGAGAGGCTTTCAAGCGAAATGCAGTCCTCCCAAATCGCCAAAGATGCAATTTCCGCTTGCATTCGGTAGTATTCCGCATATTTACGCTCCAATTCCTTCCACGCTGCTCGCATTTCCTTTTCCCTTTAACCTCCTCAAATAAG
>JANPRD010000010.1 GCA_024699715.1 Candidatus Methanophagales archaeon
CGCAAAATTAAAGGCAGGAGGAAAATCATGCATAAGAAAAGTATTGTCACTTAATTGCTCACATAGCATATATAGGTTTATATGGGAGTATTGATAATCTCTACCATTTTTCTTTACAATTCTGCTAATTTAGCGGAATTACTATATGCGGGATGGATAATCATGGCATTTGGAATTATTTTTCTGTTGTGGTCGAGCAAATCACGAAAGAAGGGGCATGCAGAAGGTATTGGACTTGTTGAAAGAGGGATGTATGCTTTTGTTCGCCATCCTGAATTCTTGGGTCATATCCTGATAATTTTTGCTTTGGTTATTATTTCACAGCACTGGATCAGCTTTATTGTTGGCGCAATATTAATTGTTCTGCTGTGTCTCGCAATGATAGAAGAAGAAAAGAGAAACATAGAAAAGTTTGGCAATGCATACAGGGATTATATGAAAAGAGTCCCAAGAATAAATCTAATAGCAGGAATTATCAAGCAAATACATAAAAAAGAGAGGAAATAATGAATGATAGATAAAATAAAATGAGCAAACTTGGGCTTTCTGGAGTCTTTGTTCCTTGTCCTTCGGTCACTTAATAGGAGAATAGGCGCATAAATTTGCTCCGCTTCTGCTCAGTAAACTTCACATATCCCCCAAAACGTTAAGGGGAATTAAACTCACAAAATTTATAAAAATTATGCATGAGAAAAAGTAAAAAGAAGGAAAAAAATGCCAAATTAGTAAGACGCTTGCCCTTTACCGTCTTCGTTTTGCAAGAAGCACAACCACTGCGATTGCAATCACTGCAAATACCAGCACGAAACCCGGTGGTGTGGGCGAAGGCGTTGGAGTTGCTGTTGGTGTTGCGGTTGCTGTTGGTGTTACTGTTGGCGTTGGAGTTGCTGTTGGGTTGCTGTAGGGTTGCTGTTGGTGGAGGTGTGGGCGATGCAATTGGAGATGCTGGGGGTATTTCTACGGCTAAAACCTTTTCTATTGTCTCTTCTGGTATGAATGAACCGCCTTTTCCGAGTATTTCACCCTCGCAACCCTCGCAAAGCACTTCAGGATTCCCGTGGCAGAATGAACAGTCTTTCGCCTCATCCGTTACTGTGTGCGGGAACCACTCACCGTATCCTACATGCGTTCTATTATCGTATGTAGCCTCCATCTTTACGAATGTTGTTATCTTACCATCAGGACGAACGCCGAGATAGAACTCGTCAGAAACGGGCTTCGTGCCTTTTCTTGTATCTAAGTGGCAGTTTTTGCATGTGAGCATCCATCCTGTATGGCAAGCAATGCAGTCAAGTTTATCTTCATGTATTTTATGTGCGTTAATGTCCGTTGAATACTGTTTCACAGTCATGCCTTTGACAGTCTTTCCGGGACTCTTGTGGCAATCTTCGCATTTTGTCTTCACCGCTTCCAGCTGACATTCGTATTCAATGCCATCTCCGTGCACCTCTTCCGGTTTATGGCAGTCAGAACATGTCAGCCCCATCGTGTAATGAATGTCTGGTGACGGGCCTTTTTCCTTATGTCCCGGCATGTCCCCCATGAATGTCGCTGTCTGCTTTTTGAAGTGGCATTTGTCGCATGTCGTTATATTCTTGCTCATATCAACCTCATGTGGTTCATCTCCATGACACTTTTCGCATGTAGTAGCATGACATTTTGAGCAGTTCCACTTCGCATAATACTCATCCATGTTAATTCCAAAATACTTTGCCGCATACTTCTCGTATTCTCCTTTCATTCCCGCTCCAGTATAGTGCAGCGAAGTCTTAAAGTTATTGATAATGTCGGAATGACAGCTGCAATTCTTGAATTCTTCTGCAGATGTCATCGCTACACTCGCCAGCGATATTGCTAACATTGCGACAATCAGCACAGGCAGATTCTTTTTTGCTATCTTCGCTATTACGGACTTACTGGCATCACACCCCCTCTTCCCTTCTTTTTTTGGCATTTTTCCACCACCTATCTCAAGTGAGAGATTACTATAAATGGCTTTCGATTTTTTTGATTTTTTCTTCCGCATGCTTCAGCCTCCGCACCACGCTGCTTTCCTCAACGCTCAATCAATCACGCCTGTGATGCGAGCGAGCCTTTCAGCAGCCTCTCTCGTGAGACCTGAGTCGCCGAGAATCGTGTAGCGGTGCGGATTTATTTTGTGAGCATGCGTAAGCGCCTCAATAATTATTTCGTCAGGAACGCCGATTTCCTTCGCAGTCGTGGGAGCGCCGATTTCACGCAGCACATTTTTAATGCGTTGCCAGTCCTCGCCGTGCAGATAAGCCATCATGATTGTGCCGATGCCGCATTGCTCGCCGTGCAATGCTCTGCGAGGTGCGAGGATGTCAAGGGCGTGGCTGAACTTATGTTCAGAGCCTGAAGCGGGTGCTGAAGTGCCTGCAATGCTTATTGCGACGCCGCTTGAGATTAGAGCCTTCGTGACGAGCCACGCAGCGATTTCGCCCCCCCGCTTAATCTCCTTCGCATTCTCAAGCACCATGTTTGCGGTCATTTCGGAGAGTGCCGCCGCATAACTGCTGAATTCTTGGTTGCGTAAGCGGTATGCGAGCTTCCAGTCAAGCACAGCGGTGAAATTTGCGACGATGTCCCCGCAGCCCGCAGCAGTGAACCTGAAAGGAGCATTCGCAATTATCTCGGTGTCTGCGACGACTGCGAGTGGTGCGTGTGTCTGCACAGAAACAGGAAATCTGCCATTCTTAATCGTCGCTCTCGGAGACGCAATGCCGTCGTGTGATGCGATTGTCGGCACTGAAACGAATGGAATTTCCATCTCAAATGATGCGACCTTTCCGATGTCTATGACCCTTCCACCGCCCACGCTCAGCAAAAAGCGAGCTTTCGTCTCACGAACCGCATCTTTCACGCTCTCCACGCTTTCTCTGTCTGCCTCCGCCTGCTTGCGAATCTCAACGATTTGAGCGTCGTAATCCGCATCCTCAAGGATTTGAAGCACTCGCTCTCCCGCAATCTTCCTCGTCTTCTGACCTGTGACAACAAGAGCGACGCCCTCAAGTGACAAACGCCTGCAGACATCCCCCACTTCTTCCAAAACGCCACTACCCGCAAGAATGTCACGAGGCAACTGCGTCCTCTTCACCTTACCCCGCTTCCCTTTCTCCCCCTCTTGCACCTCGCTTTCAATCATTTCTCTCCCTTCTTCTCTTCTCGCTCCTCCTCCCTCCTCCACCTCTCTCACTTATTCTTCAAACTCTGCTTTCCTCTTTTTCTCTCTCCCTCGTCTGAACTCAAGGTTTCTACCGCTTCCCTTTTCTTCATTCTCTCCCGCTCTCTCTCAAAATTTTCCGCAGGCATGCGAAGGGTTCAGGCAGGACTTCCGCCCAGAGCCACTCCGCAAGCACGAAGAAACCTTGCATGACCTCTGACTCAACCTTTCCCGCTCTCACCGTTGAAGTGCGGTATTTCCCGTCTCTGCGGCGACGGTCAACCACAATATTCCTCGCTTCGTCGTCCACGAACCACAGTTCCTCAACGCCAGCGGAGTGGTAAGCCTGCCTCTTTTCCTGCATGTCGTAGTTTCTTGTCCAGGGCGAGAGAATCTCAACAACGAGGTCTGCGACGCCCTCTAAACGCCTCTCTCTCAAAATGCTCAGCCTCTCGCTCCTCACAAATAAAATATCAGGCTCAAAAAGCCTGCAAGGACCGAGGTGCATCGTCGCACGAGAGCCGAGAACTTTCCCCAAACGCTTGTGCTCGGCATAACCACGCATCAGAAAATATAAGAAGCCGAAGATGTCTTCGTGCCGAATGGAAGCGGGCGAGTGAATGATAAGCGTGCCGTCAAATAGTTCTGCTTTCGTGTCTTCATCCGTAAATTCCTCATATTCTTCCTCGCTCACGCCGAACTTACGCACAAAATACGGCGGTTCAATCACTTTTTTGCCCAAAATTAACTGCGACCCTGATTCAGTTTCAACTGCATCCCCCCTCTTTTTTACCTTTCCTTTTCCTGCTTCTGCATTTCTTTCCGCTCCCTCTTCCATTCTCTCACACCGCCTCAGACGATAGCGATGCCCCCGTAGCCAACAACACTTGAGCGGTCTCCCGTAATGTCGCCGCTTGTTGCGTATTTGAGCAGAAGACCCTTCGTTGCACCGAGCATTTTCGCAGCAACAAGCATCGCACCCACAGGTCCGACGCCGCAGGCGGTTGAATTCACCTCTCTCACCGCTCTGTAAAATTTCGCCACATCCAATTCGCAAATCGCATCAATTACCCGCTTATCCTTCTCACGAGCAATAGAATCAGGCTCATAATGCGTGAAATCTGACGATGCTATCACAATTACACGCCTCTTTACCTTCAAAACCGCTTCTGCTATGCTCTCTCCCACTTCTTTAGCGGTGTCTTCATCGTGCAAACTCATGCAAATCGGCACGAATTTGAAATTTCGGAATGTGAATTGCAGGAATGGTAGTTGAACCTCTATGGAATGCTCCTGTCTGTGTGCTGTCTCGTCCGTGTCAATGATTGAGCCTCGCAATGCATCCACGAAATCTTCGTCGACAGGCACTTCTCCCAGCGGAGTGAGCCATTTCGCCGCAGATGTTGCGACCGCCGAGCCTGCGAGGTAGTGATTCGGTCCCAAAATCACGAATGTCTCAGCAGGAGGCATCCTCGCATAAACAGCAGCAGCAACTCTTCCAGAGTAAATGTAGCCAGCATGCGGGACAACCGCCCCTTTCATCTCAATCTCTTCACGAGGCACACCAGCAAAACATTCTTCCAACTGACGCCTCAACGCCTCAACGCTGGACTCGTAAAACATACCCGCAACCGCAGGTCTCCTCTTCATTTCCTCATTCCTCTATTTCCGTTGTCCCTCTCTCCCTTCACCTTCCCTCCTCCGACTTTCCCTCCGCCCTTTCCCTTCGCCCTTTCCACACACTCTCCTCCCTCTCACCGCCCACTGTGCTGCTCTTCCTTGGGAGCTCAAAATCCTCCAAGAGCAGAAGCCTCTCGCCTTCTCGCCACTCCTCGCCAACATCCGCATCTTCCACATCTTCCGCCTCTTCCGCCTCTTCGCAGACGAAATCTGAATCCTCAATCTCTTCATCCTCCTCCTCAATCTCCATCAGACCGACCTCCTCAGGGTCTATGCCCAATTGACGAAGCTCCTCCTTCGCATCCTCTATCGCAATGTCCTTGTAGAAGGAGATGCTGTAAAGCGATGCTCCTGCTCTCTCCCAACCTGCGCCCTCCAATTTCTCCATTATTTCCGCAATCCGATTCAATCGCTCCTTCAGCTCTTCTCCTTTCTCCCGTATCTCCGACGCTGAAACCTCTTCCATGTTCATTTCCCATTCTGGCTTGCCAAACAAGAACAAATCCACTTCCACTCCCATCTTCCCCTCACACTCACTTTATTTGCCCCCAAAACGCAACGAAACACACCAAACACACTCACTCATCATTTCACTTTCTTATGGCTGGACTTCATTCGCAGGTCTTTTGACTTGCATCTTCGGCACCTCGTCGCCTTCACTGGATTGCGAGCATTGCAATTCATGCAAATCTTCACATTCAGAAGCCGAGCCTCCGCCTCAGGAAAACGAGCCATCTCTCCTCACACCCTCCTTTCGTTTTGCTCACTCTTCGCTCCGCCATCCTCCTTGCCGCCTCCTTCTATTTCCCACCTCCGCTTGCTTCTCCCTCCCTTACTTCCTTTTACTCTTCTCGATAAAAGAAAAGCATGCGTCGCATAAAGGTGGGCGTTCTTGGCGCAACAGGAAGCGTGGGTCAGCGTTTCGTTCAGCTGCTCGCATCTCACCCTTGGTTTGAAATCGCAGCCCTCTTCGCTTCGGAGCGGAGCGCAGGAAAGGAATACAGGGAGGTTGCGAAGTGGTTTCTGCCCTGCGAGATGCCTGAAAATGTCGCTGAGATGGAAGTGCGAGCGTTGAGCGAATTGGAAGCAGTCCGCAAGGAAGAAGATGTTGAGATTTTGTTCTCCGCTCTTCCGAGTGAAGTCGCAGCAGAAGTGGAGAAGAAGAGTGCTTCGCTTGGATATGCGGTTGCGAGTAATGTTTCGGTGCATCGCATGGATGAAGATGTCCCGCTTGTGATTCCTGAGGTGAATGCGGAGCATTTAGCACTAATTGAGACGCAGCGTGAGCGTAGAGGCTGGGACGGCTTCATCATCACGAACCCTAATTGCTCTTCAATTATGCTAACGCTCACATTGAAGCCTTTAATGCGCTTCGGCATTGAAGAAGTGCGAGTTGCGACGATGCAGGCGGTCTCAGGTGCGGGCTACGCAGGTGTGCCTTCAATGGCAATCATTGACAATGTGATTCCGTTCATCGCAAAAGAGGAGGAGAAAATGGAAACTGAGCCTCTAAAAATCTTGGGAACGCTTGAGAATGGGCGTGTTAAGCCCGCATCTTTCAGCATTTCCGCATCTTGCCACCGAGTTCCCGTCCTTGACGGACACACAGAGGCGGTTTGGGTTCGCTTCTCTGAAGAAGTCTCTGTGGACGAAGTGAAAAACGCTTTCAAAAACTTCCGCTCTGAACTCAAGACGCCTTTCGCACCTGAAAAGCCGTTAATTTTGCGTGAGGAGCCTGACAGACCGCAACCTCGCTTGGACAGAGACGCTGGCTCCGGAATGAGCGTATCCATCGGTAGAATAAGAGCGAGCAGTGGTGGCGGTGGTGGCAGCGGAGCGAGGAGAGTGAAAGAGAGAGAGAAGAGGAAGCGAGGTGAAATACATCGTGCTTGGACACAACACGATTAGAGGAGCAGCTGGCGCCTCAATTCTGAATGCCGAACTGCTCGTTGAGCGTAAATATGTGTGAGCGTGGAGAGCGGAGAATGGAAGAGGAGCGAGTGAGCGTCAAGGTCATTGTTGGCAGGACTTTTGTTGAGAGTGTTCCCGCTTTTCTCGCTGCGTTGAGAGAAGTTGTCCCTTCAGGAGTTTGCATTCAGGCGTTTGACGCAAAGAAAGTGGCTTCGGAGCAGCACATCCGCTCAGCTGTTCAGAAGGCGTTGCGTGCTTTCAGGAAAAAGCGGAACATTTCGCAGGATTTGAGCATGGAAATGCTGCTTTATGCAGCGGGAGAGCGTCAAATAAGCAGGGCGTTGGAAATGGGCATCTCTGAAGGCGAGCAGAAGGTCGTGATTGCTGTCGTTGACCCAAGTAATACGCTTGAAGAAGCGGAAATGAATGCAATTGCGGAGCGAGTGAAAAGGCGAATGAATATAAAAGAAGAGGAACTCGGCGACATTCTGAGCGACAACGAAAGAAAAGAGGCAATCATTCAGTTTTTCGGCATTACAAAGGAGGAATTAGAGGCGGTAGGCGAGGAGAAAATTGAGAAACTCGTCTTGGAGCGAGTCGCTTTGCTTGATGTGAAGAAGTGAATTCGTTACACTGCTCGCTAATGCTTTCACTTGCAAAACAAATCATCAAGTTTTAAATATGATGAGTAAATGAATACTGGATGTGAAGGCGATGAGCGTGGAGGTCGCAAGATTGAGAGTGTCGCTAAGAAAGCTCCTGAGGAAATGAATTAGGTCGGTGTGTGGGAATTATACTTGCGTTCAATGAATAGGTAACGAGTCCGCGGGTATATCCTGCGGATAGGGGTTTCAGTGGCCAATCCCGAAGGTGAGTGCTATATGCACACTCTTCAACCTCCCATGCTTCCGGTGGAAGCTCATTCAAGGGAAGGAGGTCACCACCGCATCACTCCTGAGATACCAAGAGAGGAGAAGAAGATACCGGGATTTGAGATTGTTTCTGCTCTTGCTGCTATTTTTGCAGTTGCTCGCATGAGAGGTAGAAGAAGAAAGTAACCTTTACTTTTTCTTTTGCGTGCTTATGCGTAATCTTTTTATATAATTGAGGGTGAGCGAGGAGCGTGAGCGAAGTTGGGATTTTGGGAGGCGGTCTCACGGGTCTGACGCTCTGCTCTCTGCTTGAAAACGGTGAGATTTTGGAGCGAGAGTCGGAGTGTGGCGGTCTCTGCCGTTCAATAAGCGAGGACGGCTTCACATTTGACTGCGGAGGCTCTCACATTATTTTCTCAAGAGACAGAAACGCTCTGAATTTCATGCTCTCAAAGTTAAAGGATAATGTGGTGAAATGCAGGCGGAACACGAAAATTATTTACAAGGGAAGACTTGTGAAATACCCATTTGAGAACGGCTTGGCGGATTTGCCGTTGAGGGAGAATTTTGAGTGCGTTGCTTCATTCTTAGCGGCGAGAGTGAAGAGCAGGCTTCTAAACGCTCTCCGCTTTCATTGCGACGGTGGTGCAAAAAGCTTGCACGCTTGGCTACTCGCAAACTTCGGCAGAGGCATCGCCTCAAAATATCTGATTCCGTATAACGAGAAAATTTGGAAGATTTCAGCGAAGGAAATGAGTGCCTCTTGGGTCGACGGCAGGGTCCCGAAGCCTCCTCTGCGAGATGTCTTGCGAGCTTCTCTCGGCTTCAACACCGAAGGCTACACGCATCAATTGAATTTTTACTATCCGAAACGAGGGGGCATCGCTGCACTCATTCGCAGTTTGGAGCGTGAATGCAAAGGAAGAATCGTGTGCGATTTTGAAGTAAAGGCGATTTGGCGTGAAAATGGTAAATGGTTCGTCTCAAATGGCGAAGAATGCCGAAAATATGACAAAATAGTGGCGACAATTCCCGTTTTTTCAATCGTTCATTCGCTTCAAAGGGGTGGAGAGAGCGTGCCTGCGAGCGTTCTTCGTGCGGTGAATGCCCTTGTATTCAATTCTCTTGCCACTGTCATGCTCGGTTTGGAGGGCGTGGCGGAGGAAAAGATGTCAAACATCTCTTGGCTTTATATTCCTGACGCTGACTGCCTGCCACACAGGGTTGCGTTCCCCTCAAATTACAGCAGAGAAGTTGCCCCTGAAGGTAAAACTGCGGTGCTTGCAGAAATCACTTGCAGAGACACGACGAAAATGAGCGACGAGGAAATCATAGAACGCACCGTGAATGATTTGCATCGCAAGAAAATATTGAGAAAAGAGGATGTGTGCTTTGCGAAAGTGATGCGAACATCCCCCGCTTATATCGTTTATGATATGAATTATGAGCATAATGTGTCAGTTGTGAGGGAGTATTTGCAGCGAAAGGGAATAATTCTTGCGGGCAGGTTCGCTAAATTTGAATACATGAACATGGATGCTTGCGTGAGGAATGCGATGGAAGTGGCGAGGATGCTGAAAGAAAGATGCTAAAAGCAAGCAAATGAATATCCAATTCACCTTCTCGCTTTTTCCTTATTCAAATCTGCAAACTCAAAAATAGCAAACAGTTCCTTCATTTCTCACCTTCATTCCTCAATCTTGACTTCGCTGGGCATTATGCTCCCTCTTTTTCCATTTTCTTCTACTGATGCAGTGGGCTTTGCGGGGAGAGCCAGAAATGATTTTTATGCTTCACGCATAACAAAGAAATGTGGCGACGAAGCAGATAACACTCGGAGGAGAGAAGCTTGAAGAGTGGGAACAGGAAGTAGCGGTGGAGGGAGGAAGAAAGGAAGAGGGAGAGGAAAAGCCCCCATTAGAAGTGACGACTTTATGGGATTATCCGAAGCAGAGTTATGGTAAAACGCCAAAAGGAGACAATAAATATCCTGGTGTGACCCCTGCTTTTGTTATTTACAACCTTATTCAGAGATATACGAAACCTTACGACTTAGTTGTTGACCCGATGGCGGGTAGTGGAACGACCGCAGATGTCTGCAAGGAGGAAAATAGAAGGTGCATCTGTTTTGATATTTCACCACCTCGTTCGGATATTATTCCGGCGGATGCGAGGAGGATTCCGCTGAAAGATGAGACTGTTGATATGATTTTTATAGATTCTCCCTACTCTGATAACATAAAATACAACGAGCATCCAGATTGCATAGGCAAAATTTCATGCGAAGATGAGCGATTTTATGATGAACTGGAGAAGGTGATGCGAGAGTGCTACCGTATTCTCAAGCCCGGTAAGATATTGGGATGGCTAATCGGCGACCAATGGGTGAAAGGTGTATTCACGCCTGTCGGATTCAAGATTTTTGAGCGCTTATGCAAATATTTTCAACCTGTTGACATTATTTGTGTTGTCCGCAGAAATCAGACTTCAAATACACCTCTGTGGCAATACAGAGCAAGAAAGTTCAATTTCTTCCTTCGTGGCTTCAAATACCTTTTCATAATGCGAAAAGATACTGCGAGAGGAAATGCAAGGAATAGAGAAAGAAAAGAGGGAAGGAAGATTAAATGGCATCAATATGAACGGAAGAGACCCCAGAAGGCTGATTGAAGAGCTCATAATGCGAATTAAAGAGGGGGATATAGCGCCTGAAACTGCTTGGAATGCCATTAAGAGCGCAAAAGAAGATTACATAAGAAATATAAGAAGCTTCACAAATGTCAGAGATGCGGAACAATCTTGGCATAGCTACATCGGAAACAAATTTCAGGAGCTAATTTATGAAATACTGAAGCGATATGTTGAGCAATTAAAGGAAGAAGATGAGAAATATAGGACATTATGCGTTCTTAATGCTGGAGAAGTGAAGAGAAACGAGATACTTTTCAGGAAAGTTGCCGTTAGATATGGAGATTTTCTGCTTCTTCCCGATTTAGATATTTGTATTGCGGATTACACAGGCGATTGGGATTCTAAAATACTGTGTGTTGTGTCTTGTAAGACGAGTTTGAGGGAGAGAATTGCACAAGCATGTTATTGGAAATTGAAATTTCTCGCCTCTGATGTGACGAAACACATTAAAGTGTATCTTGTTACTACCGATAATGACGAAGATTTCTTCTTAAATCGCAGGAGAAGGGAAGAATACAGCGGAAAGTCACGGAACAGAATCATTTCTGAATACGAACTTGACGGAATATATATCTTGAGAGAAGATTTCAGCGAGGAAATGGAGAGCGAGAAGGTGAAAAGGTATGAAAAGTTTCAACGATTTGAAGCGAATTTTTGGGAAGTAACCACTCTATCTTTAATGCTCTTTTTCTTTTCAAATAACTTCGGGAAGATGCCATGCTTTTTCAGAGCATTCACGCAAATATCCGCTTCTTCCTCGTTGAGCAAGAATATTTTATTGTTGTTAATAGCGTTTATTCCCGTTGCTTTCTCAATTTCAACAGCAGTAACATCATCTTTCGCCTCAAGAACGAGAACTTCTTGCATTTTAAATGCATTAAAGAATTCTTCTTTACCGATTAATGCACAATCTTCCGCAATTTTGACAACTTCCAGCGTTCTTCCTAATAATTCCAAGAATTCAGGAGAAGTTTTAAGGAGAATACAACGCTTAATCACCGCTTTACCGAATGAATCGCACCAAGATTTGAGCGTGAATATGACATTTTGCGGAACTTCGTTGCGAGCATGCTCACGAAGAAAACGCAAGATTTCATCCGCTTGCATTCCGCCCTCAATCGCACACAGCACTTTCTCTCTCGTTATTTTGAAGACTTTCGTGATTTCTGCACGAAGCAGGACAGAAAATTTGCTCAAACGGAAGAGAACCTCATGGCTCGTCTCTGGAAATGCGACAACTTCAAAATTCGGTTGAACGATAAGCGTTCTTTCGCCTGCTGTTTCTGCCTTCTCCGCTTCCTCCGCATCTTTGAAGAAAGCAGGTTTCAATCTGAAGTAAATTTCAGTTCCTGCGTATGCTGAATCTGCAAGACCGAGAAGGAGGAGATGTGTGAGAACCTTGCTTATTGCTGATTTTTTGAAGCATAGCCATTCGTTTATTGATTTCTTTCTGAATATTGCGCTCTTCACTCTCCGCTCAAAAAGAGAGCATTTATACCACACATTCGGTCTCAATTTCCGCAACTCTTCAAGCACACACCGCTTCACACCGTCATAATTGCGTGAAAATGCTCGTAGCACATCCAAAATCCGCTCCTCTCTGCTCTTCCGCAAGAATTCTTCCGCATTTTTTGTTGTTGCGAGGACGATGCGATGCTGAGAAGTGCGAGTTCGTGGAGCGTGAGTGATGCAAGCAGCTGCGAGCTCGTGAGGTTGTGGCGGTTGTGTCTGCGTGAGAATGCGGAGAAGCGCTCTTCAACGAGGTGAAGCGTTTCGCAGATATGCCGAATGAGAAGCAGGCGTTTGAGAGATTTCTCGCTCAACTCCGCTTTTATGCGCTCTGCAGCGTCCTTTCTGATTTTACGCAGCGATGGAGTGAGGGGAATGCCGCCGCTGTTCGCATGCGAGAGGAAAACGAGGATGTCATCAAGGATTTTCTGAGCCTTCTCCTGCCCCCCTCTTTTCTGTCTCTCGCTCTTCGCTTCTTCCTCTGGATTCGCTACTTCCTCTGGATGTCTCTCACTTTCACTCGCCTCTGCGTCAGAGAAATATTCTGTGATTGCCTCTCTGAATTCCGCAGGCACGACGAAAACAAGCGAGCCGGCATCGCCAAATTTCCGCACTCTCACGAGCAGTAAGAGACCGAGAAGCCCTCTGGCTTGCTCTTTGCGAGCGTGCGTTGCATGAGCGGATTGAGCGGGAGGAATACCGAGTTCAGCCTCGCTAATCTCCCAAAGAGGCAGCTCCGCTCGCTCAATTGACCAGTTTTTAAGTGCGAAGATGCCGATAATTTGCTGCTCTCGCTCAGAAAGCGAGCTTAAAATGTATTTTATGCGTCTCTTATCGCACATCTGCCTCATAACTTCCGCTAAAATCTCCCTCTTCTGATTTCTTATTGTGTTTCTTGTGTCATTTCTTTTGAGAGAACCGCCGACTGCGTCTGCGATGGATGCACTGACATTTATTCGCCAGAGCGATGCAACGGTCAAAATCGCATCCGTATTCAATTTCTTCAGATGCTCTTCCAATGAGAAACGCCTCATAAACTTAATTCTTAAGGTATTGTCTCTTAAATCACTTATGGTGGCGGTGCTGTGAAGCGAGAGAGACCGATGATTGTGCAGAGCGACATGAGTGTGCTTTTAGAGGTCGGGCATCCGCTCTACGAAGATGCGAGGGACGCTCTCAACCGTTTTGCGGAGCTCGTAAAAAGTCCCGAGCACATTCATACATACCGCATTACGATGCTCTCGCTGTGGAATGCCGCCGCTTCCGGAATGAACGCCGAAGATGTCATCTCATCGCTTGAAGCATTCAGCAGATACGAGATTCCGCAGAATGTCATCGCAAACATTCGTGACTGGATGTCAAGATACGGCAGACTGAAACTCTTACGCTACGAGGAAGATGCTCGCTTTCTGCTGCTTCGCTCTGACGACGAGCTTCTGCTGCGTGAAATCATGCGCAGTGAGAAAGTGCGACCTTTTCTTGAGGATATTCTTGACCGCAGGACCGCACTGGTGAAGGCGAGTGCGAGGGGCTTGCTGAAAAAGGCGCTCACAGAGCTCGGATTCCCTGCGGAAGACCTCGTCGGCTATGCGGAAGGTGAGCGTTTCAGGCTTCGCCTACTCAAGAAAACGAGGAGCGGAGAGCATTTTGAACTGCGTAAGTATCAGCGGGAGGCGGTTGAGGCTTTCTATGCGGGTGGAAGCCCAAGAGGAGGCAGCGGTGTCATTGTCCTGCCTTGCGGTGCAGGTAAGACAATCGTGGGAATCGCAATAATGGAAAAATTGCAGACAAATACGCTCATTATAACAACAAGCACCGTCGCATCCCGTCAGTGGAAGGCTGAATTGCTTGACAAAACAGATGTGAGCGAGGAAGATATTGGTGAATACAGCGGTGAAAAGAAGGAAATAAAACCCATAACTATCGCAACATACCAAATCCTCACGCATAGACATCCGAAATCTGACGAATTCCCGCATTTCTCAATATTTAACGAGCGGAATTGGGGTCTAATCATTTACGACGAGGTTCACCTGCTTCCAGCGCCAGTATTCAGAATAACAGCGGAACTGCAGGCGAAGAGGCGTCTCGGCTTGACTGCGACACTCGTAAGAGAGGACGGCAGAGAAACGGATGTGTTCTCGCTGATTGGACCGAAGAAATATGACGCTCCTTGGAAGGAATTGGAACGGCAGGGATGGATAGCGAAGGCAATATGCCACGAAATAAGGGCGGAGATGAGCGATGAAATGCGAATGAAGTATGCTCTTGCACCTGAAAAGCAGAAATTCAGGATTGCTTCCGCTGAAAATGAGCGAAAATATGAGATTTTGCGTGGAATCGTGAGGTTGCATCATGCGAGAGGCGACAAAATACTGGTGATTGGCACTTATTTGGAGCAGTTGAAGCGAGCAGCGGAAATCCTCGCAGCAGAGTTCAAAGTTGAAATGCTCACGGGAAAGACGCCTACGAAGAAGCGAATGCGTGCATACTCCGCATTCAAGCGGGGCGATTTGGATGTAATTGTCGTCTCAAAGGTTGCGAATTTCGCAATTGACCTGCCAAATGCGAATGTCGCAATACAAATTTCAGGCACTTTCGGCTCAAGACAGGAAGAAGCCCAGCGACTCGGCAGAATTCTGCGACCAAAAAAGGACGGTTCGCCCGCTTTCTTCTACTCAATCGTCTCAAAAGACACGAAAGAGCAGGATTTGGCAGCAAAACGACAACTATTCCTCACCGAGCAGGGCTACAAATACATAATTAGCGATTTTCCCTCTTCCACAGAAGCATAAGGAGGTGAGAATAAAGATGCTTGGCATCATTGGAGGGACGAATTTCCTCGCAAAATCGCCTTTTGAGCATGCGGAAGAGCGTGAAATAGAGACAAAATACGGTGTTGTTCCTGTGCTTTTATTCAAATTCAACCGAAAAGAAGTGGCTTTCATTCAGCGACACGGAAAGCATCAGAACATTCCACCGCACAGAGTAAATCACCATGCAAATATCGCAGCATTGAAGCAATTAGGCGTTGAAAAGGTCATCGGCGTCACTTCAGTCGGCAGTTTGAAGATTGAAATAAAGCCCGGTTGTATTGTTATCCCGCATGATTTTATCAGTTTATGCAATATTCCTACTTATTATGATGATGAGTTGGTGCATATAACGCCGAAATTGGATGAAGAATTGCGTCAGGAAATCATAAAAGTGGCTCGTGATTTGGGAATTAATGTTGTTGAGCGAGGCATCTACTTTCAGACGCAGGGTCCTCGCCTTGAGACGAAGGCGGAAATCGCAATGATTCGGCAATTCGCAGATGTCGTCGGGATGAACATGGCTTCTGAGGCGACGCTTGCCTGCGAACTCCACCTGAAATATGCGAATATCAGCACCGTTGACAACTACGCTCACGGCATCGTTGACACTGAACTGAAATACGAGGACATTGTCCGTGCAGCGTCTCAGCGGGAAGACCTGCCGAAACTCCTATTAAAACTTGTAGAAGTGTTGGCTTAGCCCCGCTCTGGCTTAGCCTCGCTCTCGTTTATTGTGCTGCTCGCTCAGTAGTTTTGGAAGCACCTTGAAATCCTCAAAAAGCACTTCTCGCATCGCACTGTTGTAAATCGCAACCGCAGGATGGTAAAGCGGTATGATTTTGAGCGTCCCGTTGAGCGTCTCAACTGTGAATATTCTGCCGTGAATCTTGCTTATTTTCTCAGCTTTCATGTTGAACTTGCTGAATATATATTGAAGGGAGTAGTTTCCGAGTGTTGCTATGACCTTCGGTTGAATTATTTCTATCTGCTCATCAAGGAAAGGCGTGCAACTTTCTATCTCTTCAGGCTTCGGGTCCCTGTTTTTAGGCGGTCTGCACTTCAAAACATTGCATATATAAACATCTTTGCGTTCTAAATGCACGGATGCGAGTAGCTCGTCAAGCACTTTACCTGCCTTACCGACGAAAGGGCGACCCTTCAAATCCTCGTAATACCCGGGAGCTTCGCCTACGAACATCACATCTGCGAGCAGAGAACCCTCGCCCACAACCGCATTCCTGCGAAGCGACCACAATTCGCACTTCTTGCACGCCTTTACTCGCTCCTCCAAACGCCTCATTCGCTCTTCCCTTTCCTTCGCTTCCTTCGCCTCCTTCGCCTCCTCTGCTTCCTCTACTGCTGCTTCCTCCGCTTTTTTTGCAAGCCCCATTTCTCTTTCATGCTCCTCCTCGCTCTCAAATGCATTTTGCGACGAGTTCGCCCCTTTTCACGCCGATGCTTTCTGCGACTGGCTCGCACTTCGCCTTGAGAATGTAGAGGAGGCGACCCTTAAACGCAGATTCAATCTCAGAGAGCGCTTCGTAGTGTCCCATGCCCTTCGCAACTACCAAGAATCGCTCATCTCGCAGAACGCTTAAGAACGAGGCGGGTGCTTCCTCAAGCGAAACACCGACATAAGCACCGCTCGGAAGAATGCTCACCGCTCCTGCCTTTGTTTTCTCCTCCGATTTTTCAATTGCGTCGGCGAGATTTGTTGAAGAAGTTGGAGCGGTTGGAACGGTTGGAACGGTTGAAGCAGTTGAAGCAGTTGAAGCGGTTGAGGCGGTTGGAATACCAACAAAAGAAAGAGCATCTTTCAAATCCTCAACGGTTGCGTCGTTCAGAACAGGCTCGCTCTTCGGCGAAATGACGACGAACTTTCCCCGCTTCAAAAATTCTCTGACGACAAAGGCGTCAAAGAAAACTTCTCCTGCGTTGTCCGTCAGGTAAAGGATGGCGTCATGCTCCTCTATCGCATTTGCGACCGCTTCCCGCTCCCAGTTCAGCTTTTCGTTGCGTAGCATGCTCAAGAAATTCGCCTTGAAGGCATTTGTGCTGAATGAGTAGCCCTTAACGCCGTATTCAATTGCGTTCGCAACCGCAGCGACACGCACTAATGCCTCCGTTTTGTCTTCAGCATCTCTGTAAAACGCCTCTGCCACAGGTAGCAAGGTCTTCGCAAGGGCGTTTGCTTCCCGCTTCAATTCTCTGTAAGGGTCTCTCACACCGCTCAAACGCTTAACTAAACGCTCTCGCTCCGTTCCGTAGAATGAAGGCGTCCTGCTCTCGCTCAAATTCGCAGAGAGGAAGCGAAGAAAAGCCTTCAACGCTCGCAACTTCTCTAAATCGCTCTGAAAAACAATGTCGCACTCGTATTTCGCCCGCTCCACCAAGCAACTCACGCACTCCGCTCTCACTTTCATTATTCATACATGCACTCCTCTGCACACCTTCAATTTTCCCTTTTTTCCTTTTTTCCCTTTTCTCACTTGAAAAGTCGGAAGGGCAGAAGCAGGAAAGAGAAGAAAGGGTAAGCGAGAGGAGCGACAATATTTATAAAGGGAGCATAAATTCAACACGCACCTCTGGCGGATGCGAGCAGGTGTCCATGTGCGTGAGGGCTTGAGTGAAAGGAAGGACGGGGGCATATTAATTTAGGCAAGAAAAGCAAGAAAAAGGAGAGAGGTGAGGGATGAAGATGGCGGAGAAGGAGCATTTGAACCTGGCGATGATCGGGCATATTGACCACGGAAAATCGACGCTGCTCGGCAGGCTGCTTGTGGAGACAGGCGCAATAGACCCGCACATCGTTGAGGAATATCGTAAGAAGGCGGAGGCGATGGGCAAAGCGACATTTGAATACGCATGGGTCTTGGACACGCTGAAAGATGAGCGAGAGCGAGGCATCACGATAGATGTCTCGCATCGTAAGTTCGAAACGGACAAGTATTACTACACGATTGTTGACTGCCCTGGACACAGAGATTTCGTGAAGAACATGATTACAGGGACTTCGCAAGCGGACGCTGCTGTTCTCGTTGTTGATGCGAAAGATGGAATAATGGAGCAGACGAAGGAGCATGTCGCCCTCGCAAAAACGCTCGGCGTCGATCAGCTGATTGTGGCAATAAACAAGATGGACCGTGTGAACTACGACCAGAAGCGATTTGAGGAGTTGCGTGCTGAACTGCTTAAAATGCTCAAAGCCTTCGGATACAAGGAAGAGAACCTCGTTTTCGTGCCGACTTCCGCATACTACGGCGACAATGTCACGAAAAAGAGCGAGAAGATGCCTTGGTGGAACGGACCGACATTCTACGAGGCGTTGGACATGATGAAAGTGCCCGAGAAGCCGATTAACCTTCCGCTCAGAATTCCCGTTCAGGATGTGTATTCAATCACAGGCGTCGGGACTGTTCCCGTAGGTAGAGTGGAGACAGGCGTCCTCAAGAAAGGCGACAAGGTCATTTTCAACCCGCCACAGAAGGTCGGCGAGGTCAAATCCATAGAAATGCATCACGAAGAAATACCGCAGGCAATACCAGGCGACAACATCGGTTGGAATGTCAGAGGCATCGCCAAAAAGGATTTGCGTCGTGGGGATGTCTGCGGACATTTGGACAATCCGCCGACGATTGTTGATGAGTTCACCGCTCAAATCGTCGTTCTGCAGCATCCAACCGCAATCACCGTGGGATACACGCCCGTATTTCACTGCCACACCGCTCAAGTCGCTTGCAGGTTTGAAGAAATACTGAAGAAAATAAACCCAAGAACGGGCGAGGTCATTGAAGAGAACCCCGACTACATAAAAACTGGCGACTCCGCAATCATCAGAGCGAAACCCACACGACCGATGGTGATGGAAAGAGTGAGAGACATTCCTCCGCTCGGCAGGTTCGCAATCAGAGACATGGGCATGACTATCGCAGCAGGCGTCGTCATGGACATAAAACCTAAAGCATAAGAAAGAGAGAAAGAGAAAAAGGAGGAGAGCAAGCAGAGTAAAGGTCAGGGAAGGAGGGATGGGAATGGGACAGAAGGCTCGCATCAGGCTCGTAAGCACTGACCATCGTAAGCTTGATGAGCTTTGCATGCAGATAAAGCGGATTGCGGAGACGACAGGCGTGAGAATGGCGGGACCCATCCCCCTTCCCACGAAGCGTTTGGTCGTCCCTTGCAGGAAGAGTCCAGACGGCGAAGGCTCTGAAACATGGGACAAGTGGGAGATGCGCATTCACAAACGCCTCATTGATATTGATGCAGACGAGAGAGCACTTCGCCAACTCATGCGCATTCCCATTCCGAAGGATGTGCATATTGAAATCGTCTTGAAGGGATAAACCGCAAGTTTTAAATAGGATGCTCGTTAAGAGGGAGAGGAAATGAAGGGCATAGAAGAGGTTATAGAGGAGAAGAACAAGGAGATCGTGTCTCTCATAAAAGAGATAGACAGCATGGTTAGTGAATTGCGAAACACGAATGAGGAGGGGAAGCGGAAGGAACTGCTTGAGAAAATTCACGAGAAAGAGATGAAACTTCGCTCCGTCAGGCAACTCGTCGGAAAATTGCGAGCAATGACTTACTCTATTTGAAGTATTTTCCTCTACCGCTTACCGCTCCCCTCTGCACCTTCTTCCTTAACTCTATTTCTCCATTTTTTCCGTTAGTCTGCGAGCGAACAAGTCCTCGTAAATAGGACCTTGAGGCGTGAGCGTGCTTTTCTTCAGTTTCACAGTATGCACGAGCATCGTCCCAAATTTCATCTTTTGCAACACATTGAGTTTGCTCTTGAACGCACCCAGCTCGGCATTCGTGAGTGCTCGCTTCAATCTTGCGACAGTCGCATGCGGTCTGAAATTTCTTTCACGAACAAAACCGAATTTTGACATCCTCGCATCTATCTCGCTCTGCAATTCCCTCAACCTACGAGCACTTTCCTCCTCAACGCCGAGCCAAAGCACCCTCACACGACCCCGCTGCAATCTTTGCAGGGGCATCTCCGGAAAGAATCCCACGCCTCTGAATGTGATTTCAAATGGCTCTGCGTCAAGTGATGCGAGTTCTCGCTGGATTTCCGCCGCAAGTTCCTCCGAAATTTCACCCAAAAACTTCAAAGTGATGTGTGCCTGCGACGCATCTACAAACTTCGCATTCCCCTCCAAGAAGCGGAATTCTCGCTGAATCTTCTTTATTCGCTCACGTATTTCTTCAGATAAGTCCACAGCGATGAACGCCCTCATAAAAAACACCTCATTACCTTCAAAATCCTACCCACTTCCGTCATCTTTCGCTCTTCTTCCCTCTGCTGATATGTTCTTATCGCACGAAGCAAGTCAATCCGCCTGAAACAAGGCCAGAAAGGGGCGCAGAAGTATGCTGCGCATTCATTTCCCAACGATTGCCAAGGCACGAAATTGCTCAATCTTTTCTCGCCGCCCGTTCGGATGATGAGGTCAACACTCGTTTTCACTTCTGAACGCTCACTCTTTCCTCCGCCGTTACCGCTATTACGACCGCCACCGCCGTCATTGTGGTAAAGGTGCGAAGAAATCAAATCCTCGTCTATTTCCTCTGGAGAAATCTCGCCACGCCTCACCTTCTCCGCTATTCTTCGTGCGGCATCAAGGATTTCCATCCTGCCTGAATACGCAACTGCGATGAAAAGTTTGAATCTATTATATTTTTCAGTTGCCCTCTCCGCCCTTTTTATCGCATCAATCACATATTCAGGAAGCTTTTTCAGATTTCCTATCGCTTTCACCCTCACTTCATGCTCATGAATCTTCTTATTCTTCTCTATTTCATAAAATTTTCTGCATATCAAATTGAAAAGCACTGCCTTCTCCTCATCAGAACGCCTGAAATTCTCGGCTGAGAATGCGTAAATAGTGAGCTGCTTTATCCCCAAATCAAAGCACCACTCAATCACTTCCTCCGTTTTTTTCGCACCGAGCTCGTAGCTCTCTGCGATTGAGAGGCGAGAAAGGCGGGCATATCTCCTGTTCCCGTCCATTATGATTGCGACATGCTCCGGAAGTGGCTTCTCAGAAATCTCCGCCTCCAAAATTCGCTCATATTTGCGGTATATCTTACGAGCGAGCCAATTCTCTGCTGACGATGCTCCTCGCATTATGCGACGCCTCAACACGATGCACCACCTTGCTGCTCTCTTTTCGCTCTTGCTTTGCCTTCCTCCTGCTCCCCGCTCACGCTACACCGCTACTACGCCCTCGCTTTCCTCGTTAAGAGAAATTAAGCACCTTCGCACGCAGAGAGCGGAGTTCAACAAGCGTCGCACAGCACGGCATCGGCACAATACCTCGCTTCTTCTGGTATGAAGTCTGCGACTGCCAAGCGCCTGAATTCACGAGAAGCACCCTTCTGTATTGCGAGACGCCTACTGTGTGAGCATGTCCGCAGTGAAGAATGTCTGGAACCGGCTCAATCACGCCATAATCGTAAGAAATAGGGAAGAGGGAGACATTTTTTCCATAAATTGGTGCGAGATGCCTCCTCTTAAGCATCTCTTCCATCACTTCCGCAGGCTTTTCATACCTTAATCTCGGTATTGCACCTATAAAATCGTCATAGGATTGACCGTGATATATCAAAATAGTGCGATTTCCTATGCGAATGTATGCTGGATTGCTCACAAATATTGTATTTGAGGGAAACAAACGCTGAATGTTCGCAGGAAGCGGGGGTTGAGGCTCTGCATTTCTCACTGCGTCGTGATTTCCGGGCGACAAGAAGACAGGAAGCGACGATGGAAGGCGTTTCAGCGAGGATGCGACGATTTTATACTGCTCTTCCACATCTTTCACCGCCAAGTCCTTCTCCTGTTCGGGATAAACGCCGATGCCGTCAACAATATCGCCCGCAACGACAACCGCAGTTAACGATGCGGAATGCTCACGAAGCCATTCTAAAAATGCGTTCCAACATTCCTCTTCAAACATCTTGCTTCCCGCATGGATGTCTGAAATGAATATCGCATACTCCTTTTCCTCTACTCCCTCCTCTTCCTCTCTCTTCGCAGCCGCTCGCAGAATTCGCAAGAGCAGTTTTTGCGTTAGAAGGAGTGTTGAAATTGTTGAAATGCAGAGGGACATCTGGACGGACTACTCGTTCTGCAATCAGCAGACCGCTGTTTGAGATTCTTCCTGAGATGCCAAGCACTTCGTCCTCCACCACTTCCTCCTCACTCGGAATAAGCACAGAAATCTCACCTGTCGCATCTTCTAATTCCACAATCGTATTCCCTTTTGCCGTTTTACGAATGTCTGCGACTATTCCGATGACAGCGAACTCCTCCGCATCTCCACTCCCGTAACCTCCTGTCCTCATGAGGCGATTTTTTAACGCCCTTATTTGAATGCTTCGCAGGCGTTTCCTCAGAATACCGCTCAACCTCTCGTATCTGTCCCTGAAAATCGGCAGGAAATCGTTTTGCGGTCGCTCATTTCCAAAAGATTTCAGCACACTCGCCCTTAACGGCGGCGCAGGCGTCGCTCGCAGACCGCTCACTTCAGAAGCCGTTGCCAGCACTGCACTCCTCTCGTCAGCAAACGCTCCTTTCTCCCGCTCCGTCTCAACAGCTGATTGCGATGCAACACAAACACGACTCAGTGCAGTAGGCTCGCTTTTATGCCGTTCTGCACTCTTGCATGCTTTCGTTTCAAGAAATCGGAGACATCCGCAGCGGAAACGACAAGAGCATCTGAATGCCTCGCTGCGAGATATTCCACGACATCGTTCAAATTTCCGTTGCACTCGCTCAAAAGCAAGCGAGCCGCCTCAGGTTCAACTTGCAAGTGGAAATTTGCGAATAGCCTCGCAACCTCCCTCTCAGCCCCTCCGTTCTTCGCCGTTTTTGACGCCCTCGTCATCGCTGCGGTGAAGCACCCAGACGAACTTCCACGCCCTCTACTCTCTCTTCAAATCAGAGCCATTCACGGATTCTCGCCTCAAGGAATCGTTTTGGTGCTGCGCCCTGAATGGCATCAATGAGCCTGCCGTTCTTGAATATGAGGAGCGTTGGAATCGCCATTATGCCGAAAGCGGCTGCGGTTCTCGGATTCTCATCCACATTTAACTTTCCAAAGACCACTCTGCCCGCATATTCTTTCGCCAATTCCTCTAAAATCGGCGCAATCATCCTGCAAGGTCCGCACCAAGGCGCCCAGCAGTCCAAAACGAACAGCGGATATTTCTTCACAGTGTCCTCAAATGTCTCATCGCTCACCTCTATCGGCTTGTCAATTACCGTTCCTGCGCCACCGCCTTCTCCCGTCGCACCCTCTCGCATCTTCCTCACCTTCTCCGCAATCTCCCTCATTTTCCGCTCCCTTATTCGCTCTATTTCCTTATCTTTCACCTCTTCCTCTCCGCCACTCATAACGCTCACCCTCTTACTTCATTCACCCTCGGTCCGTTCTTCTCCGCTACCGCTCAACAACGCTTGCTCCTCTTCCATTGCCTCTTCCTCAACTGAGGAGGACGCCGAAGAAGAAGCAAAAGGCACTGAAAACTTCCGCTCAACGCTCTCCCTGTGCAATGCATTGAAAGTGCAGAACGGAATGATGCGGAGGTCAGGCGTCGCATAGTGAATGACGCAGCGCTGAACACGCTTCAAGTCAAAGTTATATGCATCCATGAAGTGCATAGCGCCGACGAAAAGCGTTTTGTGGTGGAACTTTGCGAGTGCCGACCTGCTTCCGTTCTTTAAAATGTCTAAAAGTGATGGCAAAACATCCGGAGGTGCTTTCTCCTCATCAACAAATCTCCTCATTGCGAGCCAAATTTTTCCAACTGCGACCATTTTTCCTATTCTTGAGTTCTTAACTTCCTCCGCTTCTTCTCTTATGAACTCAATAAAGCCCTCAACATCAACGAAATCCGTGATTGGAATGAATTTTCCGTCTTGCACGAAGACATAAGTTGCGGCGCCGCAGTGCGGATGTGCCGTGAATTCAACCTGCGGAGTCCCTTTCCACGCCTCTACGAACTTTGAAATCGGAACAACAAAAGGAACAGGGTAAAAACTATCCCTTGAAATCTGTCCATCCGTCTGTTCTTCAACTAATTTAATGAAATCTGGTATTGTTATTCGCATTTTTGAGCGCTGAACGCCATCTATGCGACCCTCAAAAGAGATGGGTTGGACATTAACGCCTCGCACGACATCCAAATTTTGAGCTGCGAACCTCAAAATGCCACCAATTTGGTCGTCATTCACGCCCCTTGCGAGCGTTGGCACAAGCACGACGCTCTTCACGCCGCCTGCTCGGCAGTTCTCAATCGCCTTCAATTTCGTTTTTAACGCCTTGCGACCTCGCAAAACCTCGTAAGGCTCTTCTGTGACGCCGTCAAACTGCAGGTAAACGGTGTGCATGCCAGCATCAACCATGCGACGGCAGAAATCAACGCTCTTTGCGAGCATTATTCCGTTTGTTGCGACTTGAATTTGAGCGAAGCCGAGGTCACGAGCCATTCTCACGATTTCAAAGAAGTCTTTGCGAAGCGTAGGCTCGCCACCCGCAAACTGAACAGCAGGACAAGGCGGCGTCTCACTACGCAAAAGGCGTAGCATCGCCTCTATTTGCTCAAGCGAAGGCTCGTATATTCTGCGAGACACTGCGGCGTTTGCGAAGCATGTCGGGCATCTTTGGTTGCACCTGTTCGTGAGGTCAATGATTGCGAGAATCGTGGAACTCTTATGCACGGGGCATAAACCGCAGTCGTAGGGGCATCCTCGCTCAACTTTCGTTTGAGTTATGCCCGCTCCTTTCCCTTCGCAAGCGAAAGCGGAGAACTTTTTGTAAAGCGCTGCGTCTGACCAATAAACATCCTCAAACTCTCCGTGCTGCTCGCATCTCTTACGAATGCGAATCTCCCCGTTCTCCTCGTAGACTTCAGCAGGCACTACACGCAAGCAGACAGGACAAAGTGATTTCGTCAGCATTTCCTCTCGCCTTCTGCCAAGGCAGAAAAAGATTTCTTTCGCCACATTTTTAAAGCTTACTAAAGCCCTGCGGTAGATTGCCATCGCCGTTTGAGAGGGGGTGTGAGTGACGAGAGCGTTAGAATATGTGGAGGCGTTGCGAAGTCGTGAAATATCCTGCGAGGACTACATCGCAAAAATCTTTGAGCGGATTGAGCGTAGCGACCTGAACTGCTACATCACTTTGAACACTTCAGCGCTTGAAGAGGCTCGTGAAATAGATGCTCGCTTGAGAAGAGGTGGCGAAGGAGGCTTTGACGGCGGCGACGGAGATGCGGCGGAGAGAAGGAAACTGCTGCTCGGCGTTCCAGTAGCGGTGAAGGACTGCATCTCAACGAAGGGCATTCAGACGACTTGCGCATCAAAGATTCTCTTGGGTTATGTTCCGCCATTTGACGCAACGGTTGTCGCTGCATTGAAGAAAGCGGGCGCAATAATCGTCGGTAAGACGAACATGGATGAATTCTGCATGGGTTCAACCACAGAGACGAGCTACTTCGGACCTACGCTGAACCCACACGACAAGAGCAGAGTGCCAGGTGGCTCTTCAGGAGGAAGCGCAGCGGCAATCGCAGCAGAAGAAACAATCCTCGCTCTCGGCTCCGACACGGGCGGTTCTATTCGCTGTCCCGCTTCTTTCTGCGGAATCGTTGGTCTGAAGCCCACATACGGTTTAGTAAGCCGCTACGGTCTAATCGCTTACGCTAACTCGCTTGAGCAGATAGGACCGATGGCATCCTGCGTGAAAGATGTTGCGCTGCTGCTTGAAGTCATTTCAGTGAAAGACCGCAAAGACAGCACGCAGGTGAAATTGCCCAACAATGCAACGACGAACTTCATTTCAGAGCCGATTTTGAGGATGAGCGAAGAAGATGCATTGAACGCTGTGAGAGGCATACGCATAGGCATTCCCAAAGAATTCGTTGATGGCGTTTCCACAGATGTTGAGAAGGCGTTCTGGAGCGCAATTCACGCATTTGAGGATGCTGCTGGTGCGGAATACGAGGAGTTTGAAATGCGGAACATGAAATATGCGCTCGCCGCTTACTACATTATTGCGATGTCCGAGGCGTCCTCAAACCTCGCTCGCTACGACGGTCTCCGCTACGGTCTCCGCTTCGGAAAGGACGAGGACTGGCACGCCACTTTCTCTCGCATAAGAGGCGAGGGCTTCGGCGAGGAAGTCAAAAGGAGAATAATTCTCGGCACTTTCGCACTCTCAGCAGGCTACTACGGTCGCTACTACCTCAAGGCATTGAAGGTGCGCACGCTTGTGAGGCGGGAATTTGAGGAGGCATTCAAAAAATTTGATGTGCTTGCGACGCCTACGATGCCTTTCACGCCCTTCAAACTCGGAGAACGAATAAAAGACCCCTTGTCGCTTTACCTCGTAGATGTTAACACTGTGCCTGTTAATCTCGCTGGCGTCCCCGCTATTTCAATACCTTGCGCCCTCTCACCGCTCCCCGTAGGACTGCAATTAATTGCGAGGCACTTTGAAGAGGAGAAACTGCTTAAGGTCGCTCTCGCTTACGAGACAATAAGAAATGCCCACACAAACAACAAATAATCACAACTGCATGCGTCCTGGGGCAGTAATAAATGAAAATGAACGGACTAACGAGGGTTCTCGTTTAAGGGAAAAGTGTCGTCGTGATGGCGAAAAGAGAATGTATGAGCGGGACTGATGAGATTATGACCAAGCAACTAACTTTAAACGAAAAAGCAATAGAAGATTGGACATTTAGAAAGGCTAATACTCATGAGCATATTCACGGAATTCATCCATATCCGGCGAGAATGATACCTCAAATTGCTCGCAAGCTGATAAAAATATACTCAAAGCCAGATGATATTGTATTAGATCCGTTCTGTGGGAGTGGTAGTGTTTTAGCTGAAGCCAATATGTTAGGAAGAAGAGCCATCGGAATTGACATAAATCCGTTAGCAGTTTTGATAGCAAAGGTGAAGGTCACTCCAATTAATCCTTCAAAGCTTGAACACTGTTTAAGCTGGATAAATAAAAAGCTGAAGGAACCGATAAACCCCAAAATCCCAAAATTCTTCAACTTAAAGTATTGGTTTAAAGAAAAGACTATTGAAGAGTTGTCAATTTTAAGGGAAATTTTAAGTCAAATTGAGGATAGAAACATTAGAGATTTCTTCTATGTATGCTTTTCTAAGACCGTAATTGATGTTTCACTATGCAGAAACAAGGAATATAAGCTTTACAGAATGCCCGAAGAAGAGATTGAGAAGTTCAACCCAGAGACATTCAAAGAATTTGAAGAGAATGCGAAGAAGGCAATTAAGGGAATGAAGGAACACTGCGGGAGGACTTCATTAGTCATGTTAGGTGATTCGAGATACCTGCCTTTAAAGGATAAATCTATTGATATAATCGTGACATCTCCTCCTTACGGAGACAGCAAGACAACTGTAGCTTACGGACAGTTCTCAAGATATCCCGCATTATGGATAGGATTTGATGAAAAGTTTGTCAGAAGTATTGATAAAATTTCATTAGGAGGGGGAAAAAGAACAAAACTCAGCTTCCATTCTGAGACTTTAGATGCGGTTTTGGCGGAAATTGAGAAGAGGAATGAAAGGAGAGCGAAGGATGTTGAATCATATTTTGCCGATTTAGGTAAATGCATAATGGAATTTTCAAGGGTTTTGAAACCGAATGGTCATGCTTGCATCGTGATAGGAAATAGGACGGTAAGCAGGGTTAAGATTCCTACTGATAGAATTATCGTTGAAATCGGGAAGGAATTCAATTTGGAGCATGTAAAAACATTTTACAGAGAAATTCCAACGAAGAAAATTCCTTGGGCTAACGCTCCCGAAAATATTGCAGGTTTAAAATGCGAAACAATTAAGAATGAAAGTATAATAATACTGAGGTTGATTAGAGATTAGTTCTTTTTCTTTAGTCTTTTCTTCAGTTCTTCAAACATTTCTGAAAATCTCTTCGCCCCATATTTCTTAAACCTCTCATGGAATTCATCTGGAACATAAACTTTTATGTTCAGCTTTGTCATCGTCTTTACAGCATACTCCGAAGGTTCAAACAATGAAACAAACCAGATATTATCTGGTATTTTCACAATTTTCCTTAATATATAAGCTTCTCCAACAACTTCTCTCCATCTCTCCCTAACTTCTCTTTTAACGGAGATAATGATTGCATTTTTAGGGTCTTTTTTAAGTGTTTCAACATTTGGAATGACGAAATCTAACTGCTCCTCATTTATTTTCTTGTTCCTTTCATATTTAATACCAAAACAATCCAAGAGGGTTTGTAGGATTAATTCAATAGTGTGTCCTGCCCTGCTCACTCTTGACTGGCTTAGAGATTTTTCCAGCTCCTCAATCGGAACTTTATCTTTCCATTTCTCACGAACTCGCTCCTCATACTTTCTGTAAATCTCATAACATTTCCTCTCAAGCTTTCTCGCTGTAAGTGATGGTCTTTCTATATCTATCTCAACTTCCTTGATTGCTTCTTTGAGTATCTCCCTCGTAGAAGGAATTTCCTTAAGTGGAGATTTATCAGCCATTATTGCTTTTCTTTGCTTCCTTTTCCTTGCTTCTGTTTCCATTCCTCCTTCACACTCCCAACTCTCACTGCCACACACGCCTGACAAATAGCTGTGCTGCGTAAAGGGGTCAAAAAATGTGAGCGTAGAGGTAGAAAGCGTAGAGAGCGAGCAGAGCGACACCCTCAAATCTTGAGAGTTTCTTTCCCGTGTGCATGAAAATTAGGAGAAGCGAAGAGAAGAAGGCGAAGAAAGGAATGTCAAATAGCGCAACTTCATCGCTCACTGAAATCGTTGCGAAAACGGACGAAAATCCAACAATAAAAAGGACATCTGCGATATTTGAACCGATAATTACGCCGAGTGCGAGTTCAGGATGCTTTTTGTAAGCGGAAATTGCGGCAGTTGCGATCTCAGGAATTGAAGTTCCGACCGCAACAACACTCGCACTCATCAATAATTTTGAGATTCCGAACGCAGATGCGAGAGAAACAACCGACCAAATCAGCATTTTACCGCTGAATAAAATGCCAATAAGCCCGAGAGACATCCAAAAAATGATGCTGAGAAGGGATTTTTCTGACACAAGGGCATCTTTGCTTGCTTGCTGCGATGCGGATGTTGAGACAATACCGACTGAAGCATGCCTCTTTCGGTAAGCGGAGAAGAGATAAATGGCGTAGAAGAAGAGCAGAAGTAATCCCTCAAGCCTCAAAATTTTGAGGTCTTTGGCGAGGAAGAATGCGAGAATTGCGGAGAAAATCATGAAATATCCGTTCAAAAAATATTCTTTTGATGTGCGAATCTCACTGAAAAGCAGAGCGATGCCGAAACCAAGACCGATATTAGCGACAACTGTCCCGAAGATATTGCCTAAACAGATGTCTGATTCGTGCTGAAGTGCCGCTAAGAAAGAGACGCCGAACTCTGGAGCGCTTGTTGCGATGCTTGAAACGATTAAACCGACAAAGAGCTCTGTGAGCCTGAGTTTTCGTGAGAACGCTGCACTCGCATCCGTGAAAATGGAGCCAGATTTCACCATTAAAATCAATCCTGCGAGCAGGACAAATGCCGAAATAACACCGATTGCCATCGCATTCTCCCCTGCTTTCCGCTATCTTCATCATCCTTTTAGTTAAATGCATCAAATAAGGTATTCAGCAGCGTTCTCCACTATTCTCTCGCAGTAAAAACATCTGAAAATTGGAGGATTCTCGCTCACAGTGATGAATTTCGGCACAACAGGCTCCTCTTTCGCATTTGAGATGCAGTTCGGGTTCGCACAACGCAGGATGCCTTCAATAACTTTGGGAAGAAAAACTTTCCTCTTCTCCACAACTTCGTAGTTTCTAATGATGTTTATCGTCGCATTCGGAGCAATTAATGCGATTTTATCGACTTCTTCTCGCCTCAACTCCCTGTTCTCTATCTTTACTATGTCCTTTTTGCCCATTTTATTGCTGCGAACATTCATTATAACGCTCAAAACTGCGTCTGTTCCCGCATGAATGCCGAGAATTTTGAGGACATTCAACGCTTGTCCCGCTGTGATGTGGTCAATAACGGTGCCGTTCTCTATGGGGGAGACCTTCAACTCCTTCTTCATCCCTGTGAGAACGAGGGCGAAAGTTTAAGACATTTTCGGAAGAAGAAGAGAGATGTAGAAGAGGGTAAAGAGAAGGAGCAGGAAAGGGGCGTGAGGAGAAGTCAACGACCCAAATGGGGCTTGGGTTGGCGGGCCCAAGGGCCGAGAGGCTTCGTTGACTAGCCTAAGCCCTGATGGGCTACGCCCTGCGGGCTAAAAGGACGGTGGGGTGCTCCCCCAGCCTCACCCGCTCCGGCAGAACCGCTGAATGCCGTGGTGAGCGCAATGCTCACCTAAGCCTGCGGGGCATTGGCGAGGGGGAATATCACCCGGGCTGAGACCCGGCGGGGTAATCCCTGAGGTGATTGATATGGGTGAGAGGGAAAGAAGCGGAAAAGGCACTGTGAGGAGAGTTCCGGTAGTTGATGCAAGAGGCATCCCGCTGATGCCGACGACACCAGTAAGAGCTCGGCGAATGTTGAAAGAAGGAAGAGCAGTAGCGAAGAAGGAACAAGTCAGGCATTTTCTATATTCAGCTGAAGCACAATGTTGATCCAGCACAGAATCAGGAGAAGACGCAGCCGATAGCAGTGTCTGTGGATCCAGGTTCCTCTTTTGCTGGTCTCTCAGTGGTAGGAGTCAAAGACACGATTCTTAACATAATGACAGAGCCTGTGAACTGGGTGAAAGATGCTCTAAGGAAGAGGCGAGAAATGAGAAGATTGAGAAGATACCGTAAGTGCAGGTGCCGAAAGAAGCGTTTCGACAATCGTAAGAGACCAGAGGGATGGGTTCCACCATCAACAAGGGCAAGATGGGACACATACCTAAGGATAATAGACCATCTCAGGAGAATAATACCGATTACGCATGTCGGCTTAGAGGAAGATAAAGCAGGGACAAAGAAAGGACAGAAAAAGTGGAATAACAACTTCTCACCCTTGCAGAACGGCAGAAACTACTTCATTAAAGAAGTGCAAAGGAGAGGTTTGAGCGTGACTTTGCTTCCAGCGAGAGAAGTTGCAAGGCTGAGAAAGAAGTATGGTTTGCCAAAGGCGAAAGATAAAGCCGAGAAGAGTTTCTACTCACACTGCGTAGACGCTTGGGTTATATCAGCATTCATAACAGGTGCTGCAACGCCAAACTGTCTTGACATCTGGTATGCTGTTCCTTTGAGATTCCACAGGAGGCAGTTGCATAGGTTCCAGCCATCAAAGGGTGGTATAAGGAAAAGGTATGGAGGTACAAGGTCTTTAGGCTTAAAGAGAGGGACTTTAGTCAGACACTCCATATACGGATTGTGTTACATAGGAGGATGCAACGAGAGAAAGAGAAGACTGAGCTTGCATGATATTAAGACAGGAAAGAGAATAACTCAAGATGCAAAGGAGGATGACATAAAGATTTTGACATCAGTCAGCTTCAGGAGCTTTTACATTCCTGCAATTCCTCCGCAAGCTGAAGCTTGCGGTATCCTTGCAGGGGTGGTAGTATGAAGTGGATGGTGCTCGGTGTTGCTTTGCTTCTCGCAGGATTCATTTTCGTTGCTGCGGGGATGCTTTGCATGTTCTACCACGCTTGGAAGCAAGCATCTGCGGGCGGCGCAGGCGAAACAGGAACTCCGAGAGAGGAAGGTCGCCCTGAAGTGAGAGGCGGAGGCATCGTCATGATAGGGCCCTTCCCCATTATTTTCGGAACGGATACCGCATCCGTTAAAATTGTAATTATTCTCGCTATTGTCCTCATTTTGCTTGCATTCCTTCTCCTTCTTTTCGGTAGCAGAATTCTAACGCTGTGAGCGGAAGAGCGAGTGGTGGTGGAGGAGCAAGGTAGGAGCGAAGGGAGCGGTGCGGTGTGTTGTTGTGGGGTGCGTGCTTGAATGTCGTTGTTAGAGAAATTCAGGGGAGCGTTGCTCGGTGTTGCGGTTGGCGATGCTCTCGGTGCGCCTGTTGAGGGTTTTGACGGCGAATCTGCGAGGCGTTTCTACGAGAAGCATGGCTGGAAAATGGTTTCAGGTAAATACACTGACGACACTGAAATGACAATCGGCGTTGCGGAGTCGCTTATCGCATGCAAGGGCTTCAACGGCGCTCACCTTGCGCAGCAGTTCCTCCGAAACTACAACGAGAGCAGGGGCTACGGCCCTGGAACGAGGGAAGTGCTGAAGATGTTGAGCGAGGGCGTCAGCTGGAAGGAGGCATCACGCAAAATATTCGGCGGTGAAGGCTCTTACGGGAACGGTGCTGCGATGCGTATTGCGCCTGTTGGCTTGCTCTACCACGAGAATGCGGAGAAGTTGCGTGAGGTTGCATTTAAGGTGAGCGAAATCACGCATGCACACGAACTTGCGAAAGAGGGTGCTGCACTGCTCGCTTTCGCTGTCGCACTTGCGTGTCGTTACGGCTGCAATCGTTACACGGTGTCTGCGGAAGAAGAAGAGGAGGAGGCGGGAGAAACGAAGAGGGAAATGCTCCGCAGTTTGCATGCGTTTGCTCGCCACCGCATTTACAAGGAGAAGTTGGCGAGGATTGAGGCGCTTTTGCATGCGAAGGAGGACGAAGAAGAGGCACGAAAGCGAGCAGTTTCAGAACTTGGCAACGGGGAGGCGGCGTTCAATTCCGTGCCGACTGCAATATTCTCGTTCCTACGCTCTCACGACTTCAGGGAAAGCATCGTCTTCGCAATCTCACTCGGAGGCGACACGGACACGATTGCTGCGATGACAGGAGCGGTGAGCGGTGCGTTCTACGGCGAGCGTTCAATTCCGAGAGAATGGCTTGAAAGCCTTGAGAGCGGTGTCGTTGCATACCTTACGAAACTCGCAGAAGATTTATATGAATTGAGCAAAGAGATATGAGCAGAATGGATAACGCCGAGCTGTTCAGGGCGATAGGCAGCAAGACGAGGGTGAAAATGCTCAAACTGCTCCTCCGCAAAAACTACCACATCACTGGTCTCGCCCGTGAAATAGGCATTTCAGTGCCAGTCGCAGCGAAGCATGTGCGTATTTTGGAGGATGCTGGTCTCGTTTCTGCTGAAGAATACGGGAATACGAAAGTTCTTCGCCTTAACAGAGAGAGATTATACGGAGTATTGGATGCATTCAGCGAAGAGTATGATGTCAGTATACCGAAAGGGACGAATATATTGGATATTTTGAAGAGAGTTTCGGGCGTTGGCATTAAAAAAATAGGTGAAAAGGAGTTCATCGTTTCAATAAATGGCGAAGAAGGCTTCTACATATACGAAGTTGACGGGAGCGCTCCGAATAAGCCCGTGAACGAGTTCAAAATGGAGAAAGACGGCGAAGTTGCGATTAAACGGCTCGTTCCCGTGCTGAAGAAGCGAGTGCGTGTGCATGTCAAAGAGGTTGAAAGCGGTGAAGTGGTAGAGAAGGGGAAAAAGAAGGCGGAAGATGCATAAGAGAAGAGAGGCAGAGTAGGCAGAGATAGCGGACTGCAGTTGTGAAGGCATGGTTGCGGTAAAGAACATGGTTGCGGTAGAGAAAAAAGAGAAAAAGAATTTAAAGGTGAAGGAGAAGCGTAAAGGGCGATGTCGTCTGAGGAAGGTTTGTTCATGCGGTATGAGGATTTGCCGAAGATTAAGCTTCCGGATGGCAGAGACCCGAATGAAATCTGCGTAAGCGATTCAACGATAAGAGAGGGTGCGCAGATGCCAGGCATCGTGATGCTTCCAGAGCATAAGGTCAAGATTTACGAGTTCCTGCAACGCATCGGAATTGAGAAAACAGAGACATTTCTTTTTGACGAAGGCGACAGAGCGGCAGCGAGAGAAATGCTTGACATGCAGAGCGTCACAGAGGTCACTGCTTGGGCTCGTGCTCGTAAAGAGGACATAGATTTGGTCTTGAAATTTGACGGCATTAAAGAGACGGGCATCCTTATGTCGGTAAGCGATGCTCACATTCTTCAAAAAATAGGATTCAAGAGCAGAGAAGAGGCGAAGGAGAAGTATCTTGAGGCTTTAGAGTATGCGGTTGCTCACGGTTTGAGACCGAGATGCCATTTGGAGGATATAACAAGAGCAGATATTGAGGGTTTTGTGCTTCCTTTTGTTGCGGAAATATTGGAAAGGGCGCCTGATGCAATCATTCGCATATGCGATACGCTTAACTTCGGCATTCCATTCCTTGATGACTTCCCTTACAGCATTCCGAGAATCGTTCAAGCGATGAAGCGTTTGGGCGTCAAAGACATAGAGACGCACATACACGACGATTTCGGCTTCGGGACATCTGCGTCAATCGCAGCGCTCTGGCATGGCGCAAACTGGGTTAACACCACTTTTCTCGGCATGGGAGAGCGTGCTGGCGTCGCAGAGATGGAGAAGGTGCTCGTTTTCCTTGAGTTGCGTGTCGCAGGCTTCCACAAATATAATTTGGAGTGCTTGACGGAGTTCGCAGAGTTCATTGAGAAGAATGTGGGCTTGCACATTCCACTAAACAAAGCAGTCGTCGGTAAGAATGTGTTTGCGCATGAGAGCGGAATACACACCGCAGGCATCCTCAAGAATCCATTCGTTTACGAGCCTTTCCCGCCTGATGTTGTCGGCGCATCTCGCAAACTCATCGTCGGTGCAACCTCAGGCAGAGAGGTCGTGAGGCACAAAATAGAGGAGATTCTTCGCAGCGAGGGCATTGAATTGAAACTGCGAAAGGACGACACGAGGGTGGAAGCCATATTTAAGGACATAAAAATGCAGTATGAGCGCGGCAGAACTTCTTGCATCACCGATGAAGAGATGCGAGAATATGTGAAAAAATATTTTGATTTTTAGCAAAGGAAAGGCACAAGAGGGGTGAAGGGCATGTCGTTATCGAAGGATGAAATAAAGAGGGCGATATACCATTGTGTGAAGTGCAAATTGTGCAGCATCGCAACATTCCACCCGCAAGAAGCGTGGTCGCCTTTGTGTCCGAGTGGCACATACTTCGGATTCCAAGCGTTCTATGCGCCCGGAAGAATGGAGATTTTCAGGGAACTGCTTGAAGGTGAAATTGAAGAGCCGACGGAAGGTCTTCTGAATGCGGTTTTCGCTTGCACGCTTTGCGGTGCTTGCTACGAGAAGTGTCGTCGTGTGTCAAAGGTTGAGCTTCCGCTTGCTGAGATATTTGAGGAGATGCGTCGTGAAATTGTGCGAAGGGGTTGGATGCCAGATGCTCACAGGGGTATTGCGGAGAAGGTGAAGCGCACAAGGAATGCCTACGGCGAAGAGGAAGCGTTTGAGAGCGAGAACTTGAAGCCCACGAAGGGTGCGGATGTGCTTTATTTCATAGGATGCACCGCAAGGTTCAGAGTGCCTGAGATAGCGGATGCGATGCTATGCATTTTTGATAAATTAGGCGTTGAATATCAAGTTTTGGATGAGGAATGGTGCTGTTGTTCCGTTTTAATGCGTGCAGGATGGCATGATTCAGATATTGTGAGGGAGCATATTCGCCATAATTACGATGCTATTTGCGAAAGTGGAGCGAAAACAGTCGTTTTCACATGCCCGGGATGTCTTAAAACGCTGAAGAAGGACTATGCGGAATTCGGTGCGGATTTCAGCAAGGAAGGAATAGAACTTCTGCATGCGACGCAGTTCATTCAAAGGCTTATGCGAGAGCGAGGTTTGGATGTGAAGGAGTTGCCGTTGAAGGCGACATACCACGACCCCTGCCACTTGGGGCGAGATTTGGGCATTTACGAGGAGCCGAGAGAGGTGTTGAGTGCTGCGGTTGAGATTTCAGAGATGCGTAGAGTGAGGGAGGAGGCGTGGTGCTGCGGCTCTGGCGGAGGCGTGAAGTCGGCATTCAACGATTTCGCCGTCTGGAGTGCGGAAGAGCGCTTGAAAGAAGCCGAAGAGACGGGAGCAGATGCGATTGTGAGCGCATGCCCCTTCTGCAAGCGGAATTTGAGAGATGCTGCGAAGCATGCGGGAAGCAAATTGCAAGTTTTGGATGTCGTTGAAATACTGAATGAGGCTTTGTGAGCAGGTTGTAGGAAAAGCGAATAAACAAACACACGAGGAGGGTTTTTGAAATGAAGAATAATAAAGCGATTTTGAGGAAGTTGCAGGAAATTGTTGGAGAGGAGCATGCGACAGACGACATTGCGATTTGCGCCTCGTATGCGAGAGACCAGCACTGGCATTTCGTCCCGCCGAAGCGACCTGCTTTTGTCGTCAGACCTGCGAACAAGGAAGAAGTGAGAGAGGTTTTGATGCTTGCGAATGAAGAAAAAGTGCCAGTAGTTCCGTTAAGCACGGGAATAAACATAAGAGGACTCGCAATTCCCGTCCACGATGGGAGCATTTTGCTCGATTTAGGCAGGATGAATCGCATAATAGAGATAAATGCGGATATGAAGACCGCAACTGTTGAGCCTGCCGTGACATTCGGAATGCTTTACGAGCAAACTCGCAAGTTCAAGCTGAGACCTGCGTTTCCTGATGCTCCTCTCACGGTGAGCGTCCTCACGAACTACTACCTGCGAGGCATTTACCAAACTTCCGCTGCTGACGGACACGACCATGTCTTGTCGTATGAGATGGTTCTGCCGAATGGTGAGATTGTGAAGACAGGCTCAAGAGCGCTCTCCTCCTCGCTTCCTCACTTCAGATACGGTGTCGGTCCCGACTTCACAGGCGTCTTCTGCTCGCATCCCGGCACTTGCGGTGTCGTCGTAGAGCTGACTGCAAGGCTCTACCGCATATACGACAACAGAAAAGCATATTTTGTGGGCTTCAACAGCATAGAAGACGCCGTCCCTTTCATTTACAATGTGATGAATGACGAGTTAGTGGCGAGTTTGCGCCTCGTTGACAACCAAAGTTGGCTGAAGGGAATGTGCGGGACTTACGACTACGACTATGAAAGCCTACCAAAGTTCGTTCTTTGTGCGTTAGTTGAGGGGATTGACGGCATTTTTGAAGCGAAAGATGAAATTTTCAACGAGCATCTGCGGAATTTCGTTCTCTCTGAGGGCAAAGGAGAATTGCTGGATTTCCCTGAGGATTTCGCATCAAACTTCTTCTACGAAACGCTCGGAGGCACTGAGAAGAGCTGCATGGTTTTCGGATTGCGAGGAAACTACCACTGCATCGGTCTCTACGGTCCGCTCAACATGGCACCGAAATACTACGAAATGCACAGACGCACCGCAATTGAAGTGGGATTTCCCGAAGAGTTCGTGCATTTTTACCTAAATCCAATTTACCCATTCCACGGTCAGTTATGTTATGTGGAACTTGACATATTCTACGACGGTGCTGCGGAAGGTGCAGGCGAAAAACTCAGAGAATACAACAAGAAGCAGTTCGAAAACCTCCTTAATGCGGGCATCTACGGCTGGTTCAGACCTTATGCGGGTATTATTGAGCCTACTATTGAGCGAATTGGCTACCTCGCCGAAATTTGGCGCAAATTCTCGCAAATCTTAGACCCCAACAGGATAATGAATCGGGGGAAATTGTTCTAATCCCCCTTTTCCTTTTTCTTCTTCTTTTCTCTTCACACGCTCCCACAGAAAATGTTACAACAAAAGCTTAACTTCATCGGTTTTAATTTGTTGAATTAAAATTAGGGCTAAAGTTTAAGCAAATCTGAGGCAAGCATCTTATTGTTTTCAAGTTCTATGCAGTGGTTATCCCAGAATACGCAAGTTCCGAGGGCGATAATTTCACCTTTCATTTTGAACTTGACCCCCAAAACGGGTTTTTTAAACCCTGTTGGCTTTGCCAGAGCTTTATCTGAGCTGATTACGAGTGCTGTGCAGTTCTTTTGTGCGGTTATTGAAGATGTGCATGGCATTACAACCTTATACTTATCGTATCTTGCAATCGGAAACATCATATCTCCCGCATTGTTCTCTGGATCAATCACAACATCGTTGTTAATTCTCACAGGTATTTCAAGCTTTGCAAACACATTGTTTATATTTTCAGCGGTTGAGTCCATATTTTTGTAGTAAGAAGTGAATATCAGTCTTTTTCCCGCTTTAAGCCACTCCCAAATTTTCTTTATCTCCCAACTTTCAAATCTTTCCTCAGGATAGTTGAAAACTATTACATCATATTCCTCTAACTTGTTGAAGTTATCGACTTGATGTATCTCTATTCCTTCCTTCTCTGCGATTCTCTTGAGCTTTGAAAAGTAATAGTAGTCCTCAATCAGGAATTCACTGTGGCTCGCATCCCATCCAACGACCCTTTGCCTTTTGCACTCTGCATTTGTCATAGATCACTCGCACCACTGACACCCGCATGCCCGCATGCTGTTCATTTTTGTTCTCTTCTCATCCTCATTTCTACTTTCTTTTATCTTAACGCTTCCCGTATAGCGAAGAAAACATCTTGCGGCTTTTCAATGGGGTAAGAGACATTCACGGTGATAAGCATCGCCCTTTCAGAGTGGTCGCCCTTCAGTCTTCCGTGAGGTGTCTGCTCTGGCAGCGTTCGCACTTTCGCCTCCCCGAATGAGCAGAAGCCGTGGTCAGAAATCAGAATGAGCCTGTTTTTCATGCGAGCATCGTCGTCAAGAAAGCCAGTCTCGAACACAATCTCACCTATCTTCTCGTCTAAACGGCGATACCACTCCAAAACGCAAGGCTCACCCCAGTGGAAGTGCTGAACCCTGTCTAAGAGCGTGAAAACTGATATGAGGAGGTCAGGTTCTTCATGCATCACTTCTATTGTCTTCGCTGTTACTCTTCGCAGTTCCTCCTCCCATTCTCGCTCATTCGTCGGCAGTCCGAAGCCAACAGGCTTGAAATCTACGCCGAAAGAGTATGGTGGAACAACAAATGGAACATTTATCGCATAAACCTTCTTGCCCTCTGCGTGTAAAATGTCCCATATAAACTTCACTTTTATGTCTTCACGACGCACAATCTCTCCATTCCTCACATAACTCTCGTGTTTATGCTTCTCAGGCGGAAGACCGCAGAACATTCCACACCATATTGATGCTGAAATCGGCTTCTCCCTCAAAACGATTTCCTTCGCTTCGCCTATTTCAACGAGACGAGCAAGGTTCTCCAACTCGCTCAAATTGCTCCGAACTACATTCCAAGAGGCTGCGTCCACACCGAGAACGAGGAACATTTTTCACACCGTTTTGACTTTCGATTTGTATCATCAAAAGCCTTCCATCTCCTCCAACCTCCAGAGGTGACCTAATTCGGGGCAAGCGAAAGTATCCTTTCCTTTCAGCAGTTCATCACCATGCTTAACGGTATATAATTTCTTCATCCTCCCTTCCCCTATAGATAACAAGTCTCTCTGTCTCCTCAAGCTTGTCTTTGAATCGCTCCCAGAATTTCTTTATATTTTTTGCGTCCTCTAAGATAGTCTCCTCAGGTAAGGCGAACTCATGGAAAGCTTCTCCATGGAGTTCTCTTGCCGACTTCCAAGCGAGTGCGAAAGTTTCTGATAAGTTTTCTCCCTCCTGCTCTTCCAACGCATTCCTAACTGCGTGGTAAGCCATACTAAGACCGTGCTCTTCCTTCCTGCTTCCAGAAGCCCCATCCACCGTATCTTGAGGCTTTTTCACACATTTCAGGTGCATAACGCTCAGCGAGAACCTTTACAGATTCCTCCATGAACTTGTAATACTTCTCAGAGGCTTGCATGTATTCTCCCTTTCTGCGTAAATCCTCCGCCTCATTCAGTAAAGATGAAAGCCCGCTATGGCTTAACCTATAAAAACTCTGCCTCGGATACCTGTACAGTTCTGCCCATTCTGACCTTATCTTAAATAGAGATATCTTATCAAGGCTCGTCGTATTTCTACCGATTGGGAGCGAAAACTCCGTTGTATCTTTTCTCTCCCTCATTTCTCCTCTCCTTCCCCTTTCTCTTCCCTTCTCCCTTTCTCTTCTTCCCTCCTTACAACTTCTGAAATGACATTCCCAATCTCCTTCAAATGTCCGAGGCTTACGAAGATTCTAGTATGCCAACTGACATGTAGACCTTCGGGAGACCCATCCTTTTCAAAGCCCTCACAGTCGACATGCCCAAATTCAAGAAAAACGCCTCTCTCACCTGCGAAACCCACTCTCATGACATCTGCAAACTTCTCTCTAAAATCTGGACTCTTTTTCCAAGGAAGTTCTCTGAGAGTTATCCTCTTTTCTACTTTTTCCCCAACCTCCTCTTTCTCCATATGTTGTTATATGTTGCTGTTTTATATATTGCTTTTCCTCGCTTCCTCGCCAAAAATTTCAAGAACGACGCCTGCACCGATATTTCTTCCGTTTCTCACGAGAGCGAACCTTCCAAGTGGGGGAATCTCTGAAAACCGCTCCACAACGACAGGCTCGGTCTCAAAGAGAATGACCGCTGCATCGCCTGCTTCTATTTCTTCCGGGAACTGCTCAAGCATCTCTCCGCTCTCAGAGTCTATTCGCTCCCTTATCTCAAGCACTTTCGCCTCAACAGATGCGGTGCAGACCCTTAAATTCAAAACTTCTCCCTTCTCCAGAGGCTCAAGAAGGACTGCCTCGCCCAAGAAACCGCTCACTGCGATTGGTGGCTCGTGAGCGTAACCACAAACATCCCCTCGCCTCACCACGCCACCGCCCGCTTCTCCTCTTGCCGTTTCTGCTCCTCGCTCCCGCTTCTGCTCTTGTTTCTGCCTCCGTTTCTGCTTCTGTGTCTGCTCCGCCGACCGCTTGCAAAACAATTCCGACGGAATCTCCCTTTTCAGCAGCGTTCATTTCGCCGTCAGCAGTCAATATTTTGGAAATTCTCGCTCTTATGTGCGAAGGTTCAAAAACGACTTCCTCTGCGACGCTCATTCTTCCACTCGCAACTCTCCCGACAATTACTTGCGACGATGCGACTTCGTAAATATCTTGAACGACGAATCTGAATTTCTCCTCAGAAGATTTCCGCAATTCAACCTCATCTAATGTCTCAATCAGCGTCTTTCCTGCATACCAGCCCATATTCTCACTTCTTCTGTAAATGTTCTCGCCATTTATTGCGGAAGCGGGAATGAATGCGACATCTTCGCTCATTCCAAGTGAGCGTAAAACAGATTTTACCTGCGAGCATACTTCCTCAAACCTTTCTCTGCTGTATGCGACGGCATCCATTTTGTTAACGACAACCGCAATGACAGGAACACCTAAAAGGTGAAGAAGGAAGAGATGCCTTCTTGTCTGCTCTTTAACGCCTTCCGTAGCGGAGACGACGAGAACGGCGAGGTCAGCATGAGACGCACCCGTGAGCATATTCTTTATGAATTCCCTGTGTCCTGGCACATCTGTGAGCGTGTAAAGGCGATTTTTACCCTTGAACATCAGAGCAGTGGTGTCAATTGTCCGCTCTTCTCGCATCTCATCCTCTAATGCATCCAAAAAGTATGCAAACTCAAACCTTCTTTTGAATTCTTCCACCAATTCCTGAATCTCTGCGACCCTTTCATCGTGAATGCTCTCGCTGTCGTAGAGTAATCTGCCTATCAGCGTTGATTTTCCGTGGTCAACATGCCCTACAAACACAACTTTCGCCTCTTCCATTGCCACTCACGCTCACACAAACACAACACACAAACACACCTACATGTATCCAAGCGCCCTTAATTTCATCATCATGAACGCCTTTTCCTTATCTTGAGCTCTTCCAGCCCTTTCTGCCGTTTTTGTTCGCCTCAATTCCTCAACAATTTCGTCAATTGTCGCTGCGTTTGATTCAATCGGCGATGTGCATGGCTCGCATCCGAGAGAGCGGTATCGCTTTCCATTCTTTGCGAAGTAAAGCGGATTCACAGGAATGCGCTCCTTCTTAATGAATTCCCAGACATCCAGCTCCCGCCAATGCAAAATCGGGTGGACTCTCGTGTGCGTGCCTTCGCCTGTCGCCCGCTGGAAGTAATCCCAGACCTCAAGTGGCTGCTCTCGGTAGTCCCAGTGGAAATGCTGGTCACGGGGACTGTAAGTCCGCTCCTTCGCCCTAACGCCATGCTCATCCCGTCTTATCGCAAGAATGAGTGCGTCAAAACCGTGTTCTGCAATGCATTTCATCAATGCTTGCGTCTTTAAAGCAGTGCAACATTCCAATTTGCCTTTTTCTGGTCCCATTCCTGCCTTTAATGCCTCTTCGTTTCGTGCAATTATCAGGTTCAAATCCCACTCTTTCGCCAATTTGTCCCTGAATTCATACATTTCCCTGAACTTTCTTCCCGTGTCTATGTGAATCACAGGGAAAGGAATTTTCCCGAAGAACGCCTTTCGGCAGAGATGCAGAACCGTTGTGCTGTCCTTTCCTGTTGACCAGAGAACCGCAGGTCGCTCAAACTCCGCATACGCCTCCCTCAATATGTATATGCTCCTGTTCTCAAGCGATTTCAATCTATCGCCACTTCCTCCCATATTCCTCACCTCTTACCGTTCTCTCCTCTTCCCTCTCTTTTCCCCTTCCTTTTTCCCTCACCTTTACACCACAACTTTACACCACAATTTACTTTTCCCACTTCCTTTCTCACTTCCTACACCTTTACACCACAATTTTCGCCAAAATGGACGAACCGAGCAGTATTGTTGCGACACCGATAGCAATTTTCAAATTTTCAGAGGATATTTTCTTCACGGTAAATGCGGAGAGAGGGGCAGCAGCAACCGAGCCAACTGTTGTTGCGACTGCGAGCTTCCAAAAAATATCCCCTTTGAATGCAAGATATGCGATGAAGGCAACGACACAGACGAAAGTCTCAGAGACCGCTGTGGCTCCGACAGCACTCCTTGCAGAACTGCCGCTCAAAATTTGACCGCCAGTGACAAGAGGGCCATAACCGCCACCGCTCGCACCTTTGTTGAAAGAGCTTATTAAGCCGATTAAAACGAGCCTCTTCCACGAGAATTTATGCGTTTTCCTCCCTTTTATGAGAATAAATATGCCTATTGCAGTGACCATCGCACCAATATACACCTCAAGAAGCACCGTTGGAATGTTCAAAGTGAAGAATACGGCGGTCAAAGCGCCGACAATACCGCATATTGCGAGGACAAATATCACTTTTGAGTCGTGGGATTTCGGTATATATCCGAGAAAGCGAAGCCTTCTGCAAATCTCTTCGTCCCTTCGGAAGTCCAAGTGGATGTTTCCGAGCTTGTGGTGTGCAAATCCGCCGAAGAATCCGCTTGCGAGCTGCCCCAAAAGGACTGCGGGAACGACCTGCAAAGGCTGAAATCCGAGAAGAAGGAGCAAAGGCGCCAAAGTCGTGCCGTAGCCCATTCCCAGAGATGCATTCAGATACTCGCAAATGAAAGCAAATGCGGCGACTAAAAGCAACACCGTGTCCATGCTCTTTCACTCCAAGTAGCCTAAAGCACGCAAACGCCGTTTCACCTCTTCCTCCTCTTCCTCGCTCAGCGAAACTTCCTCCTCTTCCCCCTCCTCTTCTTCCGAAACCGCCTTCAGCACCTCCTCAAGCACAAACGCCACATACTCGTCCACAGATTCAAAATCTGAGATGCGAACTCGCTCCTCTACTCGCTTGTAAAGCTCGGCAGGCAGAAAAACTGCCTTCTTACCTCCCTCTTCCGCACCTTCTACCATCTGAACTCAACCTCCCTCCTTTTCTTTCTCGCTCTCTCCTCCTTTTACGCCCTCACCTCACCCTCATCTCACTACTCTCTACCCTACACACTACTCACCACTCCGCACTACACCACACACCACTACCACACAAGACACAAACCACAAAACAAACCTTCACAAATATCCGAGACGACGCAGTCGCTCACGAACAGCACGCACTTCCTCCTCCGTCAGCTTGTCTTCTTCCGTGAGTTTCCCAGTGGAGACGAGTGTCCGCATTACGAAAACGATGAACTCGGTGACGCTTGAGAATCCTGTGCCTTCAATATGCTCACGCAGTTTCTCGTAGAGCTCCCTCGGTATTTTGATTGTGACCCTGTCCGCTGCGGGCATGACACTCAAATATCACTCAAATTTGAGTATATAAAGGTTGCGTTCGCTGCCCAAAAATTAAAGATTCACCCTCACGACATTTCCATTCAAAACCGCAGATTCAGGAACTTCAACATTGCGTTCAACATCCCACACGACCGTGTTGTTCTCAAAATGACCTCGCCGCAGATTGTATGTTGAGGCGCAAACTGTGTAATTTGTGCCGCCTTCTGCGGGGCTTATTGGGCTCGGGCATTCCGTTGAATAAGGAACAACGAAAGAGAAAGAGCCGTTTGAGAGCATTCGCTGTGCGTAAGTGAAGGTTCTTCCACGACTTGTCGTGACATTCGTTGAGATTTCAACGATTGAGCCTGCGGGTGCGCTGCCAACAACACGAGCACCCTTCACATATTCAAAAACTTTCACAAATTTCAGCTCATCTCCGCCGAAAGTCGCAACCGTTGAAGGCGATTCATGCACGAGTCTGTAATGCTTGAGCGGCTCAACAAACTCATTCTCGCTGAGTGCGAAGCCTCTGCCGTCAAAAAGGTGCAGTCTTATCTCCATAGACCTCCAAAATTTCGGCTTCCGCACAACTCTTGTCCCATTTTCAGTCCATACTTGCATGCAGTAGTTCGTCGTTGGCTCGCCTGCCCACACAGGATACACCCAACATGTGAAATCAATCATTCTGAAGTCAGAAATGACATAGCGAGAGCCGAGTTCATCAAGAATTTTGTTTGCAACGCTCTCATTCTGCGCCAAGAGGAACTCGCAAGCCCCAGGTATGAACGCAAGGATTCTTAAAGTGGCATTCTTCGGCGGTGTCTCGCCCATTAAGACCTCGTCGCCATCCGTGAATCTGCTATTTCCGTCTTTGTCTGCGACAATCGCCTCACCTTTATCATATTTATAGTTATCATTGGCATCGTAATACATCTCATCTATGCTGAAACGCCTGAGTTTTGCGTTGATTGGGACTTCGCCGAACAAAGCTTCATCTTCATCCGTAAATTTACCGTTTCTGTCTTTGTCTGCGACGATTGCCTCTCCTTTTGAGTATCTGCCATCTCCGTTTGCATCGTAATACTTCACAACAGGAGGACCACCTATTCCCGCTTGGAATGGGTTAGCGTTAGGGATGCGATGTCCGATGAATGTGATAATATGCCCGTAGTCCCACCAACTCATCACACCATACGCACTTTCGGGATAATCGTAGCGCCCCGTCGTCTCATTCAGTTCGTATGTTGTGTAGTAATCAACTCCAGGGTCAGGCGTGTTATTTCGCATCCATGTCAGCGCATCATACCAGTCATCAGGGGCGCCGTGCCACCTTTCTGACGCTATTGCGAGAGAATAATGGACACAAGCGGGCTCTCCTGCGGGAACTCCGAGCGATTCTGACGGTGTGAGGGCGTTGAGCGGAAATGGAAAGAGAATGAAAGTAATGAGGAGCAAGGAAACGAGAGACCTGCGCAAATTCTTCTCTTCTTTTCGTCCTTTCTCCCTCGCTTGCTTCCAGAAGAGCAGAAGCAGTAAGAGGAGCAACCATGGGATTAAAGCGGAGATGCCGACATACTTTATTCCTGCGAAAAGCGCTGCGAAAACGCCTGTGGTGAGAGCGATGAGTGGCAAGTCAAACGCCTCCTTCTCAGCCTCAACTCGCCCCTTCTTCTTCACGCCACCTTTCTTCTTACGAGCTGCTCGCTGCTCCTTTCTTCGTGCCTCCGCATCCTCCGCAGCAGCACCGCTCTCTACGATTTCGTAAGTTTTCGTTGCGAAGAGTCCTGTCAGGATGGATGCGTTCACCGCAAGGTAGTAAGCGAAGCGGTTTTGACCCATGCCAGGGATTAGGGCGCCGACTGCTGCGAGTATGAAAAGACTCCAGAGGAGCATGAGCAGATGTTCGGGGCGACGACGCTCAAAAAACATCCATGCGAGGTATGCGAGTGCGAAGTATGAAATAATCAGCGTTATCGGTTCAGCTACGAACCAAGCCCAGCCACCCTCAAAAAGCGGATGCGCCTCCGCAATCGTCAGAGCGCCGCCCCTGGGCGTGAGTGCGCCGAAAGCACCTAAAACGCTTGAAACAACAGAAGGAGCGAGAACAGAGGCAAACACTGCGACGAATGCAAGCGTGAGTAGAGGCAAGAAAGGCGTCAATTTCTCGCTGAATCCGCCCGTTCTTCCGACAACGGCACCTCCTCCGCCCGTAACTTTGCCTCCTTTGTTTGCATCTTCACTCGCACCCAAAGCACGCTCCTCCCTGCGCCGCAGTGCGTATTTGAAAGCGAGAGGCGCTGAAAAAATAATGAAGCCGAGAGCAAATGTCGCAATATGCTTTTCGTTGTAAAAAGTGGATAGATTGAAGAAAGGAGCAAGCATTATCAGCGGAATAATGAACTCAAATGCAAGAACTTTGCACAAATAATCAACATCTTCTCCGCTAACTGCATCAATAATATACTGAATAATGCCGTAAATGAATATTATGAAACGAACATGAGACCTGCGACCCACATTAAGAGGTAAACGCCGAGGGATATGCCTGCTGCGAGCGTGAAGAATAGTGGCTTTGCCTCTTCCCTCACGAAAATTGCGAAAAGCGGGACGAGGGCGAAGAAAATGAATGAGACGAGGAGACCCCAAGCCCAAGGCAGAGCGAGAATCGGGATGATTGCGCCAGCTGCGAAAACGAGAACCGCCCAATCCCTGCGAGGCTCAATAAAAAATGCTGACTGCTGCTCCTTCGCATGCTTCACTGCGAGAATGAGGAAAAGCATCGCAACCGTGCTGAACAAGGACTTCGGCGACATGGTGGTCGCAGTAGCCGAGAATTGAGCGTGAGAGGAACTGACCTGGTATAATTGCAATCAAAGCGGCGGAAATCAATCCTGTTGCACGGTTATGAATCGTTTTACCGATGAAATATGCGGGGAAAACGACGCAAGCTCCGAGAATTGCGGGATAATATGCTGCTATTGCATGCGTTAATGCAAGCGTTGGACGCCCAGCGCTTACAATCCAAGGTGCAAAAATCATAATTTGGTCATAAAGAGGTGCGAAGTGCAGGTGACTACCAAACGGGAAGTATGTGAAAGCGTCGTAGAATATGCGGAAGGGGAAGTGGTCGCCGAAGAGTGCGTTCTCCACGAGACGCATGTGAAACACGGGGTCATCCGAACCGAACCTCCAGACACCGCCACGAAAAACATGCTCGTATGGAAGGAAAGCCCTCAAAACGAGTGCAACGCCGAAAATTGACCACAATATGTTGAAAATTGTCAGACGGGACGCAAGCTCGGAAGAGGAACGCTCTGATTCATTACCACTACGCTTCCAGAAGCCCTCTCGTCCGAAGCATGAAAATTGCAGGAATGCCCGCACAAATCACCGTAACGACAACTGCAGGATTGAAATCAATGTGAAAATGCGGTGCAAATGCCACAACAATCGGATATGCGAGGATTAAAAATTCAAGAGGAGCGAGCAGAATGGAGAGTTTCGGCTGAACGAGGCCTTTCCAGAGCAGAAAAGCGAGAGGAATGCAGTAGGCGCCGAGAATTCCAAAAAAGATGTTCAACGGCTTCGCCCCCACCACAGAAAAAAGCGATGAGATGCCACAAAGGGCGAGTAGCGAAACTGCTGTAATATGCTTGAGTTCTTCAAAATCTTGCGCTTTTTCCTCCGCACTCTCCTTCCTCGCCGAGTTTCTTTTTGCGTTCCTTGCGTTTCTTGAGGTTCTTCCGCTCACTTTCTCTGAAGGCTTCAACACACTCGCCCTCCTTCCCGCTCTCGCCCCTCACTTTCCACTTGAAATAAATAAGATTTGCTTCAAAGGAATGGGATGGCGTTGAAAATAGTTTCTGGGAGTGCGTCGCAGTTGCTTGCTTCTCGGATTGCAGAAGTCTTGGGCGGTGTCTTGGCGCTTTGCGAGTTCAAACGGTTTCCAGACGGCGAACTCTACACACGAATCCTTGAGAGTGAAAGCGAAGAGACGGCGGAGGTCGTGGTCGTTCAAAGCATTCTCTCTGACAGCGATTTCTTCTGCCTGCTTCAGCTCTTGGATGCGGTTGAGGATGTCTTCCCGAGCGCAGCGGTGGATGTCGTGATTCCATACATGGGCTACGCCCGTCAGGACAAGCGCTTCGAGCGAGGAGAGGCAATATCCGCAAGGGTCGTCGCTCGCTGCGTCAGCTCCTTCAGACCGAGGCGTGTGTTCGTCGTGAATGCGCATTCTCCAGATGCGCTTCGCTTTTTTGAGGTCCCCACTTACGAAATAAACGCCGTTCCCTTGCTCGCCTCTGCGCTTTCCTCTGTTGAGAATGCGGTCGTCGTTGCACCCGACGAGGGCGCCACAGAGCTCGCAAAAGCACTCGCAAACGCCACAGGCTTCACATGGGATGTGCTTCAAAAGCGAAGAATAAGCGGTTCAGAGGTTGAAATTAAGCATAAATCGCTTGATGTTGATGGCAAAAATGTGATTATTGTTGACGATATTATATCAACAGGAGGAACAATCGCAACAGCAACAAAAATTCTGAAGTCGCAGAACGCAAAAGATGTCTTTGTCGCATGCATTCACGGAATTTTCGCTCAAAATGCCGTCTTAAGAATGCTGAAAGCAGGCGTCAGAGACATTTTTGCGACTGACACTGTCCCTTCGGCGTTCAGCAGGGTGAGTGTTGCCCCCGCAATTGCGTCTGCTCTGAAGGAAAAGTGAGTGAGCGAGCGGAGAGGAAAGAGAGAAACAAAGAAGAAAAGGTGGTGGAGGGCTACCACCGCACTGTTTTCGCTGCGAGTTCGTAGGCGTTTCTCGCAGTTTCAAGAGCGTCTTCGTCAAGAAGCAGGTAAGCGGCATGCGAGTTGAAGTAAGGAGCGCCTTTTCTTGAGAAAATTGTGAGTATTCTGCCGTTGTGAAGCACTTCGACGCCATCCTCGCAAGGCTCGTGACTCCTCACGAGTGTTTTCACGCCCAAAGCCCGCAGGACTCGCTCTGAAATGTCCGTGCCGAAGTTCTTTCCTGCGCCTCGCAGTGAGAAAGTGCAGCCTTCGCCTTCAAAAGGGTCGCTCCACAGGATTTCCTCAAGCTCGCTCGTGTGCGGGTGTCTGCGGTGAGCCTCAGAGATGTCGTTGAGCGAAGTCGCATCCTGCGGTATTCCGCCGTGAGTGAGCAAGTAGCCTTCGCCTGAAAGGCATTCAATAAACGCAGCATGCGGTAAAAACTCCCAGAGGGTCTTAACCTTCAAATATAATTCACGACCTTTCGCACCGAATTTCCTCCCGAACAGGTAGGGAAGCTCGTGAGGCGAAACTGGAAGGTCAGGCGGACCCTCGTGGTTACCTCGCAGTAAAATTACTCTGCTTTCACACTCACTCTCACTCCCCGACTTCGCAGCAGAAGAGCATTCCGCAGCTCTTTCAAATGATTCAGAGCCTTTTGAGCCATCTACAAAGATTTTAAACTTGAAAAGTGTGTAATAAACCTCAACACTCTCATCTCCTCTGTCTCCATAGTCGCCAAGAAATATGATTTTGGAGGGATTTATCGCAAAAAAGTCTTCAATAATGCGAGAAAGACTCTCTAAATCGCCATGAATATCGCCAACTACCATTATTTTTGCCTCTCCTTCACTCTCGCTTTCGCCGCCTTTGCCTCTTCCGAATATTTCCCGAGCAGGAATGAAGACTAAACCGCTGCCCTCTCTTCTTTTCTGCTCTTCGCTGAGAATCCGCTCCACTTCACCGAGCAAAGATGCGAAATCCTCCGCAGTCGCCGAAGAAGCCTCATTTTGCCACTCACGCATGCTTTCTCTTCACAGCAAGATTTAAAAAAGGATGCGTGTGCAGCGAGAGCGTTCAGGCGGAGGAAGCGTAGAGCGGGCAGAAGAAAGAACGAGAGAGAGGCAGTTGCTCACATTTTCAACGGCAGTTTTCATTTTCGGCGTCGCAGGCGCAGCGGTTGCGACCGTTCAGCCGAGATACTTGGAGAGCTTCGTGCAGCGACCTGAGCTCGTAGGGTTAATTGCGACTATTGCTTACATCGTTGAGCTCTGCATTTGTGTTCCTGTTGGTGCAATTTCAGACAAAGCAGGCAGGAAGAAAGTGCTTTTCGCATCATTCTCGCTTTCAGCACTCGTATTCATCGCATTTTACATCAACAAAAGCACGCTTGCACTCCTACCGCTTCAGACCGCACTCGTCGCCTTCACGACGCCACTCTGGGTCGCTGCCGAAGCATTCGTGAAGGACATTTCGCCTGTTGAACGGCGAGGGGAGTTCAGGTCGCTCTTCGGCACTTTCGCAAACGCAGGCTTCCTCGCAGGCGTCCTGCTCGCAGGCATCCTTGAAACGCTCTTCGGGCTTCGCTCTCCTTACCTCTTCGCAGCACTGCTCTCTTTCGCAGCACTCCCGCTACTCACCACGCTTGAAGAGCCTGTGAAAACGAAATCTGCAAAAACTACAAAAGCCGCATCTGCTGTTGTGCGTGTTAATGCATCGTTAGAGTTGTATTTACTGCTATTTTGCACGATTTCCCTCTATTTTTGGTATGCATCAAAGTGGATTTTCGGACCTTTGCTCTTGCAAGAGATGGGCTACGAGCCTTTTCACATATCAGAATGGCTGAGTATTTCAATAATTCCATTCTTACTGTTCCAAATACCTGTCGGAAAGTTCGCAGACCGCAGAGGAAAAGGAGAATTAATTTGCGTCGGTCTTTTGATTTCTGCGGTTTCTGTGGCACCTCTCGGCTTCTCTCACGCTTTCGCTTGGCTACTCGCCTTCGTTCTCTTCGCATCCTTCGGAAACGCAATTGCAGAGCCTCTTTTGGAGGCGAGGGTCGCAGATATTGTGCCTGCTGAGAAATACGGCTCTTTCTCTGGAATTTTTGAAGTGGCGAAAATAGGAGGTTTCATCGCAGGCTCCGCAGTTTCAGCCGCTTTCATCCGCTTCTTCGGAATTTCAGCCGTTTTCTTGCCCTCATTTGCCTTCCTTTTCACTTCTTTTCTGGCTTTCCTGCTTTTTCTTTGTTGCGTCGTTGGTCGTGCTTCATGCAGGCGAAATTGATTGAGGCATGTTTGAGGTTTGTTTGACCTTTTTCTGTCCGTTTTCTGTCCGTTTTCTGTCCGTTTCAGTCCGTTTCTGCTTGTTTCAGTCTATTTTCTGAAAGATGAAGCGAGAAGAGCGCCGCCGATTGCACCTATGTATTGCGAGTGCGGTGGCACAATCACATCAAATCCGAGCACATCCCGCATCGCTTTCGGGACGCCAGCGACAAGCGAAGTGCCTCCGACCTCAATAGCGGGCTTTCTGACCTCAATCTCCTGCATTAGCTGCTCTTTCACCTGCTCAACGACGGAATAGCATGCTGCTGCTGCGACATCCTCCTTCCGAGCGCCTGCTGAGAGCGCTGAAACGAGGTCTTGAATGCCGAAGACGACGCAATAGCTGTCCATTTTTATCTTTGTGGGGTCGCCTTCAAGCGCAAGTTTCCCGAGCTGAACGACATCCACGCCCATTCTCCTCGCAGTTAGCTCTAAAAATCTGCCAGAAGCGCCTGCACATATCCCGCCCATCGTGAAATTATCTGGAATTCCGTCATTTGCGGTGATTATTTTGTTGTCCATTCCGCCAATATCAATAATCATCGCCTCTCCTTTCATTATTCCTGCGAGGAACATCGCTGCCTTTGAGTTCACTGTGAGCTCCTCTTGAATGAGTTCTGCGTTGAAATGCTTTCCGACGGCGAATCTGCCGTAGCCCGTGACGCCGAGAGCCTCAATGTCCTCTCTTTTCATGTGTGCGAGCTCAAGCACCTTCGCAAACACCTTCTCAGCAGTCGGGACAACCTCACGAGTGTGCGTCCAGTAGGCTGCGATGACCTCGTTGTCCTGCATGATTGCCGCTTTTGTCGTTGTTGAGCCCGAGTCTATGCCTGCGGTGATGCCTTCCTGCTTCTCTCGCTCTAAAATCCAGCGTCGCTTCACAATCGTGACGAGAGCCTCCATTCTCGTGAGCAGTTCGCCCGCTTTTGTCCGCTCCGAGAAAGGATACATGACGACAGGCAAGTTCTTCGCTTGAATGAGCCTCCTTATCTCTGTTCGGATGACTGCTCCTCTCGGACACTTGTGGCATGTCGCAATAAAAACTGCGTCTGCGTCGCAGAGACCTTCAACGATTGCGTAGCCTCTTGCGAGTGCAACGCTCAGTCCGATGCTATCCTCAAAGTCGTAGCCGAAATCCTTCTTCTTCGCCTCTACATAGTCAAGGTCAACCTCAGGAATAACAATTTCCGCTCCGACAGCCTCCGCAGCTCGCTCAATCTCTCGCTGCACATTCCCGTAAATCGTCCCGCAGGAGACTTGCGCAATCCGAACCTTCTCCGCAGAACTCTCACGCTCCCGCTCCTCTGTCATTTGTTTATTTATTTTGCTTCTTCATTAATGTCTTTTATGTCTTTTCGCTCCTTCGCTCCGCAAGCTCGCATGCTCATCATGCAACGAGCAAAACCGCAATGTCATTCACATTCGTGCCTGTCCTGCCGGTGAGCAGGGCGTCGTTTAGCATGCTGAAGAAAGTGTAAGAGTCGTTGTTTCTCAAAAACGCTTCGGCGTCGAGGGAGGCGTCCTTCGCCCTTTTCAAGCGTGAATCCGTCTGCGATTGCCCCTGCAGCTTCGCTCACGCCGTCTATGCCGTCTGTGCCGATTGACGCAACGACGATGCCCTCTTCAGAAGCGATGCGAATAGCTGCACTCAACACGAACTCTTGGTTGCGACCGCCTCTGCCAGTGCCTACAACACTGACGGTTGTCTCGCCACCCGCAATCACCGCTGCTGGCGTCTTAATCGGAATCCCGTAGCGACGAATGTCCCTCGCAACCGCAACAAAAACCTTCGCAACCTCCCGACTCTCGCCTTCAAGATGCGTCGTTAAGAGAAGCGTGTTGTAGCCTCTCGCTCCTCGCCTCCTCTTCTGCTGCTCTCGCAGCAACGAGATTATTCCCAATAATTATGTTTTGTGCGTTGCTTATGCGTTTTTCATGCTTGCGACGACGCTCCTCTTCCTCCGCCAAGCCTCTTTCAATAAAATTCCTCACGCTCTCTGGAATTCTCGCCCAAAGTCCGTACTTTTCAAGCACTCCCTTCGCCTCGCTGAATGTTGAAGTGTCTTCAGCGGTCGGACCTGAAGCAATCGCATCAACAGGGTCGCCAATCACATCCGAGAGAATGAGAGCAAGCGTTTTCGCAGGCATCGCAGCTTCGGCGAGCTTCCCGCCCTTCACCGCCGAAATCTTCTTGCGCACCACATTCAATTCGCTCACTGTGCATCCAGACCTCAAAAGAAGCTCCGTTACCGCTTTTTTGTCTTCAAGCGTGAGACCTTCAGCGGGCTTTGCGAGCAGTGAAGAGCCGCCTCCTGAAATTAGAGCGATGAAAATGTCATTTTTCTCGCACTTCCGAGCGATTTCAAGCGCCTTCTCCGCTGCATGCACAGAGCTCTCGTCTGGAACAGGGTGCGATGCCTCCAAAACTTCAAAATTCTTCGGATGCGAGCCACAACGCTGACCTCTCGGAATGACCACAATTCCCTCGTCAACGCTCAAAATTTCCTCAATCGCTCTCGCCATCCCAAGACTCGCCTTGCCAAAGGCAACAACCCTCACCTTACCACGCAGTTCAACATCTGCGGTGGCGTTCTCGCCTGAAACCTTCAGCTTTCTGCCCTCAACTCTCACACGGTTGCACATAAGTTCGTAAGGGTCGGCGGATTTCACCGCACTTGCGAGTATTGCAAGAGCATCCGCTCTCAATTTCTTCAACTTCCCTCCGCATGCAACGATTTCATCGTAATTTGCGAAGAGTTTGCGAGCAGCCTCCTCATTCCTTACGCTCTCTCGCTTTTTCATCCCTCTGACCACTTCCTCTTTCTTCAACAGTCCTCAACAGCATACTCGTCCTTTTCCTTCTTATGCTCACTTGCGAATGCAGCTGCGAGAAGGCTCAAAATGTCGGTCAGTTATTGTGAAAGCAACTAACGACAATTCATCTCAAATCTTCCGCATCTGCTCACCTGCTTCCTACTTCCACCTGCTGTCGCATCTCTCGTCACCATGCCTCTCGCTTCAAGTGCAGTTTGAATCCCAAGAAGTTCGTGAGCAAATGCAGAGGAGGCGTCATAAGAAGCACTGAAATCGCCACGGGCATCGTGAAATTTTCAAAAAACCACTCACTCTCGCATAAAACGAGAAGAAGCCAAGCGCCTGCAACAAAATCCAACTGGTCAAGCAATGGAAAAGGGTGCCCTCGCCTCAAACCCAATCTTCGCTTCAAAAATGATGCCGAGATGTCTCCGAGAAGGGCTCCTGCACTCAAGCATAAAAGCACAGCAGGCGTGAATTCAGGCATTTTCAGCAGAGGTGCGATGAATTCTTGAAGCATTCCCACAAGTAAGCCTGCAAAGACGCCTGAGAAGAAGCCTTCGTATGTCTTTCCTTCGCCAAGAATCCTTTTATTTCCGAGATTTTTGCGCATGTCAATGGGAGTTTTACCGAAAATACCGCCAAATAATGCGGCTGCGCTGTTCGCTATGTATGCAGGAAGCATGAGCCAAAACGCATTCGCAACAATATGAACGACAGCACACATTTCACTCCTTCCTTCTCTTCTTTTATCTCTTCCACTCCTAAAAAATACTGTGATGATTGTAGCGATAACAGGGACGCCGGGCGTTGGAAAGACGAGTGTCTGCTCGCATCTTCGTGAGTTAGGATTTCAAGTGATTGACATAAATAAGCTTGTCAGTGAGAGGTTTCACAAGGGTTTTGACAATAAAAGGAGATGCTTCGTCGCAGATTTACGAAAATTGAGGAGGCATGTGAAAAGAATACACAAAAGTGCGGCGAAAGAGAAGCAAGATAACCGCAGGAAGCATATTTTGCTGTTAGATAGCCACATATCTCACCTCTTGCATCCGGATGTTGCGATTGTTTTGAGGGCGAATCCGCTTGAGTTGGCGGAGCGTTTGAGGCGGAAAGGCTTTGAAGAGCGGAAAATAAAAGAGAATGTGCAGGCGGAGACGCTTGATGTGATTCTCGTTGAGGCTGTTGAACGCTGCAAGTTCGTTTACGAGATTGACACGACGGGAAAGAGCGTTGAAGCGGTTGCTGAATGCGTGCGTGAGATTCTCTCTGCGTTGCGAGAACACACGGAAGAACGCAGGAAAGAAATGTTAGCGAAGTATGAGGTTGGTGGCGTGGACTGGAGCGAATATGTGGAGGATGTCTTTGCTCACTGCGATGACTGTTGATTCTTTGTTCAGACCGATTGTGGAGCGTAGTGCATTCGCAGGTAAAATTGCGAGGTTTCTTGCGAGGCTCGGCGTAACGCCAAATTTTCTTTCTGTGCTTTCACTCATTTTTGCTGCGATTTCAGGCATTCTTTTCGCAGTTTCAAGCGGAGAGTGCGGAAACTTTAACATTTTTCTGTTTTTTGCAGGTGTTTTTGTTGCTGCGAATGCTGTTTTTGACACGCTTGACGGCGTTCTTGCTCGTGAGACGGGAAACGCAACACGCAAAGGCGACTTCCTTGAGCATGTGCTTGACCGCTATGCCGATGTTTTCATTCTTCTCGGCATTATTTTCGGTGGATATGCCCGTTGGGATGTCGGAACGGTTGCGATTGTCGGCGTTCTCCTCTCCTCTTACATCGGCGTGCAGGCACAGGCAGTCGGCTTGAAGCGTGTTTACGGCGGAGTTCTCGGCAGAGCGGACAGACTTCTTCTTATCCTCGCAGCAACAGTATTGAATGCTTTTCACACCTCACCGCTCTTCGCAAATCTTACTGCTCTTGGCATCGCAGTCGTTATTATCGCAATATTCTCGCATTTCACTGCAATGCAACGCTTTTTTTATGTGTGGAGGCAACTGCACAATTAAGGCGACTGTTATTTGAACTGCAAGCTGCAACAAAAGAGCATGCTTTCTGTGAGAATTCCGCCTCTGGACGAGGAAGCGATGCGAAAGGCGAGAGAGCGGCAGGAAAGGCTGACGAAACCGAAGGGCAGTTTGGGATTCCTTGAGGAAATATCAGTGCTGATTGCGGGAATGACTGCGAATGAGCGACCGAGAATTGAAAAGAAGCTTGTTTTGACGCTTGCAGCCGACCATGGTGTTGCGGAGGAGGGTGTAAGTGCATACCCGAGGGAAGTTACAGCCCAAATGGTTCGCAATTTCTTGAGAGGAGGCGCAGCAATTAATGTTCTTGCCCGCCATGTCGGCGCAAGGCATGTCGTTGTTGATGTCGGCGTCGCTGAAGATGTGCATGCTGATGCGGATGTTGCAGCGAATTTTGTCGTGAAGAAGGTCGCTTACGGCACTCGCAATTTTCTGAAGGGACCTGCGATGAGCAGGGAGCAGGCGGAGAGAGCTGTGAAGGCGGGCATGGAAGTTTTGGAAGAGGAGTTTGAGCGCAGCAATGGCTTGGACATCGTTGCGGTCGGCGACATGGGCATCGCAAACACGACAGCATCCTCTGCGGTGGTCGCAGCACTCACGGGAGCGGAGCCTGAAGATGTCACGGGTCGTGGGACGGGCATCTCAGAAGAGCGATTACGACGCAAAGTTGAGGTCGTCAAGCAAGGTATTGAGCGGAACAAGCCATTTGAAGATGCGTTAGATGTGCTTGCGAAGGTCGGCGGTTTTGAAATCGGGGGCATTGCAGGCGTGATTTTAGCCGCTGCTGCGAGGCGAGTTCCTGTTGTGATTGACGGGTTTATTGCGAGTGCGGGCGCTCTCCTCGCTTACAAACTGAACCCACATGCGAGGAATTACATGCTCGCAGGGCATCTCTCCGCCGAGCGAGGTCACGCATTCGTCCTGAAGCATCTGAATTTACGACCCATTCTGCAGTTAGACATGCGCCTCGGCGAGGGAACAGGCGCAGCTCTCGCAATCAGCATCGTTGAGGCAGCGTGCAAAATCCTTGACGAAATGCATACTTTTGAGGAGGCGGGCGTCTCTGGTGCGTTAAGTTAGGGGAGAGTTGGCTGTCAATAATTTGATTTCTTATTTTATTCTCCTTTCCCCTTTCCGCCCTCATCTTTCAACATTTGAAATCCCCTTTTCAAATATTTTCAAAAATCTTTAAAATTTAAAGAGAAACTGAATGAGCAAAATATGCAATGTTTTTCAATAAGAAAGCCATATTTTCTTCCAATTTTCATCTCTTTTGGCTCTTTCCTGCCCACTTTTAGCCATAATGCGGGATTTATTTCAAGCAATGAAAGAAGAGATGAGAGGTGCATCCGGGAAACCTTTTCTCCTTCATGCTCGCTTGTTAGGTTCACCGACAAAAACCGAAAAGCTTTTTATGTGCAAATCCCTACATACTATTGGGAGGTGATGTGCGGATGAAAAGTAGCAACCTCGTTTTGATGACCGTCGCCATCGTCGCCGTCGGCATCCTCGCCATGCCGAGCACAATCTCGCTGTTCGCAGGGCAACACACCTGGTATGCTATAAATGGCAGCAATGAGCTTCCGTGCAGGAAGTGCCACGCAGATGTCTTTGCAGAACTTGAACAGAGCGCATTCCACAAATGGAATGGTTACGATTGGAGTGAGAATCCTGAGGGAAGCCCTGACAATACTGCCTGCTACGGCTGTCACAGGGCGAATGCGAGCATTACTTATGCAAATGTAGGCGATTCGGTCACGGATGTCACACCCGGCACGAAGGCACACGCAGCTTCTACCGTCGCTTGCATGCTCTGCCACCAGTTCAATGCCAGTGAGGCGGTCAATCCGCTTGAAGGATAGAGTATGCCCGGCTTTGCCGCAGGTGGATTCGCTCAGCCAGCAAACAGTCCATACAATTACACAAATGGCACACATCCGGGCGGTCATGCCGCTCACCAGGGGTTCATTCAGAGTGCGATAAACGACACAAAGATGGAGGATGCGAATGAAGCGTGCATAGCATGCCACACGCACATACCCGTTAAAATAAATTGGACGCACAGATACAGCCTTGAGTTCAGCTGTGTGCCTGAGCTTGAGTTGCCACCGACGCACTTCGATGTAAAAGACTGGACGCTTAACGGCACATACAACATCACAGTCTACGGATGGAGAAACGGAACTGGAGATACATCAGAGGAAGGCTGGCCAGGAGGCTACCCATAAGATGAAAGGAAAAATTTTTCCTTCTCTTCTTTTTTTCTCTTTTTTTCCTTTATAAAGGGAAATGGAGGTGGGAGGAAATGAGGAGTGGTAATATGATGCTGTTGGCGGTTGCAGTAGTTGCAGTTGGCATATTTGCACTGCCAAGCACAATATCGCTCTTCGCAGGTCAGCACACTTGGTATAATCTGACTGGAAATCAAAGTGTGCCATGTGAGAAGTGCCATGCGGATGTTGCGAATGAGATGGGCGCTCTGATTGGACCGCACACGGGAGAGACAGGCTTTCAAAGGATGAAATGCGGTTTCTGCCACAGAACATTTCCAATAGAAGATGAAGATATTAACCAGACTTACAAAAAGTATGAATACACTTATGGTTCTGTCGGCAACGCAGTCACGGATGTAACACCGGGTAAGGAGGCTCACGCAGCTTCTACTGTTCCTTGCATGTATTGCCACAGCGGATACGAATACGGGCATGCCACGCAGGGTTATCCTGAATATTCGACACGGCTCATGATATTTGGCTTCCATGCAATAGGTGTCACGGAGAGGTGCACGGAGGAGTATTCTACGATTCTTCAGATGTGGAGACGAATGAATGTGTGATATGTCACGGAAACAGAGATACAAATGAAATTTATGAGATTCCTCCGGCGGGAGGTTTCGGTTTGACTGCTGAAAAAAATGACACGGGTGAACTTGCAGCACACAAGACATTTATTGAGAAATCAATAGAAGATACGAACATGGAGGATGCGAATGAAGCATGCATTGCATGCCACACGCACATCCCTGTTAAAATAAATTGGACGCACAGATACAGCCTTGAGTTCAACTGCACACCTGAGTTTGAAAAATTGCCGCCGACGCACTTCAATGTCACTGCTTGGTCAATCAACGGCACTTACAATATAACAGTCTACGGATGGAGAAACGGAACTGGGAACACCTCAAAGGAAGGTTGGCCAGGAAGCTATCCGTAAATTTTTTCCTTCTTTTCTCATTTTTTCTTTTAGATGCTTTACAGGGCGCACACACGGGTAGAAGTGGAGATTTCAGATATTGAGAGGAGGAAATTCAAAAAGGTGAAGGCATTAGTTGACACTGGAGCGAGTTTGAGCGTTCTACCGAAGAGGATAGCGGAAGAATTGGGGATTGAAGCGGAGAGTGTGGATGAAGTCGCAACGGGTGCGGGCATTATAAAAGTGAAAAGAGGAACAGCATGGATAAAACTCAAAGGAAAGGAGGGCCCGTTCAATGTCTGGATTTCAGACATAATAGACAAGGTTTTAATAGGTGTCGTAGTTTTGGAATCTTTTGGCTTTGAAGTTGACCCTGCTACTGGAAAATTAAAGGAGAGACCTCTGCTTTTGTATCAGGCGAAGAGCAGCATAGCACTCATAGAAGCAGGAAATTGAAGAGGATTTCAAGGGAGTAGAGAAGAGCATCTAAATGTGCGGCGGAAGAGTCTGAGGGAGACGAGTGAGTTGCGTGAGAAGTAAGTAATTTCAGGAGAACAGTAGGACTAATTTTGGTAAGCAAGCACACTCGCTCATACCTATACATGAGATAAAAATATGACGGATGATGTAAGATTAGAGAAAATCAAGTAAAGTGTGTAGTGTTCCCTCGCACTATGCCTCTTCTTTTATCTCTTCTACCATTTTAATTGCACCTTTCGGACACTCGTGAGCGCAGATGCCACATCCCTTGCAGTAGAACAAATCCGCATCAAAATATCCTTCTTCTGTCATGTAAATGCATCCTTCGGGGCAGAAAATGTAGCAAATACCGCACTTCATGCATTTACTGTTCTCTCTCACTGGCTTTTCAGTGCGCCAATCTCCCGTTTTATACTGCGCTGCACTACCAGGTTCCGTGACAATGGCTCCAATTTCCAAATCCTTCCACCCTATTTTCTTCATCTCCATCCCTAACACACCTCTCCTTTTCAAGCACTCACGCCTCACGCCTCACGACTTGCGTCTCCTCGTAAGCTCTGCGCATCGCCTCCACATTTTTCGCAGCGAGCCTTCCGAAGCGCTCACGCATCGGCTCTTCAAGCGATTTCAACGAAACGATGTCCGTTGCTTTGACGAGGGCGCCTGCCATTGCGGTGTTCGTGATTGGGACGCCGAGAACTTCTCTTGCGATGCCTGTTGCATCTACCGTCGCCACCGCTCTTGCGTCAATATCCAAATCCTCAGGCTTCTTCCTCGTGTTTACGACCGCAACGCCTCCCTTTTTCAGCCTTGCGACCACATCTCCAACAGAAAGCAAGGATGCGTCAAGCACGACAAGCACATCCGGCTCCGTGATTTCAGAGCGAATTTTTATGCGCTCCTTCTCGTCAACTCTGAGAAATGCGAGGACTGGCGCTCCCCTCCGCTCAGGTCCGAAAGAAGGCATGGACTGCGCATGCTTACCCTCTGAAATCGCCGCATGAGCAACGAGTTCAGCAAGCGTAACTCCGCCTTGACCCCCCCTGCCGTAAATGCAGACCTCAATCATTTTTACCCACTCTCACGCTCCCGCTCACACACACCCTCTCTCCCGCTCTCACACTCCCGCTCTCACACCCGCTCTCACACTCCCGCTCTCTCATGCTCACGCTCTCTCTCGCTCACGCCCTCACGCCCTACGATGCTGCATTTCCAAGAACTTCGTTATTTTTTTATCTGTTTCTCGCATCGCCCTCTCAATTTCACCGAGATTTCGCAGCGTCGCATTCGCATCCTCTTCAACAATCCCGCCTACGAATTCAACACCGTTCAGAGCAAAAATAGCGCTCTTTGCCGCAGAAATAACGGCGGTAGAAGCCTTCAACGCACATTTTCGTGATGCTCCCTCGCAAACGACGCCTGTTATGTCAGAAATCATGTTGTTAATCGCTCTCTTCACCACCTCTTCAAGCACATCTGCCTTCCTCCCTCTCCGCCCTCTCCGCAGCGGCGAGCCTCCTTTCATTCCCTCTGCCTCTTCTGCCTCCTCTGCCCCTCCGCCCTCTCTGTTTCCTCTGCTTCTGACGCTGCGAGGTAGTATGCGATTCCCGCCGAGAGTCCCACGCCCGCCTTTATTGCACAGCCGCAGATGGCGGAAATGAATCTTGTCTGCAAAGATGCGAAATTCGCAACGAGATGCGAGAGAGCAAACGCTTTCAGCAGCCTCTCCTCCTTCTTTTCATCCCAAGTTTCACACGCCTTGAGAGCAACAAAAGGCAGACTCACTGTCAAACCCATGTTTCCGGAACCTGCGCATGTCATCACTTCCATCGGAAGCCCTGACATCCTGCCTTCTACCGCAGTCCCGACCATTAAACTTGATTTTATGACCCATTCCCATGAATCCTTCCAAGCGCCCCCCGCGTCCTTCTTCTCTTTTCCCTCGCTCTCTCCTTGCCACTCTTTCGCTTCTCGCATCTCTCTTAATGCGTTGAAGAAGCATGCGGTTTGCTTCGCAGCAGCCTCTTCAAACGCCTTTCTGTTCGTCTCTAACGCATCTCTCAACCGCTTCTTCGCACCTGCGGGAAGACGCTCAACAATTGAAATGAAATCTTCAACACGCATCCTCGCAAGCAGAGAAAGGTCTTCCTCCATTCCCGCTGTTCCCTCGTGGTTACTGCTCTCACTGCTACCACCCGCCTCAAAAAGCACATTCCCGTTTGCTCTCACGCTCACGACGGCGGAATGCAAGCGCTTTATGAGGCACTCCCCCTCTCCCTCGGAGGTGCGAACCCTCGCAAGAATGAAAATCTCCTCCTTCTCGTAATCCGGAACGACACGAACCCTTCCAGCTTTGAGCAGAGCGTCTGCGGAACGCAGTTTCTCACGCCCCCTCTCGCCTGAAAGACCGCTGAACAACGCCAACCTCTCCTCAGGCTCGCAGAAAATGCCGAGAGCAGCAGCAAGCGAGACGCCTGAACGCCCTCCCGTGTGTGGAATACCTGCGTTCAAAGCATTTTTGAATGTGCCTCTGTCAAGCTCCACAAAAACGCTGACGCTCCCTGTTTCCACTTCACCCTCGCTCTCCTTCCCTTCACTCTTGCTTTTCCGCTCTCTCAGCCAAGAGGGCAATTTCCCACGAATTGCGTTGAATGCGATTGAAGATGCGAGAGCGACGGCAGCAGGCTCCGTGCATCCGACGGATTTCTCAATATGCCTTTCAAAAAAGCGAAGAGCGTCAAATTCCCTCACTTGCTGCGAGTGTGCCATTTTCCTCAACCTTAATTTTTCATTTTATGCCATCTTCAACGCCTCTTTCGGTGATAATGAACTCGCAGGAAAGACCTTCAGGCATTGAACGATGTTTTTTAAGTATTGCTCGCCTCCGACTTTCGCCCATTTTTTCCAATTGAACAATAATTTTTGAGAGATGTTCAAGGGCAAGCCCGCCAGAAGCACGCAACTTACCATTTTCTATGTCCATATACACTTGATTTGTGATGATTACCGCAATATCATGCCTTCGTGCAAGTTCCAAGAGATGCAAAATCTGGTTTGCGAGGCGACGACGCATCTGCATGCTCCGCTCTTCATTCGGCTCCAAGCGGTAGAAGACTGTTGCGGAATCAAGAATGACAAGGGCAACATCGCTTTCTCCCCCGCTCTCACCCTTATTCCCGCTCTCCTCGCCCCACTCATCGTTTGCTCTTTTTTCCTTTGCCTGCTCTTTTTTCCTTTTTCTGCGATAAATCGCTCAATTTCAGCGATACATTTCTCTTGTTGCTCAAAATTGTGAGCCTCAAATACAATAATTCGTCTCGCAATTTCTTCAATATCACCACGAGAACTCGCAATCTGGAAGAATCTTTCGGGTGAAAATCCCTCGCAGTCAAGGAAAATGACTGTCTTTCCGCTCTTCGCACACTCAACCGCCGTTTGAATGCAGATGTTTGTTTTTCCGCTTCCCGCCTCGCCGTAGAGCTGCGTGATTGTGCCTGACTCAAAACCGCCACCGAGCAAATCGTCTATGCTCCTGCAACCGCTCGTGTATTTCGTCGGAAATCTCATTTCGCCTCCGCCAGCATTTACACTACCTTTCCCCCTTTAACCCCCTCAAATAAAAAATCCTTGCTCACGAGAGCGGAGGATTCTGTCTTTTTCCTGTTGTTTCCATTTAGGAGTAAGAATGAATGGTAGGCGAAAGGTGGTAGTGGACACGAACGCATTTTTCATTCCAGAAGTGTTCGGCGTTGACATTTTTTCGGAGCTTGAGCGACTCGGCTACACGGAAATTCTTGTGCCTGCGGAGGTTCTCTCGGAGTTGGAGCGTTTGAGGCGGAAGCGTGGGTTGAAAGGGCGTGAGAAAAGGGCGTTGAATGTCGCTCTCGCTCTCATTCAAAAGTATGCGGCGGAAACGGAGAAGGCAGAAGAAGCGGAAAGGGTGCGTGAGAGAAGAGGCGAGGCTGACGGTGGTGCGTGTGGTGCGACATCTGGCGGTGAAATGCGGCGAAGAATTTTCAGTGTGCGGATATTGCGTGCAGGTGGAGAGCGAGGGGCGGAGAAGACAGAGCAGGTGGCAGGCGAAGTGGGCGAAAATCGCAGGAAAAGCACGGACGAGGCGATTGAGGAGATTGCACTGCGAGAGCGTGCTGCTGTTCTGACGCTTGACGAGGATTTGCGTCGTCGCCTTCGTAAGAAGGGCATCCTAACCATTCACCTGCGAGGCGGTAGTCGGCTTGAGGAGGCGTGGTGAAGAGGCGTGTAAGGTAGAGTAAGAGGTAAGGGGAGAGGAGGCGTGGGAGAGCGATGCGGAAGCTAATTTCGCTGGGCGAGGCACTCGCTATTTTGTTGCGGACTGCACGCAATTTCACTGTTGGCGTTGAGAGAGTTGATTTTGACGCCTCGCTTGGAAGGGTGCTTGCGGAGGACATTCGCTCACCTTCGGACATCCCTCCATTTGACAGGGCTGCGATGGACGGCTTTGCGGTGCGTGGCGAGGACACCTTCGGCGCTTCTCCTGAAAATCCTGTTGTTTTGCGGAAGGCGGGGACGGCAGGAGGCAAAGAAGGCGAAGGGAGGAAGGAAGAGAGTTCGGAGGAGAGCGTGAGCGTTCAAGCGGGAGAGTATTTGCCCATTCAGACGGGCATGCGGATGCCTGCGGGAAGCAATGCGGTTCTAATGCTTGAATATGCCCGTGAGCGTTCAAAAGGCGAGTTAGAGGTCTTCAAGCCCGTTCCACCCGGCAAAAATGTCTCGTTCAAAGGTGAGGACATTCGTGAAGGCGAACTTCTGCTGAAATCAGGTAAAATTCTTAACGCTTACGACATAGGAGTGCTTGCATCAATCTCAAAAACGAGTGTTAAGGTGCGGAAGAGGGTGAAAGTTGGCATTATTGCCACTGGTGATGAGATTTTTGACCCGAAAACGCAGGCTAAGGTGGAAGGAAAAATAGCGGATTCAAACTCTTTTGTTCTTTCTGCCTTGCTTTCTTCTGCTGCGGAAATTGCAGAACCCATTCGTTTTGGCATCGTCAAGGATGATTTAGGCGAGATAAAGGATGCAGTTTCCCATGCATTGAGGCGTTGCGATGTTCTGCTGCTCACAGGCGGAAGTTCTGTCGGCGAGAGGGACTTTTCAGAGGCGGTTGTTAAAGAGTTGGGAGGTGAAATCCTCTTTCACGGCGTCGCAATCAGACCTGGGGAGCCTGTCGGCTTCGGGATTGTTTGTGAGAAGCCTGTTTTCTTGCTTCCCGGATTTCCAGTCGCAACGATTTCCGCATTTGAACTGCTCGTAAGACCGTTTTTGTGGGAGATGCTCGGCGTTTCCTATTCTTCGGATTCGCAGACAGCTGAACAAACGAAGAGGGCGTGGCTACACGGTCGCTGCGTAGTTACTGCGGTAGCAGCCAGAAAGATTCCCTCAGCAGTCGGCAGGACGGACTTCGTGAGAGTGAAACTGAGAAAAACAGAGGAGGGCTTCTTCGCAGCGGAGCCTGTGCGAGTGAGCGGTTCAGGCATACTCTCAAGCATGACGAAATCAGACGGCTTCGTTGTTGTTGAGGATGAGAAGGAAGGGATTGCGAAGGGAGAGCGTGTGCTTGTCTGCCTGCACTCATTTTAACGCAAACGCAAAACTCACATTCGTTTCTTTTCCTCTTCCTTCTTTTCCTTCTCACCCTCCTTTCCGCCTTCTCCTTATCTCACTCTTGCGAGCTTTCCTCACTTTCCTTCTTCTGTCCTTTCTGCTTCGGATGCTGACACACAGGAAGAAGATGGCGAAAAATTTAAGGCAAACCCTCTACTCACATCTAAAGATGGACAAGAAGGACTTGGCGATTGCGGTGTTAAGCATCCTGCTCATCCTTTCTGTTGCGTCCTCGCTCGTCACTTACCACTACCAACAGCAAATAATTGAAAAGCAACTGCAAATCATCAGAGAACTCTCAACAGGCGGAGCGACAGGCTCAGGCGTCAGCACTCCCCCCAGCACACCCTCCAGCACCAGCATACCCTCAACCCCAGCAACCGCAGGCACTTTCACACAAGAGCGCTCAGCATCCGCAAATATCGTAGCGGTGAGAAGCGACACGGAGGAAGGCGTAATCGGTAAAGTGAATGTTGAGGTTAAGAACGGAACGGGCAGGGTGCTTGCGAACACGAAGCCTTTCGTTGAGCCAGACACGCAGTATTCTGTGCGGACTGCCGTTAAAGTTGCAACTGAATACACGCATTCAGACATGAATAGTATGGATTTCATCGTCTCTTTTGACATAAACGGCACTTTAATCGGCGGTCCTTCAGCGGGAGCTGCAATAACTGCGGCGACAATTGCAGCTTTAGAGGGAAAGAAGGTGCGGGAAGATGTCGCAATCACGGGAACAATTGAGGAGGACGGTAGCATTGGAAGGGTTGGTGCTGTCTTTGAGAAGGCAGTCGCAGCGGAGAAGAACGGCATTCGCCTGTTTTTAGTGCCGAAGGGTCAGCGTGTCGTCACTTTCTGGGAGCGAAAAGAGGTGAAGAGGCAGATAGGTCCATTCTCTTTCATTCAAGTCTACTACGAGCCGAAGCGAATTGACCTCGCTGAATACATGCGTGGTAAAATGGATGTGCAAGAAGTCTCTTCAATTGACGATGTCGTGAAATATATGATATACTGAAACTGGTGCTGTCAGGTGATTTAATGAGAGTATTGATGAAAGAGAGGCGAAAAAGCATCAGAATTCCCTGAAATTCCCCATTCTGAACTCCGCTTTATACGGGTTAAAGACCTTTTTACGCTTGAAATCAACATCAAGATGGATTGCCCAGAATCCGTAGCGACCCTCGTCGAGCAGGATTTCAATGCGATGCGTCTCGTGAACGGGAGAAGAGATGTTCGTTGCCTTGCCGTAGAAGTTCCAGAGCGGGTCAATGATGAACCAGTTTGAGAGGTCTCGCCAGTCTCCTCCCGTGTAAATGATGCCGTAGGCGTGGACGCCTGAGGATGCCCATGCGACGCTCTTAGGTCCGAGATGCTTGAAAGCCACTCTGCAAAGGTCTCTCGTGTAATGCACGCACACCGCATTATTCTTCGGAGGCTCTATGCTCGTGTAGTGCCTCAGCCAAGAGACAACACGAGACGCATTCCTCGGCGGAATGAACTCGTTTAGAATGAACGCACCGCTCTTCTTCCGCTCAATCGTGAAGTTCGTCAGATTCCACACCGGAATCTCCTTCGCAACACGAAATTTGTAGTCAAGAGGCACTCGCTCCGCAAAATAGTAAAAATCTCGGTAGTCGCATTTCAGGTCTGCGTTCAAATCCCAAGGCACAAAACACGAGTATCGCTCGTTGAAATGACTCTTCAAAATATCTAAATCCGTTTGATTTATCACGCCGTCGTCGTTGAAGTCCAAGGTCCGTGAGGGATGGCTCCCGCTTGACAACAACCGCAGCTGGCTCATCCGCTCCCACAACCAACGACATCTGCTTCACATGCGTTTCTCTCTCCAGATGAATGAAGGCGGCGCCATTTCTGACACTGGAAGAGCAAGCAAGAAGGAAGAATGCTGAAAGCAGTAGCAGCAGAATGAGGAGGATACTCTCACGCCTCATTTCCCACAAGCTCTCGCACTTTACCCTCAATGTCTTCGGATTTCATTATCGCAGTTCCGACGAGAATCGCATCCGCTCCCGCTTTGAACATCCGCTCAGCGTCCTTCCCGCTCTCAATACCGCTCATCGCCACCAAAGGCACATCCGGAAACGCATCCTTCAGCGAGGGAGCGAGCTCCTCAAACACCGCAAGGTCAACATCAAGCGTTTCCAAGTCCCTGTTGTTTATGCCGATGAGCGATGCGAAGGAGGCGTCAGCGGAGAGAACCTTCGCAACAGAGGTGCGGTCAACCTCAACAAGCGTCTCCATTCGCAGCGAGAAAGCGGTCTCTGCGAGAGAACGCAAAGCATCAACGCTCAAGAACCGTGCAATCAGAAGGACAGCGTCGGCGCCGTGAGCGAAAGCCTCAATCACCTGAAAATCGTCAAAAATGAAGTCCTTCCGCAAAACTGGAACACTGACCGCAAGCTTCACGCTGCGCAAGTCCTCTAAATCGCCAAGAAACGCCTCATCCGTAAGCACGGAAATCGCACACGCCCCACCACGCTCCATCCTCTTCGCAACGCTCGCAGCATCAGCGCCAACGCTCTGTGCGAGATTTTTCACACCTTCGCTTTCTCCCTCTCTCAGCCCCCTCCTTTTCACTTCCGCAATTACAGCTCGCTTCCCCTCGCTTCTCGCTTTTAAAATCGCACCCCTCAAACTCCTACGCTCCTTCAATCGCTCAACAATCCCCCTTTTCCTCCCTAAAATCTCCTCTACCATCAATAAATGATTGAACATCCATATTTCGCCTCCTTCAAGTATTCCTTTTTCATAATTTTTCCTAATATATCATATTCACTCATGCATTTTGTTTTAAGCATGTGACGAGCAGGAGAAGGCGTTTCTATAAATGTAAGCCCGTAGAGCGTGGATGATTAAGGTGGGAATATTTAATCTTGAGAATAGCATCAGAAGAGATTAAAAGGCAGATAGATATACAGATTCGCAGCGAAGATCACTCGAAGATGCCCTGCAAAAGTATAGAGCGGAAATATAAATGAAAAAGTGGAAAGAGGAAAGGGGTATAAAGCGTGAAAATTTCTTATTTTTTCTCTCTTCCTTCCCGAAATACAGGGCTAAAAAAGGAAAAAGAAGAGAGAATGAGATTAATCCACCTTTTCAAACCTGCTTTCTATTTTCTTCAGCACATCTGGTAGCGTTGTGTATTCCATTTCCTCAAGCGGAAGGCGGTGAGGCTCAAAAGGTCCGTGCTCACGCATGTAATTTGCCACTTCGTTTGCCCTTCTTCGTGCCTCTTCAAAAGCGACATCGTCAAAAAGGTCGGCAGGACCTACGAGTCTTCCGTTGCTTATTTGGAATCCTGCGGCGAGAACTCTCGGCGGTCCGTCAAAGCGTGTGCATTTTGAGTATTTGAACGGCACGGGCATTATCGGTCCATTATGAGAGCCTCGCATCCAACCGCTCACGAGGAAAGGGCGGGCGAAAGGCTCCAAGACCTCACCGAGCGCTGGAAGCCCTGACTGCGCACGAACTAAAGCGACAGGGTCATCCTTACCAATATACTTACCAGCAATAAAGAACAATTTTTCGGTGCTTATCACAGCAACAGGCTCATCTTTCGGCAAAGGACTGCCTTCCTTTGGGAATACTCGCTTTATCACATACCTACTTTTAGCGCCGATGAGTGCAAGAATCTCATGCATCTCCTCCGGTGCATCTAAAAATACCCTGCGATGTTCCTTAATATCCCAGATTTCAAATCTGAAGCCTTGATGCATCGTCGGGTCAATTACGAGACCTGCGGTGTTGAAAGGGTCTGCGAATATGCGGAAAATCGGCAAATTGAACGCTCCAGGCTCCGTCTTGTCCATCATGAAAACAACAAGTGGCTCAGAGCCTCTCTCCGTGAACTCCATTTCTGCAATTCCTGGGCCCATTCCACGAATGTTTCCGCTGAACGCATCCTTCAGCAAATCTTGACCGGCGCCGTGCAATTTCAGCTCTTTCGCAATTTTCGTCGCAGCTTCAAATGTGTCCCACGCAAGCTTGTGAATCTCCTCTGCGTCAACCCCTTTACGATGGCTCATTAACAATTGAAGGTCGTCTCCTGCGTTCATCACGCAGTAATCTATGAGCAGTCCTGCGTCACGAGCCTCCTTTAACCTCTTCTCCGCCTCCTTCTTCAATTCCTCACGAACCGTTGAATGTCCCGGAAATCCGCCGACATCCGCCTTTATTAAACTCACCGTCACCTTCTCCCCCGTCATCTCACCCGCCTCTTGTGAGTCGCACATGTTAAAGGTTTCCCACTCTCACACTCCCCTTTCCTTTCTCCTTCCTTCTCACTGCCTCCCTCCTCCTCACGCCTTCCTCCTTCCCTTCTCTCGTTCTCTCCGTTCTCCCTACTTCACGCTCTCCTTCCTCTGCTTCCCGTATTTTTCGGCGGGGTCAAACACCTTCTCGCTCACGATTTCGCCGTTCAGCCTTCGGTAGAAGCAAGAGCGGTAGCCGGTGTGGCAAGCACCGCCTTTCTGCTCAACTTTCAGCAGAATCGCATCACCGTCGCAGTCAATCAGGATGTCCTTCACAATCTGCTCGTTCCCTGAAGTCTCGCCCTTCCGCCAGATTTTTCGGCGACTCCTGCTCCAGTAGTGTGCTTTCCCTGTTTGAAGCGTGAGGCGTAGTGCTTCCTTGTTCATGTGTGCGAGCATCAACACCTCACCTGTTTTGTAATCTTGGGCGATTGCATGCATCAGAACCTCTCCTTTGTCGTCTGTTTCTACACCCTCAACGCTTTCTACGCCACCTACAATGCCCTCTAATTTTTTCATTAGAGTTTTCTCGTCAAGCGTTGTTGTTTTTTGCGTCCTCTTCTCCTCCTCTTCTCGCTCTCCTTCCCCCTCACCTTTCATTTCTCTTACTCCTCTCCTTCCCTCGCACTCCTTGCTCTCCTACTACTTGCACTTTCTACTCTTATATCTCCAGCAACATGCTCCCTTTCATTCTTTTTTGCCATTTCCCTTCGCTGACGACGCAATTCTTCAATTGTCTTGTTCTGCAAACTGACAATTAAGTCGGCAAGCATGCCAAAAATCATTATTTGAACGCCTGAAATAATCATTAGCGATGTGAAAACGGTGAGAAGCGTGTGAGAAATCCCCTTAAGCCATTCCATTACGACATAAATACCTGAAATTATGCCTACAATGATGAATAAGAGACCGATAATGCCGAAGTAGAAGAGCGGATTATGCGTTTTAACGAGTTCGTAGAGGGTGAATGCGATTTTTGAGCCGTCCCTGAATGTGTGAAGTTTTGAGCGACCTTTGCGTTTTCCGTATTTTATCGGCACTTCAGCGATGCGGAAGCCCTTTTTCACCGTCTCAATCGTCATCTCCGCCTCAATCTCAAACCCCTCCTTCGCAAGCTCCATCTCCTCCACAAGCTCCCTGCTCAACGCCCTGTAGCCCGAAAGGATGTCGTTGAGTTTCACGCCGTATGCGAATGCGAAGAGCTTGTTCAGGGCGAAGTTACCGATGCGGTGGATGAGCGTGAAATGACCGCCGTAAGCGAAGCGGTTTCCTATCACATGCTCCGCCTCACCGCTGAAAATCGGCTCAAGCAACTTCTCAACCTCAGAAGGCTCGTAAGTCCCGTCGCCGTCAATCAGGACGAAAATTCTCGCATCCGCAATTTTGAATGCCTGCTGGACTGCCGCTCCTTTCCCTTTACCCTCCTGAACGACCACTTTCGCTCCCGCAGATTCCGCAATCTCCCTTGTGCGGTCTGTGCTATGCCCGTCAATCACGAGAATGTTCCTGAAGCCTTGCTCCTTGAAGCCTCTCACAACTTCTCCAATCGTCGCTTCCTCATTCAAAGTCGGAATAATAATGCAGACATCGTCCTTCCGCTCTTCATTCTCTCGTCCTCGCTCTTGCTCACGCTCTCGCATTCTTCGCAAAAAATTGAAAGAGAGAAAGAAAAGTTTCACGCACCGCAGACATGCAACTCAGCGCCCTAAATTCCCGCCCGCTCCATTATTTTTACCATGTCAAGCACACGACAGCAGTATCCCCACTCGTTGTCATACCACGCCAAGACCTTCACGAGAGAGGAGCCTTCCTCGCCAGCGGAGAGGACATTTGTTGAAAGTGCATCCACAACAGCGGAGAAAGGGCTTCCGATGAAGTCTGCGGAGACGAGAGGCTCCCTTTCAACGGCGAGTATGCCTTTAAGTGTGCTGTGAGCGTAAGCTTCAAAAGCCTCGTTCACCTCTTCCGCACTTACGGTGGCTGCGACTTCCGCAACAAGGTCAACGATGCTGACATCCGCAGTCGGAACACGAAGGGCGATGCCATCCATTTTTCCCGCAAGCTCAGGCATCACCTCACCGATTGAGACCGCTGCGCCTGTTGTCGTCGGTATTATTGAGAGTGCTGCTGCTCTTGCTCGCCTCAAGTCACGATGCTTCTTGTCCAATATGTTCTGGTCGTTCGTGTAAGCGTGGACTGTGGTCATGAATCCCCGTTTGATGCCGAATTTCTCATTCAGAACCTTCGCAACAGGCGCCAAACAGTTCGTCGTGCAAGAAGCGAGCGAAATAATGTTGTGCTTCTCTGCGTCGTAAATCTCGTCGTTGACACCGGGGACAATCGTTGCGTCCACTCGCTTCGCAGGCGCAGTTATTATTACCTTCTTGCAGCCCGCTTTCAAGTGGCGAGACGCTTCCTCTCCACTCCTGAAAGCACCTGTCGCCTCAATAACGACATCAACGCCGAGCTCTCGCCACGGAAGCTTCTCTGGCTCCCTCTCCGAAAGCACTTTAATCGCTGCTCCGTTCACTTCAATCTCATCAGAGCCACGCACCCTTACCTCGCCATCGAACCTGCCGTGAACGGAGTCGTATTTTAGGAGATGAGCGGTTGCCCTCGCATCCGTCAGGCTGTTCACCGCCACTATTTCCAAATCTGACTTCAACGCAACCCTCAAAAACACCTTTCCCATGCGACCGAAACCGTTTATGCCCACACGCACCATACTCTGAAATTTGCATCTGAAAAAATCTCGCTTTCTCCCAACTGACCACACAGAACCCGAAAGTAAAGAAAGTGCGTAATATAACAACGAGACTAAAAGGAGCGGTAAATTAAAGAGCGTCTGCGGCAGTGTTCCCGTATGATATCTGCTCTCGTAATTATTCCGAGCAGTTCCATCTCCCCGCTCCTCTTCTCTTGAACCTCGCCTCCTCCACTACTGCTGCTGACCATGCCTCTGCTTCCCGCTCCTCCCGCTGCTGATGCGGTAGCGTCCTCTCGCTTCACAACAGGCAGCCTTCCGACACCGTATTTTTCCATTCGCTGCAGAGCATCCTCCAAAAACTCGTCTGGGTATGCGACAACAACCTCACGCACGCAAATTTCGCCAACACGAGCGTCAGATTTTCCCTCCTCACGAGCCCGCTCCAAGTCAGGAATGGAGACAATTCCGACCATTTTCTTCCACTCGTTCACCACAGGGTAAACAACATGTCCATGCTCTTCTGCGAAGTGCAACGCCTCCGCAACAGTCATATCTTCAGGAATCGTAATCAAATCCTTCGCCTTCGTGCATGCTTCTGCGACTCTAATGCCCTCAAGCAAATCAACGAAGAACTCCCTGCGGTGCGCTGGCGACTCCCTCCTCGTTTCTGTCTGCTCCGGGTAAATTGTCCATTTTCCGCTGAGCATGTAAGCGGGGACGATTGCAAGCAACGCAGGAACAAAAAGCTCGTAAGAGCCTGAAATCTCGCAGACAACGAAGAGCGATGTGAGCGGTGCGTTCGCAGCGGCGGCGAAAAAAGCAGCAGCGCCGACCAACGCAAAAACCCATGGTTCAGCACCCATGCCCGGAAAAAGCATGCGGAATATTTCGCCGAGCATTCCGCCGAGAGCAGCACCAACCGTCAGCGATGGAATGAAAGAGCCACCGCTCCCCCCAGAACCGAGCGTTAAGGAAGTGGCGAGAATTTTCGCAACCGCCACACAGACAAGAACCGCAAGTGAGAGATTCCCGTAGAAAGCGAGCTGAATGAAGCCGTAGCCACCGCCGAGAATGCCTGAAGTGAGGGCGAGCTCAGCGTCTTCGTCTCCACTGAGAGCGCTCACGAAGAGGTATGAGAGGAGGAAAACGCCACCGACAGAAAGACCGCCGAGAGCGGGCTTAAAATAATTTGGCACTCTTTTCAGCCTTCTGAAGAAAAAATCCTTCACAAGCGCAGAAATATGAGCGAAAAATATGGAAAATGGAACGCATAACATACCAAGAATGAGGAAGAAGGCGAGAGGAATGGGCTTAAGCAGGAAATTTATGTCGTATTCACGCATTTCATATATGTGTCCGAGACCAAGGAATGAGCAAGAGACGATGTAAGCGGAGATTGAGCATATTAATGCGGGAATTAAAGCCTCAACTTCCATGTCTCGCCTGTAAAGCGTCTCAATGCCGAAGAATGCGCCTCCGAGCGGTGATTTGAATATTGCAGCGATGCCTGCTCCTGCACCAGCAGCGACGAGCCTGCGCCTCTCCCGCTCACTGAACTTCAATCGCCTTACTCTGCCGAATAATGAGCCTATTGTTGCGCCGAGCATCGCACTTGGACCCTCACGACCCGCACTTCCGCCTGTTGATATTGTCAGAACGCTGCATACGCCTCTCAAAAATCCCTCTTTTGCTGAAATCTCACCTCTTTTGTTGTGAAATGCATCTATGAACACGCCCGTCTCATGCAATTCGGATGCCCGTTCCGCTTCAATGAAACGAAACTTCAGGATTCCGACGAGAATTCCGCCGAATGCGGGAATTGAGGCGAGGAGAAGCAGAAGCAAAGGAGAAGAGAACGCTCCTCTGCCGAAGAGGGCGTTGAAATGAAAGAACTCCTTCTCGTGAGCGGGAGCGGGCATCTCGTAAGCGCCGAGATTACCCAAGAAGTGCAGGAAAAACGGCGAAAAGAAGTTCAACGCAAAGAAAAAGAGGACAATTCCGAGACCCACGAGGACGCCGACGAGTGCATAATGAAATGTCAGCTTGCCCCATGTCTCCAGTTCCTTCAACTCGTGAGCCATCCCCTCGCTTCACCCTCTCGCTTCCAACGAACCCTCTGCACTCCCCTCTGCTCTCTACTCTCGCACTCCCGCACTCTTCTCTCTTGAGCCAGACCTTTACTCTCCCATCTCCCTTCTCTCCCTTTTTTATTTAAAATTTTCCCTTCTTTAATGCTTTCTGCAGACATACTGCTTTTAACGAATGCGAGGAATAGAAGAATTAAATAAGTGGAGTAAGGAAAATGAGGAGCGGATGAAATGAAGTGCAGTAAGTGTGGCAAGAAAGCGGTGATTTATCAGAAGTATTCGGGTCTTTATCTATGCAAGGAGCATTTTTTGGATGATGTTGAGCGTAAAGTGAGGGCAGAGATGCGAAGATTCAGGATGATTGAGCGGAATGACTGCATTGCTGTTGCGTTAAGTGGGGGAAAGGACAGCTCAACGCTCCTTTTCCTGCTAAAAAAGATATTAGGGCATCGTGAAGACTTGGAATTTGTGGCGATTTCAATAAACGAGGGCATAAAAGGCTACCGAGAGAAAATGCTTGAGAATGCTCGCAAGTTCGCCTCTTCGCTGAATGTGCCTCACTTCGTATTTTCGTTCAAGGAAGAATTCGGCTTCTCCACCGACGACTTCGCAAATGCGGGGTTTGAGCAGGCGCCTTGCTCCTTCTGCGGTGTTTTGCGTCGCAAGCTGCTTGAGCGAAAGGCTCGTGAGCTCGGAGCGACAAAAATCGCAATCGCTCACAACCTTGACGACGAGGCACAAACGGTCTTGCTGAATTATTTGAAGGGCGACTTTGAGCGCCTGCTTCGCCTCAATTCTCGCAGAGAAGAGTTCATACCTCGCATAAAACCCCTCCGTTCAGTGCCAGAGAAGGAAGTCGCTCTCTTCGCAATACTCAAAAACATCCCTTTCAGCGTTTCAGAATGCCCTTATTTGCGTAAATCTCTCCGCTTTTCGGTGAAGAAATTGCTTAATGAGATTGAGCGACAGCACGCAGGCATCAAATATTCTCTCGTGAGGGGATATGAGCGTCTTGTTGAGCTCCTGCCGAAGCCTGCGTTTGAACTGCAGCGCTGTGAAATCTGCGGAGAGCCTTCCGCTTCAAAAATATGCAAGGCTTGCGAAATGCTACTGCGTTTGCAAAAGCTCACAAAAAACAACAAAAGCAAGAGGGAATTTAACAAAGGGTCATTCAGAAGATTTGATGCTTGAGGGGCGGAAAACGAGTTTTAAGAAGTCATCTACGAAGTTTAACGCTTCAGGAAGGAAAATAAAAACAGCATAAGCGATTAGAATGAGCGAGAAAAGGACAAAAATCCTCGCAATTATGTTGTGAGCGATGTCAAAACTGTCAATAGGTGTGCTTCCGAACAAATTTAAGAAGTAAGCGGCGCAGACAAACACATTTCTCAAGAGGTTCAACGCAAGAATCGTGGGAACAGAGACAAGAAATGCCTTCACTCTACGCCTCGCAGGTGCGGAGACGCCGAGTGTCAGTCCTGCGAAGAGAGCGACGCTCTGAATCGCTGTGCATGCCAAAATTATCTCAATTGGCTTGTAAATTTCGTGGAATGTTGCGGATTTTGAGTATATATATGCAGGGTATTCCGTATAGGTTGGGATATTTAGTGCATTCAAAAGCGAGGATACGGCGTAAGTATTTGCATAAATTAATGCATTTTTCAGAGCAAGAATCTCAGCAAATGAGAAATACACGACGGAAGCGAGCAAAGCGACCTTCGTTAGCGTGAAGAATGTGCTTTCAGATTGAGAGAAGCGAGTGGCGAGCAGGAAGCAGACGAGAGCGGAGAACGCAACGAAGAAAAGCGTCATGACTGCGTCAAATTCTTCTCCGCTGCGCATGTATTTAGAGGCGTCAAGAGATGCGTAAGAAGCAACAGAGAGCCAAGCGAGGGCGTTCGTGAGCCTGAACGCAACAAAGCTTCTCCCCGCTCCTTCCTCTGCTTGTGTGGGTTGCGAGATTTGCCAGAATTTGAGCGAGAGTGCGAAAAAGAAGAAGGCTGCGAGTGCCGAAATTTGAGACCACATGCTCAAGAGTTAAAGACGCATGTAAAAAATGATGACGGGAAGGAGCAGGACGCCCATGCAATTGCTCCTCTTGACGCCCGCATAGATGGGCAGTAGTCCGATTGAAGTCGCAACTGCGAGGACGAGAATGCCAAGCGTTCCTGAAAGAATGAATGTGAGTGCGACAAGAGAAATTGCGGTCAGGAGAAGGAAGAGTTTGTAGGGGATGCGTTCAAGAAGCGAGGCGAAATTTTTTCCGATGAAAATCGTCAAGAAGTAAGCGATAACGCCTGCAAAAATCGCAGAAATGAGCAGAAAGCAGAGTTCAGTGGGCGGAATAAGAGCATTCCAAGCGTAAATTGGCATTATTTCTTGTATTGCTAATGCGATTCCGCTCCTCGCTTTCATCAGAATGAAGAGAGTTGCGAGGCAGAAAATTGCGTTTGCGGTATTTACGGCGCTTAATGTCAAAATCACATGCTCAGGCGAGCGCTCTTTACGGAGGAGCATCGCAAGCACGGTTGCGTGTGCTGCGGTCACGCCCGGAAGAAAACTCACGAGCGTTCCTGAGGCTGAGCCGACCGCTGCGCTCTTAAACGCTGCCTTGAGCTCTAAGGAAACCTCTTCTCTTTGCTGCTTTGGGATTTCAGGCGTGTGAGCGAGCGAGAAAAGGACAGTTGAGAGACCGAAAAGTCCTGTGAGTGCAGGAAAGAGGGCATTTGTGCTGAAATTGAAGAAAGGGCTGCGCAAGTTGAAGTTCAAAATGAGCATTCCGAATATGCCTGAAAGCGTGAATACGGCGGAAGATGCGAGAATCGCCTCAAAAGGCTCCATTATTTCTGTGAAACTTTCAGTGAGAATGAGCAGAAGGGATATTCCAATTAAAATGTAAGGCATAAAAGCACGAATGAATTCGTAGAAGTGCATGTGCGAGAGGAAAAACTTGAAGGGCATCAGGAATAAGAAAGAGCAGATGAGCGCAAGAAAGCTTCCTGCAGCGGAGAGTCTCACTGCTTCGTATGCTCTTCCTTCAAGGAGAAGGTGGTGAGCAGGCAAAACACAGAGAGCGGTGTCGCCTTCAGGCGCTCCTACGAAAGCAGCAGGAATGAAAGAGAGGAAAGTGTGTGTGATTGATGCTGCTATTAGCAGAGATGCGAGAAGCATGGGAATATGCGTAGCGGGTAAGAAAGCGGAGAGCGGGTGAGAAAGCGCTGGCAAAAGAGAGAGCAGAATGAGAGCCACATTGTTCGGGTGGATTCCTGGAATAATGCCTGTTGCTGTTCCAAGTAGGACACCTATGAGTGAAAATGCGAGCAGCCATAAGAGTGAAGGCTCGGCGGCAAGCATTCCCCATATTTTTCCACCAAAATCCAAAAATAAAAGAGAGCGAGATGGCTCACGAGAGTCACGAGAGCAAGGCACCCGCTGGAGCCGGGGAGGCGGAAGCGGTGGAAGTCACTGTGGTCTTGCCTGCGCATAACGAAGCGGAGAGGATTGAGTGTGCAGTGGAAGAGACCGAGCGGGCGCTTTCTTCTTTCTGCCGCAGATACGAAATAATCATTGCGGAGGACGGAAGCACAGACAACACGGCGGAAATCGCTCGCAAGATTGCTGAGAAGCGGAAAAATGTCAGATTCATGCACAGCGATGAGCGTTTAGGGCGTGGTAGAGCGCTGAACAGAGCATTTAAAAAGGCAAGAGGCGAAGTTCTCGCTTACATTGATGTTGACCTTTCAACAGATATGAGGCATCTTCGTGAGTTAATTGATGCGATAAGGGTTGAGAAATACGATTTTGCGACGGGTTCAAGGCTTCTGAAGGCTTCGCACACCCAAAGGTCTCTCAAGCGGGAGGCGATGAGCAGGCTCTACAATTTTCTTGTGCGCTTGTTGCTCCGCTCAAAGCTGCGAGACCACCAGTGCGGATTCAAAGCGTTCAGCAGGGACGCACTTTTCAGCATTCTTGACGAAGTTGAGGACAAACACTGGTTCTGGGACACCGAACTGCTCGTGAAAGCGCAGTGGCGAGGCTTCAGCGTGAAGGAAATTCCCGTGCATTGGGAAGAGCGGAGCGGAGGAACGAAAGTGAAACTGCTCAAAGACAGCATTTCAATGCTCTCAAATGTGCTGAAAATGTGGCTCAATGAAAGATGTGGTGAGCGTGGGAAGGGGAAAGGTTTTTAAGTAAGACTTGCAAGTTTCCCTCATGGAAAACAGATTTGTTGTTCTCGTTGCTTTTCTCGCATGTCTCGGAGGTTTCGCAGCAGGCATCGCATTCGGCTTCTCCTACGCAACACCGCCGCAATCGCAGCCAACGCAGCCAACCGCAACCCCGTCGCATGTGATAAGTCCTGAAGATGCTGGAAATAAGGCTCTTGACTTCGTCTCTCGCACTTTCGGCGCCAAAGCAGAGCTAATAAATGTTTCAGAGGTGCGAAATGCCGAGCTTTATGAGGTCTCGCTGAACATTTCAGACATAAGAGGCACGCACAAAGAGAAAATTTACATCACAAAGGACGGAAGAACCGCTTTCTTCGGCGGTATGCTCGTTCCAGAACGGGAGACAATCGGGAATTTCCTTGTCAGCGGTGAGGAAGTATGCAAGGAGGATGGGAAACCTGTCGTTTACTTTTTCGGGCACTCAGGCTGTCCGCACTGCCTCTGGGAGCATCCGATTTTTGAGAATGTCACCGCAAATTTCACCGATTTCATTTCCGTGCATGACAACTTTGACAACTTCACCGCTGACGAGGAAGTGTTCTCGTTGTTCAGCCCTCGTGGATATGTTCCCACGATTGTTCTCGGCTGCAAATTCTACCGAGTAGGCTCTGGCGAAACTCAAGGCGAAAGGGAGGAAGAGGCGAAAGAGGAAGAGGCGAAAGTCCTCACCGCTCTTATTTGCGAGCTCACAGGCGGGAAGCCTGAAAATGTGTGCAACGCTCCCGAAATTCGTGAGTTGCGAGAGAAGATTTGAGCGGGGAACGATGACGGCGAAAGCCTGAAAAGCACCTCAACGAAAATTACTCGGTGTGTTCAGCGTAAGGAGATGAGCAATAGAAAGATGAACCTGCGGCCCTGTGCTTTGGCGTCAGCTCGCATCAAGGAGGATGTTGCATGGTAGCGAAGGTAAGGAGAGAAGACCCTGGAGAGTCCTAAATGGAGGCAGAGCATTAAGCAAATGAACATATTAGGTAAGAGTTGAGGAGGGGGATAATAAACAAGATGTCATGGAGCGGTGTAAAGTAAGGAGGTGAGGAGCGGAAGCAGTGGGTCTTCACTCTTATACGATGAATGAAAATGCAAAAATAAAGTATATTTCGCATCCTTTATTGAAGGAAAGGACGGTAGAGGAGCGGAAATATCAAATTTCAATCGCAAGAGCTGCAGAGAAGGCATCAACGATGGTCATTCTGCCCACTGGACTGGGTAAAACAACGATTGCCTTGCTCGTCATTCTGAAAAAACTTGAAGAGGCGGGTGCTTCGTTGAGCGGAGGCGAGGAAAAAGAGAGGGGGCGAAGAGGGGGCGAGTGCGGAGCGGGAAGAGGCAAAATCCTTTTCCTCGCACCGACGAGACCGCTTGTGGAGCAGCATGCCGCATTCTTGCGTAATGTATTGAATATAAATCCGAGCAGCGTGGTCGTCTTCACTGGAAGCATTTCGGCAAAGAAGCGCTCTTCGCTTTGGAATGATGCTCTTATTGTTGTTGCGACGCCTCAAGTGATTGAGAATGATTTGCTCGCTGGTCGTATTTCGCTTGAAGATGTCGTCCTCGTTGTATTTGACGAGTGCCACAGAGCAGTCGGCAATTATTCCTATGTTTTCATCGCTGAAAAATACAGAGAGCAGGCGAAGAAGCCTCATGTCTTGGGTCTGACCGCATCTCCCGGAAGCGAGAAGGAGCGAATAATGGCTGTTTGCGAAGCATTAGGCATTCAAAGAATAGAGAGTCGCAGCGAATATGATGCAGATGTCGCTCCATATGTGCATAAGAAGAAGATAGAATGGGTTGAGATTGATGTTCCAGATGCGATAAAGAAGCAGAAGCGAGTTTTAGAAGAACTGCTTAATGCTCGCTTGCGAGAAATTTCAAAACTCGGGTTCCACTGTGGTAAAACGAAGACCGCACTGCTTGAGCTTGGCGAGGAATTGAAGCGCATGCTTGAAGAGGGCGAGAGGCATCACGACATATTTGAAGCGCTCTCTCTGCAGACGGAGGCGATGAAAATCAGACATGCGATTGACCTGCTCACATCAGAAGGCATTTTCTCGCTGCGAAAATATTTTGAGCGACTGCTGAACGAGGCACGCTCAAAGAAGAGCAGAGCTGCCCGCAGACTGCTCGCTGATGAGCGTTTTGTGAGTGCGATGGTCACCGTTCTGAACTACAAAGGCGAGCATCCCAAGCTGAACGCTCTCGTGGATGTCATCAGGCGAGAGATAAGGAGGAATCCTGACACGAGAATCATCATTTTCACGGAATTTCGTGACAGTGTTGAGATGATTTTAGGTGCATTTTCGGCACTCAACCTTGAAAGAGAGGGCATTAGGGCGGTGAAATTTGTTGGTCAAGCGTCAAAAGGAGACGAGAGGGGATTGAAGCAGAGGGAGCAGGTTGAAATTATTGAGAAGTTCAAGCGAGGAGAGTTCAACACTTTAGTTGCGACTTCTGTCGCTGAAGAGGGCTTGGATATTCCCTCAACGGACTTGGTGATTTTCTACGAGCCAATTCCTTCGGCAATCAGAAGCATTCAACGCAAGGGTCGCACAGGCAGGCTCCGCTTCGGCAGGGTCGTCGTTTTGATTGCGAAAGGCACGAAGGACGAGGCTTACTACTGGCGCTCAAGGCGAAGGGAGATTGAAATGAGGCGCAGAATCGCAGAACTGAAATCGCAGTTTTCAGCGATGCAGCGTTCTTCGCTGCGAGAAGTGCGAGAGCGTCGTGAAGAAGAGGCGAAAAATGAAATTGCGAATGGTGCTGAGAGTGCGACGGTGGCAGAGGCGAAGGAGCGGACGAACGAGTTCGCAGTGCAAAGTGGTGGATTTGAGGAGGCGGAAGAGGAAGAGGTAGAGAAAGAGGAAGAGAAAGGAAGAGGCGAGGTGAAGCAGCGGAGGCTGACGGATTTTTTTCGTTTAACGGTTTTAGTTGACCACAGGGAGCGGAAAGCGAGGGTTGCGGATTTCCTTCGCCTTTCAGGCGTTGAAGTGAAGTTCTCGCATTTAGAAGTCGGCGACTATTTGATTTCAGAGCGGCTTTGCGTTGAGCGTAAGACAGTAAGCGATTTCTTGGACACGCTTCTCAACGAGAAGAGGGACTTGCTACGCCAGATTCAGCGCCTGCGTTCAGCATACGAGCGTCCTCTGCTTGTCATTGAAGGCGATTCCGCATACGGACTGAGGGATGTGCCTGCGAATGTTGTTAGAGGCGTCCTTGCTGCGATTGCCGTTGATTTCGCAGTTCCGATTCTGCAAACAAGAGACGAGATGGACACCGCATCACTGCTCTATGTGCTTGCGAAAAGGGAGCAGGAAGAACGGCGAAGGCGCGTCAGACAACGCCAAAAGCCGAATGCAGAGCGGGCATCGCTGAAGGAAATTCAGGAGTTCCTCGTCGCATCACTGCCGGGCGTGGGCATGCTCACTGCGAGAAATATGCTGCGACACTTCAGAACGGTTGAACGCATATTCACCGCCTCAACTGAAGAGCTGCGTGAGGTGGAAGGCATCGGAAAGGCGAAAGCAGAGCGAATAAGAGGCATAATATCCGCAGAATACGAGGAATAAAAGGGTTACGCTGCCAAAGGGCTACGCTACCCACAGGAAGCAAGTGAAACACAGCGTCTCAAGGCGGAAGAGACTGCGAGAGAGGATGCGGACAAAAGGATGCGGAACAAATATAGAGGTGGGGGATTTCTTGTTTTGTAAATGCCGTCGACGATAGTTGTGGGGGGATTTTTTGGAGACGAGGGTAAGGGCAAAATCGTTGCGTATCTTGCGAGGAAGGACAAGCCAGCGATTGTAGCTCGTGGCGGTGTCGGACCGAATGCGGGTCACACTGTCCAAATCGGCGATAAGAAATATGCGCTGAGCATGGTCCCTTCAGGCTTCGTTCACGATGACGCAAGACTCTTAATAGGAGCAGGCGTTCTCGTTGATGTGAATGTTCTTCTGCGGGAAATTTCCGAGTTAGAGCTGCAAGACAGGGTTGGCGTTGACTTTCGCTGTGCGGTAATAGAGCCAAAACACATAGAAATGGACAGGAAAGATGCGGAGTTGCGTGGTAAAATCGGGACAACAGGCACTGGATGCGGTCCTGCAAATGCGGACAGAGCATTAAGAAAGGCGAAGCAGGCGAAAGATGTCCCTGAACTGAGGAAATTTCTCTGCGATGTTCCGCTTGAGATAAACGAGGCGCTTGCGAGAGGCGAGGAGGTGCTTGTGGAAGGCACGCAGGGCTTCGGCATCTCCCTCTTCTACGGCACTTACCCTTTCGTGACATCAAAGGACACGACCGCTTCTCAAATTGCTGCGGATGTCGGAATAGGTCCGACAAGGGTTGACGATGTCATCGTTGTGTTCAAATCATACCCGACGAGGGTCGGCGAGGGTCCGTTTGCGACTGAAATGCCTGCTGAAGAAGTTGAAAAGCTCGGCATTCTTGAGTTCGGCACAGTAACACGCAGAAAAAGGCGAGTAGGCACTTGGGACGCTGAAATGGCTCGCTACTCCGCAATGATAAACGGTGCGACGATGGCTGCATTGAGCGGCGCAGACAGAATAGACCCCGCATGCAAGGGCGCTCGGAAATACGAGGAGCTGAGCGAGAAGGTTCGTGAGTTCGTCGCAAGGGTCGAGCAAGATATTAAAGTGCCTGTCGCTCTCATTTCCACCGGTCCTGAAATTTCTGAAATTGTGGATTTGCGGGAGGAGAAAGCAACATCCTCTCAGCTGAAGCCTCTTGAGCGAACAGGACCCTCACGCAGTCCTCTACTGCGAATCAGAGCTGAAGAGCCTTTTTCACAAATGCGGGCAGGAAAAAGAGGGTATCGTGCATCTTAGCATCGTAAAACTGCAGTTCCAGCCTTTCAATTCCGCTTAAATCCGCTTTTCTCATGTTTAAATTCCCTTTTATGCCCGCAATGAATCCCCATAGTGGTGCTGCATAGCCGAAAACAGGTGCAGAAAGCACTTCAATGCGAGGAAACACTGCTTTCATGTTGTAGTAAGCATTCAGAAAATTGCTTGAGAGCGGGAAAATGCTCCCTGCTTGCGTCACGAGAATGCCATTTTCTTTCAAAGCGGCGAACGCAGTTGCGTAGAAATTCCTCGCTGAAAAGCCCTCTTGCGTGTCGCACAGGGTCGGTTGAGTCCACGAGAATGACATCATATTTACCGCTATTCTCACAGCCTGTTCCTCTCACACTCCTGCTCTCCACGCTTTTTCCGCCTCTACTGCTCTCCTTTTCGCATTCCGCAGCTTTTCGCAAGAATTCAAAACCGTCCTCAAAGCATATTTCCGTGCGAGCGTCGTCAAAAGAGCCGTTGTCTATGCGAAGGAACGCCCGACAAAGCTCAACAACCGCAGGGTCAATCTCAACAAGCGTCGCCTTCTTCACATCGTGCTTTAAAACTTCTCTGAGCGTTCCGCCGTCGCCCCCGCCTATCACAAGCACACTCTCAGGGCGAGGATGTGCAAGCATGGCAGGATGGACAAGCGTCTCGTGGTAGCTCGCCTCTCCCGCCTCCAAAACTTGAATCGCACCGTCTAAAACGAGCATTTTGCCAAAATTTGCGGTCTCATATATCTCAATATGCTGAAATTCACTCGTAAAATCTACTAATTTCCTCCTTATTTTCACGCAGATGCCATAACCTTCAGGATGCCATTCAACAAATTCCTCACATTCTGAAGAACTCTCTTCCTTTTCTTCCATTAATCCGCTGACCTCCGCCCCTCATTCCTTACGCTCATTTCTCGCATCATTAATGATACCTCGCTCCATCTTCAGAATCCTCTGCCTTTCCGACTTTAACGCCTTCACGATGTATTCGCATGCATTCATCGGCTTTGTTTTACGCCCACAGGTGTAAATATCCACAGAAGCATACCCATATTCAGGCCAAGTATGAATGGCAATATGGCTTTCAGCAACAAGAACAACACCTGAAACGCCATGCGGATGAAACTTATAAAACTTCTTTCCTATTATTTTTGACCTTGCAACCTTCGCAGCATCCGTAAGAATACGCTCAATCTCCTCCATATTGTCCAATAACTCCGCATCGCATTCGTATAGGTCCATTATTACATGCGTCCCCAACGGCGTGCCTACGGTCTGAATCTTCGGCATCTCCCCCTTCCATCACGACACGCTCACTCTCCACTACCCTCTTTACGCACACGCCTCCACACACACTCCCTCTCTTCCCTCCCCTTTCTACTTGCTCCTCAATCCCCCCGCCTTGTTCTCCACCCACCACGCCTCTCCCACTCGCCCCCGTTCCTTTTCGCTTCTCCCCTCTACTCTTTTTAAAACTTACGCTTCCTCTCCCTACAAAATCGCCGAAGGTCTGTGGTCTCAGGCGTTAAGCATTTCCGCAACGATTTTAATAAGCACCGCAGCAATCTCCCGTTTCAAACCGCAGACATGCTCCACTTCGTTGCTGTCTCTTCGCAGTATGAAAACATCGTTCTCTTCGGTGCCGATGCCTCCTTTTCCGACATCATTCGCAACAACAACATCCAAATTCAACGCTTCCATTTTCTCACGAGAACGCTCAAGCAGTTCATCAACGGAAACATTCGCCTCCGCCTTGAACGCAACGATGAAAAGCGAGGGGAATTTCCTCCGAACTTCCTCAATTAGCTTCCTGTTAGGCGTCAAACGCAAGAGATATTCCTTATTTGAAGGCATCTTACGCTCAACAAACTCCGCTTTGAAGTCAGAAATCGCAGCAGAAGAAATTAAAGCGTCGTATGCTCTTCCCTCTGATGCTGCTCGCTCCAACTCTTCAATGCAGGCATCCGTCATTTCCGCAGCGGTCTCCACTTGAATCTCCTTGATTCCTTCAAATCCGAGCGTTTTGCTGTGAATTAGCGTGACTTCCGCACCCTGTCTGAACGCTTCCTTCGCCAATTCCATGCCCGTCTTCCCAGAACTCCTGTTCGTTAATATTCTAATGGGGTCAATAGGCTCTATTGTGGGTCCTCCTGTGATGAGTATGCGTTTTCCCTCAAGCACTCTTTCTGATAATTTCCGCTCTACTCGCAAAATAATGTCTTCAATACTTGCCATTTTCGCAAGACCTTCCTCAATCCTAGGCTCAACGACCTCAACGCCGAGTTTCTTCAGCTTGCGAATGTTCTCTCGCAACACAGGATTCCTGTAAATTGTCTCGTGCATCGCAGGCACAATTACAATAGGGATTTGAGAGCCGAAAGCGGTTGTTGCGAACGCCGTTACTGTTGTGTCGGAGACGCCCGTCGCAATTTTGTTCAGCGTGTTTGCGGTGCATGGAGCGATTAAGAACAAATCTGCGAAGCCTTCCATGCCCAAAAACTCAACATGCTCTATTTTACCCATCAGTTTTGTGATGACCTCGTGTCCTGTCGCATACTCAAGCGTGTAAGGATGTATGATTTCCATCGCTGCTTCGCTCATAACCGCATAAACATCCGCTCCATTACGAATCAACTCTCTGGCAAGCTCTACAGTTTTCACCGCTGCAATCGAGCCAGTCACGCCTAAAACAATCGTTTTACCCCAAAGAGAACCGCTCTTCTTACCTTTTATGCGTAGAGTGGGATGCTTCCTCTCGCCCTCCTTGCCCATTCAATGGACCGGTCGGGACTCGAACCCGAGGCCTCTCGCACGCCAAGCGAGCGATCTTCCAGCTGATCTACCGGCCCTTCTCTCTCCTTCCTCCACACCTCTTTTTATTCTTTTCCATTGCTCAATAAGCAAACACGAAGAATGCGAAGAAGTGTTAGTCTGTGGGAGCATAAGAGGGCGATTTAAATAAGGAGGAGCGAGAAAGGAGGGACGGTATGGAAAAAGTGTGGGAGCGAGGGAACTTGCAAGACTTGGAGCAAGAGGTCATTTTCAACGGGACATGCTGCTTCTGCGGTGCCTGCGGTGCGTTCTGCCCCGAATATATTTTTTACGAGGAGGAAATGCCTCGCACTCGCCAGAAATGCTACGAAATCTTCGGTGCGTGCTACGACTTCTGCCCTCGCACATTTCTGCCCGTTTTTGAGATTGAGCGGAAGATTTTCGGAAGCGTGAGAGAGGACAAACTGCTCGGCTTCTACCGAAGTGTTTGCATGGCTCGTGCGAAAGATGAGGAAATCCTCGCAATTTCGCAGGACGGCGGTGTCGTTTCCGCACTGCTGATTTTCATGCTTGAGCGAGGTCTTGCTGACGCTGCCGTTGTCGCTCGCAAATGCGGAGACTGGGGCGTTGAGCCTTCGGTAGCAACAAAGAGAGAAGAAGTGCTGGAATCTGCAGGCTCAAAATACACGCAGTGCCCTTCGCTTCTCGGCTTCGGCTCTGCTCTTCGTGAGGGTTACGAGAAAATTGCGTTTGTTGGTTTGCCTTGTCATGTTCAAGCGTTGCGTAAGGTTCAACTCTCGCCGTTTTTTGACTTCAACAAGGCATCAGAACGCATAAGCATCGTCATCGGTCTGCTCTGCACAGAGACTTTTGACAGCACTCTTCTCTTTAAGAAGCTCTCAAACGAGGGAATTTCGCCATCTGAAGTGAAGAAGTTTGACATTAAGCGTGGAAAGTTCATCGCAGTTCTGCGTAGTGGAGAGCGTTTTGAGATTCCAGTGAAGGAGATGGCGGATGTTGAGCGTTCTGCATGCTCTTTCTGCTACGATTTCGCTGCTGAGCTCGCTGACATTTCAGTTGGAGGCGTTGGCTCGCCAGATGGCTTCTCAACGGTCATCGTGAGGAGCGAGAGGGGCGAGAAACTGCTTTCTGACGCTGAAGAAGCGGGTTTTATTGAGTGCAGGGAGCTCTCTGCGGAGAAAATAGAGGAAGTTCGCAAGAATGCGCTGCGAAAGAAGCGAAGGAACTTGAAGAAAATTCAAAAGAAGGCGGAATCGCTCAAAATCCTGAACCTGCTCGTGAAATTGGAAGATTTGGAGCGACTGCTCATTTGAGGGCGAAGCGGAGGAGCGTGAGATGCCTTTGCGGTTGAGGCGTGAGAGGTTAACGGGGTGAGGAAAAGATGGAGGTCAAGCGAGGGGGAGAGGTGCTGACGCTTGAGGGTTTGGAGAATGTGCGGATTTTCATCGGTAAGATAGAGGGAGAAGAGGAGGAAGAGGAGGAATGGGAGCCGGTGGGACCGACGCCGATGCCCACGATTGCGACACTTCGCTCTTGGGATTTCAAGTTACTGCGTCGTTACAAGCCTTTCTATGCGCCATTCTGCGATTTCTGCTGCCTCTGCACATTCGGTAAGTGCGATTTAACGGGCAACAAGAAGGGTGCTTGCGGCATCAGAATGGACGCACAGCAAGGAAGAATCGTGCTTCTCGCATGCATTATCGGATGTTCTGCACACTGCGGGCATGGAAGACACATGCTTCACGAATTATTGAGGAAGTTCGGTGATGTTGAAATAGATTTTGGACCTGAAATTGATATTGAAGCGCCATTAACTCGCCTTATTTGCGGCATAAAGCCTCGCAGGATAAGCGATTATGAGCAGGTTTTTGATTATGTAGAAAAGGAATTGGTGCAGTTGAGCGATGCTTTGCACACTGGTCAGGAGGGTTCTTACCTTGATTTTGAGTCTAAGGCGTTTCATGTCGGAATGCTTGACTCGCTGAGCAAGGAAGCAGCAGACATCATACAGATGGCAGCCTACGGGATGCCCTCAAGCAAAGAAGGCGGGGGTCCTGATGTTCCGCTTGTTGAAGTTGGCATGGGCGTCGTTGACACAACGAAAGCGGTCATCCTCGTCATCGGACACAATGTCGTGCCTGCAGCAGAAATCGCTGACTACATGGAAGAAAGCGGGCATGAGGACGAGATTGAGCTCGTAGGAATATGTTGCACCGCTCACGACGTCACGAGATACAAACCGAAGGCTAAAATCATTTCAGCACTCGGCAGGCAGCTCCGTGTGATAAGAGCGGGAATCGCAGATGTGATTGTTGTGGATGAGCAGTGCATACGAGCGGATGTCGTTGAATCTGCGAGCAGAGTGCATTCACCCGTGATTGCTACGAACGAGAAGGCGATGCACGGCTTGGAAGACCGCACGGATGACCCCGCAGACGAGATTGTTGAGGATTTGGTGAGTGAGCGAGTGCCCGGTGTTGTGATTTTAGACCCTGAGAAAGTCGGCGAAGTCGCAGTGAAGACGGCTTTGCGAATGAAGGAGAAGCGTCGTAAAATGCGAATAATTATGAGCGATGAGGAATTTCAGCGCTGGGTGAGAGAGTGCATTCAATGCGGTTCTTGCACGCTTGCATGCCCTCTCGGCTTGAGAATCGGTGAGGCGAATGCGAAAGCAGCATCAGGAAATAAAGAGGCGCTCGCTTCCCTCTTTGACATCTGCGTCGGCTGCGGTCGCTGCGAGCAGGTATGCAAGAAGCATATTCCGATAATTGATGTGATTACGAAGGCAGCATACCCGAAAATAAAGGAGGAGAGGGGGAAAATAAGGGTTGGTCGTGGTCCTATTTGGGACAGTGAGATAAGAGAAGTCGGCGCTCCCATCGTTTTAGGAACAATTCCCGGTGTAATTGCACCTATCGGATGCGGAAATTATCCCAATGGAACGAGGGATGCGTGGCTGATTGTTGAAGAGTTCGCATCACGCAACTACATCGTCACACTTACGGGATGCATGGCGATTGACGCTGCGCTCTGGAAGGACGAAGAAGGTAAAACGGTCTACGAGAAATATCACGGCAGATTTGACGCTGGTGGCGTCCTGAACATCGGCTCCTGCGTCGCAAATGCGCACATTCACGGCGCTGCAATAAAAATCGCTGCGATATTTGCGAGGCGGAAATTGCGAGCGAACTACGAGGAAATCGCAGACTACATTTTAAATAGAGTGGGCGCTTGCGGTGTCGCATGGGGAGCGATGTCGCAGAAGGCTGCTTCAATCGCAACAGGCTTCAACCGTTTGGGTGTTCCAGCAGTTGTCGGTCCGCATGGCACAAAATACCGCAGAGCATTCCTCGGCAGGAGCGATATTGAGGAGGATTGGCTCATCTTTGATGCGAGGGACGGCTCTGAAGTCAGGATTGAGCCCGCACCTGAGCATTTGCTCGTCGCATGCGAGACGATTGAAGAAGCCCTGCCGATGATTGCGAAGCTTTGCTTCAGACCTTCTGACACTGACAGGGGACGCTCAATTAAACTCACACACTACATTGATTTGCACGAGAAATATTTGGGGTGCCTGCCGAAAGACTGGCATCTTTTCGTGAGAACCGCAGCAGACCTGCCGATTGCACGCAGGGACGAACTGCTCAAGCGCCTTGAGGACGAGCATGGCTGGGTGATTGACTGGAAGCGTAAGCGAATAAAGGAAGGCCCTCTGCGAGGCTACGACCCTTCTTTCGACCCGACAAACCTCCGCAGGCTCATTCGGCAGAAGAAATGAGAGCGCATGAATGGGTGAGTGTGAGGTAAGTGAGAGTGAAAGAGCGTGAGAGTGAGGGTGTGAGAGTGAGAGGGCGTGAGAGTAAGCGTGTGAGAGCGTGAGTGTGAGGCGGAGAGAGGGGTGTGTGTGGAAGGTGAGAGGAGATGCGAGCGAGGGAAGTGCCTTTTGACATTGCGAACATTCCAGGGCAGGAAACGGGCAGGATAGTCTCTGCGGAAGTTGCAGCAGCGCTCATTTCTGCTTCTCACCGTCCTTTGCTCGTCGTCGGTTCAGAAGTGATGCGAGACGAATTTTTTGTGGAGAAAGCGATTGAAATGGGCGAAAAGGGCGTTGCAATCGCCGCAACTGGAAAAAGCATCAGGGGCTTCATGCGTAAAGGCTACAAAAAAGTTCAATATTTCAACCTTCACGACATCACTAACCGCCTTCGTGACCCAAATTGGAGAGGTATTGACGGCAACGGAAACCACGACACCGTCATATTCTTCGGCATCTTATACTATTACGCATCACAAATGCTCTCATGCCTTAAAAATTTCGCATTGAACCCTCTGATTCGCACAATATCCATAGACAGATACTACCATCCGAATGCGAGATTCACATTCCCCAACATTGAAAGCGACGAAGAATACAAAAAAATGATAGAAAAGGTCGTTGAATTGGTGAAGCGGTGAATACCTGCTCGCAATGCTTTTTCTTCCTTACATTGAATTAATTTCCGAATTATTATTTTCTAACAAAATCCTCCTTTTTCCACCTCTTTTATTCTTCCTCTCTTCTCCTTAATTGAAGGAAGGCAATATGAGAAATGCATTTCAACAACCTCAACAACCCTAACAACCCACGAAGCTTTCCCCTCATCATGCCCCTCTTCAAAAATCGCAATCCTTTTATGAATTGAAAATCTTTTTATATGCAATTCATTATAATAAAATGGAGGTGTAGAAGGAGAGATGATGATGAGAAAAGAGTGGAAGACACTAATCGTAGCAATATTTATAGGTAGTGTATGTATTGGGGCGGTCTCGGCACAAGGCAGTCTCGTCAGTGATTATCCCGAACTAAAGCCGTTAGTTGACTTCGTTGGCGAAGAGGAAATATCAGTGATGGATTTAGTAGGGTATAAAGCTGCGGAGAAGGCGATGGAAGAGTTGGGATTCAGCAAAGGCGACCCAAACATTCTGGCACTTACCGACGCAGGATATATTGCAAACATTGACAAGTATAGCACGGAAAGAGCCCTTAACGGTCTGATGATGGCTGCTGGAGTCTCACAAGGCAAAGGGAATTTGGTGAATGTGCATCGTGCGTATAATAAACCGCTTTGGTTTGCTTTCTTTGACAAAGAGACTGGCGATTGCATCTACCTTGAGGTAAACAAGAGCTACCTTAAGTCGTGGTTAGACAGGGAAGCTGCAGGCTCAGTAAATCTTTCAGCGTTCATGGAGGTCGGTGCAGATGCTTTGTTCTCGAAGATTTCCAGAGAGAATATAGACCCAGACAGGCTTATCACCGAGGAAGGGGCAAAGGCATGGCATCACAACTTTGAGGAGAAAACGTTCGGTGGAAATGAGTTCAGCATTATCACCATAAGCGCTGTCTGGAGCAAAGGGATAAGCAATGAATTCCTGAGGAGTGCGGAACTCCACAATCATATCTGTCCCGGACTAACGAGTGGTTACTTTATAGCGGAATACCTGAAGAAGCACTATCCGCTGGAGAAGGGCGAACAATGGGTTGTTTGGGCTGTTCCACCATGGTGCAAGGACGATGCCTTGCAGCAAATACTTGACGCCACCGTAGGGAAGAGATGTATGGCTGTAATGTATATTCCGGGCAATATCAGCAAGAAGCTCCCTCCTGAGTACAAGAACATAGCGGGGATATACGTAAAAATAGGCAAGACAGGAGAGGCAAAAGCGATAGTTCTGGGTTGGGACTGGGATAAAGCCTGCTCCGACTGTGGAATCACCAGGAAGGACTTCAAAGATTTTAGCAGCTACAAATGGTGGTGGACACGGCTCAGAGCGGATGTAATGCTCATGGAGCATGAGCCTGAGGAATACATCTCCGTGCTTATGGAAAAAGATTTGGGAAATCAAGGCTCGATTAAAGAGATGAATGCCAAGTGGATGGCAGTGGGCGCAAATCCGCTGGTCGAACTGGGCATCATGCCACCTGAAAACACAGCAACACCGAAAACCCCAGAAAAAACTCATTCAATTCCAGTAACTTGCGTCATAGCAGCCATAGCCATTGCAAGTGTGCTCGCAATAGTAAGAAAAAACATGCGGAAATGACATAATAATTCCCAACTAAGAGAGAAAACGAAAATCTTAAATACCCAAAGAATATTGGGAAGAATGGTGTAAAGGTGTAAGGAGGTGATGTAAAAAATGTGCGCACCGGTAAGTGTAAGTGCGGCGACAGTGGGCGGGGCGGTAGCAGCTCAGGCGATAGCGATGAGCCAGATTATAGCCGTCGCTGTTCTCGGCAGTATCTCCGCCCTGAACTTCCTTCATCCGCTAAGAAGGCGAAATGCGGAGAAGATAGAGGGATAGGAAGAGAGGGGAATACTTTCCTTCCCTTTTTCATTTTTTCCCAAAAATGCTCAAACGGATGTTCAGCTACCTGACATTGCAAATAGAGCCTACGAGAGAATGCAACTTGAACTGTAAAATCTGCATGCGGAGACATCTTGATAAGGGAGGTTCTCTCTCTTTTGAGAGCTTCAAGCGAATACTTGATGCTTACAATTTCCGCTATGTCGGACTGCACGGCTGGGGAGAGCCGCTATTAAACCCTGAATTGTTTGATATGCTGAAATATGCGAAATCGCGTGGCGTGATAACAAATCTCACAACTAACGGCATACTCGTTGAAGAGCATGTGAAGGACATTCTCGCATCGGGCTTGAACGATATCGCTTTCGGAATATACAGCATGCGCGCTCTCGATAAATTCAGGGCGGGTTTGGAGAAGCTTCTGAGCGAGCGGTCGCAGAGAAATTTGAAGCTTCCCAAAACTTATTTTGATATTACCATATATCGTGATAATTATAATGAAATTCCCGACCTTATTGAGACTGCCATAGATTTAGGTGTAGATGCAGTAATCCTTCATAGACTCTTCAATATATATAAAGTGGATCGTGATGTGGAATATATAACGAGGGAAGAGGAAGAGATGCTGTTCAGAAAAGTGAAAAAGATGAGTAAAGAGAGGAAATATAGGATTTATTTGCCGAGAAGACATGTATTGCCCTGCATATATGTGAAAAGGAGCATTTTCGTGACCTGGGATGGCAAAGTAACGCCTTGCTGCTACCTACCGGATTATTATTTGGGGGATGCACTCAAGGAAAACTTTAAAAAAATTTTGCGAGAGCGAAGTAAATTCATCAGAAACATGCACAAACATCCCATCTGTGCCAAGTGCATATGGTGAGTTGAGGAGAGCCATGAATGAGAGAGGAGGTGGCGCTGGAGCAGATTGGAAAACAGGAGGTGAAGAGATGAAGCTGAAATCATATTTTGGAGTGTATGAGTTTTCCTTTATACTCTTGTCTGCTCTCGCCAGCGCTATATTGAATACTTACCTACCGATAAAAGCGGTTACGCAATTGCTCGGCATACCAGGACCTGCAGCGGGAATGGCATTGTTGGGTGGATTTATCTTTGTTTTTTGGGTTGCTCTGGCATGCGATATTGTCAAAAAAAGATATACAGGAATCGTTACCTCGCTTTTAATCGCCTCTTTTTGCCTGCTTATATATCCTTGGTATGGAGTTATTTCGCCCCCATGGTTTGGCGTTTACGGAATTATTGCTCTTCTTTCAATGGGTATTCTTGTGGAGCTAACAGCATATAAGTCAAGATTATTGGCGATAACTGGAGGAGGTCTCGGGAATTTATCGTGTTTAGTGATTACATGGACTGCTATCGGAGTTCATGTTGGGGTATGGATACCGTCAATATTCGCACCAATTCTTATGCTCGCTGCTTTCATTTCCGGATGTGTTGGCTCGTTAATAGCGTATTATATTACAGATAAAATTAAAAAAGAAAGTTTCACATCGTGAAAACTGTCGGTTGGAAATTGGATGTGATAAGATGCGTGAGAAGCGTATGTGAGATATGAGATAATGTCAGCCGGGGGCGGTGTTCGGCGACCTTCAGATTATGAATCTAACGCCCTCCAGCTAGGCCACCCGGCTCCCCACCCACTTTCATTTCCTTTTTACTTATTACGCTTTGGTAGTTTCGCCTTCAATTTCTTCTTCACGCTCTCTCCTCGCCTTCGCAGGATGCGACGACGCTCTTTCTTTCCCTCCTCCTTCGCAGTAGATTCCTCCTCCACTCTTCTTCACGAAGGATGACCTCAACTGTGACGGTCTGCGTGTCAAATGGCGTTGCTCTGCCGAATGCTCTCGGAATGAACCCACGAATTGTTCTGCCTTTTTTAGTTGCGATGTGCCAAATTCGCAAGCGATGCTCATCTAATCCCTTGTAGGAGGCGTTAGCCTTCGCATCCCTCAAAAGTTTCAGGATCGCTGAAGCTGCCTTCACGGGATACCTGCCCGCATACCATTTCTGAAGACCTCTGCGGTGCGCAACTTTCTTCTTATGCCTCTTGAAAGGCACTGGCTTCTCCTTCGCAATCACTGCCTCCAAAAATCTCTCTGCGTCCTCAACGAGCATCCCTTTTATCGCCCTGCATATCTCAAACGCATGCTTCGGCGAAATGTGCAGCTCGTATGCCATCGCCTTCGCCGTCCTCTCTGCATCCTCCTCACTCACTTCCACCGTGAATGCAACCCTGCCCATTTTCCTCGCTCACCTTCACGCTACTTCACTCACGCCCTCACTCTCACTTTTCACCCTCTCCTCAACGCAGCACCACAGACGCACACAGCGAGTGCTGAAGCATAGAGCAAAGGCTGGCAAAAGCGGAATTATTTCAAAGGCACATATTTTGATGCACGAGTTGCACCCACGCCTGCAGCTCCATGCACCACTTTCTTTCTTGTTAGTGCGAACTCACCGAGGTAATGCCCTATCATTTCGGGCTTTATCTCAACATATTCAAAATCTTTCCCGTTGTGAATACCTATTTTCTTGCCAACCATGCTCGGAAGGACTATCATCTGCCTCAAATGCGTCCTCACTACATCCTTCTTCTTCAACTTTTCAAGCAGTTTCTCCTCCGCCTCCGTCAATCCCCGCTTCAATTTCCTGCGCTGTCTCGCAGGTAGCAACTCCGCAAACTCCTCTAAACTCATTTTCCGCAGCCTCGGAAGGGAATACCCTCGGTAGTGGAACTCAACTTCTCGCTTCAAAGTCGCCTTCTTCCTTTTCTTCGCCATTTTCCGCTCACCTCACATGCCTCGCTCACACGCCTCTCTCACACCCTTCTCCTTTCCCATTTTTAATCTTCCCGCTCATTTCCGCTTTTTCCTGCCTGTGCGTTTTGCTGCGATGCTACCGACCTTTCTGCCGGGTGGTGCGCCCCTGCTCACCGTCTTGGGTCTGCCGACATGCTGATGCGAGCCACCTCCGAACGGATGGTCAACGGGATTCATCGCAACGCCACGCACCCTCGGATATTTCGCCGCTCTCGCCTTCATTTTGTGGTATTTCTTGCCCGCCTTCACGAGAGGTTTCTCCATTCTGCCGCCGCCTGCAACGACGCCGACTGTTGCGAGGCATTCAGAGGAGACCCACTTCTCCTTTCCACTGGGAAGAGCAAGAAGCGTCATGTTTTTCTCCGCACTGTGAGCGAGCACGGTTGCGAAGTCGCCGCCTGCACGGGCGATTTTACCGCCGTCGCCGGGTCGCAGTTCAACATTGCAGACAGGTGTCCCCTCAGGAATGCAACGCAGCGGGAGCGTGTTCCCTACTTTCAACTCTGCGGAGGCGCCGTAGCAAATCTCGTCGCCCTCTGAAATGCCCTCCGGAATAATTACAAACTGCTTCTTCACCACCTCTCCTCCTCCGCCGTTGAGAGGACGAACTAATGCAATTGGTGCGCTCCTTGCGGGGTCGTGCAGGATTTTCTCAACGACGCACCTCACCACGCCCCCTCGTTTCTCCACATCTGCAGCGGAGACCCTCAAATGCATCAGCTTCGCCTTGAAGCGGTGCGAAGGCGCCCTGTATGTGGGAGTGCCCTTTCCCCTGCGTTGTGCGATTATTCGCTTGCCCATTTCACATCAATCCTAATGATGTCGCTATTTCTTTAGCCTTTCCCTCCTCCTCAAACTGAACAATCGCCTTTTTCTCGCCACGAGGCGTGAGCATCGTGTTCACACGCTTCACTCTCGCACCGAATAGACGCTCAATCTCATCCTTTATGTCTTTCTTCGTCGCACGCACATCTACGATGAACTGCAATTTGTTCTCCTTCTCCATCTGCAAAACCGCCTTCTCCGTCGAAACCACATGCTTTACCCATCTGAAGCCCTTCCCCGCAGCTTCCGCCATCTCACCACACACCCTCACGCCTGCTCAATTTTTATTCCTCAACTCTCGTTTCTGCCGCTTGTTCCTCTGAAGAAGCCTTCGCCTCCACAGACGCCGTAGCAGACGCAAATGGTAGAGATGCGAGTTTTGAAATTGCGTCTTCTGTCCAAACGGTCAGTCTGCCCGGATGCGTTCCAGGTGCGAGCAGTTCCACATTTAAAGCGGCGACACGGCAAACATCCACACCCGGCAAGTTCCTCGCACTCCGCTCTAAAGGTAGCAGTCTCCGCCTCGCTCACTCCGCTCACTCCGACCCTCTTCTCCTCTTCCTCCTTTCTCTCTTCCTTCTCTTCCTTACCCTCCGCCGCAGGCATTTCATCGCCAGAAATCACGAAAAGGACGCTCTTCTTTCTGCGGTAGCGGCGACCTCGCATTTTTCCACGCCCCGCCCTGACCTTCTTCCGCTTCGCTCTGAGGACATCCTCCCAAATGCCTACCGCTTTCAAGAAAGCCTCAACATCAGCCGTTTTTGAGAGCGTTACGAGAGCATTCTCAACAACAATCGGCAAAGAGACATCTTCGCTGAACTTGTGACCACGAGCCCTCACAAGCGAAGGGTCTGCAGTCGCAGCAATAGCAGAGCGTAGAGCCTTCCACCGCTCCTTCTTGTTTATTTTTTTGAGAATCTCCTTCTCCGCCTTCGGTGGATGCGCCCTGCGACCGCCGACGGCTTGCGGGACTCTCGCAGCTCTCCTGCCTGTTTTAATGCGAGGCACTCTTGAGACGCCGTGACCTGGACCCCAACTCTCCGCAGAAGTGTCCTTGCCTGCGAGTTTTGACGCTCCCTTCGGCTGAAATCTCCTTGACTGAAGCGATAGAACCGCCTTCTTAATCAAATCAGGGCGGAACTCCTCCGAAAATACCGCTGGTAACTCCACTTCCCGCAACACATTCCCAGAAATGTCAAGCACTTTCGCCTTCATTTCCTCCGCTTCCTCCGTCCCTCAACGCCCGCAACACCGAACACACACGCACAACGCCTCCTCCGCTCCTAACGCCTGCAACCCTGCTGTGATTCCGTGTATATGTATGAAATCTCAGGAACGCCCCAATCGGGATGATTCCTAATGGCAAAACTCATCCTTATTAGCCTCTTTTTCGGCCCAGGAACGCTTCCTTTAAGCAAAATATAATCGTTCCTGACAATTCCATATTTAATAAATCCACCTTTTGGCGTGACTTCTTCGCCATTCTCACCGATTTTCAGAATTAATTTGTTGTATTCAGTGCGTTGATGGTAGCCTGTCTGACCCGCTTGTGGAACGAACCACCGAACACGGGCAGGTCTCCAGGGTCCAAGCGTCCCGACATGCCGCCCTCTTCCCGCCCTCTGAGCCTTCGCAGGCTGAATCTTGACGCCCCACCGCTTCACAGGACCCTGAAAGCCCTTACCTTTCGTAACTGCGGTGACATCCACGAAATCACCCGCCTTGAAAACATCTGAAACTCTTATCTCGCCACCGAAGTGTGCCTTCGCAAATTCAAAGTCAGCAGAGGCGTTTCCGAGACCTCCCATACGCAACTCAAAAACATCAGGCTTCTTCTTCGGCACTCCGCTCACGAGCTTCGGTTGCGTCTCAACAATCGCACGCAGTTCAAGCTCCTCCGCAGGATACTTCGCCAAGCATTCCTCTATTCTGCTCAACTGAGCCTCTGACCACGCTTCTGTGAGCGCCTTCAAGCCGTAAAGCGTCTCTCTGTATATGCGAAGACCTGAGAACAGGAGTGGAGGCGCCTCAATCACCGTCGCAGGCACAAATATCTCCTGACCTTGCGTTGGGCTGTGCTCCCTGTTGTCTATGAGCATGACATGCGTCATCCCCGCCTTGTAGCCTGCGAAGCCCTGAAGTGGTCTGCCCTCTACGATTGTCTCACGACGAATCCTGCCCTTCTCCTGCTTCGCCCGCTTCCTCGGCGAGAACGCAAGCGAACCCCGCCTCGGTCTGCTCGTCTTTGACATTTTCCCTAAACTTCCACTTCACAAAAGTGAATAAAAAGATTTGCTCAAGCGAAGGAATGAACAGGCAAAAAAACTAAAACAGCGAAAGCGGTATGTAAGGGCGAATAATTGAAAAGAAAATCAGGAAGAATATGGAAATGCTCATGACTGCGGCTATCGCTCTTGAAATCTTCTCCCTTTTCCGCTCTTCCTTTAGGAAAACGAGGGACGATTTCACAACCTCTTGAAACACATAACCGCCGTCGAGAGGGATTGCGGGGAGACAATTGAAAAGAGCGACCCAAAAATTAATCCAAGCAGTCCAAAAGATGACATCCGCAACAAGAAATGCAACTCGCTGCGGTGCGAATGGGAATTTGTAAAAGTGCGTGAGGAGCGGGCTGAATCCGTTGAAGCCTCCCTGTGCAGGCGAGAGGAAAGGAAGAGCGGTGAGTCTTAGCCAACCCTCAGGCGAGTTCAAAGATGCGGGAATGCCTCTCAAATGATTCAAGTATTCTTCCGTGGGGAACGCAGCGACCGCCATTCCGAAAGGCATGTTCGCCACAACGACACCCAAAAATCCCTTTTTCTCGCCGTAAGGAGATGTAGTTAAGTTCACTACAACCTCTTTCGTCTCACCAGAAGCCGTCTGCACACGAATTCTCAGCGTTTGACCGGGATGCGTTTGATTCATGAATGCGAGGAACTCCTCAAAACCGCCTATTGTAGTGCCGTTTATTGCAATAATGCACATTCCTCCTCTTATTCCAGCACGCTCCGCAGGGAAAGCCCTCAAATGTTTGCAGAATCCAGACGCCTTTACTGCCACCTTCAACGGTCAGTGTGCGTTCAGTGCCATTCTCGTCTAAAACTTTCAGAGCCACTCGCTCACGACCAGAAAACGCATCTTTCAAATCCTCAACGCCTCTCACGGGAACACCGTCAACCGCAAGGACAAGCATACCCGCTTTCAACCCCGCTCGCTCCGCAGGACTCCCGGGTGCGACGCTGTAAACATAAGGAACACTCTCGCTCACAGGCTGAATCGCAGCGAGAAAAGCGAAAAAAAGCAGGAAAGCGAGCGCTGCAACGCAGAAATTAGATGTCACGCCCGCTGCGAGAATCCTCGTTCTCTCCTTCGCCGTCGCAACCTTCTCCACCGACGCCTCGCCTTCGCCGACGCCTTCACCGTCATCCTCCTTCGCCGACCCGCTCTCTCCACACTCTCCTTCCTCCTCCGCCATTCCCTGCCTTCTCAGCCTTTCTTGCCTCTGCTGTCTTCACTGCTTTTCCCGCCTTTTTACCGAAGAGTTGCTCGCTGTCGGGTTCAGCAAAGCCCCCGATGGGGATGAGGGCGAGGATAATGCCCATTGATTTCACTCTTATTCCTTCAACTTTGCAGAGAACTGCATGCGATATTTCGTGAGCGACGAGTGCAATAACAAGACCTATCCAACCATAGAGGGGAATGAACTCGTTAATGCCGGGAATTAGGAGCATATTTCGTGGCTCGCTCAGCTTTGATGGTGCGGGAGGCGTCGTTAACATCATGAAAAAACTCAAAATCAGCAGGATGAACATTGAAATCATTGAGATAATGACGAGAGAGATGCCGAAATTTGCGAAGCATCGCCAGAATTTTCTGCGTATGCGACCTCCTGCGAGTGTTTCGAGGAGGCGCTGACCCCTCTTCGTTCGCAACATTAAAATAGGACCGAAAGCGGAGATGTTGTGGCGTTGCAGGACGCCTCTCCGCTCAAGAATTAGCACGAGAAGCCAATACGCAAGAAATACATACAGCACCACAAGAAGCGACGACAACGCCACCACTCTCTCTTGATTAATTTCTGATGTAAAAAAGGCATGGGTGCGTTAAAATCTTGCCTCACTTCAGGTTTCGCAAGGGAAACCCAGTAGTCTCGGAGGGATTATTTGATGCCTTAGGAAATCTCCGAAAGTCTCACGCTCCCGCACAAGTTCAGCTCTTCCGTTGCTCACGAGAACCTCAGCACAGCGAGGTCGCATATTGTATTGCGAGCTCATTGAGAAGCCGTAAGCACCGACATCTAAAATTGCGAGTATGTCGCCTCGCTCTACCGGAGGAAGCCTCCTCTCTCCGAAAATGTCGCCTGACTCGCACAGCGGACCGACAATTGTGTATTCCTCCGCAGGCTCAACACCAATCTTGTTCGCAACGAGAATCTCATGGTAAGCACCATACATCGCAGGTCTCACGAGGATGTTGAAGCCTGCATCCACCGCAACAAAGTTCTTAGCAGCTCGCTTCACCGCTTGCACTTTCGTTAGCAGAATGCTCGCATTACCGACAATTGAGCGTCCAGGCTCCAAAATAAGCTTCACAGGCTCCTTCAAGCGAGCAGATTTGAACGCAGGCATGAATGCGTGAGCGAGGTCTTTCGGCGTCGGGGCGTTCTTTTTCTCCGAAGGCGTGTAGCCGATGCCGAGACCTCCGCCCAAATCCACGAAATCAATTTCAAATTTTTGTTGAAGATGCGAAGCGATGCGCAGCATTTTCTCGGCAGCCTCCCTGAAAACGCTCAATTCAAAAATCTGCGAGCCGACATGGCAGTGAATACCGCAAAGTGCGAGACCTCGCCTCTCAACATAACTGCAGGCTGCGAAGACTTCCTCCGCTGGAATGCCAAATTTTGATGTCTTGAGTGCAGTCGCAATCTTCGGGTGTGTCCTCACCGAAATCTCAGGATTCACTCGCACCGCAACCCTCACACGCTCATCCTCGCTTACAGAACCTTGCGACATCCGAGAGAGCATCCGCCTCGTCTGTGGAGTCTAAACACACGCAGACGCCTGTCTCAACCGCAAGACGCAGCTCATCCTCGCTCTTCGCATTCCCGTTGAATATAATTTTTTGCGGTGGGATGCCCGCAAGCATCGCAGACTTCAACTCAAAATCAGAGACGACATCCGCACCTGAACCCTCCGTAGCGAGTATTCTCAGGATTGCGAGGCTCCAGTTCGCTTTCACCGCATAGCAAATCTCAACATCCTCAACAACTGCGACTTCTTCCTTGAATGCGCTGAACGCCTCCTTGTATGCTCTGAAGTTCTCTCGCACCCTCGCCTCGTCCGTAACTATTAAGGGAGTGCCGAACCTCTCCGCAAGCTCCACTACATCCACTCCGCCGAAATGCAAATGCTCGCCTCCTTCCACATCTCCTTAATTAAGAAACAAAAGAAAAAGAGTGAGGAGAACGCTGTGTTGAGATGAAAGATATAACATGCTCGCTCATGCGCTGCGGTCGGCAAGGTCGGCAAGGGCGTTACGAAGCGCTGAGGATGTGCAATTAAGTTCCACATTTAGATTAGTAAGTAAACTACCCTCTCCCTAACGGAAGAGGCTTTGAAAGGCGGAAAACCCTGCGGGGAATTATCGCATAACCTCCTGCAATGTCGCCTAACGTCTGGGCGTATCCGAAGTTCCAAGCGAAGTGAGGAATTTGGACGGAGCGATAGCGAAGTCGGATATTCACCTGTTAGGCGATCTGGACATTCATATGAATTTGAGATCTCCCTTGGCATTCACAATCCATTCTGAATGCAGTGGCCCCTCTTTTAAGGAGCCATCTGGTTCAAGGAAAGCATGAAGTCTAAAAGGTGCATTTTTCTCATTTAACTTAGATTGATATCGCCCAACTACCTCAATTTCTTCACTTTTATAGCCTATGGAACCGAAGTAAGATTAACATCTTAGTTCTCACTTTTGCTTGAAGAATTTTCATGCAATCGTAATGCCAATCTGTCATTAGAGCTTCTGCCTTGTAATCAAGCTTACCTTTAAGTATAACAGTCAAATCCCCAATACTGCTATCTTTTCTTCAGCGTCTGGTACGATCAGAGATCCTTTAGCTTTATCAACCTTTATATATGCTTCAAACTCCAGTGATCCCTCTGCAATCCCATGATTTGGAAATCCTTTGTCTTCTTTAAAATTGGGTTCACTTATATGTATTTTAGCCCTGTAGGGAGCTTCACTCTCAGGTCTTAATCCTATGAGATGCATACACATCAAGATTAAGACGAAGAAATCCGCTCTGCTGTTAAGGTAGGCATATGCGGCGGTAGCTCCTACTTCTACCATGGATCTCTTATCTCTCAGTTTTCAAGGTTTGATCGTATGAATGTCTCTCCTCTCTTTTCCGCTGTTTTCCATAACTCAATCCCTTCTCCTCAATGAGATCTGGATCGGTAAAGATTATATCTCAGAATATTCTACTCTACTCCGTTAGCTATCTGGTCAGTATTTTGCACCCCTCCTTCTCCTTATAGCGGCAGATATAGAGCGAAAAAGTTGTAGAAGGTTACTGGAATCCAACATTTAGAAGGTAAACTGATTCTTAGTTGTACCCATATAGCGAGTACGCTTCCTCTAATAGCTTTATTGCTCTGGGTCTTACAATTCCCAAAATTCTCCCTATCCTGTCAGGATCAGCTGGTCACCCTAAGATGTTGCCGTTTGTTCCTATCATGTGCCAATTCAGTTATAGCTGTGAAGAATGAACAGCATACTCCGCTATCGTCGAGCCCTATTTAGCAATGCCAAGGTCTTTGTCAGACGCTTAATAGCACCTTCTAGGGTTACAGTCCATCATTCATCCAAAGGCGTGGCTATTTCTCCTGTAAACCATGAATTGTATCCATCAAACTCGACTGCGTCAACCTCCATTCTCTCACTAACTCGACAGGATCCAGGATTTGTTTGCCATAAGCCTTCCATGGATAAAGAGGGCATCTTCTACGGCATGATGCGTCCGTAGGACAGAATCATTTAGAGCACTAGAGCGTCTTATCATTGCATCTTACGCGGATACATTTTACCAGCTCGAAGGGCTTCTGCTATGAGTGTACATTTTTTCCGGGTCAATTTCCTCATTTCTCACCCATAAGAGTACATGTCGCCTAACAGGTAGCGGGTATGCGAAGCCCGTAAGAGTTTGGGTGAGCAATAGCAAACCGCATACATGCTGTTAGACGACGTTGCCATTAAAATCTCCACCATTGGCATCTCTGGTGATCTCGGATTAGGTATAACTTTCCTTGTGCTTGGGTCAACTATGAGGTCTAACTGTTCAAGTATTATTTGACCTACGAGTGGTTGAGCGCCCTCTGGTTCTGCCAGAACGTTGAATTCGCCCGCTCTACCACACATTTCCACAGTTACAACGCCATATATTGATTTTATCTCCGTTTTGTTATTTGCGTATCTTACTTTTACCTCTCGCATCTTTCTTAAATTGAGCTTATCAATGACATTTTGAGGTAGAACAAGCATCGTTGCTCCCGTATCAATAACAGCCTCAAGTTCAATCTCTCTCTCAGGCTCAAAGACATTTATGACCTTTATTTTCTCAACCACTTTTCCCATATCGCACCCCCTTCTTACCTTAATCTCACATTTTTTAGAATGTAATCATCTTTTTAAACCTTTCTGCCCTGTCGCAACGGTTTGCGGACATACGAATTCCGGCTTTGCCGAATTTTTGCGGAGCGATGCGCAGCCGTATGTCCGCTGTCGGGCGAAGTTGCCATGAATATCCCTTAGGGAGTGTTGCCCTAATACCAAGCAAGCCCCCTCACACCTCTGCCGCCAAGGAAGCCTATGGTTTTAACCATGATTTGTGGAAGTTATTTATATCTTTAACTACAATTTTAATTCGGATGGGCTGGAGCGGCTTATGCCAGTATTCCAGCCCGTGAGGGGTGTGGTCAGCCACCCTGATCGGCTCGATGAAACGGGACGGCGTCCCACTAAGCGAGAGCAATCTTCCGTCTAAAGACGGGAGAAGCTGACCCTTCCACCGTTGCACTCTTAGCAACATGTAATTTCAATATGCTCCAACTAAAGCAGAAATTCACCCTCCTCAATCCGCTTCTTCAGGAGTATGCAGAGTTTTCGTGCCTTCGCCCTGTTTGAGAGGCGTAGCGTAATTGGGACTTTTCTTCCTGCGACGAAAACGCTTCCGAGTTCGCCCTTGAACGCGCCTCCCTCGCATGCGAAAACGCAGAATCCGCAGTTGAAGCATCTCTCTCGGTTGAGACCGCTTGACCTTTCAAATGCTCTCGTCGGACAAAATCGCTCAACGACGCATTCCTCATGCCGAATGCATTTCTCCTTCTCGTGAATGATTTCAAGCGATGTTCCTTGCCAAACGCACCCGTAGTCGCTCTCACCGATTTCTGTTCTGCGTTGAATTTCAGCAATCGGCATATTTATCGCATCGTCAAGCACCTTTAAGCATTCTAAAATCGCATCGTCCAAGACAGGAATAGGCACTGCTATGGAAGTAATGCATTCTGTTCCCGCACTTGTGACGAATCCGCCCATGAACTCCGCATCCATTCCCTTCATATCCGCAACAACAGAGATATTTCTGCGCTCTGGCGTGCTTCTTGTCCCCTCACCAACGACAAAACCCGTAGCGGCATTCACAAGAATCCTGCTTCCGACACGAATAACTCGCATCTCAGGGTCGTTCTCCAAAGGATTCAATTCGCCACAACCGCAGACTGATGCCTCAACAAACGGACCTCGCAACCCTGAAACAGAGAAAATTGTGCGCACCGTCTCTGCGCTTGGATTCACGAAGCACATGTAATTCCTGAACGCACTTCTCGTCGTGAAGAGGCGAGCAAAGTTGAATTCTTCAAGTGTCGCAGTCCTTCGGAATCTCGCCTTCCCTCCACTTGTCGTCCTCGCTTCAAATTCAACCTCCACCGCTTTACCTGCGACCAAGTCCTGAAACAAGTGACCTCCGCCGTATTTCTCGTCTGCCTCACTGTGAGCCGTTCCAAAAACAATCGCATCTAAAACGCCAAGCCTCTCGTTGGGGCAAGGTCCCGGGAACGCAGGAACGCCGTTGAACCAAGCACGGAGCACCCGCTCAAACTCCCCTCTCTGTGCGACTTCAAGCGAGAAGATTGCTGCTGTTCCTGACATTAATCCGCAAGTTGCAGTCGTTACTACATCTACTTCCCTCAAAATGTCCGTTGCTCCTTCTCTGACCTCTTTCTTGAACTCTTCTGCGGTAAGCACAACAACATCGCCACGCTTTATCCGCTCATTTATCTCTGGAATGCTCCTCGCAACACTCGCACACATTTTCAGTTTCCTTATTCTCCTTCCCTTTTCCCTGCATCTTTCTCCTCTTTCGGCGAAACCGCATCTTTCGGTGAAACTGCATCTTTCGGCGGAATCACCGCATCTTTCACCCATTTAAGATATTCATCAGAGCCATCAACGATGGGAATCGCAATAATTTCAGGCAGTTCATAGCTGTGAATTTGTTTTATGCGTTTGATTAGCCTCTCAATTAATGCTCTTTCTGTCTTTATCACGAGAAGAGCCTCATTTTCCTCGCAAAACTCACCATTCCAGAAGAAAAATGATTCCACTGATGCGATATTCACGCATGCTGCGAGACGCTCCTCAACAAGCACCTTCGCAATGCTGCGAGCCTCTCCCTGACTCGCCGTGCAGAACACCACACACGCACCACTGCCTTCTCCGCCTCTTTCTCCACTCATTTCCTCTGCGGCTTGAATTCCGTGTAGCCGCACTTCCCGCAGGAATACCTGTCCGAATGTTCAGCAAGGAAAACGCCCGCACCGCACCTAGGACATGCCCTCCGCTTCCTCCTCAATTTCAATTCGCCCCCTTCCTCAAAAACCTCGTAAAAGGTATGCACTCGCCCCTTCACCTGCTTCTTCGCCATTTTTAACGCCTCCTCCCGCTTCCCTCCTGCTTCCCTTCTCCCCCTTTAACCTCCTTTAACCACGCCAGAGGCTCAAGCGGTGGCTGCTTCCCCCTCAGGAGCTTCAGGAAAGTTCCGCCTCAAAATATGCTTTCGCTCAATTTCACGCATACGAGCCTCGCTCTCGTAGATTTTTGCGTATCCCAACGCCTCAGTCCTCCCGAAAGCGGGCTTCATCCAGTCTATGACCAACACCTGCGGTCTGCAGCCGAACTTCCGCACCAACGCTTCTCGCACTTCCTTCCTGCTCGGTGTCCCACCTCCTCCGACGCCTCTCGCATGTTCTTGACTGCTACTTCCTTCACTGCCTACTTCGCCACTACTCCCGTGTTTCACTTTAAAAAGAATCTCTTTCCGTCTTAAAAGCTTGTTATCCCGCTCTCTCACTATTTCTATTTCCATTTTCCACGCCACCCTCCACCTTCAAAACACTCATCTGACCTTCAGTGCATATCTACCTTCCTCTTTAATGCCTAACTTCTTCGCAATTTCTGAGTTCTTTGCATCTAAAATGATGACATATCCGCTCCATTCCTTGCTTATTGCGCTTGAACCGCACTTGCAGACAAGCGTGTCCCTGAAAATGCGGTGGCAGTCCTTGCACGCCCATTCCATCGCTACTCACCTTACATGCACTCGCTCACACGCTCACTCTCACACGCTTACTCTCACGCTTACTCTCACGCCACACGCACACGCCCCTCACGCTTTTGCTTTCACGCACGCTTTCACGCACCACCGCCTTTCAGATTTTCTTTCCTGCTCTCGCCTTCGCTCCTCTTCAAGCCACTCGTATTTTCCGAGTCCCGGCTGCCGCATCGTCAGTCCAATCTTGCTGTCGCTCGGCTCTCTCTCGTTCAGCGAGACCGCCACAATCCTTGCTCGCACCTTGTCGCCGACAGCGAGCGCCCTCCCGCTCTCCTTACCAACGAGTCGCTTCCCCTTCTCGTCGTAAGATATGTATTCGTCGGAGATTTGACTGATGTGGAGCAAGCCGTCAAGCGGTCCTATCTCAATGAAAGCACCGAATTCAACCGTCTCAATCACCTCTCCCTCCGTTATTTCCTGCAATTTAGGTCTGTAAACGAGCGCTTCAAATGTAGTTTCGTAGTAGATGCCCGCATCTCCTATCAATATACGACCTTCTCCTATTTCATTCACATCTAAAATTGCGATAAACATCCCTATCTGCTTGTCAAGCCTGCCCTCAAGCCTCTCTGCGAGCAGTTCTTTTACCGTTGAATGCAAGTCCTCGCCGAAGCGTTCAGGCGGAACACGCACAACATCCACCGCCCGCACCTTCAGATACATTTTCCTCGCTCTTTACCTCTGAAATGAAATACTTTCGCCACCGCCTCGCTGCCGCCTAGCTGCCTTAAAGCAAGCCGAGACTGCGTTCAAGTTCTATCCTGCGTTCAACTTGAGCGATGAGCATTCTCGTCGAGACTACTGCGTCTGGATTCACGCTCACGGAGTCTATTCCGCAGCGCACGAGGAACTCCGTGAATTCGGGGTAGACGCTTGGCGCTTGACCGCAGATGCTGACGGTGCAGCCGTGCTTGTGAGCCTTTCGTATGAAGTATGCGATTGCTCGCTTCACCGCCTCGTCTCGCTCGTCAAAAAGAGGTGCAAGCTTCTCAGAATCCCTGTCTACGCCGAGTGTCAGCTGCGTGAGGTCGTTGCTCCCTATGGAGAAACCGTCAACGAGCCTGCTGAACTCGTCGACGAGAATGACATTTGAGGGAATTTCGCACATCAGCCACACTTTGAAGTCCCTGCTGCGCTCCAAGCCCTCTTCTGCCATGAGTTTCAGCGTCAGCTCCATTTCTCTGACCGTTCGGCAGAAAGGAACCATGACCCACACATTCTTCAAGCCCATCTCGTCTCTCACTTTCTTCAACGCCTTCAACTCCAAACGGAACGCAGGCTCAAACTCAGGGTCAATATATCTTGAGGCTCCTCGCCACCCAAGCATCGGATTCGCCTCTTCAATCTCATACTTCTCGCCACCTCGCAACGCCCTGTATTCATTCGTCTTGAAGTCGCTGAAACGCATCACCACAGGTCTCGGATAAAATGCTCTGCCGACAGCGGCGATGCCATCCGCAAGCGCATCTATGAATTTCTGCTCTTTACCTTCCTCAATCAGCTTGAGTGGATGCTCGCCGATGTGCGTTGAAATGATGAACTCCACTCTCATTAAACCAACACCATCAACAGGGAGCGCAGCAACCTTCTCCGCAATCTCAGGCACGCCCAAGTTGCAATACACCTTCGTTGCGGTGACGACGAACCTCGCTATTTCTTCAGCTGAAATCACAGCAGGAGCAGCAGCTCGCTCAGGCACCGCCTTCGCCTCTTCTCCCGCCACTGCTTCCTCGCCGATGCTCACGAAGCCTGCGTAAACGATGCCTCGCTTCGCATCCACAGTAACATCCTGACCGTCCTTCAGCACGGATGTTGCGTTACCTGTGCCGACAATTGCTGGAATCCCGAGCTCACGAGAGACAATCGCAGCGTGGCATGTCATACCGCCCTCATCGGTAATTATCGCTTTCGCCTTGCGCATCGCAGGCACCCAGTCTGGCGATGTCATCCTCGTGACGAGAATCCGACCCTCCTCAAAATCCTCAATCTCAGAGACATCTCGCACCACTTGAACCTTCCCGTGTGCAATTCCTGGCGAGGCTGCAAGCCCCTTCAATATTATTTTGCCTTCCGCAACCCCGCCTTCTTCCCCGCTCACCGCCCCCTCAGGAATGCCACAGCCACTCACAGCAACCGCCCCTCCCGCTTCCTCCTTCGCAGCCTCTTCCGCAGCAGCCTTCACGCTCCAAACGGTCTCTGGGCGAGCCTGCAGGATGAAAATTTCGTCTGTGTCGTCGTCAACAGCCCATTCAATGTCTTGAGGCGTGCCGTAGTGCCTCTCTATTTTAATGCCGATTTCTGCGAGTTTGCGAACTTGCTCGTCTGTGAGGCAGGGCTTCTCCCTCAAATCCGCAGGAACTTCCTTCTCAATTGTTCCGCCTGCCTCGCCCTCCTTGCGAGTGAGCATTTTGTCCTTGTAACCTATCTCTCGCTTGACGATTGAGAGGTCTTCCTTACGCACAAAGAACCTGTCGGGGCGGACTGTCCCCTGAACAATCATCTCGCCGAGACCCCAAGAGCCTTCAATCACAACAACATCCGCATCACCGCTCACGGGATTAAGCGTGAACATCACTCCCGCAGAGCGACTTCTGACCATCTTCTGAACGACCGCACAGAGAGCGACCTTCTCGTGAGCGAAGCCTTTCTCAACCCTGTATGCAATCGCTCTCGGCGTGAAAAGTGATGAGAACGCCTTCTTCACCGCAGTAAGCACCGCTTCGCTACCACGAACATCCAGAAATGTCTCCTGCTGTCCCGCAAAACTCGCACCGGGAAGGTCTTCAGCAGTCGCAGAGCTTCTCACCGCAACAAAAGGCTCTTTCATCCCCACCCTCTCGCCCAACTTCTCGTAATTCTTCACGATTTCCGCCTCCAAATCCGCAGGAAAATCCCCGCTTTCTATGAGTTCCCTTATTTCAGCAGACTTCTCTCTCAATTTCTGCACATCTCTCACATCTATACCGCTCAATATCTCGTTCAATCGTCCCTTAATGTCGTTGTAATCTATGAAATATCTGTATGCTTCTGCGGTAATTGCGAATCCCGGAGGCACTGGCACTTTTATTTTGGATGCGAGCTCGCCGAGATTCGCTGCCTTCCCACCTACTAACGCAACATCTTCTTTGCCCAACTCTTCAAACCACCGCACAAGTTCGCCTACCATCCCTGCCCTCCTTAAG
>JANPRD010000005.1 GCA_024699715.1 Candidatus Methanophagales archaeon
ACTCCCTTGCATCCTCGTAAAGCTCTTCCGATTTCATCTTCCTTCTTTCCTCGCTCAAAAAGAAATCTTCTCCGCTTGCTATCGCTTACTTCGTTGCTATTTCTTCTTTTCCTATTCTTTCTTCTTATTTTCCTTTTTCTACCTATTTTAATATTTTCGCCACATCTTTCGCAAAATAGGTGATAATTAAGTCGGCACCTGCCCTTTTTATCGCTGTCAAAGCCTCAATCATGACCTTTTCCTTTTCCAAAAATCCCCGCTCTGAAGCAGCACAAATCATTGAATACTCACCGCTGACATTGTAAGCTGCGAGAGGAACATCAAATCGCTCCCTGACCTTCGCAATAATATCCAAATAGAAGAGAGCGGGCTTCACCATTACAATGTCCGCACCCTCCTTAATATCTAACTCAACTTCCCGCAAAGCCTCCCTCGCATTCGCAAAGTGCATTTGGTAAGTGCTTCTGTCGCCCATTTTCGGCGCCGACTCGGCAGCCTCTCTGAAAGGAGCGTAAAGCGAGGAGTGGAATTTCGCCGCATAACTCATGATTGCGGTGTTCTTGAAGCCTGCGTCGTCCAACGCCTTTCTGATTGCTGCGACCATCCCATCCATCATGCCTGAAGGCGCAACAATATCTGCGCCAGATTCCGCTTGACTCACCGCTATTTTGCCTAAAATCTCAAGCGTCTCGTCATTCAGTATTTCGCCTGTCTCCTCGTCAACTAAACCGCAGTGACCATGCGTCGTGTATTCGCACAAGCACAAATCCGTAATTACAATCGCATCTCCGCCAAACTCACCCTTTATTCGCTCAACAGCACGCTGAACAATCCCTTTTGGATTGAACGCCTCACTCCCGACAGCATCCTTCCTGCGAGGTATGCCGAAGAGCAGAAAGGATTTTATGCCGAGCTCAAGAGCAGATGCGACCTCTTCAACAACGGCATCCGTAGAAAAGCGGAACTGCGAGGGCATCGCACCTATTGATTTCCTGCCTTGCTCCCCTTTGCCTTCAAGCGTCTCGTCAACAAAAAGCGGCAGAATGAGGTCTTCCACAGAGAGCCGTGTCTCTCGCACTAAATTCAAACGGCGAAGCCTCCGCATTCGCACACTCGGAAACATTTGAAATCCCCCTCTCACCCTTCTCTTCCCTTTTCTTTCCTTTCCTTCACTTCATTTCACTTCACATCCATTCACTTCATTCAAATCCGCTCAAATCCACGCCACAAGCCGAGCTTAACAGCAGTCTCAACCACTTTCCTGTATTCGCTTATCTTAACTGTGCGGTTTATTTCCTCATATTCATGCGCCTTAAACATCGGTCTGTATTGAAACATGATATTAATGTATGTGTTTTTTGAGAGTTCAGCCACAAACCTCAGTATTTCTTCAGAACCTGCGACATCGTTAGGCATAACTAAATGACGAATTAGGAGACCACGAACCGCAATACCTCGCTCATCCGTCACCAAATCGCCGACTTGACGGTGCATTTCCCTGACCGCAGACTTGCACACTTCAAAATAATCCCTCGCTTTTGAGTATTTCTCAGCGCTTTCCGCCCTGCTGTATTTTATGTCGGGCATGTAAATGTCAATAATGCCTTCTAAAAGGCGCAAAGTTTGCACTGATTCGTAGCCACCGCAGTTGTAAACGATTGGGACACGCAGTCCTCGCTCCGCCGCTATTTTTATTGCTGCGACGATTTGAGGAGTGAAGTGCGTGGGCGTCACGAAATTGATGTTGTGGCATCCCAAACGCTGCAGTTCAAGCATCATTTCCGCAAGTTCCGCCTCGCTCACCTCGTATCCGACGCCGAGATGACTTATGTCGTAGTTCTGGCAGAATACGCAACCTAAATTGCAGTTAGAGAGGAAAATCGTGCCTGAGCCGTGCGTGCCGACGAGAACATCTTCTTCGCCGAAATGCGGGTGTGCGGAAGCGACCTTCAACTTCGCAGAGGAACGGCAGAAGCCAACCTCGCCTTTCAAACGATTCACACCGCAACGACGAGGACAAAGCTCGCAGTCGCTCAGCATCGCATACAATTCTTTAATGCGAGTTTCAATCTCACCGCTCTCGCAAAGCTCTAAATACGCAGGACGCATTTGAATTAATTGGTGAATATGTAAAAAATAGGGTTCAGCTCACATAGACACAGATGTGAGCCTTGGGGCTCATCAAGCTCAGTCCTCCTCTTGGGTTCATCGGAGGCGTATCATCGCTCTTGCCCCCTTTCGTGGCAACCCCTCCCAGCGCCCTCATGTCGTATCTCATCCGCCTTTTCATCGACCTCATCATAGGTCTCGCAACCGAGCGGAAGAATGATGCCCGGGCGCTGGGGAAAGCCACACATCCTAAGGTATATGTTTATTGCTCCGCATAGCTGCCTATCTAAAGTCAAACCACACTTCTTACACGCAACCTGTCCTTTTCGGAGCTTCATAGAACCTCCACACATAGGACAGGTTGACGTTGTCCCTTTAGCACTTACGAGACTTCACATTGCTTTTATAGTTCATATATTGGACGATTGTTCTCCAGTTTTGCTTTGAGATGTCTCTGTTATGCTTTCTTCCTCTTGAGAACATCCCTTTCTTATCCAATTTCTCAAATGCGTGCGCACATTTGAACATCCTTGCGATTTGCGTGGTCAGCTTATGAACGAAGTCCTCGGCTCTATTTTTCTCCCTTCTGCCATGCTTTGAAACTACAGAGCTTGAGAGAATGCTTCTTGGACGCTTTACTTTGTGCTTTCCTCCTTTTGATCTCATGAACCCTGTGTATGTGATAAAGATGACTCAAATCCACTTTTATCCAACCGTATCTCGGAGAGAATCCGTCAAGACTAAATAAGTTCAAGTCCCATCCTATTGCAGTGTCTTTTATTTCTTCTTCCTTCTCCTTTTTGAATGTTATCACGATCTCATCTTCTTTCAGTATCAACTCACCCAATCTCCAACCTTCAACCCTTTTCTTGAACCATGCGTTTGAATAATCAAACGCTAAATATTCTCTCGGTTTTATGGTCACTCTGATCCTACCGTCTTTGCAAACGAATAAAGTTCCTTTCACCCTTACAAACTTCCTTCTTACCGCCGGTTTCTTTCTTCTTCTCCTCCCTTGCATATAATTCTTCTTCCAAGATGATAATATTGAGTAGGCAACTCTGATAGCAGAATCAACATAATGGGCTGCATAATCCCAATCTTTGAGAAGATTATTCCTTAACTCTCTTTTGAACGCTCTGCTCTTTGGAATTTCGGGCTTCAATCGCTTGACAAAATAATACCTCTTCTCCTTATTCACACGATAATATTTCCTCTGCTCTTTCTCAGTCCATTTGATACTATTCCAAATTATGTCAATCGCTATTTGGAGAAGACGCGTGTAATCATTCAAGAAATTCTTTATGTCGTAACTATGCTTCAACTTATAGCTGCGAACACAACAGTCTCTTTGCACCTCTAACCACTTCCCTCGCCTTCTTCAGTGTATACAACTTTCCTATCAATAACTTATTTATACTATGCCTATTCAAATATATTTGCGGTGAAGCTGCTTGAAATGGCTCACATTATCGCCGTCGCTGGGAAGGGAGGCGTCGGAAAGACCGTAATTTCCGCACTCCTGTTGCGATTTCTTATTGAAGATGAGGATATTCGGCGGGATGGAGTGCTTGTGATAGATGCGGACCCTGCGGTTAGCCTGCCATTCGCACTCGGATTAGAGGTGAAAAAGACAATAGGGGATATAAGAGAGGAGATAGCGGAGCCAAGTGGCATAATTTTTGACGAAAGAATGCCGATAGATATGTTGTTAGAGTATAAGATTGATGAGATAATGGTCAAAAGACCTTATTTTTCGCTCATTGCGATGGGTCGTCCTGAGGGCGTTGGGTGTTACTGCCTCGTGAATGACATGCTACGACACTTCATCGGCAAGCTTTCCTCCCGCTTCGGCACGATTTTAATTGACTGCGAGGCGGGTTTGGAGCATTTGAGCAGGAGAACGACGCAAGATGTGGACACGATGCTCGTCGTGAGCGACTTCACGAAGCGTGGCTTTAAAACGGCAGCAGCAATTAAAAGCCTCGCAGAAAGCCTTCACATAGAATTCAAGCGGATTTTCCTCGTGCTTAACAAAGTGCCTGCTTCCGCAAATGTTCATTTTGATGAAATTGAGCGCCTCACTGGCATGCCTATCGCAGGCGTCGTGCCTGAAGACGAAATCGTGAGCAAGTTTGACTACGAGGGCAAGCCGATTCTCCTCCTTCCTGAAGACTCAAAAGCGGTTCTCGCCGTCCGCAAGATATTTGAGCGGATTTTTAGTGTTTAGGGGATTTTTGGGGTTTGGGGTTTGAGGACTTGAGGACACGCCACCGCAGGAGCACGCCATCGTCAAGCCTTTCAACACCAATAAGAGAGAGTTTCAGCATTTCTGATGCGAGAAAACCATCACCTTCCACGAGAGATGGGGCATCTTTACCACCAATAATCATATTTCCAACGAAAGTGTATATCTCATCAACGAGACCTTCCGAGAGTAAGAGACCAATTCAGCGTTGCACCGCCCTCAACCATTAATTTTCTGACGCCTCTTCGCCACAATTCTCGCATTAATGAACGCAAATTCACCCGCTCAACGCCGCAGACAAGCACTTCCGCCTTCCGACGCAACCTCTCAACTCGCTCCGCAGGTGCATTTTCAGCGACGGCAATCAAACGCTTCCCCTCGCCTTTCACAAGAAAATCCGCATTCTCAGGCGTTCTTGCCTTGCTGTCAACGACAACTCGCATCGGATTCTCATCCTTACCTTGCATTTTCCTCCACTTCCGCAACGCATCAGACTTCACCGTAAGTGAGGGGTTGTCCGCAAGAACCGTCCCGACGCCCACTAAAATCGCATCGCTCTCCGCTCGCAAAGCATCAACACGCTTGAAATCCTCTTCGCCACTTATTCTCGTCTGTCGTCGCTCTTTTGTCGCAATCTTACCGTCCGCACTCATCGCAACATTTATGAAAACAAAGGGTTTTTTCCACTCCTCTCCTCCCAAACTTCCACTTTCACGCCTCATTTTACCTTCCGCTGCTGTTTCTCTTCGTAGCATCGGCGCATTAAGCCTCACGCCAGACAATTTAGACCGCTCCTCCTCACTTCACTAAAGATGGAAAAGGAAAAATAAGCATGAGCGAGAAAAGAGGAAATAATGACTGTGCTCAGAATCACTTTCTTGGGGACAGGAGGCTCTGTTCCTTCGCCTCACAGGAATCCATCGGCAATCGCAGTTCGGCGGGAGAGCGAGCTTTTCCTCTTTGACTGCGGAGAAGGCACACAGCAGCAAATGATGCGAGCGAAGACAGGCATGAAAATCACAGCGATTTTCATCACGCACTTCCACGCCGACCATGTTCTCGGCATCCCGGGTCTGCTTCAGACGCTCTCTTTGCAGGGTCGCACAGAACCGCTTGAGATTTACGGTCCGAAGGGCGTGAGGCGCTTCCTATACCATTTGCTCTCTCTCGGCTACGCATCAAAGAACTTTGATGTCAAAGCAATTGAATTGCAGCACGGAGATGTCATTCGCCGTCAAAACTACGAAATAAGGGCTTTCAAGACGGAGCATAACATTCGCAGCATCGGTTATGTGCTTGAAGAAGCGATGCGTCCCGGAAAGTTCAACAGGGAGCGTGCTATTGAGCTCGGTCTCAAGCCGGGACCGCTTTTCTCTAAATTGCAGCACGGCGAGAGCGTTTTCGTGAACGGTCGTGAGATTCGCCCTGAAGATGTCTTGGGACCGCCACGCCCAGGTCGCAAAATCGTTTACACGGGCGACACGAGACCTTGCGAGAGCGTCATTCAGGCTGCTGAAAACGCAGACATTTTAATTCACGACGGCTCGCTTGCAGAGGCGGAGAAGGAGCTTGCAATTGAATACATGCACTCAACTGTTACGGAGGCTGCGGAGGTCGCTGCAAAAGCGAATGTCCGAAAACTCATTCTAACGCACATAAGTGCGAGATATGACGAGGAAGATGCGAAGAAATTGGAAGAAGAAGCAAGAAAAATATTCCCAAACACGATTGTTGCGAGCGATTTGATGACTATTGATGTGAAATACAGAGATAAAGAGCAGGGGTGACCTCCTCCCCTTGCTCATAAGGCTTCCAACATGAAAACTCCTTAGCGAAAGGTTGGGCGTTCATCCGTCACGCTTCGGACTCATGCACACCTCAGTCGCCCGCATCCCTCCCATTAAGGAATGGGCTACAAGAATTCAACAGAGTATTTAAATTAGCTGCTCACTCACATTCCCCTGCTCCACGCTTGCGCATGGGGTCTTATAAGCAGCGGGAAGATAAAAAAATAAAAAATATTTTTATTGTCTTACACTTATGCTCTTTGTTTATTTCTTCCCCCTCCGCCTTGAAATCATGAATGCCAGCGCAATCATGGATGAGGCGGCTATCAAAAATGAATATGCAGGAAACTCTGGTATTGAAGGCGTTGGAGTTAGAGTCGGTGTTGGCGTCGGTGTTGGAGTAGGCGTCGGAGTTGGAGCGGGTGCAAAGTAATTCTCAAATCTCTCAATAAGCGGATAATAGTCTTTGTCTGAATCTATGCTGTAAGGAGTATCCCCAATTCCATCTCCATCTGCATCATATCCATTGTAATCGTCCCCAGTAAGTTGCCCATGTAGTATTCGTGAATGTTTTTGAACCTCTTGTATGTGTATGTTATTCGGTTTTGAATTCGGATTCCATATGTTTGTTGAGTTAGTAAGAATAGGACGTTGTTGGATGTGTTGTTTATGAAGTTGATTAAGGTATATGTATGTTGATTGGATTTGAATGCCAGAGGTCATATGCTATAGCCTTGTTGTTTGAGCTGATGTGTTATTTGATATGCTGTTATTGTTTGAATCATGAAGGTATATGCCATACTATGCGTTGTTTGAGCTGATGTTGTTAGTCTTTGATGTTGTATTGAAATAAGCAATTATCGCTCTGCCATAGTTCAATTCCTACATCTGTATTTGTAAGCTCTGAATTCATTACGGTGATATTCTTGCATTTAACGAGTATTACCTGTCCTGCGTTATCAATGAATTGTATCTGATTCATCCTCGAGATAAACAAGCGGCTTCCCGTTCACCGTATTATCCTCAACAATGTTGTTGTATGAATTATCAGACGAGAGATACCATCGTTCATGAATTCGTTTTTTCTTATCGTGTTTTTGTTTGAATACCAAGGTCTATGCCATCACGTTGTTTGAGCTGATGATGTTGTTTGATATGCTGTTATTGTTTGAATATAAAGGGATATGCCATCATCGTTGTTTGAGCTGATGTTGTTGTATGATGTTTGGAATATGATGTCCATATTTTTGACTGATGTTATTAATACTGTTTTGTGAACAGTATGCCATCAGTTTGACGTCGTTTGATAGCTGTTGTTGTTAAAGTCAGGTAGCGTGTTTGATGATTTGTTATGTTATTTTTTGTTATTGTATTGAACGAGATGTATATGCCATCATCAGCCTCCAGTGATTGTGAAACCTTCTATTCTTATTCCATCTGCTTCGAGCGTGAATACATCTGAACCACCGCCATTAACGATGCAATTATCAGAGCCGTTCTCTGATTTTATTGTCAGTTGCTTGCTCACGGTAATGCTCTCATAGTAAGTTCCATCCCTTACAATAATCGTATCTCCAGCGATTGCATTATCAACAGCCCACTGAATCTTTGCGTAGTCGTCAGGCACATATATCGTTGCTGCTTGAGCGCATCCGATGGATGAAATGGCGATGAGTAGCACTGCAAAAAGCAAGTGCCCTCTCATCTTCCCTTCACCTCCATTGAGGATATGAGCAAATTCCTCATATATATGTGACAGTGTGAGCAACATATGTTAAAAGCAGATGAGCGGTCATCCGCTACGCTTCCCCCATTCATTTCACAAAATAAGAATAAGGAGGGTGCGGGTATGACGGGAAAAGGCAGAGGCAAGGTTTTCGGAACGGGAGCAACACACATTGAAGTAATCGGTGTGCGAGGGATTCCAGAAATAGAAAAGGGTGACGACCTTGCAGGGATTTTTCTCTCCGCCCTTGATGCGAATGGCATCTCGCTTGAAGACGGCGATGTTCTCGTCGTTGCTTCAAAAATCATTTCAAAGAGCGAAGGTCGCATCGTCAATCTCTCAACCGTTCAGCCATCTGAGGAGGCGCTGAAAATTGCGAAAGAGGCTGCAAATGAGCAAGAGAAAGACCCAAGAGTCGTTCAACTTGTGCTGAATGAGGCGAAAGAAATCGTAAGAATGGGGAGAGGTCATATTATTGTTGAGACAAAGCACGGATTTATATGTGCGAATGCGGGTGTTGACGAGTCAAATATTGCGGAAGGTTACGCAATTTTACTGCCTGAAGACCCTCAGCGCTCTGCTGAAAGGCTTCGTGAAGAGTTAGAGCGGCGAACAGGTCGTAAAATTGCGGTTCTCGTTGCGGATTCTCAAGGTCGTGCATTCAGGGACGGCGTCGTAGGCACTTGCATCGGCGTCTCCGGCATTCCTGCGTTGCTTGACCGCAGGGGAGAGGAAGACCGCTTCGGAAAGATTTCAAGAATTACGAAGGTCGCCGTTGCTGACGAAATTTGTGCCGCTGCAAACTTGGTGATGGGAGAGTTCAGCGAAGGCATTCCCGTTGCGATTGTTCGTGGTCTCAAACTTGAGCGGAGATGCGACGCTCACATTAAAGAACTGCTTTTTGAGCGGGAGCGGGACTTGTTCAGGTAGCATGCTTCCTCTTCGTCTGCCTGGTCGCCACACCTTAACATGAGGTATGCAAAGGCGAACTCAAAGCTGCCCATGCAGCCCCCGGCTACCAGTGCCGAGTAGCCTCTCGGGTTCATCGCTGCTCAGAGCCTATTCAGCACTGAGAAGAGGCATTCTGACCGCTTATCCCTCTTTCGCCTTTCTCTCAGGCTCCCACCGCCCTCATCTGAGAGGACTTCTGAGGGTATGTATTATTAGACGAAGAGAGGTTATATATATCGGTAGCTGTTGCGAACCTCCTTATTAATCTCTCCCGTTCCAACCACCTACTCAAAACCTCTATTATTTTTTCATTCTTACTTAAAAAGATGGACTGGAGCAAGCTAGCGGGGAAGCGAGTATTCATTGAGACATTTGGATGCACTGCGAATATAGGCGACGAGATGCGTATGCGAGCAATTCTTAAGGAGCGAGGCTGCGAGCTCGTGAAGCACGAGAGAGATGCGGATGTGCTTATCGTCAATACTTGCATCGTCACGAAGCGCACTGAACTGAATGTGTTGAAGCGCTTGCGTGAGTTGAAACGCTTTCAGGACGAGAGCAACGGGAAGAAGCGAATAATTGTTGCGGGATGCATGCCCGCTGCGCTTCCAGAGCTTGTTCGTGAGGTTTTAGGAGATTCCGCTGAAATGCTCACGCCTTCAGAGCTCGGAGACGAACTCTCGCTTGATTTCTCAGGCGTGATAGGAATCGTCCCCATAGCGCAAGGATGCGTATGCAGATGCAAATACTGCATCGTGAAACTCGCAAGAGGAAATCTACGCAGTTTCAACGCTGAGAAAATAAGAGAAGCGGTTGCCAGCCTCTTGAGAAGGGGAGCAAAAGAAATAAGAATAACCGCACAAGACTGCAGCGCTTACGGCTGGGACTTCAATGCTTCATCGGTGAGGCTACCTCAATTGCTGCGCATGCTCACCTCTCTGCGAGGAGATTTCAGAATAAGAGTGGGAATGATGAATCCTTTCACGATGCTTCCACTATTGGATGACATTTTAGATGCTTTTACGAGCGAGAAAGTGTTTAAATTTTTTCATGTTCCCGTGCAGTCAGGCTCAGACAAGGTTTTAAGAGACATGAACAGATGCTATAAAGTTGCAGATTTCGTTGAAATTGTTGATAAAATCCGTTCAATGTTTGAATATTGCACGATTTCCACAGATTTCATTATAGGTTATCCTACGGAGACATGGGAGGACTTCCTCGCATCGTTGAGGCTGCTTGAGCGAGTGCGTGCAGAGAAAGTGAATATAACGAGATTTTCGCCTCGCCCCGGGACGGATGCTGCAAAATTGAAAGATATGCTTGAGCGAGAGAAGAAGCGTCGCTCTCGCATTTTCTCAGAAGCATACAGAAGAATCGCATACGAGCAGAACAAGGCTCTTGAGGGTCGCATTTTTGAAGTGCTTGTCACCGAGCGTGGAAAGAAAGGTGGCGTCGTCGCTCGTGACCCCGCCTACAGAACGGTCATTCTCAAGGATGAAATACCTCTCGGCTCTTTCTGCGATGTTCGTGTGAGAGAGGCGAGAAGCACTTACCTGCTCGGCGAAGTCCTCGCAACAGGCGAGTGATGTCGCTGCCTCCTCTGCCAACGCCAACCCTAACAAACGCAAACCCCAACATTTAACTTCCCTCGCTTCTCACTCCTTCTTGTTTGACATGGCTCGTTGCGTGATTTGCGGGAAGCGAGCGGTTCGCAGATGCGAGTTCTGTGGTGATGCGCTCTGTGAGGAGCATCTTCCGCCTGAAAAGCATTACTGCATCGCTTACAAACCCGCTTCCACCGCTGCTGAGGGGGGCTTTGAAAGCGTTGAAGGCGTTGAAGGCGTTGAAGGCTTGAAGGCGTCGGGGGTAGGAGGAGGGGGGCGAGGAGTCCAATCGCAAGTGCGAATCTTGGCATTTTCATAAATAATTTCTCCCTACTTCTGCTTATTCTCATCAGTATTTCATTCATATTGCAACTTTTAATCCCAAATTACACTAACTTACTCATTTTAAATCCTTTGAATGTGCAGGAAAGACCATGGACTCTCGTAACTCACATATTTTTGCATGCAAGCTTTGAGCATTTCTTCATTAACATGCTTTTTCTTGCGTTTTTTGCACCTGTTTTGGAGCGAGCAGTCGGCAGTAGAAATTTTCTTGCGGTCTTCTTCCTTTCAGGCATCGCTGCAGGCGTCGGCTGGTGCTTGACATCGCAGAGTCCCGTTTTGGGAGCGAGCGGGGCGTTATGCGGCGTCTTCGGAGCACTTGCGGTGCTTATGCCTCGCATGCGTGTCTATTTCTTCTTCTTTCTGCCGATGGAGATGTGGCTCGCAGCCATTTTATTTGCACTCTACGACTTCTTCTTTGCATTCTCCGGTGACCATATTGCGCACACCGCCCACCTCTCAGGTCTTTTCTTTGGCATGCTCGCAGGCGTCATGCTGCGGGAAAAGGCAAGAAGCGTCGGCGGAGGCTTCAGAAGAGGATTCTAACTCTTCTTACGCTTGTGCCGCTCCCCTCCTCTTTCTCTGCACTCTCTCCACACTCTCCACTCTTCTCTCACTCTCCGCACGCTCCCCACATATTAAAACCAAAAATGATTTTAATACTTATATCAGAAATAAGAAGCATCTCAAAATTGATAAGGATGCGAGAGCGTGGGAGTGCGTGAGCGTGTGCGTTTCTGGGGGGGATGAGGGGGGATATGGATGCGGAGACGATATTTTCGTTGAGGAAGCTTGCATTGCTCGGTGCGATGGAGCAGCCGATAAAATTGTCAGCAGCATCTTTCTCGGAGACGCTGAAATCCTCTGTGCAGACGGCTGCGAGACGCCTTCAAGAGATGGAGCGAGAAGGTCTGATTTACCGAAGAATCATGGTGGACGGGCAGTGGGTGATGCTCACTCGTCGTGGAATAGATGTGCTTAAGGCGGAATGCCAAGAGTATCGTCAAATATTCTTCGCAAAGACGAACTTGGAGGTGGAGCTCGTAGGTAAAGTCATTACAGGTCTCGGCGAAGGCAAATACTACACGACGCTTGAAGGCTACAAAAGGCAGTTCAAGCGTAAGCTCGGCTTCTTTCCCTTTCCGGGCACGCTAAACATCAAGTTGGATGCCCGCAGTATTGAGGCGAGAAGAATGCTTGATTTCGCAAATGCAATCAGAATTGAAGGCTTCAAGACGCCTAAACGCACATTCGGCGGTGGTAGATGCTACCCCTGTGAAATACTACACGAGCGTGCAAAGGGCATACGCAGCTTCGTGATTATCCCAGAAAGGACGCACTACCCCGACGACATCATCGAAATCATCTCTCCGGTCTTCCTGCGTAAAGAACTGCAGTTGAATGACGGCGACTACCTCGCACTCCGAGTGAAAGTGTGAGCGGTGCGTGCATGCAGACACCAGTGCGCAGAGTGCATGTGTGGAGTGTGTGGTATGAGATGTGCGGTGTGGCGGTGTAAGGTGTGAGATGTGCGGTGTGAGGTGTGAGATGAGAGTTCGTTGGGAGGGATGAGAAATGTTGCCAGCATCGGTGAAGAAGGGAGCGGAGGATTTTCGTAAGGGAAGAGTGGTGTTAATCTACGATGCAGACGACAGGGAGGGCGAGACAGACCTTGCGATGCCGGCATTTTCAGTCTCGTGGAAGGATGTCGCCTTTTTTCGTAAGAGGGGCGGTGGGCTGATTTGTGTTGCGATTCATCCGTTAGCTGCGGAGAAGCTCGGTCTGCCGTTTGTGAGCGATGTGATGCGTTGCGCATCGGAGAAGTTTCCATCGTTGAGAGGTCTCGTGGAGGAAGAGGGCGACATTCCCTACGACAGACGCTCTTCTTTCTCGCTCTGGGTGAACCACCGTGAGACATTCACAGGCATCACGGACAGAGACAGGGCACTGACAATAAACCGCATAGGCAGGGCGGTTGAGCGAGTTCTTGCGGGTCTGCCCTACGATTTCTGCGATGAATTCCGCACACCCGGGCATGTCGCAATACTTCGTGCTGCTGACGGTCTGCTTGAAGAGCGTTGCGGTCAGACGGAGCTTTCCGTTGCTCTGGCACTGCTCGCAGGCATTCCTCCAGCGGTGGCAATATGCGAGATGCTTGACGAAAAGACGGGAAGGGCGCTACCTAAAGAGGAGGCACGCTCTTTCGCAGAAGCAAACAACATCGCCTTCATTCAGGGCGAAGAAATAAAAATTGCGTTTGAAAAAATGTATCCTTCACACGCATATCTATACACACTTCTTAATGAAAATGTTCATTCTATATAATAGAATGTGTTAAAATACTAATTTTTTTTATTATTAAAAGGCGAGAAAGGTCAAATAGAGGAATCCATGCTGCTTTCTGCATTGCCTGCTGCGATTTTATTTCCGTATGTTCTGTATTAGCTCAGGCAGTTGCGAATTCTTTCTCGTCATCGCAGATACTATTTCGGAGAGGAGGACGAATATCGCCTGCTTATGCTCTTCCTTGCTGCGATGCACTTGGAACGGCGAAATACCCAGCGACTCATAACGCACAAAGTCGCAAGCCAAGCCGTTCTGCTCGCAGAACTCCTTCAACTGCGCTAAAAGCATGTGCAAGTGGATTATCTCCTCCTTTCTCATCGCTTTCGTGATGCGTTCTCATAATATTTAAATTTTGCCTACAATAATTATGTGCGGGCGAGGCGGTGTGGTGGTGCGGCGGGCGTGCGTGTGCGTAGTGACGATGTGTGTGCGTGTGTGTGCGATGTGTGGTGCCGCTGTAGCTCAGTGGAAGAGCGGCTGACTCGTAAGGTCGCCGGGAAATCAGCAGGTCGTGGGTTCAAATCCCACCAGCGGCTTTATTTTTTTAATTAAAGGGCGAGGAAGTAGAGAGAAGGCGAGGCAGCAAAAGGCAAAAGCGGTGGTGGTGAGTTGAGAGGTGTCGTCGGTGTCTGCTAAAGAGGTCTCTTTTCCGAGGGATTTGCCCCGCAAGTCAGAATTTAGCGAGTGGTATTCGGAGGTCTTGTGGCGTGCTGAAATCGTGGACACGAGGTATCCCGTGAAGGGCGTTTGCGTTTGGTATCCATTCGGCTTCAAACTCCGAAACCTGATTTACGGCATTCTCCGCTCACTGCTTGACGAAAGCGGGCATCAGGAGGCACTCTTCCCCCTCTTAATCCCAAGAAGCGAGTTATTGAAGGAGGAAAAGCATATAAAAGGGTTTGAAGGCGAGGTTTTTTGGGTCACAAGAGGGGGATTTGAGGAATTAGAGATGCCTTTAGCGCTCCGTCCAACTTCAGAAACAGCAATTTACCCCATGTTCAACCTCTGGATTCGCTCTCACAGAGATTTACCCATTCGCATTTACCAAATAGTGAATGTTTTTCGCTACGAGACGAAGCACACTCGCCCTTTAATCCGAGTTCGTGAGATTACTTCGTTCAAGGAGGCTCACACCGCACACGCAACTCGTGAGGACGCAGAGAGGCAAGTGAGAACCGCAGTAGAGATTTACAAGCAATTTTTTGAGCGGCTTGCAGTGCCTTTTGTTGTTACGAAGCGACCTGATTGGGACAAATTTCCCGGTGCTGAATACACTATTGCGTTTGACACGCTCATGCCTGACGGAAGAACGATGCAAATTGCGACCATTCACATGCTCGGAGAGAATTTCTCACGCACTTTTGACATCACTTTTGAGGATGCAGACGGCACTCGCAAGTTCGTCCAGCAAACATGCTACGGCATCTCTGAAAGATGCGTCGCAGCAGTAATCGCAATTCACGGCGACGACCACGGATTAGTCCTACCGCCTGAAGTCGCACCCGTTCAAGTCGTTGTCGTGCCTATTCTGTTCTCAAAGGCTTCAACAGCACAAACAACACAAACACACTCGCAGTCTTCACAAGGCTCTTCTTCTGAGCAGAGCATTTCTGCAAAGGAGCAAGAAGCTTCAGATGCGGAAAGCACGAACAAGAGGGTGCTTGAGGTGAGCCGTTCGGTGTGCGAGGCGCTGAAGAGTGCGGGGATTCGTGTTGTTTTAGACGATTCAGAAGAGCGACCGGGTGCGAAGTTCTACAAGTGGGAGATGAGGGGCGTCCCGCTGCGTATTGAAATAGGACCGAGGGACTTGCAGGCGGAGCGGTGCGTGCTTGTCAAGCGGAACGACTTTCAAAGGATAGCAGTGAATATTGAGCGTGTTGTGCCTGTCGTAAGGGAAACGCTCTCGCAGATTCACGCAGAGATGCGGGAGAAGGCGTGGCGAAAATTCGCAGAAAGAATGCACATCGTAAGAGCTTCGGGAGCAGAGGAGGACGGCGAGACTGTGCTTCAGGAGATGAGTGCGAGGGTCTCTGAAGGAGGGGGCATATTCTCCGTTTTCATCTGCGATAGCGAGGACTGCGGACGGCGGGTGAAAGAGACAGCGGGCGTCAGTGTTCTCGGCGAGCCCTGCGAAGAGCAGAATGAAATTGCGAAATGTATTATTTGTTCAAAAGATTGTAGTAGGAAATATGTTGCGAAGGCGTATTAATGTTTTGTATTTCGCACTGCTCTTTTCCCTTCGCTTTTGAAAGCAGGCATGTGCGAAAAAAACCGAAAGATTTAAAGTAGGCTTGCTTGCAGCACAGATGCGATGGGCGTAGGAAGGGGGGAGCGTCGGGGCTTCAGATACATAAGTCGTGTGGTAGAGAATGTGAAGCGTGTGCGAGAATCGGATTTGAGGGCGATTTACGAGGATTTAAGCGAAGCAGACTGCATTATTCTCGTGGGCGAAGGTCGCTCTCAAGGCGCTCTTTTCATCGGCATGGGTCAAATAAACAAAACGGTTCGCACCGTTGAGGATATTGACTTTCCCGGGAGGAACATCTTGGATGCTGCTCCGAAGTTGGAGCGAATGCACGGAAAAATCGTCGTTCTTGTGAATTCAGGTAGCGGAGAGACACCCATTCCTAAGATTGTGGCACAACAACTCGCAGAATACATAGAGAAGACGCACAGTGAGAAGTTCAAAATAGATGCAATCGTTTCAAATCCGAAATCTTCAGTCGGAGAAATTGCGAAGAGCTTCGGCTCCGTAGTCGTCCTCGCAGGTAGAGACGGCGAAAGCGGAAAGCGTAAGAGGAGCGGAAGCGGCGAAGACAGCACTCGCAACTCAACCGCAGATGCAGGCGTAGCGAGAGTGGCGAGGGAAAAGGGCGATGCCCGTGAGGATGGAAAGAAGGGGGAAGAAAAGGAAGACGAGGAAGAAGAGGAAGCGGACATCCTTGAGAGTGGCATAATGAACGACATTTACGAGCTCGGAAGCCTGCTGATTCTTCAGAAAATAAAGGAATGCATAAATGAAGGGGAGGGATTTGAGTGCTTGACGGCGGCGATAAATGAAGAGGCGAGAGCAATTAGAGAAGTTGTGAGCGATTTCATTCGTTGCGAGCTTTATGGCGACATCATTGACGAGCTTGAGCGGAGGAATCGCATAATTATCGGCGGTTTTGGACCTGCGAGGCATGTTGCGATGATGACTGCGATAAGACTTCAGCATGTGAAGCGTGCAATCGGCGACGATGCTTATCTCGCAGGACCCTTCGCACCGAGACCCCGTGCTGGAGACATCCTATTCCTCATCTCTTGGAGCGGTGAGACGCTTCCTTTGCTTGAGTGGTGTAGAAAGCACAAAGAAATCGGCGGCTCCGTTTATTCAATCGTCGGAAATTATTCAACGCTTGCCGAGCAATCAAAAAGCTTCAGACTGAATGCACCCGTGAGTGTCTTCTACGAGAGAGCCACTTTCGCCCTCTCACCACTGCCTCTACACCTCGTTGAGCGCCTCAGAGAGCGGGGCTTCGAACTCCCTGAATACATCATGCGTTGGTTCCACTCTATTATGCAGTGAAAGACAATCATTTCGTAATCACTGGAATTTCACGACCCTCTGCTCTTAAGATTCTTGTGTGGATTGCACATATAACTAAGGGGAAGTGAAATAGAAAAAGAAGCTCTGAGGAAAGAAAAATGGACAGCTTTACCCAATTATCCATTTGACATCATTTGACATAGTTCACATAAGAGTTCCTTTGGACAATAGGTCGCGTTCTGATGTTGAGCTGAAGGAGTTATTTCTCCGAGTATTTGTCAACTATGCTCCTCTCAAATACATTATATGGAGCAAGAAGGAAAAAGAGGCGGGGATTGAAACTGAGAAGGAAAGAGAAGTGGAGCTTGAGCTCTCCACTTGGAATACAGAAAATTTTGTTTTCCGTAAGAACTCTAAAGGAGAGCTAGATTTTTACATACATTTTCCTCCATATGTGGATACAAGAAGCTCGGAGATTAAATTGAAATTGATCGGGTATGCTGTCTTTGATTCGCCATTCGGTGAATTCACCAAAAAAATAATTATTGAAACTAAAATCGCCAAAGAAGATTGGAAGCCCAGAATAAAACATGTTGTCTTCTGAAATATCACAGATGTTAAAAGCGAAGGAAAGCATTAATATTTCAAAGCAATAGGGGTTTTTCCATGCTTCACACGCTCTCCTTCACGCACAATCACATTGAAATTCGGAGGAATGCACACATCCACTCTTGAACCGAAGCATATTTTGCCGATTATTTCGCCCTTCTCAACGGATTGACCCTCATTCACATAGCAAATTATCTTTCTTGTGAAGAAGCCTGCGATTTGAATCACACGAATGTCGCCGAAATCTGTGCTTATTTCTATTGTATTCCGCCTGTTTGATGCACTTCTGCGTAGAAATGCGGGCTTGAAACCCCCTTCTTCGTATTTAATCTGCTTAATGATGCCACTTAGCGGTGCGACGGTGACATGCGGGCTGTGAAGAGGCATGAAAATAGAGATGCTTCTTTCGGTTGCGAGCATCACCTTCCCACTTGCGGGAGAGACCATGACTTCATCTGAAGAGCTGCTGACGCTTTGAATGCTTCTTTTCCCTTTCATGTTCATGCTAAGCCTGATGCATTCAAGCATTTGAGACGATTCATGTTCATTTTGCTTAACGCTCACGGAAGCCATATTTACCGATGAGAGGGACAAAAGATACTGCGCATTTCCGCTCTTTTCGTATTCCGCCGCTGCGAGTTTTCTCAATCAAATACAAATCTTGAAGGACGCTTCCGAGCGGAATCACCATTTTTCCGCCCTCTTTCAACTGCTCAACAAGAGGAGGAGGGACATCTGGCGAGGCACAAGTGACGCAAATCTTGTCAAAAGGAGCGAATTTTGGCAGACCGAGCGAGCCGTTGCCGAAGAAGACGGAGACACGATGCTCGTATCCTGCCTTTTTTAAGTTCTGCGATGCGAAATCAACGAGGCTGCGTATGCGTTCAATCGTGAAGACATGCCCCTCTTCGCCCACTAATTCCGCAAGAACGGCTGCATGGTAGCCAGAGCCTGCTCCGACCTCAAGCACCTTCTCGCCTTTACGCAGGTCTAAAAGGTGGCACATTATTGCGACCATGTGCGGTGCGCTGATTGTCTGACCCTCGCCGATGTGAAGCGGGCAGTCCTCGTATGCATACGACCTCAAGTGCGGAGGCACGAAAAGATGACGCTTCACTCGCAACATCGCATCCAAAACACGCTCATCCGCAATTCTCTGCCTACGCAAACGCTCTACCATCCGAAGCCTCGCAGACGCAAACCTCGCCTCCTCCTCTTCCGTTACCTCATCCGCTGCTCCCTCACACCTCTCCTTCCTCTTCTCTTTCATCCTCTTCCTCCACCGCCTTCCTCTCCCTCCTCACTCGCATCCCCTCAAATTCTTCTTCCTTTTACTTCTTCCGAGCGTTCTGTGCTGTGCTGCGCGTTGCTCATTCGCTCATTTCCTCTTCGCCGCCCCTCCTTCTTCACCTTCTCCAGATGCCTCAACGAAATCAAAAGCCATCTCCCTCCGCTTCCGCTCTAAAAATCGGTAGACGGTGCCGTGTGGCGCCCCGTTGACGAGCATTTCAACCGCCTCACGAGCAACCTTTATTTGATGCGAGTTGCCGATGAAAGCGACGGTTTTGCCGTAAACTGAAACATCCGCACCCGTTAATTCCTCAATTATTTGACGAGTTCTGCCGTTTTTACCTATAATGCGACCCTTAATTCGCTTCAAAGCCTTCTCAGATAGGTGAGAAAGCGAGAGAATGTCAAAAATAAGAAGCTCGTCGTCAAGCAGTTTGAACGCCTTTTCGGGTGAGAAACCCCTTCCGATTGCCTTAACGACCTCCGCAACCCTGAACACTTTCAACGCATCTTCACCCTCCACGAGAACCTCACCGCTCTCGCTGTCCACCTGAATGCTGCAAGACCCCTTCTCCTCAAGAAAAGCCTTAACAGAGCCGTTCTTGCCGATGAGAACGCCTATTCGCTCATGCGGAATCTTCAAAAATTGCGTCGGCATTTCTCCACCTCCTCCTTCGCTCTTCGCTCCCTATTTTGCATTCTTTCCCCTTCCACGCTTCAGTCAGGAGAGGATTTCCTTGCAGACATCTTCGTGAGAGAGATTCAAGCCGAGTTTTTGGAAGAAAGCAACGATATTTCTGAGGTCTCTTTGCAGGAAATCCATCGCTTTCGGATGGCTCGTCAGCACCGCCTGACCCATGTCTATTAAAACAGGTCTCGCAGAAGAAAGAGCAGATGCGGTGATTCCCTCGCTCCCTCTCTCCTCCTCGCCCCCCTCCATTTTAAAATCCAGCAGAATGTTGAACTCGCTCAAGTCCGCATGGACGAGACCCGCTTTTTCATACAAAACCTTCACATTCGCAAGAATGCGTTCAAAGATGTGTTGAGCGTGAGGTCGCAAGATTTCCTCAGGAACATCCCTCAAGCGAGGGGCGGGGATGCCTTCTCTACCGATGAAATCCATCACAAGCACATTCTTCTCGTATGCAATCGGAGCAGGAACGCTCACGCCCGCCCGAAATGCACGCTTCAAGTTTTTGAACTCTTTCCGAGCCCAAGTGAAGACGACAGAACGCCTGTCCTTTTTAACATTCTCAAATCTCGGGTCGCCAAGAATATACTCAAGCATCGCTTTGAAGTTTGAGGTGCTCACCTTATATATCTTAACCGCAACCTCCCTCTGCCGTTCTTCCCGCACCTCCTCCCCATCACCTCACGCACTTCTCCGCTCCCTGCCGCTGAACCACCGATTGCGTGGAAAACGATGGACTCTTTGCCCGTGCTGATTGGACCGCCGATGCCTGCGATTATGCGTCGCTGTGCAAGTTTGTAGAGCGTTTGGAGCGTGAGGTCGTCAAAAACATAACGCTCTACTTTCATTAACTTGTAGTCCTTCTTCCGCTTCTTACCCTTCGGCTCCCTTTCCCAACGCTCAAACTCCTCCAACGCACCATTACCTCCCTCTTCCCCCTCTACTCCCTCTGCTCCCCCCTGCTTCCTCTGCTTCCTCCGCCTCTTCTCTCCTCCCCTCCACTTCCTTTCCCTCCAGCCCTTCCTCCAGCCCTTCCTCTATTTCCTCTGTTACCCCTCCTCACTTCTTACCTCCAGAAGGCATCTCAAAACTTTGAATTCCACTGCTTAATCCTTTCAAAATTCATAATTGTTTCAAAAATCCTTTCTTGCGAAGCCATTCTTCTTGCGGTCTCGTATATTTATGTATGATGTCGCCCTTTTCGGGCTGAAATTCCCACGGAACTACAATAACAACATCCCCAACATTTATCCATTCACGCCTTTTCAGCCTTCCGGGAATGCGAGCCATCCTCAAAACGCCGTCCTCGCACTGAACCATCGCCCTCCTACCGCCGAGCATCTTCTCAACAACGCCCAAAATCTCGCCCTTCTCTCGTCTCGGAATCCTCACACGAATGACCTCTCCTTCTTCTCCGCCTCTTACTCCGCCTTCTTCGCCTCCTTCGCCTCTCAATCCGTCTGCACCACCCTTGAAGAAAGATTTATTTAAAAAAAGAAATAGTAGCGAGAAGGAGCGAGGGGAGGGGAGAGCGGAGTTGAGCGTGGTAAGAGGTGCGATTTTCTCTTTTTTCATGCGGCTTTTCCGCAAGCGTAGGGCGAGAATCGGCATTTACGGCCCGCCGAATGCTGGAAAGACGACACTCGCAAACAGAATCATTCAAACTTTTGCGGATGGAGGCGAAATTGGTGAAGTAACGGAAATTCCTCACGAAACAAGGCGAGCAATACGCAGAGAAGGTATTACAATTGAGGCAAAAAGTGGTAAAAAGAGGGCGAAGTTGCGAATAGATATTGTAGATACGCCCGGTTTAGCGACAAAAATAGACTTTAAGGACTTCATTCCTTTCGGATTAAGCGAGGAAGAGGCGAAAAGGAGGGCGAAAGAGGCAACTCAAGGCGTAATTGAGGCGATAAAGTGGCTTGACGACATAGATGGCGTCGTTCTCGTTTTTGATGCAACTGAAAACCCTTACACTCAAACGAATATTGTGATTGTAGGCAACATGGAGGCTCGTGGTATTCCCATAATCATCGCAGCAAACAAGATTGATTTGCCAGAAGCGTCGCCTCAACGCATAAAAAATGCTTTCCCACAGCACACTGTCGTCCCAATTTCTGCTTTAAAAGGCGAAAACATGGACGCATTATATGAGGAGATGGCACGAAAATTCAGGTGAAAGCGTGCTAAGAGGGTGAAGAGCATGAAAATAGAAGTTGATTTGATTTCAGAGGATAAAGTGAAGAGCATGGGTGTCGCAGAGAAGCTGCGATTCATTTTAGATGCGGTGAAAATGGGCAAGATTGTCGTCTTAGAGGGCGGTTTAACAGCGGAAGAGCAGATGAAACTGATAGAATTCACGATGCAACAGATAGATGAGGACTTCACTGGAATTGAAATCAGCGGTTATCCCTCAAAAAGAGGAATCTTCAGAAGGAAAACTCGCCTCACTATCGTCGGTCCTGCGAGCATGATGAAGACAATAAAGAAGGATAAGGACTGGATTAGTGCTGTTATTTCCGCATCTTCTTCCGCTTGAACGCCATTCACTTGCTCCTCTCGCTCCTCTTGCTCCACCCGCTCCACCCGCTTCACCCGCTCCACTTGCTTCGTTTGCTCTGTTGCCTGCTTGCCCTGCTTGCCCTGCTTGCTCCGCCTGCTCAGCCACGATTAAATCAGCCCGCATTCTGAGAGCGCACGCATCTTCTTATCGCAAGCGGTAGTTGCTCTTGAGAGAGCCTCGCCGAGCTTTGCGCTCGCAACATTGAACAAGCCTTCTTCAACGCTCTTCCGAATTTCCGCAATCTTTTCGCTGACCTGCGAGAACTCAACGAGGCGAGTTGCGTTCAGAGCGATGCCCGTCTCTGCGGAGAGAGCGTCAAGATATGCGAGGATTGCCCTTTTTGCACCCTTTAATTCATCGCCTTCAAGCCCTTCCGCAGCGGAAATGACTTTAAAGCCGATAATTAGCCCTGATTTTATCCGCTCTGCGAGCTGGTAGCCGATAATGTCCGCACGAACTCCCGAAAGTTTCCTGTCCATTCCCATTCCCCCTTTCAATGCAGGTCTTAAAAAGATTTGCTCAACGCCCCGTCTGAGATAGAGTGGAATAGAGTGGAAAAGGTGAAAATGTCGGAAGAAGGAGGAAATGGGTGAGTAATTGAAGGAATGCTAAAAACGGAGATATTTCAGAGGAATGGAGCCGTCATGAATCGCAGTTGCGACCAAAGCACCAGAGACGCCAACATCCTTTAATTTAATCAAATCTTCACAACCTCGCACACCGCCACCGCAGAGGATATTATGTGAGGACTTCGCCACCGCAGAGCCATAAAAATCCGCATTCACACCCTCCTTTCGTGCCTACTTTGTCAAGATTCAGCAGAATTACATCCTTTAATGCATATTCATTTAGCATTTTTACAAGCTGAAGAGGCTCAAACTCCCTCAATTTTCTGTCTCTCGCAAGCACTTTCCCTCTTAAAATGTCAATACTGACGCTGACATGCACTCCACTTGGGACAGAACCGACGACAGCATCAATCAATTCAAGAGATGCGGTCTCAGTGCCAAGAACGATATTGTCTGCGAATTCCGCCGCTTCAAACGCATCCTCAACGCTTCTGACACCAAAATCAAGCATTATTTCACGCACAAACGCACGAATTTCCCTTATTTTCACCTTATTATCCCCTTTTCCCATAATTTTGTCCAAATCTGCAATATAAACTTCCGCAGGATTCACCTTTTTGACAACATAAGCAGGCTCTGAAGCATCAACAACGGAACTGAAGCGATGAATAGGCTCGTATTTCTCCCTTTCTCCCTTTCGTGCATGCACAACAACACCATCCTTCAAGTCCATCACGAAAATAATGCGAAACTTCATGCGTCCTATCGCTCCCTCACGCCGAAAATCTTCTTTTTAATGCTAATATACGCATCATAACTATATTTTCGCTTGTATTCTCTAAATAATTCAATAAAACTCGTTAAATTTTCCCGCAAATTCAGGAATTCCACCCTATTCGCTATATAAACTGCGAATTGAGTCACATTTTTCGGATGTTTCGTGTCGTAAGCACGCTCAAAATCTATGAAAATCGGTCTCAATTCAGAGCGAGAATGAGAGACAATAATATGCTTGTCTGGATGGTTCATTTCGCATTTTTGTATGCCCATTTTATCAAGTTTGAAGCATATATCCATGCATTTCTCAAGAACTTCCAGCACTTCTTCACGACTTCCTACCTCTAATAACTCCGCTATGCTCACTCCCTTTATGATTTCCATCTCTATTTCCAAATTTTCGGGGTCAAACCTGTAAATTTTAGGGACGAAACCGAAAGGTTGAAGTGTCAGAAGATATTTGACTTCCTTCCAGAAATTCAGCGTCAGCGAGGGAGGGAACACTTTGACAACTTTTCCGTTCTGAACTCTCACGACGGAGTGCCTGCCTCTCAACACACGCTCGCATGCGCATTCCTCCTCTCTCCGCCTCTGCATTTCTCCATGCTTCTCCGTCTGGTTCTCTGCTTTTGGATGCATTGACATTATTCTCCCGCCCCCTCACCTCCTCGCTTAAGGTTTTCTTTGAGAAATGAATAAATGAGACGAAAAAGAGACGAGCAGGAGGAGCGGAGAAAGGAATGCAGAAAGCCCGTGAATACAGCGAGGAAGAGATTTACGGCATGCTTGAGCCTTACATAGCGGAGTGGTTCAGGCGAAAATATGGGCATTTCACGCCTCCCCAGCGTTATGCGATTGTTGAGATAGCGAAGAAGAGGAACATTTTGATATGCGCACCGACGGGAAGTGGAAAAACTTTCGCATGCTTCTTGGGCATTTTGAACTATTTATGCAGGCTAAATGCATCAGGAAAACTTGAAGACAGGGTTTATTGCCTCTACATTAGTCCTTTGAAGGCGTTGGGTAACGACATTCGCAGGAATTTAGAAGAGCCTTTGAGGGAGATTTCGGAGGTGCTGCGAGAGCGTCAGGGCGTAGAACTCGGCATTAGAATAGCGGTGAGAACAGGCGACACGACGCAAGCGGAGCGACAAAAAATGCTGAAGAAGCCACCGCACATCCTAATTACGACGCCTGAGACGGCTGCGATTGTGCTGAATGCGCCGAAGTTCAGGGAGCATTTGCGCAAATTGGAGTTCGTCGTTGTGGATGAGATTCACGAGCTTGCGGATTCTAAGCGAGGGGCGCACTTGAGCATCACGCTTGAACGCTTGCAGCATTTCTGCGAGAATGAGTTCGTTCGCATCGGAATGAGTGCGACGATTTCTCCGCTTGAGGAAGTTGCGAAGTTCCTCGTTGGCTGCGAGAACGACGAAAAAGGTGAGTTGAAGCCTCGTCCTTGTTTGATTGCGGATGTCTCATTTGCAAAAAAGTTGGATGTGCGAGTGGTCTCGCCGGGTTCTTTCTCATTCTCACCACAAGAAACGGCAGAGGCGGAGGATGCGTGGGACTTGACATCTGCACTATATGAGCGGGTGCGGGAATTTGTTGAGAGGCATCGCTCAACGCTCGTATTCACGAACACTCGTTCTGGTGCGGAGCGGGTCTCATACAAGTTGAAGCGATTGCTTGACTGCGGTGAAGATGTCGGAACGCACCACAGCTCGCTCTCAAGAGAAGTCAGGCTCGCAGTTGAAGAAGGCTTGAAAGCAGGCAGGATGAAGGCGGTTGTCTGCTCTTCTTCGCTTGAACTCGGCATAGACATAGGTGCTTTGGACTTCTGCGTCCTTATTGGCTCGCCGAAGAGCTCAACTCGCCTCATTCAGCGTGTGGGTCGCTCCGGACACAGCCTCAAGCGGACAGCGAAAGGATGCCTTGTTGTCACTGACTTGGACGACCTCGTTGAGTGTGCGGTTCTTGCGAAGCGGGCATCTGAACGGAAACTTGACCGTGTTCAGATTGTCGGTTGCGCCCTTGATGTGCTTGCTCAGCACCTCGTCGGCTTCGCTCTTGAGCGTAAATGGAGCGTTGAAGAGGTGTTCAACATCGTGAGGAAAGCTTACCCCTACCGAAACTTAAGAAAAGAGCAATTAATCTCGGTTCTACGCTACCTCTCTGGCAAGTATTCAGAATTAGAGAGCGTTAAGGTTTATCCGAAGATATGGTTTGACGAGAAAGAGGGGGTTTTTGGTCGCAAAAAGAATGTTCGTGGCATTTACATGGCACATATTGGCACTATTCCCTCCGAAAGTTCCGTTCAAGTATATCAGAAATCGCCTCGTAAGTGGATAGGAGAGATTGACGAGCCGTTTTTGGAGCGACTTGAGCGTGGCGACATTTTCGTCTTGGGCGGAAAGACATACAAGTTCCTGCATGCTGACGGCTTAAGGGCATTCGTTGAGCCTTGCGAGGGATTACCGCCAACGATTCCCTCTTGGGTCGGCGAGATGCTTCCGCTTGAATACGACTCCGCTTTGGATGTCGGAAGGTTCAGGGCTGAAATGGAGCGGAGAATGGAGGATGCCGCAAATAAGCACGGTAAAAACTGGAGAAATGCGGTTAAATCTTGGCTGAAGCGGGAATATCGCCTTGAAGACGAAGCAGCGGAAGACATAATCGCATATTTTGAGCGTCAGAAGATGTTTCTCGGCGTGATTCCAACACATAAACGCATCGTTGTTGAGCATTTCACCGATGATTTGCATCGCAAGAACATCATTTTCCATGCTTTGTTCGGCAGGAGAACGCTTGACGCCCTCTCTCGTGCCTTCGCTTTCGCCCTCTCTCGCAAGTTCAATATGAATGTCTCTGTGACGCTGAACGACAACGGCTTCATTTTGCGAGTCCCTCGTGAGATTTCCGTGCGAGATGCGGTTGAGATGCTGAAAAAGGAAGTGAGGAGCGAAAATGTTGAGGAATTACTGCGGAAGAGTGTGCAAAACACGGAGCTTTTCAAGCGAAGATTCAGGCATTGTGCTGTTCGTGGTCTCATGGTTCTCAAACAATACAAGGGTTTTGATATTGGTGTCGGGAAACAACAGCGAAGCTCCTCCTCAATACTCGAAATTGTGCGTAAGATTGATGGTTTTCCGATAGTTGAGGAGACATTTAGGGAGATTTTGGAGGAAGTTTTTGATATTGAGCATGTGAAAGAAGTTTTGCGAGGGATTGAGCGAGGTGAGATTGAAATTAAGGTGGTGGAGACGCCATTTCCTTCGCCTTTCGCACATAATCTCGTTGCTTTGCAGGCTTCAGATGTGATTTTAATGGAATCCCGCCGTGAATTGCTCCTTCAATTGCATCGCAAAGTCCTTGAATATATCAAAGGAGGGGCGGAATCATCACCGAAAATTTAAATATTCGGAGGGCGAAAGGATTGAAGGAGATGAAGCCTTCGCTGCTTGAAATCTTGTGCTGTCCGAAGTGCAAGGGGGATTTGGAGTTGCATGTGTTTGAGAGCGACGAGGAGAGCGGAGAAATCATCTCTGGCGACCTCTACTGCAAGAACTGCGACATACATTTCCCGATTGAAGACGGCATCCCAAACATGCTCCTGCCAGAGCAGCGAGAGGAGTAGAAGAGGACGGAGAGAAAAAGGGAAGGATACGCAGAGCCTCCCTTACTTGGCTCTTTCCTCTGTGCTGGCATGATGTTTTACATTTCCTTCTGCCCTATTTCTTCCCTACTCCCACAGACACACCCACTAAATTAATTAATGAATAACAAGAAGAAGTGAAGGAAGCGTGAGAGGGCTTCGGAAAAATGAAGTATATAGTGGTAACGGGGGGAGTAATAAGCGGATTGGGGAAGGGAATAACGACAGCATCAATAGGAAGAATACTGAAAGACAGGGGTTATAATGTCGTTCCTATCAAAATTGACCCTTATATTAACATAGATGCGGGAACAATGAACCCATTTCAGCACGGAGAGGTCTATGTTCTTGCGGATGGCACTGAAGTAGACCTTGATTTCGGTCATTATGAGCGATTCATGGATATTGAACTGCGGAGAGAGCATAACATCACAACAGGCGTTATTTACCTCGCTGTGATTGAGCGTGAGCGTCGTGGTGAATACCTGGGGCAAACAGTCCAAATCATCCCGCATGTCACGAATGAAATAAAGGATAGGGTGAGGAGCGTCGCAGCTCGTTCCAAAGCAGATATATGTCTTGTGGAGATTGGCGGGACAGTCGGCGACATAGAGAGCATGCCTTTCCTTGAGGCAGTTCGTCAGATGCGCAGAGAGGAGCGTCGTGAGGATTTCCTGCTCGTTCATGTGACTTTAGTTCCGCTGACGACGCATGGCGAGCAGAAGACGAAGCCGACGCAACACTCCGTGAAGGCGCTCCGTGAGCTCGGTTTGCAGCCTGATATTATCGTTGCGAGGTGCAAGGAGCCACTCTCCGCTTCTGTGAAGGAGAAGATTGCGATGTTCTGCGATGTTCAAAAGCGGGATGTGATAAGTGCGCCTGACACTGAGGAGATATATGAAGTGCCTGCTCTTCTTGAAAATGAGGGTATTTTTGAGCGTATTCGTGAGAAAATGCATCTGAACAGGACAAGAAAGAATAAAGAATGGGAGCGTTTGGTTGAAAGATGCAGGATTTTGCGTTCAAACGACGCACCGAAGGTGAAAATTGCGATTGTCGGCAAATATACGGGTTTAGAAGACTCTTATTTGAGCATTAAAGAGGCGATTAAGCATGCTGCGATGCATTTGGGATGCTCTTACGAGAACATCTGGATTGAAGCGGAGGATTTAGAAAATGGGCATCGTGTGAAAGAGATTCTTCGTGCAGACGGCATTCTAGTGCCTGGTGGCTTCGGAGAGCGAGGAGCGGAGGGTAAAATTAAAGCGATTGAGATTGCTCGTGAGCATAAGATTCCATTCCTCGGTCTCTGCTTCGGCTTCCAGCTCGCAGTCGTGGAGTTTGCGAGGAATGTCGTTGGTCTGAAAAATGCGAACTCAACGGAATTGTGCGAGGACACGCCTTTTCCTGTCGTTGATTTGCTTGAGGAGCAGCGCTCAGTTGATAAAAAGGGCGGAACGATGCGACTCGGAAACAGCACTGTCGTCTTGCGTGAGAACTCGTTGGCGGCGAGCATTTACAACGCAACGAGAATCGTTGAGAGGCATCGCCACCGCTACGAAGTGAATCCCGCATTCGTTGACGCTCTGACAGACGCAGGATTGATTTTCTCAGGCACGGATTTGAGCGGAAAACGCATGGAAGTCCTTGAGATGCCCGTGGAGAAGCACCCTTTCTTCTTCGCCGTTCAGTTCCACCCCGAATTCCGCTCAAGACCTAACAGACCTTCCCCGCCTTTCAAAGCGTTCATCCTCGCTTGCATGCGCTACCACAACAACACAACAAAACAGAAAAACACTCCCCTACAATGCACTCGCTTTAGAAAAATAAAGAAATGTAAGCATGCGTAATATTTATATTGGTTTTGGAACAGTAAAAGAGGTGGAATGGTAACATTAAGCGAATTAAAAGAAAAATGCAGGAAATTTGAAGAAAGAGAAGGAAGAGCAAGCTTCTACAAGTTAGCATCTGAAATTAAAGATGACCATCCTTTGCAAGCTGCGGTAATCATTCTTGCTACTTGGAATCGGGAGATTCCCCAAACGGATAGAAGGTTACAAGGAATTTCTCATTAACTTAAAAGATGCATTAAACTCGTGCAAACCATTATTTGACAAGCTTAAAGACAAGGAGTTTAGGACATCAAATTTTGACGAGTTAGCAAATGAAATAAAGGAAATTTACTCAAAATTGTCAAAAATAGAAGGCGTTAAACATACTGGAGCTTCAAAGATTTTTCATTTGTTTTGTCCAAATTTGATTGTAATGTGGGATGATTGCATAAGAAGAATGTATGGAAAGAAAAAATGTAGGGAGAATATGGTATTAAAATTGAAGGAAATAATCCGACTTGGCAAGACTTTTTGAACTTTCAGAAACTTATGCAAAAAATATTCGGACACATTGACTGGGATGAAAAAGAGAAAACACTACCAAAGGCTATAGATGAGTATAATTATGTAGAATGCCATTTTGAAAGTGAGAAAAGGTTTTGCGAATGAGTTAAAGATATGAGGCAGTTCGTGTTGTATGCACGGAAGGCGGTGACAAGCCCGGATTTCTCTTTGGACGACCTTCCTGGGAGCGGGGGGCGCATGGATTTAGTTGCTCGCTGTGTTTGCAGCGCCCTTTGGATAAGTCACGGCTTGCGTAGAGATGCTTGCATTCACATCGCTGCATACGGCAGACCGAATCCGCCTGTTGTCATATCTTTTTACGGCGATAAATTGAGGAATGTCTCGCCTGATGAGCGAAATATCGCATCATGGATAAAAATAGCGCTTGCTTCAAAGCGTAAAAATCCGGGTATTGCAGTCAGAAGAGGCTTGAGCTTTCAGAAATTGATAGAAGAACTCGCATCTTCAGGTAATTTCTTCTATATTTTGCATGAAGATGGCGTTCCTGTTGATGATGTTGATTTGAAAGCGGATGCGGTTTTTGTCTTGGGCGACCATCTCGGCATTCCACGCAAGGAAGAAAAATTCGTTGAGCGATTTCCGCATGAGAAAATCTCTCTCGGCAACATCTCATACTTGGCGTCGCAGTGCATCACAATCATCCACTACGAACTCGACAGACGCTCTCAAAACTCCATTCAGATGAGCGCTGATTCTTCTCTTTAACTTTATTCAGCCTCGCACAATGCAAACTCTTGCGTCTCCTCAACTTAAAGCTCATCTAAGGTTACTTGGCAAGATTCGGATTCTTCGTCACTTCTTGTGCCTCTTGATTTACTTCTTGAAATTTTAACGGAGCTAAGAATCTCTAAACTCTCTTGTAAGAACATCGTAAAGTTTGTTTAAATCAAAGTCAATCTTGAGCATTTTCATAGATATACTGTCAATTTTCCTTTGAATTTCGTCCCTCTCTTTTATTCTTTGGTATAGTGTCTTTGCCTCTAATTTACCAATTTCCTCAAATATTTTAACCGCTTTTTTAATTATTGAACTTTTAAGATTATTAAAATCTGGAATGTGAACTAATGACCATATAGGTTTATCGTGTAGAGTAACCCATGCTCCTCCCACTTCAGATAGTAAAGCCAGTAACTGAACCAGTGTAAAGGAGCTGTTAAGGTATAATACTAAAGCTTTTTTAATTTCATCTGAGATGTTTGCATCTAAATTTAACAAAGCAGAGGTCGTTCCTATTACTCTATTTTCACTATAATATGCTAAGTAGCGTATTGTTGCCGTTAAATTGACTTTCCTACCAAGCAAAATATTCCCAGCATGATCTCTGTAAGCCTCTCTTATATCTTTGCAAGCCTCATTAAGTTTTTTGGAATTTATTAGTCCTGTGATTTCTCTGATTTCTTTGGGAATCGCATTCGGCTCAATTATGGCGTATTCTTCTTTATTAGTTAAGTCCATATATTTTACTCCCGCATAAGTTCTAAGAGAGCAAACTGCCTTATCTTTTTTGACTTTAAAATTTCCTACCATCTCTCGTTCTTAGGATAATTTCATTATCTTTAACATCGTCAATCCAAAAGACTAAACTTGGAGCTCTTGCTTCATATCTTGAAGTGAACAATTTTCTTGCATACTTCGCAGTTTCCCTATCTCCAATATAAAATCCGGGATTATACTGAAAGATTGAAACTCCTAATTTTTCTAAAGTCGGTAAGTGTTTAATTTTCTTAATAAGTTCAAAAAATAATTCAAACCCTTCTATCGTATTAAAAGCTACCAAAGGTTTTAGATTTCTTAAGTATCCTGAAATCAAATCTTTAGGCTGCTTTAAAGCTAAGAAGCAATCGTTTTCTTCTTTATCGGTGATGGAACTTCTGAACCTCCCAACATCTTTAACAATTTCTTCAATTTCCACATCTTTCAACGATTTCTTGAGAACTATTATTGCTGGATCATATTCTTCCCCCTTTTCCAAGACAACGAGATAATCTCTAAAAGCTGCCTGCTCACTGAAAAACTCTAAATGACTTTTAACGATATATTTAATTCCGTAACCTTTATTGAGTAAGAAAGACCTTACACTCTCCCCTTCCCAGTTAAAGAATCCCTCTGGAGCGACAAAAGCTATTTTACCATTTTTCTTCAATATTTTATCGCTTGCAACTACAAAATAAGCCCAATATCCCACTCTTCCTCTCACATCTTGCATTTTTCTAAGCAATTCTTTCTCTTCATCTCTCAACAGGTTAATAAATCTCTCTCTTCTTGTAAATGGAGGATTCATAATTACTAAATCAAAATCTTTCGGAACTTTTCCCTTGCTGACTTCTTTTAACCATTCTTCTAAGGTGAGTTGAGGATTAGTCAATACCATCTTGGAAACTCCATCTCCCACAATTATGTTAGGCTCAATTGGAATTTCCAAATCTTGCGAGGCTAAATTAATTGAAGCCATGTGAAAGGCAAAATGCATTATATCTATTCCATAAATTTGCTTAAGTAATTTCTTATGTAACTTGTGTTTATCCATTCTTGGTGCTAACTTCTTCTTTCTTAAGTATGATTCAACTAACAAAGTTCCAGAACCGCAAGCTGGGTCTAAAACCTTAACATCCCATTTATCAATTGCCAAGTTAGCAAGTAACTTTGCAGCTTCTGGTTTTGTATAGAATGCACCGAGATTTTTCCTCGTATTTGGGGGAATAGTTTCACTGTATAATCTTCCAAGCAAGTCTTCTTCAATATGCTGTGGCTTTAAAAATTTTAATGCTTCAATCAATTTGGCAATACATAAGTTTATCCTGTCTTTCTCTGTTTTATACAGAATTGGAATCAAATTCAAGCCAAAAATCTTACTGTATTTCCCACCGACATTTTCAAACAATTTTTCTAATCTATCAAGTAAATCTTTGGGAGGATTTGAGGGGTCCACTTCTGGTAACCATGGATAATCAAGCTTCTCGGAAATTATGTGATAGAAGAGAATTTGATTGGCAAAAATGTAAGAAGCAATGTCAGCTACCAGAAGCTTTGATTCCTCTTCTATTTCCTTTTCAACTCTCTCCCCTCCTAACTCTTCAATAAATAGCTTGAATAAATCAAATCTACCGATTATTGCCAACGCACTATCGTAAATTGGCTTCTTTGTGATGTGTCTTCTCAGGATTGAAGCCAATTCTCCTATAGATTCTCTTACTACTCTTACAACAAAATCATAATCAACTTTCGGAATCCTCTCAACTAACCATTCTTCATATCCCCTGTTGAAAACTTCAATAGATTCCACCAAAGTCATTTCCACATCATCGGATAACCAATCCGTTAAAATTAAGCATTTAACTATGAGATTTTGATAAACACTTTCCAACTCATCTGGATGAACTTGTCTGACTTCTCTTGGGAAAAGTATAGCTACAACATTAGACACATTTATTTTCTTAGCCTTTTCATGAGCTTCAGTAATGGCGTCAATTAATTTCCTATCTGAATCTATCTTTACCTCCGCTAAAACTTTGACTCCGTTTTTCCTTAAAATTAAATCTGGAAATTCTCCCTCTATGGATACCTCCGTCTCGCATTTCCAATTATAATTTTCAAATATCTTGCAAAGATGCGGATAAAGTGTTCTCTCGGTTATCCTATTCATAGTTCTCAATAACATGACTGGATTTAAAAAATATGCTCCGGCCGGGATTTGAACTCGGTTTTTCGGCTTGTAGGCACTCCTCCGCCCACTTCCTCATATCCCCTTATTTCACATTTATTAAGCAACAATATTTGAATGCCCAACTTCAAACAGCATCGGAAGCGACCTGAACTTTCACCTGCATAGGAGTTAAGAAAGAGAAAGAAAAGAGGGGGGAAGGAAAAGTCAGCTCTTCACGAGAAGCGTTCCTTTCGCCTTTTTCTCGCCGAGGGCGAAGTCTCCCATGTATTTCTTGAATCTTTCGCCGTCAACAGTGACTTCTTCAATGAACTTGAATGTGGGCATCATGTCAATCACTTTTCCCTTCACCACAATTTCGCCACCTGTCATGTTTGCTCCGACCATGACTGCGTCGCCTTCAATCACGATTTTACCGCCTTTCATGTCAAGACCTGCGAGGATGTCCGCATTTCCGCCGATTTTGATTTCGCCACCCGCCATGTATTGACCGACGCACTCGCCTGCGTTACCATTGACGATGACTTTGCCACCGGTCATTCCAGTCGTCTCGCCACGGTAGCATGCGCAGAGGTTGTCGCCCGCATTCCCTTCAATTACAAGCGTCCCGCCGTGCATCTCGCAACCCGCCCAGCAGTCAGCGTCCCCTCGCACCGTGATTGAACCCCCGCTCATTCTCGCACCGCAGTGCATTCCCACCGAACCCTCTGCAAGAATCTCGCCAGCGCTCATCTCGTAGCCTATCCGCTTCACCTTCCGCAAGTCGCCCTCAAACACCACTCTCACTTCTTCCGCCTTTGACGCCTCGCCTGAAATGCTCACTTCAAACAGGCGTTGAACTTCCTCCTGCCGATTCCCCCACCAGAGTTTCGTCGTTTTGACCTCTGACTCACTCTTACCGAAGAGCTTGTCGGGCGTGAGCGGACTCACATCCACAGGCACTTCCGCAGCACCACTCCTTAACGCTCCTTCCTTCAACTTGAACCTTATTTCTTGCATTTTTCATTCACCTGTTTCTCACACGCCTACTCACTCTGCTGCCCCTAATTTGACAACTCAACCTCGCATAGGCGCCTTAATCACATACGGATGCGGTGTGTAAGCATCTTGAACGGGGTAGTTTGCGAGCGAAACGGAGTAGTATTCCTTGAACATACGCTCAAGGTCTGGCATCATTTCATTCATGAGCTCTTCGGGACACTCAGGCTCAACATAAATCGTCCTGCCCTCTGGTGTTGCAACGATTTCTCCATCTTTGACGACGATTTCACCGCCTTTTATCGTGTATTTTGCATTTAAGAACGCCTTCTGAATGCGAGAAGCATCCCGCTCTTCTGGCGAAATATCGTAAATTGCGACATCTGCATCCGCACCTGCGCCGAGATGACCCTTTCCATGCTCATGCAATCCCAATATTTTCGCAGATGATGCCCTCGTTATGATTGCAATCTCGTAGAAGTCAAGCTCTCTGTCAATTGAAGCGAGAGTAGAGCGCTCAAAAACCGCAGGATGAATCTCATTCAGCACCTCATCCCTACGCTTCTTGCTCATCAGCGTTGAAATCAGTATCGGGTAGCCTATGAAAGGACCTGCATTCGGATGGTCAGTCGTAAGCACAACCTTCCAAGGGTCCTTCACGAGCAAAGCGAGCTCCTGCCCGATTGTCCACTGAATACTGTGAACAGCGTTCTTACCAGAGTAGAGGAAAGGCACAATTCCCGCACCCGTCTCCAACTCAACATCATGATTCGTCCATTTCCTGCCTGTTAGCTTGTGAAGTGTGTATTCCATAGGACCATCCGCCGTCATTGTTGTAGTATCTCCGAGAATTACAGAGCCTAAATCTATCGTTATATGCTCATTCTTGTTCACATAATCGGCAATTTCACTCGCCTTAGACTCAAAATCTCGCCAAGTAGTGCCACCGTAGCAGAAGAATTGTACATGCGTTGCGTGCATCACTTGCCTTTCCTTGCTCGGTTTTATGCCTTTGACGACATCAAAAGTTTTGAGCGTTGTCTCAAAGTTACCGGGGTGTCCGAGCATGTTACCATGCACATGTATGCTGTGAGGCATCTCAAATCTCTCATTCGCCTCTGCAAGCGCCCTTATTATTTCTGCGGGTGTGACATCCCAGTGAGGCACCGCATCTTCCAAACCGCAGTTCTTCGCCCAGCCCCACGCCTCTGTTCCTCCGGGATTGACAATTTTAACACCGTAGCCCCTCGTCGCCTTAATCATCCAAGCGATGTAAGCAGCAAGCATGTCTATGTTCTTCTCTTTCACATATTGCAGCGTCATCCAGTTGTTGTCAAGGAGAGGCATCGCAGCATTGTCAAGTATGGGCGTATCCACAAGCTCCTCATGTGTGTGTCTCGCCGTGAGAGGAGGCATCGCAGGCTCCATCACGAATGTGTAGCCCATCCTCGCATATCTGTAGCCAGTGGCGTATGTGTTCGGCACTGAATATCCACTGCAGGGCTTGCAAACGCCTCGCTTCGGCTCTAAACCCCTGCGACCGTCTTCCGGTCTGAAGAGGCGACCCGCATTCACCTTTCCGCCTGCGATATGCGCATGAACATCCACGCCACCGGGCATCACAACGCAGCCAGATGCGTCTATTACCTTCGCACTCCTCTCATCCTCGCAAGGATTCCACGATTTTACCGTCACGAATGCAAATATCCATCCTTTCGCCACGCACACCATTTATAGGGTCAAAAACAACCCCATTCTTTATTAATAACTCCGCCATCTCCTCACTCACCTCATCCACTCTCCACAACACGCCAATTTATTCCCCCTCTTTCGCCTTTATTGCACGCACTTCTTCCAAAATCCGCCTTATTATCTCCTCGTCCGTCATGAATTTTGAATCAATAATCTTACGCAAACGCAGCGGGACATTGTCCATGCGATATACGCTTCCTTCAGCCTCAACACCGCATATCGCCGATGGTATGACGACATCCGCAAACTCCGTCGTGGGATTCGCATACGGGTCTATTTGAATCACAGGTATTTTTGCGAGGTGCTTCACCGCATCTGCTGGAAAGTGAGATGCCGGGTCAGAAGCAATAATCAGCGCAGCATCGCATTCTTTCCTCACGAGAGCGTCTACTGCTCCTGTCTCACCGGGATTATACCACGGGTATCCTTGCGACAGGTCCACTGCGAATGGATAGCCGAGCAACCATGTGCATATTTGATTGAATCCATTCACATTGTAATGACCTCGCATCGGCATAATCGTGCTTTTCGTGTGCAAGTGTGCTGCTCTCGTGAATTCTATCGCATTCACAACATTATTGTGTCTCGCTCCAGAATGAGTTACGCCCATTCCGAAGAAAGTGATGACGAACTTCGCATTTTTCACCATTTCTGCAAGCGAAAGCAAATCCTTCTTCGGAACGCCTCCTACTTCCTCAGGCACGACATCCTCGTGACCTCGCAAGATTGCTCGCAGTGCGGAGAACACCAAATAATCCTTCGTAGGATGCACTCTGATGAACAAATCAGCCATCTTCGCAGATTTCGTCTCACGAACATCCACAACGACCATCTTCTTGTCCTTCCTTCCGCCCGGCAAGAAGAAGCCTTTCGCAAGGTATGAGTAGCGTTTCATGTGGTTAGCATGCGCAAAAACGGGATTGGAACCCCAATATATGACCAAATCCGCCCTGTTTTTTATCTGTCCGAGCGTGCAAGAGGGCAATCCGACATCCTGAATAGCGAGAACTGATGGACCATGGCACACAGAAGCGGTGTTATCTATGATTGCTCCTATCTCAATTGCGAGTTCCACACCCAAACGGACAGCCTCGCACACCGTTGAACTCCACCCATACAACAAAGGTCGCCTCGCACTCGCCAAAATCTCCGCCGCCTTCCTTATCGCTTCCTCATAAGAGCATTCTTTAAGAGCGCCATCCTCCCTTATCGCTGGCTTCTCCATGCGGTGATGTCCCATTATCTTGCTCTTTCCCATCGCACATGCGCCCTTCACTTTCGTTATTTTCCCATCCTCCACTTCCACTACAATGTCATCGCATACACAACCGCAAAATGGACACAAAACATCCCTGTATTCTACCATTCCCTCTCACCTCTTTACCCGCTATCCCTTCTCCGCTTCTCCCTTTCATCAACCATCCACTCGCTTCACTCGCTTCTTTCCCCTTGTTCCGTCAATTTACTCCGCATATCTACGCATTAATTCATGAACGGAAGGCACTTCCTCATCTGTTTCCTCTATTTCCGCCTCTATTCCCTTGAAAAATGGCATTCCCGCACCTTTCGTTTCACCACTCACGACCGCATTCGCCCAAGGTCCCATCGGAATGAACGCAATTCCTTCGGGGTAGCCCGCTCCTTTCTTCGCAGTCACTACTACCTCGCCAGCAGCAGTCCGCACTCGCACACGCTCCGAGCCGTCTCCCTTCAAGCCGAGCTTCTTCAAATCTTCTTCGCTTAACTCGCAGACCGCAACCGCATTTTTGTATGCTTCAGAAAGCTTGTTCTCCAAGTTCGTGCCTTGCTCAATCGTCCTCCCACTTATTAAAATCACACGCACACCTCCCATCGCCTCTCAATTCCCACTGAACGCTCTCGCATTTAAATCTTTCGGATTTTTCCGCTCCCCAGTCACCATAGCCCGACCTTCATGTGAAGGCATAGTAAGCCCGCTCTCAACCTGTCCGGGAAGGACATGCACCGGCTACCATTCGGGTAGCCGCTTGCGACGCCCTAGGCGTGGGGTCTGCCCGCTTTCCTCTTCTTCGTCTTCCTCTCTGGCTTCCATCGCCCCAAGGAGACTACGGAGAGAAGCATGAGCTTCTTGAAGAATAACTTTTATGTAGAAAGCGATTGCTGAACATTTGTGAGCATCTAAGCCTTTCTCAATCACTTTTATTCCTTTCCTCTCTAACTTCTTGAGTGTTCGCCTGAATTTGTGCTGAGGCATGTTTTTAACTTTACGATTCACCTTTATTTTAATAATTTATATCCGCACTTATCTGAACGGATTTTCTAAAGTTCGCAGTATAATTCTTTTTCTTGCCGTAAATCTCGACGAATTCAAATCCCTGCTTTTCAACCAACGAACGGACAACAGGCAAAGGTAAAAAGTCAGGGTCTCCCGGCTGTTCTGTGATGGATAATAAACCGGAGGGTTTTAAGACTTTATAGATAGCACTTAAACACTTTTCTTTATTTGAATCCTCTCTCCTCATTCTTCACGAACTTCCCACTCGTGAGCTCAAAGTATGCAGCGCCTCCTTTCCTGCGGTAAGGCTCGTAGATTGAGGCGAAGTGCCTCGCAACAAAATTCGCCATCTTCAGCGTTTCTCCCGCAGGATTAATCGTTACATGCCCGTAGTTCGGCGGAATCACAACTTTATCCCCTTCTCTTGCGGAAATCTTGACATCTCTAACTATTCTATCCCTATAAACAGCATTAAATGGATGTCTTCCTGCGCCTTTATTAAAGTATTCCAAAAATCTGCTTTTTAACTCATCATCTGAAAGGGTATCTAATTTGTTAGGGTCTATCCATTCTTTCTAGCGTTTGTGGTCTTCCCTTCTCTGCTTTATCCATGCTTGTGCTTCTTCTGACGCTACGAATTTATCAAGCAACAATTTTATTTGCTTATCACTTAATTTCATATCTTACCCACCTCCTTAAATTTAAGGCACCTCGGCTGATTTCGGACAACGGCTTGCGGACATGCGAAGTTTCGGCTTTGCCGAATTTTTGCGGAGCGAAGCGTAGCCGTATGTCCGCTGTTATCGGAAGTGCTTTCTGTTAAAAACATACCTGTACCTCCTGTTTTTTGCTAATAAATTTTTAATTTCTTTAAAATTAAAACCTAACTCTGAAAGTAAGCAAATCACTATAACAATTTTTAACTGTTGAGTTACATAATAGAGCTGTTCTCCATCAACAGCCTTTTCCCTCAAATTTTTGTCATAATGCGTTAAGTAATTTCTTGTATCTACAACTCTGTTAATAAAAATATCTTTATTTTCAATAAAATCATCTACAACTTCTTTATACTTTTCAAATAAATCTTTTAATCTTTTTCGTAAAGAATATTCGTTACCATACTTTAATTTACTCTTCAGCTGCTTTCCTTAAAAGAAGGTTCTATAGCTAACTCATTAATGAATTCTTTAAATTTTTCATATATTGGCTCATAATCATCATCTGATAGATATTTCCCTTCGAATTTGCGTCTATGGTAAGCTTCTATGGCTTGGATTAAACTTAAAAATTGATGTTGTAAATACATCCGAGGATTATATAGTGTTCCAAAATATAAATCATAAACCGGACCTAATGTATCGGCCTTTTCAAACCAATTCTTCAGGAAGTATCTCAAACCTATCAGAAATATCTTTAAAGGTAAAAAGCATATCTTGTGGATATAATGTCTTAGGTGTTTTAGAAACCTCTAGCGAATGGCGATATATTTCAACCTCAACTGGTAGATTATAGGGCATATCCTTTATTGATTCAGTTATTCCTTTGACAGTCAATGGACAAACTGGTTCTGTAACTCCAAGGCTCAAAAAATTTTGAATGTGACGCATGATATTCCAGTATTCCTCCAAAGATTTTTCTACCGAATGTTCTATTCTTATATACGTTCTCTGTTTGATACTCGCTTCCTTTTGCACAATAGAATGTGTCGGACGAGTAACTTGAATTTCTATGAATATTTTACAATCTTCACCAATACTCGCCTGAATAGGTTCAGGTTCCTTGTATTTTATAACTATTTCTTTCTCATCAGGGTATTGTATGTTAAACCCTGAAATATTAACCCACTCATCCAAATACGAGTAACGAATAGACAGTTCTCTAAATTTAATATCTTCGCTTTTCTGGAAGTGAGCTCCTACGAAAATTTCATTAGCGTAGAACGAAGAAGTTAGCAATCCTGGGAAGCTTACATTTGATTTAGTTTTAGTTTCAAAACATTTAGTTTCAAAACATTTATGCAAAGTAATTTTCTTTCCATTGGAGGAAATGCCCAGTATAATCTCAGGCTTCAAAATATCCTTGGTATCCTTAAAAGAACCTATCAATTTCAAAATGGCTCCTTCATTAGGCGTAAACCTAAGTGTACCTGGAACCTGTTTTTCTGGTTTATCAGGAAGCCACCATATTCCTTCATATTCAAATTTGTCCATCATATCTTATCCCATAGCATTTACGATAACGGTTTCGGTATATGTGAAGTTCCAAGCGGAGCGAGGAATTTGGATGATGCGTTAGCGAAGTTGGATATGCACCTGTTATACGCAGCCAGACGCATTTTATAACACCTAAGATAGAGCGAGTGTTCATCTATATTACAAAATCCCATGTTAAAGTTCCATGTGCGCACTTTAGACCGCAGTAATAGTTAAGGCTCTCTCAAACATCTTCTTTCTTTTTGTTCATCGCTTCCAATGCTTTTGCAGCACTACCGAGAGCAAGCACCCAACCAGAAGATGAATTCGGGGTCTTTTAGCCATTCCCTCAACGGATTTTTCACGCCTTCACTCAAAATTTTAAGAGCCTTCTCAAAGCCCCGTTTGAAAATTCTTGATGCTGGCGTCTCGTAAAGCATTTCAACGATTGCGAGAATTTTTTCAACGATGTTCGCATTTATTATGCTGCGAATCCTCGCATAACACAGCGATGCCATGTAAAATGCACGCTCAATCCCGCTCAATCGCCTCCAATTCCCGTTCCTGAGACCCTTCCTCATCGCCTCTCGCAGAAATCCGTATGTTATCTGCATTGTTCTGCAAAATCCTCCACACACATATATAAATATTCCGCCATGCTGCTTCGGTTATTTTTTGTATTTCACGCCTTTTATCGTGAGTGCTTGCCTGTAAATCTGCTCAAGAAGCATCACCCTGAAGAGCTCATGCGTGAATGTGAGCTTTGAGAATGAGATACGAGTGCCTTTTACATCAGAAGAAACGCCAAAAGGACCGCCTACAACAATAGAAATGTCCTCGTAAATCGCATCTCTCACGATATTCAGCATGATTTCATCACTTACGAGCATTCCCTTCGGGTCTGTCACGAAAATTTTCCCTTTAAGCACATTTTTTATGCGAAATGCCTCTTCTTTTAGCCTTTTTTCCACAGATTCCGCCTTTGATGCGGGAATTTCATGAATTTCAGAGTGGAGAACGCCTCTCATACCGCTTAACCTCTTTAAAAAATATCTCTCAACTTCCCGAAAAGGCTCCGAAGAGCTCCCTACAAAAATGATGTGCAGCATTTTAACGCAGGAACTTACGCAGGAATTTCAGGCTCTCAACGCCGTCCTCAAAGCTTTGCATCTCCGTGACGACGATGCCTGCGAAGTTTTTCAACACTGCGAGGACATCGCTCCAATTCACGCCACCACGACCCAATGCGAGATGCTCATCGTTGCGACCGAAATTGTCGCTCACATGCACATGCACAACCCTCGCACCGCTTCTCTCGCCTTCGCCGCCAATTAATTTGAGGAATTCTTGGAGTGTGCCTGTTGCGAATGCATGACCAATATCGAGGCAGATGCCTATGTTTTCAGCATCCACCTCTTCAACGAGCCTCACAAGCTCTTCAGGTTTTCTGCAAAGCAACATTTCTTCAGGCGTCATGTTTTCAACCGCAACGCAAAGCCCGAAGTCAGATGCGAATTTGCAGATTTCTCGCAAAGCGGCTTTCTGCCTCTCCAAAACGGCATCTTCAGGCATCTGAACGCTCAACGGTGAGAGGCTTCCGGGATGAACAACACAAATTTCAGAGACGAAATCGTGGGCGAGTGCGATGCTCTGCTTCACCTGTCTCACGCTCTCTCGCCATATACCATCGTTCACAGATGCAATATTTATGTCGGAGAGCGGTGCGTGTAGCGAGATTTCAAGCGATGTCGTCTCGTGAATCTCCCTCAATTTCTCCTTGAACTCGCTTTCTTCGTCCTCACTGCCGAGACTTTGACTGCCTTCCGCAATCACTTCCAAGCCGTCAAACCCAGCCTCTTCTACTTTGAACAGCCACTCCAGCGGGTCGCTCACACAATCTATGCAGGAAAAACTTATTTTCATTTCACTCGCACCTTGAAATCTTCAAGCGAGAGAATGAAATTGACAATCTCGTCCAATTCTTCTTCGCTCACTTCTGAATGTTGCATTCGCAACGCCACTCGCTCTTTTGCCTCGCCTTTTATCCCTTTAAGCACAATTTTTGGCAGTTCACTGCTCTTAAATCCCTCAACAATCAGGAAATCAACACCTTCCCGCTCCATCTCCTTCAATAATTCATCCAACTCTTTTCGTTGCCTGCAAATTTTCATCGTAAAATCTTCAGAAACGCCGAGAACGACATCCGCACCCGCAGAAAACATCCTCTCCGTGTCTTTCAACCGCACCGCAGCGCCTCGCAGAGGAACAAAAGCAGGAAAATCTAAACGCTCCGCATGCTTCACGCAACCCACTTTCCCGTGCTTCTTCAAGCGTGGAATCAGTCGCTCAATCAAAGCCGTCTTTCCCGCATCCTTCGCTCCAACTACCGCAATTACTTTCATTTCTTCACCCTTCTTTCTCCTTCCTTTGCCTTCTCCTTCTCTCCCCTTTTCCCCCACTCCCGCTTTCTCGCCTTCTCCCGTTTTCTTTCGCTCTCGCTTTGTTCTCTTGTTCTGCTCTTTTCCCTTTCTTCTTTTTTAAGAATGACGAAATTAAGGAAAATGGCTTCGGAGGTTGCGGAAGCACTCAAGCAAATAAGAGCGGGTGAGGAAGAAGCCCGCAGGATTGTGAGCGAAGCCAGAGAGCGTGCAGCGAAAATTCTTGCAGAGGCGGAGGAAGAGGCGAAAAGGATGAGTGAGCGGGCTCGTGAGGAAGAGCGGAGGCTCGCAGAGGAGATTTTTCAGCGTTTCGTGAAGGAGGGTGAGGCGGAGAAGGAGAAAATCATCGCAGATGCGGAAAAGGAGGCGAGAGCGTTGAAGGAGCAGGCGAGGAAGAACGAGGAGAAGGCGATTGAGGCGGTTCTTGAGGTGCTTCTCGGCTTTAGGTGAGGAGGTGGTCTTCTTGGGCGTCGGCGAGATTTTGGAGCGAATAAAGGAGGAGGCTTCTGCGGAGCGTGAGCGAATTTTAAGAGAGGCGGAGGAGCAGGCGAAGGAAATATTGGAGGAGGCGAAGACTTCGTTGGAGAAGCGGAGGCTCGCCGTGAAGATGCGTGAAGAAAAGAGAGGCGAAGAGGAGAAGATGCGGATTATTCGCTCCGCAAGGCTGGAAGCACGCCGCATAAAATGGTCTGCGGAGCAAGAAATCACGAATGAGGTATTTGAAAACGCAAAAAAGAGGATAAAAGAGGTGAAGGAGGAAGGCTTTAAGGGCAAATCTTACAGGGAAATCCTCGCAGGTCTCGTCAAAGAGGCTGCAATTAGCATCTCTTCACCGCTCACTGCGGGAGAAACTGCGACGGGAGAAACTGCGGAGAATGCGGTAAAAGAGAGAGAAAGCGAAGAGAGCGAAGAGTTAGAAGTGCTTGTCAGCGAGGAGGATGCGAATTTCGTCAGCCAATCGCTACTTGACAAAATTTCAGCGGAAATCTCAAAAGAGGAGGGGATAAAAATCCACTTATCGCTCTCTACAGAGCGGATAAAAGCATCAGGAGGCGTTATAGTGAGGAGGAAAGATGGGAAAGTGGAAGTAAACAACACTTTTGAGAAGCGAATGGAGCGTTTTATGCCCATATTAAGGGAGAATGTTGCTCGTATTTTGTGGAAATGATAGCGATAATCGCAGATAAGGACACCGCAACAGGCTTCAGACTCGCAGGAATCTCCCGCATTTACGAATTCAGCGAGAAAGAAGGCGAGAACGCTGCAACGCATGAAAATCTCTCACGAACACTTGAAAAACTCGCAAATGAATGCTCAATAATCATTATAACGGAGCGACTTGCGGAGAAAGTAAGGGGTAAAATAAGGGAAATTAACGCAAACAAGCGAGGAGTTGCGCCAATTATTGTTGAAATTCCCGACAAAAGAGGGGCAATAGAGAAGGAGATGGATGAAATAAGCAGGCTAATAAAGCGTGCTGTCGGCATCGCCATAAAGTAAGCCATAAAGTAATTCACATCAAGAAGAAGCCTCTCTTCCGCCTACGCAGCAGGTAAATGAAAAAAGGGACGCCGAAGAAAGCGGTAATAATGCCGACGGGCATCTCACCTACGGAGAGTGTCATGTCAAGGAATCGGACAAGCGTGTCAGCCCAAACAAGCAGGATGCCTCCTGAGAGTGCAGAAGCAGGTAGAAGGATGCGGTGGTCTGCTCCCACGAGAATTCTTGTGATATGCGGGATGACCAATCCAACGAATCCAATCAGACCGCTGAAAGAGACCGCTGCTGCGGTGACGAATGCGGAGAGGACGAGAAGCGTCGCTTTCGCTCGCTCAACATTCACGCCGAGTGTCTTTGCGGTCTCTTCGCCGAGCAGCATTGCGTTCAAATCACGAGCATAAAATAAGAAAAGCGGGAATATTCCGAGAACGAGCGGAAATACTATTTTTACCGCTTCCCAATCCGCAAGTGGAAGCCTTCCTCCGAAGAGCCAACTCATAATACGATGCACATCTCTCCCCATCATATACATGAAAAAGCTCAAAACGGCATTTAAAAGGAAAGAAACTGCTATTCCAGTGAGCAGTAAAGTTTCCAAATGTATTCTACCGCCCACTCTTGAGAGCGAATAAACGAAAAATGTTGAGAGAATTGCACATACAAAAGCAAAAAATGGGGTAGAATATACGCCAAGGAAGTGAGGTATGAATGCGATTGAGAGTGCTGCTCCCACTGCTGCACCAGAAGCGGTGCCGATGATGTAAGGGTCAGCCATCGGATTCTTGAACAATCCCTGCATCGCCACTCCCGCAACAGAGAGAGCGAAGCCCACAAGAAATCCCAAAAATATGCGAGGCATCCTAAATTCAAATATTATTTTCTCGTATTTTGATTGTATCGGCGCATCGCAAATACCCATCTTACTGCAAAATATCTTCACTATTTGCATCGGTGGTATATAAACATTCCCTACCGCAGTCGCAAGTAAGATTGTTAAAAATGAAAATACGACCAAATAAACGATAATCATCTTCCAATGTAAGAATTTCCTGATAATTATGTTGTTGTTCATTTTTAATCCTCTGCTTTGCGTTCTCTTTGCTCTTTCCTGTGGCACATTCAAGTGACTTACACAAGCAGAGTTCTTCCCTGCTCTTTCTCGTTTCCGAAGAGGCATGAAACATTTCTCAGATGCTCTTTCGCAATTTTCAACGCTTTCTCCATTTCTTCGCAGCGAGGAGAACGCCAAATCGCACCATGAACGGGAACATAAGCGTCTATTCTGTATGGAATTTCATCATCTATTTCGGAAATGAAGCGTGCTATCCGCCTTATTTCATCGCAGTCAATATATGAAGGTATGAAAATGCTCTCCGCTCTCAAACTTAATCCATAATTTTTGCAGAAGTTATATGCAATAATGAAATTTTTCAGCACCCTCCTGTTCGGGAAACCTGTGAAATCCCTGTGAATTTCATCAGATATTGCCTTCAGAGATATGCAAACATCGTCAAAATGAAATAGATGCTCCTCAGTCAGCGAATAAGCATTCGTGAGCAATACATTTCGCATGCCTAATTCTTCCTTGCAGAACTCCGCAATTTCAGGCATTTCATCATGCACCGTAGGCTCTCCTCCCATGAAAATCGCAAGCGATGCATCTAAAATGCTCAATTTTCGCAGAACTTCGCCCATTAGCATCGTCCTGCTCGGAATTCTCTCATTCTTTCGTATGCATCCTTTGCATTTGAAGTTGCAATTCCTGAAGAATATGCATACTGACTTCAATTCTGGGTTGAATGTGATGCGATATACGCCTGTCCTTTCGCAACAATGCTGAAAATGAAGCGGTAGGCGAAAATTTTCAACGACATGACTGCTTGCCTCTCTGCCCTCTCCGCTGTGGAGTTCATTCATTTTTTGTCGCACCTCTTGCGCATTCTTCGCAGAATGAAAACAAAAGAAATGGCGAAAACGCCTACGAATAGTTCAAAGCCCGCTGTGCTGACCTCCTCTTTCTTCTCTGTTCTATTACCGCATACACCTTTCAAATATTCATGAACAATCTCTATTGCATCAACTATTCTCGGTCCCGGTCGTGATACAATGTCCGCATCAATCTTGTAAACCCTGCCTTCTCGCACAGCATCAACACTTTTGAACCTCTCATCGCTCATTATTCGGTCATAATCAGGACACATATTACCCATTTCATTACATATTATCACTTGTGGGTTCAGCTCTATGATTTTCTCGGCGCTTATTTGGAAATATCCTTCCTTATAATCGGCAATATTATCACCTCCCGCAATCTCAATTATCTCATCAGGAAATGTCCCTTCTCCCGCCGTCCAAAATTCGCCACATGTCTGAAATACTCGCGGTTTATTCCCCTCTTTCTCGCATAATACATCCTCTTTCACTCTCTCTATGCGGCTTTTCATGCTTTTAACAAGCGAACTCGCATTATCTCTGTTCCCTGTAATCTCTCCAATCACTTCTATATACTTATATATATCATCAATATGCCTCGCATGCGTCCCATAAACTTTATAACCTGCTTCTACCAACCTTTTTATCACATCTTCGGGATTTCCATACGCAGAAACTATTAAATCAGGCTCTAAAGCGACGATTTTCTCAAAACTCGGCGTTGAGAATCCTCCTATTACCCCTATTTTCCCCTCTTTCTTCAGCTCTTCAACCTCAGGTGGATAATTGCAGTATTCAGTTACACCAACAACATTTTCTCCTGCTCCTACTGCAAACAGAATCTCAGTGCAGGATGGGGCTAAAGAGACGATTCTTCTGGGCTTATCCGCAATACGAAGCGTGTAATTCTCAAGACCTCCGAACTCACGAACAGCATTCTCATCGCCTACCACCAAATAAGCGGTCAAATTCCACCGAAATTGTGTCGTGTTCGCACCGCAAGAACCCACAACAGAAATGTTATATCTGCCATATTCTCCGAAATAATGAGAGAAATTTGAGGATTTTCCCTCACTCTCTTCTTTAAGTTCTCCATTTAAGAACCATGACCATGTGCAAACCTTATCAGAAGAGATGCCAAATTCCACTTCCTTACCTTCTCCGATGGAAATATCCACTGAAATATTTTTTGAAGCGTTTCCTGTTATGCTGTTCCAAGCCGAGAATTCCGCTGAAGCGGCGGGAAAAAGGAGAAGGACTGAGAATAGAAGGAGAAGCAGCGAGAAAATCGCTCGCATTCCGGCTCAACCTCCTTTTGTGTTGTTTCACAATTCCCGTCCTTTGAGCGCAGGTCTCGCATTCTTGCTGAGCCTTAATTCGCCGTTCCTCACATGTGAAGTCGCAGCCACTCGCCGTGAATGCAAATCAAAGCGAACACTCGCAACGCATTCTTCAGTCGCTGGAGGACAATGCGGTTTCAGAGAGGGGATTTCGCCGCCACTCGCCCCCTGATGAAGTCGGTAATTCTCGTTGATTTCCATGCTTTTCCCTCCGAAAATTCTCACTTAAATCTTTTCGTATTGATTCCAATTATAATTCAAAAGGATAAGATGAGGGGTCTTGCGGCGGGGACATGAGAAACGCAGTCAGCAGCAGAATCCACTCTCGCATTAATTTTGCCTTTTTGATTTTTATATTTGTTTATTCTTTTCTTATTTTTCTTCCAGTCTGAGAGTAGTTTTGCGTGAGACCTTTTTTCTTTGTAATATCCGAGGTAGAAAAGAGCGATGAAGAGCACCGCAAGCAGTATCAAAAATAATGGAAGCGCCCCGCCACCGCCGCCACCTGACGCACCGGGAGAGATGTTTCCAAGTGGGAAGCCAAAAACTCTCTTCTCTCTTTCCGCAGTATAACTAGCATTCGTCGGAATTTGCATACCGCCGCCCACTTCACTTCCCTTGTCAGCTTTTCCGAAGCCTTCACCACCTCCGATGCCTCTGCCCGAGCCTATACCGCCTCCGATGCCACCTCCTATTCCTCCTCCCTGACCGGGACCGATGCCGAAGCTTACTGGTGATGTTACTGTCGGTGTCGGCGTCACCATCTCCACAAGAATGAACGCCTCTTTCTCGTTGTTCGTCTCGTTGTATTCTTCAATACCGTTATTCGGGTCAGCAACCGCTCTCAAAGTGTAGTTTCCTGGCGATTGTGGCGTCCATGAAGTTTCATCTGTCCATGTTTCTTCATTTCGTCTCAGAGACGGAATTATCCAATTTCCAATCTCCTCACCAAGTTCCTCCACCTTAAGGATAACGCTTATGTTCTTTGCATCTGCGCCGTTGTTCCGCACCTTCACCCTTATACTGCAGGATTCGCCAACCTCAGCATGAGCAGGTGCATCTATCTTCACTAATTCTATGTCGGGCATCATCGGATAAACGGTCACACTCTCGTTGAGCATGTTGTTTTTCAGATCCGATTCGTATGCTTTTCTATCCGCATTTGCCACCGCCTGCAGCCAGCATATTGTCGGTTCTGTGACTTCAGGAGGAATCCACTGGAATTCTTCCACTGGTTTACGCTCTCCCGGCTCAAGCGGCGCATCCACTGTTTTTTCTCCTATTGGTCCTCCGCCGTAACCCCCACCGCAGCTGTATGAGAGCGAAACATTGAACGATTCATTCACAGGCGCTTCTCCTATGTTCTTCACCCATACTTTAACGGGCGTTTCAATGCCACCATATATTTTCTTCCCTTCCTCCCCAGCATCAATTTCATCAACAACAATATCCGGCTTCTTCAGCAAGCCGATTGCCCACACTTTACCCCCGCCTGTTGTGTAAATCATGCCTTTCACGATAGCCACTGTTGAGCCACCGTAATCACGTGCGCCATTTAAGCTCACCTGTCAATGCATCCAAACACCATAAACCCACATAATCAGGCACCATACCATCCGCCCTCCGGCTCACCAACAAACACCTTTCTTATCTATTGATACGACGGGAGAGTTCGTCCAATGACCGATGCGATGCCAATTCCCTTCTTCATCCCTTATGTTGCCTTCTTTACCTTCCGATGAAAGGTCCCATTTTATCACTCCTCTTCCATAAGAACGGCTCTCTTCCACATCAAAACATGTCACATAATTGTCATTAAGATAGCCGGCACCCGCAATATAAACGAAAGAGCCTTCATCAAAAGACGCATATGCGGGTGTTGAATCCGTCGGTCTTTCATTATCTTGCCATTCTTTCTTCCATATCAATGAACCATCATGTGCATCCACACAATATATGCCTGATGTGGATTCGTAGAAGCCGTAAGTTGTCAGGTAAACTTCGCCTCCCACAGTCGTGATTGACGAAAAGACCCCTGACGGAAACTCATGCTTCCATTTCACCTCGCCCGTCTCGGGATTCACACAATACAGAGCTCCTCCTCCTGAGGACCCCATGTAATTGGCGGAGCCGAGATAGAGGTTGCCAAGTGCAGCTCCCGGTGTTGACATCGCAGCCCCCTCGCTCCCCTCGCTCACCTTCAACGACCACGCATGCTCTCCCGATTTCCATGATGAAACTCCGCCTGAATATTTCCAGCCAAGCACACTGTCAGGGTCCTCTACCGCCACAAAATCAACATCTTCTTGAGATACATTTGCAACCCTGCATGCATATTCACCCGTGAAATTGTATCTGTTAGTGCCGTCAACACGATAGCAGTAATAAGTGCCGTTCTTGTATGTGCCAAAAAACACACTGTTGTAAGCGGCGAGAGCACCTCCGTTCACTCCTGCTATATCCTCCTTTACGCTGCCAGCAAGGTAGTATTGCACTTGTGAATTGCCGGAATCCGCATCTATCTCGTGCAGTGCAACCGCAGGAACACTCCCTATCGGCTCTGCAGAGCGTCCTTCCGTCTTCATGAGGAAAACGGTGCCTCCCATCGGCACATATATTTTACCGTTGTAATATGCGGGTGTGAGCCATGAACCGTATTCCCACAGACCCTTCGGAGTGGATTTCCATATTACTGAACCATCCTCCGCATCCAGGCATGTCACCCATCCGCTCGTGCCGTCTGTGCAGAACACATATATCCTGTTGTTCACGACAATAAGCGATGATGAGGGGACTGCACCCACATCCGCACTGCACCACAGGAGCGTTGGAGCGTTAGGTGTTGTTGTCAGTGCGAATCCTGCGTTCGTATGGAATCCCGACCACGACTTCTCAGCACCTGAATTCAGTATCATGAATGTGTTTGACACTGCTTCTCCGTATGCATACTCCCCGTATGCTTCCACTTTTATCTTGTAGTCAAAACCATCAGCGACATTCCGGGTGTCCCATGAATATTCGCCTCTGTTCTCAATTGCATGAGCAATCTCAAACCATCTCCTGCCCCTGTCAGGGCTATACCAGAGATTTATGTAAAGTGTTCTGTTGAAAGGAGCGCTCCACCTTATCTTCCTCACGCCTTTCCATCTCTCTCCGCCCTTCGGCGCTATGATTTCTACAGGAACCCTCTCAACAACATCCACTTTAACCGTCAGATTATTGTTTGTCTCATTTGATTCATACATTGAATCGTTGCAATCAACAAAAAACGATACATTTAGCGTGCCTATTCGCCCGGGAATCCAGTTGAACTCAACAGTAGTGTTCCCGTAAAATGTATCAACATGCCGCACAATCTCCTCGCTCTCGTTCTTAATACTTCCATTAATTATCATAGATACATTGAAATTGTCGCCCGCACCGCTTATGTTCAGTTTTATCCTGTTTGATTCGTTGAAGAATATGTGAGGTGGCAGCACCACATTCACAGGCTTGAGGTCCGGAAGCACGACATTTACAAACGCTGTTTCGTTGTTGTTCGTTTCATCTCTTTCTATCACTTCATCATCGGAATCAACAAACACTCTCACTTTGTATTCGCCCGTTCTGTTGGGTTTCCAGTGCAGCACAATATCAAAACGCTCATCAGCCCGCTCAGCTCGCAGATTCAGCTTGTCCACGAGATGCCATTCCTCACCGTTGCCGATGCCAGTGCCGTTTCCACCACTGATATTGCAGATGAGAAGCGAGACATTGAAGCACCTCGCAACACCACCTATCTCAACATATATGGGATTTGTGGCATTCGCATATATTGTGGGAACCCGCATCCCCTTGACATTGAGGTCCGGAGAGCTCACCCACACCATCTTCGTGAGGTTGTTATTGTTCTCATTTGATTCCTGCACGGCGTCATTGCAGTCAACGAAGACGGTGAGATTGTGAACACCGACATGAGAAGGCGTCCAGTTGAGGGATACTTCAACAATTTCTTCCCTGTTCTCGCTCCCTATCCCATTTATCTCCTTCATATCCTGCAGCTCTTTTTCATCGTATAGCGCAACACTGAACCTTTCGTCCGTTCTTCCTCTTATTTTCACGACAACCTCATTCGTCAGGTTCACGATGCTCGTCTCTGCATGCATCTCCAGAGGCATCAGGTCAGGATGTTTCACAAGAACGCTGATTGAGAATGCGTTGTTGCTCTCATCTCGCTCTTCCACTTCGTTAAAATAGTCAGCGAACACCGTTATGTTATGCGAACCTGCGCTTTCAGGGCGCCATTTGAATGACACCGTCTTCATGCCTTCCGCCCACACGTCTCCTGTTTGCATCGTGCTCACTGCCTTTCCGCTGTCAATCAGCGTAACGGGGATTACGCCGCCGTTGTTCTTCACGAACGCTGATATTGTGCAGTTTGCCCCTTCTATCGCATATGCGGGCGCATCCACACGCTCAACGCTCAGATCCGGAAGCGGTCTCTCCCTCAGTATCTCTATTGCCACTGGATATGGCTCACCGTTCAACGCAGTTATCCGCATGTTGTATTCATCCACAGGCAGCTCCTCCCATCCGCTCAGAACTTCATATATGTGTATTACACGACCAAACTCCTCCATTTCACCTGCACGGAACATGTAAATATGCCTGTTCTCCTCATCCTTCACTTTCCATGTGCTGCTCGCATTATGACCTCCACGCTCACTTCAGAGCTGTTTTCCGTGAATTCCAGATGATAATCCTCAAATTCACTGTGCAGCTCCGGCAATGTTTTGTTCAGTGTCCCATTGTTCAGCTCTTCAATAAAAATTGAAGCATTCACAAAGAACAGATAACGCTCTATATTCTGCTTGCTGCTATTCAGATATTCAGCTGCATTGAGAGCGCTACTGTCATTGCCGTAGCCGGCGGCGATGAACGCCTGCAAAACTCTCGCAGTCGCAATCGCAGAAGAATCATCACCGAATCTTGAGAAGCTTCCATTAATTCTATCCTGCACCTTACGCAGATAACTTAATCCCTTCTCAATGCTCTCATCAACAGCATCTCTCAGCGTTTCATTCAGTTCATTCAGGAATGGGCGGACTGCGCACAACGCCTGCACCGCGACTGCTGTATCGCTCGCCTTTCCTTCCATATACGCACCGACGAACTCCCAGTGTCCGTCCTCATGCTGCTTGCTTATGAGGTCTTTTGTGACATTCTCCACAATCTCCCTTTTGAATGTTCTCGTGGATGCAAGCGCCATTAGCGTGTATGCATCGTTCCACGCAACATCGTATCCGCTCATGTTAGCTCCGTTGTAGAAGCGCTCCGTAGCACCGATGAAGTTTATGCCTGCGAAATCGTGAGGTCTTTCCCCTGAAGCCACAACGGACATCGTTCTCGCAGCCCATTCTCCAGCGCTTCGCAGCGATATCTGCGCTCCGTATTTGAGTGAATCTTTCACCCACTGCTCACATCTGTCATCAAACCAGTCATAACTCTGAGGATCACTGCCACGAGCAAAAGCAGCCATCACCGCAATCGCAGGTGATATTGCGTTCCTTCGTGGCTCCTTCACATCAGGCGGACGCCACTGCTCCCTCCAGCTTCTGACAAATGAAGGGGCATCAACCACTTTCACTTTCACTGCGAACTCGTTATTCGTCTCGTTTATGTCCTCAATATCAGATGTAATTATCGCTTTTAACTCATATTCTCCATCATCATCGGGCTTCCACGAGAATACCGAACGCTTCTCCACATCAAATCCTTCAAATATGCCTCCTATATGTAGTGTGGTGTTGCTTATTTCGTGCCATGTCCCATCCTTTCTCACGAGCAGCGTGATGTTGAATTCGCTTTCATTAATCAGACCGATTCCCGCCTTTCGCCTTATAAGCACATATACCGAATTGTTCACTCCCCTGTATATTCTGTTGGGAACGACAAAACCCTCAATGCTCGCATCAAGTTCTGTGTTGAACGGTTCAATCGCAGGATAACGGTCAGTCACAGGCTCCCCTTTCCACGGCTCAGGACTCGCATACCATTCATCGTATATGCCATCACTGTTGTTGTCAGTGCGGGGATAGCATCTCTCCCATGCATAGATGCCTTTTCCCCAGTCAACAATATGGAATCTGCCCCAGTAGTTGTGGTCCCATGAGTTGTCATATCCGCCATCCGAAGCTATTGGCGCAATCCTGTGGGCACCCATGCGGAACCCATAAGTATCATAGAGATTATTGTGGAATATTTTGTTGTGTTTTCCTTCAACACGAATGCCTCCAAGCAACTTGCACAGTGTGTTATCCCTGATTATGTTGTCGTGAGAACGCTCATCAATATAAATCGCAGGACTTAAAACTCTCGGTCCCATTTCAAACATTGTTTTATCGGTCAGATATAGTATGGAATTTGAAATTATGCAATGTGATGAATTTATTATGTTTATATTGGGCTGACCGTCAGCATATATCCTGCAATTGTCTATCGTTATCCTCTCACTGTTGGTAATTGAAAGCAATTTGTCAACTTCATCACAATTATAGCTTCCAGGTGAAGTGAACCTGATTGTGAAATTTTTTATTGTAATATCGCTTGAGTTTTTGATGTTTATACCCTTCAAAATATACCCTTCAATCTTATTAATATATACTTCTCCTACGAAAACATTCCATCCCTCACCTATGATTGTGATGTTATGTTTGTTTTCAACAGTGAATCCCAAATAATCGCCATCATGCACATATATAACGGTGCCGGGTGCGGCATCTTCCACCGCTTCCTCTATTGTTGAGAAATCACGAGGCACATCTATCACACGACCACGCACAACCTCTCGCTCTTCACTCAAATTATTGTTTGTCTCATCAAGCTCATCAACGAAATTTCCATCATCAACGGACACAAGTATTTCATACAATCCGTAATCTGCGGCGAGCCATTTGAGTGTCAGTGAGGCATTGCCGCCAGACGGCACATAAACAGTGCCGAAATCTTGAAGGCTGAAGTTTTCTCCCGCCCCTCCTTCACTCAATCGGCGAACATAAAGCGACACATTTGCATTGATTCCAACATATCCACGATTCTCAATCGTTACATTGACGGGGATTTGCCTTCCGAGATATAAAGTGCGAGGCATTTCCATGCGAGAAGGCACAAAATCCGGCTTCGGATATACACCGAGCAAATTCAAATCCAGAGGAGACCAGCCGTATGTCTTCCTGAGAGACAATAAGAGATGCATTCGCCTCCTCAGGTATCCATGTGCCATTCCGCTCGTCATAAATCCACAACTTCGGTTCTGAAAAGCCCGCAACTTCCGTTATGATATTATCCTCGCACTTGGGCGCTTCAAGCCCGTGCTTCTCGCAGAACTTACAAGTTGCCTCAAATATCGTCGCATTCCTCACAACATACAAACTGTCATAGATGACTGCTCCTCCTCCAGTATACATAAGCATGTTTATTTTTGTCGCTTCTTTCACCTCCACACAGGTGGAATTAACATTATTGCTCTCATTTGTCTCCACAATATTATCTGAACTGTCAACTTTAACGCTCAGTGTGTAGTTGCCAGTTGCGGTAGGTGTCCAGTTGAATCTCAAAACCTTTCGCTCGCTTCTGTTTATCTCGCTCAGTGTTCTGTAATCTCTGTCTATGACAGAGCCATTTCTGAGCACTTCAAACATCACAGATACAGCATCAAAACCATAACGCCACGAAATATCATAGTCGCCTATGTTCGCAATCGTCACATTTATGTCATTTGAGACATTCACAAAAACATCATTGAAGACATCACATGGCTCCACACGCTCAACTATGAGGTCTGCGGATGTGAAATAGAATTCAGCACAGCGCTCATTGTTCTCTTCATTCCTCTCTTTTATCTCGTTTGATGCATCCGCATGCACGCACACATGGAATTTCCCTGGAACATCTGACTTAAATTCAAATGAAATGTCTCTGCTCTCTCCGTATTTCAGCCCGTTTATTGTTCTGTTTGTTATGTTAACAACGAACTCTTTGCCGAGAGCAGTTTCATTCTTCACAATGAACGAGACATTGAATGTGTCGTTGAAGCTCTTTCCCTGATTTGAAATCGTAACATTCACGGGGCATTTCTCCTTTACAAGAGTTTTCTTTCTCACTTTGAGCGTTTCGAGAACAATGTCAGGCATATCAAGCGGCAGTGTGATGTTGAAATTGAGATAACCATACCCAAAGTTGGAACGGTTCAGACATATTGACGATGTGTTTGTGCTGCCTCCCTGGTCTGATGCGGTCACATCAAAACATAACACATCAAAACATAAGCTCGCAGGCATGAAAATCCAGTAAGACGAGTTCTCGCTCATGTTCTTGTAATAATTCGCACTCACGCTCACATTTGCGGCGGCGCAAGCCCTGCCATCCTCATAAGTTATGTTTCCGGAAAGCAGGAAAGGTGTGTCAGGCGGACTGAGCGGTGCTTCACTCACATTTATTGAGAAGGAATATGTGTTATTGCTCTCATTCGTCTCTGGTATCTCATCGTTCGCATCCACAAACACAGAAATATTATATGTGCCCGTGTATTTCGGGACAAATTTGAATTCCACCTTCCTCACTTCATCGGGAGAAATCTCCACCCGTTTCGTTATTGATGTGGAATTGTCAGCGGCGTCAGTGGCGTTGGTGGCGTTAGTAGCAGTGGCGATGAAAGTCACATTCAGCGGCACTTTGATGTCGCCACGATTCATGACAAATACCCACACTGGAACCGTGAAATTACGATAAGGTATGCCGTTTACACTCACTCTCTCTATGTATAAATCACTCTTGCCTATCACCTCCACACTTGTGTTATAAGTGTTGTTGCTCTCGTCTCTCTCAGCAATCTCATCAGAGGAGTCCAATATGAATGTGAGGTTATACTTTCCTTTGCTGCGGGGCGTCCAGTTGAGCTGTAATTTGCCTATGTAATACGAAAAAATTGCGGTATCAGTGGGAGAATATCCTGTGTAATATCTTTCCTTTATCTCTTCCATTTTTACACTAACACGCTTGGTTACAATATCGGGCACATCATCCTCTGTATCCTCTTTGCGTGCTATGAGTGTTATATTGAAGCTCTCGTTATCAAGTGGTGCACCGTCATTTTTCACGGTTACCTCAATTGTGTTTGAGGCATTGACGAAGCAGTATTTAAGCTCGCTGCCGAGCATGCTCACATTTATGATGAAAAGTTCAGGTGCGGTTATGCTGACATCAGCGATTGCTTTGTTATCGTTCTCATTCGCCTCCTCTATTTCATTTGCTGAGTCAACAGTGGCAATGAGCGTTGTGGAAGGAATATCATCACGAGAAGGCGTCCAGTTGAACTGAACTGTGAGATTTGACATGCTTTCAATGCCCGGAATGCGTTTTGTCATCGTGTATCCGCTTTTTGAGGATGTGAGAGAGATGTTGAATGCGCTCGCATTTGAGCCAGGGTTTGTCACATCCAGAACAACAGGCACTGTGCGGTTCAGCCTCGCCTCTTCAGGTGCAGATACGAAATAAACTCTGAGATTTGGTCGCTCCATGCTGCCCACTACGATAGAATGGTGGGAGTTGAGAATCGCTATATCATCAAACATAACCTCGCCTCTTATGTTGTTGCTTCTGCTCTTGTGTTCATCACCGCAAATGCACAGACTTATGGATTCCACTTTTATCGCATCATCGCCCACCACAACACCTCTTGATTCAAGGTCATCTCGCAGATTTCTGTATATGTGATGCCATTTGCCGTCTGGAGGTGTGATGTTGAAATCATATCCTCCGCTTTCAACAGGAATATAGCCGTATCTGAGTGCATAAGAATGTCCTGAAACCTTAACACGAACCTCCAGATATGCATTCGTGATACTTGATGTGCTATTCATCACTTTCATACGCGCTGATAAAATCGGAGCATACGATGAAATGTTTGTCTCATGCGACATACAAACAGATTTAACCCTTGAACCTGACAGATCGTAAGGACATGATTTGGTTATGTTCATGACCAATGAGCCGTTTCGCTCCTTGACGAACCCATCAGCCGAGCATAATCTCGGATTTGACCAACCGTAAAAATGTATATGCTCTCCATATTCTATATAATTGCTCCAGTCCTCGTAGAATGATGCCACGGCAGATGCATTGCTCGGTGATAAGACATCAGCGCACGCAGGACACCCGTAAAAAATGCGGAGCGTGCACGGCACGGATACATTCGTGAATAACACACTCCCGTTTGGTGAGAACCACGCAACCCAGAAAGGCACTTCTTCCTCCCCTCTGAACACACGGATGTCTGAACCATCCTTCAAAGAGCTGTTGTAAACATCCGACGACAGCTCTATCGGCACCGCAACATCGCTTAAATTGTCGCCTCTCACATTTATCTTGACGGTTGTGTTGTATCGCCACTTGAGGTCGGGATTCACATGAATGCGCTTACTGAATGCGCTCACTCTCATTTTGAAGCTGGAAGAGGGAGACATTCAACGAATAATTGCCTGCGTGTGTCGGCGTCCACCTGAACGAGAATGTGCGAGATGACTTGTGAGGCACTTCTCCTCTCCGCACATCGTCAAATACAACAGAAGCATCCTCATCCCATATTGTCATGCGAACAGTCACATTTGCATCCGCCTTCACCTCTGTTTTCAACAAGCACACGCATATCAGAAGTCGCATTCGCATAAAAGGTGGCATTCTCAACGCTGACATTCAGCTCAGGCTCCCCTATGTTCGCACAAATAACCGAGTGATTCATGCCAAATATCGCAATATTGTCAAAATAGCCCGTTGATTTCTCCGAATAGCGTGATGATTTGCACTCAACACGGAGAGCAATCCTCGTAATATTGAAGAATTCTGGGACTTCAATGCCCTTACTGCGCAAATCTTCTCGCAAATTGCGGTGTATATGCCACACATGCCCCTCTGGCTTCGGGTAGAAAGCGAAATAAAGCGTGTCATCAGTGTCCTCAGGAAGATGATTTGATAAACTATACCACAAATGATAAATTTTGCCTGAAACATTCACATCTATTATGTAAGATAATGATTCACCGAGCATGTATGATACTGAATCGGCACGAGCATCAGCACAGAAGAATGCATTGCTCACATTCATGGAAAGCTCCCGATACAGTTCAGCACTCTCCGCACCTGATGCCGACAATTTCAGCGAATAGTTGCCTTCTATCGGTTCATCCCTGCATCTGCTTCTGTGGAGTCTCAGGTCCTCCCACCAGTCCAACGGCGGATTGCCCAACCACTTGTCAAGACTTGGAGACTCCCAATCCTCAAAGAATGAAGCGATAATTGTCTCATTGCGACGATTGACAGTGCAATTTCCGTAGCACAGATGCACGACACTTGAATTTGAATCCGTTTTGAACCATATTCTGCTTATTCCTGATGTGTTCCACTCCTCTATCCAGTATGGCAGGTCCTCTCCTTTGTCGTTTTTTATCCGCAAATCAGAGCCATCTGGATTAACTTTCGCATAGTCAAAGATTGAAGGGTCAAGAGTGAGCAGCACAGTCGCATTTTTTATTGCAGGCTTCAAACTCACATTTTTCATGAATGCGAAGCCCCAGTATTTCAGAGAATTCACACACACATCCCAGCTCATATTGTTGTTCGTTTCATTCAATTCATCCACAATGTTTCTTTCATCAGCCTTCACGATGAGCGTGTAATTCCCTTCTTTTGGGGGATTCCAGATGAATTCAACAATTCTTGAGCTTTTGTGAGGCACCGTTATCGTTTCATTCGCAATTTCTTGAGGCTCACTCACACCACTCACATTATCATTATCACGAACATAAAGGGCGACTGTGAAGTTGCGGGCGTCAGCAGTGCCTTCATTCGTGACATTCACAAGTATCTGATTTGGGAAATTTGCGTAACAGAAACGATATCTTGATGAAATATTTGAGATTGTGATGTCAGCAAGCCCGAAATCAACGAATGGTTCTCGTTCCGCACACTTCCTTAGCCGAACATTGTCCACGAGGATGCTCACATTGTAGTTCCACCAGTTGTTCGCTGCGAAGAAGCCCAAATCTGTGTTCGTGCCCACGAACTTTGAAAGGTTTACTGAGACGAGACGCCAATCCGTCACATTCTCAGTCTCAAATACACACTCAAAATCGCCTGCGGAGACATTGCCAACGATAGCGCCAGCCCGCAGCCTCTCGTTCTGCTCGCATTCGGTTCGCATCCAGAACTCCAAGCGATGCTGAATGCTTAAATTTTTATAGAGGATTCCCATGCAGTTTGAGTGAGTATAAGCGGTGATTTTTGCGGAACACGATGAATTATCCGGCGTGTCGTCAGATAGTGAGAAGTTACATGGCATCTCCACGCTATAATGCACACACTTTTTCTTCCAGTCAAAGCACTCTTTGCATTCGAAATCCTCAAAATAAGGAAATACGAGTGCGCCTGAGCTCCTTGAAGGTATGTCTGAGGCATTCCAATACATCTTCACAACTTGCTTTCCCGGCTGAATCTCAGGAAGGAGAAGCCATATCCTGCTCTCTCCAGAGGTGTTCCATAATTCAACCCAGTATGGAATCGGCTCGCCACCGACTTTGAACGAGATGTCCTCACCATTATGACGCACCTCCGAGTAATTGAATATAGAGGGGTCAAGCCTCAACAGGACAGGATAGTCGTGAAGCGTGCAATTTAATGGGTTTTCCACTGTGATGTTCTGCTCATAATGCCAAGACAGTGCGGAATGAACATGCACACACTCCTCCTTGCAGTTGTTCGTCTCGTTGGATTCAGTTATTTCGTTATTTGCGTCAACAGTAACATTTAAGGTATAATCTCCCGCTTTATCAGGCACCCAACAGAATGTCACAAGTGCAACCGTATCAGGTTCAAGCGATATTAACTTTGAGTCCTCTGTATGTCCGTTCACATTGAACGATACAGAGAGGTTGCGAACAACTGACGCACCATTATTCTTTATCCACGCCCTCACCAGACTCAACTCATTCACGAAAGGTTTCGTAACCTCAAACTTAACTACCTCAAGGTCTTCCGTCGTTGATAAGTCAGTAACATTACTACTCATCGTTTTGTTGCTCGTCTCGTTAAAGCTCATCTCGTTGTTAATTGTATTATTACTGGTGTTATCAATATTTTCTGCATCCGTGCATGAAACATTATTGTATTATTAGTAGTTGCATTGGTTGCATTTGATGAATTACCTATATAAGCTGATGTCAGGGAGACACAAATCAAAGCAATAATGCTCACAGCCACAAGTTTCCTGAGCATTATCCCTCCCCCTCCCGAAAAATAAAAAAATGAAAGGTTCAGGCTGCAGGCGCATACCACAGCCTGAATGCGGGTATCCAATCGTCATACTCTTTTCCATTTGCGTCCCTGAACAGCGTGCAGGTGATGTTCCCGCCATTCACTTGCTTATAATGTGCGTGTATTATCTGCGGATAAGAGCCCGTTTTTATGATGTAATTGTAGATTACACCCTTCTCAAGTGTGAGCGTTGTGTTGAATGAGAGATTGTGGTAGTCAGCGACGTGGTAGCCGTTCCACTCTGCAACAGCACATTCTCCAGTGGTTTCATTCCATATTTTCACATATTCAATATGACCGCCAGTGCCAGCGCACGGATATGAGTATATTCTGTTCACCGTGATGTTTCGGCTGGGGATGATAGTGCCGTAATGCGTGCCTGAGATGCTGGGGTATGTTCCTCTGCCCGTGTCAAATTCATTTGAGCCACCGTAACATTGATTATCAATACTTTGGGCGAATTCTCAGGCGTCATGTCCATACTACTGCTCCAATACCATGTGACGACATCGCCATCTTCCACCACATATTCAGCCGCACCGACCATGGGCATCGGTTCATCAGGATAATTCACCCAATACATCCACCCGCTCCAACCTTCATTTGGTATATCTGCGATGGAATCAACGAAAAGAATGCCCCATTCATCCGAAACAGTGTAATTGAACCCGCCGGCATGTGCTGCTGCATCCAAAGCTCCGAGTGCGGTCGTGCAGTTCACAACATATTCTTTTCCGCTATTGTGTGCAGTTACATTGAATGTAGTTCCATTTATCAATGTTACATCGCCTTGCCAGATGATTTCTTGTGGCGCTTCAAGTGAAATGTTAAGAAGTATTCCCCCATTATCAATATCCGATTGCGTTACTTCATGCTCTATTGTCTTTAACTGGTCGCAACATGAGGCGTTGAACCTGAGTATGTCGCCTGCATTCACATCATTACTGTCAAGAATGAGCTGATAATAGTTAATTGCATTCGTCTCCGCCTGCCACTCCGCACCTGTGTTCAGATTTGATATGCTCACTGCAGGATTATCGCACGGCTCGCCACCGCTTGTGCTGACCCAGCCGCAAATCACGAACGGCGAAGGCTGTGCTATCACATGTGCCACCACCGCTGCCAAGCACACCACCACAATAACGAGCAATGCTGCGGATATTCTCCCTCTCATTTTTTGTCACCTCCTTTTCATCGTTTGTTCCTATGTATCAAATTAAATTTTTTCTTCTTATTTCGATTCTAATCCAAAAGGGTAAAAAGGATGAACGCAGCGAATACAAAAAGCATACACCGATCGCTCTAATCTATGACCGTGAACACCGAGAAGCGGATGCACAAATCTCCCCCTCTTTTCTGATCTTATGCTTTCGCTGGAAAGCCAGGTGTGAAGCGTATCGCCTTGAGGCACTGCGCACTGCAAATGCACACATGACTATAATAGCTAATCGCTTGTTTTCCAGTTTTTCGCTCGTTTTCGCTCTTTTCCTTCACAGTTCTTACTCTCTACGGTTCTTACTTGACCCTTTTTAACCACTATGATTGCACTGCCGTTAAGGTTATTGTTCCGCTATAGTCTCCTTGAGGCGTTCCATAAGGCACGAACAGCTTGAAATCCACATTTTCAAGGCTGAGTTCTCCCGCAGGCATGTTCACATCGAAGAACCGTTCCACGCTCATGTCATAGTAGTTTTGTTCTCCCGGTATATTATCAATTCTGACCCCGATATTATTATTTGCGATTACATTACCGTTGGAAGTCATATTTGTCCCGCTTACATACACATCAATTATCACATTACCGATGTTCCGAATGGTAGCATTGTTCAGCGTTGACATGTTTTCATCGCCGAGCACTTCACGCATCTCGCCGGGGTTGATCGGTCCATTACTTGAAAAGTTAATTATATTTGTATCAAGTTCAAGAGCGATTGCAGTTTGGTAATCAAAAGTGGTGGAGTTACTGCCTGTTAAGTTGCTCATATCAGTTGCGGTGACATTCACCGTGTAAGTTCCATTAGCGTAATAGAAGCTCATGTTGAACGTTCCATTGAAAATTGCTGTTTTCGTGTCGTGAGAAACCAAGTTTAATGTGACTGGACTGTCGGCTACGGTATATGGACCTGTTATCACAGCCACTACTGTATTTATATCATCCCAGCCGTTGGGGTCGCTAACCACCGCAGATATGTTAACAGTCTTATTTGCACCTGGAATCGGGTTTATCTGCACTCCTTCTTCCGCAGCAGATTCGTCAGGCGTTACCGTTATGCTCTCCACTACTGGTGCCTCCGCTGGTGTCGGCAGTGTGAGATTGAAGTTGAACAGCCCGCCGTTGTTTATTTCGCTCTGCGTTACCGAGTGGTTCGTGGTGTTAGATTGAGTTCCATCCGAGACATTGAATTCAAGCACATCCCCAGCACTCACATTTGTCGCATCAAGAATGAGCTGATAGTAATTATAACTTGCATTTGTCTCTGCATGCCAATGCATGCTCGTGTTCTTATTCGTGATGTTCACTGTTGAACCATTACAAGCAATACCGTTATTGTAATTGACCCAGCCGTAGATAATGAAAGGCGTTCCCGGCGGCGCTTCAAGCGTAATATTAAAGTTAAACAGCCCACCGTTATTCACCTCCGTTTCGGTTACGGCATGATTGAGCACTTTAGACTGCTCTCCATCAGGGCTCGTGACATAGAACTGCAAAACTTCGCTGACATTCAGGTCAGTTCCGTTAGCGAGCGTGAGCTCGTAGTAATTATAACTTGCGCTTGTTTTAGCAGTCCATTCATTGCTGTTGTTCACATTTGTAATGCTCACTGTGGGATTCTTGCATGCCGTTCCGTTCTTGTAGAACACATTGCCGTGAATTATGTATGGTGTTGAAGGCGGTGGTGTCGCAGTAACAACTAATACAGCTGCAAGCAGTATTGCTAACACTAATAATGCGGACAATAATCCTTCCGTCCTCATCTTATCTCACCACCTCAAATTTCCATTCTTCACACCTGTCCCGCTCACCCTCCTTACCATTCCAGCAGCAGTCCCATGTTTTGGAGCGTATGTAACATTCACTCTGACATAATCTGTGCCGATATATGAGCGAAATGTCAACCACCAGAAGCTCCATTGCGGGCTGTTTTGCTCCACTATTATGATAAGTGAGCCGTTATCATCAATGTAGTCACCGATATTTTCCGTTATGCTCCCCTCAAGTGTCATGAAAACATCTGTTTTCCTATCTAACTGCTCATACTCACCGGTTTTAAAGTTCCAGATGTAAAGTGTTGCACCACAAGTTCCCCATATAGCTCCCATGCCTTTCCACAGGACATCAAGCTTTTTTATGCTCGTCTCAGGTTCTGCAATATCAAATTTGAACCTGTGTATTGCATAGTAGCCATCGTCTCTTGTAAAGTCTATTTTCATTATTTCATCGTCTTTACTGATTAATTCATAATGCCAGCGCTTAAACTCTATATCTGGAACATCGTTAGTGGCTGGTGGCTTCGCATTATGCTGATATCCGTATGCCCATTTATCCGTTCCTGCACCTTTTTTGAAATCATATGTGACAACTGCCACTCCATATAGATAAGTGAAGTTCTTTGAACCGACACCTGTTAATCCTCCTTTATCTTTTGCCGTCACATCCACCTTGTAATCGCCTTCACTGTGATTAGACAGGTTGAATGTCCCTTTGTAGACCGCAGTGGTCACATTGATAACACTATCGAGATGCAAGCTCACAGGACTATCCTCAACTATGCTCGGACCTGTGATGTTCGCTATGACACTAATTATGTCATCATATCCATTTTTATCCGTTACTGTTGCAGTAATTGTAACTGTTTTATTCGTTGTCGGGTCGGGATTAATCACTTGCACGCCCGGTGTTTCCGGCATGTCGTCGGGTGCTAATTCCACATGCACGGTCGGAGCAGTGTTAAGAACGGTCGCATTCATGCCCGCATTCGCTGCATAAGCAGGTAGATAGTTCATAGCCAGCGATGCCACTAACATTACCGCTATTACAAGCACACATCTTTCATTCATTCTCTCTTACACCCCCTTTTCCTCCTTTTATGACTGAACGCTAAGAATATGGATATAAATGAGAGCGCAATAAGAGCAAAAACAGCCTCAAAACCCGGTATTCCATTCTTATCTTCTCCCGATCCTTCTATTTCTGGCACCGGAACGCTAAATGAGACCTCCTTCTCCTCCGTTTCTTTGCCTGCGTAGTAAACACGACCCCTTATTGTATAATTTCCGGGTTTCAAGATTTTATAGTAAGACACGAGATTAGCAGTCTCGCCGACTTCTACGAACATCTCTTCACTTTCCAGAACATCAAGCAAATTGCCCTCGTGGTATATTTCACCCTTGAACTTCGCCATTGTGTCTATCTCACCGGTGTTCTTGAAATGCGCCACGACTTTTATCACGATGTTCACCAGTGGCTCGCCCTCTATTGAGAGACCTTGCAGCACGCCTCTTCTTGTGAGCGAGCCAAAAGGCAGGATTTTGAAATGCAAGTCTTTTGTGGCAAGGACTTCATCGCCGAGTGAAACTGTCACATTTGCCACATAATCTCCCGTATCTCTACCGGTAGTGTTCCAAAGAACCTTAATAGTTCCCTCTTTGCCGGGATTTATGCCTGTTTCTTCATGCACGAAGCTGTCAACGACGCCCTCTCCCGTTTTTGTTATCGTAACAGCTATCTTCGGTCTCGCAATTACATTCCCTTCGTTCTGAAAGACAACTTTTATCTTAAGCGGGTAGCCCACTTCAGTGTCCGCAGTTGTGATGCTCTTCACACTGCCTTTCAGTATTTGCGTGCCCGTTACCTGAATAAGCACCTTTGATGGAATGCGGATGACCGCATGGGCAACCGCACCTTCTTCCCCTCCTCCCTTTGGAATGCTCCGTGCATAAATTGTCGCAGTGTAATTGGCATTTGCCACATCTGCGGGTATGTTAAACTTCACGAGAACGCTTGCTTTGCCTTTTCCCGGTATCGTAACCTTTTTTATCGGCGTATTCGGCTCTTCAGGTTTGTAAAATGAAATCCAGTCAGCACATTCGCCTTCCGCAGTGAGCTCAAATGTGCCTGCTTCATCGCCAGTATTAAATATTGTTATCGTCCTTTCATACATTCCACCTCTAAGTGCATCGTTGATTGTGATGCTTGCTGGCGATATACCGAGACCAATACCCGCATTTGCAGTAGTAAAGCATAAACTAATCAAGAATACTGCGAGCACTGCTGCCGTCAACTCCATCTCTTGCATTCCTTTTCGCCTCATTTTCCACCTCCATTTCTTTTTTCCATCCCAAATTTTTCCATCTCAAAAAGAAAAAAAGGAAAAAATTTATTTGCTCTTTCCTCTTTTCCATGCTACACACTGGCTTATGATAACATACAGGCTCAATAGTAAGCGTTCCAGCGTAGTTACCGTGCATCGTTCCAGCGGGAACTGACAGTTTATAATCTGCAGCAGTGGCTTCCCCAGGCGCAATGCTTATTCCGAAAGATACTGCCGTCGTAGTTAATGTCTTAGTTGACCCTTCTACCGTGCTACTTGTGTTTCCTGAGAACAGTATCTCTGGATTACTTGCATTATCCGTTATGCTCTGCTTCACATCTATATTGACATTGCCGGTGTTCTTTATCGTCGGCTTACCATCTCCCGTAGAGAAGTTATCATCTCCAGTAACAGTTGAACTGCTACCAGGGTTAATCGCTCCGAAGTCTACTGAAGAGAAGTCAATCTCAAGTGCGCATGTTATTCCAACTGTAAAAGTGCCTGTGTTCGTGCCTGTCAGCCCACCACTATCCGTAGCTGTGACTTCCACGGTATAACTACCGTTGGGTGTGGTGCATTTCAGATGGAGTGTTGCTTCATATTTTCCTGAAGATGAATTGTATGTCATTAGCACTGGCAGTGTTTCTGTTATGTTACCACTCGCATCATTGCCATTACTGTCTTCTCAATGCTGTTATTTCCACTTTGCTTATGTCATCCGCACCGTTGTCATCACTCACCGATGCCTCAACTTTAATGGGCGTAGTATCTGGGCAGGGATTTAAAGCTACAGAGCTTGGAGTTACGGTAACTTCAGTAACTTCAGGAGCTACATTGTTCACGCTCGCACTTGTAGTCGCAGTATCACTCATTGCCATCGGTATTCCTAATGCCATCGCCACCATTCCCGCCACCAAAATCGCTATTATTTTACCCCTTGCACTCATTTTTCCGCATCACCTCCTATTCATTTTTTATTTTTCCTTCTTCTTTGCCCCTACATGGTTTCTCACCATGTTCAGGGGCATCTCCTCCTTTTTCATTCGCCTTTTCACATTCCACATCGTTTTATTTCCTTCCTTTTATTTCTTATTTCTTCATCCTCTAAGCATTATAAATAACATTATGGAATGAAAACATGTGCAGAAAACAGGGGTCGGCGGTGGCGTCTCTGTAAGGCGAAGAGAGAAAATGCTTGCACTGCAGAGCGCATCGTATCCCAAACTCGGAATGAATTTGTGTCCGTATCCATGAGTTGCATGCTTCATTGCCGACAGCCGAAAAAAATGAAAAGGGGAATTAACCCCTATCACTCAGTTCTCCGCATGAACCGCATCCAGTGCCATTATTCTCGGCTCTAACCACGTTCCTGGCTTTGCTATTTTGATGTATTTGACGCTGCCCCAGTTACCGTGGAAATCGTACCGTGTCCATCTCCATGAATTGCATGTTTCATTGCCGACAGCTGTCCAGTTCTCCCCATCTGAAGATACATACACACTGAAGTTTACTGGGAAGAAGCCCATCTTTCTGACCCAGACACTGACATTCCTGCACACTGGTATTGTCCGTTCCAGCTCAATCGCTATCTCGGCATCTCTGAACAGAATTGCACCTATGCGGTCTGGCTCGCCCAGTGCACTTCTCGCAAGTATAACATGCTTCTCGTAGTAGACGCTGGCTCCGTAGCTTTCTATGGAGGCGAACGCATATACCCTGCCACCGCCGATTGTGAAGACGATGCCGTCCGCAACGGCAGGAGAAGAGCCGCCCTCAGGATAGCTCCATATTATCTTGCCTGTGAATGCATCTAACGCATAAGTCCCTGCATAGCCAAAGAAATCACTACTGGGCTTGCCTACGAACACCTTACCATCTGCAACCGCAACCGACTGCGTCCATCCCCCTATTCCTTCGCTCACATTTGTTGCCCATAGCAGCTCGCCAGTTGTCGCATTGAAGCAGTATGTCTGTATATCGCTGAATCCCGGACATCCTCCAGCCACATACACATTTCCATAAGCCACTGCCGGTGTTGAATCAGTCCGCTGTATTTTATGATGCCATAGAATCGAGCCGTCGGTGGCATTCAAAGCGTAGATGTCGCCATCGCCATAGAAGTTGTATGTCGTAACATATACGATTCCATTTGAAACCGTTGGAGAGCCGCAGGTGTCAAGCGGAAGTGCCTGATGCCATATCACTTCTCCAGTATCCGCATCAACGCAATACACATGCCCGCCCGGATATACCCAAGTGGTGAGGTAGAATTTACCATCTGCGTATGCAGGCGTTCCCTGTGCGTATGCGGTTCCCCACGAGCCCGTGTTATTTTCTGTGAATGTCCACAGCAATTCGCCAGTCTCTTCATCAAGGCAGTAGTAGTGGCGACCCTGCCAATCGTTCGTGACGACCTTGCCGTCTGCAATCACGGGTCCGCCGTTGCATGATGCTTCTCCAGTCGGATTCACGAACTTCCATATTAACTCACCGGTAGATGCATTAATGCATCTCGTCTCCTTGCCAGTGGCTGTGAACACCTTGCCATCGTGGTATGCAGGCGAAGACCACGAACCCCACTCAGGTGTCGGAATACTGACATTCCAGAGTATATTGCCTGTGAACGCATCAAAGCAGTAAAGTTGAGCATTTTCGCCTCCGCTCCATCCTGTAGGACCACTGTAAACAAAGACCTTGCCATCTGCGACCGCAGGCGATGTGCTTCCAATCGCAGATATGTCATCGCTGACCCATAGCGTCTTGTTCGTGTTCGGTGCTTCTGATGGCGAGAATCCGAGATGCTTTTCATCGTAGTGGAACTGTGACCAGTCTGTGCGCTTGATGATGACTGATGTTCTTGTGTAATCGTTGTTCGTCTCGTTGTATTCTTCAACCTCGTTTTTCGTGTCAGCAGTCGCACTCAGCACATGTCCTCCGAGTTCTGTTGGCGTCCATGCGTATTCAAGCTCGGTGCTTTCTCCCGCTGCAAGCGATGCAACCGTCTGCTCGCCCAGCAATTTGCCATCAACAGAGAGCGAGACTTCAAACGAGCCTGCATCCAAGACGCCGATGTTCTTCACCAAAACACCGAAAACATTCTCCTCGTTCACATATCCGGGCGTCTTCAACGCAATCCTTACAATCACGAGGTCAGGCTTTGACTCAAGAACGGTTACATTCTCACAGTATTCATTGTTCGTCTCGTCGGATTCCTCAATCTCCTCGTTAGAGTCTGCGATGACGCAGAGTTCATACTCGCCTGCATGCGTTGGCGTCCATGTAAAGCTCAAGTTCACGCTCTCGTTTGCTTTAAGACCTGCAACACTCACAGTGTCAACCACACTGCCATCTGCGAGAAGCGAAACATTGAACGCACCTGCATCTCCTTCTCCGATGTTACTGACAGTTGCATTGATAGTGTTGTCCATGTTTGCATAAATTTCAGGCGTTGTGAGTTCCGTAACGGCGAGGTCAGGCTTCTTGCACGGCAGACACTCAAGCACATTCTCAATGCAGTTGTTCGTCTCGTTGCTCTCAACAATCTCATTATCGCTGTCCGCACAGACCTTGACCGTGACATTCGTTCCACAGGGACATTCAAATGGTCCGACCGTGTTCGTGTAGCTCTCGCCTGCGGGCAGTGCTGGAACAGGGTCTTTCAAAACATCAACGCCATTAATCGTGATTGTCGTGTTGCTCTCGCCTGCATCTGCCTCTCCCTGATTGCAAACCGTGTAAGTCACACTGAACGTGCCATCCGCATGCAGTTCCTCCGACTTCTCTGTCAAGACGAGGTCGGGCAGTGCCAGTGTAATATTCATCGTGAATCCTCCCGCATTTATTTCATTCTGCGTTACCTCATGCTCTACCGTCCTTGACTGGTTGCATCCTGACACTTCTATCTTAAGGATGTCGCCAGCACTCACATTTTCGCTGCTCAGCACGAGCTGATAGCGGTTTGATGCATTCACCGTCGTAGCATACCAACTCTCGCCCGTGTTCAGATTCGTTATTTGAACGCTTGCTCCGTTGCATGGATTGCCTGTTGCGTCATACACATAACCATCAATCATAAACGGTGTCGGCTGTGCTATCATATGTGCAACGCTCACCATGCAGATTACAAGTGCGAACAGCACACCTAATATCTCCCGCTTGTTCATTTTTCTCACATCTCACCTCCCAAATGCTTTTTTCTCTCACCCACACACATGCCCACACACATACCATACCACACCATTTCTTGCCATTTTCACGCCTTTTCCCATCCTTTTTGCGCATTTCATCCACAAAAAAGAAAAAAAGGAAAGGAAATTTCCAACTTTTTAGCGTTTTTCTTCGCTTCCCTGCGTTGCGTTGTTAAGCCCGTTGCACTTTCAGCACAACGCCTCACGGATATGTCAGCGTGCAGCTCGTTTTCGCAGCTATGAAGTATCCTTCGCCACGCTCCATCGTATTGAAGTCGTTGAACACTGGAGGAGCATCAGGCACATAGACCTCAAATTTCTGCGCAGTGGCGTTCCACCTTGCGACATACCAGTAGTCGCCCTCAATCGAAGACAACGCATCCGGAAGCGAAGCACTCGTGTTCACCCAGCCGACCAAGTTCAAGCCCGGCTCAAGCGGAGATGCTCATTGCGGTGTATGCACTTCCCTGATATGTCCATGTTCCGTTCTCGGTCATGTGAATGAAGTAACCGACGCCGTTCTCAAGTGTGTCGTCAGCACCAAGCGCAACCCAATTGTGCGTCTCCGCATCATACCTGTAAATTGCATCATACTTGCCCGCAACCGAGCTGAACACCGACGAAACCGTCATGTTATCCGCAGTAAGAGGCAGCGAAATCAGGTTCCAGCCCTCAACGAGGTCTTTGCTGAATGTCTCCTGCGGTGCAGCGACTGTGATTGAAGAGTTTATCCATGTGATGTTCTCAGGGGGAATCCTATCAGCTTGCTTATCAAAAAGCCTACTCGAACCAACGGTGGGTTCATAGCATGAGTAATGAGTAAAGTTCAGTGGACTTGTGCCTGGACCGATGGCTTCTATCGTTAGATTCGCTATCGGCACCGTTATCGGTGCATCAAATCCTTTTTATTGGCGCCCGTCATCCATCGGAAAGCCCGGATATGGCGGAGTGTATTCACAAGTAGGCTTTATAACCGATTTGAATGTGTCGTTCCAATAGTATTCAAAGCATCCCCAACCTGGCACATATATTCTACATGGGTTCTCCGCTTTCGTGATGTTTATGACGGTTGGGTCAAAACTCTCATTAGCCACAAAAGCCACTCCCACTTGAAATAGTCTGATTCCATCTGTTTCGTTTGCATCCACATCCGCCATCACTTGAATCATCACAGTCTCGCCAGGTTCCAAGCTTATTGTTGACGGATCAGGACTGAAATACACATGTCACATGCGCAAGTGCAGGCGTTGTGCAATCACCGAAAGCACTGCTAACACCACTAATACCACTCCTATTCCTAATACTTCCCTTTTCATTTCCTTTCCTCACCTCCCGTATATTCTTTTCTCACTCTCAACATCTCACATCTCCTCCTTTCCTACACCATTCCATTCCCCTTGCATACCTTCCTGAAAAAAGGAAAAAGGGGGAAATTTTCAACTTTTTAGGGACTCTTTCTTCGCTTTTCTGCATGCACTGCGTTAGCCTGGGCAATCGCACTTACAGCAGTTGAGCGATAGTATTACTGCTGAGACATAATCATTGAGTTTTCCGTAGTCTCCCATGTCCACATCTCCATTGCAATCAACATCAGAAGCCCATATTGAAGCCACTGTTCCTGTGCCCGTGACATAATCATTGAGTTTTCCGTAGTCTCCCATGTCCACATCTCCATTGCAATCAACATCACCGCACAACGCCTTTATCAGCGGATGGTAGTCGTATCCCATGTGTGGCACGCCAGTATCACCGAGCAGGTCGTTATTGCTGTCTGTTCCCGTGTAGTTGAGCCAGAAGTTACCGCCGTAGAACGGACCGTGAACGACATTACCGCACTTCGGATTCTCTACCGCCACCTTATCCACGAAATACCAGTTCAGTCTCTCAAGTTGCACTTTGTTGGAAGTGTCGTTGATGATGTTATTGAACACGAGGTTTCTGCAACCGCTGAAGATGAGATTTCCAGGCTCGCCGACGGCGGCACCTGAGACACTTGCGACAGTGAAATTGTTGTCACGCACGAGGTTACCTCTCGCTTTGTATTCTGTTTCCGTTATACCACTTGATGTAAATATGCCGCTGAGAATCCATCCGTAGCCCGTGTCGCCGTCAAACTTGTTCTTCACGATTGCGTTGCAGTCGCCAGAAATCGCCATCAGGTTCAGGCATGCCTTTCCTGCACTGCTGTTTCCTACTATGTTGCGCTCAATCAGGTTCTTTGAGCCGTAGAGCTTTATACCGCATGATGTATTGTAGATGTAGTTGTCTGCAATCACATTCCAGTCAGAAGAGACATTGATGCCCGCACCGGGGAAGTTCGGATAAATGCTACCGTTCCAACTGCTGTTTATCTTGAAACCTTCCACCTTGCAGTAATTTCCTTCCACAGTAACGATGTCACCAGCAGTATCACTGCAAATCACAACATCGCTGCCGTTTGCAATCAGCTTTATACCCGGTTTGCTCGCAGGAATCGTTATTTGCTCGTTGTAAATGCCGTCATTAACGAGGATTATGTCGTATGGCTCGGCATTATTTATCGCATCCTGTATTGAACCTCCGCTCACCGTCCTCACATTACGGGTCACTACATCTACACACTGACTCGCTGCATTGTTTGACTCATCGGATTCTGCGATTTGACCATCTGAATCAACCGTCACATTCAACTGCACGCTCCCTTCAGAAGTGGGCGTCCAGTGAAGTGCCACAAGTTGAGATTCTCTGAAATGCAGCATCGGCACAAATGCTTTGTCCACCTCCACGCCATTGACCTCAAGTGAGACATTGAAACCGCTTGCATCCGCACCATCGTTCCTTATCACCGCAAAGACCTCATTAGCAGTTCCGTTGATGAGTTTGCCATCGCAGACCTCGCTCACTACGAGGTCAGTCGCTGGAATCTCGGACGGTGTTAAAGTCTTCTGCATCGTGTTGTTGCCTTCGTTCCATTCGTCTATGACGCCTTCAGAATCTACTGTAACCGTGAGTGTGTAAGTGTTCGTCGTTGTTGGCTTCCAAATTAGCGTAACATTTGCCTCCTCGCCCGCATCAAGACCGTCGCTGACGCTCTCTTCATCCACCACACCGCTGCCGTCGTTGAGCGTTACATTGAATGCGCCTGCGCTTCCGTTACCAACATTTTTCACCGTTGCGGTGACGATGTTGTATGTGCCGTTGTAGATTGTCTCGTTGTTTATCGCAGTAACGGTGAGGTCAGGCTTCTGCGGCGGCGCTCCGGATTCAGCAATTGAATACAGCACACCACCGTCGTTGCCGAAGAACACTCTACCGTCAGATAGTGCCACGCCTTGCAGGATGTAACCACCAGAAGTGCCGTTCTCAAAGGTCTCAAAATGCCATTTGTAAGTGCCGTTCAAATACAGGCAGTAAACCCTGCCGTTCTCGCAGTTCGTGGTGAAGTAAAGCGTGTTGCTTGAGGTTGAGATGACAGGTGAGGACTGCACGCCCCCGTTGGGTGTGTATGTCCATTCAACACTGCCATCTGATTCGTTCAAGCAGTATAGCTTGCCGTTGTTTCCGAATGCTCCCTGCCCGACATACACCTTTCCGTTGTAAACCGCAGGTGTGGATGTTGAATAACCGATATAAGTGCACCATTTATCCGCCGTGTTGAATTTACCTGTGCTTTTGTTGAAGCCAAGAGCATAACAATATCCGCCTTTTGATGTGAAGTAGATGCGCCCGTAAGTTTCGTTCCATGTGATTGAAGAACGAATCTCTTTTGCATCTACGCCGTAAACTGCGGAGACATTAATCTCGTCCACTGTCGTCCCGTTGCACCAATATACCGATGTGAGGTAGCCCGCATCATCGCCATACACAAGATAATCGCCTATCACCGCAGCACCCGCCCAGTAGTAGCCGCCGCCACTCGTTGAGCTGCGACTCCAGCACTGCGTCCCGTTCTCCCAGTAGCAGTAGTATTTCTTTGGACCGTTCCAGTCGCCGAAGAATATTCTGCCCTGGCTCTCGTTCGGAGCCTTGTAGTATGTAATGGGCGTGTTCAACTGTCCATCGCAGACAGATACATGCCAGCATTCATCTCCAGAGGTTGCGTTAATCGCATACAGTCCTCCATGCGTATTGGCAACAAATATTTTGCCGTTACCGTATGCTGGAGTTGAAAGCTGGAAATTCGGCGTGGAATCTATCGTTGCATTCCACACTTCTTCGCCAGTATTCTTGTTGAATTTGAATAACTTTGAAGTCGCCACAACATAGACATAATCACCCACTACTATTGGCACGGTATCTATACCATACCAGCCACCCGTCTCTGTGCTTCGCTTCCATGATGACGCTGAGAAGTTGAGGTCAGGATTCACCGGTCCGAAATCATCTGTTATGCCGACATTCGCCTCATCCTTCTGAAACTGCGACCAGTCAGATGCCATCGCCACCGCCGCAGACAGCTCAAGCACAAGAATCAACGCTATGAGAGCCACAACAGATCTGCCCATTCCTCCTTTCTCCTCCCTCTGACGAGACCGACGACCTCCCGACGACACTGTCATCTGACTTTCAAATGTCCTAAATTAAATTTTTCTATTTTGCTTTTGATTCTAATCTAAAAGGGTAAGATAAGATGATGCTATTGTTCCTTGCGTGGAATGAACTTCGCAGCGAATACGACGAGAGCAGCGGTCATTGCAACGAGCTCTACGCCGTCGTTCACGAGTGGAACTTCGGGAACTGCTGGCGAAGGCGTCGTCACATAAACGACCTCTCCGATTTCTCCCGGACGCTCACAGCCAAAAGAGGCACTCAAGCCCTTCTCGTTCACGCCGAGCCAGAATTTGAAGTCGTAACTCTCCTTTGAAAGCGGGTAGAGCAGGAAGACGCCTGTGTGGAACGCATCCAGAAGAATATGCAACGCAAGCAGCGAAGAAGCAAGAAAGAAATATTTTCCGCTCTCCTCTTTCCTATGCCTTTGACTATTAAAAAAGCAAAAATAGGGGCTAAAATAACGAATATATTGTGCAAGGTCGCCCTATGTATTCCTATAAACGCATCAATATCGCTTAAAATGCCGAAAGGGAGGAGCATTAACGCCTTTTTCCGCTCATTTTCCTTCAGGATGGATGCGATAACGAGCAGAGTTAGGGCGAAATGCCAACCGAATGAGGGCATCTTTTAGACATTCATTCTCATGCCTTAAAGCTTTCCAACGCTTCAAAATGCTCACGAGAAACAACAGAATATACCTTATCCGCTGTCAAATCGGTGATGTGGTAGTATTTTCCGCCTGAATGCTCCGCTATCTCTCGGCAGAAACCCAAACGCATAAGTGATTTATCGCTTCGCTCCGCATCTATCACAACCGTCCGTATGCCATTCTCAAGAAGCTTCTCTGAAATACGCAAAATCTCAGATTTCATTCCGCCCGCTATTCCACCCGCTATTCCGCCCGCAGCACCTTTTCCTCCGCTTCCCCCGTTCTTATTGAGAGGCACATTCGCCCTCCCGTCTGAAATTAGAACGAGCATCGGAATCACATCCTTGTTCTTCCTGCACTCATTCAGGAGCATCTCCAAGCCTTTCGCAAGTCCCGCTGCGAGCGGTGTCCTGCCACCTGTTGGAAGCTCCTCAAGCATCTTTTTTGCGAGAAGGAAACTTGAACACAAAGGCAGGAGAACCTCTGCATTTTCACCCCTGAATGCAACTAATCCCACCTTATCTCTGTGCTGATATGCGTTTATTAGCAGAGAAAACACAGCACCTTTCGCACTTTCCATCCTTTTCATCGCTCCCATAGAGCCTGAAGCATCAACAACGAACACGCAAGCGATTGAAGTTTTGCCCACCCGAACCTTCTCCCTCAAATCTTCCTCTTTAATCACGATTTTTGTTCGCTGCGGGCTGCGAGTTCTTTGGTGCGGTGCTGCTGCTCGGATTGTTGCGTCAATTGCGATGTCTCGCACTTCATTCGCCATTCTCGCCCTGAAGTATCTACCTACGCTTCTCGCAGAGAGCGTGCGGACACGCCTGCCGTGAGGCTTCCTGAATGCTCTGTCCCCAGATTTGCGAGGCATCAAATGGTCAACAGAAAACGCCTCTCCTATGCGAAAAACCTCACTGCGTTCATTCCGATATTTCTTCTGCTCGCCGCTTTCGCCTTCTCCCTCGCTGTGTTCTTCAGTCTCGTTGCGTTCGTTGTGTTTGTGTTCGTTGATGTTCGTGGTTGTCGTGGCTGTGGGGGTTGTGTGGGTTGTGTTCGTGGTAATGTTCATGTTTCTCTTGCACATGTTCGTGCTTTTGAAGCATTTCTTCAATTTTCTGCTTCTCTGCGAGAGGCTCAAAGGGTCTGCGACGCATTCTATGCGGTAATGCGAGGAGCATAGCCCGCTCAACATCCTCTTTTATGACTTCAGTTCTGCCATTGAACGCTGCAATAGTCTTGGCAGTCCTCGCAACAACAATTTCCGCTCTGTGCGTTTTGATGCCGAGTTCAACACAAGTCCTCGCAACATAGCGAAGGAGTTCGTCGCTGATGCTCACGGATTTGAGCAGTGCTTTAGCACGCAGGATTCTCGCCTTTAATGCCTCTTGCTTCTCTTTGAACGCCTCTGCGAAGCCTTCAGGGTCGGACTCAAAACGCTCAACCGCTCTCGCAATCTCAACACGCTTCTCCACATCTTCTATGCTTTCTACTTCCACTTGCAAGCCGAATCTGTCGAGGAGTTGAGGTCGCAACTCGCCTTCCTCGGGGTTCATTGTGCCTATTAGAATGAATTTTGAGGGGTGAGCGACGGAAATTCCCTCCCTCTCTACGACATTCACGCCCATCGCAGCGGCATCAAGCAAAACATCCGCAACATGGTCGTCAAGCAAATTCACCTCGTCTATGTAGAGAATGCCACGATTCGCATCCGCAAGTATTCCGGGTTCTAATGCCTTTATGCCTTCTTTTATTGCTCGTTCAACATCCAGCGTTCCTACGACCCGCTCCTCAGTCGCACCGAGCGGAAGCTCAACGACAGGCATCTTCCTTCTCACGACTTCAAGCGTCTCGCCTCTCTTCTTTCGCTCGTAGCAAGCGTCGCACATCTCACGCTCATCATAAGGATTGCAGTTGAAAGGGCATCCTCGCACAACTTCAATCTCAGGTAAAAGCTCCGCAAGCGCCCGCACAGCCGTTGACTTCGCAGTCCCCTTCTCGCCCCTTATCAGAACGCCGCCTATCGCAGGATTTATCGCATTCAAAATCAACGCAAGCTTCATGTCCTCCTGACCCACGATTGCCGTGAAAGGCAGAATCTTTCGCCTTAAATGGTGTGCCATTTCTTTTGTTCTTTAACTACTTTTTAATAAATTCTTTCTTAAACAGAAAACCGAACAGAAAACGGAAGTTGTATGCGACGCCATTTATTTAAAGCGACCTGCGTGAGGCTTCCACACAATTTCCATTTCTCCTCTCGCATGCAGCGGGCTGAAATCTCCGCTCAAGCAACGCTCAACCACATCTTTCAGGAATTCCTCACTGCGATGCAGGTAAGACCTCGCACCTTCGTAAATCTCCTCAACGCTCTTCTCACGCAGCGAATCCGCATACGCAGCGAGCACACTCCGGTAACCGCTCAAAAATCCCGCTTTGAATTCCACTGCACCGCCAAGAAGCTCTTTCATGCGAGATGCAACATTCTCATCAGGTTTAACGAACAAAGGAACACCTAAAATACTGTATTTCTCCTCATCCCGCTCATATTTCTCCTTAAGAAAAGCGTTTATTGCGAATCTTTGCATCCTTCTCGCCACTTTCTCCTCCTTTTCTCGCACATAAATCGGAGCAGATACATCTAAAGGCAATTTTTTCAACGCAACATCTCCTCTAATACCTCGCTCTTGCATCCTTTCCATCGCCTTTCTCGCTAAATCCTCGTAAAGACGACCATATTCCGTCATTAGCAAGTGAGCATGCGTGTCCTCGTGAGCGAGCCTCGTCAGCAAGAATCGCAGCGCTGAGAGGTCGTAAACCGCATATCTCCGCCTGAAGAGACCACGACGCTGCACCTCGTAATTCTCCATCAGAATGAACGCAGTTTCACTACGAATATCAAACATTGAGAAGTAAGAGAGGTTCAAATGCGCCTCCACTGTCGCCCTTCCCGCTTCAACTGCCTCATCAAGACGCTCTCCTATCCATTTTGATGCCCCTTTCATACCTATCTCACGCTCAAATTGCAGAATAAATGCATCAATTTCCTTAATAATGTCCAAAAACGCATCTGTTGTGATGCCATTCCGCCGATTGAACGAGAGAAAAGGCTCTTCCTCCGCACTTTCAAGCATACGCTCAACGCCTTCTGTCAGCCTCATTTTCATTTTTCTCTCCCCTTTCTCCTGTCATTTCTCCGCTTGAAAATTTGTTGAAAGTTTGTCCTTGCAATTTCATTTAACTTTCATTAGTGTTCAAAATAAGAGCGAGAAAATTTGCATTTCGGGAAAGATTTAAGTCCTCTTGGGAAGAGAGGAAGAAGAGTGAATGAAGATGCATGCAATAATAAGGCTTTGGGCAATTATTTTCCCCTTACTTGCGTCTTTTGTCCTCTATATTACATTCCTATTCATCTTCTTTTCCGAGAATAAGGCGGTTTATGTTTCAGTGAACAGCTTTGGAGAGGCATTCGTTGAACTTTTGATTTTCTCTGTCGCTCTGCTTCTTGCTCTTGCAGGTTGCATTTCTCTGCTTCGTGATTTCAATTTCAGTCGGCAGTAGATGCATCGTGAGGTGCGCCGGTCAGCAGAAAAACGAGGAATTTCACATAATTCCGAAGGTCAGCAAGGCGGACATTCTCGTTTGGACCGTGAGCGTTGCTTTCCACAGCGTCGCCGACGCCGAATGCGCATACAGGCTGCTTCGTTCGCTGAACGGCATAACCGACATCCAAAGAGCCTTGAACGCCACCCACTTCTTTCTCGCATCCGAAAGCGGCGGAAGCTGCTCTCTTCACACGCAGAACCCACTCTGAATCCTGCGCTGTGAGCATGGGAGGGTAGCCTCGCTTGATTTTCCACGCCAAATTGATGCCTTCTTTTCTCAAATCTTTCAAAACTGCAATGAACTCCGCCTCCGCATCGCTCAAATCTTCTTCAGGAATGTATCTGCGGTCGCCTCGCAGCGTGCAACTACCCGGAATTATATTCTCCTTCACGCCTCCTTCAATCATAGTGATGTTCAAAACTGGCTTAATGAACTCACAATTTGTCATTTTAGCGATACTTGGCACACATTTCACCGCAGAAGTCCTTGCTTCCACACGCTCTTTCAACGCTCTCAAACGCTCAATCACTTTCAACGCAAGCTCAATCGCATTCTCACCCAGCATGGGAAGCGAGCTGTGGCACGACCGCCCGAAGACCGTGATTTCCCAAGTGAAAACGCCGTTCGCAGCGATACAAATGTTCTCGTTCTCGCCGTCCATGCACAAGAAGTAGTCGCCTCGCAAGAGTCCTTCGTCGGCGAAGTAGCAGAGTCCCGAGTAAGGACCGATTTCCTCGTCTGTTGTGAGTGCCACACACAAATTGTATTTGCACTCCAAGCCCAACTCCTGAATTATGCTCAATGCAGTGAGGAGTGCTGCGACCGCTCCTTTGGAGTCTGCGGTGCCTCTGCCGTATATTCTGCCATTCTTCACGACAGCCTGAAATGGAGGCGTATCCCAACCCTCTCCTGCGGGAACGACATCCAAATGCGTGTATATTGTGATGCCCTCTTTCGCACCGCAGTCCTTCTCTGCGAGCAAATTCGCCCTCTCGCCTGAAAGTCCCTCCTGCTTCTGCTTCTCCTCGTATATTTCCGCTGGCATGTCCACTCTGCGAGCATCAAATCCCAATCGCTCAAATTTCGGAACGAGAGCATCCACGATTTCGCCGTATTTCTCGCCCGGCGGCACAAATGTCGGAATACTCACAAGCTCACTCAAGCATTCTACAAGGTAAGATTCCCTTTCCCTCAACACTCGCTCTAACTCATGCTCCGAAATCATACTCATACCTTTGCGTTTTCTTAAATAAGCAGATTCAGGACGGAGCGAGGATGCAAAGAGAAGAATGCTCTTCTCTAATGATTTTTCCCACTTTTTCTCTCAAGTTTTGAAAAGGAAAAAAATAAAAGAAGTCAGGGGAATCTATGCCCGTAGTGTCCGCCTATTCCGTGTCCATAGGGCATTGTAGGCATCATTGCAGGAAGTAGTATCACGAACCATACAACTAGAGGTATGATTATTGCGAGAATGACGGCTGCTACTGCTCTTCCTGTGGATATTTCATGCAGTTGTCTTATGCCGATGATTTCGACGATGAGTGCCCAGATTGAAGCGAGAAAGTTTATGAATGGAATCCAGCCGAGCAGTAGAGAGGGCGTCGCTCCATACATCAACGCCTTGAATGTCTGCGTCAAGCCTTTCCTGCCACCCACGAGATATACCCAGATATGCAGCCAGAGACCGCCTATGAGCACACCTATCGCCCCTGCGATAAGCACATATATGAAAACTGCGATGAATGCGACTGCCGCACCCGCCCCTGCGAAAGCGAGTAGAGCGGGCATGAACCCCGGTAGCATTCTTCCGAAGAATCCTGCGAGGAGTGAGAAGGCGACCGCTGCAATCACAGCAGAGAGCAGAGCAGGAATTAGCAGCAAAATGATGTAATACTTGAAGGCGTCGCCGAGCGTGTCCTCCTTTGAGGCGTCAAAAGTCTCCGAAGGACTGAAAAGAAAGCCTTTTATCTTCTCTACGATACCTGTCATTTCTCACCCTCCGAAATTTGAGAAAGTCCTCGCATTTATAAATCTTTCCCCCGAAATAGCAGAGATGAGCGTTCTCATAGGCGCACCCGTCTGGCTCGGAAACCGCCCTTTCAAGCAGACGCTTTCAGCGCTTCAAAAGGCAGGCTTCGATTACTTGGAGTTCTCGCTTGACTTCCCGCTGCCAGAATGCATGCGTTCAGACGAGAAAGAGGAATTGAAGCGAATGCTTGAAGATTTCGGATTGAAAATCGCATTTCACTCGCCTTTAGATGTGCAAACAGTGCATCCTCGCAGGGAAATATTTGAGGCAAGCATGAAAGTATTAAGGAAGTGCTTTGAATTCTCCTCATATTTCTCCCCTTTATACTACAATCTGCATTTACATCCGAGAATATCGACGCTGAAATTGGATGAAGTTAGGGAGCAAGTGCGTGCAATATGCCTGAAATATTGCGAGGAATTGGCTGAACTCGGCTCTGAATATGGCTTGAGGCTTACTGTTGAGAACGATTTCATGCCTTTTGAGTGGTCGGGTTTGATTCACGATGCGATTTCAAAGGGAATGCACTTCACGCTTGATGTCGGGCATGCAATCCTCGCAGAAGCGCATTTTCGTGAGCGTCGTCGCAGGCAGCAGAAGCATTTGTCGTCAAAAGAGGTCGTTGAAATTTTGAGGCGTTGGGTTGAGCGTTGCGGTGCGAGAATGCTTGTTGTGCATCTGCACGACTGCGTTTTGAGCGGTTGCGAGAAGACAGACCACATTTCGCTTGGGCGAGGTGAATTGAACATTGAGGAAATTTTCGGTCTTCTGCGAAGAGTGAATTTCAATTTCCTGCTCGTCGAGACCTTCTGGCGAAACAGGCAGAAGGAAGAAATGAATTTTGAAGAGATGCGTCGCAATGTTGAGATTTGCAGGAGATTTCTGCCTTAACAGCAGTCGGAGAATTTCTCATTTCAGGTCTGCCCGCTGAAATTCGCTGAAATTAAAAAGTAATAAATGAAAGAGCAGGAAATGAGAGGGGAGATGGTGTTATTGGAAGCGCCGAAGGAAGAGCGTCTGAAGGGAGGCATTCCAGTGGAGCGGGCAATCTTGAATCGGAGGTCACGCAGGCGATTTTCCTCGCAGAAAATCGGATTTGAGCAGTTTTCGCATGTCGTCTGGGCGGCATCTACGATTCCTTCTGCGGGGGCATTATACCCTTTAGAGTTTTATGTTGTCGTCGGCGAGAATGCGGTTGAAGGCATTGAAGCGGGAATTTACCATCTCGTCGGCAAAGAATTGGCGTTGCACAAGCGAGGAGACTTCAGAAAGGATTTAGCGGAGGCATCACTTCGCCAAATGTTCATCGCAGATGCTCCATTCTCGCTCGTTATTTCGGCTGAATATGAGCGAACTACACGAAGATACGGCGAAAGAGGCATCAGATATGTTCACATTGAGGCGGGACACGCCGGTCAGAATATCTACTTGGAGTGCGAATCGCTCGGTCTTGCGACGGTCGCAATCGGTGCTTTTCACGACGATGCGGTCTCACGCTGCCTCTCCCTGCCGAAGGAGCATCGCCCCCTCTACATATTCCCCGTCGGCTTCGGAAAAGAATAAAGTAAGGTAGCGTGAAAGAGCGTTGAACGGAGGGCGTTGAAGGGAGGAGTCAGATGGCAGCAAGAAAGGGTGGCAGAGGAGGCGGAGGTAGTAGCAGTAGTGGCAGTGGCAGCAGCGGTAACAGCGGTGGCAGAACGCAGAGAAGAGCATCAGAGCGTCGCAGAGAGGAAGGCATTTCAGCACTACTAAAGGACTGGCGCATTCTTCTCTTCCTCGCATGCGTCTTTGCAGCGTTGCTTGCGATTTATGTGCCTTCTCCGCTCGGCTCAGGCTTCAAAAACGGTTTGAGCGGTAATTTGAAGTATGGGCTTGACCTCGTCGGAGGTTCTTCGCTGCAGGTGAAGTTGCAGGGCGTCCTCGTGAAAATAGATGCTGAGATGAACGAGAGCGAGTTGCAGGAATTCTTGCGAAACAGAACGGAAGCAGAGGTCGTTCCTGTGAATTATTCAGGCGAGAGTGGTGTGTTTGAAATTCGCAAAAACATCACGAAAGAGCAATTAGAGAGCATTCTGAGTGAGATAAATGCGAGTATTGGCTATGATAGGCATGGAAATCTGTTTTTTAAGGAGGGATTGACGCCACAAACGGTAGAAGAGACGAGGAAAATCATAGAAACGAAGTTGAACATGCTCGGTTTGAAAAGCATTGCTGTGAGAACAGTCGGAAGCAATCTGCTTGTCGTTGACCTTGCAGGTGTTCCGCTTTCGGAGGCGAAGCGGGTAGTCGGTAAGCCTGGGAAGTTTGAAATACGCATCCAAACGGAAGGAGAAGGGGGCGAAATTGAAGAGGGGCAACGCCTCGCTGAAATACGAAACATCACGGAGCATGTCCTCTACGGCGAGGAGATAAGCAGGGTTGCGCCTGCGCCGAGCGGTGAGAGGAAAGGCAATACTGTGGTCTACGGTGCGACATTCTGGCTCACAGAGGAGGGAGCGGAGAAGTTGCGTGAAGCAGCGATGAAATACGGAGCGGTTGACGAACCAGAGAAGCACGAATTGGTGATGCTTCTTGACGAGAATGTCATTTACAGCGCTCCTTTAGCGCAACAGAAGCGGCGAAAGAGCTGAAAGAGCGCCCGATTTACAGGTGGATTGCGGAGACTGGCAGTGGCGATGAAGGCTTAATGCGAGCGAAAGAGCTGATTATTCACATGAGAGCGGGTGTTTTGCCCGTTCCTGTTGAGATAATTGCGTCTGGAGAAGTGCCTGCATACTTGGGAGCGAAGTTCAAAGAGGGCTCTGCGGTGGCGATGCTACTCGCTTTGCTCCTCGTTAGCATAATTATTACGGTGAGATACCGAGAGAAGAAGATAGTTTTGCCGATTTTCTTCACACTCGTTGCGGAAGTGCTTGCAATTTTGGGATTTGCAGCGGTTGTGGGATGGCAACTTGACCTTCCGAGCATAGCAGGCATCATCGCTGTGATTGGAACTGGCGTAGACCAGCTCGTAATGATTACAGATGAGGTGATTTCAGGCGGAAAAACCGCATCCCGCATTTACAGAAGGCGTGTATCCTTCGCTTACAACATCATTTTCGCCTCCGCAGCAACGACAATCGTTGCGATGCTCGCACTCGCATCCATGGCTCTCGGAACGCTTCGTGGCTTCGCAATCGTCACAATCGTCGGTCTTCTCATCGGTATTTTCGTCACGAGACCCGCTTATGCGAGGATACTTGAGCATATTCTATAATGTGAGTAACGAAGGTGTGAGAGCAAACGAACTTGTTTGCCCCGTATGCCTCTTCTATCTTCTGCCACACGCAATTCCCTCTTTCCCGCTCTACAACTCCTGCTCACTGC
>JANPRD010000003.1 GCA_024699715.1 Candidatus Methanophagales archaeon
AAGCGGAAATAGAAGAAGTGGAAGAGGAGGATTGCATTCAATATATACGCAATCTCGTGATAAATAGGACTTACGAGGGCTATAAGACAGAAATAAATACAATTTATGGGCAATTACAGAAGATTTTAGGGGTAAAAGTTGAGCCTGCGCCAGACGAATGGGACAGACTTTACAATATTGATTTCTTCATTGAAATCAATGGTAGATACATAGGCTTACAAATAAAACCGATAACTTATAAGCAGGCGCCTGAAGTGCATAAATGGAAAGAAATTCATAGAAAGACGCATGAAAAATTTGAGAGGGAGAAAGGAGGCAAGGTATTCATCGTTTTCTCCATTGAGAAAAATAAAAAGAAGGATATTTACAACAAAGAAGTGATTGAAGGGATTAAAAATGAGATACAAAGGTTACAACAAATCATTTAGCGAGCAAATAGTAAGTTTCCTTTTTTGCGTTGCTACGCAATTTTGAGAGGACTTTCAAGCCCGAATTCTCAAATTCGCTCAGAATCCTCTGCTCCGCATATTCTCTCTGCTCCGCTCGCTCGGTTCCTGTCTTGTGAACGAAGAGGATTTTGCCGTTGTGCCTCAATTTCGGCAGAAATCTGCGTAGTGCAGCGATTGAAGATGCAAAGTCAAGCGTTAAATCGTTAAGAATCACATCCACGCACTCTTCCTCTATCTTCTGAATGTCAAACTGGAAAACATCCTCAATAAATACCCTAACATTGCCCTGCTTTGCCTCAATTTCCTTCAAAACTCCCGCAAATTCACGACTGTATTCAATTCCATACACCTTCCTCGCCTTCTTACTTGCATAAATTAGGAAGCCTCCCGCACTACTACCTAAATCCACAACTACATCCCCTTCTTTTATGATGCTGAAACGCTCATCTATTTCCTTCAACTTCCAAAAACCCTTCGGAACATCTAACATAAATGCCTCCTCACTTCCCTCACTACCCTCAACAATCAAAGGTGAATCAGGCAATAAAACCTCTATTTTCGCATCCAAATGCACGCTCTCCGCAGGTTTCTCGCACTTCTTCCCATTTACAACGATGAAACCCCGTTTTATCGCCTCTTTTGCTCGCTGTCTTGACGAGAATAATCCCCTTCTCACGAGAAGAACATCCAAACGCTCCTTTCCCTCCGCTTTCTTCTCTCTCGCTCTCTTTCTACCCTTCAATTTCACATTCTTCCGCATTCTTCGCTTCACCTTTCAACCCCCAAAAACAGCCCGTCTTTTGTTCTTGTTATTTCAAAATCAACGAAATCCCCCACATTTTTGTTCGTAATGACCGTAACGACACGCTCTTTCACGACGCAGAGCATCTCGCCATGCGTGCGACCGTCAGCAACAATCCTCGCCCTGTGTCTCTCTCCCTTTTTCAGCGGAGAAGGCACTCTCTTCCGCCTCTCAATCCCGAAATCCTCCCTACGCAAGATTAATTTGACGCCGTATTCATCTTCTAACGCTTCCAAACGCTTGTAGAAATCCTCAAAGGAGTCGTAGCGACGCAACTTCGGCTTTCTCCCCGTTTTATATTTTATGAACTTCTGAATGCCCAAAGGAGGAAATCTTTTGCCCGCACCAATATCTAAAGCGAACTCAATAATCTTAGGAATGTCATCATCATTGTATCCGGGAAGCCAAATAGGAGCGATAAGCAAGTCAATTTTGCTGTTTTTCGCTATCATCTCCGCAATTTTCAGCACATGCTTCAGCGGATATTTTGCGCCGTGAATCAAATCTGCCTTCCGCTCGTCAAGCGTGTTCAGCGATAAATTTATTCTCGTGACGAACTTCTCAAGCATTTCTAACTTCCGCTCGCTCAAAGGAATGCCATTTGTCTGCATTGAAACAACTGAAACATTCGCATTTTTCTTAATTCTTGCGAGCAGTTCTTCCATGTATGGATACAAAAGAGGCTCTCCTTGACCATCAATATGCGCTTCTACGCCTTCTCCCTTTACAGAAGCAACTTCATTGAAAACTTCAGCAAGATATTCAGGCTCAACAATGTAATCGGTCTTCCGAGTTTTGCTCTTCCTTCCTTCGTCAACGCTGCAAAATATGCAATTTAAATTGCAACCCGTGACGGGACGCACCTGAATCAAGTTCGTGCCTCTGTCAATAATTCCGAATGCTGGATGCCCAAGTAATGGTATTCCGCTCTCTCTCGTGATGAAAATGAGCGGTCGGTGCGTGAAATGGTTCAATATTCTATCCGCTTTGAACGAAATTATATGCTCTTTTGTGTATTTCCTTGCGAATTTCTCATAGCGTTCCTTTGATATTCTGACCTCAACGATGTTTCTTAAGAGGAAAACTTTGTCATTAGCGTCCTCATATTCCACTATCTTCACCATTTTCCTCCAGTTAGCACTTTGCCACTGCTTTGAATTTAAGAAAGAAATAGTGAAAGCGGGCATAGCAGCAATCCCTGCTTCCCGAGCGCTCCCGCAGCTCAGTACAACAGGGAACGCGGGCAGGCTTATCTTCCGGGTTCGGGATGGGTCCGGGAGTTTCCCCGCCCGCTATGGCCGCTATGCCCGCCTTTTTCACTTTTCTTTTCCTTATTTAAAAGATTTTCCTTTCGTCCCCTCGCCCTATTTGCTGCTGCTACGCCTCCTATGCACTTGCCAACCACGCACTCCGTCAACGCTCTCCCCGCTCATTCTCTCTTCCAACGCTCCACAACGCTCAAAATGCGGTCAAAGAACATTTTCTCTGTGTCCTCAGGACCAGGATTCGCCTCTGGGTGATATTGCACGCAATAAATTCCGAGATATTCGTTCTCGAAGCCCTCAACTGTCCCGTCATTTGCGTTGAACTGCGTGATTTCAACGATTCCTTCGGCGGAGTTCTCATCAACAGCGAAGCCATGATTCTGTGAAGTTATGAAAACTTTTCCCCTTTTGACATCTTTAACGGGTTGATTAGCGCCACGATGCCCGAATTTCATCTTGAAAGTTTCGCATCCCAGCGCTAAAGCGACGATTTGATGCCCAAGACATATACCAAATATGGGAACTGAGCCTGAGAATGCCTTCACAATCTCTATTGCTCGTTTCGCCTGCTTCGGGTCTCCGGGTCCGTTTGAGATGAGCAACGCCTCAGGCTCGCAACTCTCAACCTCAGAAACGGAAGAGTGAGCGGGAAAGACAAAAATGTCAAGATTTCGGCGACGCAGCGCATCCAATATGCCCCTTTTCACACCGCAGTCAATCACCGCAATCCTTGCGTTGCGACCTTTGATTCTGTAAGGCTTCTCGCATGTCACCCTACGAACTAAATCCAACGATGAAATGTCAGGCTGATTTCTTGCGAGATGCAAAGCTCGCTGCTCCGCCTCATGTTCCTCCGCTTGCTCACCTACGAGCAAACACGCCTTCATCGTCCCATATTCTCGTGTCTTCCGTGTGAGCATCCTCGTGTCTATCTCGCAAATCGCAGGAATCCCTTCTGAACGCAGAAATTCATCAATACTCCGCTTGCTTTTGTAGTGTGAAGGCTCTTCACATCTCTCCCTCACAACAAAACCCTCAACTTTTATCCCTTCTGACTGGAATCTCTCCCCGCTCACACCGTAATTTCCAATAAGTGGATATGTTAGCATCAGAATTTGACCCTTGTAAGAGGGGTCTGTGAGCATTTCCTCGTATCCCGTGAATGCTGTTGCGAACACAAGCTCTCCTAATGCGACGCCAGAAGCGCCGAAGCCCTCACCACGCACAACCGTCCCGTCCTCAAGTGCAAGAATCGCCTTCATTCTTCACTCACTCTTTCCACTCTCTCCCTGCTCATCTCTCCCCTTTACCCATCGCTTTGACCTCTTTTCTCTCCCCTTTCCCACACTTTTTCCCGCTCTCCTTCTGCTCTATCCGCTCTATTTTCGCCCTTCCGTCTCATTTTCATCGTTAAAATCTTGAATATGTGCTTGCAAATCTCTCCTCTTACCTTGAAATCCGCACAAGTGCATGTCATTCGTTCCGCATTCACTATGTATTTACCTTTCACTCGGTATAAATTTTCGCCCACTTGCTCAACTTCCATCTCCTCCTTCTCCGCTCTTTCAAGTCTCGCCCTTTTCGCTTCCTCTGATTTCGCCTCCTGAAGAATAGCCTCGTAGTATGCCTCTCTGCTCAGTGCATCCGCCTCCGCATTCTCCTCTCTCGGAATCCACTCAAAGTTTGCAGCGAGCGATGTTGCGATTTCAGAGGCACGCTTGTGAAGCTCTCGCAGATTTTCGCTCCTCACTCGCCACACGCCTCGCATCTGATTTATTACAAGCAGTGAATCTCCGTAGCACCTCACTCCTTCTGTATTGGGAAAATGCTCCTTCACATACTCCAAAGCACGCAAAAGAGCAATATATTCGCATACATTGTTCGTTATTCCAGCGCCTTTCCCTATGAAACCCTTCCCTCTCTTCACCACTTCACCGTCAACTTTCACAACAAATCCGTAAGTTCCATATCCACCAGGATTCTTAGGCTCTGTCAGACCGTCAAAATATACTGATATTTTCATGTTCCCTCTCCCTCTTTTCTTGAGGTCTTGAGGTCTCCGTTCCTTCTACTATCCCTCCTCATCTCTCACACGCCATCTCCATCCCTTTCACAAGAAGAATCCCAGTATTTTGAAAAACATAAGTCTACATTTTTCGAGATATCTCCCCATTTCCTTTCTTATTTCGTCGGGCAATCCCTCCTGTTTTGACAAAAATAATATCTCTATGCCCACTATTCTTTCATTTTTATCATATTTAACGATAATTCCATCCTCTATTTCTCTTGAAAATCCATCATCAGGCGGTTCATCAAACCAAATATCCAGCGTGTCCATCCCCTCATCGTAATATACCCTCATCTTCGCCACACGACCTCACCTCTCTTCACTCTATCTGTTTTGTAAGATGTGATTATATATCCCTTTTCGTCCAGATGTTTCGCAACAACACATATAAAATATCTTGCAAAGCGTTTGTAATACAAATGAACTGAGGGCTCAATGCGCTCTTTTACAACTATTTCTGGATTTTGTAGCGTATTCTTTGCCTTCTCCACAGCTTCTTCTACATCACTAAAGGATTCCGGATGCTTTATTTCCACAACATACCTCCAATATCTTTCTGTAGTTCTCACTCTTACACATATAATTGAATGAACTTCAAAAAGAATATCCCTATCACCGCTTGCCCTTTTCTCCATATTCTCCTCATGCTCCTCTCTCTATCACTCCTCTTCTATCCTCTCAAAAAATATGCGAGGCAGCGCTCTGCAAATAAATGCTTCTCTATATTCGGTCTAAATAGTTTCATTTTCCCACATCTTGATTTATTTTTATACTTTTATATTCTGGAAGAGGAGGATTGCATTCAATATATACGCAATCTCGTGATAAATAGGACTTACGAGGGCTATAAGACAGAAATAAATACAATTTATGGGCAATTACAGAAGATTTTAGGGGTAAAAGTTGAGCCTGCGCCAGACGAATGGGACAGACTTTACAATATTGATTTCTTCATTGAAATTAATGGTAGATACATAGGCTTACAAATAAAACCGATAACTTATAAGCAGGCGCCTGAAGTGCATAAATGGAAAGAAATTCATAGAAAGACGCATGAAAAATTTGAGAGGGAGAAAGGAGGCAAGGTATTCGTCGTTTTCTCCATTGAGAAAAATAAAAAGAAGGATATTTACAACAAAGAAGTGATTGAAGGGATTAAAAATGAGATACAAAGGTTACGACAAATCATTTAGCGAGCAAATAGTAAGTTTCCTTTTTTGCGTTGCTACGCAATTTTGAGAGGACTTTCAAGCCTGAATTCTCAAATTCGCTCAGAATCCTCTGCTCCGCATATTCTCTCTGCCCGCTCGCTCGGTTCCTGTCTTGTGAACGAAGAGGATTTTGCCGTTCTGCCTCAATTTCGGCAGAAATCTGCGTAGTGCAGCGATTGAAGATGCAAAGTCAAGCGTTAAATCGTTAAGAATCACATCCACGCACTCTTCCTCTATCTTCTGAATGTCAAACTGGAAAACATCCTCAATAAATACCCTAACATTGCTCTGCTTTGCCTCAATTTCCTTCAAAACTCCCGCAAATTCACGACTGTATTCAATTCCATACACCTTCCTCGCCTTCTTACTTGCATAAATTAGGAAGCCTCCCGCACTACTACCTAAATCCACAACTACATCCCCCTCTTTTATGATGCTGAAACGCTCATCTATTTCCTTCAACTTCCAAAAACCCTTCGGAACATCCAACATAAATGCCTCTCACTCCCTCACTTCCCTCACTACCCTCAACAATCAAAGGTGAATCAGGCAATAAAACCTCTATTTTCGCATCCAAATGCACGCTCTCCGCAGGTTTCTCGCATTTCTTCCCATTTACAACGATGAAACCCCGTTTTATCGCCTCTTTTGCTCGCTGTCTTGACGAGAATAATCCCTTTCTCACGAGAAGAACATCCAAACGCTCCTTTCCCTCCGCTTTCTTCTCTCTCGCTCTCCTTTCTACCATTCAATTTCACATTCTTCCGCATTCTTCGCTTCACCTTTCAACCCCCAAAAACAGCCCGTCTTTTGTTCTTGTTATTTCAAAATCAACGAAATCCCCCACATTTTTGTTCGTAATGACCGTAACGACACGCTCTTTCACGACGCAGAGCATTTCGCCATGCGTGCGACCGTCAGCAACAATCCTCGCCCTGTGTCTCTCTCCCTTTTTCAGCGGAGAAGGCACTCTCTTCCGCCTCTCAATCCCGAAATCCTCCCTACGCAAGATTAATTTGACGCCGTATTCATCTTCTAACGCTTCCAAACGCTTGTAGAAATCCTCAAAGGAGTCGTAGCGACGCAACTTCGGCTTTCTCCCCGTTTTATATTTTATGAACTTCTGAATGCCCAAAGGAGGGAATCTTTTGCCCGCACCAATATCTAAAGCGAACTCAATAATCTTAGGAATGTCATCATCATTGTATCCGGGAAGCCAAATAGGAGCGATAAGCAAGTCAATTTTGCTGTTTTTTGCTATCATCTCCGCAATTTTCAGCACATGCTTCAGCGGATATTTTGCGCCGTGAATCAAATCTGCCTTCCGCTCGTCAAGCGTGTTCAGCGATAAATTTATTCTCGTGACGAACTTCTCAAGCATTTCTAACTTCCGCTCGCTCAAAGGAATGCCATTTGTCTGCATTGAAACAACTGAAACATTCGCATTTTTCTTAATTCTTGCGAGCAGTTCTTCCATGTATGGATACAAAAGAGGCTCTCCTTGACCATCAATATGCGCTTCTACGCCTTCTCCCTTTACAGAAGCAACTTCATTGAAAACTTCAGCAAGATATTCAGGCTCAACAATGTAATCAGTCTTCCGAGTTTTGCTCTTCCTTCCTTCGTCAACGCTGCAAAATATGCAATTCAGATTGCAACCCGTGACGGGACGCACCTGAATCAAGTTCGTGCCTCTGTCAATAATTCCGAATGCTGGATGCCCAAGTAAGGGTATTCCGCTCTCTCTCGTGATGAAAATGAGTGGTCGGTGCGTGAAATGGTTCAATATTCTATCCGCTTTGAACGAAATTATATGCTCTTTTGTGTATTTCCTTGCGAATTTCTCATAGCGTTCCTTTGATATTCTGACCTCAACGATGTTTCTTAAGAGGAAAATTTTGTCATTAGCGTCCTCATATTCCACTATCTTCACCATTTTCTCCAGTTAGCACTTTGCCACTGCTTTGAATTTAAGAAAGAAATAGTGAAAGCGGGCATAGCAGCAATCCCTGCTTCCCGAGCGCTCCCGCAGCTCAGTACAACAGGGAACGCGGGCAGGCTTATCTTCCGGGTTCGGGATGGGTCCGGGAGTTTCCCCGCCCGCTATGGCCGCTATGCCCGCCTCTTTCACTTTCCTTTTCCTTATTTAAAAGATTTTCCTTTCGTCCCCTCGCCCTATTTGCTGCTGCTACGCCTCCTATGCACTTGCCAACCACGCACTCCGTCAACGCTCTCCCCGCTCATTCTCTCTTCCAACGCTCCACAACGCTCAAAATGCGGTCAAAGAACATTTTCTCTGTGTCCTCAGGACCAGGATTCGCCTCTGGGTGATATTGCACGCAATAAATTCCGAGATATTCGTTCTCGAAGCCCTCAACTGTCCCGTCATTTGCGTTGAACTGCGTGATTTCAACGATTCCTTCGGCGGAGTTCTCATCAACAGCGAAGCCATGATTCTGTGAAGTTATGAAAACTTTTCCCCTTTTGACATCTTTAACGGGTTGATTAGCGCCACGATGCCCGAATTTCATCTTGAAAGTTTCGCATCCCAGCGCTAAAGCGACGATTTGATGCCCAAGACATATACCAAATATGGGAACTGAGCCTGAGAATGCCTTCACAATCTCTATTGCTCGTTTCGCCTGCTTCGGGTCTCCGGGTCCGTTTGAGATGAGCAACGCCTCAGGCTCGCAACTCTTCACCTCAGAAACGGAAGAGTGAGCGGGAAAGACAAAAATGTCAAGATTTCGGCGACGCAGCGCATCCAATATGCCCCTTTTCACACCGCAGTCAATCACCGCAATCCTTGCGTTGCGACCTTTGATTCTGTAAGGCTTCTCGCATGTCACCCTACGAACTAAATCCAACGATGAAATGTCAGGCTGATTTCTTGCGAGATGCAAAGCTCGCTGCTCCGCCTCACGTTCCTCCGCTTGCTCACCTACGAGCAAACACGCCTTCATCGTCCCATATTCTCGTGTCTTCCGTGTGAGCATCCTCGTGTCTATCTCGCAAATCGCAGGAATCCCTTCTGAACGCAGAAATTCCTCAATACTCCGCTTGCTTTTGTAGTGTGAAGGCTCTTCACATCTCTCCCTCACAACAAAACCCTCAACTTTTATCCCTTCTGACTGGAATCTCTCCCCGCTCACACCGTAATTTCCAATAAGTGGATATGTTAGCATCAGAATTTGACCCTTGTAAGAGGGGTCTGTGAGCATTTCCTCGTATCCCGTGAATGCTGTTGCGAACACAAGCTCTCCTAATGCGACGCCAGAAGCGCCGAAGCCCTCACCACGCACAACCGTCCCGTCCTCAAGTGCAAGAATCGCCTTCATTCTTCACTCACTCTTTCCACTCTCTCCCTGCTTATCTCCCCTCTTTACCCATCGCTTTGACCTCTTTTCTCTCCCCTTTCCCACACTTTTTCCCGCTCTCCTTCTGCTCTATCCGCTCTATTTTCGCCCTTCTCGTCTCATTTTCATCGTTAAAATCTTGAATATGTGCTTGCAAATCTCTCCTCTTACCTTGAAATCCGCACAAGTGCATGTCATTCGTTCCGCATTCACTATGTATTTACCTTTCACTCGGTATAAATTTTCGCCCACTTGCTCAACTTCCATCTCCTCCTTCTCCGCTCTTTCAAGTCTCGCCCTTTTCGCTTCCTCTGATTTCGCCTCCTCAAGAATAGCCTCGTAGTATGCCTCTCTGCTCAGTGCATCCGCCTCCGCATTCTCCTCTCTCGGAATCCACTCAAAATTTGCAGCGAGAGATGTTGCGATTTCAGAGGCACGCTTGTGAAGCTCTCGCAGATTTTCGCTCCTCACTCGCCACACGCCTCGCATCTGATTTATTACAAGCAGTGAATCTCCGTAGCACCTCACTTCTTCTGTATTGGGAAAATGCTCCTTCACGATACTCTAAAGCACGCAAAAGAGCAATATATTCGCATACATTGTTCGTTATTCCAGCGCCTTTCCCTATGAAACCCTTCCCTCTCTTCACCACTTCACCGTCAACTTTCACAACAAATCCGTAAGTTCCATATCCACCAGGATTCTTAGGCTCTGTCAGACCGTCAAAATATACTGATATTTTCATGTTCCCTCTCCCTCTTTTCTTGAGGTCTTGAGGTCTCCGTTCCTTCTACTATCCCTCCTCATCTCTCACACGCCATCTCCCTCCCTTTCACAAGAAGAATCCCAGTATTTTGAAAAACATAAGTCTACATTTTTCGAGATATCTCCCCATTTCCTTTCTTATTTCGTCGGGCAATCCCTCCTGTTTTGACAAAAATAATATCTCTATGCCCACTATTCTTTCATTTTTATCATATTTAACGATAATTCCATCCTCTATTTCTCTTGAAAATCCATCATCAGGCGGTTCATCAAACCAAATATCCAGCGTGTCCATCCCCTCATCGTAATATACCCTCATCTTCGCCACACGACCTCACCTCTCTTCACTCTATCTGTTTTGTAAGATGTGATTATATATCCCTTTCCGTTCAGATGTTTCGCAACAACACATATAAAATATCTTGCAAAGCGTTTGTAATACAAATGAACTGAGGGCTCAATGCGCTCTTTTACAACTATTTCTGGATTTTGTAGCGTATTCTTTGCCTTCTCCACAGCTTCTTCTACATCACTAAAGGATTCCGGATGCTTTATTTCCACAACATACCTCCAATATCTTTCTGTGGTTCTCACCCTTACACATATAATTGAATGAACTTCAAAAAGAATATCCCTATCACCGCTTGCCCTTTTCTCCATATTCTCCTCATGCTCCTCTCTCTATCCTCTTCCTCTCCTATCCTCTCAAAAAATATGCGAGGCAGCGCTCCGCAAATAAATGCTTCTCTATATTCGGTCTAAATAGTCTCATTTCCCCTCATCGATTTATTTTTATACTTTTATATTCGCTGCTTGCAAGAACAAGGGGATACGCAAGGGTAGGCGGGCGGGTAGTTAAGCTTAAATATTCTTGGAAGTTAGAAAGTTTCTGTGAACAGCCCGAACTTCCGAGTCCTGTGAAAAGTCATGATGGAACGGGAGAAGCCCTTTGCGTGAGCGAGAGGTAGTTACTCAGAAATGAGCATTCTTAACTTCCGCACCAAATCTTCCTTCACGGTGCTTTCCCTGTCTCCGCCGCAGACGAGACCTCTCACACCTAAGATGTCTGCACCTGAGCGCTTCACCTTCGGGATGTCCTCAAATTTCAAAGAGCCTGCCACCGCAGCTTTCAATCCGAGTTCATGCGCAGCGCTCACGAAATCTCGCATGCCCTCTTCGCCCAAGAAGTGGAAGGAAGAGAGACCGTCTTTCACTGCGGTGTCTACCATCGCAACATCTATTTCAACAGCGGATGCGATTTCATCAATAAGAAAAGGGGAGACCGAGCCTGCTCGCTCAAAATCTGCGAAAAATGCGGCGACAACTTTCTTCGTGCCATCGTATTCTTTCACAGCCTTTGAGAATGCTTTCAGCAGTTCAATCGCCTCTTCACTCGTTTTCACAAGAAGCCCAACTTTCACATAATCCGCACCTGCGAAAGCAGCACCGAGAGCAGCAAGCGATGCCGTCCCGGGCTTGAAAACGAAGTCGCCAATCGCAGCACTCAATTCCACAGATGCACGCTCTCGCTGAATGAGCTCACGCACCGCCCTCAAAACCCAAGGAAAATTCGCACCAAGCGAGCCCTCGCTCGGATTCTTCACATCCACGATGTCTGCACCGCCACGAATTACCGCAATCGCCTCTTCAACATCTCGGGGACTCACCAACAATTTCATTTTTCCCTCTCCCCTTTTCCGCCTCCTTTAACGGGCAAAACCTCTCCTCTCTTTTCCTTCCTCCGCACAACTACGCCGTTTTCGGTGCCTATATGGACTTCTGTTGCATTCGTGAATATGCCATGCTCAACGACGCCTGCGAATGAAGAAAGCAGAACGCTCAAGTCCTCCGGTCGCTCAATTATTCCAAAATCCGCATCTAACACGAAATTCCCGTTCTCAGTGACGAAAATGCCCCTCTCCGTCATTCTCAACGAAGGAACACCGCCCGCATTCCTCACTTGACGCTCAACGACACGCACCGCAAAAGGCAAAACCTCTAAAGGCACCGCCCTGCTCAAATTCTCATGCACTTTCTCCTCCTCAACACATATTACTACCCTGCGAGCAGCAAAAGAAACGACCTTTCTCACGCGTGTGAGAACCCCAACCACCCTTTATTAGATTCAAATTCGCATCAACTTCATCCGCTCCATCTATATAAATGTCTATGGAAGGATATTCAGTGAGCGAAACAACTGGAATATTATTCTCTATCGCCTTAATTTCCGTTCTGAATGATGTTGGAACGCCGAAAACTCGCATTCGCTCTGCTTTTATCCGCTCCCCCAACTTCTTTATTGCGTATTCTGCGGTTGAACCCGTCCCCAAGCCGACGACCATTCCATCTTGAACAAGCGAGACTGCGGATGCGGCTGCAATTTCCTTCTTCCGCTCTCTGTCCCTGTCCATGCCACTGCCACTGCCTGCTGCTTCTCGCCACCACCACGCTCACGCCCCCCTCTGCTTCTCTTCACCACCCTATTTTTAAAACTGCCTCTTTTTGTTCCACGCCTTTCCACGCCCACGCCTACGCACACGCAGACACGAGAAAAGTAGAATGGCAGACTACGGCGAAAGAACTCTGAAAATACAGAAAGAAGCGTGTCAGTAAGAGACAGGAATGGATGCTTGAGATGGCAGGTAAAGCGGAGCAGAAAGAATAACAACGAGAGAAAGCAAAGAAGAACCGATGGAAGAGAAGAGGGGAACAAGGGAGACAACGCCACCACGCAACAACGCAACCTTCGCATCTGCAACGGCTTGGACGGAGAAATACCGACCGAGGACGCTGCGAGAAGTCGTAGGGAATCCGAAGGCTGTGCATGAGTTGCGAGCATTTGCGGATGCTTTTGAAGCGAAAAAAGTCAAAGCGGTCATCCTTTATGGGCCGCCTGGCTGCGGCAAAACTTCCGCTGCGCTCGCTCTCGCCGCAGAGAAGGGTTGGGATGTCGTTGAGTTAAATGCGTCTGACAAACGAAGTGCGGAAGCGCTGAAACGCATCGCCGGTCATGCGAGTGAAAGCGAGACATTCACGAAGCAACGAAGACTAATTATTCTTGACGAGGCGGACAACATTCACGGCAGTGAAGACAGAGGCGGTGCGAAGGCACTCTACGAAATTTTGAAGAGGAGCGAGCAGCCGATTATTTTAATTGCTAACGAACTGCATAAGATTAATAAGCGATTGAGAGAGCAGTGCAAGATTATTCCTTTCCGAAGGTTGAGCGAGAATGCGATTTTCAATGTGCTTCGCAGGATTTCCGCCGCTGAACGCTTGAATATTGATGAAAACACGCTGCGAGACAATCGCAAGAAATGCGAAAGGCGACCTCAGATCCGCAATAAACGACCTTCAAGCAACCGCATACTCCGCTTCTCTCGCAGTAGCGACACGGGATACCGCAGAGACAATCTTCAGCGTTTTGGACAAAATATTTCGTGGAAGCGACGCAGAGACCGCCTTCTCTTCGCTTTTGAACCTTGACATGACGCCTGAAGAGATTGAGCGGTGGATTTACGAGAATGCTCACGATGATTTCTCGCTGAAATGCCTGTGCCTCGCAGATATATTCCTGCGAAGAACGCAAGACACAGGGAACTTCCGCCTCTGGAAGTATGCAACGAGCATGCTCGCATGCATCGCACAGCACGAGAAAGAGAAGCGACGCAACTTCGTCAGGGGAAACGAATACCGCAGAGAATTCCGCAGATACAACATGCCTTTCCGTAGCAGCGAGACGAGCGAAAGCGAAGCGAAGGAAATCGTGAGGAAGATTTGCGATGTGGTGAAAGTTCCGCAGAGGTATGCCCGTGAACTTCTGCCTCTGCTGAAAATTGCTTTCTGTGAAGAGAAGCGTGCGGCTGAAATCGCTTGTGCGTTGAATTTGAGTGAGGCGGAGATTGCTTTCCTACTACGCAACAGCGAGGGGAGCGAGAAGGAGTTGGCAGAGAAGGCGAGAAGCATTCTGAAAGAAGCGGTGAGAATTCGCAGCGTGGCAGCGTGGAAAGGCGAAACAAAAACACAACCGAAAGAGGAAGCAGAGGCTTTCATGGAAAAAACGAGAGAAGAGCAAATGCAAGAGAAGAGCAAATGCGAGAAGGAGAAGTAGGGGCAGGTGTAAGGGCTGAAACGGCGGAAGAGACAGGAACAACGGAAGAAGAGAAAAAAGAAGAGGGAAGGACGGAGGAAAAGAAGCAGAAAACACTGTCAGATTTCTTTTGATTTTTCATACTGCTTTTTGTGTTCGTTAGGGAGTTTTGATTCAGTGTTTCGCCTCTTTTTCTATTATTTTATCAATTTGCATGAGCGGATACATCATGTCTTCCTTGTAATTAAGGCGGGCATGCACTTCTATGTTGCCACAAACAACACTTATTCGCACTTTTAGCATGTCTCCTTGCAGTTCGCAATACCCGAAACCGTTCTCTCTCTCCCTCTCTCGCAATTTCTCACGGTCTATTTTCACGCTCACACCCTTCACAAACGGTTGAAGGCGCACACTCCGCTCAATCATTCGCTCAAGGGCATCTGCCGTTTCCGAGTTAAGAGGCGTCCCGATGAACTGGTGGTAGAGGGCGCCGAGTTTTATGCCCACTTCAAATACCGCTCTGTCTCTTTCCGTTATTTCCTCAATTCCCTCACGAATTCTTTCATCCTTCTTCACGCTCTGCATCATCGCCCCTCAAAACGAATTCAGAGGCGATTTTCTTAACCTCTTCCATTTTCTTCAGTGTTCGCCCAGCGCTCGTCGCACTCAACGAAAAATTTCGCATCCCTGTTCAAACGCATCAGACGCAAAACATGCTCCAACGCAACTTCTTTCGCATGCTCGTCAATTTCATTCGGAATTTCTGACTGCCCGACAGGGTAAGTCTCAGCGAGCTCAATGGGAAACGCCCCGAAAGGCGGCTTCACCACAAGGACATGCTCGTAGCCTTCCTGCTCCATCCTTCTCGCCGCTTCGCCCTCGTTCAAAGGAAAAGTCGTGAGAAGCACCTTACCTCGCAACTTGAAACGCTCAAGCATTCTCGCAAAACGCCTCACCTCTGGACGAAACGCACATGTCTCGCTCAAGTAAAAGAAGGGGTGCTTCGTCACAGGGTCAAGACGCTCAATGAAATCCACATATTTCGTGAGGCGACGCAACGCATCCATTAGCGAAGGATGCGACCTCGCCCTACGCTCGCAGAGCTCCCAAAGCGTCCCTTCAACGATGCTCTGCTTTACGACTCGCATCTCCTCAAAAGCCGCATATAAATTGTGAGCTGCAAGAAGCTCAACGCTTTCCCTCACCTCTTTGGCGGAATGAGAGACGCAAACAGGGCAAGAACAAGGCAAATAATTCAAATCTTCTGCGTAAAGAGTGCCTTCACTCGTCAAGTATCGCTTGTCTTTCGCATATATTGCGTATGCTGCGGAGTCAAAAAGGTCGCAACCGAGAGCAACAGCAAACGAGAAGAACATCGGATGACCCGCTCCGAAGAGATGAACGGGCGCATTTAAGGGCAAATTCATTTTCGCCGTCGCAATAATATCCATAATTCTGCCGAATTCGTAGAGTTCAAGCAGAGGAACGACGCCTCCTATTGCGTAAATGTCAAACTGCATCTCTCGCAAGACGCTTCGCACTCTCCTCTCTCAAGTCCAAATATGTTGAGCCTTGAACGACACCCGCAAGTAGCGCCGACGCCTCCCCCTTCGCTCCTCCTTCCCTGCTGCCTCTCCCGCCACTCTCGCTTCCTCCTACTTCTCCACCGCTCTCGCAACCTCCTTCCGCTGCTGCCGCCGCAGACGCAGAAAAAATCCTCTTCGCCTCTTCCATTCGCTCCAAAGTCGCCTCCAAATCTTTCAACGCTTTCCGCCTGCTCACGAAAGGAGGCGTGGGAATGTCCAACGGCGTAATAATGTCAGAGCCAACACGCATCTGAAAGTCAATAATATCCGAATTGCTTATTTCCAAGTCCCCATACTCGTAAAGTTGGTAGGAGCCTGAGTCTGTCATGAGGGGTTTATCCCATTTTAAGAGCGAATGAACACCTCTTTTTAATGCTTCTTCACGCAATTCTTCCTTTTTGTATATGATGTATGCGTTAGTGATGAGTATTTCTGCACCCATCTTCGCCATTTCTCTCGGCTCTATGACCAAAAGATTCGGATTTATGACGGGCATTATCGTCGGCGTCTCCACAGTTCCGTGAGGCGTGTGCAGCCTCCCGATTCTCGCTGCGAGGTCTTTGTGCAGGATTTCAAACGACGCCATGAACAGATAATTGAATGCGGATTAAAATATGTTGAACGCTGGGAGAGCATCTGACAGGAATAACTGTCGTTTAGCATATTTGATAATAATTTTTGGAAATAGGAAAGATTTAAAGGTATATTTTTCTCATTTTCGTGTGGAGGTGATGGACAAATGAGGAAGATGCTGATTTTATGTATGCTCACAGCTGCATATCTCACACTCTTCGGCGTCACATCTGCCGCAGTGATATATGTGCCTGACGACTATCCTACGATTCAACAGGCGGTAAATAGCGCAACACCAGGCGACGAAATCATCGTTAGGGACGGAATTTACACCGAAAATGTGGTCGTAACAAAAAGTAATTTAGTGATTCGCTCTGAAAATGGCTCGTCAAAATGCACTGTTTTTGCGAGGAATCCGAGCAAGCATGTGATTCTTGTGCGTGCAAACCGTGTCGTGATTGAGGGATTCACGATAACAGGTGCGTGGAATTGCTCTCCTGTGTGCGCGGGGATTCTTCTGAAGAATGCGAGAGGGTGCAAAATTTCGTCAAACTTCGTTGTGAGGAACTGCGGAGGGATTGACCTCTTCTACTCAAACAATAATCTTCATCGTCAATAACACCGTTATGATGAATAATCAGAGCGGAATATACCTTGAACGCTCTAATAACAACCTAATAACGATGAATAAAGTGCATTCTAATGGAATAAATGCGATAGAATACCCTTCAAATGTCGGGGATGGCATTGAATTACTTGAATCCTGTCGCAATAGAATCGTGAATAATACAGTTTCAAACAGTTCGCATGGCGGAATCGTTCTGAAATCTCACTCAAATTTCAACCACATCGCCAAAAACACCGCTTTCGGAAACATGATGGACGGCATCGCTCTCACATCTGGAGGCTCTCCTTGGCTCGCATTCAACGAACATAATCTAATTATTGGCAATAATCTGTTTGAGAACAACTGGAATGGGATATATTTAGAGAATTAGCAGCAACAGTAACCGCATAATCAGGAATATTGCTACGAGAAATAATGAATCAGGCATCCTCATTAGGACATCAAACAACAATCTCGTCATCAAAAACATCGCAGATAAGAATTACGATGGCATCTCCGTGTGCAATGCGAGCAGAAACAGATTTGTAAATAACAGTGCTTGTGCAAATGCGTGGCAAGGCATATTTATGAGCGACGCAAGGGATAATTTCATCGGTGCGAACAAGGTTAGTGAGAATGTATATGGGATTGTGCTGCAAGAATCAGGCAGAAACAGGGTAATAGACAACGATGTTTATTCAAATAATGAAGTGGGAATCTGGCTAATTAACTCAACAATGACAAAAGTTATCGAAAATACAGTTTCAAACAACGGAGGAGAGGGCATAAAAATGAGTGATTCTCGTAGAAATATGATTGTTCGCAACACCGCAGAACTCAACGGATACGGCATCTCCGCCTCTCACGCCTACGACAACATAATATTCCTGAATAATTTCATAAATAACAGCATTAACGCATTTTCCAGCGCATCTACAAACACATGGAACTCCACATTCCCCATAACTTTCACATACAACGGCAGCACTTGCACAGATTATATGGGCAATTATTGGAGCGATTACACCGGAACTGCGAATCCTTACGGCATCGGCACCACTCCATACATCATCAGCGCGGGAAATGCAGACTACCACCCACTAATTGAGCGCTGGCAGGTGTATTTCCCGTAGAGCAATCTAACTCTTATTTTTTCCCCTTTTTCTTTTTCCATTTTTTTTCTTTTTCCGCTTCCGCTTTTCCCGCAAGTTTTTATTTTGTAGTTGAGGTTCTTTCAACGAGATGTCAGCGTCGTTGGAGCGAATTTTGGTCTCGCTTACGCCTGCGGAGAGCAAGCGGCTAATTGCGAAGGCGGTGAGGATGCTTGAGGAGGTTCAGAACGCCCTCAAGAACGGCATCGTCGTCATTTCGCAAGGCACAACGAATTCGTTTGTTGCGGAGGAGATTTTGAAGGGTTTGCCTGCGGCGGAAGAGGCATCAGCGAGAATTGAGCGGGAGCGGTTCGCTGCTGGCGTCGTAACTGCGAAGGCTCTCTGCTCCGTGCCAAAGGAGGAGCGACAGAAGGAAATCGTCATTCGTGAGGGTAAAGTCACAGGAGAGACGCTTGAGGATGTGCTTGAGGACTTGTCTGCGGAGGATGTGTTCATTAAGGGTGCGAATGCGATTGACGCAAACGGCAGAGCAGCAATATTCCTCGGTCATCCGAGCGGAGGGACGATAGGCGCCGCAATCGGCGTCGTAATGGCTCGTGGCGTCAATTTTATCATTCCTGTCGGGATGGAGAAGGCGATTCCTTTCTCTGTTGAGGAGGCTGCTCTTCGCTTGGGCATCGGAAAAATACGAAAGGCGACTGGCATGCCCATCGGTTTAATGCCCGTTTCTGGTAAAATTGTCACTGAGGTCTCCGCTTTCAAAATGCTCGGCGCATCAGACGCTTTCCCCGTCGGCGCAGGCGGAGTGAACGGCGGTGAAGGCTCCGTTGTGTTCTGCGTTGAAGGCGACGCCGAGAAGTTGGACGAAATCATGCAGACAATTCTCAAAATAAAGGGCGAAACTCCCGTAAAAGTGCGCGTCGCTGACTGCGAGAAATGCGAAAGGGAAAAGTGCGTGTTCTTCAGCGGCGGCGCAGGCAGCGTAGGCAGCGGAGAGCAGCGGAGCTAGCGTCGGCGGTGGTTCAGCAGACCGAGAGTAGTGATTGACTCTCTCCTCACTCACGCCTCCTACCTTTTCCTCTTTCCTTCGCCTCTTTAAGCACACGCTCCAGCTTCTCCGCCGCACACCTGTGGTCAAACCGCCTCGCCAACGCCAATGCGTTCTCGCCAATCTTACGCCGAAGGTTCGCATCCTTTAAAAGCATAATCACATATTTAGAGAAGGTTTCATAGTCATCTGCGACAAATATATTTTTTCCATGCGTGGGATTTATACCGAAAGTTGCAAGAGAAGTGGCAACAACAGGCAATGCACACGCCATCGCCTCCAATATTTTCCCTCTAAATCCCGTTCCGAGCTCAATAGGAGCGACAAAAACATCGCTGTTCCAGTAAAATCTGCGGACATTCTCGTTGCTCCCTCCGTGCTGAACGAAAACTCGTTTGTTGCGCAACCTCAACAGCTCTTCAGGCGGATTGAAGCCGATTGCGTAGAATTTTGCATCTGGAACTGCCTGTGAAATTTCAGTCCAGCAGTGATTTATGAAATTTTTCACCGCATCTACATTCGGATAGTGCTGAAAATTGCCCACAAAAAGTATATTTTTTGTGTTTCTTTCCCATGTTTTCACCTTCGGAGGTTTGTAAAAAGAGGTGTCTACGCCGTGAGGCACAACCCTAATCCGCTCACGCAGGGAAGGCTCGTAACTCACCAAGATTTCTGCATCTTCAGGCGTTAAAGTCAGAATTAAATCCGCAACAGAATACATTTTGAACTCGTAATTTCGCATTTCTTCTATTGTTTCCTCGCTAATTTTCTCACCTTTCTTCCTTCTTAATTCAAGAGCCTTCGTGTAGCATTCATGAACAGATATAACTTTAAGCGTTTCCGCAGGAATAGCATCTCTATTTGCCTCTATATACTGTCCCATCATTGAATATTCAGCAATAATCGCATCAAAATGCTTTCTCTTCAAAATTTCACGAAAAGCATGCTCAATTTTCTCATCATAAGCACCGTCTCCTGTGAAAAAGAAGCGGGGTCTCTGTAATTTCTCGTGAAGTGCTTCCACTTCTTCCGAAGTTCGCTCCCTCGCAGACTCAATCTTTATAACTTCCTCACAAAAAGGCTCAAGACTTCGGTCTTTTATGTCTTCTTCAGTGTAAGCGGGTGCAATTAGCGTTATTTTATGCCCTTTCGCATGCAAATTCTTTATTCTGTGGTAGATTAGTATGGGTCCGCCTACAATGCTCGCTCTCGGAAGCAGTTTGGGAAGGAAAAGAATTCTCAATTTATGTTTTTCTTGCATAATCTTAGTATGGAAAAGAAGGATTTAAATATTTCGGATGCCAATTAGATTTATGCAATTTCCCGAAATCTTTTCGGGAAATGGTTGTTGTGCGAAAGCTCTAAGGAGGGTAAGAATGATAGAAAACATAAAAGATTTTAAGGATAGATTGAGTAAGTTACCTAACTTATCTGTCGTTGAAGAAAAAAATAAACTTATTTTGAATTGTGAAAGATTGAATAAGAGCTGGGAAATAGAAAAAAGTTTAATAGATGGTCTGATAGAGAAGTTAAAGAGGAAGAAAATTAAAGATGAAACAATTTTATATGACGAATATTCGTATGAAGCATTAGTAAAATTTGAAACCCCTCTGCCAATTCTTTTTAGGCGTTTCTTTGAAGAAGACCTTTCAAAGGAGGACCCAGCAAATGGTATTGTATATGAGCTCTCAAAACCAACAGATGAGTACTTATTATTTATTTTGGATGCTTTGATAGAATCTGAATATTGGAAGGATATCTTTAGATTTTTCCTATTGCGTGTTATAAGAGAAAGGACTGGTATGGAAAAAACAGAATTCTTTGAATTTTTAAGTAAATTCCTTCGCATATATACACTTAAGATAAGATCACGAGAACCCATGAGCAGCGATCGTTTTTCTAAACTGGCAACTTCTTTCCTTTTTAATTTAAGCTACAATCTAGATATTGCCGTAATCGAAGTAAGATTTCTGCATGAACTTGCTCGTTCTAAAATTACTAGAATAAGGCGTTCTAGGGAAATAGAGCCTCCCCGTCGTATTTATAATCCTGATCTTGTATATCATTATCAAATGGCAATCTCTACCGACAGTATACCTCTTCAGTTTTTGTCTTTTTATCATGTTATCGAGCATTTCTTTTATGATATATATCACGAAGACTTAATAAACACAATAAAAGCAAAAATAACCAGTCCTGATTTTTCATACAAAAGAAAAAGAGATTTGGAAAATCTGATTAAATTAATAAGTCAAAAAATAAAGTATAAAGATGAAGAGCTTTTATACAATGAACAAGAAGCTTTGTATTTAACTCTGAAGAAATATGTTAGATTAGATAATCTTATTGCTAAATTAAGAGAATATGACGAATCACTGATAGAGTATTATCAAAAAAATAAAGTATCGTTTTCTAAAGGAGCTTCCATTAATTTTTCTTTATCTGACACCGAAAATATATTTAGACAAATAGCTGATCGAATATATAAGACAAGAAATTCTATTGTGCATAGTAAAGAAGGAGGAAAACCCAGATATGTGCCGTTTAGGAATGATAAAGAATTGACAATGGAAATTCCATTAATTCGGTTTATCGCAGAAGAAATAATAATTAACACTTCGAAGGTTATAGAATGAGCCACATCAGACAAAAGTATTACTCTTGTTAAATCTCTTAATAATAAAAGAAAAGGGAATTACTTCAAAAGGGTATAGGAATTGTGTTGACGGAACATTTTTCAGGTAGGATCAAATTTAATTTTAACCTTCTTATTTCTCACTCAGAATTTCCTGCATACTTGAGCGTATTTCACTCTTGTTTGCCCATTTCATCAGCGATTCCCAGCGATTTTGTGTGGTCGCAAAACAACTGAAAAGCATCAAGTTTTTTCCAGCGCATCGCCTCATTTCTCGCAATTTCAATGTTTTTGAGTGCCTCTTCGCAGCCTTTCTCGTCGCCTTTCGCCTTGTATTCTTCGGCAAGCAGCTTGCATGCCCGCTCAAACCGCTCCTCAAGGTCAGCACGCAAAAAACATCCGGGATAAGGGTCAAAATCCTCCACACTAACTCTTTGCATGCCTTCTACTTCTTTTTGATGCTCTATCTTTGCACGCTCATATATAAATCTGCGAATGTCTTGGCGCAATTGCATCCATATTGGGTGTGCCTTTGGAGGAGGAAGATGCTTAATTGATAATTGGTTGTCAAGAAAGAAATTAAATCGGAGCATTTTTGCGTTAATTAAGAAGTCAATATCCTCGCCTCTCGGCACATTAGGGTCAAAAGGGACTTTCTCCCATATCTTGCGGTGAAGCACCATGTTTCCACCAAAAACAAAAGGCGTGTGCTTCAGTCTCGGCTCTGTGCCGATGATTTTGTCGAAGGCTGCGTTCATGCACTCGTATTGATTCCACGCTTTCATCCAAGGGCGGAGTGGCTTTTTGATGTGGTAGTCGCCGTTTTCGTTGAGGTAGTAGCCTGCGACCGCAAGGACTTCTTCGCCATCGTATTTTCTTCCGATGAATTCCGTCGCCTTCGCAATGAAATCCGCATCCTCAAATACCTCGTCATCATCAATCAGAATAGCGACATCCGCACCCAAAATGTGAGGCACAAAGACGCAAATATTACGCACACACGAGTATCCTCGCAATCTCAGAAGGTCAATACACTCTTTTTTATCCTCTGATGCCATCAATTCATGCACTTTCTTCAAATGAGATGCGCTGAAAAGCATAGTTTCAACATCTAATTCCGCAGATTTGACAATTCCTGCTACCTTCCGCTCAACCTTTTCCTCAATTTCCGGTGCGGTTGCGACTGCAATCACTACTAATTGAAAGTCTCTTTCATTCAACACACGAATGCTTTTCAATGCTCTGAGCAGCGTTCCTTCGCTGTCAAGCGGTGTCGGGTGGTCATAAATTGCGTCGCCTTCCTTCCAACCGACTGAACGCTCTCTCGCCCAGTAAGTCGGAATCACCATCGTGACTCTCACTACCTCTCACCTACCATATTTTCACATATATCATATGAAAAGGTAGGCTCGCTTTCAATCTGCTCATGAGGAGCAGACCCCGGATACCAGGCATCTCCGGGTAGCCTCCGTCCCTCTCTTCTGTGCTTAGAAGAGAGGACATCATCGCAGCCCAGCATTTCATCCTTTCGTCGTGCTGAGCTGTCCCAGTCGGGGAGCTTCCTCTCTTTCGCCTTCCCCTCTGCCTTCCATCGCCTTCATTTGAGGAGACTACGGAGAGGAGCTTGAACACATGAAAATCTGATAACTTGAGTGCGAATGCGATAGCGGCGCATTTATGCACATCCAAACCTAAGATAGAGGAAAGCATACGACCCACTTTTGTTGTATTTGCTTCACTTCTCTCTTCGCATTTCACACCATTTTTCACGCATATGTGCTTTATCCACTTCCTTAACTTGAACTGAGGCATCTGATGAACTATCCTATTCGCCTTTCTATGAGATTTGAATTTTGAAGTGCGCAATTTTCCGATGAAAACATCTGCGTTGAAATGCTTTGCCAAGTTCTTCACCTTATGAGCGACTTTCTTTATCTGATGCTCTCTCTTATTGCTGCGTGTGTTCTGGAGTTCTGCTGTATTTATCTTTCCGATCGCAACAACATCCTTCATGATTCTTATCCATAACGCAGAAATCTATATGCGATTTGTTCATATCTAATGCAATTAATCTTGAGCCTTCGTTCACATCACATTCTACTCTTATCGTGATGCGAACATCATATCCTTTATCATTATCTTTCCGCTTTATTAGAACCGAATATGGATGGCTCCCGTTCAAGTATTGTGCATACTTCTTCATATACTTATCGGGTATGAACAATTTCAAGAGAAGCCACTTTCTATCACCGATATTCACTCTTAAATATTTCTCATCTGCGATTTCAACGATTCTTAGATTTAAGTTTCCTCCTTTTGTTTTATCTCCTCTCGCATATATGATTGAATTCCTCCGCTTCTTGTATTCTTCTCTCGTTATTTTACCCTTTCTCTCTCAATCTTTGATTCTTAAGACCACCGAAAGTCGCATGCGCAGGCAAATTTTCTATCGTTGCATATGCATCTTTCACATACCTGCTGTTCAATCCAGTGAGCTCCTGAACCCTCTTTATTATTTCGCTCTTTGACATTTCTCCCTTGAGCTCATACTTTTGTCTTAGCGAATAACATAATCGCCTCGCTTTCCCAAATGCGAAAAACAGGTTTTGAAGCGCCTTCTCCTCCTCTCCTCCGTCTCCCTCCCGTTCTTGTTCTTGCTCCTCTTCCCTCTTGAATCTCTCTCAGACCTACCCGCATCTTCACCCCACAATTCTTCACCTCACAATTAATGAGCATTTCTGTCGCTCCGCACACAATTTAAAAAAATTCAAATTAAATGTTGTTGCTAATTCACATTTTCAGCATTTTCCTGTTTTCATTTTCAATCTGCTTTTGCAAGTATTCCCCTTGAAATCTCCAAATTTTCATTTCTGTGAGAACTTCTTCCTGCTTTTTTCTTCACTTTCAGATGCGAGTGCGAGCATCTCAAAAGCAACCTTCGCATTCAAAATGAGGTCGTCTGCGACAGCAATTGCGGAACTCAATTTTGAAGTTTCAAAAGAGATTGAAGCGCTGTTTTCTTCAAGCACGGTGCGCATGCCCTCAATGTTGTCAGGCATCAGGGCTTTCGCCACTAAACTCGCTTTTTCACCTGAAAGCTTCAAACGCATTCGCATCGTGTTCCCCTGCTTGAAGTTTTTTAATTGAGAGGCGAAAAAATAAAGATGTTTGATTTTGTGGTGGTCGTTGCTACGGATGAGGATGTTGAGGAATTGGAGAGGAGACCACCGCCTCCTGAAGCCCTTTCAAAATCAACATTCCTGCCTGTTTCGGAGAGCGGTTGGAAAGGTGCTGCGGGTAACGGTTTAGGGACGCTTTTCGCCCTGCAGAACGCTTCAGAGAGGCTCGGAAGAGACATCGTTGAGGAAGTGAGGCGAGGGAAGAGCGTTTTAATCGTTCACACCGCAGGCGAAGGGACGAGAAATTTGCTCACGAGGTCATGCCGAAACAAGGCGTTCATTGAGCTTCCATCTCCGAGACCTTTCAGGATTTTGGACGGCGTCATTCAGCAATTCCAAGCGTTTTCCGTGCCTTCTCGCATTTTCGTCGTTTGGGGAGACCAGTTCTTGTTTTTTGAAGATTCGCCTGCGGTCTTGCGTGAGAGTGCTCTGAAAACGCATGTCCTGCTTTTCGGACTTAAAAGAGAACTGACTGCGGAAACCGTTCAAAAATACGGCATTCAAATCGTTCGCAAGGGCGTGAGTGCTGACACCGCAACGGCGGAGGCGGCAGAAGAGGCGACAGAAGACGGAGGGAAAGCTTTGCGAGTTATTGGACTTTGACGATTCTCGGAATTACGAGGTCGTGAGGAGGAAGCTTCTTCGTGTCGGAAATGAGGGAGAGGCGTTGGTGAACATGGGCATTTTCATGCTAAGCGGGACGCTCGCAGCATGCATGCAAGAAATCTTCGGCGATTTCCTCGCAAAAAGGACAGGAAAATTCAACTCCGACGAGCTTTGGCAGCTCTGGGCGTCCCCTGACGCTTCTGACGCTCACTCTCGACGCTTCTACGCCTTCTGCATCTTCTGCATCTTCGGCGCCTGCGTGGCTGCGAGAGCGTGCTTACGAGTTAAGGAGGCGTGTGCTTCGCATTGAACCTTTGAAATTGCTTTGCAGTTTCCCGCTGAGTGAGCGGACAATTTGGCTTGACTTCGGCACGAATGCCTCTTACTACGAGAGTTTAATGCGTCTGCTCGCTCCTGATGACGAAGTTGCGAGGAAGTTTCGGGATTTTCTCGGTGTTGAGCTTGTCGGTGTTGGTGTCGGCAGCGGTGGAGGCGTGAGCAGTGGCGTGTGCGTGCATGGGTGCAAGTTCTCAAACTGCGTAGTTGAGCGTGCAAGTATTCAGCAGGGAGAAGCGATTCGCTCAGTCATTTCAAACACGAATGCGAAGGAGGCGAATTTGAGAGATGCTTGCGTGCTGAATTCATCGTTGCGAGGCGTGAAGGCGGAGCGCAGCGTGATTTATGGTGTTGTGGAGCATGCGTTTATTGAAGCAAAAGACTGCATCCTCACGGATGTCTTCCACCCCAAAGAAGGCAGAATAAGGTTGAAGATGCGCATCGGTGCGGAGAGCGGCGCAAAAGAGAAATGGTGGCATGCTCGGATGCGAGAGAACCCATTTTCGCTGCGAGAAGTGGCGGAAATGCTTAAAGGTGTCTCTTTGGAGGAAATGCGTTTGATGCGAATGCGAATAGAGCGTGTTGCGGATGCGATTGAAAGCTCTTCCGCAGTAGCGTTCGGATTGAAAGAAGGCATTCCACTGCTGCGAATGGCGATGCGAGGAGACCCTCTCGGCGAAGCATGCTTGAATAAGGGTTTGCGTGAAATCCTGCGTGAGCGTTTGGCGGAAGTCGTGAGAAAGCCGTTGAAGGTGAAGCATTTCATTGTAGAGAAGCCTTGGGGCTACGAGTGCTGGTGTGCGTCGCCGAGAAACCTCGCAGAGACAGCGGAGGAATGTGAATTTGACCTCTCGCTTGAGGAGCTCGCATTTTTGTTCCCTGAATTCAGCGATGGCAGCGGAAAATTCCCGTTAATTGCGAAAATAATAAAAGCAAACGAGAATTTGTCCGTGCAAGTGCATCCAGATGACGCTTACGCTGCGAAAATTGGCGATGCATTCGGCAAAGAAGAGGCGTGGTTCGTCCTTGAAAGCAAGAAAGCGAAGATATTTTTGGGATTCAAGACGGAAGAGAGCGAAAGAAAATTCAGAGAGGCGGTGGAAAGTGGTGAAATTTTATCGCATTTGAACGAATATGAGGCGAAGAAGGGGGATATTTTCCACATTCCCGCAGGCACAATACACGCTCTCGGCGGAGGCACAAAAGTCTACGAGGTCAGCAGTGCATCTGAACGAACATTCAGAATATATGACTACGGAAGGGGTCGTGAACTTCATATTGATGACGCAATAAATGTTTTAAACTTCAAAAAATCTTCAGAATTGAGGAAGGAATCTGTTTTATTGCGGAAAGTGGGGAGAAGTGAGGAGCATTTGCTGCTTGAAGGTGAGAAGTTCGTATTAAGAAGGCTCAAAATTCACGACACTATGGAATTTAAAGAGCCTGTTTGCCTGCTCACCTGCATCTCAGGAAATATTCAAGTGCGAACAGCAGCGGGAGGCGTCTCGCTACGAGAGGGTGAGACTGCGGTAGTGCCTGCGAACACGAAATTTGAGGTGCAATCGAGGGTGGCGAGGGTCGTGAGGGTGAGAGAAAGGCAGCGAAGTGTTGCTCGCTATTTTTAAGAAGAATGCGGAGGTGCATAGGGCTAAAATTAAGTAAAAAATCAGAAGGCGACGCTACATTTTCACGAATGATATTCAAATTTGGTTGCTTTTCATTTTCAAGCAAGAGAATGCAAGTGAGATATTTGCTGAAGGGGAAGAAATAGTTTCACTGGCAGCTCGCAACATAGAAATCGTGAGCAATGTCGCAAAAACATTCGTTCAGACACTTGACTTCTCCGAAATGAACAGATTTAGTCTGACTTATGATGAGGTTCGAGTGGGAATGTTTTCTTCACAATTTCAGGGAATATTACCTCTCTAACGGTAGTAGGGGGTGATTGCATTCACGCAGAAATTCAGAAGCAGTGCAGAATATCAAAATTTGCAAAGTTGATGAAAGGAGGGATGATATAGAAATGAGATTGAGCGGGGATTGATGCGGAAAAGTTTCATTTTGCTTGAAATCCTCCGCTGGATTTATATCTGTGCGTTGGAATTAGGATTAAAAGTTCAGCGAAGAAAGAACATCATTAATAGCAATAATAACCCTGCTTGCGCATTCAATTTCATAAATAGGCACACGCTCAATGCGAGTGTGGCAGTGCGCAAGCTCTCCAGGTCCCCAAACAACTACATCCCAACCTTCTTTTCTTAGATTTACCGCATCTGTCCACGCAGGCATCTCCGCATAATCCACTTCAATTCCAGCAGTTTTCATCGCATATTCAAGCACAGACTTCGCCTTCCCTTCTGAAATGAATCCTTCCGCCTCTTCAATAACATCCACATCCCCGTATACTGATGCTAAATCAATGACCTTCTTCTTTAAATTATGAGGATTTTCGTCAGGTTTGAGGAGAAAATCAATTCTTACATCGCATATATCCGGAATAACATATTCGTCGCTCCCTCCATTTATCTTTAAAATAGTAAAGTTGTGCAATTCTTTGAGCTTTTCAAGCATTTCTATCGCCTTTTCTATCGCATTCTCTCCGCATTCGGGCATGGCACCGTGAGCGGGCTTGCCCTTCACTTTGACATTCACCTCAAGAGTTCCGTAGTGGCGAGTTGCGATTTTAAGCGATGTCGGCTCCATAACGATTGCACTTCCACGATGCTCTTTTGCGAAATATGCTGAACTTGAACCTGTTTCTTCCTCATCACTGAGAAACGCAACGCCGAACTCCATTTCTTTGAGCTTTTCAAGAGCTATAAGAACGGCAGTGATGCTTCCCTTCGCATCGCAAACACCTGTTCCGTATGCGAACATGCCATCGTATCTGAATTTTGCCTTCATAGGCACAGTGTCCATGTGTGTAATTATCCAGAAATCCGCATCTGCGTTCAAAACGATGTTATTATTCTCCTTACTAACACGCAGTCCTATCTTTTTGAGATATGAAGATATAAATTCTGCGATTTCATCCTCTTTTCCTGAAGGAGATTCTATGCTCACGAGCTTTTCAAGCAGGCTCACCGCATCCATCGCATGATTTTAAAATGAGCGTATAAAAAATAATTTGTGTTCATCAGGAGAGCGAATGCGGATGATGTAAACGACTTCGTTAGGGTTTATGAAAGAGCGTATAAGGGGCTTGAGAGATATGCATACACGAAAAGAAGAGACATAAGGAGTTACTTCAAGTGGCTGAGGCGGAGAGACCCAGATGGCATGTTCGTTGCGGTTATTGATGAACCCGTAGGTTTCATCGCATGCGACACAAACTGGTATAGCTCCTTTGAAGGGAAGGAAGTTGGAGAAATACATGAACTCTTCGTATCTCCTGAATGGCAAGGTAAGGGAATCGGCGGGACGCTCCTCAACATCGGTTTGAATCACGCAAGAGAGAGAGAAAGAGATATTGCTGAACTTTGGGTCGGAAGAGAAAACTTCAAAGCAAGACGCTTCTACGAGAAGCGAGGTTTTAAATTCGCTGAAATATGGGGAGAATGGGTCAGAATGATTAAAATGCTCCATTAATTTGCTCATTTTTTCCTCTCACTTAATCCTCATTTCCGCTTGTAAGAAAAATAAATTCAGACATTTTGTTTATTTGACACCTCTCGCCAAGTCATGCTGCTTCAAAATGAAAGATGAGACTTCTTCAGAAGATTTTCTTAACTCTACCAAATCGCCACTGCTATGTTGTTTTGATTTCATTTGGGTGAGCATTGGGGACACCGAAATTTTTTAAATGTGTGGGATGAAATTCTGAATGTGCCTCGGTAGCTCAGCGGGAAGAGCGAGTGGCTTGTAACCACTAGGTCGGGGGTTCGAATCCCTCCCGGGGCTTCTCCCCCCTCACCCTTCACCTTACCACTTTACCTCCACCAACGCTTTCCGCACTCAAGGGACAAGCGCAGGGAACCAGAGACCCGTCTCCTCACGCAGATTGAACATCACATTCATATTTTGAATCGCTTGACCCGCACCGCCTTTCACGAGGTTGTCTATTGCTGAAATCACAACGACCCTGCTGCTCTCCTCTACCTCTCCCACCTCTTTCACCTCTTCCACCTTGTCCGCCCTGCTGCCCACTTCGCCTCCCTCGCCGACATCGCTTACCTCGCCCACAGAGGCACCACGCTCAACCTCAAACCAAATGTCGCAGAAGTTCGTCCCTCTGACATTTTGCAGCGAAGGCACCTCGTTTAATATGCGAATGAACTTCTTTCCTTCGTAGAATTGCCTGTAAATTTCATATATTTCATCTTCGCTCATACTCTCACGCAAGAAAACATGTGCAGTTGTCAAAATTCCTCTTATCGCAGGTATGACATGCGGGGTGAAATGCACGCTCACCTTCAGCTCTTTGCGAATCTCGGCGGTGTGTCGGTGCGTAGTGACCTCGTAAGGAATAATATTCTCTGCGAGGTTCGGGAAGTGGCTCCTCTGCGAAGGCTCAACGCCGCCGCCTGAGATGCCTGACTTTGCGTCAAAGACGACGCATTTCACCTTGCGGGCTCTCACGAGAGGAGCGACTGCGAGAATCGCACCCGTCGGGTAGCACCCGGGATTCGCAACAAGCTCCGCATTCTTAATCTCTTCGGCGTGCAATTCCGTGAGACCGTAGACTGCGGTGGCGAAGACCCTCCCTGAACTGCTCGTCCTTGTGTCGCTTCTTGTAAATTCGCTCATATTCCTCACAACTTAAGCGGTAATCCGCACTCAAATCTATCACTTTAACGCCATTCTCAAGCAGTTCAGGCACATAATTCATCGCAACTCCATGCGGAACTGCCGTGAAAACGACATCACAGCGCCTCGCAATCTCCCTAACGGAGACATCTTCGTATTCAATATCCGCAAATGGCTTCAAGTGAGGATTCACTTCGTCTACTCGCTTCCCCTTGTGCCTTCTTGATGTAACTGCTTCAATTTCCACTGCGGGATGCGAGAGCAGCAGCCTTAAAAGCTCAAGACCCGTGTAGCCTGAGCCTCCAATCACGCCGACCTTCACTTTCACCACAGCATCACCGTTTCTCCTACACACTCGCACATTGAAATGCAATTGAATGCTAATCCAAAATTTGCCAAATCCATGTTCATTTCTTTTTCTCCTTCAATCTTTCCTTCACATAAGGCACGAGTCCCCCCATCTCAAGCAATTTTTCCATGAATTCTGGTAGCGGTTTGAACGCATATTCCTCATTTTTCGTGAGATTTCTTATTATTCCACGCTTGAAATCTATATCAATCTCGTCGCCATCGCTCACTTTATCGTAAATATCCGCCTCAATCAGCCGCAGTCCGATGTTTATTGCGTTTCTGAAGAATATTCTTGCGAAGCTTTTAGCGATGACGCACTTTATGCCCGCTCCTTTGAGCGCACGAGGCGCATGCTCCCTTGAAGAGCCGCAACCGAAGTTATGACCCGCAACAATCACATCACCCTTCTGAACGGAAACTGCGAAATCTGGTCGCACCTTCGCAAACACATGCGGTGCAAGTTTCTCTGGGTCAGCAGTCGTGAGATATTCCGCAGGAATTATTTGGTCTGTGTCCACATTGTCGCCAAACTTCCACACTCGCATCTCTCCTCACCTCTTCCTTTTGCCTATTGCTCCTCACAACCTCCTCGTAACCTCTCGCAACCTCCTCGCCTCCTTCCTGCCTTAATTCAAGAAAGCAGATGAGAGGGGTCGGTGATTTTTCCTGTGACGGCAGACGCCGCAACAACTGCGGGACTCGCCAAGAAGACTTCAGCGTTTTTGTGACCCATTCTGCCGATGAAGTTGCGGTTAGTTGTGCTTATGCATTTTTCGCCTTCTGCAAGGACGCCGAGATGACCGCCGAGACACGCTCCGCATGTCGCAGAGCAGACGAAAGCGCCAGCTTCCAAGAAGATTTCAATGAGACGCTCACGCAACGCCTGCTTAAATACTGACTGCGATGCAGGCACAACAATCATCCTCACAGAAGGATGCACTTTCCTGCCCTTAAGTATCGTGGCTGCGAGCCTCAAGTCCTCAATGCGACCATTCGTGCAAGAGCCGATAAATGCCTGGTCAATCTCCTCATCAGATAGCTCCGATGCCGGCACGACATTGTCAGGCGAGAAGGGTTTCGCAACCATAGGAACAATTTCTTCTGCGTTAAACTCAAAAATTTCATCGTAAGAGGCGTCATCATCCGCATAAACAGGCTCGTATTCGCCACGAACCCTCCCTTTTAAGAACGAGAAAACCTTCTCGTCAGGCGGAAATATGCATGTCTTCGCTCCTGCCTCCACAGACATGTTCGCAATCGTGATTCTGTCGGAGAGCGAGAGTTCTTTTATTGTTGAGCCGTAGAACTCTTGTGCCTTGTATTTAGAGCCTGCGACGCCTATTTCGCCCAAGATGTGCAAAACAACATCCTTACCGCAGACGAATGGACGAAGAGAACCCTCAACGACAAACTTCTGCGTCTCAGGCACTCTGAACCAGAGTTTTCCCGTTGCGAAGACGACACCTGCCTCGGTGGAGCCTATTCCAGTTGCGAAAGCACCGAGAGCGCCGTAGGAACATGTGTGCGAGTCCGCTCCGACAATTAAACGACCTGGGGCGACAAAACCCTCCTCAATCATTACTTGGTGGCATATCCCGCCCTTCCCAATTTCATAGTAGTGAGTTTTGTATTTCAGAGCGAATTCTCGCAGCGCCTTCGCTTGCTCCGCCGAAGGAATGTCCTTCGCAGGCACATAGTGGTCTTGCACCACAACAACCCGCTCGTTCAGCATTCCCGCACCAATCTCCTCGCAGACCTCAAACGCAGGCACACCCGTAATGTCGTTCACCATCACATAGTCAATCTCGCACTCCAAAATGTCGCCAGGCTCCGCCCGCTCAACGCCCGCCTTCGCACTCAATATCTTCTCCGCTATCGTCTTACCGCCCATACCCCTCTATTCTCCCTCGTAAGAATGAAAAAATTGAGGTGCTGCGGATGAGGTGCGACAGGTGCAGTAAGGAGACTGAGACGCTCGTAAAGGTGGGAAGCGAAAACTTGTGCGAGGAGTGCTACACGAGGAAGATTTTTCCTACTCTTCCCTCTCTTCCACTTTCTCTTCCACATTATTCTCTTTCCCTTTTTCCAAGCACCACAGGAATGTAAAGAGAGAAAGGGTCACGATAAACGCTTCCTCTCACGAAAATTGTCTCTGTTTTGAAGCCCATTTCATTCAATTTCAGCGAAACTCTTATATCTTCACCCGCAAAATGATATGCTGCGACTGCTATCCGCTTGCATTCCTTCAATTTCTCCGCATTTTCAAGAATTTTAAGTGAAGCGCCTTCGGCATCTATCTTCACGATGTCTGGTGAAATGCCCACCTCTCTCACCAATTCGTCAAATGTCGTCGCATCAACAATTTCATATTCGGGTCGCTTGAAGACAATTGAGTGAGGCAGCGTGCTTCCTCCGATGTAAAGAGGCGTTTTTCCTTTGAAATTCGCAATCGCTTTCCTGACAACAATCACATTTTCATATCTATTCAAATCAACATTCTCCTTTAAGAGTGCGAAATTTCTGCTTTCTGGCTCTACTGCAACTACAATGCCTTCAGAACCTACTGCTTTCGCCGCTTTAAGTGTGAAAGCGCCGATGTGGGCGCCTATATCAAAGACGCACATCCCTTTCTCAATGTGCAACGCATCATAATGGCGATGCTCATACACATCCTTTATGACCTCCGCATCACCCTCCGCAAAAGGTCTGAATCGTATTTTGTTTCCGTCGGGCAACTCAATCTCAACCTTCAGCGCTTCTAACCGCTGTCGCATCCTTTTTCTTTCCTCTCCTCTCTTCCTTATAATGTGTTCAAACGATTACCTGCGAGATGTGAGCATGGAGGCTCACTTCCTACAAGGGAAAATGCAAGTGGAGTGCGAGGACGCCGCCGAGAAATACTGGATTTCAGTGCGAACCTGAATCCTTACGGACCTCCCGATTTTTTGTCAGATGCGATTGAGGAGGCGAAACAGGAAATAGGTAAATACCCAGACAGCGACGCCTCAGAATTAAGGGAGCTTCTCGCTGCGAAATTCAAGCGTTCTGCAGATGAAATAATTGTTGCGGCAGGCATCTCTGAACTCATTTACCTCGTGCTACTCGCTTTCTCCCCACGCAGAGTCATCGTTTTAGAGCATACTTACTGCGAGTATGAGCGAGTAGCGAATATTTTTGGTATTCCCGTGAAGAAAGTGGATATGCCTGCACTGCAAATAAAAGCGGAGAAGATTGCAGAAGTGATGAAAAGTGAAGATTTAGTCTTTTTATGCAATCCAAACAACCCAACTGGGCAGTATTTGAGGAGGGATGCGATAGAAATGCTCTTGGATGCTGCCGAAAGGGTTTCCGCCATGCTCGTCGTTGACGAGGCGTATGTGGATTTTGTTCAAAATGCGTTCCCTTCGCATGAGATTTGCTCTCAAAATATGCTCATTCTACGCTCATTTACGAAATCTTTCGGCATTCCAGGTGTGAGAATAGGCTTCGCTATCGGCTCTTCAGATGCAATAGAGGCGTTAAATGCTGTCAAACCGCCCTGGAATGTGAGCATTTTTGCACAGAAAATAGGAATCGCTGCTCTTAGAAATGAAAGTTTCCTGCGTGAGACGATTCCAAAGGTGTGGCATCAGAAGAGGAAATTTGAGCGGGAGCTCGGCGTCCGCTCGGATGCGAACTTTTTTTTGTTGAACACTGCTCCATTCGGGAAGAACGCTCGTGAGCTCAAGGCTGCGTTGCTTCGTCGTGGCATACTCGTGAGAGACTGCACTTCATTCATGCTGCGAACGCATATCCGCTTTTGTGTGCGTAAGGAGGAAGAGAACGAGAGGCTGATTTCCGCATTGCTTGAATTGAGACATGGATTTTAGCACGCTTTCTTCCTAAAACCCCAGTCTCTCATTTATAATTCTCTTTATTCAATCTCAGCAAACGAGCAAGAGATGTTGGTGTTGGGCATAGAGGGGACTGCGTGGAATCTGAGTGTTGCGTTGTTCAGCGAAGAGGAAGGAGTAGTTTGCGAGGCGGAATCGCCTTACGAGCCGAGAGCAGGTGGGATTCATCCGAGAGAGGCTGCGCAGCACCACGCCGCAGAAATTAAAAATGTCGTCGCAGAGGTCTTGCGTTGTGCGCGCTCAAAATTCTCGCTGTCAGATGTGGATGCGGTGGCGTTCTCTCAAGGACCTGGTATGGGACCTTGTTTGAGGGTTGTTGCGACTGCTGCGAGGACGCTTTCACTTGCGTTGAAGAAGCCGCTCGTCGGCGTGAATCACTGCGTCGCACATATTGAAATCGGGCGTTGGGCGTGTGGCGTTGAAGACCCTGTGGTTCTGTATGTGAGCGGTGCGAACTCGCAGGTCTTGGCTTACCGCCTCAAAAGGTATAGAGTGCTTGGCGAGACCCTCGACATCGGCATCGGGAATGCGCTTGACAAACTCGCACGAAGCATGGGCATTGGCACACCCTGGAGGTCCGAAAATTGAGGCGCTCGCTGAAAAGGGCAAAAACTACATACCGCTTCCTTATGTGGTGAAGGGCATGGACTTCTCTTTTTCAGGACTCACGACTGCTGCTGAGGAGGCTTTACGGAAGCATCCTGCGGAAGATGTCTGCTTCTCATTTCAGGAGACCGCATTTGCGATGCTCGCAGAGGTTTCAGAGCGGGCAATGGCTCACCTCAACAAAGAGGATTTGCTCCTCGTCGGCGGAGTCGGAGCAAACAAACGACTTCAAGAGATGCTTCGTGAGATGTGCGAAGAGCGAGGGGCGAGATTTCATGTCCCCGCAAGAAAATTCTTAAAGGACAACGGTGCGATGATTGCTTACACTGGATTGCTCTCGCTGAAAAGTGGCGTCACGACGCCTATTGAGAAATCTGCTGTGAAGCCTAATTTCAGACCTGAAGAGGTTGAAGTGCTTTGGCGGGAATGATTTCTCGCAGAAATCGCAGTCACACGCCGACAGCTTCGCACCTGCGGCTGCACAGGACGGCGAGAGTGCAGTGCAAATTAAAGCAGAGACAATATAATTTCCTTTACACCCTTACATTTTCATTACTCCTCAACTAAATACCATTTTCCATCTTCTCCCAGTTTTATTAGTCCCTTCTTTTTAAGATAAACCTGCGCATCTCTCACATAATGCTTCCATTTCTTACCAAAATTTTGCCCATTTATCACATAATCAATAGAATCATCACATATATCTGGATGTATTGTTTGGATCAAAGGATGCAGCTCCTCTCGTGCTTAAGGGCCCTTTTTTCTTCAATAGGTAAATGATAGTTTCCGAAAAAAATACTGTTAGATTGTTCTTCCTCCTCTCACTCTGTTCTTTAAGATTTCTATATTCAATTCTTCAGTTTTCTCTTTCAGTCTGCGTGTTAATTCGGAATCTTTATTTTCTTTCTCAACTTCTCTTTGTAATTTCCATATTTCCTCACTCATTCCAGCAATCCTTCTGAGTGTTTCTACTGTGAATTTATTTCCCCACGAGAAATATTGCTCCATGTCTCTCCTAATACTTTCAACGCTTTCTTCATCCTCCACCAATACTCCATATTCAAAATTACTTGTTAATCCACTGCTTGTAAGGTTTGCAGATGTTATTACCGCCGCTCTATTGTCTATCAAATATACTTTTGCATGTAATCTTCCAAGACTTGATACATTTAACTCTCTAACACGCTCATAAAGCCTCAATAAACCCGCTGGACTTATCCCATCGATTCCTAATATTATTAATTGAAAGGTCTGTTATTATGGAAATTCTCACTTGATTTGGATAGGGTATTGTTTTTAATAATACATTAATGCCTTCACTGTCAATAAATGGAGAAGAAATAAACAGTTCCTCACGAGTTCGGCGAAGTATGCTCACAAAATCGTTTTTCCATGGTGAAACGATGAATTTAAGCATGTCTGCACCTTCTCTTCCCGTTTCCCACTCCTGATTTCACATCTCTCATGTCCTGTTCTTATTGCACGATGCCACAATAAATATTCGCTTACCCCTCGCAAGTTGAATCCTTTGCATCGCAGGCGACATACGTATTTGAGCTTAAGTGCGGCATCGAAATTACTATTCACTCAATAGGCGTCGCCTTCAGAGCGGGGAAGCCCGCAGAGACATCCCATTCAAGAGCGAAGAAGCCTGTTCTCGGTGTCTCTCCGCACACACACGGCACGCCTGCGAACTGCGAAGTCTGCAAGACAACAGAAGCAACGGCAGATGCCACCTTTTCCGCCTCCGCATCTGTTTTAGAGGCATAGCACAGAGCAAAGCACTTTCTCGACCTCAAAACGGATGCAAAGTCCCCTATTTTCATGCCAATATCCGCAATATCCATCAATAAGAGGGCATTTTCGCCCATTTCCTTATTGAATTCTCTCACCGCTCTGACTTTATCTCTATTCGCTTCGCTCACAAAAGGCATGATTTCATCAATCATCTCAGCACGCTCCTCCGCAACAATGACACTGCGACCCAAATTCAAAGCGTTCAACGCAGCGACTTGCAAGAGAAGCCTCGCAGCGAGAAAGTCCCCCTTGAGCATATTTAGATGCCCGTAGCCACCGAGAACTTCGTCAAGAGCGGGAACGCCTGTTGAAATCCTCCTTTCGCTCAAGTCCTCAATGGGCGGAGCGGGAACCGCCTCTCGCAAATTTCGTAACTTCTGACGGAGGCTCTCAAATTTGAATGCCTTGAACTTACCGCCTTTGAGCGTGAATAGCGAGAAGGGGTTGCGAATCTCGCAGCCTCTCAATTTCTGAATGAACATTTTTCGCAGAATTCTGTCATCTGATACGATGTTCTCCGTGATTACAACACCATCCACCAAGTAATCAAGGGGCTTCTGCTCCGTATATTCAACGATGAAAATCATTTTAGTGCCTGTTTTCCTCGCAAAATCGCACAAGTTATGCTCCAATTTCTCCCTATCTCTCGGCTCATAATATCCTGTATGCGTTGCGACTGCATCCCAAGAGTCAATAATCACAATAGGATTCTTCATATTCTCCGTCCTTTCATAAACTTCCCTCAAAAATTCAGGCACATCCGTATATTTCAAAGGTTTTATCGTCGTTACTCTGCGGCGAGCAGCAGGTCTCTCAGATTGCGTCGCATCCAAAACATTCTCCTTCGAAATCTCTCCTTTTATCCACGGGCATGTCTCGTAAAGCATCTCCGGGTCAACCCTTGTGGACAAATAAATGCCATTTCCTCGCAGAATGCTCAATAAAGTCAGAGCAAAAATCGTCTTTCCCGTCCCCGGCTTTCCTTTTATTACTATTGATTTCCCATATTCATCCTTAAAAAATCTCAATAACTCCTCTGGAATGTCCCTCTCCTCCGCCATTTCCTCTTAAATCCTTCGCTCTTCTGTTAAATCTTCCCTTCCTTTAAAATATTCTTCAGCATACTTTTAATTTTTTTTACCACTGTCCTCCGCACTCGTCCCATCCCCACCCCTCTTTCCCCTCTGCCTCTGCCTGCTTTCTCGCTGCGAGAACGGTGCTGCTCGCTCTCGCCCTCTTCACCTCTCTTGGGTCATCGTCGGCGGTTCTCACAGGAAAGCATCACGAACAACTCTTCTTCGCTTTTTCACAGGTGATTGACGCTATTGCAATTGCAATTAAAATTTCAACATTACCATTCTTCAAGCGTTTTCCCCGTGAGTTGAATGAAAACATCCTCAAGGCTCGGCTTCCTCAAACTCACAGACTTCACTTCCAATCCCACTTTGCTCGCAGTTTCCAATATTTCTGCGATATGCATTTCTGCATGATGCACTTTCAGCAAAATATAACCTTCTTTTTGCATGAAATCCCTCACAAATTCAAATTTTTTGAGCATCTCAATCGCTTTTTCCTCCTCGCTTCTATCGTTCCAAGCGATTTCAAGTGTTAAAATATCTTCAGTGAATGAGCTTTTGAGTTTTTCAGGCTCGTCAATCGCAACAATCCTGCCGTTGTGCATGATTCCGACACGAGAGCATAGGAAGTCCGCTTCTTCCATGTAGTGCGTCGTCAGCATGATTGTCGTGTGTTCTTCCTCGTTTAACTTTTTGATGTAAGACCAGATGCGTCTTCTGCTGTGAGCATCCAAGCCGAGTGTAGGCTCGTCAAGAAAAAGCACCTTCGGGCGATGGACGAAACCCCTCGCTATCTCTAAACGGCGACGCATGCCCCCTGAATACTTGCTGACGAGGACATCCGCATACTCTTCAAGCTCAACAAGACTCAAAACTTCCTCTATTGAACGCTTTCTCTCGCTGCGAGGAAGCCCATACATCCTCGCATGGAAATCCAAGTTCTCACGACCCGTGAGTCTCGTGTCCAACGCAGGCTCTTGAAACACAATTCCTATGCTCTTCCTCACCGCATCTCTCTCCGCAAGCACATCGTAACCTGCGACTTTCGCCGTTCCAGAAGTGGGCTTGAGCAGCGTTGCGAGAATCTTCAGCGTCGTCGTTTTGCCTGCACCGTTAGGGCCGAGAAGAGCGAAGATTTCGCCTTCCTCAACGCTGAACGAAATGTGGTCAACCGCAAGAACCTCCGTTCCTTTCCTCGCAAGAAATGAACGCAGCGAATATCGCTTCGTCAGGTCATTAACCTCTACCGCAGCCATTCCTTTTGGAATGAGCGTCTAATCTCAAACTGTTTAAGTTTTTCGTTTTCCTCGCAATCTTCTACCTACTGCCGTGCCTACTGCCGTGCCGTGCTTTCGTCCTCTTTTGCTGCTCCTGCAGTCTTCTTCTGCTGCTCCAATTCACGCTTGAAAACGAGTGTTCGGTAGGGGAAAGGTATTTCAATGCCTGCGGCGTCAAACCGCTTCTTCACCGCTTCCCTGATTTCAGCACCAGCGACCCACGCAGAAGGTCTGTCTTTCACCCAGAAGAGCGCCCGCAAGTTCACTGCAAAATCCCCGAGCTCCGTCACGAAAACTTTTATCTCACGCTCACGCAAAACAGAAGGATGCTTCTCCACTTCATCAACAATTATTCGCCTTGCGAGGTCAATATCTGAGTCATAACTGATACCGAAATCAACAAACCATAGCACTGTTGGGTCGGAAATTGACCAATTTACGATGGATGCTTCGCTTATTTTTGCGTTAGGAATGATAAGTCGCTTGTTTTGCCATGTTCTGATGACGGTGTGGCGGAGAGTAATGTCCTCAATAGTCCCGTATTCGCCCTCTATTTCAACGACATCACCCACTCTGAACGGTCTGAAGATTGCGAGAGATATTCCGCTGATGAAATTAGCAAGTGTGCTTTGTGCAGCGAAACCGAGAACGATGGCTGCGATGCCCGCTCCTGCTGCAAGTCCGATGAGGAGGTTGTAGAAGCCCGGAACGAAAGAAATTGCAATTATCCCACCGACGACATAAATAGTGGCGACAATAAGGCGTCTTAAAACCGTGTAAGATGTCTCATCAACATGAAGCCTCTCGCTAACTCGCTTGAAATGCCTCGCTAATGCCCTATTCACAATCCTTGCGGCTAAAACTGTCGCAAAAAGCACGACGAGAATGCCAAGAAAGTGCAACAGATTATCAATAGTCAGCAATGGTGCAAGGAGAGGCGTCGTGGCATTCTCAGGCGGCACCTGCGGGAAGAGCATGCTAAATAATCCCCTTCGGAAGTATTTTTCCTTGCGGCGCTCCGTCTGTGCGGAAAGGCAAAAATTTAAGGGCAATTTAAGGATAGATTTTTAACATATTCGCAAGGCGACGAGGGAGGGAAGAGGTGAAGGTTGAGAAGAGCATAGATGAGATAAATGAGCGGATAAGGGAAGGGAGTGTTTGCGTTGTCACTGCTGATGAGATGAGCGAGCTCGTGGAGGAGAAAGGAGCGGAGGAAGCTGCTCGTGAAGTGGATGTCGTGACGACAGGCACATTCGGAGCGATGTGTTCTTCAGGCGTCTTCCTGAATTTTGGGCATTCTGACCCGCCGATAAAAATGCATCGTGTCTGGCTGAACGAGGTTGAGGCTTACACGGGAATTGCCGCCGTAGACGCATATTTGGGAGCAGCGCAGCCATCAGAGGACAGAGGCATTGAATACGGCGGAGGGCATGTGATTGAGGATTTAGTCGCAGGAAAGACGGTTGAGTTGCGAGCGATCGGCTTCGGAACGGACTGCTATCCGAGAAAGGAAATAGAGACGGAGATTTCGCTTGATGACTTGAACACAGCGACGATGCTGAATCCGAGAAATGCTTACCAGCGTTACAGTGCAGCGACGAACTCCTCTGACAGAACGCTTTACACTTACATGGGAACGCTCCTCCCAGATATGCGTAACGCAACATTCTGCGGTGCAGGCTCGCTCTCTCCGCTTTTCAACGACCCCGATTTTGAGACAATCGGCGTAGGAACTCGCATATTTTTATGTGGCGGCGAGGGCTTCATCGTAGGCGAGGGAACGCAGCACGACCCCGCAAATAACAAAGCGACGCTCATGGTCTGCGGTGATTTGCGAGGAATGCGAAAGGAATTCTTGAGAGGTGCGACATTCTACGGCTACGGAGCAACTCTCTATGTGGGAATAGGCATCCCAATTCCCGTTTTAAATGAGCGAATAGCAGCGAAAACGGGCATAAAGGATGAAGAAATAATGACAGAAGTGCATGATTATGGCGTTCCTCGCAGGGATAAACCCGTTTTAGCGAAGGTCTCATACGCAGAATTGAAGTCAGGCAGGATTGAGATAGCGGGTAAAGAGGTGAAGACCTCGCCACTTTCCTCATTTTACATGGCGAAAAAGGTCGCAACTGAGTTGAAACGGTGGATAGAGCGAGGCGAGTTCTTCCTGACGAAGCCTGTTAAGCGTCTTCGGAGGGAAGCAGTGCTTAAGCCGATGCCTCAAAAGGAGGAGATTCCGCTCGTTAAGGATGTCCTCCGCAAAACATTCGCAACAATCGGCGGAGATGCGAGCATTGAAGACGCCGCAAAACTGATTTTTCAGACTGGCACGACGCACATTCCCGTCGTCACGAGGGAGGGAAAACTGCAAGGCATCGTAACCGCTTGGGACATTGCGAAGGCAGTCGCAAAAAAGCACCGAAAACTCGCCGAAATAATGACAAGAAAGGTGATAACGGCGAGGATGGACGAGCCAATTGATGCGGTTGTGAGGAAAATGGAGCGTCATAACATATCAGCGCTGCCAGTTGTGGATGCAGAAAGGAAGGTTATTGGCATGGTAACGAGTGATGATATAAGCAAATTACTGAAAAAGGGGAGAAAATGGTTGCGTTTAAGGATTTGAAGGTGGAATTACTCTGCGAGGGCGCTCGTATTAATGCGGAAATCGCTGCGAGGAAAGCGGGTGCGGGTCCAGCTGCGGGCGGCGCATTCGTTTTCGGCGGAACGGTTGCGAATGTCCCTACGATGAGTTCTTTCGTAAAACAATCGCATTTCAGCGTAGAAAAATCAAATTCAAAATATCTTTTAAAGAAAAATGGCGAAACTGTATGCGAAGTGAAATTTATTACGCCAAAATTTTACGAAATGAAGACAAAAGATGGAATTCCATACAGAAAAATTGCACTTCTTCATGGCATTAATTGCCTCGCAACAACGACTATTCAGACTTGCGTGTATTGGAACACGCCAAAGCGATGCAAATTCTGTGCAATTGAGGTTTCTCTGCGAGAAGGTGCGACGATTGCGAAGAAGAAGCCTGAAGATGTCGCTGAAGTTGCGCTTGCTGCTCAAAAGTTAAATGGCGTTAAGCATATCACGCTCACAACAGGGACAACAGCAACGCCAGATAAGGGCATTAATCATCTGTATGCAGTTGCGAAGGCGATAAAATCAGTGACAAACCTGCCTATTCATGTTCAGTTTGAGCCTCCTAAGGACTTAAGCATGATTGATTCGCTCTACGATGTCGTTGAAACGGTTGGAATTCATGTTGAGAGCTTTGACCGTGCGGTCTTGGCGGAGGTCGCACCTTGCAAGGCAGAAATTCCGTTTGAGCATTTCGTCGCTGCGTGGAAGCACGCAGTAGAGATTTTCGGAGAGAATCAGGTCAGCAGTTATGTGATTGTTGGCTTGGGCGAAAGCGATGATTCGGTGATTGAAGGCAGTAGAATGCTCGCAGAAATGGGAGTTTATCCGTATGTGGTGCCTTTAAGACCCATACCAGGCTCACTGATGGAGCATGAAAAGCCACCAAACGCAGAAAGAATGAAGCATTTGTATGCGGAAATCGCTGAAATACTGCATGAAACGGGTATAAGTTGGCGTAAATGCAAGGCTGGGTGTGTTAGATGTGGGGCATGCTCCGCTTTGCCTGATTTTGAGCGGAGAGCCTTCGTATTGTGATTGTAGCACCTGTAGTGCCTGCACCTGTAGTGCCTTTAGCATCCGCACACTCGCCAAAACAAAGGAGGATTTCATTTTTTGCGAAATCGGGCGGGATTTTTCGTTGCATGTGAAGCAGAGAGAACAACATAAAACGCACAAGCGGAGAATAAAAATGAGCGGGGGAATTAAATATTAAAAATAAAGGGAAGAGGTATGAAGCGGGTAGGCATCGCAGACACGACATTTGCGAGATACGACATGGCGAAGGCAGCGATTGAAGAGTTGAAGAAGCATGCTTCCGTTAAGATTGAAAGATACACTGTTCCGGGGGTGAAAGACCTGCCTGTTGCTGCGAAGAAGCTGATTGAGGAGCGGGGATGCGATATTGTGATGGCATTTGGCATGCCAGGACCTACGGAAATAGACAAAATGTGCGCACATGAGGCATCTTTGGGTTTAATTGCTGTTCAATTGCTCACATCAAAGCATGTGATAGAGGTATTTGTGCATGAGGACGAGGCGAAAGACGAGAAGGAGCTCGCTTGGCTCGCAGAAAGAAGGGCGAGAGAACACGCTTTAAATGTCGTCAAACTGCTTTTCAAGCCCGAAGAGCTGACGAAGTATGCGGGAAAGGGATTGAGACAGGGATTTGAGGATGTCGGTCCGCTGCGAGTTTAGGCGAAGTGTAAGAGCGAGAGAAAATTACAAAGGAAGAAAGGCGATAGCAGAGTAAGGAGAGAGTATGGACGGTGAGAGGAGATACCTAAAAATATTTGACAGGTTCGGGAGAGCAATCAGATTAACAAATGAAAGGTGGACGCATATAATCTCACATCATCCTGTGATAAGAAATTTAAAAGAGGAGATGAAGGAGACCTTAAGAGATCCGGAGATTGTGCGGAGGAGTGTTTATGACCCCTCTGTGCTTATTTATTACCGATATTTTAAGGATGTGCTTGGCGGAAAGTATATAGCAGTTGTCGTTAAGGTAAATAATATTAAGGGTTTTATTTTGACAAGTTATGTTACGGATAGAGTGAAAAGAGGTGATGAAGTGTGGAGGAAAGAGCAAAAGGAGGAAAGGAAGAGCGTGTGAAGAAGGTGAATATATGCTACGATGAGGAAGGAGACATTCTTGAAATATTATTCGGCGAGCCGCAGGAGGAAATTTCGGAGGAATTGGATGATGATGTTGTCCTTCACAAAAATTTTGAGGGGGAAATTGTCGGTCTCACAATTCTGAATTTCAAAAAAAGGTTCAAACAGGCAACAAAACTTTGAACGCAAAATAATCCTTAAAGGCGAAGGGAAAAGTAGGTGAAAAAAAGAAAATGGAAGGATTGGGCAGGGATATGAGGATGTCGGTCCGCTGCGAGTTTGAAGTTTCATGACAAAAAATAAAAGCGAGAGAGGCGGAAGAGGAGAGAGGGTGAAATGGGCGAGGGCAGGAAAGTGGGGAAGAAGAGCAAAATTCAAGGAACAGAGGAAGAAATCAGGCTCGGCTTCGTCGTCTCAGAGTTTCACAGGGATATTACCTACCAGATGGAAATTTTGGGCAGGGAGCACGCAGCATTCTTGGGTGCAAAAGTCGTTCGCACTTTCTATGTGCCTGGCGTTTTTGACATGCCTCTCGCAGTGAAGCGGCTTTTGGAGCAGAAATCGCAAGGGAAGGAAGTGGATGCGGTTGTGACGCTCGGCTGCGTAATTGAAGGTGCGACAGAACACGATGAGGTGATTGCGACGCATGCCACTCGCAAAATCATGGACCTCTCGCTTGAATACGGAAAGCCCGTCGCTCTCGGCGTTTCAGGTCCGGGAATGACACGGCAAGAGGCTCAAGAGCGGGTGGACTATGCGAAGCGTGCAGTGGAGGCTGCCGTTAAAATGGTTAAAAGGCTGCGAAATCTCGCTGAAGAAGTAGAGGAAAGCGAGGAAAGCGAAGAAGCATGATGCTGAGCTTTAAGCATGATGCTGAGCATGATACTGAAGGAGCTCGTTTAGCGATTTCACATTGATTTCGCCACCATTTTCTTTCATTTTCAGGATGGCATTTGCAGCAGCGGTCGCAGCGTTTATTGTTGTGATGTAAGGAATGTGGAAATCTATGCATGCTCGCCTGATTACATGGGCATCTTTGTATGATTGTCTGTCCTTAACGGTGTTAATAACGAGATGAATATCGTGGGAGAGGAGCATGTCAAGCACATTTACGGGAGAATGCTCGTGCAACTTCTTCAAAATCTCAACCTTGATGCCTCGCTCCCTTAAAAATGAGGCGGTTCCCTCCGTCGCATAAATTTTTAGACCCGCTTGAGCGAGCTTCTTCGCAACGCTGCAAAGAGCTTCATTCTTGTCTGCGTCGCACACCGAAATAAATACATTTCCGCCGCTCGCAGGCAGAGGGTTCTCAGCTGCGATTTGAGCCTTGAAGAAAGCCTCCTCAAATGAGGGCGCGATTCCCATTACCTCGCCTGTGCTCTTCATTTCAGGTCCTAAAAATGCATTCACCGACCTCAACTTCGGAAAAGGAAGCACGACTTCCTTCACAGAGACATGCTCAAATTCATCACGAAGCCAAACTCCGTCCTTGAGTTTCACATTTAAACCACGAATTAAATCCCTTAGCTTCTTTCCGAGCATGACTTTCGCAGCAATCTTTGCGAGAGGAATGCCCGTCGCCTTTGAAACGAATGGAATTGTGCGACTTGCTCTCGGATTCACCTCCAAGACGAACACACAGCCATCTTTGACTGCGAGTTGAACATTCAGCAGACCGCAAATGCGAAGGGAAAGGGCAATACGCCTGACATACTCACGAACCGTCTTTAAGACATCTTCAGAGAGCGTTTGAGGTGGAATGACGCAAGCGGAGTCGCCAGAGTGAATGCCTGCCTGCTCAATATGCTCCATTATCGCACCTATTAGCACTTCTTCGCCGTCACAAACAGCATCTACATCTATTTCCGTCGCAGCATCTAAAAATTTGTCAATCAAAACTGGCTTATCCTTTGAAACTCTCACCGCTTCTCGCATGTATTTCTTTAATTCTTCGGCGGAATAAACAATTTCCATCGCACGACCGCCTAAAACATACGAGGGTCGCACAAGCACAGGGTAGCCGATGCGGGCAGCGACATCTAAAGCCTCCTCGTAAGAGGTTGCGTAGCCGCTTTCAGGCTGAGGAATGCCCAAAGAATGAAGGAACTTGCTGAATCTCTTTCTGTCTTCCGCAATATCTATGCTCTCAGGGTCAGTCCCCAAGATTTTTGTTTTCAACCCGCGCACGCGAACGCTCCAAGCATTTCTTGAGTGGAACTGCCAAATTCACTGAAGTTTGACCGCCGAACTGGACGAGAACGCCATCATAATTCTCCTTCTCAATCACATTCAAAACATCTTCAAGCGTCAAAGGCTCAAAAAATAGCTTGTCTGATGTGTCAAAGTCCGTGCTGACCGTTTCTGGGTTGTTATTAATGATGTGAGCTTCAATTCCTTCCTCCTTCAACGCCTTAACTGCATGAACAGTGCAGTAGTCAAACTCTATTCCTTGACCTATTCTTATGGGTCCTGCACCAATAATCAGCACTTTCTTCCTTTTTGACGGATGCAACTCGCATTCTTCCTCGTAAGTTGAGTAGTAGTAAGGGGTTTCCGCCTCAAACTCCGCTGCGCATGTGTCCACCATTTTGTATGTCGGGAGAATTCGCAAGGAGCGACGCATTTCTCTGACCTCTTCAACACTTCTTCCCGTGAGCCTCGCAATACGCTCGTCGCTGAAGCCCATTCGCTTCGCTTTCCTCAATATTGAACGCAACTCCTCGTCATTTTTTGCTCTCTTTCGCAACTCTTCCTCCATCTTCACGATATTCTCTATCTTTTTGATGAAGAATATGTCTATTTTGCTCTTCTCTGCAATCAAATCCGCACTTATTCCACGACGCAAAGCCTCATAAATTGCGAAAATTCGCTCATCATTCGGTATCTCAATCATTTTTATCAGTTCTTTCTCTGATTTTCTCGCAATCTCGGCGTCTCCGAAGTCTTTGTCTATTTCAAGCGAGCGAATCGCCTTCTGCAACGCCTCCTCAAAAGTGCGACCGATTGCCATGACCTCGCCCGTGCTTTTCATCGCAGTCGTGAGTGTGCGGTCCGCCTCCGGGAATTTATCAAAAGGCCAGCGTGGAATCTTCACAACAACATAGTCAATCGCAGGCTCAAAAGATGCTGGAGTTTTGCCAGTTACCCTGTTCGTTATCTCATCAAGCGTGAGTCCTAACGCTATTTTCGCAGCAACTCTCGCAATCGGATAGCCTGTTGCCTTTGAAGCGAGTGCTGAAGACCTTGAAACTCTCGGATTCACCTCTATTACACGGTAAGAACCTTCGTGCAGTGCAAATTGAATATTGCAACCGCCCTCAACTTTCAATGCTCTTATTATTTTAAGTGCTGCTGTTCGCAACATTTGGTGTTCCTCGTCAGTTAGCGTTTGCGACGGTGCAACAACGATTGATTCGCCTGTGTGAATGCCCATCGGGTCTATGTTTTCCATGTTGCACACAGTAATACAAGTGTCTTTAGCATCACGCATGACCTCATATTCAATCTCTTTCCATCCTAAAACGCTCTCCTCCACGAGAACTTCGTGATTTCTTGAGACATTTAAGCCATGTTGCACGATTTCTCGCAGCTCTTCCTTTGTTCTTGCGATTCCTCCGCCAGTCCCGCCAAGCGTGTAAGAAGGGCGAATAATTAATGGGAATCCGAGCTCTGAGGCGACTTCAAGCGCCTCTTCAACTGAATGGACGGTTGCACTGCGAGGCACAGGCTCATTTATGCTCTGCATTAATCGCTTGAATCTCTCTCGCTCCTCCGCATTATATATCGCTTCTATCGGAGTTCCGAGAACTTTAACGCCATATTTATCCAAAACACCTCGCTCTGCGAGCTCAACAGTCAAATTTAACGCTGTTTGACCTCCTAATCCTGCAATTATGCCGTCAGGACGCTCCTCTCTCTATGATTTTTTCAAGCACTTCCGCAACTAATGGCTCTATATATACCACATCTGCCATCTCAAAGTCAGTCATAATTGTCGCAGGATTAGAATTCACGAGAACAACTTCAACGCCTTCTTCTCGCAACGCCTTGCATGCTTGCGAGCCTGAGAAGTCAAATTCCGCTGCTTGCCCTATTTGAATGGGTCCCGAACCTATGACAAGCACCTTCCTGATGTCAGCTCGCAGCGGCACTTCCCTCCACTCTCCTCCTACGCTTTCTTAGCATCCTTCCCTTTTAATTTTTTGAGTGCTGAAAAGCATGTAAGCGATGGGACGGAGGCGAAAATTTTTTTTAGCATGTGCCGAAGTTAAATTATGGCGAAGATAGGATTTCTTACGAGGTGGAATGCGACTTGTGGCGTCTCCGTGCATGCGGAATTGCTCGCTTCAGAACTCATGCGAAAAGGACACGAGGTGAAAGTTTTTGCACCTTCCGTATTTACTGCTGACAGATATTGCCCAACTCATCATGTAATTGGCAAGGATGAGGATTTTGTTTGCAGGTGCTACGACGAGAAACATCATGAAGATGTGGAAGGAGGGGGCGTAGATGCCCAGAGAATCCTTGAAGAAGACATGGATTTTCTTATTGTTGAGTCTTATTCTACGCTTCCGCAGCGAGAAGTTGAGAGAATTTCACGAAAGTTGAGGGAAAGAGGCGTGAAGGTCGTCGCAGTCATTCACGAAGGTCGCTCTGATGAGCTGAAATACAAGGACTTGCGGGCATTTGACAGGATTGTGTGTTTTGACAGCCGATATTTGCGATTTTTGAGCGATTACGAGGACATCGTTGAGATAATTCCGTATCCATGCCATCCTGTAAGGGCGAGCAACAGGAAATTTGCGGAGGATAAGCTCCGTTTCTTCAGCTACGGCGTGCAACCTGTATGGCAATACAGCGATTATGTTTCGGCATTGAGGGCTTTAAACTGCGAATTTGAGTATGTTGTGGTGCGTTCTGACAGCTTGCTGCCTTTCAGAGATAAATTTCTGGTTCAAAAGCGAATGAGGTTGAGCAGAGAAGAAGTGTATGCTTTCCTGCATAACTCTGACATTCACCTGCTTCCGAAGGGAGAGCCTTCACGCAAGGATGCTGTCGTCGTCTCTTCAACGCTCTTCCTTTGTCTTGGCTCGCTTGTCCCGACGGTTGTGCCGAACACAAAGCATTTTGAGAGCCTTCCGACGATTGACGGCGTGAAGCCTGCGGTTATTTACGAGAATTTGGAAGATTTAAGGATGAAAATAGAGCGATTAATAGAGGATGAGTCGTTCAGGGAGAGCGTAAAGAGGGCTGCTTTGCGTTATGTTGAGGAGAACAGTGTTGAAAAAGTCGCAGATAAGTTCATAAAATTGCTTGAAAGTATCTAAATTAAAAGGGGAAAATCGCAAATGGAGCGGAGCAGATGCGGAATGGGCAAAAGGTGTGAAGAAAGCACCGTTTTCTCACGGAAGGAAGATTTGGAGCGGGCATTTTGGTCATCTTTACCGCTGAATGAAGTGGAAAGGATAGGGAATGCGGACATTGTTGTGGGCATTCCATTCTACAACGAGGCGGAAACGCTTGCGGATGTTGTGAAAATTGCTGCTGAAGGCTTAAAGACTTACTTTCCTGAGCGGAAATGTGTGGTATGTTGTGTCGGTGATGCGGTGGGTGGCGATGCTCTTTCAGTGGCGGAGCATGTCCCTCTTCCTGCGGGAATTGAGCGAGTTGCGTTTCTGTTGAGGCGAGAGGTGAGCGGGAAAGGTTGGGCGTTGCGTGCGATTTTTGAGATTGCTCGGCGTCTCGGTGCGGATGTCGCCGTTCTTGAGGCGGATTTGCATCCCGCCGTCGGCGGTCTCGTTGAAGAAGGGCTTTCGCCTGCGTGGATTCGCCTGCTTTTAGAGCCTTTGGGCATTTCAGGCGAGAAGTGCGTGGATTTCGTCCTCGCATCGTTTGAGAGGCACTGGCTTGAGACACTCGCCTCCGACCATTTTCTACGACCTTTGCTCCTCGCTCTTTTCGGCGTTGAGATTCGTGACCCGTTAAGCGGGGTGTTTGCGGTATCTAACGAGCTTTTGGAGCGTTTTCTTGAGCGAAAAGATGCGTGGGTGCGGGATGTTTGCCGATACGGTGTGGATGTTTGGCTGCTTCTTCAAGCCATTTCAGCGAATACGAGGATTGGAGAGGTGCATCTTGGCGTGAAAAAGCATGTTTCGTCGCCTCTTAAGCCCTCTTTTGTGCTGAGGGAGCAGGCGAAAGTGCTTTTTGAGCATGTGTGCGAGGCTCTCAACAGTCGTCAGCAGTCTTTGGGTGTAAAAGAGACAAGAGGCGTTGAGGTCGCAGGAAGAGCCGCAGGAGGAAAGGGTGGCGTAGCGGGAATAGCGGGAACATGCGAAAAGGCGTGTGAGGAGAGCATCTGCTGCATAAGAACTCCTGTGAGGCTCGGCTGCATTCCTCGTGGTTTAGTTTCAGGGCGTTGCATCTGCAGGACGCCTCCGAAGGGGACTGATGCGATACTTCATGCTTACCTCACGAAGTTCAAGCAGGGTTTCAACAAATTCCACACGCTTTACCGGGAAATTCTCTCAGAATCCGCATTTTCATCCTTGAAATCCATTGTTGAAACGCTAACAACAAAGGAACATCGCAGCATTTATTGGCATACAGAAAAGGAATCGCAAAAGCAGCGAGGGATGCAAATTGAGTTTTCGGCGAAACTTTGGAGCGAGATAGTTTACGATTTCATTCTCGCTTTTTGCGAGAGGCGTTTTGCTCGTGGCGACATATTGAACGCATTCATTCCGCTGTTTCTATGCAGGGTGGCAAGCTTCTGCTTCGGGCTGAAAAATTTAGAAACGCTTTTAAGCGGTGTTGAAGATGCGGAACTGCGTGGGCGTATTCTGTGCGATGAGGCATGCCGGCGCTTAGAAGAGGAAGAGGAGGCGTTCCTCATGGCGAAGTCCCAGTTCATTGCGGAATTTAAGAAGCGTTCGGCTGCTGAGAAGAAGGGAGAAGGCGTCCCTACTAAATCGCATCCTCCTGTTCTGCCGCCGAAAGCCACATACAGAGAGTTCATTCCCGGTGTGCCGCTGGTGTTGCCACACGAAATAACATCGCAAAATGGAAAGACGGCGAATGTTGAGGAAATCTACCGAAGAGTGCTTGAACGCTTCAACCGGGAATTTGAGATTTTTGTTCATGAGCGTCTCAAGGTTAAGCGAGGTGCAACGCCGTTGGAAGTTGCGGAGAGCGTGAGGGCGTTCATGCGTAAGGCTGAAGAAGCGCTTGACGAACTGCTGCGTGGCGACATTCACGCATTGGAAGACACGAAGAAGATTGTTGAGCGGATTTTTGATATTTTTCCGCATGGTGAGACATTCGCTCTGAAGCCTGAGGTGGCGAAGTGGCTTTTGGAGAGATTTCCACCTGCGAACCTACTAATAAAAATGGGCAAGACTTTGGAAGAATTAGAGGAGGAATACGACCCAAATGACATTCTTGCACTCGCAAGTTTTTCAGAAGAAGCGGGGTATATGGAGCGAATATGGGACTGCTTGCAGTCAATTGCGAGACCTGAACACTTTGAACGCATGGAAATAAAGCCAGTAGTGGTCAGTTACAAGGATTTTCCCGCACTTCCAGAGATGAAAGAGGCGTCTGCACTGTGCAAACTCGCAGGAAGAGTGGTGGTGTGCAACCTTCCGAAAGGAGTGGGCGGTGATTTCCCGAAGATGCATTTTTTCCTGCTTATTGCGAAGAATATAGTGGAGGCGGAACGCTTCGGCGATGTCTGGGAGAAGTTCGCATTTGAGCGTAAGGAGTTCGGCAGATGCATGCTGAACTCGCTGCGAGGACACTGGGGCAGAGAACCGCTCTCCGCACACAACATTTTTGAGAACAAGCACCAGCGCATCCTCGTTGAGCGTTTGCGTGAGATTTCAAGGCGTTTGCTGCATGCGGGAGAGAAGGAGAAGGCGAGCATCCTGCGGGATGTTGCGGATTCTTACCACCTCTTTTACACATTCCCCGACGGGAAATTTCTGCCGTGTTCTGCTTGGACATGGGCAAGCTACTCGTTCAAAGGCGGAAAGGGAATTCCCACGCCACTCTCTTTGCATGTAGAGCGGGACTGGGCTTCCCGTGAGTTCCTACTTGAGATATGCAAAGCGGTGGGCATAAGCGAGGAAGAGGTTGACGAGAAGATTACTGAACTCATGGCTCATGGTCTTGAGTGTGAGAACCTCGCAAAGGTATTGTTCCCTGAAGTGAGTGCTTTGGATGTATTTCCGCCGACGCCGCCGAAAGTTCCGCACTTGAAGAAGGAGCGTCTTGCGGGAAAACTACGGAGGTTCGCAGGAAATCCCATTCTTGAACCTGTGAAGAAGCATCCGTGGGAGTCAAAATATGTGTTTAACGCAGGAGCGATTCGTTTGCGTGGAAAAATTTATATTTTGTATAGGGCTTACGGTGAAGATTGCATTTCAAGAATAGGTCTTGCTTGCAGTGAGGACGGTTTTACGATTGAGGAGCGATTAGAAGAGCCGATTTTTGAGCCTGAATGGGAATGGGAGGAGCGAGGATGTGAAGACCCGAGACTGACAGTCATAGGAAATCGCATATATATGCTATACACAGCATACTCAAGGGTCGTTCCGCAGATTGCGCTTGCTGAAATCAGCGTTAAGGATTTCCTCGCAGCTCGCTGGGAGAATTGGCGTAGGCACGGTCTCCTTTTCCCGAATTTCTACAACAAGGACGCTTTGCTCTTTCCTGAGCGCTTCGGCGGCGAATATGTGCTTTACCATCGTGTTGAGCCGAGCATTTGGATTTCCTACGCAGCGAATCTCAAAGCACCTTGGCAGGGCGAGGAACACCGCATACTCATGGGTCCAAGAGCGGGTAAAATGTGGGACAGCGTGAAGATCGGCGGTGGCGCTCCGCCTCTGAAGACAAAATACGGGTGGCTTCTCATATATCACGGCGTAGACCATGACTTTGTTTACCGTCTTGGAGTGCTTCTTGTTGACCTGAAAGACCCATCTTTGATTATTTATCGCTCACCAAATCCCATTCTTGAGCCTGAAACCGCTTACGAAAGGGGCGAGAAAGGATGTTTTGTGCCGAATGTCGTTTTCACATGCGGAGCAGTTCCTGCAAAGGACAGAAATGTGCTTCACAGCGACGACGAAATTATTGTTTACTACGGCGCTGCTGACAGCGTTCTTGCAGTCGCAACCGCAACAGTCGGCGAACTCCTAGGAGTTTCGCAAGAGCAAAAACGGAGCAAGAGATGCTGAAGCCAAAGCATGCTTCATCGCAGCGGAAACTCCGAAAGAGAGAGCAGAAAAAAGCACAATTGTCGCACCTGAAGGCAAATTAAGCACGAAAGAAAGGTATAATCCCGCTATTGTCAGCGCAATACATACAAAAGTGGAGGCAATAATCATGTTTTTCAAGTCATCTGTGAATTGTTTTGCTATTGCAGCTGGTATAGTGAGCAGAGCGATGACCAAAATAATGCCAACAACCTTCACAAGAACGACGACACTCAACGCAACACCGCACAATAGCATGGAATAAAAGAGGTCTACGGGAATACCGAGTGTCGCTGCGAACTCCTCGTCAAAGCAAACCGCAAGAAATTCCCTATAAAACAGAATTATAAGCAGAATTATAAGTGAATCAAGCGCAATCATCATAATTATATCCTGTTTAGAGACCATTAAGATGTTTCCGAAGAGGTAACTGATGAGGTCTGTGGCATAACCGGGTGTTAAACTTGCGAATATAATGCCAATAGCCATGCCGACAGCCCATAGAATGCCTATGGAAGTGTCTTCACTCACCCTCGCCCTTTTTAAAGCACCAATTCCGAGAGCGGAGAGTATGCTGAAGGGGATTGCAGCGATGACTGGATTAAAGCCGAGAAAGAGACCGATGCCGATGCCTCCGAAGGCAGCATGCGAAATCCCTCCACTTATGAACACTATTCGCTTCACTACCACCAAACTTCCTACTATTCCGCATGCGATTCCCACTAAAATTGAAGCAATTACTGCATTTCGCACAAATTCATAATGCAAAATTCCCATCATTTGACACTTCACCCTTCATTTCGCTTTATTTTCCACACATCTATGCATCCTATGATTTATCAGTTCCACAGAACTTTCGTATGTCTTCTTTAATTCGCTCAATTTCATCGGTCCGAAGTAGAAAATCCTCCGATTCAGGCACATAATCTTGTCAATATAATCGGAAACCGCACCGATATCGTGAGTTACGATGATTATAGCCATCCTTTTCCTCAAGTTCAAGAGCAATTCATACAAATAATTTTGCATTTCAGGGTCAATACTCGCAGTAGGCTCGTCAAGAAGGAGCAATTTCGGCTCTCTAACAAGCGCCCTTGCTATTAAAACACGCTGAAGTTGCCCTCCTGAGAGTTTTCCTATTTGCCTGTCCTTGAAATCTTCCATCTCTACCATTTTTAACGCTTTCTCCACCGCTTTAAAATCCTCTTCCCTGTTCCTTTTGAGCATTCCATTATATTTTCCCATGAGAACTGCATCAAAAACGCTTATAGGGAAAGACAAATCAAACGAAAAGTGCTGCGGAACATACCCAATAAACTTCCTTCCCTCCCTAGGAGGCATCCCAAATACCTCAACACTCCCCTTACTTGGCTTTATTAATCCGAGAATCACCTTTAGTAATGTTGTTTTCCCGCCTCCATTCGGTCCCATTATCGCAATTAAGTCATCTTCCTTCACAGAAAAGCTTATATTTTCAAGTATGGGCGTGTTTATCCCCTCAAAATATACAAAAACATCCTTAAGAACGACTATATCATCGCTCATTTTCCCCTTTTTCTGCGAGTTCTTCGGCAAATTTTCGCATATTTTCAATATAATTTTCCGCCAATGGATTTATTTCCACAACTTTACCCCCTATCTCTTTCGCTATAACTTCCGCTTTATCCTTAAATTGCGGAGATGCAAATATTTTTGTGATATTATTTCGCTTTGCTTCCTCTATTATGCTTGCAATACGCTCTGGAGTCGGCTCTTTTCCACCTTCTTCAACAGATATTTGCTCTAATCCGTAATCTCTTGCGAAATATGACCACGCAGGATGATATACTATGAATTTATGTGCTTTTGATGCTGATAAAATTTGCGATATTTCCTTATCTAACGCATCTAATTCCCTCAAATACGCCTCCTTATTCTGCTCATAATATGTGCTGTTTGCGGGGTCAATTTGAACTAAGCCCTCGCAGATGTTTTCAACGATAATTTTCGCATTCTTCGGCGAAAGCCATATATGTGGGTCCGCTTTTCCATTCTCTTTCAGCAATTCTATGCCATTTGAGCAGTCAACGATGAGCATATTTTCGTTTATTGATTTTATTTTATCCATCCAAGCGATTTCAAATTCTATACCAGAACCCATCTTTACATACATTTTCGCTTTGCTCACATTCATTAATTGCGCTGGCGTCGGCTCGTAAGTGTGAGGATTCGCCCATTGCGGAACCATCGTGATGACCGCAACTTTCTCACCGCCCACTCGCTTAACGAACTCCGCCTGCGGAGGAATAGTCACAACTACTATAATTCCGCTCCCTTCACCGCCCTTTCCACTCTCTTTGAATGAAGAGTGCGGCTGCAAGAGCGACAACAAGCAGCACAGCGACAGAAACTGCGAGAAGTCTCTTCCCCCTCACGCCCCTTTCACCTCTTATAAATTAATTAATAGTATTTAAATCATTAATTATTAACATTTGCCGAAATATTTAAAAGCAGGTTAATAAGAAATGAGGGAACGGTAAGGAGAGAGGAGGAGGTGAGGAGTGATGCCAATAATTAGCATATCGCTGAGCGAGAGTATGTTGCGGGAGATAGACAAGTTGAAGGAGGATATGGGATTCTCCGCCCGTTCAGAGCTTTTGCGTGCTGGTGCGAGGATGCTGATTGCAGATAAGCGGGAGAAGGAGAAGCTGGAGGGCAGAATAAATGCGATTCTCATGCTTATTCACTCACAAAAGGTAGAGGATGTGGTCACTGAAATCAAGCATCGCTTTGAGGACATCACGAACACGCAAATACACACGCATCTTCGTGAGAATAAGTGCCTTGAAGTCTTCATTTTGGAGGGGGATGCGGGAAGAGTCCGTGAAATGCTCAACCTTTTTCAGTCCTGCGGTAAGATGGACTATGTGAAATTAATAGTCGCTTGAATGTATGGTGTCGTGTCTTTCGTCAGGCTAAAGGAGGGGAGGCGTTGAGCGTGAAAGGAAGGCTAATTGACGCTTTCGGCAGGGAAATAACGAGTCTGCGTTTCGCTCTCACGAGCAGGTGCAACTTGAACTGCATTTATTGTCATGCGGAAGGGGAAGAGCGTGGTGGTGGCGACGCCGCAAGAGAAATCAGTGCGGATTTGGTTGTGAAGGTTGCGAAGGTCGCTTCTCAGCGCTTCTCCGTGCGGAAGGTGAAGTTTTCGGGTGGCGAGCCTCTCTTGCGAGGAGACCTTGCTGAAATAATTCAGCGAATCCGTGCTTACGAGGACGAAATCAGCCTCACGACAAACGGCACTTTACTGCGTGAAAGAGCGAGCGAGCTTGCGGATGCCGGTCTTGACCGTGTGAATGTCAGCCTTGACACGCTCAACCCAGAGAAATATGACTTCATAACGAGGACAAAGGGGAATTTAAGCAAGGTAATAGATGGAATTTACGCTGCTGTTGATGCAAATCTCACGCCTGTGAAGCTGAATATGGTGCTATTGAAGGGGATAAATGATGGAGAAATATGGGAGATGATGGATTTTGTGAGGGATTTCAACGGAAAGAATGGAAAAGATGCGTTGATTTTGCAGTTAATAGAATTAATGCCTTTCTTCGGCATCTATTCATCTCACCGCTCTCACGCTTACGAACACTTACGCACACGAACACGAAGCCGTGGTGGTGAAGGCGTAGCGGAGGAGGGGGCGGAAGGGGAAGGAAAGGAAGCGGGGGAGAAGAGAGGGGGAAGGGGAGCGGGGGTAAAGAGGCGTATGAGCGAGTTGATTTTTCGAAAATAGAGGAGATGCTGCGTTCTAAGGCGAAAGCGGTTGCAGTGAGAGCTCTTCAACGCAGGAGGAAGTATTTTTTAGATGGATTGACCGTAGAAGTTGTGAGACCGATGGACAATTCCGCATTTTGCATGCATTGTAAGCGTCTCCGCATCACTTCTGACGGTAAAATAAAGCCCTGCCTGCTCAGAAATGACAATTTAGTGCCTTTATGTGAAGATGAAGATTGTATTGCGGAGAAATTGATGTATGCAATGCAGATAAGAAAGCCTTTTTACATGCCAGCAGCGAATAAGGGAGGATATTAGCAGAGTTTTTTAGCAAAAGTGATTCCCTCTCTATTTAGGAGAGGCTAACCAAAAAAATCACTCCTTATATGGATGAAAAAGCCGTGCCCCGATGACTCCACGCAGTTCATACGCCGCCCCTCCCCTTCTCGGGTGCGGGCATGTCGGTTTCCCTACGGCTCTTCCTTCCGGTTAGCTTCGCCACTGGGACACCCATCGGGACTCACTCGACGAAGGGACAGAAAAGCTTTTAAGCAGGTCAATGAATGTAAGGCAGGCATATCGCCATGGTGATGGATGAAGGTGAGGCGGTATGCACAACTAATAGGAGGTGATGAAAATGGAGAAAATGAAGGCGATAGTTTTTGGGGTCTTACTTGTGGCTGCTGTTGCTGCTGTCGGGGCACTTATGGTCTCAGCCATGGGCTCCCAAAATGATGCTAACGACCCTGCTTCTGATAACTCTGAACTGTCCGCACTCGCCGGAGCAGGAGGCACTTTCTGCATAGAAATCTCCGGAGAATGTGGTAATTTCAAGCTCAGTTATGCTACTATCGGTCCATACACGATTTTACAAGGGGACAGATACGGATGTGGTTATCCTTGTCCTGTTCATGGCGTTCTATATCCTAACGAGACACATTACATCATAGGTCTTCACAGCTATCCGGTAATAGATAGCGGATATGCAGGATGTGATTATCGGGGAGTTCTCGATAAAAAGACACTAACAGGCACAGTGTATTGTAACAATCCTCAGTTTGGAACTCAATGTAAGTATACATGGAAGGTAGTTCCATGTCCATCCAGTTCAGAAGTAACCACATGCGAAGGTTGCTTTGACCCTTCTATGCCACCTAAATAGTCTAACCTGAACGGTCTAAATAACTACACTCTAATATATCGTATTTTATTTTTTCCCTAAATTAAATGAGTTTGCCTTTTGAACGTTATGATAATATAAGCCCCTACATCCCGCCACGCTTTCTTGGTCTTGAAATTAGTAAGAGCATTCGTTGTTTATTTTGCATATTCGCACTTCAGCGTCCCAGCCGAGAGCGTTCCAAGCGGATTCAACTTCACGAGCCTGCTCCTCGCTTTCAACGAGTGCAACATAAGAAGGGCCTGTTCCCGAGAGGGAGACGCCTTTCACGCCGCATTCAAGCGCAACGAGCATCGGCTCAGCAGAGAATCCGAGTGCTGCGGTGTAGAGGAAGCCGTTAAGCGTCATCGCAGTCTCAAACTCACCTCGCATCGCCGCCTCAAATGCGAGAGCGACCCAAGGGGCGACGATTCTTGCACGCCTCACATTCGTCTCTGCGGTGAAAGCCTTCTCACGAGGTATAAGCACTAATGCGAGACCTTCCCGCTCCTCTCTTTTTAAGAGAAGCATTCGCTTGTTGTCAGTCACGACGAAACCGCCGAGCATAGAGGCACAAGCATCGTCAAAAGCGCCTGTGATTGAAACGCCGACCTCCTTCGCAGTGAGCGCTCCGAGCCGTATGGCATCAAGCACATCCATCTCATCCTTCTTCCCGAGAGCGTCAAGCGTCGCTGCGATTGTTGCGTTCGCCGCCGCACTGCTGCTCTTCAATCCGCTTCCGAGAGGAATCTCGCTCCTCGTCCGCACAAATGCAGACGGCGGAAAGCCAAATCTTCGCAGCACCGCTTCAACGCAACGCTCAATTAAAGATGTGTCGGCTGAAGGCTCCCCCTCAATCTCCCCCCTCACTCCTCTCGCTCCTTCCACAGCCTCTTCCACTGCCCTTTCCTCCGCTCCTTCAGCTCCTTCAACCCCTTCAACTTCTCCTCGCACTTCGTGCAAGTCCTCTCCGACTTCAACCTCCGCTTCTGTCCAGAGGTCAAGCCCGAAAGCCGCACCTTTGAATGTTGCAATCGCATTTATGATTGTTCCTGCACCGCTTGCCCTCCCGTATCCTTTCCTTCTGACCATTTCCGCACCCACCTCTCTATCTGCTTCGTCGGATTAAGCACAATAACACGCTCAAAAGGAGAATATTTCGCATATTTTAACGCCTTTTTATACGCATCCGTCATCTCTTCCGTGTTTATTACCGTCGTAACGACAAGTTTATCCCCCTCTGACCTGCAACAAACAGTGTATTTCCTCGTTGAGAACCTTATGTTCTTGCTCACACTCCTCGCACCACTCTTCACACTTTTACTCATGCCTTCTTCAGCACTCTCTTCCTCATCTGTGCGTTCAAGATACTTGCCAGAACAGACAACATTTCCGACAATATTCGCAATCACTTCACCTGATATTTTGCGATATTCTCTCGGTTTCCGCTCAAGAAGCCTCTCAACTGCATGCCTCGTAATCACTATTTTCGCAATTTTGCCTCTTAATGCATCCATTTCTCAACTTCTCGCTCAAGACCCTCCAAACTTTCCCTTATTTTCGCCTCCATTCTCTCAACTTCTCGCTCATCCTTTAGCAAATCCTTCTCTCTTGATTTTAACGCTCGCAGGATTTCCTCACGAGCAGGACCGCCTCTCGTCTTGCGACGCTCAACATTCTTGCGGACATCCAACGCTTCTTCCGCCGCAGTGTCGCTCAACCCGAATTCAGCCATTTTCGCCCGCAACGCCTCTCGCATGCTCTCCTCTTCCACCTCCACTGTTCCTGCTCCTGTCCCTTCCGCTGCTGATGAGTTGAAACGCTGCTGCGACAGAGGAAGCGACGATGCGGTGTGCCGTTCTGAACGCAATTCCCCGCTCACGGACGAGCGTGTCTGCAACTTCAGTGGCGAAAGTTCCGCCCTTTTCCGCCTCCTCTGCCATTCTTTCACGAATGAACTCGCATCCCTCAAGCATCTTCGTCAAGACTTCAATGGAAGAGAGCGTCGTCCTCACAGCGTTCAAGAGGTGAGGCGTCGCCTCCTGCAAGTCTCGGTTGTAAGAGAAAGGTAGCGCTTTCAAAATGCAAAGAACGGCGGTAAGGCAGCCGAATACCGTGCCTGCTTTTGCTCGCACAAGCTCTGCGAAGTCAGGATTCCGCTTCTGCGGCATAATTGAGCTTCCGCTTGTGAGCGTATCTGGAAGCCTCACGAATTTGAACTCTGCACTGCTCCACAAAATCAGCTCCTCTGCGAGCCTTGAAGCGTTCAGCATGACATTTGCGAAGCAGGAAATCGCCTCAACGATGAAATCTCTTGCGCTTACCGCATCCATCGTGTTCTCAATAATCCCGTCAAAGCCGAGAAGAGTGGCAGTTCGCTCCCTTTTTATTGGGAAACCTGTGCCTGCGAGGGCTGCTGCGCCGAGAGGACTGCGATTCACTCGCTTGAAAGCGTCGCAAATGCGCTCAAAATCCCTTGCGAAAGCGTCGTGGTGTGCGATTAAATGGTGAGCGAGTGTCGTCGGCTGTGCATGCTGTAAGTGCGTGTATCCCGGCATGAGCGTCTCAATTTCCTGCGAAGCTCGGAGAAGAAGTGTGCGACGGAGTGCGAGCAGTGCCTTCGCAACGCCAATTAATTCATCCCGAAGCGCAATTCTTATGCAAGTTGCGACTTCATCGTTACGACTGCGTGCAGTATGCATCCTTCCGCCGACATCCTCGCCCAATCTTTTGAATTAGTGTTGCTTCAATCGCAGTATGCACATCCTCATGCCTCGGCAGTTCCTTCGCTAAAAATTCATCGCTTCGCCTCTTCAAATCGCCCAACGCAGCGAGAATCGCTCTCACTTCTTCCCTTTTGAGAATGCCTTGCTCCGCAAGCATCACAACATGCGCCTCGTCCACAAGGATGTCTGCGTTGAAAATCCACCTGTCCGCCTCCAAAGACTTCAGAAAATCTCCTTCCATATAATAGTGTAAAAGGAGACGCTTAAGGAAACTTCGCTCTTAACGGCGAAAGAGGTAGAATAGGCAGAGAAGAGTGGGAAGCGGAAGGATAGGGAAAGGAAAGATGACAGAAGCAGAAAAAGCGGCGAGTGTCAGCGAGGAATTGAGCGTTGATGAGATAAGAGAAGCATTCAAGGCAGCGAACCCGAAGTTTTACGAGAGGTATGTTCAGATTGACGACAGCGACGAGTTTTTCAGGTTCATGCACAAGCCCATCCGAAGCAGCATCCGTGTGAACACACTTAAGGCGGAATTGGATGAAGTTGTGGAGAGGTTGAGCGAGGAATTTGTCTTGGAGAGGGTGCCGTGGTGCGAAGAAGGCTTCTTCATAAACACTGAAAATTTCGGAAATATCCCAGAACACCGCCTCGGCATCATTTTCACGCAAGAATCCGCATCAATGATTCCACCTGTTGTGATGGAACTCGCACCCGGAATGAAAGTGCTTGACATCGCTGCCGCTCCAGGCGCAAAAACGACGCAAATCGCTCAATATATGCGGAATGAAGGCTGCATAATCGCAAACGATGTGAAAATGAAGCGTTTAAACATCTTAATATCAAATCTTCAGCGCTGTGGTGTGTTGATTGCTCGTGTGACGATGAAGGATGGTCGCTATTTCGGCAGATTTGAGGGGAAATTTGATGCTGTTCTTGTTGATGTTCCATGCAGTAATGTCGGAATGATTCGCAAAAACTTCAAGTATTTGAAATATTGGCGTGCTGGAGAGGTGAAAAGGCTCTCAAAACTGCAAAAGGGACTGATTCTCGCAGGTTTCAGGGCGTTGAAGGAAGGAGGCGTCTTAGTTTACTCAACTTGCACGCTTGACCCTGCGGAGAACGAGGCGGTTGTGGATTTCCTGCTTCGTGAGACGGATGCGGAGATTGAAGATGTGAGGCTTCCGCTGCGAAGGCATCAGCCGTTTTTGAAGTTTGAAGGCGAGGAATTCAGCGAGGAATTGCGTAAATGCCTCAGAATTCACCCGCAGGACAACGACACTGAGGGATTTTTCATTGCGAAAATCAGGAAACCTTAGCGAAAATGATGAAAAATGATGCTATCCGAAGGGCATTTCAACTATTAAAAGAGCAGTTCGGCGTTGAGGAAAGCGAATTAGAATTCAAACTGAGAGAACGAGGTCGTGGCAAGTTGTATGCGTTCAAGGAATGCCCCCAGCTCGGCGATGCGGGAGCGGAGAAGCACGCAGGCATTTACTTCGGAAAGCTTGAGAAGGATGGTTTGCGACTCTCAATTGAGGGTAGCTTTCTCGTGGGTGCGAAGGCTCGTAGAGGCGTTTTGAATTTGAGCGACGAAGAGGCGAGGAAGTGGCTTCGTGGCGAGGACTTGGAGAGCGATGTCAAGGGATATGTGATTTTGAAGTGGCGTTCTTATTTCTTGGGATGCGGAAAAGGAAACGGTAAATTCATAAAAAATTTCGTGCCGAAGGAGAGGAGGTTGTCGTCGTGATGGAACTGAGAGCGTTTCAGCGCCACATGGATGAATTGTATGGCATGAAAGACAGAAGGAGAGGGGCGGAAAAGACGCTTTTTGGCTTGCAGAAGAGATAGGAGAGCTTTTCAGGAGCGTCCGCAAGGGTAAGAAAGAGGAAATAGAGGAAGAATTTGCGGATGTCGTCGCTTGGATTTTCTCCGCTGCGAATGTCCTTGGCGTTGACTTGCAGGAGGCGGTCTTGCGAAAATACGGGGTGGCATGCCCTAAATGCGGCAAGAAGCCTTGCGAGTGCGTAGAGGGTGAATGAGAAGAGGAGCGAAGTTAAAATGCGTCTGCGTAGGAGGCGAATAGGCGTTTATATCTGCCACTGTGGCTCGAATATTGCGGGGACTGTTGATGTTAAGGATGTGAGGGCGTATGCGGAATCGTTACCAAATGTGATTGTTGCTCGTGATTATCCATACTTATGCTCGGAGCAGGGTCAGGAATTGATAAAAAATGACATTCTTGATTTGAAATTGGATGCTGTGGTTGTTGCGGCATGCTCACCACGCATGCATGAACATACTTTCAGGAGGGCGATTCGGGATGCTGGAATGAATCCTTACTGCATGGAGCAGGCAAACATAAGGGAGCAATGCTCCTGGGTTCACACGGAGGGGGCGACTGCGAAGGCGAAAGAAATTGTGCGTTCTGCGGTATTTCGTGTTGCGCTGCTTGAGCCTTTAGAGGAGAAGGAAGTGAGCGTCTTACCCTCTGCATTAGTTCTTGGCGGTGGAATTGCGGGCATTCAAGCGGCTTTAGACATTGCGAATGCGGGATTCAAGGTCTATTTAGTGGAGAAATCCCCCTCAATCGGCGGACACATGGCTCAACTCGACAAAACTTTTCCTACTTTAGACTGCTCCGCATGCATTCTAACGCCTAAAATGTCTGAAATTGAGCATCACGAGAACATAGAATTGCTGACTTACTCTGAAGTTGAGGGCGTTGAGGGTTTTGTTGGGAATTTCAAGGTGAGAGTTCGTCGCAAGGCACGCTTCGTCGACGAGGAAAAATGCACTGGATGCGGTCTCTGTGCGGAGGCATGCAGGCTTTCAGGGAAAATTCCTGACGAATTCAATGCAGGCATGAAGAAGAGGAGTGCGATATACATACCGTTTCCGCAGGCAGTTCCGTCTGTTTATGTTGTTGATGCAGATAATTGTCTTATGCTAACGAAGGGAAAGTGCGGTAAAAGCCCGAGATGTGTTGAAGTATGCCCTACAAATGCAATAGATTTCTCTCAGAAAGGATGAAATTATTGAATTTTCAGTTGGAACAATCGTTGTAGCGACGGGATTTGATGTTTATAAGCCTCATGATTATGGATACGGAAAATTCAAGGAAGTCATCACATCGCTTGAATTAGAGAGGTTAATGAATGCATCTGGACCCACAGGAGGAAAAATTATAGTGAATGGGAGAGAGCCTAAGCGAGTAGTATTCATAAGTTGTGTGGGTTCTCGCAGTGAAGAGCGACCTTATTGCTCCCGTATATGCTGCATGTATATAATGAAGCAGGCTCACTTGATAAAAGAAAAGATTCCTGACGCTGATATTACGGTTTTATACACTGATGTTCGTGCATACGGTAAGGGATACGAGGAATTCTATCAGAGGGTGCGTGCTGAAGCTAAATTATGTGAGAAGAGAATTGGATGAACCGATTGAAGTATTCAGAGAAGGTGAGAATGGCGTCGTCGTGAGAGCAGTCTGCGAGGGCGTCGCTACTGAGCTGCGTGCTGACCTTGTCGTTCTCGCCACCGCTGTCATTCCGAGAGGAGATGCGGCGAGACTCGCAAGGATGCTGAAATTAGGTCGTAAGAGCAGTGGTTTCTTTTTGGAGGCGCATCCGAAGTTGCGTCCAGTTGAGACGCTCACAGAAGGCATTTTCATCGCTGGCTGCTGTCAGTCGCCGAAAGACATTCAGGACACCGTTGCACAGGCATCCGCAGCAGCATCAGCCGCTCTGAAACTCCTATTTGCAGGCAAATGCGGGATTGAAGCCACGACAGCCGTTTTGGATGAGCGTAAATGCATATCCTGCGGTCTTTGCGTCGCTTCTTGCCCTTTTGGTGCGATTTCACTCGCAGATAAAAGGATTGAGGAGGTTTTATGCAAGGGATGCGGCTCTTGCGCTGCCACATGCCCCACTGGTGCGATTGAAGCACTCCACTTTAAAAATGAACAGATTGCAGTTCAGATTAAAAACTTGATTTAAAGAGGCGTTAAGGCATTCTTATATGCTGTGCGACAGAATGCATCGCTTAGCCTCTCCCGAGCTCGGATGGATAATCCCTAAGGTCTCAGTGTTTCATCTATGTTTAATTCAAATCCGACAACAGGATGGTCAATTCCGAAGTTTGAGAGGACTTCAGGGTGTAACTCGCCGAATACACCCGCTTTCTTCTCACCGAAAAAGATGTCAGCTCGCCTGCCTTTCAGGAATGCGGGGTCTGAAGAAGGCTCAATTTCCTCTTCGCACCCGAGCTCACGCAACACCGCACTGACGACAGAGCGAACCTCCGCAAAGTTCGCATGAGCGTGCATCGCAACCGCTGCGAGCATCTGCTTCTCTTCTTCGCCCTCGTCTCCGAAGAAGACCGAGCCGACCTCAAATATGCGTTGTGGCATCTCGTGATGTTTGTTCCTCGCCAAAACTTCCAGCAGGTTCGGAAGAAGGGAGCATCTTAGCATTGTAAGCTCCGCACTTATCGGGTCCGCAACCCTCACGACGCCCTCACGAATTCGCTTCCACTCTCCTTCAACACGACGCATGAATTCAAACTGCTTCTTTTCTGATGAAAGCGTGAATGTGAGGACTTCAGTGAATCCTAAACCCACCATCATCTCACGAATCTTCCTTTTTCTGCGCTCTTCAGGATGCTCCTCGCCTACTACCGCTGCTTTCGGAAGTGTCGGCTGAATCGCATCGTAGCCATAGCCGATTGTGATGTCCTCAATTACATCCCAAGGATGCAAAATGTCGTAGCGATATGCTGGAATGCTCACATCCAATTCTTCGTTGCCTGCTAATTTCACACCCAAACCCATTCTCTCTGCGCATCTCTTGCACGCTTCCGCACTCAATTCCAAGCCTGTAAGCGCTCTGACCTCACTCAAGCGCACTTTAATCTGCACTGGCTCAAGTCTCGGCGTTTCTATCGCTCCTAATTCTCCGTTCTCGCCGAATAGAGGCGACCTCACCACCACTTTTTGAATCTCACCGCCCCGCTCCGCAAGCGCACAGGCAACAATATTCAACGCAACATGCACATTCTCATCCATTCCCGTTACTTCAACAAAAATATCCCTCGTTTCCTCTGTTACTCTCGTCAATTCAGCATTTATTATCGGCGGAAATGAGAGAACTTTCCCTTCAGAATCCAAAATTATGGGATATTTCTCCGCATCTTTTAATATAAAAGCATACTCAATCCCTTTCGGATGCCTCCTCAATATATCCCGCATCGTCATCTCCTCTTCAAAATCCAGCGGAACAAATGAGAAATCGGGTTCAACAGCGGTATATTTAAAAGGAGGCTTCACCTTCCCGAAGTCATGAACGCCGATGGAGACCTTTCGCCTGTTCCTGCCGATGCCTCTGTGCAAATGCTCCTGCAAATTCATTAGCGACTCAATCGCCCGCTCACTCAAATTCACATTCCTTACGAGTGCGCACACAACCCAAGGTCTTATGCCAAGCACTTCTGCGTCAACACGCAACTCAACGCCTGAACTGCCGACTTTGAATGTGCGAAGACCCGTCTGAATGTCCAAGAACGCCCGCATGGCACGAGCAACGCCCTCTACACTGAACAAATCCGGTCTGTTCGGAAAAAACTCAACATCCATGTATTCCGCAGTCTCTCGCTCAATGTCCGCACCGAGAAGCGGCAACCTCTCCTTTATTCGCTCTATGCTCGCACCCGTCAGACGCTCCAAGTCATCGTAGAAAAGCCTCACCACCGGCATCTCTCTACCACGCTCCTTTTCCTCTGCATTCCTTCTCCCTCTTTTTTCTTACTTTTAAACAGCAGCTTACTTTTCAACAGCAGGAACATATGCGGACGACTAACTCATTTCATCCCTCATTTTCCTTATTTTCTGAGCAAAACTCCTCAAATTTTGATAATATTGCTCGTTCCTTCTCAGTCTGCACCGCTCATATATGTATTTCTCGGGGGAAATGCCGACATAGACCTCCAATTCAATCTCGCTTTTCGTTGCTTTTGCGAGGACGCCGACGGGAGTTGCGCAGCCACCGCCGAGAATGCGAAGCACTTCCTCCTCGGCAGACGCCTCTGCTCTCGTTTCAGCATCGTCAATCTCTCTGAGCATCTCGCTCTCCTTGCTGTTAAGACGGGAAACGACCGCAATTATGCCTTGATTCGGCGCAGGCACGAAAGGCTCGCCGCACAATCGTTTGCCATTAACTTCCAAGCCCAAGCGTTGTATGCCAGCCTCAGCAAGAATGATTGCGTCGTATTCTCCATTCCTCAATTTACGAAGTCGTGTGTCCACATTGCCACGAATGTCTTTCACATTCACGGGAAAGCGGTGCAGCATTTGGAGACGGCGCCTCACGCTTGAAGTCCCCACGACCGCACCCTCAGGCATCTCCTCAACACTACCGTTTGAAATGAGGACATCGTAAGGAGAGTCCCTCGGAAGAACAGCAGCAGTCTCCAAAGAGGGCGGTCGCTCCAAAGGAATGTCTTTCATGCTGTGAACCGCTATATCTATCTTACGAGAAATGAGCAGCGCATCCAACTTCTTCACAAAAACTCCCCTCGTAGGCATCTCATACAACGCCCTGTCTTGCACAATATCCCCAAAACTCTTCACTGTCTTGACTTCTACTTCAACGCTGAAAGCATCAGTCAGCGCTTCCACTACCTTCTCAGCCTGCTTCAACGCTAACTTGCTCCCCCTTGTCCCTAAAATTATCTTGCGAGCCATCTCTTCCCTCTTCTGAACAAATGCAAGAGCCGCAGCAATCTCATTTAACTCTCACTCACACTTCGTTTTCGGCTGCGATTTTTGGCAGTATCTCCTTGAAAGCCTCTTCTGTCCGCTTTAAATCCTCATCTGTGTGCGCAGCGCTGACGAAATTCGTCTCAAACTGCGAGGGAGCGAGGAATATGCCTGCGTTCAGCATTTCTCTGTGCATCCGCATGTATTTATCTTTGTCGCATTTCAGCGCATCTGCGTAGTTTTTGACGGGCTTTCCGCCTTCGCTGAAGAATATTTGGAACATTGAGCCGACGCCACCAACGAAAACAGGGAGAGAAGCATCCTCAACGATTTCTCGCAGCGAAGAACGCAGCATTTCACCCGCTCTGTTTATTTTCTCATGCACACGCTCCCTCAGCAATATTTCAAGCGTTTTCAATCCCGCAACGACAGAAACGGGATTACCGCTGAATGTTCCCGCTTGGTAAACGGGTCCTGCGGGCGCAACTAACTCCATAATTTCTCGCTTTCCGCCGAATGCGCCGATGGGGAAGCCGCCTCCCAGTATTTTACCGAGCGTAGTGATGTCAGCATTCACGCCATAATACTCCTGTGCGCCTCCGGGTGCCAATCTGAAGCCAGTAATGACCTCGTCAAATATGAGAAGCACATCATTTTCCGCTGTTATCTTGCGAACTTCATGCAAATATCCCTCTTCGGGGGGAATAACGCCGATGTTTCCTAAGACTGGCTCAAGAATGACCGCTGCAACTTCCTCACGCTGACGCTCAAGCACTTCGCTCAACGCATCTGCGTCGTTGAAAGGCACTTGAAGCGTGTTCTTCACCATTTCAGCGGGTATGCCCTTTGAGTCAGGAATGCCGAAAGTTGTTGCGCCTGAGCCAGCTTTCACAAGCACGCCGTCGTGAGCGCCGTGAAAGCCGCCTTCAATCTTCACAATTTTGTCTCGCTCCTTCGCAGCACGAGCGACCCTTATTGCTGACATCGTCGCCTCGCTTCCTGTGTTCACGAGCCTGAGCATCTCAATAGAAGGGAAGCAGCGCTTCACAGCCTTCGCAAGCTCAATTTCTGCGTTGTGAGGCGTTCCGAAGAGCCAGCCACGCTCCAACTGCTCCTTCACTGCGTCGAGCACCTCATCGTTCCGATGACCGAGCACGAGCGGTCCGTATGCGAGGCAGAAATCAATGAACTCACGACCGTCAACATCGTAAATGCGAGAGCCTTTCGCATGCGTCGTGAAGAACGGAAAAGGCTTGAACGCCCTCACAGGACTGCTCACGCCTCCAGGCATGTGCTTCCTCGCTTCCTCGTAAAGCTCTTCCGATTTCATTTCTCTCTCCTTTCTATTATTTCTCTAAATATCTCTAACGCCCTCACATGTTGAGGAAAATATGACCTAATTTTATCTTTAGATGCATTGAGTAAGTGAGAGTAAACTTTTCCATGAATCTCTTTATGTTTCTTTCTTAACTTTTTCCATGCCTCTTTTGGGTCATATTCGCTCTCTCTTAATACTTCTTCAACATCTTCTCTCACATTTTCTAAGCTCATTGAGAGTTCAAGCAAATGGTCCTCTATAGTATGCTTCTTATATTGTTTATTGGGGAGACCATTTTGCTAAAACGGCGACTTTAAATTTGTAGTGAGCTTGTGAGCATTCATAAGCTCTGAATCCTTCTCCCTCCTCATTCACGGTGAACTCCACTTTTTCCTCCCTAAATCCTTCTTCCACTTTATTCCAGAATTCTTCTTGTTCTCTCTCCTCCTGATCCAAAATTATCATCAAATCCTTCACCTTCACCTTTTCAACAACCTTTAGTGCAGCATATATAGCGTTTTTAATCCCTGCAGCTTCAGGCTTTGTCACGCCAACAACATGTTTCCCATCAAATTTATGACAGAGTATTAAGCAAACAATGTCGTCTGGAGTTCCATTGCCTATAATAATTACCCCTTTCACGGGAGCAAGTCCTGATAAAGGAATCCTTAACTTTCTCGCCCACTTCCCTAAATTCCTACTTATGCTCCAGTCGGGAGGTGAGAGAACTCTGAGCCTCATATAAGGACACCCTCCCCCATTCTCACATCAATACCCGCCTTCTCCAAGTCCTCAATCTCCTCCAAACTGAGGTTTTTTGCGTTCAAAATGCCATCATGTAGCGATAATAATGTTATCTGTGGCTCATATTCGTCAAGAACTCCGGAAATAAACTTCGTCACTTCAAGGCTATGAGTTGAAATTATAATTTTCGTGCCTTCATCAAGGACATCTCTGAACCAAGAGGCGATATGTATTAGCAAAGAGGGATTTATGTGCGCCTCAATATCGTCTAACATCAAAATTTTAGGCTTTTTAAACTCATAAAGAAGAAGTAAAGTTGCGAATATTTGGAATCCATGACCCATGTCTCCAAGTCTTATCCCTTTCGCATCCTTCGCTCTGCGCACATATATTGTTTGCGAGCCACCAGCGAAAGGCTCTAAAAATAAGTCATCGTATTCCTCACTTATTCCTTCCGATATTCTCTTTGCTACTTTCGCCGGAAGACCAACGCCCCTGAACTCCACCCAATGATGCCTGAAATATTCCCATATATGCTTCATAAGAGAAGGGTGAAAATAGAAAGTTTCCCCTATTTCCTCTCGCAACATAGGATTCCACATCACCGTTTGGTAATCAGAATTGGTTCTCTTGAACCGCTTGAGAGATGCGCTAAAGAACCCATGTGATGTTTATTATCTTGACCAGTCCTTCATATAAACACGTATAGAATTTCCCGTCCTTTGAAACTCTACTGTGACGTTGGAACATGTTATAGTAGCCGTATTGCTTGTATATTCGTGAAAGAGGAAAGTATAAGCCTCGCCTAATGTGGAATGTAAAGAACTCAAAATGCTTACAGCTTCAACATTATGCCATAAGGAACATATCTGAGAGGGTTTGGAACGAGAAATAAACTTTCAAGAACCGTCGTTTTCCCAGAATTATTCCCTCCTATCAATATATTCAAATCCTTAAAGTCAATTTCTCCCTTCTTTATCCCTCTGAAGTTCCTTATTGATAGCTTCATACATTTAAGTCTGTCTCTCCGCTATATAAATATTGCACAGAGTAGGAGAGGGATAGAGGAGTGGCAGGAAAACGAAGAAGTTTGAGGAATGTGAGGTTGCGAGTTGCAGGGATAGGAAGGGTTTGAACGCCCTCACCGGACTGCTCACGCTTCCTCGTAAAGCTCTTCCGATTTCATTTCTCTCTCCCTTTCATATCCTTCAAACAATAAGAAGGGCGTAGATTTAAGAATAAGCAATCAATTTTAAATTGTTAAGCGAGTATGTCCCTTGGATATGAAGAGTGAGACATAATGGAGGAGATGACATTTTCAAAGCATGCCCTTAGGAAGATTGAAGAGCGGAAATTGAGTGAGGATATAGTGAAGAAGGTGTTAAATGAGCCGGAGTTTATCTTTTATGATTTGCTCACAAATGCAATAGTGGCGATTGCAAATGTGAAAATAGGGGCGATTTCAACATATCTTGTAGTTCCTTACACGAAGGAGGACGAAAAGATAAAAGTTATAACGGTATATCCTTGTAGGGACATAAATAGGGAGATTAAAAAGAAGGAGGGAAAAAGATGGGTGAAAATAAGGTGAAGATATGGTTTGATGATGAAGTGGACATATTGTATATCTCACTAAAGGAGGGAACTTCTGTGGATTCGGAGGAAGTGGAGGAAGGTGTGCGTGTAGAATACGATGAGCATGGGCGAGTTGTGGGCATAGAAATATCTGGAATCACAAAAATGCTGGCAAAATCCCTCGCAAAACATTTATCGCAGATTGTCAAGCGATAGGTAACTAATGGAATTAACATAATTAATGAACAGAAACCGTTTGAATACTTTCATAGGACTATTCACTCCCACGGGCATGTGCTTCCT